>JADJPY010000005.1 GCA_016713005.1 Ramlibacter sp. | reverse complement strand
GACTTGAATCATGCCATGCCCTGGTGCCGAAGCAGTGCGTCCAGTGTCGGCTCGCGGCGGAAGGCGCGGAAGGATTCGATGGCTGGCCGGCTGCCTTCCAGGATGGACTGGCGGTATTTTCTGCCGGTTTCGACGCTCGGGCTACCGTCTTTGCGCCGCTGTTTCCTCGAAGGCGGCAGGCGTCGGCGCTGAGCACTTCGGCCCGCCCCAGCGGCTGTAGTAGCCCGCTGCATGGCGCCTTCCGGCGAAAGATGTTGGCTGAAGGTTATTGGGCCGTACGGCTCCACTCTGGCGGTTGCAGGACGGCCACCTCTACGCGCGCCCGCCGCAGCAGGAGCATGAAGTCACCTGCGCAGGGTCGTGGTCGGTGTGCAACAGCATGTCGAAGAGGGCAAATTCGATCTGGCGCAGGGTCTGCGTTCCGGCCTGGAAGTTCTTGGCGGCCAGCATGCCGGTCAAAGAGGCGCGCGGGGCGGCGGCTCACCGGTGTCCACATGCGCCGTCATGTGGCCTGGCACCTAGCCCTCAGCAAGTTCTCCATGAACTGGCTGGGCAACTCCACCGCGTCCCACTCGACGCCGCTGATGCCGGAGACATCGCGCTCCTGTTCACCTGGGTCAGCATGCTGTTTGCATGCCGTGACACTCATGGAACAGCGTGAAGTCCGTCGTCGTGGGTCAGCAGGCCGGCTTGCCGTCACGCCTTCGGCGAAATTGCACACCGGGTGGGCCGCGGGCGTCTGCAACCTGCCGTCGACGGGCGCAGCCGGCGCGCGCACGTCGTCCATCCAGGCGCCGCCGGGCTTCCGGTCGCGCGCGGCCGGGTCGGGTGAAACTGGCCCACCAGCTCCGTGGCGCGTTCGCCAGTGCCGCCCGTGCCTGCTCTATGCGGTAGGAGAACGCCACGAGGGATTCCTACCGGGGCGGCGTCTGGCCGGATCGAGACCTCGAACAGCGTTTCGACGATCTTGAACAGCCAGTCCAGCACCTTGGGTGCCGTGAAATACTGCTTACTTCTGCTCGCTGAAGGCGGCAGACTTCCTTGAGCTTTTCGCGGATGGGCCAGTCCCAGGCCTGCGGGTCGGTCCGGACCCAACTGCTCCGCCGCGAAAGCACGCATGTCGGCAACGTCTTTTTCACGTCAATGGGGCCGGCGCGAGCGGCCAGGTCGCGCGCAGTGGCCACCTGTTGGGGTGACTCGGCCATCTTGGGCACGACAGAGACTTGCCCGGAAATTGCGGGTCACTGACAGCCGGCTTCGTCTGGCACAGGCGGGATCTCGCCGATGAAGTGGCGTGTTGTCAAACACCTGTGCGCCGGTGTCGGCCTGGTCGGATGCGCGCGTCACGTAGGCGCGGTACAGGCGTTCGCGCAAGGCGCTGCTGTGCGCGAACTGCATCACCGGCAGGTAACAGGGCATCTTCAGGGTGAGCTTGTAGCCGTCCTTGCCCTCGGCCTGCGCGGCGGCCCGTGCGGCCTGCTGCACATCGGGGGGTACCCCGTCCAGTTCGCTAACGCCGGCGTACCAGGCCCCGGCGTCTGTGGCGTCAGGGCGTTCTCACTGAACTTCTGGCTCCAGGTCGGCCTGGCGCTCTGGATGCGGGCGAACCGATCCCTGGCTTCGCCTTGCAACTCGGCCCGGCCAGGGACGAAGTGCGCAGGGCATTGGCAAGGCCCGGCGCTGTTCGGCATTCAGGTCCGGGATCGATGGACTTGATCAGGCACACAGCCGCTCGTCGACCCCAGACGCGTCAGGAGTTCAGGTGACGCGCGGCGACACCGCCCGTTGTAGGCGGCGCGAAGCTCGGGCGTATCGGCCACGCCGTTCGAGGTGGCTCACTGCGCCCCAGGCGAGGCTCAGGCGCTCGATGGCCACATCAGCACCTGGCAATGGCGGTCCACTGCGCGGGGAAGTCCGGGGCGATGACGGTTTCCAGTGCCTGGTTGCGTCGGCCAACAGGCTGTCCGCCCAGCTGGCATGGAAACGTCGCCGGTGAATAATTCGGTCAAACGCCGGCAGACCGGAAAAATCAAAGAAGGGATTGCTCATCCCGCTATTGTCCAGGGCGGACGGCGCCGGTTCAAGCACCCAGGGATTGGAAGTCCCTATGGCAGCGTGTTCAAGGCCGCGCTCGGCAGCTTCAGGGGTATTGACCAGCAGCATGGTGATGGTCATGGGACCCGCCGCCCGGCACCGGGGTGATCCAGCCTGCCCTTCCCCACCCCGGCAGAGATCCACATCGCCGCACAGCTTGCCTTCGTCGTTGCGGTTCATCCCGACGTCGATCACCACCGCGCCGGGCTTGACCATGTCGGCGGTGAGCACGTGCGCTTGCTTACCGCGCGACGATCACATCCGCCTGGCGGGGTCAACAGCGCCCGAATCCCTGGTGCCGCTGGGCGGATGGTGACGGTGGCGTTCTGCTGCAGCAGCATCAGCGCCATCGGCTTGCCCACGATGTTGCTGCGCCCGATCCCACGGCGTGCTTGCGCGCGGGTTCGTAGCCGATGCTCTCCAGCATCTTCATGCCCGCCGTAGGGTGTGTGCGGCCAGAAGCCGGGCATGCCGGTCATCAGGGCCCCGGCATGGCAATGTGAAACCGTCCGTCCTTGGCCGGCGAAATGGCTTCAATCACCTTTTGCGCATCAATGTGCGCCGGCAACAGCTGCACCAGGATGCCGTGGATGGCCGGGTCGTTGTTGAGTGCGATCCACGCGCCAGCAGTGCGGCCTCGGTCAGCTCGGCGTCATATTTTCCGGCACCGAATGCAGGCCGCTGTCCTCGCGGGCCTTGACCTTGTTGCGCACATACCTGGCTGGCCGGGTTGTCGCCTACCAGCACCACGGCAAGGCCGGGGGTGACCCACCGGGCCTTGAGGCGGGCTGCCCGCATTGCCACATCGGCGCGCAGCTCGCGGACGGGGCATTGCCGTCGATCAATACTGCGCTCATGCCTTCACGGCAGAGGGACCCAGGGCAATCTTGAGCAGGTCGGCGACGGTGTTGGCGTTGAGCTTTTCCATGATGTTGGCGCGATGCGCCTCCACCGTCTTGATGCTGATTCCCAGATCGTCGGCGATCTGCTTGTTCAGGCGCCCGGCGACGTGCGCTCGAGCACCTGCGCCTCGCGGCTGGTCAGTTTGGACAACAGGGCGTCGCGGCTGGCCGCCTGCTGGTGGTCCGAGAAGGCGTCGCGCGCCACTTCGAGCATGCGTTCCACCAGGTTGACGAGTTCGTCTTCCTTGAAGGGCTTCTGGATGAAATCCATCGCGCCCTTCTTCATCGTGTTGACGGCCATGGGCACATCGCCATGCCCGGTGATGAACACCACGGGCAATGAGAGCGGCGCTCGATGAGGCGGTCCCTGCAGCTCCAGGCCGGTCATGCCGCCCATGCGGATGTCCACGATCAGGCAGGCCACTTCGCGCGGGTCGTAGCGCGACAGGAAGGATTCCGCCGAGTCGTAGCAGCGCACCCGGTAGTCCTGCCCTCCAGCAGCCATTGCAGCGAGGTCGCGCACGGCCTCGTCGTCGTCGACGACATAGACGGTGCCCTTTTCGGAATCAAGCTCATGCGGTCACTCCGGAATCCTTGGTGCTGCGGAATTTGTGCGTCGGACACCGGTATCCAGAAGCTGAAACGGCATCCGACAATCTCTTCGCCATTGTAGAGGTTCGCCGCTTCCATCCGCCCCTGGTGGACTCCCACGATGCTGCGGCACAGATTCAGGCCGATGCCCATGCCTTCCGGTTTGGTCGAGAAGAACGCCTCGTACAGCCGAGTCCATCACTTCCGGTGCAAGGCCTGCGCCGGAATCCAGCACCGAGAACTCCACCACCGGTTGACCGTCCAGTTCGCGGGGCACCACGCGCAGTTCCACGCTGCGACGGGCCGTGGGCCGCTGGGCGTTCTCGATTGACTCGGCCGCGTTCTTGAGCAGGTTGACCAGGCACCTGCTCGATCAGGATCGGGTCCACCAGCAGGCGCGGCAGGCGTGCCGCCACATAGTGGAGAAGGCGCACGTTGCGCCGGCGCAGTTCGATGTCGGCCAGCTCGACCGCCTCGCTCACCATGGGCGCCACGTCCGACAGCGCGCGATTGGGCTCGCTGCGCTTCACGAAGCTGCGGATGCGCTGGATGATCTGTCGGCGCTGGGCCTGGCGCGCGCGGTCTTGTCCAGCGCCGCCAGCAGGTCGTCCTCGCGCATCTGGCCGCCGCGGATGCGCGAGACCATGCTGCAGTGTTGTTGATGGCCGTCAGTGGCTGGTTCAGTTCGTGCGCCACGCTTGAGGCCATCTCGCCCATGGTGATCAGGCGGCTGGCCGACTGCGCCCGTTCGGCCTGCGCGGCCGATTGCTCCTCGGCCAGGCGCCGCGGCGTGATATCGGTTGCGATCACCATCTGTGCCAGGCGGCCGTCCACCCAGTTGAGGTAGCGCGAGCGCACCTCCGCGCCATTTGCCCAGCTCGTTGACGAAGATTTCGGCGTTCTCCGTCTGCTCCAGCGCCAGCGTGCCGGTGGGCAGGCCCATGAACGGTCCACATCGTCCTGCGGATCGGTTCCCGGCTTGCGCTCGGGCACCCGGCCTGCGCCACCAGCTGCAGGTGTCCTGTGGCCTGGGCGCAAACCACTGTGCGATACAGCTTGTTCGCAAACAGCAGCTCCTCGCTGCCCAGGGCGCCACCGACACGGCCGCGTCGAGCGCCTCCAGCACGGTGGTGAAGCGCTCATGCGAGGCCTGCAACTGTTCGCGGATGCGGTTGGGCTCGGTGATGTCCGTCATGGACGTCATCCAGCCCGTCTGCTACCCACGGCATCGATCAGCGGGGAAACATACATGCGCGCATCAAACGGCGAGCCGTCGCTGCGCTTCACCGGACCTGGAAGCCCCCGGCCGTGTGCGGCCATTGAGCTCGTCGTCAGCCGCGCGGCCAGCAGTTCGCGGTCCTGGTCCGGCCAATACGGAAAAGGTGCCGTGCGCCCCACCAGCTCGGCCTCGCTCCAGCCCGTCATCTGGCAGAAGGCAACGTTCACATAGGTGATGCGACCCTGCAGGTCCAGCGCGCGCATGCCGGTGAGCATGGAGTTTTCCATGGCACGGCGGAAGTTGGTCTCGAAATCAGCGCCTGCTGCGCCTGCACGCGCCGTCGCGTGTGCCGCCATGAGCCGATCAGCAGCCAGGCGGTCATGCCGCTGAGCACGCACACCAGCCAGAACAGCCCGCTGCCGATCAGGCCCTGGGAGGTGCGCCAGGCCTGCGCCTTGAGGATCAGGCCGTTTCCGACGGGGGATACGGGAACTTCGTACTCGCTGACATGCGAGGCCCAGGTAAACAGCGGGTTTGCCGGTCCCCGTGCCGGCCCGAGGCTGCCCGCCAGAACGTTGCCCCGTCCGTCCACCAGCGCCAGCGCATAGCGGGCCGAGACCTCGGTGGGCACGCCGTACCGCAGCAGTCCGTCAACCCAGTACTCACCCAGCAACACGCCACCAAAGCGGCCCTGGTCGGCCAGGGGGATGTGCAACTGAAGTGGCGGCGTGGAACCGGCCACCTGCGGAGGCTGGGCATAGATCGGCTGCTGGTGTTCGCGCACCAGGTTGAACGTGCCTTCGGTTTCACCCGGTCGCAAGACGGTGCCCGCAGGCCGCAACTGCGGCCCGCCCACGGTGGGCGCGGCGTAGCTCGCGCGCACGCGCCGCTTGTCATCGATCCAGGTGATCGCCTGCAACTCGGGGTACTGCGTCACCAGCTGCTCGGCGCGGGCGACAAACTCGTCGGTGTCAATTTCCTTGTTGGAGACGTCGCGCGCAATGCGCATCAGTTGTTCCTGTCGTTTCAGCAGCCGAAGCCGCAGGCGCTGCTGGCCGTATTCGACATCACGCTTGACGGCCTCCTGCTCGCGCCCGGTCTCCTCCACGCGCAGGTACCAGAACGACGAGGCGATGGCGCTGAGGAACAACAGCACCGCGGCCAGCGGGGCAATGACGGCAAAGCGGTCCTGACGGCTCGGTTGTTGCCGTTTCCACCAGTTGCGCCACAGCGCCGGTGAGGGCAGTGTGGGAATGGTCCGGTCCGGGACGGTGGGTGGCCGCTGCATGGGCGGAAGTGTAGGGGACAAGCCTGTGAAGCCCGGGCTTTTTGCCGGATCCCCTTCGGTTGGTAAATATTGTATTGTGAAATGTAAAAGCACTATTTGAAATTTCCTGAAAGTTGTGGGACACTTCAGCTTCCAAAACCCAATGCCTGCCGCACAAGAGGAGACAACCATGGCCGCAGTACCCGGGAACCTGTTCGGTTCCGCCACCCAAGACGCTGACAGCCAGGAAACCCGCGAATGGATTGACGCCCTTTCGGCCGTCCTTGCCAGCAGCCCTACCAATGCCGAGGGCCGCGAACGCGCCCATTTCCTGCTCGAGCAATTGCTGGAGCAGGCACGCCAGGAGGGGCATTGACATGCCTTTCTCGGCCACCACCGGCTACATCAACACCATCGAGCCGCAGGACGAGGCCCATTGCCCCGGCAACCTCGACATTGAAGAGCGGCTGCGCGCCTACATGCGCTGGAACGCCATGGCCATGGTGGTCAAGGCCAACCGCCACAATCCCGCCGACGGCGGCGACCTGGGCGGGCACATTGGCTCGTTTGCCTCGCTGGCCAACCTGTTCGGTGCCGGCTTCAATCACTTCTGGCATGCCGAGAGTGAAAACCACGGCGGCGACTGCATCTACATCCAGGGCCACGTGTCGCCCGGCGTGTATGCGCGTGCTTACCTTGAAGGCCGCCTGACCGAAGAGCAGCTGCTCAACTTCCGCCAGGAAGTGGATGGCAAGGGCCTGTCGAGCTATCCGCACCCCAAGCTGATGCCCGAGTTCTGGCAGTTCCCCACGGTGAGCATGGGCCTGGGCCCGCTGATGGCCATCTACCAGGCCCGCTTCCTCAAGTACCTGCACGCCCGGGGCATTGCCAACACCGAGAACCGCAAGGTCTGGGTGTTCTGTGGCGACGGCGAGATGGACGAGGTGGAAAGCCTGGGCGCCATCGGCCTGGCCGCGCGCGAGAACCTGGACAACCTGGTGTTCGTGATCAACTGCAACCTGCAGCGCCTGGACGGACCGGTGCGTGGCAACGGCAAGATCATCCAGGAACTCGAAGGCGAATTCCGCGGTTCGGGCTGGAACGTGATCAAGCTGCTGTGGGGCAGCAACTGGGACCCGCTGCTGGCGCGCGACAAGGACGGCGCGCTGCGCAAGCTGATGATGGACACGGTGGATGGCGACTATCAGGCTTTCAAGGCCAACGACGGTGCCTACGTGCGCAAGCATTTCTTTGGCCGCGACCCGCGCACGCTGGAGATGGTGGCCCACATGAGCGACGACGACATCTGGAACCTGCGTCGCGGCGGCCACGACCCGCAAAAGGTGTATGCGGCTTTCGACAGGGCCGTCAAGCACAAGGGCCAGCCGACAGTTCTGCTGATCAAGACCGTCAAGGGCTTTGGCATGGGCAAGATCGGTGAAGGCAAGAACACCGTGCACCAGACCAAGAAGCTCACCGACGAAGACATCAAGATCTTCCGCGATCGCTTCAACATCCCCATCCCCGACAGCGAGCTGCCCAAGCTGCCGTTTTACAAGCCGGCCGACGACACGCCCGAAATGCAGTACCTGCACGCGCGGCGCAAGGCGCTGGGTGGGTATCTGCCCCACCGCCGCACCAAGGCCGACGAGCTTTACCGTGCCTTCCATCGAGACCTTCAAGGCCGTGCTGGAACCCACCGCCGAGGGCCGCGAGATATCAACCACGCAAGCGTACGTGCGCTTCCTGACGCAGCTGTTGCGCGACCAGGCGCTGGGCCCGCGCGTGGTGCCCATCCTGGTGGACGAGGCCCGTACCTTCGGCATGGAGGGCCTGTTCCGCCAGGTTGGCATCTACAACCCGGCAGGCCAGCAGTACACCCCGGTGGATAAAGACCAGGTGATGTACTACAAGGAAGACGTCAAGGGCCAGATCCTGCAGGAAGGCATCAACGAAGCCGGCGGCATGAGCAGCTGGATCGCGGCGGCCACCAGCTACAGCACCAGCAACCGCATCATGGTGCCGTTCTATGTGTACTACTCGATGTTCGGCTTCCAGCGCATTGGCGACCTGGCCTGGGCGGCGGGCGACATGCAGGCGCGCGGCTTCCTGCTGGGCGGCACCTCCGGGCGCACCACGCTCAACGGCGAGGGCCTGCAGCACGAAGACGGCCACAGCCACATCCTGGCCGGCACCATCCCCAACTGCATCAGCTACGACCCCACGTTTGCGCACGAAGTCGGCGTGATCCTGCACCATGGCTTGAAGCGCATGGTCGAGAAGCAGGAAAACGTCTTCTACTACCTGACGCTGCTCAATGAAAACTACGCCATGCCCGGCCTCACTCCCGGCACCGAGGAGCAGATCATCAAGGGCATGTACCTGTGCAAGCCGGGCGCCAAGGCGACGCCGCGCGTGCAGCTGCTGGGCAGCGGCACCATCCTTCGCGAGAGCCTTGCCGCGCAGGAGCTGCTGGAGAAGGACTGGGGCGTGTCGGCGGATGTATGGAGCTGCCCGAGCTTCAACGAGCTGGGCCGCGACGGCCAGGCCGCTGATCGTTACAACCTGCTGCACCCCACCGACAAGCCGCAGGTGCCCTTCGTGGCCCAGCAGCTTGAAAAGCACACCGGCCCGGTGATTGCCTCCACCGACTACATGAAGGCCTACGCCGAGCAGATCCGGCCGTTCATCCCCAAGGGCCGCACCTACAAGGTGCTGGGCACCGACGGATTTGGCCGCAGCGACTTCCGCGGCAAGCTGCGCGAGCACTTCGAAGTCAACCGTCACTACGTGGTGGTGGCCGCCCTCAAGGCGCTGAGCGAGGAGGGCACGGTGCCGGCAGCCAAGGTGGCGGAAGCCATCCAGAAGTACGGCATCAAGGCAGACAAGATCAACCCGCTGTACGCCTGAACATCCGGAGACAACAACATGGCAACGATTGAAGTGCAGGTCCCGGACATCGGCGACTTTGATGAAGTGGCCGTCATTGAAGTGCTGGTCAAGCCCGGCGACGCGATCAAGGCCGAGCAAAGCCTGATCACCGTCGAGTCGGACAAGGCGTCGATGGAAATCCCCTCTTCGGCCGCCGGCGTGGTCAAGGAGATCAAGGTCAAGCTGGGCGACAAGGTCAAGCAGGGCTCCCTGGTCGTCCTGCTGGAGTCTGCAGGTGCCGCTGCCGCCCCGGCTGCACCATCTTCAGCACAAAAACTGGCTGCAGCCCCCGCCAGTGCTACGCTACCCGCTACAAAAACGATAGCGTCCGAAGCTCCAGCCGCAGCTGCCGTGGCTGCAGGCCCGGTGGAAATCCGCGTGCCCGACATTGGCGACTTCAAGGACGTCTCGGTGATCGAGGTGTTCGTCAAGCCCGGCGACAGCATCAAGGTCGAGCAGTCGCTGATCACCGTGGAGTCGGACAAGGCGTCCATGGAGATCCCCTCCAGCCACGCGGGCGTGCTCAAGGAACTCAAGGTCAAGGTGGGCGACAAGGTCAATATCGGTGACCTCGTCGCCGTGCTGCTGGGTGCCGCCGGCGCTGCGCCGGCTGCGGTTGCCGCAGACGCCTCCGGGCCGGCCGCCAGCGCGCCCGCCGCTGCGCCAGCAGCCGCTGTGGCTGCCATGTCCCCGGCAGCCGCCGCCGTGCCTGCCCACCAGCCCGGCACGCCCAGTGCCGGCCTGCCGCACGCTTCGCCGTCGATCCGCAAGTTCGCACGCGAACTGGGCGTGCCACTGGACGAGGTCAAGGGCTCCGGACCCAAGGGACGGATCACCCAGGAGGATGTGCAGAACTTCACCCGTGCCGTGATGAGCGGCGCGGCGCAGACGAAAGCGATCGCTGCCAAAGCACCCGCTGCGGGGAGTG
Organism: Ramlibacter sp.; assembly: GCA_016713005.1. Lineage (GTDB taxonomy): Bacteria > Pseudomonadota > Gammaproteobacteria > Burkholderiales > Burkholderiaceae_C > JADJPY01. The sequence continues at coordinate 127,758 of JADJPY010000005.1, read as the reverse complement.
GCGACGGGGCAGGCCTGGGACTGATTCCGTGGCCCAAGGTGGACTTTGCCAAGTTCGGCCCGATCGAGCGCAAGGAGATGGGGCGCATCAAGAAGATCAGCGGCGCCAACCTGCTGCGCAACGCGATCATGATTCCGGCCGTCACCAACCATGACGACGCCGACATCACCGATCTGGAGGCTTTCCGCGTGGCCACCAACAAGGAAAACGAGAAGTCGGGCATCAAGGTCACCATGCTCGCGTTCCTGATCAAGGCCTGTGTCTCGGCACTGAAGAAGTTCCCCGACTTCAACAGCTCGCTGGACGGCGACGCCCTGATCTATAAGCAGTACTTCCATATCGGTTTTGCCGCCGACACGCCCAATGGGCTGGTGGTGCCGGTGATCAAGGACGCCGACAAGAAAGGCGTGCTGCAGATCAGCCAGGAAATGGGCGAACTCGCCAAAAAGGCGCGCGACGGCAAGCTGGGCCCGGCCGACATGAGCGGTGCCACCTTCACCATCAGCAGCCTGGGCGGTATTGGCGGGCGCTACTTCACGCCCATCATCAACGCGCCCGAGGTGGCCATCCTGGGCGTGTGCAAGAGCCAGATGGAGCCGGTGTGGGACGGCAAGCAGTTTGTGCCGCGGCTGATGCTGCCGCTGAGCCTGACCTGGGACCACCGGGTGATCGACGGGGCCGCTGCCGCGCGCTTCAACGCCTACCTGGGCCAGATCCTGGGCGATTTCCGCCGCGTACTGCTCTGATCGGCCATGACCACCGTTGTTGTGGCCCGCAAGGGCAACCAGGTCGCCATCGGCGCCGACACGCTGGTGACGTTTGGCGACACCCGCCTTTCGCACCGCTACGAGTCCAACAGCAAGATCTTCCGGGTCGGTGACTCGTATTTCGGCATGGCCGGCACCGTGGCTCATTTCCCCGTGCTGCGCAAGGCGCTGGCCGCGCTGGCACCGGCCGAACGCACGCTGTCCACCAAGGACGAGATCTTCGCCACCTTCACCAAGCTGCACCCCCAGCTGAAGGAGCAGTTCTTCCTGCAGACCAAGGAGGAAGACAGCGACCCGTACGAATCCAGCCAGTTCACCGTGTTGGTGGCCAACCCGCACGGCATCTGGGGCGTGTACAGCTACCGCGAAATCTTCGAGTTCAAGGATTTCTGGGCCATCGGCTCGGGGCGCAACTTCGCACTGGGCGCCATGCACGCGGCCTGGGGCGGTGCGCGCAACGCCCGTGAAGTGGCCGCCGCCGGCCTGGCCGCCGGACTCGAATTCGACAAGAACTCCGCAGGTCCGTCCGACCTGCACACCGTCAAGCTGAAAGGTGGCAAATGAGCCTCATCGACATCAAGGTCCCCGACATCGGTGACTTCGCGGAAGTGGCCGTGATCGAGCTGCTGGTCAAACCCGGCGACACCATCAAGGCCGAGCAGTCGCTGCTGACGGTGGAGTCCGACAAGGCGTCCATGGAGATTCCCTCCAGCCACGCGGGCGTAGTGAAGGAACTCAAGGTCAAGCTGGGCGACAAGGTCAGCGAGGGTTCGGTGGTGCTGGTGCTGGAGGCCGCTGGCGCGGCTGCAGCGCCGGTTTCAGTGCCAAATCAGGCCGCAGCCCCCGCCAGTGCTGCGTCACCCGCTACAAAAACAATAGCACCCGCCGCGCCCGCCGGCGCGCCTGCGCCACAGGCCGCCAGCTTTTCCGGCAGCGCCGACATCGAGTGCGATGTGCTGGTGCTGGGTGGTGGCCCTGGTGGCTACAGCGCGGCGTTCCGCGCCGCCGACCTGGGCCTGAAGGTGGTGCTGGTGGAGCGCTATGCCACCCTGGGCGGCGTGTGCCTGAACGTGGGCTGCATCCCTTCAAAGGCGCTGCTGCACGTGGCGGCGGTGATGGACGAGGTCAGCCACCTGGGCGACCTGGGCGTGGAGTTCGGCGCGCCCAAGGTCAGCGTGGACAAGCTGCGCGGCCACAAGGAGAAAGTGATCGGAAAGCTCACTGGTGGCCTGGCCGCCATGGCCAAGATGCGCAAGGTGACCACCGTGCGCGGCTACGGCGTATTCGCAGGAGCCAACCACCTGGAAGTGGAAGAGACCTCCGGCAGCGGGCAGGAGAAGACCGGCACGAAGAAGGTGATTGCCTTCAAGCGCGCCATCATCGCCGCCGGCAGCCAGGCCGTGCGCCTGCCCTTCATGCCAGACGACCCGCGCGTGGTGGACAGCACCGGCGCGCTGGCGCTGGCGGGTGTGCCCAAACGCATGCTCATCCTGGGCGGCGGCATCATCGGGCTGGAGATGGGCACGGTCTACAGCACGCTGGGCGCGCGCCTGGACGTGGTGGAGATGCTGGACGGCCTGATGCAGGGCGCCGACCGCGACCTGGTCAAGATCTGGCAGAAGATGAATGCCAAGCGCTTCGACCACATCATGCTAAAGACCAAGACCGTGTCTGCACGCGCCTTGCCCGAGGGCATCGAAGTCACCTTTGCTTCGGCCGAGGAGGGCGGCACCGCCCCCGCGCCGCAGGTGTACGACCTGGTGCTGCAGGCCGTGGGCCGCACACCCAACGGCAAGAAAATCGCCGCCGACAAGGCCGGTGTGGCCGTCACCGACCGTGGCTTCATCAACGTGGACATCCAGATGCGCACCAACGTGCCGCACATCTTTGCCATCGGCGACATCGTGGGCCAGCCCATGCTGGCGCACAAGGCCGTGCATGAGGCGCATGTGGCGGCCGAGGTGATCGCCGGTGAGCTGCAAGGCAATGCCGAGCTGGCCAGCGCCGCCTTCAACGCCCGCGTCATCCCCAGCGTGGCCTACACCGACCCCGAAGTGGCCTGGGTGGGCCTGACCGAAGACCAGGCCAAGGCCCAAGGCATCAAGGTCAAGAAGGGCCTGTTCCCCTGGACGGCCTCCGGCCGCGCCATCGCCAACGGCCGCGACGAAGGCGTCACCAAGCTGCTGTTTGATGACTCACCGGAAGCGCACGGCCACGGCAAGATCCTGGGCGGCGGCATGGTTGGCACGCATGCCGGCGACATGATTGGCGAGATCGCCCTGGCGATCGAGATGGGGGCGGATGCCGTGGACATCGGCAAGACGATTCACCCGCACCCCACGCTGGGCGAGAGCATCGGCATGGCGGCGGAGGTGGCGCACGGCAGCTGCACGGATGTGCCGCCGGCGCGGAAGTAAGCCCGGTTCACGCTTTTGGTCGTTCAGGCAGGTTGCGTACGCAGTTGTGTGCCGCAAGCGCACCCGACCCGATCCGGGTCAATTTAGCAAACCGGGCCAGCTGCGGTTGAAATGAACGGCCATCCTGCGTGCGACGCCAGTGCCTAGGCGGCAGGCGCCGCGCCAGCGGGGCTTTTGGACTCGTCGTAAATGGTGCCGCCGGGGACCAAAGCGGAGTGTTCGCGGGCCGAGCGCTTGAGCGGGTAAAACATCTCGGCCTGCCATTTTTCCTTGCCAAACAACTGGTCATCCCGCAGGCCCACCTGGGCCGGGAACTTGCGGGTGATGTGCGCGGTGCCGAAAATCAGGTCCCAGACAAACAGCAGGTTGCCAAAGTTGCCCTTGTAGTGGCCAATGCCGTCCTCGTTGGTCATGGCGTGGTGGGCCCAGTGCGTGGCAGGCGTGGAGATGGTGCGCTCCAGCACCCACATCAGCGGACTCAGCGCGCGAATCCTGTACAGAGGCCGGTCCCAGGGCACCGCGCAATGGGCCCCCATGATGACGGTGAGCTTGAGCACGATGTACACGAGGTAGACGTTGGCAAAGCCAAGGTAGATCGCAACGCCGGAGATCCACAGGCCGGGCATCATGGCGTAGTAGAAAAAGTTGTTGCGGTAGGTGATCCGGATGCTCATGTAGTGCGCCGAATGGTGCGCACGGTGCAGGGGCCACAGCAGGGGGGAGTGCGAAAGGCGGTGCCACCAGTACTGCGTCATGTCGTCTCCGACCAGCAGGATGGCAAACATGACCCATGCAGGCCAGCCGGCGAGTGCGCCTTTCATTTCCGGGAACCACAGGCTCCCCAGTTTGCCGGTGATGGCGAAGATCAGCGGCTGCAAAACGGCCAGCAAGCTGAGAAACATGAAGAGCTCCAGCTTGGTGTCGTCCTTGGTCGCCTGGTAGTTCCTGTAGCTCCTGCTGGCGATTTCGATCAGCGCAAAGCCGATGATGACGCCGGCCAGGATGATGTTTTGCATCGGGTTCATGGGGTTTGTCTCCGTTCTTGTGGCGCGATTTTGTGGGCCGGTACAAAATCCGTCCAATGCATTTATAAATGCATATCAATGCATTGGATGCATCGTCAATGGCGAAGGAGCGTTTGATGGACTTGAAACGCATGGGTCACCTTGTGGCGTTGGCCGACACCCGTCACTTTGGCCGGGCTGCGGAGCGCTGCCACCTGAGTCAACCCGCTTTCAGTCGCAGCATTCTGGTCGCCGAGGAAGAGTTGGGGTTGCAGCTTTTCAATCGCAGCACGCCAGAAGTGACCTGCACCGACGCGGGCGCTTTTGTGGTCGAGCGCGCGCGCAAGCTCCTGTTCGAGAGCCGCTGCCTGGAGCGGGATGTGACGATGTACCGCGAGCGTCTGATTGGCGACATTGCGTTTGGTGTCGGCCCCTATCCGGCAGCGACCTTGCTGCAAAGCCTGTTGTGCGAACTGCGCAGCAATTACCCGGGCATCAAGACCCGGGTGGAGGTGAACAATGCGCAGTACCTCACCGAGCACTTGCGCAATGAGTCACTGGATTTTTTTGTCGCGGACATGCGAAACCTCGCGCCCGCGGCGGATCTGACGGTCACGCCTCTGGGCAACTTGCAGGCGGGGTATTACGCCAGGTCGGGTCATCCGCTGGCAGGTGCCCCCACGCGCCTGGCGTCCTTGCTGGCGTACGGTGTGGGCAGCGTGCAAGCACCCGAAGAACTGCTTCTGGCGCTGGGCCAGTTCGCCGGTTTGCCTGCGGGTACGGCGTTCCCTCTGGTGGTGACCTGCGATGACTTGCATGTGCTCAAAGGCGTTGCACTGGCCACAGACACGGTCATTGCGTGTCCGGTTGCGGGAATGGTGGCGAATGTTGCCAGTGGTGGTCTGGTGCGTCTGGAGGTGACAGATACTCCTGCCTTGTTTGCGCAGATGGGGGTGGTGTCGCTGCGAGGACGCAGCTTCTCCGCCATGGCGGAATTCGCTGTAGGGTATTTGGGTACCCTTGCGCAGCAGCTGGGCTCCCCGCCTTAGCGGGCTCTAGCCACGAAATCCGACATGAAACTGTGATGGACATTGCCGTAAGCATCGTCATATGCACGCGCAAACGGGCCGAGCGGCTCGGGCCCGGCTCGCCCTGCGCGGAGTGTGAGGGCCGGGAAAGGCTCCTTGAACCACTCCCATGAATCCAGCCCCCGTCATCATGACCACATTCGCTGGCCGGCAGGATCGCATGGCCATCCTTGTGGCTTACGTCCTGGAGGCCCTGCGTCGTGGGCTGGTCGATGAATACCACGTGTGGAACTACGCGCGGACCCCAAAAGACCGGGTGTGGGTTGATTCGCTCGCCGGCCATCACCCGGGCATCCGGGTGATGGCGCCGCAGGGCAAGCCATTCGATGCCTACTACGACCATTACCGGCTTCAGGACCATGGCGACGCCGTGTTCATCAAGGTGGATGACGACATCGTCTACATCGATCTGGAACAGCTGCAGCAGTTCATCGCCTACCGGCTGCAGGACCAGGAGACCTTCCTGCTGTCGGCCAACGTCGTCAACAACGGCGTGTGCGCGTATTTCCAGCAGCAATGCGGTTTGCTTCCGGCTGATTTCCCCCGGATGCCCTATCCCCCGGCGGGCATGTACGGGCTGTTGTGGGAGCGGGCGGATCTGGCCACGCGGCTGCATGAAGTCTTTCTCCATGCGCCGCATTCGATTGGATATCCCGGTACCACGCGGGCGCCGGATCGGCTGAGCATCAATTTCATCAGCTACCTGGGCCGCGACCTGAACCTGATCCAGGGCCTGCGCGGCGACGACGAGGACATGCTGAGCGTGAAGATCCCGCAGGCGACGGGGCGCTCCAATCTCATCTGCAACGCCTTCGCGGTCTCGCACTTGTCGTTCTACTCGCAGGACGCGGGCATGGACCGGCAAGCGCTGCTGCACGCCTATGCGGGGCTGCTGGCGCCCGGGGTCCAGCGCGACGACCACCAGAGGCTGGCGCGGGGAGCGCTGCCTTTCAGTCCTGCGGCATGGCTGCGCAGGGCGCGCCGGTTCTTCGCGCGACCCTGAGCCCTGCTGCCAAGCCCCCTGGCCGGTTTATTCGCCGATGGGGAACTCCTCCAGCAGATCGGCCAGTTCGTCGGCATGCTCCTCTTCCACGGCGAGTATTTTTTTCAGGATGTCGCTGGTCGTAGGGTCATCAGAGCCCAGGAAGAGGACCATGTCGCGATAGCTGTGGATGGCGATCCGTTCGGCGACCAGGTTTTCGTGGATCATGTCGCGCAAATGCGTGCCAGCGACGTATTCGGCATGGCTTCGGGCCGCCAGGCCGGCGGGCTCGAAATCTGGCTCGCCGCCCAGCTGGACGATCCGCGCGGCCAGCATGTCGGCATGGGCGAGTTCTTCGTTGGAGTGGGCCAGAAACTCGGCCGTGATTCCGCGGGCATGGATTCCCCGCGCCATGAAGTGATGGCGACGGTAACGCAGCGCGCAGACCAGCTCGGTGGCCAGGGCTTCGTTGAGTTGACCGATGACGGCATCGCGGTCTGCGCAGTAGTCCTGCGTCACGGCACCCAGTTCCATGTGCTTGCGCGCGTCGCGACGCAGGGTCTTGACGCTTGCCGGTTGGGTTGTTTTTGGCATGGGGTCCTCAGTGTTGAAGGCACCAGCTTGAATCAACCGTGCATTGCCGTCCGTGCGATGGCCGACATAGGCAGGAAAGCCCCGCCGGCATGGGCATGGCGCCCTTCGGCGGGGGCTAACCCCCGGTGGATGCGAGCTGGTCCTCGCTGACACTGGGCACCAGCGAGGGGCGTCCCACGATCAGCGGGTCAACGGCGCCGATGGTCGTGATGTCCTTCCTGGCGTAGGGAATGCGCTGCAGCAGGTAGCGCATGGCGTTCAGGCGTGCCCGCTTCTTGCAGTCGGACTTGATCACCGTCCACGGAGCGTCCGAGGTGTCGCAGTGAACGAACATCGCTTCCTTGGCGCGCGTGTAGTCCTCCCACTTGTCCAGCGAAGCCATGTCGATGGGGCTCAGTTTCCACTGCTTCAGCGGGTGCGCCTGCCGCTCGTTGAAGCGTCGGCGCTGCTCGCTCTGGCTTACCGAGAACCAGAACTTGAACAGGTGCACACCGGAGCGAACCAGCTGCCGTTCGAATTCCGGGGTCTGGCGCAGAAACTCCTCGTACTCGCCTTCCGAGCAGAACCCCATGACCCGCTCCACTCCGGCGCGGTTGTACCAGCTGCGGTCAAACAACACGATCTCTCCACGCGTGGGAAGGTGCTGGATGTAGCGCTGGAAGTACCACTGTCCCCGCTCCACTTCGCTGGGTTTTTCAAGGGCCACCACCCGGGCGCCGCGGGGATTGAGGTGCTCCATGAACCGCTTGATGGCACCCCCCTTGCCTGCGGCATCGCGCCCCTCGAACAGGATCACCACCCGCTGGCCCGTGTCCTTGACCCAGGCTTGCAGCTTGAGCAGTTCGACTTGCAGGCGGTACTTCTGCTTCTCGTACTCCTTTCGGGACAGCAGGTTCTTGTAGGGGTACGCGCCTTCGCGCCATCCGGCGCTGAGTTCCAGATCCGGGTCGAGCCCGGCAGGCACCGCTTCTTCACGCCTGAAGAGTGCCCGCCGCAGCGCTTTTGCTTCGTCCGGGGACGCCCCGCTGATCAGCGTCTGCAGGCGGCGGATCGTTTCGCCATTGGCTGTGGATCCGTCTGCACCGCGTGCCAGCAGGTCCGACAGGACCATCTCATGCACGGATTGTGTGGTGCTCGTGCGCCGGGCGATGCGGTCCGCTTCGGCGCCGCGCTGGCCGGGATGGGCCAGGACGTCCCCGTCCTTGACCTGTCGAACTTGCACGGCAGGCCGGCGCGTGACAGCGCGGGCAGCGGGCCGGCCGGTGGTCGGGGAGGGGCGGGCGGCGGTGTTGGTCTTCTTCACGGGGTTCCTCGGTCGGGTGAACAGGGTGACGGGCTCTGTCGATGGTGCGTCAGCCGGCAGAGAATCTCTTGATCGACATCAATTGCCGGTTTCTTCGGGGCGGCAGCTGGTGCCGGAGCCTGTAGCGCGTTGTGGACCGGACCGAAGTCGCCCCTTGCGGTAACAATAGCGCCAGCGCGCCCGACCAACGTCGGCCACGATTGGCCTGGAGGGTGCTTCGCGGTGTCACATTCATGGCAAAAAAAAGACAGATTCCCCGCCGAAACTCCTCTGTGGATTCGGGTTCTCCGCCCGGAACAGCCGCCTCAGCCGCGATTGCGTCCGCCGCCCCGGCATCGTCCTTGACTGGGGGACGCGGTACGGGGCTTGAAGGTTCCGGCGCGTTGCCCGCCGAGGTGACACGGGACGACCGGACGGTGCCTGTACTGGCCACGATGGCCTTGCTCGCTCCAGTGGTCGGATCGCCTGTTCAGGAGCTCATGCAGGACACGTTGAAGGGTGCTGTGGTTGCGCTGTTGACGCTTGTCGGCGCATTCGCTTTTTTCTGGCGGCAGCGGGACCGGCGTGATCCGCTGCGTTGGCATTTTTTGCTTTGGTTTCCCCTGATCTTGTTTCTGTACGCACTCGGCAGCATGGCCTGGTCGCATACCTACCTGGCAGGCGTCGAGGCGGTGCGCTGGTTCTTGGCGGGCCTGCTGTTTTGGCTTGGCCTCAACACCCTTTCTCGTGAGCGTGTCGGGTTGTTGGCCTGGGGCATCCATCTTGGTGCGGTGGGAGCGGGGGTATGGGCTGCGTTGCAGTTCTGGTTTGACCTGAACCTGTTTGCGCAGGGTCCCAATCCCGGCTCTACATTTGTCAACCGCAATTTCTTTGCAGAATTTGTTGCCTGCACGATCCCCTTCGGAGCGCTGTTGCTGGCGCGGGCACGCAGCATGAAGCAAGTTGGGCTGCTGGCCGTGACCAACGGGTTCGTCCTGGTGGCCCTGATGATGACTGGCACACGAAGCGCTTTGGCGACGATGTGGTTCAACGTCCTGGTCCTGCTTCCGGCGGCAGGGTGGTGGCTGCGGGGCCAGCTGGCTTTAGGTGCCTGGACGCCGGGCCAGCGACTCCTGGCGGGGGGCTTGCTTCTGGCAACTGTGGGCGGTCTGGGTGCAATCCCCGCCGGAAACCCCAAGCTTTTGGCGGAGCAACGGGGAGGCCATGCGCTCGAGCGGGCATTCACGCGCACAGGCTCCATTGGCCTGGGTGATGAGTCCCTCGGATTTCGGTTCCTGTTCTTGCGGGAGACGGCGGCGATGGTCCGCGCCAACCCTGTCGCGGGTGTCGGTGCCGGTGCCTGGGAGGTGGCAGTTCCACTCACGCAAGACCTCAAGGTCGGCATCGAGAACCATGGATACGCGCACAACGAATTTGTCCAGTTGTTGGCCGAGTACGGTCTGGCGGGGGCGGCTGCACTCTTCGTGCTGCTGGCAGGTGTGCTGCGAGCGGTGTGGATGACCGCGACCGATCGCCGCACCGATGCTCTGGCTGAGGCCCCGATCCGGGTGACGGCGTTGGCCAGCCTCGGGGCATTGGCCGTGACCAGTGCCCTTGGCTTTCCATGGCACATGGGCTCGACATTGGCGATGGGCGCATTGTGTCTTGCGGTGATCGCCGCATCAGACGCGCGGCTAGGAGGGCGACCCTCTCGCGTTGGTGCCTCGGTGCTGGTCTGGCGAGCGTCCTACGGACAACTTATGGCGCTGGTCACACTTGTGGGTTCGCTGTTGGCCGTCTATGTTTCAGTGCAGGCGGCGCAGGCGGAATGGCGGCTGGTCAGGGCGGCGCGATTGGGCCAACTTGTCAGTGGGTCTGGTGATGCAGACCACCCGAAATGGAACGAAACCAAGGCGAGCATGCTGAGTGCATTGCGAGAGGGTGTTGCCCTGGCCCCAAACTACCGCGTGCTCATTCAACCGCCTGTCGAACAATTGACACGCTGGCGTGACTGGAAGAATGCGGCATGGGGCTGGGAGGCTCTCAGCGCCGCACGCCCGTATGCGTTGCCGCCGATGTTGGGCGCCGCGCGCGCCAGGGCCATGTCGGGAGAGCCGGCCAAGGCGCAGGCCTGGATTGACAAGGTGCGTAAAACGCGGCCGGACTCGCCGGCGTGGATGGGGATTGCGGTCGTGATGGCCGCCCAGGCGCGCGACGACTTGCGTGCGGTGGAACTGGCCACTGAAGCGATCGGGAAGGGGCTGGACGACTTTGCCATGCTCAATGCGGCGTTTGAAGCCGCCTGGCGCGCGTCCCGGCATGATGCTGCGCAGGTGTTCATGGAGAAACGCATGGACGCCTATCCCTCCACGCGACAGGCCGGGCTTATCCTGTTGGGCAACATGTTCACCACCGGGACGCGCCAGCCGCAGCGGGCGCTGACCTATTTCAAGGCCGCCATGGCGATTTCGGCCCCGGCCGAACGCGCATCTTTGTTGCCCCGGATTCCACCGGTTTACTGGGCAGATCTTGGCTTTCCAAATGGTGCGCCTGGCGCTGGTGTCCGGTAGGCGATGGGGTGAATTTGCGCATCGCTCGCCAGTTCGCTTCCGAGCGAAGCTGAAACCCCGGTTTTGATGCGCATCAATCGGCTCTTGTCGCGACGGGAGTAGCGTGAAGCGTTGCCACTTCAAGCCCAACGCGCATGCGCATCGCTCTTCTGTTGCATGAATCTGATTCCGGACGTCCGCCGGAGTCGTACCGGATCCATCTTCTGGCAAGGCTGTGGGCCGGTCAGGGGCATGACGTCGTACCGGTCTATGGAGCAGGGCGGTTCGTGCCTGCTGATGTGGCGATATTGCATGTGGACCTGAGTCTGGTGCCCCCGCAGTACCTTGAACTTGCGGCGAAGTATCCGCTGTGCATGAACCTGCGTGTGCGCGACATCCGCAAGTCCACAGTCAGTCGCCAGGGGGTGCGCGCGGGGGACGGCTGGAATGGGCCGGTCATCGTGAAGACCGACCTCAACCACGCGGGTGTGCCGGAGCGGTTCCACTTCCCCGCGTGGCGGCGGGCCTTGCAGGCCACAAGCAGCTGTGCCAGGCGTGTGCTCGGCCGCGCCGGCCTGGATTGGCCGGGCGACTACCGTGTGTACCCGTCCATGGCGAACGTGCCGGCAATGCTTGTGGGACGCCGGGGCGTCTTTGTCGAGCGGTTCCTGCCCGAAATCGACCAAGGTGAGTACGTGGCCCGAGCCGTCATATTCATCGGGGCGCGCCATGCTGGCGTGCTGACCCGCTCAGCCAGCCCTGTCGTGCGCTATGGCAACGCCACACATCTGGAACCTTGCGAAGCGCACCCCGCCATCGTGCGCCGGGCCCAGGACATGGGGCTGGACTACGGAAAGATTGACTACCTGCTTCACAAGGGCCAGCCCATCCTGATCGACGTCAACAAGACCATCGGAGGCGTGTCGCCTCCTGATCATCCGGTGATGACGCGCTTGTATGCGCAGTGTGCGCCTGGCCTGGCGGAGTGGGCTCGCACTGCTGTCGTCGCCTGAAAGTCGCTTCGCACCTGCTGCGAAAGGCCACACCCGGTCCGATCGATGTTCCGCTCTTTGGGCCGGGTGGACCCGGGCCAGTTGTCGCGGAACACGCAGGCCGTGCGGGCCAGCCGTCAGCGCGTCAACAACTCGCCGATCAGGTGCCAGTGCACAGCATCCACCGGCATCACGGACAGCCGGTTGCCACGCTGTAGCAGTCGCATGCCGGCCAGCGCCGGTGTCGCGCGCAGTTCGGGCAGGCCCAGCAGCCGTGTCTTGCGCAGGGCCTGCACGTCCAGCAACAGCCAGCGCGGGGCGTCGGGTCTGGAGGCCGGGTCGAAATAGGGCGACCTGGGGTCGAACTGCGTCGGGTCGGGACGCGTGCCCGAGGCGATCCGCGCAAGACCCACGATGCCGGGTTCGGCGCAACTGGAGTGGTAGAACAGGACGCCATCACCGACCTGCATGGCGTCACGCATGAAGTTGCGTGCCTGGTAGTTGCGCACCCCCGTCCAGGCCACGGTGGCAGCGGGCGCGGCCAGCGCATCGTCGATCGAACACTCCTCGGGTTCGGATTTCATCAACCAGAAATTGCTCATGCCGCCATTGTCGGCCAACGCACCCTGGAGACCGGGGGTATGGGATACTTGCCGCCACCCGAAAGCCTTGGCCCAACCCGAATTCGGCGCACCGCGACATGACCGGCAAAACCCCCACCACCGACCCCCGCATCGACCAGTACCCGCTGTTCATCAGTTATCCGCGCACAGGCTCGCACTGGATCAACGCAGTGATGGAGCTTTACTTTGACCGGCCCCGACTGCGGGAGCGCCGCACCACCTTCATGGACAAGAGCCGCACCGACTGGATGTGGTTCCATGATCACGATCACCCCCGGCTGGACATCGCACGCAACGCCGACCTGTACCTGTACCGGGACCCGGTCGAGACGGTGTTTTCGTATCTCAATTACCAGCACAACGAAGCGATGAGGAAGCCCTTCTTTGGCCGGCGCGAGAAGAAAGCCTTCACCGATTTCGACGCGGCTGAAATCGAGGCGGAGTGCCGCTCCTACCGGGCCAACCTCGAGAAGTGGCTGGCCCCGGGGCGCTCCCGCGCGGCGGTGCGGCACGACCGCTTCAAGTCCGACCGCCATGGCGAGTTCCGCAAGATCACCGACGTGTTCGGACAGCCGTTTGACGCAGCGCGCTGCGATGCCGCTTTTTCCAGGGTGACGCAGGAAGCCCTGGTCGAGCAGATGGGCGACCGCATCCCGCTGGGCAAGCACATGCTGTCCGACGACTACCGGACCGGACGGGAACACTTCCGTGAGACGTGGTCGGCCCGGGTGCGCGAGATCTGCTGTGCGGGTAGCCTGGCCGCCTGGTTCGACTGAGGGTCGGTTCAAAACCGTGCCCGCCTGTCTGCGCGAGGTTCGCGCATTCCTCCGGTCGGGCCTCGCGCCTGCATGACGATGCAGTTGCTTTCATTGGCGGACTTTCGGCGCAAGTTCTCCGCAGATGTGGATGCGCTCCCGTGGAACGTCTGCCTCATCGGGTGGTCGCCACGCGATCAGGCGTGGTCGGTTGGCCCGTCGCGGCTGGAGCACCGGCGGTGGTTTCGTACTGATCGCCTCAAGCATTGCCAGGGCACCTTTCGCCGCTGGCTACCCGTGCTGCTGAAATTCCTGGACGGGTACGTCGTGGAGGGCAAGCGGCAAGAGCCATTCTGGTTCGCGTTCTGCTTCTACGACGGGTGGCGGGAGCGAATCGGGTTTTCGCCGGACTATCGGCCCGTTGCGCCGACGTGGCGCACGGCTTCGATGATTGAATGGGTGGGCCAGACAGGCGAGTACCCTGTCTTCAGCGTCCGCCAGCCCTGGGTGGTCTGCTACTGCGCGCATGAGGGCGACCCCAGCGCCTGGCTTTGGCCGGAAGGCCACTTTCTGGAGCGCAACCATTACCGGGACATGTTTGCCGAAGTGGCGCAGGCTGTACGGCCCTGGGCCCAGCGCCAGGCGCGTGCGATCTTCTGCGCGGGCAACCACGGTGAGGTCACCAACTTTCTGCCACCGCTGGTGCCGGGCCGGCCGCACCCGCGCGCCTGGCTCGCGCAAGTCGTGGCCCGTGAGGGCCTGGCGATGGATGTGTACCTGGGCGAACGCATTTCGCGTGCACACCAGATGGGCTATCGCTACCTTCTGGATGTGGACGGCTACTCCCGCACCTGGGACGCCTGGGCCTGGAAGCTGATGAGCGGCAGCGTGGTGCTGTCGCCAGCGTCACCTTGGCAGGGTTTCTTCACCCGGCAGTTCCAGCCCTGGGAGCACTACGTGCCGGTGGCGAACGATTTCAGCGACCTGGGCGAACGCCTGCAATGGTGCCGCGACAACGACGCCGAGTGCGAGGCCATTGCGCGAAGGGCCGGCGAGCGTGCCGCCGAGGTCTATACGCCGGAGTTTGCCGCTGGCCAGTTGCGCACAGAGTGGGCCCGGCGATTTTCGACGCCAGGCGCGGTGTAGGCGTTCTACTTGACCTTCAGGTCGTTCTGCACCTTCTTGACGCTGGAGACATCGCCCGCGATCTTGCCGGCGGTGGCGATCTGGTCCTTGTTCTCCACAAAGCCCGACAGCTGCACGCGTCCCTCGTAGGTTTCCACCGAGATGGCCGTCGAGGGGATGCCCTTGGCGAACAGCAGGCCGCTCTTGACCTTGGTGGTGATCGCGCTGTCGGCGGCCACGCGCTTGGTGTTGTCCTGCGCGGCCTTGAGGTATTCCGGTTCCTGCAGCTTGCCGTCCTTGTTGGCGTCAAAGGCCTTGAAGCGCTTGGCGATCTCCTTGTTGCCCGCCACCTCGGCGGGGCTGAGCGAGCCGTCGTTGTTCTTGTCCAGCCCTTTGAAAGCCGAGGTTTCGGGCGCGGAGCCGTCATTTGGTTGTTGCGCCTGGGCGCCAGTGAAGACCAGGGTGGCGAGGGCAGCGATCAGGGTGGGCAGCATGCGCATGGTGTTCTCCGATGAGTTGTGATCCTTCGCACTCTAGACGCTCGCGGGCGGTCTGCGCAACCCGGTGCGCACGGCCGAATGTGACGGGGCGTTTCCGTCCCGGTGGGCGGCGGGACTGGCCGCACGTGTCCTGCGGGAGACAGCAGAGGGCGGCAAACCCTGATCCGCCGCTGGCCGCGCGCATTCAACAATGGGTCTCAACAAGGAGATCTGCAATGAAGCCAGTACAGCCGGGCGGCCCCAGCCGCCGCCAAGTCGTAGTCGCCGCCAGCCTGGGCGCCGCCACGGTGGCGCTGCCCGCGCGTGGCCAGGGCGCCTGGCCCAACAAGCCGATCCGCATCGTCGTGCCATACACGCCGGGCGGCTTTACCGACCAGATGGCGCGGTTGGTGCAAAACGGCCTGCAGACGCGGCTGGGCCAGACGGTGACCATCGACAACAAGCCCGGCGCCAACAGCATCATCGGCGTGGACGCGGTGGCCAAGGCGCCGCCGGACGGCTCCACCTTCGGCGTGGTGATCGCGGCCTACGCCGCCAACACCACCCTGTACCCCAAGCTGCCCTACGACCCGAAGAAAGACCTGGTGGGCGTGTCGCTGATGGGCATTTCGCCGCTCCTGGCCGCCGTCAACAACAACGCGCCGTTCAAGACCGCCAAAGAGCTGGTGGACTACGCCCGCGCCAACCCCGGCAAGGTGAGTTTCGGGTCCAGCGGCAACGGCTCGGCCGCGCACCTGACCACCGAGCTGTTCAAGGCCATCACCAAGACCTTCATGGTCCACATCCCCTACCGCGGCGCGGTGCCGGCGCTGACCGACCTGATGGGCGGGCAGATCCAGCTGTTCTTTGACGCCGCCGTGGGCCTGATCAACCAGGGCAAGCAGGGCAAGGTGCGCCTGATCGGCCTGTCGCACGACAAGCGGCTGCCCGCGGCGCCCGAGGTGCCCACCTTCATCGAGCAGGGCTTTGCGGGCTTCATGGGCAGCACCTGGGCCGGCATGCTGGCGCCGGCCGGCACGCCGCGCGACATCGTGAAACGCATGTCCGACGAGGTGGGCCGCATCATCAGGAGCGAGGAGACGCGCGCCCGGCTGGATGCCATGGGCACGTTTGGCGCGGGCGGCACGCCCGAGGAATTTGACGCCTTCATCACCGCCGAGACGGCCAAGTGGGCCAAGGTGATCAAGGACGCCGGCGTCAAGGCGGACTGAGCGGCCGCAAGTCGCCCCCCGCGAGCCCGGCTCAGGGCAGGAGCGCGGTGGCGGGCTGTGGTGCGGGCGCAGCCGCAGGGGCAAGCGCGGCGGGTGCAAGCGCTGCAGGGCTGGCCGGGGGAGCGGCATCCGCGCCCGGCACACGGCGCGCCCCATCAAAACGCTGCGCCCAGTAGCGGCCGCGCATGTCTTCCATGCGGATCTCCGCGCCGGTGCGCGGGGCGTGCACGAAACGGCCCTCGCCCACATAGATGCCCACGTGGCTGAACGCGCGCTTCATGGTGTTGAAGAACACCAGGTCACCGGGCTGCAGCTCGGTGGTGTCGATGGGTTGCGTGGCGGCGGCCTGCTGGTCGCTGCGCCGTGGCAGCACCCGCCCGGCGATCTGCTCGTACACCGCCTTGACGAAGCCGCTGCAGTCCAGCCCGCCGGTCTCGGGCGAGTTGCCGCCCCACTTGTAGGGCACGCCGATGAAACCCATGGCGTGTACCGCCAGCTCGCCGGTGCGTGTGCTCAGTTCGCGCCCGGCCTGCTCCAGCCGCTGCACCAGGCCGCGGTCGGCCAGAAATCGGCCCAGGTCGTCGCCCTGCGGCCCGGCCAGGGCGGCCAGGGGCAGGGTCAAACTCAGCAGGAGGGCAGGGATTCGCATGGCGGCGTAGGATGGAGGCGCAACTGGATCGGGTGTCGTTGTCGGGCGTTCTGGAGCTAAAGCGTTTTCTCGATAGTTTCCATAATGCATTGATTTTCAAGGGAATTCAAGGAATTTGAATGCCGTCGCCCTGTCCGGGGGCTTTTTTGCCGGTCAAGCGCGACAGCGTTCTGTGTTTTCGCAAGTGGTGCAAACTGGCTCAAGGAGGCCTGCAATGCAGATTGACAAGCGAAATATGCCTTCAGCCCCCGCCAGTTGGACCTTGCCCGCTATTGTTTTGATAGCAATTCACCTGCTCGCCGCGCCCGCGCAGGCTCAGGGCGTGCGACCCGAGACGGTGGCCAGCGGGCTGCAGACGCCCTGGGGGCTGGCCTTCCTGCCCGAGGGGCGCTTTCTGGTGACCGAACGGCCCGGGCGGCTGCGTGTGATCGAGGCCGACGGCCGTGTGGGCGCGCCGGTGGCGGGCCTGCCCGATATGGCCGTTGGCGGGCAGGGCGGCCTGCTGGACGTGGCCGCCGACAGCGAATTTGCCCGCAACCGCACCCTCTACTTCTGCTTCTCCGAGCCCGGCGCTGGCGGCAACAGCACGGCGCTGGCGCGCGCCCGGCTGTCTGCAGACGCCAGCCGGCTGGAGGAACTGCGCATCCTGTTCAGCCAGAAGCCCAAGGTCTCCAGCAGCCTGCACTTTGGCTGCCGCATCGTGGAGGCGCGCGACGGCAACCTCTTCCTCGCCCTGGGTGAGCGTTACCACCGCATGCGCGACGCGCAGACGCTGGACAACCACCACGGCAAGGTGGTGCGCATCACCAAGGACGGCGCCGTGCCGCGCGACAACCCGTTCGTGGGGCAGCCTGGCGCGATGCCCGAGATCTGGAGCCATGGCCACCGCAACCCGCAGGGCGCCACCCTGGCACCGGACGGCACATACTGGATGCACGAGCACGGCCCGCAGGGCGGTGACGAGATCAACGTGCCGCTGCCCGGGCGCAACCATGGCTGGCCGGTGATCACCTATGGCGAGCAGTACGGCGGCGGCAGGATCGGCGAGGGCATCACCCACAAGGACGGCATGGAGCAGCCGCTGCACCACTGGACGCCGTCGATCGCGCCCTCGGGCATGGCTTTCGTGACGAGCGACCGCTACGGCCCGGGCTGGAAGGGCAACCTGCTGGTGGGTTCGGTCAAGTTCAACTTCCTGACCCGGCTGGAGCTGGCCGGGCGCAAGGTGGTGCGCGAGCACCGCCTGCTGGAGGAGCAGGGCCTGTGGATCCGCGATGTGCGCCAGGGCCCCGACGGCTTCATCTACCTGCTGACCGACAACCCCCGCGGCCTGCTGGTGCGGCTGCGTCCCGGGTGAGTGCGCCCCGCAGCGGGAATAATCCCCCCAGCCAAAGGAAACCCCATGCTGCTGGACGCTGACGATTCACAACTGATCCTGGTGGACTACCAGGCCCGGCTCCTGCCGGCCATCCACGACCACGCCGCCGTGCTGGCCAATGCCGTTCGCCTGGGCGAAATGGCGCGCCTGCTGTCGGTGCCCGTGTGGGGCACCGAGCAGAACCCGGACAAGCTGGGCGCCAACGTGCCCGAAGTGCGTGCCCTGTGCGCCCGCACGCTGGCCAAGATGCATTTCAGCGCCGTGGCCGATGGCCTGGCCGAAGCGCTGCGGCCCGCCGCGCCGCCGCCGCGCCAGGGCGGGGCGGGCAATGCGCGCAGCCTGCCGCGCCATTTGCAGAAAGCCCCGCCCGCGCCCGCCGCTGGCCGCAACACGCTGGTGCTGGCGGGCTGTGAGGCCCATGTCTGCCTGCTGCAGACCGCGCTGGACCTGCTGGACGAGGAGTTCGAGGTCTGGGTGGTGACGGACGCCTGCGGCTCGCGCACCGAGCGCAACCGCGACGCCGCCTTTGACCGCCTGGCCGCCGCCGGGGCCGAGCTGCTGACCACCGAGATGGTGGCGTTCGAGTGGCTGCGCACCGCCCAGCACGCGCAGTTCCGGGCGGTGCAGGCCCTGATCAAGTAGGCCGCGATCAGGGCGCCGGCTTCAGCCGCGCTCGACCGGCCGTGAGGTGTCCGAGCACCATTCGCTCCAGCTTCCGGCGTAGAGCGCGGTGGTGCCCAGCCCGGCAATCTCCATTGCCAGCACGTTGGGCACGGCGCTGACGCCGCTGCCGCAGTGGTGCACCACGCTGGCCGGGTCGCGCCCGCCCAGCAGCGCCTCGAACTCCGCGCGCAACTGCGCTGCGGGCTTGAAGCGCCCGTCCTCGCCGATGTTGGCGGCAAACGGGCGGTTCAGCGCGCCGGGGATGTGGCCGGCCACCGGGTCCAGCGGCTCCACCTCGCCGCGAAAGCGCGGCGCGGCGCGCGCGTCCACCACGGTCTGAGCGGCGGACCCAAGCCGGTCTGCTATCAAATTTGTAGTGGCCAATCGAGCAATGGCGGGGGCCAGGGCGTAATTTGATGCTGAAACTGGCTCCTGGGGGCCGGTGGCCACCACGCCCCCGGCGGCCACCCAGGCCTGCAGACCGCCGTCCAGCACGGCCACGGCGTCGTGGCCCGCCCACTTGAGCATCCACCACAGCCGGCCGCAGTAGTTGACGCCCTGGCGGTCGTACACCACGGCCTGCATGGTGTTGTCAAAGCCCGTCTTTCCGAGCCAGCGGGCAAAGGCCTCGCGGCTGGGCAGCGGGTGGCGCCCGCCGGACGCGGCATCGCTGGCGCCCTTGACGCTGAGGTCGCGGTCCAGGTGCACGTACACCGCGCCGGGGATGTGGGAATCCAGGTACTGCTGCTCGCCGGCGGCAGGGTTCATCAGGTCAAAGCTGCAGTCAAAGATGCGCAGCGGCGCGCCGCTGCCCTGCATCGTCATGAGCTGCTGCGGGGTGATCAGGGTGGTGCAGGGGGCTTGGGTCATGGAAGGGGCTCCTCAATGTTCTTCGCCGGGGGCGTCGGGGGCGGCGCGCTTGCGCAGCACGGTGGCGGCGATGCCGCTGGCCACAATCAATGCCATGCCGGCCCAGGCAATGGGCGGCAACTGGTCGTTGAACAGCACCACGCTGTAAAACGCCCCGAAGACGATGCCCGAATATTGCAGGCTGGCCACCACCAGCTTGGCGCCGTGGCTGTAGGCGCGCGTCATGCACAGCTGGCCCAGCGAGGCCAGCAGGCCCACCGGCAGCAGCCACAGCGCGTGGGTCCAGTTCCACACGGACGTGCCGGTCACCAGCATGCCGGCGCCGCCGGCCACGGCCGAGCCAACGGCAAAGTAGAACACCGTGCGCGCCTCGGGCTCGCCGACCTTGCCCAGCGCCATCACCTGCATGTAGGCGAAAGCCGCGCCCAGGCCCGAGAGCAGCCCGATCAGGCCGGCAAACAGCTGGTTCTGGTCCAGCGTGGGGCGCAGCATCATCACCACGCCGGCGAAGCCTGCAATCACCGTCAGCATCAACGGCCCCTGGCGCAGCGGTTGTGAATCCTTGCGCAGCGGGTTCCAGACCAGCAGGGCGCCCCCGATCAGGAAGGCGGCGACCCAGACGCTGCTCATGTAGTTGAGCGTCATCGCGGTGGCCAGCGGCAGGTGGGCGATGGCGTAGAACCATGCCCCCAGCGACATCACGCCGATCAGGCTGCGCCAGGCATGCATGCCGGGGTAGGTGGTGGCCAGGCTCACGCCGCTGGAGCGCGCCAGCGCCCACATCACCCACATGCCGATCACGCCGCGGTAGAACACCAGCTCGGCGCTGTTGAAGTACGCCGACGCGATCTTGACGCACACGCCCATGGTGGCGAAGAGCAGCGAGGCGAGCACCATCCAGAGGGCCTGCATGGCTCAGTTTTCCTTGTCAAATCGGGCCGCAGCCCCCGTGGGTATTGGTTGAGCCGCTATCAAATGTATAGCGGCGTAAGGCCCATCTGGCGCCGGTACCACTCGTGGAAGTGCTGCATGCCGTCCTCCATCGGGCTCTGGTAGGGACCGGTTTCGTTCTCGCCGCGGCGCATCAGCGCCTCGCGTCCGGCGTCCATGCGCTCGGCGATCTCGTCGTCCTCGATGCAGGTTTCCATGTAGGCGGCCTGCTGCGATTCGACGAATTCGCGCTCGAACGCGGCAATGTCTTCCGGATAGAAGAACTCCACCATGTTCATGGTCTTGCGCGGCCCCATGGGGTGCAGCGTGGAGACGGTCAGCACATGCGGGTACCACTCCACCATGATGTGCGGGTAGTAGGTCAGCCAGATCGCGCCCCAGGGCGGCGGCTCACCCCGGCGGTAGTCCAGCAGCGCCTTGTGCCAGCGCTCGTACACCGGGCTGCCCGCCTTGCCCAGACGGTTGGCCACGCCCACCGTCTGCACCGAGTAGTGCGGCTTGAACTCCCAGCGCAGGTCTTCGCAACTCACGAACGCGCCCAGCCCGGGGTGGAACGGGCCCACGTGGTAGTCCTCAAGGTAGACCTCGATGAAGGTCTTCCAGTTGTAGTTGCACTCGTGCATCTCCACCCGGTCCAGCACGTAGCCCGAAAAATCGAGCGCGCTGCGCGGGCCCATGCCGGCCAGGTCGGCGGCGATGTCGCGGCCGTTGTCCTCAAAGAGCAGGCCGTTCCACTCGCGCAGACCCCAGTTGCGCAGGTTCAGGCAGGGGTCGTCGGCGAAGTGCGGCGCGCCCAGCAGCTGGCCGTGGGTGTCGTAGGTCCAGCGGTGCAGCGGGCACACGATGTTGCCCCCGGCGCTGCCCTTGGCGGTGTCGTTGAGCGAGCCGCGGCCTTTGAGCATCACCGCCTGGCGGTGGCGGCAGACATTGGAGATCAGCTCGATGCCTGTGCCTGTGTTGACCAGGGCGCGGCCTGCGTGCTCCTGGGGCAGCGTGTGGTAGTCCCCGGCATTGGGCACCGCCAGGGCGTGGCCGACGTAGCGCGGCCCGCGCTGGAAGATGGCCTCCAGCTCGCGCTGGTGCAGTGCCTCGTCGAAATAGCTTGAAACCGGCAGTTGGCTTGAAGCCTGCTGAAATTGAAGACTTAAATCAGACATGGGTGACCTGACCTAGAGACTCCCCCTATGAAGGGGCAGGGAAAGCGCGTATCCGGAGAGCGGCGCGAAAAAAAGTGCCCCCGAACGCACAAGTCGTTCGAGGGGGAAGCGGATTGTACCTGCGCCCCTGCGTTTCGTAGCGATGGCAGGCCCCGGACAAGGGCCTCCTTGATCTGCGCCAAAGCCTAGAATCGGGGTTTTGCCCGTTTCCCCTCCGCGCGCACCATGCCCAAGGCCCCCGCCACCACCCCGCAGACCGAGCCGCCCAGCTACGAAGCCGCGCTGCAGGAGCTCGAGCAGATCGTGGGCCGCATCGAGGCCGGCCAGGTGCCGCTGGAGCAGCTGTTGCAGGGGTACCAGCGTGGTGCCGAGCTGCTGCGTTTTTGCCGCGACCGCCTGGACGCCGTGGAAAACCAGATACGGGTCCTGGACGAAGGCACGCTGAAACCGTGGACGCAAGAGTGAACCCGGTCGCCGGGGCGGATTTTGAGCGCTGGTCGGCGCAGCAGCTCGACCGCGTCGAGCAGGCGCTGTCGCAATGGGTGCTGGCCGATGCGCCGGCTGGCCTGGGCAATGCGATGCGCTACGCCGTGCTGGACGGCGGCAAGCGGCTGCGACCCCTGCTCGTGCTGGCCGCCAGTAAGGCCGTGGGCGGGCAGCCACAGGCCGCCCTGCGCGCGGCCTGCGCGGTCGAACTGATCCACGCCTACTCGCTGGTGCACGACGACATGCCCTGCATGGACAACGACGTGCTGCGCCGGGGCAAGCCCACGGTGCACGTGGCCTTTGGCGAGGCGCAGGCCCTGCTGGCCGGCGACGCGCTGCAGGCGCTGGCGTTTGAGCTGCTCACCCCCGACGCCGACGAAGTCGCGCCTGCGGTGCAGGCCCGCCTGTGCGCGCTGCTGGCGCGGGCGGCCGGTTACGCCGGCATGGCCGGCGGCCAGGCGATTGATCTGGCCAGCGTGGGCCGTCCGCTGGACGAGGCGCAACTGCGCACCATGCACCTGGCCAAGACCGGCGCCTTGCTCAAGGCCAGCGTCGTCATGGGCGCGGCCTGTGGCGCGCCCGATGCGAAGGCACAGGCGACGCTCGCGCAGTACGGCGATGCGATCGGCCTGGCGTTCCAGGTGGTGGACGACATCCTGGACGTGACGGCCGACTCCGCCACGCTGGGCAAGACCGCCGGCAAGGATGCCAGCCACGACAAACCCACCTACGTGTCGCTGCTGGGGCTGGAAGCGTCCCGTGCGCAGGCGCGCGCGCTGCTGGCGCAGGCGCACGCGGCGCTGGACGCCAGCGGCCTGGCCGACACCGCCGCCCTGCACGCCCTGGCCGACCGCGTGATCCACCGCAGCTGCTGACCGATATGTCCTATCCCCTGTTGCAAACCATTGACGACCCTCACGCGCTGCGGCGGCTGTCGCGCGCCGAGTTGCGGCCGCTGGCCGACGAGCTGCGCGCCTACGTGCTGGACAGCGTCTCGCGCACCGGCGGGCACCTCAGTTCCAACCTGGGCACCGTGGAGCTCACGGTGGCGCTGCACTATGTTTTCAACACCCCGTACGACCGGCTCGTGTGGGACGTGGGCCACCAGACCTATCCGCACAAGATCCTGACCGGGCGGCGCGAGCGCATGCACACGTTGCGCCAGCTCGGGGGCCTTTCGGGCTTCCCGCAGCGCGCCGAGAGCGAATACGACACCTTCGGCACGGCGCACTCGTCCACCAGCATTTCGGCGGCGCTGGGCATGGCGCTGGCGGCAAAGCACAAGGGCGAGCAGCGCCACGCGGTGGCCGTGATCGGTGACGGGGCGATGACCGCGGGCATGGCCTTTGAGGCGCTGAACAACGCCGGCGTGGCCGACTGCAACCTGCTGGTGGTCCTCAACGACAACGACATGTCCATCAGCCCGCCGGTGGGCGCGCTCAACCGCTACCTGGCCCAGCTGATGAGCGGGCAGTTCTACGCCGCCGCCAAGAACGTGGGCAAGCAGGTGCTCAAGCCGGTGCCGCCGCTTTTCGAGCTGGCCAAGCGCATCGAACAGCAGGCCAAGGGCATGGTGGTGCCGGCCACGCTGTTCGAGAAGTTCGGCTTCAACTACATCGGCCCCATCGACGGGCACGACCTGGATTCGCTGATCCCCACGCTGGAGAACCTCAAGCACCTCAAGGGGCCGCAGTTCCTGCATGTGGTCACCAAAAAAGGGCAGGGCTACAAGCTGGCCGAAGCCGACCCTGTGGCCTACCACGGCCCGGGCAAGTTCGACCCCGCCGTGGGCCTGCGGCCGCCGGCCGCGCCGCCACGCCCCACCTTCACCCAGGTGTTTGGCGACTGGCTGTGCGACATGGCCGCGAAGGACGAGCGGCTGGTGGGCATCACGCCGGCCATGCGCGAGGGCTCGGGCATGGTCGAGTTCGAGCGGCGCTTTCCCGGGCGTTACTTTGACGTGGGCATCGCCGAGCAGCATGCCGTCACATTCGCCGCCGGGCTGGCCTGCGAAGGCCTGAAGCCGGTGGTGGCGATCTACTCCACCTTCCTGCAGCGCGGCTACGACCAGCTGATCCACGACGTGGCGCTGCAGAACCTGCCGGTGGTGTTTGCGCTCGACCGCGCCGGCCTCGTCGGCGCCGACGGCGCCACGCACGCCGGTGCGTACGACATCGCCTACCTGCGCTGCATCCCCAACATGGGCATTGCGTGCCCCGCCGACGAGCCCGAATGCCGCCAGCTGCTGTCCACCGCCTTCGGGCGGGACCATCCGGTGGCCGTGCGCTACCCGCGCGGCGCCGGTGTGGGCGCGCCGGTGCAGCCCGGGCTGGACGCCTTGCCCTATGGCCGTGGCGAGATCCGCCGCAAAGGCCGGGGCGTGGCAATCCTGGCGTTTGGCACCTTGCTGCACCCGGCGCTGCAGGCCGCAGAGAAGCTGGGCGCCACCGTGGTCAACATGCGTTGGGCCAAACCGCTGGACGAGGCCCTGCTGCACGAGGTGGCGCACCAGCATGAGGCGCTGGTGACGCTGGAAGAAGGCGCGATCATGGGTGGCGCGGGCAGTGCGGTGCTGGAGTCCCTGCAGGCGGCGGGCATCAACCGGCCGGTGCTGCAACTGGGCTTGCGCGACGAGTTCATCGAGCACGGTGACCCGGCGCGGCTGCTGTCACTGCAGGGGCTGGACGCGGCGGGCATCGAGGCTTCGGTCCGCGCGCGCTTTGCCGAATTGACCGGCGCCGCGCGGCCCGCACTCAAGGTCGTGTGACCGGCAAAGCCTGACATAACGCTGTCAGCGAATGACAGCCTTCCGTCAGGACCGCAAGGGAAAACCCCCAACGGTTAGGTCGAACCGGTTCATAAAATCATCCGGACTCTTAAACAGTCCTCGTTCCGTCAGGGGCGGGTTGTTCAATTCCTTACCCGGAGAGAAAACCATGGATCGTCGTTCCCTTATCACGCACGCTGGCATTGCTGGCGTCCTGGCCGCAGGCGTGGCACCCGCCGTGCATGCCCAGGCCGCCATCCGCTGGCGCATTGCCTCCAGCTTCCCGAAATCACTGGACACCCTCTTCGGCGTTTGCGATGTGTTCGCCAAGAAGGTCAGCGACATGTCTGGCGGCAAGTTCCAGATCACCACGCACGCCGCTGGCGAACTGATGCCCGCTTTTGGCGTGCTGGACGGCGTGTCCAACGGTACGGTTGAAATGGCCAACACGGCTCCGTACTACTTCTTCGGCAAGGACCCGACCTACGCGCTGGACTGCGCCATTCCCTTCGGCCTGAACAGCCGCCAGATGACCGCCTGGATGTATGAAGGCAACGGCCTGAAGCTCACGCGCGAGTTCTACGCCAAGGTGGGCATCGTCAACTTCCCCATGGGCAACACCGGCGCGCAGATGGGCGGCTGGTACCGCAAGGAAATCAAGTCGGTGGCCGACCTCAAGGGCCTGAAGTTCCGCGTGGGCGGCTTCGGCGGCAAGGTGGCCGAGCGCATCGGCGTGGTGCCCCAGAACATCCCCGGTGGCGAAATCTACCAGGCCCTCGAAAAGGGCACGATCGACGCCGCCGAGTGGGTGGGCCCGTACGACGACCTGAAGCTGGGCTTCAACAAGGTTGCGCCGCACTACTACTACCCCGGCTGGTGGGAAGGCGGCCCGCAGCTGTCGCTGTACGTCAACCAGAAGGCCTATGACGGCCTGTCTTCCGAGTACAAGGCCATTGTCGAGAGCGCTGCTGCCTATGCGCACACCGACATGCAAGCCAAGTACGACGGCCGCAATGCCGCGTCGCTCAAGCAACTGGTGGCTTCGGGCACCAAGCTGCACCGCTTCCCCAAGGACGTGATGGACGCCGCATTCAAGTCCGCCATGGAGGTGTATGCCGAGCTGAGCGCCAGCAACGCCAACTGGAAGAAGATTTACGACGACTACTCTGCGTTCCGCAAGGATGCCAACACCTGGTTCCGCTTCTCCGAAGCCGCGTTCGACGACTTCATGCAAGCCCAGCGCCTGTAAGGTGCTCCCAGCAAGGCCTTCACTGCCAGCGCAGTGAAGGCCCCAATAAAAAGCCCCGCATGCGGGGCTTTTTATTGGGGCCGCGCGGAACGCGGCCGGGGGGATATCCCCCCAGGTCAGGGCTTCTTGCCCTGGTCCTGCTTCATGGATTCCAGCAGCGCCTTCATCGGGTCTTCCTTGGCTTCCTTGCCGGTGTCGCCACCAGCCGGTGCACCGGGTGCCGCGCCAGGGGCCGAAGCACCCGGGGTGGCCTCATTGGCCGGCGGAGCCGCGTCGCGCGCGGACTCCATCTGCATTTGCTGCAGGGCCTTGTCGGCGTCGATCTGCACGGCCTTCTCAATACCGCCGGTGACCAGGGTGGGGAAGGCGATCACGGCGGCCACCATGATGACCTGAAGGATGATGAAGGCGATCGAGCCCTTGTAGATCTGCGTCGTCTGCACCGCGGGAATGGTCTCGCCCGTCACCCGGTCCTTGTAGTCCTTCTTGGCGGCCACGCTGCGCAGGTAGAACAGCGCAAAGCCAAAGGGCGGCGTGAGGAACGAGGTCTGCAGGTTCATGGCGATCACCACCCCGAACCAGATCAGCGTCATCTCGGGCGGCGTGCCCGCCGGCAGGAAGCCCGCCAGGATCTTGTCGGCCACCGGCGCCAGGATCGGGATCACGATGAACGCGATCTCGAAGAAGTCGATGAAGCAGCCCAGGATGAAGATCAGGATGTTCACCACGATCAGGAAGCCCAGCGCGCCGCCGGGCATGTCCTTGAACAGGTGCTCCACCCAGATGTGGCCGTCGGCCGCATTGAAGGTGAAGCTGAACACGGTGGAGCCGATCAGGATGAACAGCACGAAGATGGACAGGCGCGAGGTGTTGTCCAGCGCCTGGATCATGAGCTTCATGCTGAGCTTGCGACGGCTGGTGGCCATGATCAGCGCGCCCAGGGCGCCCATCGCGCCGCCTTCGGTCGGGGTGGCGATGCCCAGGAAGATGGTGCCCAGCACCAGGAAGATCAGCACCAGCGGGGGGATCAGCACGAAAGTGACCTGCTCCGTCAGGCGCGACAGCAGCCCGACCTTCAGGCCCTTGTTGAGCAGCGCCAGTGCCAGGGCCAGCAGCGAGGCAACCGTCATGGACATGATGACGATCTCGTCGCCCGGCGCGGGCAGCGTGCGCTCCACCAGCGGGTTGATGATGATCTGGTGCACGCGCGACCAGGCAAAGCCGGCCGCGCCGCAGATCAGCATCAGCGCCAGCAGGGACTTGTGGCCGCTGGCACCGTTGTCTTCGCGGTAAATGCGGGCCTCGGCCGGCAGCGCGGGCACCCAGTCGGGCTTGATGATGGCCACCAGCACGACAAAGCCCAGGTAAATGCCCACCAGGATCAGGCCGGGAATCAGGGCGCCCGAATACATGTCGCCCACCGAGCGGCCGAGCTGGTCGGCCAGCACGATCAGCACCAGGGACGGCGGGATCGCCTGGGCCAGGGTGCCGGAGGCGGTGATGGTGCCCGTGGCGATGGTGCGGTTGTAGCCGTAGCGCAGCATGATGGGCAGCGAGATCAGGCCCATGGAGATCACCGCCGCCGCGACCACGCCGGTGGTGGCGGCCAGCAGGGCGCCCACCAGGATCACCGCGATGGCCAGGCCGCCGCGCAGCGGCCCGAACACCTGGCCCACGGTCTCCAGCAGATCCTCGGCCATGCCGGATCGTTCCAGGATGATGCCCATGAAGGTAAAGAACGGGATGGCCAGCAGCGTGTCGTTCTGCATGATGCCGAACACCCGCTGCGGCAGCGCCTGGAACAGGTTGCTGTTGAACAGGCCGGCTTCCATGCCGATAAAGCCGAACAGCAGCCCGGTGGCCGCCAGCCCGAACGCGACGGGGATGCCAGACAGCAGGAACAGGAACAGCCCCGCGAACATCAGCGGGACAAATTGCTGGGCAATGAATGAGGTTTCCATTTACTTGGCTCCCGCCATCTTCTTCTCGGCTTCGAGGGCCAGTTCTTCGGCCAGCAGCTCTTCGTCGGACTTGCCGGCTTCGACGCTGATGGGTTCGGTGATCACGCCGCGCAGGAAGGCGATGCGCTTGATCAGCTCGGACAGGGCCTGCAGCAGCAGGATGGCGAAGCCCAGCGGGATCAGCATCAGCACCGGCCAGCGGATCAGGCCGCCCGCGTTGGAGGACATCTCGCCGGTGACCCAGGCGTTGTAGAAGAACGGCCAGCTCAGGCGGATCAGGATCAGGCACAGCGGGATCAGGAAGACGACGATCCCGGCTGCATCAATGATGGCGTTGGTCCGTTTGGACAGCTTGCTGGACACGAAGTCGATGCGCACGTGCACGTTGCGCAGGAAGGCGTAGCCCGCCCCCAGCATGAACACGCCGGCGAACAGGTACCACTGGATCTCCAGCAGCCCGTTGGAGCTGGTATTGAAGATCTTGCGCACGATGGCATTGCCCGCGCTGATCAGCACGGCGGCCAGCACCAGCCAGCGCACCAGCTTGCCGATCATGTCGTTGCACCGGTCCACGAGGTGTGAAAAGTTGAGTAGAAAAGTCATGCAGTCTCCGCAAAGGCAAGAAAGGCTTCCCGCCGGGCAGGCCGGGGCGCACCCCGGCTGGGGTCAGCGGGAAGCGTAACCGCAAGTGCCTGAGAAAAGCCTGACGGACGGACAGGGTCACCTAGGGAAAACACGGGCCTGCGACCCGGTGACACAATGACCGCAGAACCCCGCGCACCCATGGCCGAACCTTCTTCTTCCCTCTCCAGCGGACTGTCTGGCGCCGGTCTGGACCTGCGTGTGGCGGGCCGTGAATGGCTGTCGCTGGCGCTGGTGGATGCGCGCAACACCACACTGCACCGCCTCAGGCAACTTGAGGAAGGCCTGGACGCGGCCGGCGTGGACGTGCGGAGGGGCCGTGGCCCCGACGCGCCGCTGTGGCTGGCAGGCCACCTGGGATGGTTCCAGGAGTGGTGGATCGGGCGCAACCCGCAACGCGCGCGCGGCGAGCAGGCCCCGGCGGACGGCCTGCGGCTGGCCTCGGTGGATCCGCGGGCCGATGCCTTGTGGAACCCGGAACTGGCGGCGGCGGATACGGTAGGCGACGCGGAACTTCCCACTCCGGCCGAAGTGCGCGCCTGGCTGCTTGACACCCTGGAGTCGACGCTGGAGCTGCTGGACAAGAGCGCCGAAGACGACGATGCGCTGTACTTCTACCGGCTGGCGCTGTTCCATGAGGACCAATGTGGCGAGCGGCTGGCGCGCATCGCCGATGCCTGCGGTGTGGCCATGGATGTGGACGCACCGCCCGGCGCCCTGGGGTCGGTGCGCACGGTGGGCGTGCCCGCCACCCGCTGGACCCTGGGCACCCGGCGGGGGCCGGGCTGCGGCTTCGCCTGGGACAACGAAGGCCCGGCCCATGAGGTGGCCTTGCCGGGCTTTGAGATCGATGCGCAGCCGGTGAGCTGGTCTCAGTTTGCCGAGTTCGTGGACGACGGCGGCTACGACAACCCCGGTTGGTGGGGCACGGCGGGCTGGGCGTGGTTGCAGGCCCAGGCCGCGCAGGGCGGGCGGCGGGCGCCGCGCCAGGTGGAGCAGATCGGCTCGGCCAGCGGCGCGGTGATCCAGACCCGGTTTGGCCAGGCGCGGCGCCTGCGCGGCACGCAAAGCGTGGTCCACGCCAGCGGGTGGGAGGCGCAGGCCTGGTGCAACTGGGCCGGTCGCCGCCTGCCCACCGAGGCCGAATGGGAGGTCGCGGCCTGCTCCATGCGGGCCAGGGGTTTCCAGTGGGGCGACGTGCACGAGTGGACGGCCAGCACCTTCCGGCCCTACCCGGGCTTTCGGGCCGGGCCGTGGGCCAGCTACAGCCTGCCGTGGTTCGAGCGCGCCTGGGCGCTGCGCGGCGCGTCATTTGCCACGCACGGGCGGCTGCGCCAACCGCGTGCACGGGGTTTTGCCTTGCCAGACGACGACAGCGGGTTCACCGGGTTTCGCTCCTGCGCGCCCTGAAACGCCGGTTTGCTATCAAAAGCATAGCGGGTCACGCTTGTCTGACGGGGGCTAGCGGCCTTTTTTATGCTTTAAACGGCTGAAGTCCCACCACGGCAGCAGCTTGCCCATGGCCTGCACCTGGCCGGGGTTCCAGGGCGTGTAGCCAGGCAGTTGGGCCAGCCGCGTGGCCCATTCGTCGCCCCCCAACAGCCCGCGCAGGGCCAGTGTCGCGGGTTGCTCCAGCGAAGACTTGAGACACACCAGGTGGTAGTCCTCCTCCAGCAGGGCGACAAAGTCCAGCCCGCGCGCGCGGGCGGCAGCCTCGATGCCCAGGCCCACGTCGGCTGCGCCCGAAGCCACCGCCTGCGCCACCGCCGCGTGTGAAGGCTCCACGGCGTCGTAGCCGACGAGGCTCGCCTCGGCAAGGCCCGCGATTTGCAGCAGTTCGTCCAGCAGCAGCCGGGTGCCCGAGCCCAGGGGGCGGTTGACAAAGCGCGCCCCCGCAGCCGCCACTTCCTGCAGGCTGTGCAGCGCCAGAGGGTTGCCCCGCGCCACCATCAGCCCCTGCGTGCGCCGCGCAAAGCCGATGATCTTGTGCCGTCCGGGCTGCAGCAGTGGCTGGTAGGTGCGTTGCGCCAGGGAACCCGGCCCGGGTGACTGGCGCGTGTGAAAGCCCGCCATGGAGCAACGCCCCTCGTTGAGCGCGCGGATGGCGTCCACACTGCCGGTAAAGCGGATGTCCAGGTGCAGGCGCGCCGCGCCCGCCGCGTGCTCGCGCAGCGCCACCAGGGCGTCGTCGTGGCTGGCATACAGCGTGAGCACCTGGGACTGGTCGTCAAACGCAACGGCAAAGGCGCGCTCCAGGTCGGCCTGCAGCGCGCCAATCTGCGCCGCCAGCCGCGCCTGGGCCTGGCGCTCGGCCCACAGCAGCTTGTCCCCAAAGGGCGAGAGCTGCGCCCGCTGCCCGCGCTCCCAGATGATGAGCGGGTGGGCGAGTTCGGCTTCCCAGCGCTTGAGCTCGCCCCACACGTGGCGGTACGACAGGCCCAGCGTGCGCGCCGCACCCGAGATGGAGCCCGACTCGCGCACGGCCAGCAGCAACTCCATCAGCGGGTTGCGGATCAGCGCGCCCGAGCGGCGGCCCAGCGCGTAGGAGAGTTCGATCTGGTGCACAGGCCGCAGTATCCCGCATGGTCCGCCTGCCTGCGCCTCGGCGCCGCGTCCTATGCAGAACATTGCATAGCTCGTCTGTCCGGATGGTGTCGTGCCGGGGCATCGTTAGCATGCCTCCACTGCATGAACACCTTTGCCGACAGCGCGCTCACTGCGCTGGCCCTCATCGCTGCGGCCGACCCCGTCCTGCTGTCCATCGTGGCCCGCTCCCTGTCGGTCAGCGCCAGTGCCTGCGCGCTGGCCTGCGCCGGCGGGCTGCTGCTGGGCGCCTGGCTGGCGGTGGCGCGCTTCCCCGGGCGCGGCGCGGTGCTCACCCTGCTGAACACCTTGCTGGCGCTGCCCTCGGTGGTGGTGGGACTGGTGATTTACCTGCTGTTGTCGCGCTCGGGCCCGCTGGGCTTTCTGGGCTGGCTGTTCACTTTCAAGGCCATGGTGCTGGCGCAGGCCGTGCTGGTGCTGCCCGTGGTGACGGCTTTGACGCGCCAGGCGGTTGAAGACGCCGAGACGGCGCACGGCGAGCAGTTGCGATCCCTGGGCGCGGGTACGGCGCTGCGTGGCCTGCTGCTCGCCTGGGACGAGCGCTTTGCGCTGTTGACCGTGCTGATTGCCTGCTTCGGGCGCGCCATCTCCGAGGTGGGCGCGGTGATGGTGGTGGGCGGCAACATCGACGGCTTCACCCGGGTGATGACCACCGCCATTGCACTGGAGACCAGCAAGGGCGACCTGCCGCTGGCGCTGGCGCTTGGCCTGATCCTGCTGGGTGTGGTGCTGGCGCTCAACGCACTGATCGGTGCGCTGGCGCGCTGGCGGGGCGTGCGCGACAGCGGCGCGCGTGTGGCGGGGGCCGGCACATGATGCAACTCGACGCGGTGGCCGTGCGCTTTGGCCGCGTGGATGCGCTGCGCGACGTGGACCTGCACATCGGCGCGGGCGAGCGCGTGGCGCTGATCGGCGCCAACGGCAGCGGCAAGAGCACGCTGCTGCGGGTGCTGCACGGACTGGTGGCGCCCACATCGGGCTCGGTGCGGCTGGACCCGGCCATGCGCCAGTCGATGCTGTTCCAGCGGCCCTGGATGCTGCGCGCCAGCACGCACTTCAACGTGGCGCTGGGCCTGTGGTTGCGGGGCCGGCGCTGGCGGGATGCGCACACCGAGGCGATGGTGGCGCTGCAGCGGGTGGGCGTGGACACGCTGGCGTCACGCCAGGCCCACACCCTGTCGGGGGGGCAGCAACAGCGCGTGGCGCTGGCGCGCGCCTGGAGCCTGCAACCCGACGTGCTGCTGCTGGACGAGCCCACCGCCAGCCTCGACCCGCATGCCAAGCGCGAGGTCGAAGCCCTGATGGCCGACTTTGCCGCAGGAGGCATGGGCCTGGTGTTCGCCAGCCACAACCTGGGCCAGGTCAAGCGGCTGGCCACCCGGGTGATCTATCTGGAGCAGGGGCGCGTGCTGGCGGACCTGCCCGTGGACGAGTTTTTCCACAGCCCGCGGCTGGAGGAAACATCGAAGGAAGCTTTTCTGTTTGTCAAAGGAGAAACCCCGTGAACACCCTGATTCTCAAGCGTTTTTGGCCTGCAGCCCGCGTGTTTTCTGCGTCAGCAGCTATGATTTTTATAGCAGTCGGCAGCGCGTCGGCGCAGTCGATCACGATGGCGTCGACCACGTCCACCGAACAGTCGGGCCTGTTCGGCCACCTGTTGCCGGAGTTCAAGAAGGCGACCGGCATCGACATCAAGGTCGTGGCGCTGGGCACAGGCCAGGCACTGGACATGGGCCGCCGCGGCGATGCGGATGTGCTGTTCGTGCACGACCAGGTGGCCGAGGAGAAGCTTGTCGCCGATGGTTTTGGCGTGCGCCGCCTGCCGGTGATGTACAACGATTTCGTGCTCATCGGCCCGAAGGCCGACCCCGCCGGCACACGGGGCAAGGACATCGTTGAAGCGCTGAAAAAGCTGTCAGCGGCCAACGCGCCCTTTGTTTCGCGCGGTGACAAGAGCGGCACGCATGCGGCCGAGTTGCGCTACTGGGTGGCGGCCGGCGCCGCCGACCGAAAGGGCAGCGGCTACAAGGAGTGCGGCTGCGGCATGGGCCCGGCCCTGAACATCGGTGCATCGACCGGCGCCTATGTGCTTGCCGACCGGGGCACCTGGCTGAACTTCAAGAACCGCGGTGAGCTGGCCATCCTGGTGGAAGGGGACACCCGTCTGTTCAACCAGTACGGCGTGATCGCCGTGAACCCGGCGAAGCACCCGCACGTGAAGGCCGCCGATGCCCAGAAATTCGTCGACTGGGTGGTCTCGCCTGCCGGGCAGGGCGTGATCGCAGGCTACAAGATCGGTGGTGAGCAGCTGTTCTTCCCGAACGCCACGAAATGACGCGAAGGCGTGCGCCCCCTCAGGCGGCGAGTCCGCCGGGGGTGCTGTCCTTTGCCGGCAGGGAATCGGACCCCGCGGGCTGGCTCATGTGCAACATGGAGTCGCGCATGTCCTGGGGCAGTTGCAGCTTGTCGGACGCGTGCAGCCACAGGCCGCCGAAGTGGCTGTAGTCGGCCAGCCAGGTGCCGCGCACCGTCTTGCGGATCTTCTGCTCCAGCAAGGGCAGGCCCACCAGAAGGCGCATGGAGGAGCGCTGGTCCCAACTGACCATGCGCACCAGGGCCACGAAGACGTCAAAGCCGTCCCCCGCCTTGCCCACGGTCTTGACCTCCACGGTGACGCAGCCCTGCGCTATCCCCCAGCGACGGAACAGCCCGGAGATCAGCGTCTGGTAATCGGTCTCCAGCCCCTCGGCCCCAGCGCCACGGGGCAGGTAGTCGCTGTCGGCCTCGCCGGGGTGGTCACTGTCGCGCGGGGCAATGCCCCCGGTGCGTGCGAACAGTTTTCGGATGTCGAATTTCAAGCGGCGGGCGCGCACGTGGCCGTGCGCAGGATCGGGTTGGGCGGGTCATGCGAACGCGCCGCACCGGGGCGGGCAGCGATCGGGCATGGGTGGGTCTCCTGCGGTCGGGTCGCGCGGTCCAAATTAGGACTGGCGCCTCAACTCTAATAACTAAGGTCTAATTATAAAGGCCGCCAAGGCGACAAGCCTTACGGAAACCCAACAAATTCCCGGGTCGGGCAATTTCTGCTCATCCCCGTGTCTTTTGCCCCAACTTGCGGTACACCGTGGCCCGGCTGATGCCAAGTGCCTGAGCTGCCTGCATGACATTGCCCCGGGCCTCGTCCACCGCCTTGCGGATGAGGGAGATCTCCAGATCGCGCAGCGAGGCACGGGCGTTCCCGCTGGCGGGCGCGGCCGTCCGTGCACCGGTGACGGGCGCCGGAATGCCGGGCAGTTGCGCCTGGGCCACCAGGCGCAGCCCCGACCACAGCGGTACTTCCAGGCCCGCGTCGCCGCGGCGCGCAGCGTCAAACAGGGTTTCCCAGGGCAGGGCAAACAGCTCGCTGCAATGCACCGTGGCGCCATCCGGCTGGGCCAGCCGCGAGACCATCTGGCGCGCGCCCAGGTTGGAGGCCGTGACCCAGCCATCGGCATCCAGGCACAGCAGGCCATCGGCCTCGTCGCCGAGCGCACGACCGGGCCAGTTCAGGCGAAGCAGCAGGCTGTGCGGTCGGCTCACGGCGAGCGCGTTTTCAATGTGGCGGGCCGACTGGGCCACCAGGTGCTTGAGCTCGGGCCGCTCCGCCGTTTCGATGCCCGTCAGGTCCAGCATGCCCACGCAGCGTCCGTCGGGGCCGAACAGCGGCGCGCCGGCGCAGCTGTACACGCTGGTGTCGTTGAAGAAGTGCTCGCCGCGGTGCAGCCACACGGGTTGCAGCTCGGCCAGCACCGCACCGATGGCGGTGGTGCCCACGCTGCGTTCGGACAGGTCCACCCCGATGCGGGTGATCAGCTGGGCGCGCCGGTCGCTGCGGTCGATCGGGCCGTTCACGTCGATGACGATGCCCTGGGCATCCGTCAGGATGGCGAAGTAGCGGGTGTTGGCAATGGCGCGGCCCAGGCGCTCCAGCACCGGCCGCGCGGCGCTGACCAGGTCGTGGTTGGCTTCTTCGGTGCGGCGGCGCGCCTGCGCGGGCAGCACGTCAAACGCCACCCGCTGGTCGGGCCGCTGGCCGCTGGCCAGGCAACGCCGCCAGGAGCGTTCGATCCAGGAGCGCTCGAACCACGAATCGACCATGACGTCGGTGGCCGAACGCCCCTCGACCATGACGGCGCGGCGCGCCTGGTCGATCTGGATCAGGCGCTGCTGGGCTGTCGGGGTCACGGCGTGCGTCATGGCTGGCAGTGTGCGCGGGATGGCGGAATCCGCATTGTTCCATTTTGAGAATTTCGTGCCACGGCCTGGCCAAACTAGGGTTTAGCCTAGGGTCCGCTGCAGGTGCCGGTTCAACAATGGTTCGCGCCAAACCTCACCCACTCAAGATGGAGACAAGTCCCATGCAGGTCAAATTCAAGGTCAACGGCAAGGCTGCCAGCGTTGACGTCGCCCCCAACACCCTGCTCGTGCACGCGCTGCGCGAGAACCTCAAGCTCACCGGCACCCACGTGGGGTGCGACACCGCCCAGTGCGGCGCCTGCA
Organism: Ramlibacter sp.; assembly: GCA_016713005.1. Lineage (GTDB taxonomy): Bacteria > Pseudomonadota > Gammaproteobacteria > Burkholderiales > Burkholderiaceae_C > JADJPY01. The sequence goes on along the minus strand of JADJPY010000005.1, from coordinate 91,953 downwards.
CCGTGCACGTGAACGGTCGCGCCATCAAGTCGTGCAACACGCTGGCCGTGCAGCACAACGGTGCCGAGATCACCACCATCGAAGGCATGGCCGCCGCCGACGGCACCATGCACCCCATGCAGGCCGCCTTCAAGGAGTGCCATGGCCTGCAATGCGGCTTCTGCACGCCCGGCATGGTGATGAGCGCCGTCGACCTGTGCCAGAACCATCCCAAGGCCAGCGAGGGTGAGATCCGCGAGCTGCTCGAGGGCAACCTGTGCCGCTGCACGGGCTACCAGAACATCGTCAAGGCTGTGCAGCAGGGTCACGCTGCCATGGCCAAGTAACGCGAACACCAATCCAGGAGACACGACATGGGTGCATCCGATTTCCAGAACCTGCCGCACATCGGCGAATCCGTACGCCGCAAGGAAGACTACCGCTTCCTCACCGGCGCAGGCAACTACACCGACGACATCAACCTGGCCAACCAGCGCGTGGCCGTGTTCGTGCGCTCGCCGCACGCGCACGCCGTCATCAAGTCGATTGACGTCAGCAAGGCCGAGGCCATGCCCGGCGTGACCAAGGTCTTCATCGGCAAGGATGTGGAAGGCAAGATGGGCGGGCTGCCCTGCGGCTGGCTCATCACCAGCACCGACGGCACGCCCATGAAGGAGCCGCCGCACCCCATCCTGGCGCAGGGCAAGGTGCGCTATGTGGGCGACCACGTGGCCATGGTGGTGGCCGACACGCTGGAGCAGGCGAAGAACGCCGCCGAAGCCGTGGAGGTGGACTACGACGTGCTGCCGTCCGTGGTGGGCGTGAGCGATGCCGCCAAGGCCACCGCGCTGCACGATGTGGCGCCCGACAACCACTGCTACAAGTGGGCGATCGGCGACAAGGGCCAGGTGGACGCGGTTTTTGCCAAGGCCGCGCACGTGACCAGGCTGGACCTCACCAACAACCGGCTGGTGCCCAACGCCATGGAGCCGCGTGCGGCCATTGGCAGCTACAACCGGGCGAGCGACGAGTACACCCTGTATGTGGCCAACCAGAACCCGCACGTCGAGCGCCTGCTGATGACGGCCTTTGTGCTGGGCCTGCCCGAACACAAGGTGCGCGTGATCGCGCCCGATGTGGGCGGCGGTTTCGGCTCCAAGATCTTCCTCTACGCCGAAGATGTCTGCCTGACCTGGGCAGCCAGGCAACTCAACTGCAGCATCAAGTGGACGGCCGACCGCAGCGAGGCCTTCCTGTCCGACGCCCATGGCCGTGACCACGTGAGCCACGCCGAGATGGCCATGGACAAGGACGGCAAGTTCCTGGCCATGCGGGTGCACACCGATGCCAACATGGGGGCCTATCTCTCCACCTTCTCCACCGCGGTGCCGACCATCCTGTACGCCACGCTGCTGGCGGGCCAGTACACCTGCCCCCAGATCTATGTGGAAGTGGATGCATGGTTCACCAATACCGCGCCGGTGGATGCCTACCGTGGCGCCGGACGGCCCGAGGCCACCTATCTGCTTGAGCGGCTGGTCAGCCGCTGTGGCTGGGAGCTGGGGTTGTCCCAGGACGAAATCCGCAAGCGCAACTTTGTCAGCAGCTGGCCCTATCAGACGCCGGTGGCGCTGCAGTACGACGTGGGCGACTACCGCGCCTGCATGGACAAGGCCGAGAAGCTGGCTGATGTGGCCGGTTTTGCCGCGCGCCGCAAGGCCAGCGAGGCCAAGGGCCTCAAGCGAGGCATTGGCTATTCTTCGTACATCGAGGCCTGCGGCATCGCACCGTCAAACATCGCCGGCGCATTGGGCGCGCGGGCGGGCCTGTTCGAATGCGGCGAAATCCGTGTCCACCCCACGGGCAGCGTCACGGTCTTCACGGGCTCGCACAGCCATGGCCAGGGCCATGAAACCACCTTTGCGCAGGTGGTGGCCGCGCGCCTGGGCATCCCGGTCGAGAACGTCGACGTGGTGCACGGCGACACGGGCCGCGTGCCCTTTGGCATGGGCACCTATGGCTCGCGCTCGATCAGCGTCGGGGGCGCCGCCATCATGCGTGCGCTCGACAAGATCGAGACCAAGGCCAAGAAGATTGCCGCCCACCTGATGGAGGCCAGCGACGCCGACATCGAATTCAGCGGCGGCGAGTTCAAGGTCAAGGGCACCGACAAGAAGGTGGCCTTCGGCCAGGTGTCCCTGGCGGCCTATGTGCCGCACAACTACCCGCTGGACAAGCTGGAGCCGGGCCTGAACGAAACCGCGTTCTACGACCCCACCAACTTCACCTTCCCCGCAGGCACCTACATCTGCGAAGTGGAGATCGACCCGGCGACCGGCGTGGTGCGTGTGGACCGCTTCAGCGCGGTGGACGACTTCGGCACCATCATCAATCCGATGATCGTCGAAGGCCAGGTGCACGGCGGCCTTGTGCAGGGCATTGGCCAGGCGTTGATGGAAAACTGCGTGTACGACAAGGAGACCGGCCAGCTGCTGACCGGCAGCTTCATGGACTACGCCATGCCACGCGCGGACGATTTCCCCATGTTCAAGCTGGATACCGTGTGCACGCCCTGCAGCCACAACCCGCTGGGCACCAAGGGCTGCGGCGAGGCGGGCGCCATCGGCTCGCCGCCGGCGGTGATCAACGCCGTGCTGGACGCGCTGCACGGCGTGGGCGTGAAGGAATTCGACATGCCTGCATCGCCCGGCCGCGTGTGGGAAGCCATTCAAAAAGCCAAAGCCTGAGGAGACAGAACCATGTACGCATTTACCTTTGAACGCCCGGCCTCGACGGCCGACGCTGCCAAGCTCGCCGGTGCCGGCGGCAAGGTGCTGGCCGGCGGCCAGACCCTGCTGGCCTCGATGAAGCTGCGCCTGGCCAGCCCGGAACAGCTGGTCGACCTGGGCGGCATCGCCGAGCTGTCCGGCGTCAGGAAGGACGGCAACAGCCTCGTCGTGGGCGCGATGACGCGCCACGCCGACGTGGCCAGGAACGCCGACGTCAAGGCGACCATCCCCGCGCTGGCCGACCTGGCCGGCGGCATTGGCGACCGCCAGGTCCGCGCGATGGGCACGCTGGGCGGCTCGGTCGCCAACAACGACCCGTCCGCCTGCTACCCCACGGCCGTGCTGGGCCTGGGCGCCACGGTGCACACCACGCAGCGCAAGATTGCCGCGGACGAGTTCTTCCAGGGCATGTTCGCCACCGCGCTGAAAGACGGCGAACTGATCACCGCGATCAGCTTCCCGGCCCCGAAGCGCGCGGCCTACATCAAGTTCAAGCAGCCGGCCTCGCGCTTTGCGCTGATCGGCGTGTTTGTCGCCCAGACCGACAGCGGCGTGCGGGTGGCCGTCACCGGTGGCGGCAACGGCGTGTTCCGCCACAAGGGACTTGAGGACGCGCTGGGCAAGAGCTTCACGCCCGAGTCCGCGGCCGCGGTGAAGATCGACGCCAGCGGCCTGTCCAGCGACCTGCACGCCAGTGCGGCCTACCGCGCCAACCTGATCAGCGTGATGGCCCAGCGCGCCGTGGCCAAGGCGCTGGCCTGAGGACTTCTCCTGTGCAGCCCGGGCCCCGTGTCTGCCGGCGCGGGGCCTTTTTCTTGCCGTTTACAGGTCAAATTGGCATCCAGCCCCCGCGGATGCTGGTTGTGCCACTATAAATTTGATAGCAAATGACTGCCTCTGCCGACCCCACGCCGTTCGCCTCCATCGATGCCCTGAGCGCGGCGCTGCAGGGCGTGGGCTACTACGCCGACCGCCGCCTGGCCACAGCCGTGTTCCTGGCACTCAAGCTGCAGCGCCCGCTGCTGCTGGAGGGCGAGCCCGGCGTGGGCAAGACCGAGCTGGCCAAGGCGCTGTCGCTGGCGCTGCCGCGCGCGCTGCTGCGACTGCAGTGCTACGACGGGCTGGAACAGCGCGAGGCCCTGTACGAGTGGAACTACGCCGCGCAGTTGCTGCACATGCGTGCGGTGGAGGGCCGCAACAGCCTGGAGGAAGTGGAGCGCGAGGTCTATGAGGCCCGCTACCTGATCCGCCGGCCGCTGCTGCAGGCGCTGCAGGCGCCGCAGCCGGGTGCCGTGCTGCTGATTGACGAGGTGGACCGCGCCGACGAGCCGTTCGAGGCGTTCCTGCTGGAGTACCTGGGCGAGTACCAGGTCAGCATCCCCGAGATCGGCACGGTGCGCGCGCAGTTCACGCCGGTGACCATCCTCACCAGCAACCGCACGCGCGAACTCAACGACGCAGTCAAGCGCCGCTGCCTGTACCACTGGCTGGACTACCCGGATCGCGAGCGCGAGCTCGCCATCGTGCAGGCCCAGGTGCCGGGCGCCAGCGCCGCGCTGGCCCGGCAGGTGGCGCAGTTTGTGGGCCGGCTGCGCAGCCAGCCCTTTGCCAACGCTTTCCAGCGCGCGCCCGGCATTGCCGAGAGCGTGGAGTGGGCCAAGGCGCTGGTGGCGCTGGACACGCTGGTGGTGGACCCGGAGGTGGTGACCGACACCGCCGGCATCCTGTTCAAGCAACGCGAAGACGTCGCCGCACTGACGCGCGACTTTGCGGCCGAGTTGCTCAAGCCCGAAGAAGCCGAAGAAGCCTGAGGTTTCCAGCGTGCAACTTGGCGACTCCCGCATCGGAAAACTGGCCGACAACGTCACGGGCTTCGGCCGGGCGTTGCGCCGCGCCGGCGTGCGGCTGGACAGCGCGCGCATTGCATTGGCCCAGCAGGCGGCGCTGCTGGTGGGCGTGTCCAGCAAGCCCGACCTCAGCGCCGCGATGGAGGCGGTGCTGGTCAGCCGCGAACAGGACCGCATGGTGTTCCGCGAGCTGTTTGACATCTACTTCCGCAACCCCGAGGTCGCCAACAAGCTGTTGTCGCAACTGCTGCCCAGCGCCGAGGGCAAGGCCGAGCCCAGCAAGCGCCGCCCCCGTGTGCGCGAGGCGCTGCAGCCGCAACAGGCCTATGGCTCGCAGGCCAAGCCGAAGCAGGAAGACCAGAAGGTGGATTTCGACGCTGCCATGACGGCCAGCGACCTGCAACGCCTGAAGCACGCCGACTTCAATGCCCTGAGCGGCAGCGAGTACCGGCTGGTGGAGCGGCTGGCGCGCGACGTGGCGCTGCCGGTGCCCAGTGTGGCGTCGCGGCGTGTGCGCCCGGGCCAGCGTGGCGCGCGCGTGCACTGGAGCGGCGTGATGCGCGACGCCGCCCGCACCGGCGGCGAGATCATGCAACTGCGCCGGCTGCAGCGCCTCGAGCAGCCGCTGCCCCTGCTGGTGCTGGTGGACGTCTCGGGTTCGATGGAGCGCTACTCGCGGCTGTTGCTGTCTTTCCTGCATGCAGCCACCCGCAGCGTGCACGGCACCCGTGGCCGCACCGACGTGTTCGCCTTTGGCACGCACCTGACGGACCTGACGCCGGCCTTCCGGCTGGCCGACACCGATGCGATGCTGGCCGCGGCCAGCCTGCTGATCAGCGACTTTGCCGGCGGCACACGCCTGGGCGACGCGCTGGCCACGCTGCGCGAGGACCATTCACGCCGGCTGGTGGGCCGGCGCACGCTGGTGCTGGTGATCAGCGACGGGCTGGACACCGGCGAGCCAGCCGATCTGGCACGCGAACTCGGCTGGTTGCGCCGGCGCAGCCGCCGGCTGCTGTGGCTGAACCCCTTGCTGCGCTTTGACGGCTACGAGCCGGTCGCGCGCGGCGCTGCGGAATTGCACCGGCAGGCCCATGGCATGCTGGCCGTGCACAACATCAGCAAGCTTGAAGACCTGGCGGCCAGTCTGGCCGCCGTGATGAAACACTGAACAACTGAGGGACACCCCATGGACATGCAAGGAAGCCGCGCGCTTGCCATCACCCAGCAACAGGCCTGGGACGCGCTCAACAACCCCGAGGTGCTGAAGGCCTGCATCCCCGGCTGCGACAAGGTCGAGGCCACGGGCGAGAACCAGTACGCCGTGGGTGTCGCGGTCAAGATCGGCCCCGTGGCGGCGAAGTTCAGCGGCAAGATCACCCTGAGCGACATCAACCCTCCGGCCAGCTACACCATCACCTTTGACGGGCAGGGCGGGGCGGCGGGTTTTGGCAAGGGCAACTCGCAGGTCACGCTTGAGCCAAAGGGCACGGGCTGCGAGCTGAGCTACACCGTGCACGCCTCGGTTGGCGGCAAGATCGCGCAGCTGGGCCAGCGCCTGATCGACGGTGTGGCCAAGTCCATGGCCGAGGATTTTTTCAAGCGCTTTGACGAGGAGATGCAACGCCAGCATCCGCAAGCCTACGCGTCCGCGCAGGCTGGGGCCGGTGCCGCGGCCGCGCCGGGGCCGGACGACGCGGGCGGCGGCCTGCCCGCCTGGGTGTGGGCGGTGGGCGCAGCCGTGGTGCTGGGTATCGGCTTTTGGGTCATGCGCAGCTTCTGAGGCTGCAGGCAAGGAGAACGCCATGGAAAACCTGGACGTGATGGTGCTGCGCACGCTGCGCGACTGGCGCGCAGCAGGCAAGCGCGGGCTGCTGGCCACGGTGGTGCGCACCTGGGGCAGCTCACCGCGACCGGTGGGGTCGATCATGGCGCTGTGCGAGGACGGCTCGGTGGTGGGCTCGGTGTCGGGCGGTTGCATCGAGGACGACCTGATCTACCGCTTCACGCAGGCGTACTCGGGCAAGGAGCCCGGCCACGGGATGCCTTCTGGCGCGCCGGGCTTTGTCAAGTACGGCATTACCGCCGACGAGGCGCACCGCTTCGGCCTGCCCTGCGGCGGCACGCTGGAGCTGCTGCTGGAGTACGACCCGGACGCGCAAAGCCTGTCGGAGCTGGTGGCGGCCCTCGAAGGCGGCCAGCTGATGCAGCGCACGGTGCGCCTGGCCGATGGCGTGGTGACGCTGGCCCCCGCGCACGCGCCCGAGGAACTCGCCGTATCAGACACGGCGCTTGTCAACACTTTCGGGCCCGAGTACCGCATGCTGCTGATTGGCGCAGGCCAGCTCACCGAGTACCTGGCCACCATGGCCTTGTTCAGCGGCTTTGCGGTGACGGTGTGCGACCCGCGTGAGGAATACCGCGGGGCCTGGAGCGTGAGCGGCGCGCGGGTGGTGGCGGACATGCCCGACGATGTGGTCACCGCCTTCAGGGCCGACCGGCGCAGCTGTGTGGTGGCGCTGACGCACGACCCCAAGCTGGACGACCTGGCGCTGCTGGAGGCGCTGAAGACCGAGGCGTTCTACGTGGGGGCGATTGGCAGCCGGCGCAACAACGAGGCACGCCACCAGCGCCTGGTGGAGCACTTTGACCAGACAGCGGACAGCCTGAAACGCCTGCGCGGTCCGATCGGCATCTACATCGGCAGCAAGACGCCGCCGGAGATCGCGGTCAGCGTGATGGCGGAGATCCTGGCGGTGAAGAACGGCGTCGCCCTGCCGCGCGACATGGACGTTGCCCACGCCAAGAACGACCAGGCCATCCGCGCCAGCGACCCCGGGGATGTGATCTGCGGCGTGCGCCGCGCCTGAACGGCGAGCCTGCGCGGTTTTCAGGCCGTTTCAGGCCTCCAGCCCCCGCCAGTGCTTATTGACCCGCTATCAAAAGTGTAGCGCTCTTGATGCCCAGCACGGTCAGCAGCAACGACCCGAACAGGTGCAGGGCGGCGGTTCCGCCGGCCAGCGCGTACCGCTGCTGCTGAAGCAGCGCGACCACCTCGGCCGAAAAGGATGAAAACGTGGTCAGCGCCCCCAGGAACCCGGTGACCAGCGCGAGACGCCACACCGGGTCCAGGTCCGGCAGGGCCTGGAACACCGCGACGCACACGCCCACCAGATAGCCGCCGACCAGGTTGGCCGCCAGCGTGCCCCACGGAATCAGGCCGCCGGGATTGAGCCACAGGCCCAGACCCCAGCGCGCCAGCGCGCCCACACAGGCTCCGGCGCACAGTGCGAGCACGGCGCCCACGGTGGCGGCTTACTTCTTGCGGAAGGCCGCGACGATGGCCTGGCCATCGGGACCGGCCCGCTTTTCCCAGTCGGCCAGCATGATCGCGCCAACCTGCTTGAGGTCGGCGGTGAGCTTGGCCGGCGGGGGCATGATCTTCATGCCCTTCTCGGTGAGCGCCTTCTTGTACCAGTCGTTCTTCTCCTGGCTGACCTTCCAGCCGCGCGTCTCGGCTTCGGCGGCGGCCTTGGTAACGGCGGCCTGGGTGGCGGGGTCCAGCGAGTCGAAGGCCTTCTTGTTGACGATCACCGCATTCTTGGGCAGCCAGGCCTGGGTGTCGTACCAGTACTTGATGTGCTCGTAGGTCTTGGTGTCGTAGCCAGTAGAGCCCGAGCTCATGTAGGACTGCACCACACCGGTGGCCAGCGCCTGGGTCAGCTCGGCGGCCTGGATCGTGACAGGCTGCGCGCCGATCAGCTCGGCGATCTTGCCGGTGGCCGGTGAATAGGCGCGCCACTTGATGCCACGCATGTCCGCCACCGAGCTGATTTCGCGCTTGCTGTAGATGCCCTGGGGCGGCCAAGGCACCGAGAACAGCAACTTCATGCCCTGGTTGCCCAGGTACTTGTCCAGCGCGCCTTTCTGGGCGGTGTACAGCTTCTTGCTGTCGGCATAGCTGGTGGCCAGGAAGGGCAGGCCGTCCAGTCCGAACAGGGGGCTCTCGTTGTCAAAGTTGGCCAGCAGGATCTCGCCCAGCTGTGCCTGGCCGCCCTGCACGGCGCGCTTGATCTCGGGCGCCTTGAACAGCGAGGCGTTGGCATGCACCTGGATCTTGAGCTTGCCGCCGCTGGCCTTGTCCACGTCACTGGCGAACTGCACCAGGTTCTCGGTGTGGAAATTGGTTGCGGGGTAGGCGGCCGGCAGGTCCCATTTGGTTTGGGCGGACGCGGAGGCTGCAGCCAGGGCAGTGGCGGCAACGCAGGCAAGCTTGAAATTCATGATCTCTCCAGGACAATGTCGGGAATGGTGGAACCCGACAGCATAAATGCAAATCCCGCGCCAGCCGCCCCGGTGTTACCCCCGGGGGCGGGGGGGCGCGTCCAGCCTTTCCTGGGCATCGTGATGCTGGACACGCGCTTCCCCCGGCCGCCCGGCGATGTGGGTCACCCGGATACGTTCGGCTGCCCGGTGCGGCGGGCCATGGTGGCCGGCGCGTGGCCGGACAAGGTGGTGGCCACGGCGGCCAGCCTGCGCGCCCAGCGCATCGCCAGTGCCTTTGTGGTCCTGATGCGGCAGATGGAGAGGGACGGGGCGGCGGCCATCACCACCAGCTGCGGCTTCCTGGTGTTGCTGCAGCGCGAGCTGCAGGCCGCGGTGAAGGTGCCGGTGGAGACTTCCAGCCTGCTCCAGCTGCCCGCGCTGCTGCAAAAGGAGCGTCAGGTGGGCGTCCTGACGATCTCGGCTTCTAAGCTCGGGTCCGACCACCTGCGCGCAGCCGGTGTGCCGCGGGAACGCTTGCGCGACGTGCTGGTCCAGGGCGTGGACCCGGCGGGGGAGTTTGCCAGCGCCATCCTCGGAAACCGGGCGACCATGGATCTGGCGCTGGCCGGCGCGGACGTGGTGCGTGCGGCAGAGGCTTTGCGCGCGCGGGCCCCGGACTTGCGCACCGTGGTGCTTGAATGCACCAACATGCCGCCCTATGCGGACGCGGTGCGGGCGGCCACGGGGTTCACGCTGCGCTCGCTGCAGGACTCACCCCGGCTGAGACGCGCCATGGGCCTGCCTACTTCTCCTTGCCCATGACCTGGTTGGGCAGCCATGTGACGATCTCTGGAAAAACAGTGACGATGGCGATGCACAGGATCAGGCAGCCGAAAAACGGCAGCGAAGCCCTGGCAATGGTGTTGCTGTCCTTGCCCGTCATGTTCTGCAGCACGAACAGGTTGAAGCCCACCGGCGGCGTCACCTCGGCAATCTCCACCAGCAGCACGATGAAGATGCCGAACCACACGAGGTCAAAGCCGGCTTTCTGGATCATGGGCATCACCACGGCGGCGGTCAGCACGATCATGCTGATGCCGTCCAGGGCCGTGCCCAGCACCAGATAGACCCCCACCAGGCAGGCGATCAGGGCGTAGGGTGACAGGTTCATGCCGTTCACCCATTCGGCCAGTTCACGTGGCACGCCGGTGAAGGCCATGGTCTTGGTCAGGAAGGCCGCGCCGGCCAGGATGAACATGATCATGCAGCTGGTGCGCGTGGTGCCCATCAGGCCTTCGCGGAAGTTCTTCCAGGTCAGCGAGCGTCCCCAGGCGGCGATGGCCAGCGAGCCCGCCACGCCATAGGCGGCGCACTCGGTGGCGGTGGCGTAGCCGGCCACCAGCACCCAGACGATGAAGATGATCAGTGCCGAGCAGGGGATCAGGTTGCCGCTCTTGCGCAGCTTCTCCACGAAACTGCTGGGTGGGTCCGCCGGCGGCACCTTGTCCGGGTTGCGGATGGACCACCAGGCGATGTAGCCCATGAACAGGGCCATCAGCAGCGCGCCGGGGATGAAGCCCGCCAGGAAGATGCGAATGATGGACGCGTCGGCCGCCACCGCATACACCACCATGGTGATGGAGGGCGGGATGAGGATGCCCAGCGTGCCGGCCGTGGCCAGCGAACCCAGGGCAATGCCTTCGTCGTAGCCGCGCTTCTTGAGCTCGGGCAATGCGACCTTGGCGATCGTGGCGCAGGTGGCAGCGGATGAGCCGGAGACGGAACCAAAGATGCCGCACCCCAGGATGGTGGTGTGCATCAGCCGACCGGGGATGCGGTTGAGCCAGGGGCGCAGGCCCTCGAACATCTCCTCGCTGAGCTTGGTGCGGAACAGGATCTCGCCCATCCAGATGAACAGCGGCAACGCGGCCAGCTCCCAGGAGGCGTTGCTCTCCCAGAAAGCGGAGAAAAGGTTCTTGCCGGGTTGTGTGTCGACAAACAGTGCCTGGCCGATCCAGCCGCAGATGGCCAGTGTCATCGCGATCCAGACGCCGCCGGTCAACAGGACCAGCATGATCACGAGCAGGAAGAGTCCGATACCGAGGGTGTCCATTGGGGGCTTCCGGATATGGAGGGTTCAGACGTCGGCAGAGAAGTCGCCCTGTGCGTGGCGTTCCTCGACGGCCACGACATAGGTTGGCCGCGCCCCACGGGCCACCAGCACCATCTCGTCCAGCACCGCGATGAAAAACAGCCAGGATCCCACCATGAAGGTGGTCTGGGGGATCCACAAGGGCAGGGCCAGCAACCCGTTGGCCATGTCGTTGAACTCCCAGCTCTCATAGGTGAAGCGTGTGGCCCACCAGGCCAGGTAACCGATGGCGACACAGGCGATGGCCAGCGAGGCGAGTTCCAGCGTGCGGCGCACGCGCGGGGAGACTTTCTCCAGCAACAGCGACACGCGCACAAAGTCGCCGTGCTTGAAGGCGTGGGCCATGGCCAGGAAGGCGGAGGCCGCGCACAGCCAGGACACCACATCGTTGGTGGCGCCGGTGCGCACGCCAAACTCGCGCAGCACGCTCTGGCCGATCATCAGCACACAGATGGTCAGGATGCAGAGGGCGGCCAGCGCGCCGGCCGCCAGATAGAGGGTATCGAGGAATTTGCGCATGGGTCATTATTGCCGGGCGGTGCTGGCCAGTCGGCCGATAATCAAAAAATGACCCGCACACACGGACAGCCGTCGCGCATGCGCGCCCGGGCACTGCAGCCATGAACCTGCGCTTTGTCGAGGCCTTCTACTGGGTGGCGACGCTGCAGTCGGTGTCGCGCGCCGCGGAAAAGCTGTTCATTACCCAGTCGGCCATGTCCGCGCGCATTGCTGCGCTGGAGGACGAATTGGGCACGGTGCTGCTGGACCGGCGCGACAAGCAGTTCCGCCTGACCTTTGCCGGGCAGCGCTTCCTCAAGCACGCCGCCCGTCTGCTGGAGCTGCAGCGCGACATCAAGCTGGAGATGGGGGGCGACGCGCCGCTTGAGGTGCAGATGCGCATCGGTGCGATCGAATCGGTGCTGCACTCCTGGCTGATCCCCTGGGTGGAGCACCTGCGGGCGGAATACCCTGCACTGGAGCTGGAGCTGTCGGTCGAAACCACGCCGGTGCTGATCGAACTGGTGCGCCGCGGCGCGCTGGACATCGTGTTCACCGCGTCGCCCGCCAATGCCGAAGGGGTGCGCACCAAAACGATGCCTGCCATGGAGATGGCTTTCCTTGGCAATGCGCGCACGCACCGCAAGCGCATGTACCACATGGCTGATTTTGCCGATATGGAGTTGATGACATTCCAGCGAGGCTCACACCCGCACCTGGCCCTTGTGGACCAGTTGAAGGCCGCGAATGTGCAGCCCCGCAAGGTGCATGCCATTTCGTCGATCTCCGCGATGGTGCAGTTGGTGCAAAGCGGCTTTGGCGTGGCCACGCTGCCGCTTGCGGCGGCGCGGCGCCTTCCGGACATGGCCGGGCTGAAGATCCTGCGATGTGACGCCCAGTTGCCGCCACTGCCCATCCATGCCAACTACCGGGTGGATCCGTCCTCCGGGCACGCGGACCTGGTGCTGAAATCGGCGCTGTCCTTTGCTGCCGATTTCTAGGGTGAAACCCTTATCTTGCGCCGCGTCATCGAAAAAATCGATGGCGTGATCGATAAATTTTGAATTTGCGGGTGCGAGATCCCGAATCCAGAATCCGCTCCATTGCAACACCGGATTTTCTGGAGCCCCTCTTGAACGACACCCTGGTTCCCTCCGTGCCGCCCAACGCCAGCGCGTTGGCCGCACGACTGGCCATCCGCCGCGGCGACTGGGTCGGCCACACCAGTGGTCTGGCCGATGGCCACGTACAGGGCAATGTGGTCATCCTGCCCAAGGCGCTGGCGGATGACTTCCTGAGGTTTTGCCAGCGCAACCCCAAGCCCTGCCCGTTGCTCGCTGTGGGCGAGCCCGGCCAGCCCCTGCTGCCCGCGCTGGGTGTGGATGTGAACATCTGCACCGATGTGCCGAACTACCGCGTCTGGCGCGATGGCGAACTGGTGCAGGAGACGGGTGACATCACCTCGCTGTGGCGTGACGACCTGGTGAGTTTCGTCATCGGCTGCTCCTTCAGCTTCGAGCAGGCGCTGATGGAAGCCGGGCTGCCGCTGCGCCATGTGGACCAGGGCAGGAATGTGGCCATGTACCGCACCAGCATTCCCACCGTGCCGGCGGGTCCTTTCGCCGGGCCGATGGTCGTGTCCATGCGTCCGATGAAGCCCGCCGCCGCGATCCGCGCCATCCAGGTCACTTCCCGCTTTCCCGACGTGCACGGCGCGCCGGTGCACATTGGCGACCCGCGCCTGATCGGCATTGCCGATCTCTCCCGGCCCGACTACGGAGACGCCGTGGACGTGCTGCCCGACGAACTGCCGGTGTTCTGGGCCTGCGGCGTGACACCGCAGGCCGCGATCCGCCAGGCCCGCCCCGAACTGTGCATCACCCACGCCCCCGGCGCGATGCTCATCACCGACCTTCTCAACCACCAGCTTGCCAGCTTTTAATCAAGGAGCTTCCCGATGAAAAAATTCATGTTCTGCCTGTCCGCCGTTGCACTGGCGGGCGCGGCTTCCGCCCAGGTCAAGTGGGACCTGCCCACAGGCTACAGCGCCAACAGCTTCCAGACCCAGAACGTCCAGCAGTTTGCAACCGAGGTTGACCAACTCACGGGTGGCAAGCTCAAGATCACGCTGCACCCCGGCGGCTCGCTGTACAAGGCCAACGAGATCAAGCGGGCGGTTCAGACTGGCCAGGTGCCATCGGCCGAATTCATCCTCTCGGGAGCGGCCAATGAAAATCCGCTGTTTGGCGTCGATTCCATACCGTTCCTGGCCACGAGCTATGCCGACGCCAAACGCCTGTACCAGGCCGCCAAGCCGGCGCAAGACAAGCTGTTGGCATCCCAGGGGATCAAGGTGTTGTTCAGTGTGCCCTGGCCTGGTCAGTCCCTGTATTCGCTCAAGCCTGTCAACACGCCGGCAGACTTTGCCGGCACCAAGATGCGCGCCTACAACCCGGCGACCACACGCATTGCGCAACTGCTCAAGGCCCAGCCCGTGACCATCCAGCTGGCCGAACTGGGGCAGGCGCTGGCGACAGGCGGGGTTCAGAATTTCCTCACATCCAGTGCCAGCGGGGTAGAGAGCAAGCTGCATGAACAGGTGAAGTACTTCTATCCGGTGAGTGCCTGGCTGCCGCGCAATGCGACCGTGGTGAGCCAGAAGGCGTTTGACGCGCTTGACAAGACCACCCAGGACGCTGTGCTCCGGGCAGCTGCGGCCGCAGAAGCACGTGGCTGGGCCACCAGCGAGAAGCTCGACGGCGAATACATCAAGGAGCTGGGCGCAAAAGGCATGACGATTGCCGCGCCTTCCGATGCGATCAAGAAGGAACTCGCGGCCATTGGTGAAACCATGACCGCCGAGTGGCTCAAGACCGCCGGTGCCGAAGGCCAGGCCGTGATCGACGCCTACCGCAAGCCCTAGGTTGCGGCCTGCGGCGGGAAGCGTTTCGTTCTTGCTCCCTGCCGCTTCTTTCCTCTCAACTGTTTTTCCGAGCTGGAGCGTACGGTGGCCAAACTCGTCCTCAATTTCTACAAACTGCTGATGGTGCTCTCGTGCATCGCCATGGTGACTGCCTTTGGCACCGTGCTGCTGGGCGTGATTGCCCGCGAGGTGCACTGGGACATTGGCGGGCTCGACGCCTACGCCGGGTACTCCATCGCTGCGGCGCTTTTTCTGGCATTGCCGTCGACGCTGAAGCATGGCGACCATATCCGCGTGACGCTTGTGCTTGACCGCGTACCCGCCAAGTTGCGCGGCGCGCTGGAGTGGTGGTGCCTGGCATCTGCGTTCTGCCTGTCGGTGTACATCGCGTGGTATGCCGTCCGCCTGGTCTGGGTGTCGTATGCAACGCATGATGTTTCTCCGGCGGCCGATGCTTCACCGCTTTGGATTCCGCAAATCAGCATGGCGCTGGGCTGCATCGGCTTTGCGCTTTCGTTCGGCCATGCGCTGGTCGAGCGCTGGCGCGGCGGCAGCTTCATTGCGGCGTCTGCAGACGCCGCTCACGTTGAGTGACAACAGGACACACCACCATGGATTTCGTCATCGCACTTGCTCTCATCGTGCTGCTCTTTGCGGTGCTGGGCTCCGGGCTCTGGATCGGCTTGTCACTGCTTGCGGTGGCGCTGATCGGCATGGAACTGTTCACACAACGCCCGGTCGGCGACAGCATGATGCTGACCATCTGGGGATCCACCTCCAGCTGGACGCTGACAGCATTGCCCCTGTTCCTGTGGATGGGCGAGATCCTGTTTCGCAGCAAGCTTTCGGACGACATGTTCAAGGGCCTCGCGCCCTGGCTGGACCGTCTTCCCGGGCGGCTGCTGCACACCAACGTGGTGGGCTGCACCATCTTTGCAGCCATTTCCGGGTCTAGCGCAGCGACCTGCGCCACCATCGGCAAGATCACACTGCCCGAACTCAAGAAGCGGGGCTACCCGGACGACATCTCCATCGGCACTCTGGCCGGAGCGGGCACGCTCGGCCTGTTGATCCCGCCCTCCATCATCATGATCGTCTACGGCGTGGCCGCCAATGTGTCGATTGCCAAACTGTTCCTGGCGGGCGTCATTCCGGGCCTGATGCTTGCGGCGCTGTTCATGGGTTACATCATTGTCTGGGCCCTGCTCAACCCCGGCAAGGTGCCCGCTGCCGATGCGGCCATGAGCTTCGGGCAGAAGGTCTATGCCTCGCGCCACCTGATCCCCGTGGTATCGCTGATCGCGCTGGTGCTCGGCGGCATCTACAGCGGCATTGCGACCGCGACCGAGGCGGCAGCGCTGGGAGTGGGCGGCGCCTTGATCCTTGCCCGCATCGAGGGCTCGCTTGACTGGGCGCGCTTCAAGGACGGGCTGGTTGCCGCATGCCGTGTGTACTGCATGATCGGGCTCATCCTCGCCGGCGCGGCCTTCCTGACGCTGGCCATGGGCTTCATCGGATTGCCAAGGCATCTGGCGGAATTCATCGGTGCTCTGCACCTGTCGCCATTTGCGTTGATGCTGTTGCTGATCGTGTTCTTCATTGTCCTGGGATGCTTTCTGGACGGCATCTCGATGGTGGTGCTGACCATTGCGGTGCTGCTGCCCACGGTCGAGGCAGCGGGCTTTGACCTCATCTGGTTTGGCATCTTCATCGTGCTCGTGGTCGAGATGGCACAGATCACCCCTCCCGTGGGCTTCAATCTGTTCGTGCTCCAGGGCCTGACCAAACGCGATGTGGCCTGGATCGCACGCACCGCCATGCCGCTGTTCTTCCTCATGATCGTCGCGGTTCTCGGGACCTACTTTTTCCCCGACGTGGTCTTGTGGCTGCCACGCCAGATGCAGGGTTGAGCCACTCCATTCCATCGCAGGAGTTCACCATGAAGTATCTGTTTGCCGCCGCGCTCGCCGCGGCTTCGGTAGCGCACGCCCAGACAAACTGGAAGCTGGCCACAGGTTACCGGGCGGAGTCGTTCCACACGCAGAACGTGTACAAGTTCGCGCAGGACGTGGAGCAGGCCACCTCCGGGCAGCTCAGGATCGACGTGCACCCGAACAACACGCTGTTCAAGCTCAACGACATCCGCCAGGCGGTGCAGGAGGGCAAGGCGCAGGCGGGCGAGACCATCATGACCAGCATGGTCAAGGACATCCCGATTGCCGGAGCCGACGCCATCCCGTTCGTGGTGGGCAGCTATGAAGATGCCCGCCGCATGTGGGAGCTGCAACGCCCGCTGATCGAGCGGCACTTTGCGGGGCGCGGCCTCAAGGCCCTTTACGCCGTTCCCTGGCCGCCCCAGGGCCTGTACGCCGGTGTGCCCGTGCGTTCATCTGCGGACTTCAAGGGCACGCGCATGCGCCCCTACAACCAGTCCACCATCCGCATCGCCGAAATGCTGGGCGCCACGCCGGTGGATGTGCCGATGGTCGAGGTCAACAAGGCGCTGGCCAGCGGAAAATGGACAACATGATCACTTCGGCGGTGACGGGCGTCGAAAACCAGGTCTGGGGCCAGATCAAGCACTATTACGAGATCAACGCCTGGTTCCCCAAGAACATCGTGTTCGTCAACCTCAAGGCCTTCGAGGCCCTCAAGCCCGCCACCCAGCAGGCGGTGGTCAAGGCCGCCCAGGAGGCCGAAGCTCGCGGCTGGGCGATGAGCCAGGAAGTCGCGTCGGGCTCGACCAGTGAACTCAAGGCCAAGGGCATGAAGGTCGACCGCATCCCGGCCGACTTCGAGATGGAACTCAAGCGCATGGGAGAGAAATTCTCCCGCGAGTGGGTACGATCTGTCGGCAACGAGGCCAACAATATCTTTGTGCCCTATTACATCCAACGCTGAATTCACGCACCATGCAAGACGATTCTTCCTCCCCGGGTCACAGCCGCTGGCAATTCTGGATCGACCGCGGAGGCACCTTTACCGACATCGTGGCCAAGCGGCCCGACGGCACGCTCACCACCCACAAGCTGCTGAGCGAAAATCCGGAGCAATACAAGGACGCAGCCGTCGCCGGGATTCGCCACCTGCTGGGCCTCAAGCCCGGCGAGCCGGTGACGCCGACATTGGTGGAATGCGTGAAGATGGGCACCACCGTGGCGACCAACGCGCTGCTGGAGCGCAAGGGCGAGCCCACCCTGCTGGTGACCACGCGGGGGTTTCGCGACGCGCTGCGCATTGCGTACCAGAACCGGCCGCGCCTGTTTGACCGCAACATCCAGTTGCCCGAGCTGCTGTATGCGGAAGTGGTCGAGGCGCAGGAGCGTCTGAGCGCCCATGGCGAAGTGCTCCAGCCGCTGGATGAGGCGTCGCTGCGGGGTGACCTGCTGGCCGCTTACGGCCGCGGCCTTCGCAGCGTGGCCATCGTCTTCATGCATGGCTACCGCTACACCGAACACGAGGTGGCGGCCAAACGCATCGCGCAGGAAGTGGGCTTCACGCAGGTCAGTACCAGCCATGAAACCAGCCCGATGATGAAGTTCGTGAGCCGGGGTGACACGACGGTGGTGGATGCGTACCTGTCGCCCATCCTGCGCCGCTATGTGGAGCAGGTGGCCGGCGAGATGCCGGGCGTGAAGCTGTTCTTCATGCAGTCGTCCGGCGGCCTGACCGATGCGCACGCATTCCAGGGCAAGGACGCCATCCTGTCTGGCCCGGCCGGCGGCATTGTGGGCATGGCCCGAACGGCAGCGCTGGGTGGCCACGACAAGGTGATCGGCTTTGACATGGGGGGCACCTCCACCGATGTGAGCCACTACGCGGGCGAGTTCGAGCGCGAGTTTGAAACGCAGGTGGCGGGTGTGCGCATGCGTGCGCCCATGATGAGCATCCACACCGTGGCGGCGGGCGGTGGCTCCATCCTTGAGTTCGATGGTTCGCGCTTCCGCGTTGGTCCCCAGAGCGCCGGTGCCAACCCCGGCCCCGCCAGCTACCGCCGCGGTGGCCCGCTGGCCGTGACCGATGCCAACGTGATGACCGGCAAGATCCAGCCGCGCTATTTTCCCAAGGTGTTTGGCCCGGGCGCCAACGAAGCGCTGAGTCTTGAGGCCGTGCAAGCCAAGTTCAACGAACTGGCGGGCAAGACCGGCCGCAGCGCCGAGGTGGTGGCCGAGGGCTTCATCAACATCGCGGTGCAGCAGATGGCCAACGCCATCAAGAAGATTTCTGTGGCACGCGGCTATGACGTCACGCGCTACACCCTGCAGTGTTTTGGCGGTGCGGGTGGCCAGCACGCCTGCCTGGTGGCCGACGCGCTGGGCATGACACGGGTCTTCGTGCACCCGCTGGCCGGGGTGCTCAGCGCCTATGGCATGGGCCTGGCCGACCAGAACGTGATCCGCGAGCAGGCGGTGGAAATGCCGCTGGCCGCTGCCTCGCTGCCGATGATTGCCGAGCGGCTGGACGCGCTGGGCGCCGCCGCGCAGGCCGAGCTGGAGCGTCAGCAGGTCAATGCCGGTACCGTGAGGGTGCACCACCGCGTGCATGTGCGCTACGAAGGCAGCGACTCGGCGCTGGTGGTGCCCTTTGGCGACCTTGCCACCATCAAGGCCGGCTTTGAGGCGGCGTACCGCCAGCGCTTTGCCTTCCTGATGCAAGGCAAGCGGCTGGTGGTCGAGGCCGTGTCGGTCGAGGCGGTGGTGGCGGGCGATGCGCCGGCCGAGCCGCGCCACGACACCTTCGAGCCACGAGAGGTGCCCAAGCGCGAGACGGTGCGCATGTACTCCGGTGGCCAGTGGCACGATGCGGCGCTGGTGGTGCGCGAAGACATGCGTCCTGGCGACGTGGTGCCGGGCCCGGCCATCATTGCCGAGAAGAACGCCACCACCGTGGTGGAGCCCGGCTGGGAGGCCGAACTCACCGCGCTGGACCACCTGGTGCTGGACCGCCGCATACCGCGGGCCGCGAAGTTCGCTGTGGGCACCACGGTCGACCCGGTGCTGCTGGAGGTGTTCAACAACCTGTTCATGAACATCGCCGAGCAGATGGGCCTGCAGCTGCAGAACACGGCGTACTCCGTCAACATCAAGGAGCGGCTGGACTTCAGTTGTGCGCTGTTTGACGCCGAGGGCAACCTGATTGCCAATGCGCCGCACATGCCGGTGCACCTGGGCAGCATGGGCGAGAGCATCAAGACCGTGATCCGCGAGAACACCGGCAAGATGCAGCCGGGCGACGTGTATGTGCTGAACGACCCGTACCACGGCGGCACGCACCTGCCCGACGTGACGGTTATCACGCCGGTGTACCTGGGTGCGGCCGCGCACGACAAGCCGCTGTTCTACGTGGGAAGCCGCGGCCACCATGCCGACATTGGCGGTACCACGCCGGGCTCGATGCCGCCGTTTTCCACGCGCATTGAAGAAGAGGGCGTGCAGATCAACAACGTGAAGCTGGTGGCGCAGGGCGTGCTGCGTGAGGCCGAGATGGTGGCCCTGCTGCAAAGCGGCCAGTACCCCAGCCGCAACCCGCAGCAGAACATGGCCGACCTGAAGGCCCAGATTGCCGCCAATGAAAAAGGCGTGCAGGAGCTGCGCAAGATGGTCGACCAGTTTGGCCTGGACGTGGTGCAGGCCTACATGCGCCATGTGCAGGACAACGCCGAGGAGTCCGTGCGCCGCGTCATCACGCGCCTGAAGGACGGCGCCTTCACCCTGCCGCTGGACAACGGCGCGCAGATCCAGGTGGCTATCCGCGTGGACACCCGCAAGCGCAGCGCCGAAATCGACTTCACCGGTACCAGCGCGCAGCAGACCAACAACTTCAACGCCCCCACGGCGGTGTGCATGGCGGCCGTGCTGTATGTGTTCCGCACGCTGGTGGACGACGACATTCCGCTCAATGCGGGCTGCCTGAAACCCCTCAAGGTCATCATTCCGGCGGGCTCCATGCTCAATCCCAACCCGCCGGCTTCGGTGGTGGCGGGCAATGTGGAAACGTCCACCTGCATCACCAACTGCCTGTACGGCGCGCTGGGCATCATGGCGGCGAGCCAGTGCACGATGAACAACTTCACCTTCGGCAATGCCTCGCACCAGTACTACGAGACCATCTCGGGCGGCAGCGGGGCAGGTGAGGGTTTCGACGGGACAAGCGTGGTGCAGACGCACATGACCAATTCGCGCCTGACCGACCCGGAAGTGCTGGAGTTCCGCTTCCCGGTGCGGCTGGACAGCTATGAGATTCGACAGGGCTCGGGCGGGGCCGGGCGGTACCGGGGTGGTAACGGCGGCATTCGCCGCGTGCGCTTCCTGGAGGACATGACGGCCAGCATCCTGTCCAATGGCCGCCGGCACGGCGCCTTTGGCATGGCAGGTGGTCAGCCTGGGCAGGTTGGCGTCAATCGCGTGGTGCGCGGCAACGGGCTGGTGGAGGAACTCGACCACATCGGCCAGGCCGAGATGAAGCCGGGTGACGTGTTCGAGATTCATACCCCGGGGGGCGGCGGCTACGGCGTCGCCTGACGGGTCACAAGGAGCAGTCCATGGAATTGACTTCCCGGGTTCACCGCTGGCTGGCATCGGCCTGGGGACCACATCCAGTGGCCCGCGAGCCGGACGCGACCGAAGCGGACCCGCCGGACCCTGAGGCCATCCGCCAGGCCATGCGCATGGCCGTGGCGCCATGCAGCAACGAACACCGCGCGCGGGCGACCGGTCAGATCGCCCGGGCCGATTCGGTGGTCGAGCTCTGGCTGCTGCGCTCCAGCCTGTACCAGTACCTGGCTCAGGACCTGGGGCAAACGGCAGCGACCCAGCGTGTGGCCGACCTGTTGCCGCTGTTCAAGGGCGCGGTACCCGGTTCAGCGGCCAGGCGGCAATTTGCCGACAATGGGGCGCATGAACAGCGCCTTCACTGAAAACTACCGTTTTCTGGCCCGCTACAACCGCTGGTTCAACCAGCGTCTGTACGCCGCGTGCGAGTCACTGCCGGACGAGGAGCGCCGGCGTGATCGCGGCGCCTTCTTCGGCTCCGTCCATGCCACGCTCAACCACCTGGTGTGGGGGGATGCGATGTGGCTGCAGCGATTTGCGTCGCAGGGCGTCACGTTCGCGTCGCTGGGAGGTGGCGTGCTGGATCTGCCCACGGGAGCCAGCTACGCCACGGTGATTGAGGCAGACTGGCCCGCGCTCAAGGCGCGACGTGACCGGCTGGACGCCGCGATCGAAGCCTGGGTGGCGGACATGCCGGCGGACTTCGCACTGCGCACCATGCGCTACACCAACACGAAGGGTGTGCAGCGTGCCCACCCCATGTGGCAGGCCATGACGCACTTCTTCAACCACCAGGCGCACCACCGTGGGCAGGTCACCACCTTGCTGGCCCAGGCGGGGGTGGATGTGGGGGTGACCGACCTGATCGCCCTGGTCTGAATCCTGGCTGGATTGCTATTCTTTTAATAGCAGACCAGAAAGACTGGACGGGGGCTACAGGCCAATTTGGCATGAAAAAACCCGCCGAAGCGGGTTTTGCAGGAAGCGGGGCCGCAGGCCTTACTTCTTGGCGCCGGAAGCAGCGCTGGCGGCAGGCTTGGCTGCGCTGGCAGCGGCGGCCGGCTTGGCGTCAGCCTTCTTGTCATCCTTGGCCTTCGCGTCCGCGTTCTTCTTGGCCTTGGCTTCTTCCTTGGCTTTCTTGTCCGCTTCGGCCTTGGCCTTCTTCTCGGCGGCGGCCTTGGCCTTGGCTTCTTCCTTCGCCTTCTTGTCGGCTTCCTTCTTGGCCTTGGCTTCGTCGGCCTTCATCTTGGCTTCAGCCTTCGGGTCCTTCTTCTCGGCCTTGGCCGGGGCAGAGGCAGGGGCGGCGGCTGCCGGAGCCGCAGCCGCGGCGGGCTTGGCGGCAGAAGCCGGTGCAGCGGCTGCCGCGGGCTTGGCGTCGGCCTTTTTCTCTTCGGCCTTGGCGGCAGGCTTGTCGTCCTTCTTGGCGGCGGCCGGGGCGGCGGATGCACCCTTGAACGCAGCGCCATTGACCGTCAGGCCTTCGGCGGAGAACTTGGCGGCGTTGCCTTCTCCGACGCCCTTGACGCGCTCGACGAAGTCGTTCCAGTCCTTGAAATTGCCCTTCTTGCGCTCGTCCAGGATCTTGCCGGAGATCGCCGGCCCAATGCCCTTGATCGCATCGAGTTCGGCGGCGGTGGCCTTGTTCACGTCAACCGCGGCAAACGTGGCCGCGGCGTACAGCACGGCCAGCACGGCCAGGATCTTCTTCAGCATGGATGGTTCTCCTCGAGGGATGGTTTTGGGGTTCGGCCGCGCAAGCTCTTCACCGCAGCTTCACATTAACGGGGGGGGCGGTGGGGTCGTTGACCGCCGCACGACCAGCAAACTGGTGTTAACCCTTATTTTCCAGCCAGCTCATGTACCTGGCGACGCCAGTGGCCACATCGGCGAACGCGTGATCGCAGCCCGCCGCCCGCAGCGCAGCCAGGTCGGCCTGGGTGTGGCACTGGTATTTGCCGTGCAGGGCGTCGGGGAAGGGTGTGTACCCAATCAACTGCTGCGCCACGGCATCCGCCAGGCCCAGGGCGGGCTTGCCCTGGGCTGCCCGCAGGCTGTTCACCACGGCCAGCGCCACGTCGTTGAAGGGCTGCGCGCGCCCGCTGCCCACGTTGAAGATGCCGCAGACCTGCGGATGGTCCAGCAACCACAGGTTGATGGCCACGACGTCCTCGACGAACACGAAATCCCGCGCCTGCTCGCCGGCGCCATACCCGCCGTATTCGCCAAACAGCCGGACCTGGCCGTCGTTGCGGAACTGGTGGAACTGGTGAAATGCCACACTGGCCATGCGCCCCTTGTGCTGCTCGCGTGGACCGTAGACATTGAAGTAGCGCAACCCAACCGTCTGGCTGCCTGCGCCCTGCAGCGAAGGCCCCAGCGTGCGCCGCAGGCGCTGGTCGAACAGCAGCTTGCTGTAGCCGTAGACATTGAGTGGCTGTTCGTGCGCGGGCGTTTCCGTGAAGCCGCCGGACTGCCCGTACACCGCTGCCGACGAGGCGTAGAGCAGCCGGGTGCCCTGCGCCTGACACGCCTGCTGCAGCCTGCACGACAGCGTGTAGTTGTTCTCCATCATGTAGCGGCCGTCCGTTTCCATGGTGTCGCTGCAGGCGCCCTGGTGAAGGACGGCGTCCACCCGCCCGAACGCACCGGCTGCAAACGCGTCATAGAAGCGGTCCATGTCCACGTAGTCGGCAATGCGGGCTTCTGCCAGGTTGGCAAATTTGGTGCCGTCGCGCAGGTCGTCCACGGCAATGATGTCGTCCACACCGCGGGCGTTCAGCCCGTGCAGCAGGTTGCTGCCAATGAAGCCGGCCGCACCCGTGACGACGACGCGCGTCATGCCGCAGGCCCTGGCGGGAACAGCTCGTCCAGCGTGACGCTGGCAGTTCCGAAGCGACCCACGACGATGCCGCCGGCGCGGTTGGCAACCGGCAGAGCCGCGCGCAGCTCCATGCCGGCAGCGACAAAGGACGCCAGGGTGGCGATCACCGTGTCACCTGCGCCGGTCACGTCAAACACCTCACGGGCCTGGGCCGGGACATGCAGCGAGCCCTGCGCATCAAAGAGGGTCATGCCTTCCTCGCTTCGGGTCAGCAGCAGTGCATCCAGCGCAAGGTCGGCGCGCAGCGCCTGGGCACGCCGGGCCAGGTCGGCCTCGTCCAGCCAGGCGCCCACGACCTGCTGCAGCTCGCTGCGGTTGGGCGTGATGACCGTGGCGTGGCGGTAGCGCGAATAGTCGGCGCCCTTGGGGTCCACCAGCACGGGCTTGCCGGCGGCACGGGCCGCCGCAATCATGGCGGCCATGTGCGCCAGGCCGCCCTTGCCATAGTCCGAAAACAGGACCGCATGGTGACCCGGCATGAGTTCGCCAAAGGCATCCAGCTGGGCGGCCAGCACCTCGCCCTCGGGCGGGCTCTCAAAATCCAGTCGCAGCAGCTGTTGCTGGCGGCCGATGACGCGCATCTTCAGCGTGGTCTTGAGACGTGGGTCGCGCCGGAAGTGCGCCTCGATGCCGGTGGCGGACACCAGCTCTTCCAGGCGGCGGCCGGCGTCATCGTCCCCGATCACCGTCAACAGCGAGGCGCGCGCACCAAGGCTCACCACGTTGCGCGCCACGTTGGCCGCCGCGCCGATGCGGTCCTCGTCATGGGTCACGCGCACCACGGGCACGGGCGCCTCGGGCGAGATGCGGTCCACGCTGCCATGCACATAGCGGTCCAGCATGGCGTCGCCCACCACCAGCACGCGGGCGCCGGCCAGTCGGGTTTTCATGGGGATGTCGGTCATTGGTGGCCTTGATCGGGAGGGGTCACAGCTCTTCGGTCCGTCGGGCCGGGTAACTGTCCCAGGCCTGGCAGCCAGGGCATTGCCAGAAATGCTGGCGGGCCTCGAAGCCGCAGGCAGCGCAACGGTATCGGGTCAGCGGCCGCACGGCCTGGTCCAGCGCACGCTGCACGAGCGGATGGAACTGCTCATGCTCGAGTTTTTCGCCGGCGATCCAGCGCGCCGCGGCCACCAGTGAGGACTCGCGCTCGAGGTGGCGCACGTACCACTGGCGCGCGGCGCCCTCCGTCCTGTCCAGTTGCGCCAGTGCCTCCAGCACGTCAAGCGAGGCCGAAGTCTCGTAGTGCGCCTTCAGCAGCGCCAGCGCCTCGGCGTCGCGCCCGCTGGCCTGGGCAGCCTGCACCAGCAGGGGCGCCGCAAGCGGGAACGAGGCCGGGTTGCGTTGCTCCAGATCGACCAGCGTGGCAAACGCCCCTTGTGCGTCGGCGTGCGCGAGTTGCCAGCTCGCCAGGTCCACCAGCGGGCGTGCGGCATCCGGAGCAATCCGGTGGGCCTCCTGCAGCAGGCCAAGCGCTTGCTTCCCGTCGCCTTCAGCCGGGCAGGACGCGGCCTGCTCGCACAGGTAGTGGGCCTGGCGGCCTCCAAAGCTGCCCTGGCCCGAGGACTCAAGTCGCTGGGCCACGTCGGCCGCCTGCGCCCAATCGCGCGACCGCTCGTAGATGGCCAGCAGCGCCAGGCGGGCCGGGGCTTCGAATTCGGTGGCCTCCAGCTTGCGAAGTGCTTCCTCGGCCCGGTCGAGAAGGCCGGCCTTGAGGAAGTCCAGCGCCAGCGCGTGCTGGGCACGGTCGCGGTCGCGCCGCGCCAGGTCGCCGCGGGCGAGCAGGTGCTCGTGGACGCGCACCGCCCGGTCGTACTCGCCGCGGCGGCGAAACAGGTTGCCCAGGGCGAAATGCAGTTCGGAGGTGTCGGGGTCGCTCTGCACGGCCTCGATGAACGCATCAATGGCCTGGTCTTGCTGCTCGTTGAGCAGGAAGTTCAGGCCCTTGAAATAGGCCTTGGGCGTCTGGCGGTTCTCCAGGCGCAGCTGGCGCAGGTCAAGCCGCGACGCCAGCCAGCCCAGGACAAACGCCAGAGGCAGTCCCAGCAGCAGCCAGGAGACGTCAAAGTCCATGCTGCACTTCCGCCGGGGCGCCCGGGGTGCCTGTGCCGCCCGTCGCAGCATCCTGGCGCACCGCACGCCGCCGGCGCCACCAGCGCGGCAGCATGCCCAGCACGCCGACCACCAGGCCCAGCGCGAAGGCGGCCAGCACCACCAGCACCAACGGAGCCTGCCAGCTTGTGCCGAAGAAGAAATGCACCGTCACGTCGTCCTGGTTGTTCAGGGCGAACGCAAACAGGGTAAAAAAAATGGCTGCCTTGAGCAGCCACAGGAGGTATCGCATCGTCCCCTTCCGTGACGGGGAGATTCTATCCAGCCGCCCACAGGCACCGGCCGGTCAGAGCTTGTTGTCCGCACGCAGTTCGTCGGTGCGCCGGTCCACGGCTTCACGCAGGGCCTTGCCCGGCTTGAAGTGGGGGACGCGCTTCTCGGGGATGGCCACCGACTCGCCCGAGCGCGGGTTGCGCCCGATGCGGGGCGGCCGGCGGTTGATCGAGAAGCTGCCGAACCCGCGGATCTCGATCCGGTGTCCGCGCACCAGTGCTTCGCTCATGGCGTCGAGGATCGCCTTGACGGCGTACTCCGCGTCGCGATGGGTCAGCTGGCTGAAGCGGGCTGCCAGTTCTTCGACAAGGTCGGATCGGGTCATGGACTCGAAAGACGGTGCGGGACAGACCGACCAACGCGCTGTGCGCCCGGTCGCCCTGTCCGCAGCCGCCCAGCGTTACTTCGACTCGTTGTTGTCCAGCTTGGCGCGCAGCAGGGCGCCCAGGCTGGTGGTGCCGGCGTTCTCGCGCGAGGACTGCTGGCTCAGGTTGGCCATGGCACCCTGCTCGTCGGCCATGTCCTTGGCCTTGACCGACAGCTGGATGTTGCGGGTCTTGCGATCCACGTTGACCACCACGGCAGTGACTTCGTCGCCTTCCTTGAGCACGTTGCGCGCGTCTTCCACGCGGTCACGGCTGATTTCGGAGGCACGCAGGTAGCCGGTGATGTCCTGGCCCAGGTCGATCTCGGCGCCACGCGGGTCCACGGTCTTGACCTTGCCGGTCACGATCTGGCCCTTGTCGTTGACCGACACGAAGGTGGCAAACGGGTCGGAGTCCAGCTGCTTGATGCCCAGGCTGATGCGCTCGCGGTCCACGTCCACGGCCAGCACCAGGGCTTCGACTTCCTGGCCCTTCTTGTAGTTGCGCACGGCGGCTTCGCCGGCTTCGTTCCAGGACAGGTCCGACAGGTGCACCAGGCCGTCGATGCCGGCAGCCAGACCGACGAACACGCCGAAATCGGTGATCGACTTGATCGGGCCCTTGACGCGGTCACCGCGCTTGGTGTTCTGCGCGAACTCCTGCCACGGGTTGGCCTTGCACTGCTTCATGCCCAGGCTGATGCGGCGCTTGTCTTCGTCGATCTCCAGGACCATGACCTCGACTTCGTCGCCCAGGGACACGATCTTGCTGGGAGCCACGTTCTTGTTGGTCCAGTCCATTTCAGAGACGTGCACCAGGCCTTCGATGCCGGGCTCGAGTTCCACAAACGCGCCGTAATCGGCGATGTTTGTGATCTTGCCGAACATGCGGGTGGTTTGCGGATAGCGGCGCGAGACGCCCATCCACGGGTCGTCGCCCATCTGCTTGAGACCCAGGGAGACACGGTTCTTCTCGGTGTCGAACTTGAGGATCTTGGCGGTGATTTCCTGGCCGGCCTGAACGACTTCGCTCGGGTGGCGGACACGGCGCCAGGCCATGTCGGTGATGTGCAGCAGGCCGTCGATGCCGCCCAGGTCCACGAACGCACCGTACTCGGTGATGTTCTTGACCACGCCGCGCACGACGGAGCCTTCCTTCAGGGTTTCCATCAGCTTGGCGCGCTCTTCGCCCATGGAGGCTTCCACCACGGCGCGGCGGCTCAGCACCACGTTGTTGCGCTTGCGGTCCAGCTTGATGACCTTGAATTCCAGGGTCTTGTTTTCGTACGGGGTCAGGTCCTTGGTCGGGCGCGTGTCCACCAGCGAGCCCGGCAGGAAGGCGCGGATGCCGTTGACCAGCACCGTCAGGCCGCCCTTGACCTTGCCGCTGGTCGTGCCGGTGACGAACTCGCCGGATTCCAGGGCTTTTTCGAGCGCCATCCAGGAAGCGAGGCGTTTGGCCTTGTCGCGCGAGAGGATGGTGTCGCCGTAGCCGTTTTCGACGGCGTCGATCGCCACGGAGACGAAGTCGCCGACCTGGACTTCGAGCTCGCCCTTGTCGTTCTTGAATTCGTCGATGGGCACATAGGCCTCGGACTTGAGGCCGGCGTTGACGACCACGAAGTTGTAGTCGATGCGCACCACTTCGGCGGTGATCACTTCGCCCGAACGCATCTCGGAGCGTTGCAGTGATTCTTCAAACAGGGCGGCAAAAGATTCAGACATGGAGTTTCCTTGCGCGTCGCACAGGTTTACAGCCGCACCATTGCGGCGGTTTCAAAGACTGAGGACGGCGTTTGTGTGCGGCAACAAGCCGCGGTTCGTTGGAGATCCACACAGCCTGGGCGCTGACGCGCGGGAGGGGCCGTGTGGGCCGTTGCCAGCCACTCAAACGGATTTGAAGGGCTGGCGTCCTTGCCACCAGTCGAGTACCCGGTTGACCGATTCATCAATGGTCAGCTCCGAGTTGTCCAGCAGCAGGGCATCCTGCGCCGGCATGAGGGGCGCGACGCTGCGGGACGAGTCCCTCGCATCACGCGCTTCCAGGTCGGCGCGAAGAACGTCGAGTATAGCCGGAAAACCCTTTGAAATCAACTGCTTATGGCGGCGTTCGGCGCGTTTGGCGGCGCTGGCCGTGAGGTACACCTTCAGCGGGGCGTGCGGAAAGATGACGGTGCCCATGTCGCGCCCGTCCGCCACCAGGCCCGGGACTCGGCAAAAGCCGTGCTGCAGGGCCACCAGCGCGGTGCGCACCGCCGGCAGCGCCGAAACCCGCGACGCGTTCATGCCACCTTCTTCGCTGCGGATGGCGTCGGAGACGTCCTCGCCTGCCAGCAACACGCGTTCGCCTTCAAAACGCACCGGCAGGCGCCGGGCCAGCTCAGCGATCGGGGCTTCGTTCGCCGCGTCCAGCGCAAGACCGGTGCGCAGGGCGGCCAGGGCGGTGACGCGGTACAGCGCCCCTGAATCCAGATAGTGGTAGCCCAGCCGTTGCGCCAGCGCCGCCGCCAGCGTGCCCTTGCCCGAGGCGGTGGGCCCGTCCACGCACAGCACGGGCACCCGGCCGGCGACGGGCTGCGTCACGGAAAACAGCGTCTCGAAGTAATCGGGGAAGGTCTTGGCCACGCACTGGGGGTCTTCAATGCGGACCGGCACGTTGTCCGGGTTGAAGGCGGCCAGTGAAAAACACATGGCCACACGGTGGTCGTCGTACGTATGGATGCTGGCGGCTTGCCAGTGACGGGGCGGCGTGACGCGCAGCCAGTCCGGACCCTCATCGACGGCCGCGCCCAGCTTGCGGCACTCCGTGGCCATGGCGGCGATCCGGTCGGTTTCCTTGACGCGCCAGCTGGCGATGTTGCGCAGCGTGCTGGGGCCGTCGGCGTACAACGCCATCACGGCCAGCGTCATGGCGGCGTCCGGGATGTGGTTGCAGTCCAGGTCCAGCGCCTTGAGGGGCCAGGCGCCGCGGCGGACCTCCAGCCAGTTGGGGCCGCTGTTGACCTGCGCGCCCATCGCAACGGCCGCCTCGACGAAGCGGATGTCGCCCTGGATGGAATCTGTGCCGACACCACGGATTTTTATGCCGTTTTGGCCTCCAGCCCCCGTCGTTATTGATCCGAGTGCTATGAAATAGCTAGCAGACGAAGCGTCGGCCTCGACGTGGATCTCGCCGGGCGTGCGCAGCCGGCTTCCCGCAGGGATGGTGAAGCGCTGCCAGCCGTCGCGCTGCACAGCGACGCCGAAACGCGCCAGCAGGTTTAGCGTGATCTCGATGTAGGGCCGTGAGATCAGTTCCCCCACGACGTCAATCACCACGTCGCGCCGGGCGACGAGGGGCAGGGCCATCAGGAGTGCCGTCAGGAACTGGCTGGACACATCTCCACGGACGCGAATCGGCTCATCGAGGGCCAGCTCGGGTCGCCCGATGCGAAGCGGCGGAAACCCGTCGTTGCCGAGGTAGTCGATGCGGCAGCCCAGCTGGCGCAGCGCGTCCACCAGGTCGCCGATGGGCCGCTCGTGCATGCGCGCCACGCCGGCAAGCTCAAAGTCGCCGCCCAGCACGGCCAGCGCCGCGGTCAGCGGCCGCATGGCGGTGCCCGCATTGCCCATGAAGAGCCGGGCGGCGGCCGGGGGGGGCCGGCCGCCCAGGCCGGTGACCCGTACCACGGCGCCTTCCTGCGCCACGCCGCAGCCGAGCATGCGCAGCGCCCCCAGCATCACGCGGGTGTCGTCCGAATCCAGCAGGTCGTGCACGATGGTCGTGCCCTCGCACAGCGCGGCCAGCAGCAGCACGCGGTTGGAAATGCTCTTGGAGCCCGGCAGCGTGACCTCGCCTGCCGCGCCCGCCAGCGGCGGGATGTCCAGGAAGGCGGTGGCGAACATCTATTTGTGCGACTTGGTCGTGCCCATGCGCCAGCCGGCGCGGGTCTTGCTGGCCTGCCCGATCAGGTCTTCCAGTGCGTCAGAGTTGCCGCTGGAAATCATCAGTTCCAGCGCCTGCAGCGTGCGCTGGAAAATCTGCGACTGTGCAAGCAACTCCTCGCGATTGGCGATCAGGATGTCGCGCCACATCTTGGGGTCGCTGGCGGCGATGCGGGTGAAATCGCGGAAACCCGGCCCGGCGAGCGACAGGTAGTCGCGCCCATGCGCCTGCGAAGCGATGCCGTTGATCAGCGCGAAAGCGATCAGGTGGGGCAGGTGGCTCACGGCGGCAAAGGCGGCGTCGTGGGACTCCGGTGTCATGCGCAGCACGTGCGAGCCGATGGCGGTCCACACGTCGGTGGCCTTTTGCACATGGTCGGGCTGGGTGCGATCGATCGGGGTCAGGATGACCTGTCGGTTGAGGTACAGGTCGGGGTCGGCATGCTCCACGCCGGAGACCTCGCGCCCGGTCACGGGGTGCGCGGGCACAAACGCGGAGGCGTTTTCGCGCAGCACGCGGCGGGCGGCGTCCACCACGTCGCGCTTGGTCGAGCCCACATCCATGATCAGCATGCGCGGGGTCACCAGATGGCGGATGGCCTTGAAGGTGGCCTCCGTGGCCGAGACTGGCACGGCCAGCAGCACGATGTCCGCGCCGGACACGGCCAGCAGCGCCGAGGGCGCCTCCACGTCGATCACGCCCATCTGGCGCGCGCGCTCGGTGGTGGAGGGGGATTTGCTGTAACCGACCACGCGCTTGACCAGTCCCGCGCGCTTGAGCGCCAGCGCGAACGATCCGCCCATGAGGCCACAGCCAATGAGTCCAAGTTGCTCAAACATCAGTCGCTGACCGGGTAGGTGCCCAGCACCTTGTAAAAGGCGCACAGGGATTGCAGGTCCGCCAGGGCAGCAGCCACATGGGGCTGCGAGGGGTGGCCCTGCACATCGATATAAAAATAGTATTCCCACTGGCCGGAGCGGGCCGGGCGGGATTCGAAGCGGGTCATGGACACGCCATGCGTCTTGAGCGGCACCAGGATGTCGTGCACCGCCCCGGGCTTGTTGGGCACCGAGACGATGAGGCTCACGCAATCGCGCCCCGAGGCCTGCGGCGCGGACAGGGTCTGCGGCAGGCAGACCACGGCAAAGCGGGTGCGATTGAACGCGTCGTCCTGGATGGCGTGCGCGGCGATGTGCAGTCCGAACTCGGACCCCGCACGCTCCCCGGCGATGCCGGCCCAGGCCGGATTGGTGGACGCCATCCGGGCGCCCTCGGCATTGCTCGCCACGGCCCGCCGCTCGGCGTTGGGAAGGTGCTTGTTGAGCCAGCCCTGGCACTGGGCCAACGCCTGCGGGTGGGCCAGCACGGCCTCGATGCCGTCCAGTGACGGCGACAGGCGCAGCAGGTGGTGGCGCACCAGCAGGCTGATCTCGCCCACGATGTGCAGCGGGGACTGCAGCAGCAGGTCAAGCGAGCGGGTCACCACGCCTTCGGTGCTGTTCTCCACCGGCACGACGCCAAAGTCGGCCGTACCGGCGGCAGCGGCGTGGAACACCTCGTCAAAGTTCACGCAACGGACATGCTCGATGCTGGATCCGAAGAACTGCACCGCGGCCTGCTCGCTGAAGGTGCCGGCCGGGCCGAGGTAAGCCACGCGCTGCGGGGCTTCGAGGGCGCGGCAGGCGGACATGATTTCGCGCCAGATGGTGGCCACGTTGGCGGCCTTCAGCGGGCCGGGGTTGGCGCCTTGCAGGCCGTTGATGACCTGGGCCTCGCGCTCGGGCCGGAACACGGCCGAACCTTCGGCGCGCTTGATCTCGCCGACCTCGTTGGCCAGCGCGGCGCGCTGGTTCAGCAGCGCCAGCAACTCGCGGTCGACGGCGTCGATCGCGGTGCGCAGTTCAGCCAGGTTCTTTGCCATTTCAGGGTAGAAATATGCCTGCAGCCCGCGTGGAATATTGCCAAGCTGCTATGAAAATAATAGCAATGTAGATAGCGTCAGGTTTGTGGGTCCGCGTCACCGCCCGCATCTGGTGCATCGCCTTCGCCCGCGTTCGCGTCATTTTCAACGATGCGCTGCAATCCGCTCAGGCGCGAGCCTTCGTCCAGGCCGATCAGCGTCACGCCCTGCGTGGCGCGGCCCAGTTCGCGGATCTCGCTCACGCGGGTGCGCACCAGGACGCCCTTGTCGGTGATCAGCATGATCTCGTCGTCGGCGTGCACCAGCGTCGCGGCCACGACCTTGCCGTTGCGCTCGCTTTGCTGGATGGCGATCATGCCCTTGGTGCCGCGGCCGTGGCGCGTGTATTCCGTGATGCTGGTGCGCTTGCCGTAGCCGTTCTCGGTGGCGCACAGCACGCTCTGCTGCTCGTCTTCGGCCACCAGCATGGCGATCACGCTCTGGCCGTCCTCCAGCATCATGCCGCGCACCCCTCGGGTGTTGCGGCCGGTGGGGCGGACATCGTTTTCGTCAAAGCGCACGGCCTTGCCGCCGTCGCTGAAGAGCATCACGTCGTGCTTGCCATCCGTCAGCGCGGCGCCGACAAGAAAGTCGCCCGCGTCCAGGTCCACGGCAATGATGCCCAGCTTGCGCGGGTTGTTGAACTCATCCAGCGCCGTCTTCTTGACGGTGCCCATCGAGGTGGCCATGAACACATAGTGGTCCGCGGGGAAGCTGCGGAACTCGCCGGTGAGCGGCAACACCACGTTGATCTTCTCGCCCTCCTGCAGGGGGAACATGTTCACGATCGGTCGGCCGCGCGAGCCGCGCGAGCCCGAGGGCACTTCCCAGACCTTGAGCCAGTACAGGCGCCCGCGGTTGGAGAAGCACAGGATCCAGTCGTGCGTGTTGGCGATGAAGAGCTGGTCGATCCAGTCGTCTTCCTTGGTCGCCGTGGCCTGCTTGCCGCGCCCGCCGCGCTTCTGGGCCCGGTACTCGGACAGCGGCTGGCTTTTGATGTAACCCGAGTGGCTGAGCGTCACCACCATGTCGGTGGGCGTGATCAGGTCTTCGGTGGCCAGATCCTGGGCGTTGTGTTCAATCTCGCTGCGCCGCGCACCGGCCTTGGTCTGGCCGAACTCCTGGCGAATGACGGCCAGCTCTTCGCCGATGATGGTGGACACCCGGGCCGGGTTGGCCAGGATGTCCAGCAGGTCGTCGATCTCGGCCATCACCTCTTTGTATTCCGCGACGATCTTGTCCTGCTCCAGGCCGGTGAGGCGCTGCAGGCGCATCTGCAGGATTTCCTGGGCCTGGGTGTCGCTCAGCCTGTACAGGCCGTCGCCGCCCATGCCGTAGGCCTTCTCGAGCCCGTCGGGACGGTAGTCGTCGGCGTTGACCACGCCGCCGTCGGCGCGGGTGCGGGTGAGCATCTCGCGCACCAGCTTGCTGTCCCATGGGCGCGCCATCAGTTCGGCCTTGGCCACCGGCGGGGTGGGCGCGTTGCGGATGATGGCGATGAAGTCGTCAATATTGGCCAGCGCGACGGCCAGGCCCTCAAGCACGTGGCCGCGCTCCCGTGCCTTGCGCAGGTTGAACACCGTGCGGCGGGTCACCACCTCGCGGCGGTGCTGGAGGAAGACGCTGATCAGGTCCTTCAGGTTGCACAGCTTGGGCTGGCCGTCGATGAGGGCCACCATGTTGATGCCGAAGGTGTCCTGCAGCTGCGTCTGCTTGTACAGGTTGTTGAGCACCACCTCGGGCACTTCACCGCGCTTGAGCTCGATCACCACCCGCATGCCCGACTTGTCGGACTCGTCCTGGATGTGGCTGATGCCCTCGATCTTTTTCTCGTTGACGAGTTCGGCGATGCGCTCCAGCAGCGTCTTCTTGTTCACCTGGTAGGGGATTTCGTCGACGATGATGGACTGGCGCTGGCCCTTGTCGATGTCCTCGAAATGGCAGCGCGCCCGCATCACCACCCGCCCACGGCCGGTTCGATAGCCTTCCTTCACGCCGTTGATGCCGTAGATGATGCCGGCGGTGGGGAAGTCCGGCGCCGGGATGATCTCCATCAGTTCGTCAATGGAGGCCTCGGGGTTTTTCAGCAGGTGCAGGCAGGCGTCCACCACCTCGTTGAGGTTGTGCGGGGGGATGTTGGTGGCCATGCCCACGGCAATGCCGGCAGAGCCGTTGACCAGCAGGTTGGGCAGGCGTGCGGGCAGCACCAGGGGCTCGCGCTCGCTGCCGTCGTAGTTGGGCCCGAAGTCAACGGTTTCCTTGTCGATGTCGGCCAGCATCTCGTGGGCGATCTTGGACAGGCGGATCTCGGTGTAGCGCATCGCCGCGGCGTTGTCGCCGTCCACCGAGCCGAAATTGCCCTGGCCGTCCACCAGCATGTGGCGCAGCGAGAAATCCTGCGCCATGCGCACGATGGTGTCGTAGACCGCGCTGTCGCCGTGCGGGTGGTACTTGCCGATCACGTCGCCCACGATGCGGGCGGACTTCTTGTAGGGCCGGTTCCAGTCGTTGTTCAACTCGTGCATCGCAAACAGCACCCGCCGGTGGACCGGCTTGAGTCCGTCGCGCGCATCGGGCAGGGCTCGCCCGACGATCACGCTCATGGCGTAGTCGAGGTAACTGCGCCGCATCTCCTCCTCGAGGCTGATGGGCAGGGTTTCTTTGGCGAATTGGGTCATGAAGGGGGCGGAAAACGCGGCCGGCAAGGGCGCCGGACCCCCAGATTCTAAGGGTCGGGGGGCTTGTGGCAATCCAGCAACAAACTCAGGCTATTCCCGCGGGCACCGGCCTGCGCGCTATGGCACAATGGCCCTAACGTTTCGGATGGTGGTCATTTGAAGCGTCTTAATTTATCGCAGCGCTGCTGCGGCTCTTTCCCTGAGGAGAACCATGAATAAACTGAACAAAGTGGCGATGTTGTTTGCCTCTGCAGCGCTTGCAACTGCCGCTGGTGCCCAATCTGTGGACAACTGGCGCGCTGCCGACGGCACCGTGTGGAAGAACGGTACCAACGAACTGTGCTGGCGCGATGCAAGCTGGACGCCTGCTACGGCTGCCGCCAGTTGCGATGGCGCCATCAAGGCCATGGCACCCGCAGCTGCTGCCCCGCGCGCACCGGCTGCCGCCGCTGCTGCTGCACCCGCAGCCCGCCCGGCTCCCGCTCCGGCTGCCCGTCCGCCCGCACCGCCCGCCGCCACCAAGGTGACGTACGCTGCCGACGCCTTCTTCGACTTCAACAAGTCTGTTGTCAAGCCCGAAGGCAAGGCCAAGCTGGACGACCTGGTTGGCAAGGTCAAGGGCATCAACCTCGAAGTCGTGATCGCCGTGGGCCACACCGACTCCGTGGGTGGCGACGCCTACAACCAGAAGCTGTCGGTTGCACGTGCTGAAGCCGTCAAGGCCTATCTCGTGTCCAAGGGCATCGAAAAGAACCGTGTCTACACCGAAGGCAAGGGCGAGAAGCAGCCGGTGGCTGACAACAAGACCAACGAAGGCCGCGCCAAGAACCGCCGCGTGGAAATCGAAGTGGTCGGTACCCGCCCCAACAAGTAATCCCTCGCGGATTGCTGGCAGGCCCTGCGGGGCCTGCGCAAAAGGCCCCGGCAACGGGGCCTTTTCTTTTGCATCGGTGAAAATGCGCCCATGACCGAAACCCTGAACGCCGACCCGGCCGAACTGGCCAAATTTTCCGACCTGGCCCACCGCTGGTGGGACCCCGAGAGCGAGTTCCGCCCCCTGCACCAGATCAACCCCCTGCGCCTGGGCTGGATCGAACAGCACTGCCCGCTGGCCGGGCTGCGCGTGCTGGACGTGGGCTGCGGAGGCGGCATCCTCTCGGACGCCATGGCACGCAAGGGCGCGCAGGTGCTGGGCATCGACCTGGCCACCAAACCGCTCAAGGTGGCGCAGTTGCACGCGCTCGAGGCCGGCACCCAGGGTGTCACTTACCGCGAAGTCAGTGTCGAGGCCCTGGCGGCGGAGCAGTCGGGCTCATTTGATGCTGTCACCTGCATGGAGATGCTGGAGCACGTGCCAGACCCGGCCTCGGTGGTGCGCGCCTGTGCCGCGCTGGTCAAGCCCGGCGGGCAGGTGTTCTTCTCCACCCTGAACCGCAACCCCAAGTCCTTCCTTTTTGCGGTGGTGGGCGCCGAGTACGTGCTGAACCTGCTGCCGCGTGGCACGCACGAGTACGCCAAATTCATCCGACCCAGCGAGCTGAGCCTGCACTGCCGCGCCGCCGGGCTGGAGCTGCGCGAGATTCGCGGCATGCAGTACAACCCGCTGACCCGGCGCTACTGGCTCGACGGCGACGCCAGCGTCAACTACCTGGTCGCCACGTCCAGGCCGGCAGGCGGCGCATGAGCGCGGTGTTTGCCGGCACGCAGGCGGTGTTGTTCGACCTGGACGGCACCCTGATCGACAGCGCACCCGACCTGGGCGCCGCCGCCGACCAGATGCGCACCGCGCGCGGCCTGCCCTCGCTGCCGCTGGAGCGCTACCGGTCCATGGCCGGGGCCGGCGCCCGCGGCATGCTGGGCATCGCCTTTGGCATGACGCCCGACCACCCCGGCTACGACACGATGCGCGAGGAGTTCTTTGCCAACTATGAGCGGCGCATGACGCATCTCACCTATGCGTTTGACGGCGTGCCCGAACTGATCGGCCAGCTGGACCGGCTGGGCCTGGCCTGGGGTGTGGTGACCAACAAGTCCATGCGCTTTACCGGCCCGCTCACGCGCGCCATGCCGCTGTTTGCCAGCGCCCGCGCCGTCGTGGGGGGGGACTCCACTCCGCACGCCAAGCCACACCCGGAGCCGCTGTTCGAGGCCGCGCGACAGCTGGGGATTGACCCGCAGCGCTGCATTTATGTGGGCGACGACGAGCGCGACGTGGTGGCCGGCCTTGCGGCCGGCATGGGCACCGTGGCCGCCACCTACGGTTACCTCGGCAGCAACGCCGACACCAGCCGCTGGGGGGCGCACGCCCACATCCATTCGCCCCTGGAGCTGATGGCGCTCTTGCAATTGGCCACAAGCGCCTAAAATGGGAGTCTTGGGGCTGCACTGGTTTCGACGTGGGTTCGGACGCGTGGCAGGGCATGTCGAGCTGAATGTGCTCGTAAAACAGATTCAAACAAACTAACTGCAAACGACGAACGTTTCGCACTCGCCGCTTAATTGCCGGTGAGCTTTGCAACAGCAGGCCTCTGGGCTGGGCAAGGGTTGTTTGGCGCAAGCTGAACAGTCCAGGCTGCAAAGATAATTTCAGGGGCTGGTCCCGCGCCGGGTAACTTGGCGCAGGACGAGACAATAGGTTGCTGGCGTCCTGTTTAGCGTGCCGCTGCGCGATTCAGGAAGCGAGACTCAAATCAGACGGCTACACATGTAGAACTGTACGAACAAGGCTTGCGGACGCGGGTTCAATTCCCGCCAGCTCCACCATACACAAAATCCAACCGGTCATCCGGTTGGATTTTTTTTGCCTAAACCCGCGTGTTCATTGGGGTTCCCGAGGGTTCTTGCGGACTTCGCGGTTTTCCGGGAGCCCGAAATTCGGCACCTTTTGCTCTCTCCGGGCCAATAGTCTCCGCACCGGAGAGCACCCCAAATGACCTGAAGTCCGCAAGATTTTCGGTTCATGCCCATAAAAATCAATGGTTTACGTGCGGACTAATCAATCGGTTGATTTCTGGTATTGCTACCCGGAGGGAGCAACTTCCGCCACCCTACCGTCGGTGCGTCGGAGCAGCAGCCCGTTGAATTTGCTCGAAAAGGTCCCGCGCGCATCCTTGGCGGCAGCATCTTGCTCCGCACTGAGAGGGTCGAGATCTACGCCGTCACGGCCCGCTGCATAGGCGGGACCACCGACGTCATCGTCGTACTCCGACCCGTCCTCGTTGATCGCGTAGTGAGCGTCCTTGGAGAGGTCCGTGCCGACCAGCCTGGACAGATACACCCAAGTCCAGCACCGAGCCAGATCTCCCTGATCGTGTTCTTCGATCAGGCGGAGCATGGCATCCGTGTCCCCACTCTCGGCAGCCACGGTAAGCCAGTGTTTTGCATCAGCCACGCGCCCAAGTCGCTCGGCAATCTCGGCAACGGCCGATGGATCTGCACCAACATCGTGACGCGGCCGCTCGAAGAACGACGGGTCGCCAAAGCGTTCCGCCAGGTCGAGGAGCGCATGTTGATTGCCGAGTCGACCAGCCTCGCGAAGATGGCTGGCGTACTTGTCCGCTTGAGTGAGTTGAGCCGCATGGGCCTCTGCCCACTCCTTTTCCACGCCTGTCAGCACACGACCCAGTTGTGCCTGCGTATGCCAATAAGGGCTTCCAGCACCCTGATCGGTGTCTTCATCGTCGTCGGGGGCATGGATCAGCGACAGGGCGTAGTGAGCGAGAGCGTTGCCTTTACTGGCCGCCGCTTCCAACCCATCCAGCATGAGTGGCGCGAAATCACCCTCGTCGCTACCGCCCCATCGATCCGAAAGCGATCCATCGACTTTCTCGCCGTGAACTGCTCGGTGTCGTCGCCAATCGGATGGTTGTCTAGGCTGGACCAATCCCCTCGCAGCTGGCTGATCAACGTTGAAATCCGCACGACGGCGATCTGGCGCTCTGCCAGGAAGGACCCTAGCGTTACTGAGACCAGATCCACGATTTCCGGTGGATACCCAAGCTCGATGCAGCGCCCACTAACTAAAGCGCTGTCGGCGCCAAGGCGCTTGTCTCCCGGGCGTTGCTGCGTAAAAATGGAATCAACCCCGAGTGCGGCGTAGGAGTTGAAGCCAAACGAGGCTGCCAGCAGCTCGTAGATGTGCGCTCTCTTGAGGGGTTTGCCGGTGCTGGCTTGGAGTTGTTGCTGCGCGGAATACGCGAGCTCTTTGATTGTCATAACGAACCTTTCCTGTGTGCCACGCCAATTTCGGGTCAGACGCACACGTTTAAGTCCCCGACGGCGAGGCTCAAAGAGAGGTTTTCAACAATTGTGAGGAAACGCCTTTTTTACTCGTGTGCAAGTACGGTGGGCACCTGCGGAAAATTCTATCCCAGTCACATCGGCTGGTCTACACAATCTCAAGCCGTGCGCTGCTCATCCCACAGCGCGGGTGGGTCCACAGCTAGATCGAACAGTGTCAGATGGTCCGGCAATTCATTGAGCAGAATGGCGTCAATGATGTCCGGTGCCAGGGTTGTCAGGTTGACCATCCGGCTGACGTAGCTGTTGTCGATTCCCTCCTTCTTGGCTATTTCGGTCAAGGTGCTGACCTCTCCAGACTCCATCATTGCCAGCCATTTGTGGCCCCTGGCCAGGGCCAGTTGCAACGAGGTTGCTGCCGTATCCCACGGTCGAGGTAGACCGGGTTCACCGTTGGGCAGCGTCACTTGCTTGCGTCCAGCACGCCGTTTGAACTGGATGGGAACCGACAATGTCAGGTTACCGTCGCTTGACTGGAAGATTTCTGGCTCCTGTTTTGTGGATGCGCACCTCATTCATGCCATTGCCTCTTCACGCTTTGTACTCGCACGATCCGCCTGTAATTCCTGGACCAGCTGTTCAATGCCATTCGCCCGCAGCCTGACCTCAAGGTCACTCGGCGACACAATCACCTTCTCGATCAGCATCTTCACGATGCGAGTCTGCTCTGCCGGAAACAGCTGATCCCAGATCAGGTCCAAGCGCGTCATGGCCACCGTGACTTTGGCTTCGTCCAGAGTTGGATCCAGTTTCTTTGCTTGCGGCACCAGGTCGCTGAGCAATTTGGGGCGCGCAGAATGTTGCGCAGTTGGTCGAGTACCGCCGACTCCAATCAGCCGCTGGCATACGAGGCAATCCGGGATGCACCAGCATGTTCCTTTGAGGTCGCGCATGGGCAAGTAGTAGCGGTACTGCTTTCCGGTGGTCTTCTTGGTGCTGTGCCAAGGTGTCAATGCCCGACCATCATGGCCAAATACGATACCTTTGAGCAGGAACGGTGTTGTCGCCCGTGTGGCATTGGCGCGGAGCGTCCATTGGTGGCCAAGATGGCGTGTACGCTGTCCCAAACAGTCTGGTCGACGATCGGCAGGTGTTCGGCCTGGTACCACTGCTCTTTG
This sequence comes from Ramlibacter sp., assembly GCA_016713005.1. Taxonomy (GTDB): domain Bacteria; phylum Pseudomonadota; class Gammaproteobacteria; order Burkholderiales; family Burkholderiaceae_C; genus JADJPY01. The sequence goes on along the minus strand of JADJPY010000005.1, from coordinate 51,338 downwards.
TGGCGAAGTTCGCCCAGGTAGGTTCGATTGCCCAGAAGCTTGTACACCAGGCCCTTTGTCAATGGGCTTGCCCCTAACGAACCTTGCCATTCTGGGTGGTCCACGCCTTTGAGGTCACGCCGTCGAGTTTCAGTTCTTTCACCAGTTTGGTGCTGGAGCCTAGTTCAACGAACCGGTGAAGATATGGCGGATCAATTTGGCCTCTTGTGGATGGGGACCAAGCGCCGGTTTTCTACGTCGTAGCTAAGAGGTGGCACACCGCCCATCCACATGCCTTTGCGCTTGCTGGCGGCGATCTTGTCCCGGATCCGCTCCCCCGGTAATCTCTGCGTTCAAACTGTGCAAACGAGAGCAGCACATTGAGCATGAGTCGCCCCATGGAGGTTGTGGTGTTGGAATTGCTGCGTTACGGATACAAAGGACACACCCTGGCGCTCAAACACCTCGACCATCTTGGAAAAGTCGGCCAGGCTGCGCGTCAGCCGGTCAATCTTGTAGATCACAACCACGTCAATCTTGCCTGCCTCAATGTCGGCCATCAGGCGCTTGAGTCCGGGGCGCTTCATGTTTCCGCCGGAGAAGGCCGGGTCGTCATAGTCGTCGGCGACCGGAACCAGCCTTCGGCGCGCTGGCTGGCAATATAGGCATGGCCTGCGTCACGTTGCGCATCAATCGAGTTGTATTCCTGATCCAACCCTTCTTCACTGGACTTACGGGCGTAGACGGCGCAGCGCATGCGCCGTTTCAGCACGTCGCTCATGACCGACCTCCCTTCCTAGTCGCTGCCTTTTCTCAGTACGCGCTTTGAGACCAAAGAATACTGGCCCCGACCACCGCGTACCGGTAATTTCCCCGCGCGATCTGGGACAGGCTGGAACGTCCGCCCGTCAAAGTTGTAATTGCCATCGGCGCTGGCAATGACGCGATATTCTTGCCCTGGTACTCGCGGGTGAGCATGGTGCCAGCCACAGGACGGTAGTCAGGGTCTCGAGTCTTGACCTTGCCGGTTTCAATCAAGTTTTCGATGCGGCGCTTATTGCGATCAAGAAGTCCTGGGTCGACCTTGCGAAACTCGATTTCCTGCAATTTGTAGGCAATCCGGCGTTCCAGAAATTGCCGGTTGTGGGTGGGGTTCGCAGCGTGGAACAGCCGTTGCCAAAGCGACTTGATGTCCGCCATGGCCAGTTCGGGCAACTGAGAAATCTGCGATGCCTGAGACAGTGGCGGGTGGGGTAGGGCTTGCTTGGTCTCATCAGGACTCCGTATGTCTGTTGTTGACGGGGTCCGAATGAACGCGCTGGTGGCCAGAAAAGGCAAGTGAAACATCACTGCTTTTGACGATGTTTGCGGACTGAGAGGGATGTGTTGTGCGAAGGCGCGCCAACCCTCTTGCTAACAGCGACGCGACCTCAAATCGGCGTTGCTCTGGGAGTCATTCGCTCCGGTGGTGTGTGGTTGATTTCATGCATTGGTTACCGGTCCTCTTTTGTCCAACTTGCTCGAAGCAAAATTGTCCTGAAGGACTGCGGCCAACGCCATGAGGGAGTTGCTGGCTGCTAATGGCGAATGCGGGCAATTACGAAAATGGCAGCATGCGAAAAGCGGGGAAATCGCTTCTGGAGCGTGGTCAAACGCTTTTATGGCACAGGGAACTGCCCCTTGCGGATGAACCTGTTGTAGGTGTCTTCCAGTTCATCTTCCTCTTGAGTCTGGTCTCGCTCCCAGGGCTTGATTTCAGCGGGCAACACAAGCAGGGTCATCGTTTGCCGGTATTGATCTGAAACCAGCCGCATTTCGCGCAGGGTCATGCCCGATGGTTCGTTGGGAAACCAGACCCTGGCATCCAGTTCAGTACCCTGTCGGTCGACATTGGAGCTCGTCTGCAGGACAGTGGCACAGCTTGAGGGAAGGCGGGTCCGCTGCCCGTCGCTTCGTTTCTTGTTCAAAGCGATGGATATCCACTTGCCCGATTCACTGCCGCGCGCCCACTGGACTCTGCCGTTGCGGGACATCACCAGAACAGCCCGTGCGGATGTGAATTCCAGCCATTTCAAGATGGCAGCAGTCAGCGACACCCCATACCGATTCGAACATGCACCCAAGACATCAAGGTCAATGGGGCTGGATCCGATTTGCGCCTCGAAGTCTGGCCTTGGCATCAACAGGCAGGATGCAAATATATTGGCCTGGTTTTCCATTTGTCTCTCAGGCGAGTCCCAGTGCAGCGTATCGGCCTCGCTACAGTTGAATTCACCATGGAGATGACGATGGACCAGGTAGTGACCCAGTTCATGGGCCAGGGTGAATCGAATGCGGCCCTCCGATTCAATGGACTGGTTGTAAACAACAGCCCAGCTTCCCTTGCCTGGTTGATCGGGGTTCAAATTGAACAGTGCCCCCTCGAATTCCGGATCGAGTTCCTGTCCTTGCACAACGATGGGCTCGCCGGTGTTGTGCGCACTGGGAATCTCTGGAATCAAGTTCTCAACGTCTATCGGATATCGCGAACCTCCATGGATCGCATGCACCCCGTCGAGCATTCTGCTCAAACGTCCAGCCCATGGAACCGGTCCTAGATCCGCAGTTGTCATCCTTGCGTCTTCTTCAAGGTCTTCAGGATTTCAAGCAACTGCTGCTTCGTCTCGGGCTTCAGGCTCTTATAGTTTCTGAAGAAAGCTTTGTCAAAAGCATCTACAGGCTGGTCTGCCTGTGGATCATTGAACAGGAACTCTGGAGTCGTATCCAGTTCAGCGGCTATGCGGGCGACGATCTCCCTGGTGGGGTTGATTCCATCGCTGTTCTCCAATTCCCACAGGTAACTCTTGCTCATGTCTGCATTGGCAGCAAGAGCGTCCATGCTCAGCTTCTTTTCCTTGCGCAGCTTTCTGATCTTTTCGCCTAGAGGGGTTGCCACGATTTTTCCAACTATTAAATGGCACCTGACTGAACGGTGCACTGTACGAAATTGCAGCCTTCGATGTTACGTTATTTCGAACGAAATTTGGCTGCTTTACAAGATAAGCAATTACCCTTATATTTACGCAAACACCCGATATAGCAGCACTTTTAGTAACGGTTGGTTGGAATTTTTCGGGGTTGAGTGTCAGTATCTTCAATCGAGGCCTCGCGCGGAACAAGCCATCGGCACGGCGGCCATCCTGTAAGGAAAAACATGGCCGCCTTCAACTATCGTGATCTTGTGCGCCAGGTGCGCAACCAGTACTGGGAGTTTTACTTTAAGGCTCGTCGCATCGAATTGCCAGAGGACGCAACTTGGAGCCAACCAGAAAAAGAGGTTCAGTCCAGCATCCAGAAAGGATTCGATGCCTTGGATGAGGGGGCGTTGGGTTTTGTGTACGCTGAATTGCGTCGTGTGAAGTCCTTGGCTTCTGTGCGCGGGGTCCAGGCTCTGCGAAACACAGTTCCCTGGGCCACGCGATGCTGGACGACTTTGAGCACCACATAAGTGATGCCGAACGGGCTCTGTGGGCGCTTATCAACTGGCCTGCCAAACTTTCCGAAGCCGAGTCAATCTTGCAGGCTGATGCGGAAATTGGCAAGCGCACGTGGCGTCGTATTCAACTTTCGACCGGGCAAGAGTTGCACCTGGAAGCCGTCGACATTGATCCACTGCGCAAAGCGTTGGCCGAAGCCTTTACGCCGAAAAAGGGGTCCCCCGTGCCTGTGGAGATTGACGTACTGACCCGTCATCTTGACGGCGGTGTGCAGCTGGACATCCGAGTGGAAGACAACCTGCAGCGCAGCCTTGAGTTTGGAGCAGACGACAAAACGATGTGGCGACGTGCGCCCGCCTTTGCGAATGACCGCGATCATTTATCCAGAAAATGGTGTGATTGACTTGTTGGTCGTAGGCGGTGAGAAGGCGCGTCAGAAGCTGCTTGGTCCTCTGGGCACACGTGTTCAAGAAGTCGCTGGAACCGCTGACCGTGAGTCAGCCACTCTTTCTTCTCAACCGGTTGCGCGAGGGCGTCAATCCGGACGAACATAGCGGATTGGATCTGCTTGACCATGGTGGTGAAGGCCCGGTTGTCTGAATGCCGCGTCCGCTCCGTTCAAAAGCCCTATGTGATTACGGTAAAGCCACCAGCAGAAAAGGATGCACCCGATGCATTGAGTGTGTCCGATGCAGCACACCACGACGTTGATGGGATCGGGCTCAATTTCATCAGCGCAACGGTCAGCCTGTACTTCACTCCGGAGGGAGACTCCAAAAAAGGTCGGGCACTTCACATCGGTTTGAAGCCCACGGGCATCAAGCAACCTTCGACATGGAAGAGGCTGATGCACGGCTGGCCGAGATGTTTGTGCTTGCCTTGGGGGTAATGCAAAAACCACCGATTCCCGAGTCTACCGATCACGCTGTGACTGCCGTTGAAGGCGCTTGATCGTGGGGATGATCAATGCACCAGCACTGGCAGAGATGACCAAGTTGCTGGAGCAGCCTAGCCATCATCTCCTGCCAGATGCTGTATGGCTTGGCGGACGGGCCGAGGTATTCAACCATCTCAGGGATGCTGAAGCGCTGAGTCTGACAAATGAGATAGCAGATGCCGTGTTGTGCCCAGACTGTAAGAGCGGTGCAATCCGACCGGAACAGACCGCAACAGGATCACACATTGGTCTTCGTGCTTATTGTGGCGAATGCGGCTGGGTGCCACTGACAAAAGAGCGGGCGCGGCTTTGGCAGGCAAGCCCAGCCAAGGTCGCTGGAATGGCTCAATGTGGCATTGGGTCTGAAATCACGGTATCCCGTAACGGGAAGGATCCCAGCGTTTTGTGGCATCTGGAGCGAGCGTGAATACAAGCGCCGTCGTCAGAGTCTGTTTTTCGATGTCAAACTGGCGGTCAATCAGGCAGGCGTGGCAGAAGCTCTTGCACAAAGCTTGGCGCCTGGTGCTGATATGACCATCACCACGAGCGACATTGCTGATCTCCAACGTGGCAGTCTCCGGGAGCCGCGTATTTGTTTCACTGGGAGCAGGCCCAACTTGAAAGGCCGGTCTGGTCATTGAAACCTCGAAGCCTATGTTGATGGGCTGGCTCCAGTGTCGTCTCCGATGAAACATCACTGCGTCTGCTTGCATCCAAGCGGGTGGCCTTGGTTGGCGGCATAGAGATGTCGCTCTCACCACAGGTCTTCAAATTCCTGACGGTGCTGGTTGAAGCTGATGGCGACGAAGTGCACAAGCGCCAGATTGCTAAAGCACTGGAGGATCCCAGAAAACTTCAGGTACGGACATCAAAAGCGGCATGTGGAGGTATTCGAAACGTTTGTCCAGTCAGACCAGAAAAGGGCACTACTGGCTGCGTCCGGATTTCTTGCTTTCAGAGGAATGAATCAATCAGGACAGCAATAACTTCGTTCACCAATCAACTTCTGAAGGATCAAATGTGGCAGGCAAAAATCAACATGTAGTTCGTCGTGACGACCAGTGGGGCGTTCGTGGCGAAGGCAATATTCCCGCCCGCACCTTGTTGCACGACAGGCAGGCGCAGAGCGTGCCTCGCGCCAGATCGCAACAACAACCAACAAAGCGAGGTCTTGATTTCACTTGGCAGGGACGGACGCATTCGCGACCGCAACAGCTGGCGAAGTAACGATCCATCCGCCACCCAAAAGGCTGATCCACCCAAAACGCAGCTTTGCAACTTCGGCCAGGACTAACCCTCCTGGCCTTTTTGTCTGGCGAAGTATTTGCTGGATTTGCCCACCTTTTCGTCTCTTTGCCCACCGCCTTGCCCACCAGTCGTTTCGAAACTTTCCTCACGTTTCTCAATCACTGAAAAGGACCAAAACGTGAGTGTCAAACACCTCAACCAACGCCAACTGGCCGACCGTTGGGGCGTCAGCGAAGCCACCTTGGAACGCTGGCGCTCCGAAGGGATCGGGCCGGTCTTTCTGAAGATCCAAGGCCGCGTGCTCTACCGCGTCGAGGACGTGGAAGCGTTCGAGACTAACAGCTTGCGCAAGAGTACCTCTGAGCGTGCAGACGCAGGAGGTACAGCATGAGCCAACTGACCCTTGAACAGGCGATCGCCACACCCGCTGGAGATTTGGCAGCGCATTCCAGTGAGGTTCTGTTCCAGCTCAAGAACGAAGCCGCTGATCAGCTAACTGCGGCCAAGGCAAAAGCTGATCACGTTGATCGCGCCATTGAGCTCAAGTTCGCCGATCGTGCGCATGGTCTTCGCCTGGAAGCGGGCAAGGACACGGGCGTTGTCCATTTTGACGATGGCCGCGTGCGTATCACTGCCGACCTGCCCAAGAAGGTCGACTGGGATCAGTCCAAGTTGGCAGAAATCACTCGCCGCATTGCAGCCAATGGCGATGACCCCGTCCAGTACGTGGAGATCAGCTACCGCGTGTCCGAAACCAAGTTCGGCGCATGGCCTGAATCACTCAAGTCTGCCTTCGTGCAGGCGCGCACCCTCAAAACCGGCAAGCCCAGCTTCCGTCTCGCACTCATTCAGGAGTAACCACCATGAAGTTTCCAAGTTTCAAAAAGCACCGAAGGCCACACCCACCGAGCCCAAGGCAACGGTCATCGTTCCCGTTGAGCCCACACCGCTGCTCACCCGTCTGCGCAAGAGTCTGTCGTTTTATTCGGCAAGCCTGCCTGATGCTGTTCGTATCCCTGCAAACGGCACGACCCGTCCCGACGAAGTGATTCGTCCTCTGATGGACGCGACCATTGATGACATTGCATTCGCCATCCAGGGATCGAAGCGGAAGGCAGGGCAATCATTCGCCGCGCGGGAGCCTGGAAAGAGCTGTACGAGGCGGCGCGCAAACGCGGTGCAATTGGCACGACCACCATCGCAGATGCATTTGCGTCCCTCCTGAAGAGGAGTTGCGCAAATGAAACTCCCCATCATTACTGCGGACCAGCGTCTGGCTGAGCAGCGTGGCGTCAAAGGCGTGCTCGTTGGAAAAAGCGGTATCGGCAAGACTTCTCAGCTCTGGACGCTGAAAGCCACCGCGACCTTGTTCTTCGACCTGGAGGCAGGTGACCTGGCTGTCGAGGGCTGGGCGGGCGACACCATCCGCCCACGCACCTGGCAGGAATGCCGTGACTTCGCTGTCTTCATTGGCGGTCCAAACCCGGCGCTGCGCGATGACCAGCCCTACAGCCAGGCGCATTTCGATGCGGTTTGCGCGCGCTTCGGCGAACCCACAGATTTGGACAAATACGAGACCGTCTTCGTCGACTCGATCACCGTTGCCGGTCGTCTGTGCCTGCAGTGGAGCAAGGGGCAGCCTCAGGCGTACTCCGAGAAGACTGGCAAGCCCGACAGCCGTGGTGCGTACGGCTTGATGGGCCAGGAAATGATTGCCTGGCTCACGCATCTGCAACACACCCGTCGCAAGAACGTCTGGTTTGTCGGCATCCTCAACGAGTCACTGGACGATTTCAATCGTCGTGTTTTCTCTTTGCAGATCGACGGCTCGAAGACCGGTCTGGAGTTGCCAGGAATTGTTGATGAGGTCGTCACCTTGGCTGAGGTCAAGGGGGACGACGGAGTGAACTACCGCGCATTCGTCTGCCACACGCTCAACGCTTGGGGATACCCAGCCAAGGACCGTTCCGGTCGACTCGATGCCATTGAGGAGCCGCACCTGGGTCGCCTCATGGAAAAGATCGCTGGCCCCGCCAAGCCCGCCAGCGAGCGACTTGCCTTTGCGCGCCCCATTTCTGCCAGTACCGCTGGCACTCCCGCCATCCCCGAATCCATTGCAACTCAGGAGATCTGATCATGACCTACTTCGACTTCAATTCCGCATCCGAACAAACTTCCTTCGACCTGATCCCAAAAGGCACTGTCGTGCGTGTGCGCATGACCATCAAACCCGGTGGTCACGACGACGCGACCCAAGGCTGGACCGGTGGCTTTGCCACGCGCAACATCAACACAGGTTCCGTCTACCTGAATTGCGAATTTGTCGTGATGGAGGGTGAATATGCGCGTCGCAAGATGTGGTCACTCATTGGCCTGCACAGCCCCAAGGGCCCAGAGTGGGCCAACATGGGTCGCACCTTCGTGAAGGCCATTCTCAATTCTGCGCGCGGCATCCACCCCGGCGACAACAGTCCTACCGCACAAAACGCGCGCCGCATCAGCGGTTTCTCCGACCTCGATGGGATCGAATTTCTCGGCAAAGTCGATTGGGAGAAAGACCAGAACGGCCAGGACAAGAGCGTCATCAAGTCAGCAGTCACGCCAGACCATAAGGACTACGCGGCACTCATGGGCGCCGCACGCCAGCCGTCTGCACCGTCATCGCAGGCATCACCGGCCCCGAACGCCTATGCGCAGGCTACCGGTCGCTCGCCAGTGCCGGGTCGCCCCAGCTGGGCGCAGTAAGGAGCCACCGCCATGATGCTCCGTCCCCGTCAAACCCAACTGGTTGAGCGCACACTGGCCGCCTTGCGCCAGTATGGCAACACGCTGGCTGTTGCTCCCACTGGCTCTGGCAAAACCATCATGCTGTCGGCGGTGGCAGGCAGTGTGTTGGCCGAGCCCGACGCCAAAGCGTGCATCCTTGCACACCGCACCGAGCTCCTGACTGCTACCCCGAACCGGGGCGATGGTCAGGGTCTTCGTGATGTGTTTTCCAATCTTGCAGATCAGATCACTCTGGCCGAGATGATTTCAAGCGGGCACCTGGTTCCGCCGCGTACTTTTGTGATCGATGTCGGCGCGCAGGAAGCGTTGAGCAAGGTGCGGCGCACTGCAGTGGACTTTGACATGGACGAAGTCGCGTCCATTCTCAACAAAACCCTGATCACCGATGCCGTGATCAGGAACTGGAAGGAAAAAGCCAGCGATCGCAAGACCATCGTGTTTTGTTCGACCGTGGCCCATGCCCAGTGCGTGTGCAATGGCTTCAATGCGGCCGGTGTTCCCGCGGTGGTCATCCATGGCGATCTGCCAGAGAGCGAACGCAAAGCCTGCATCGCCAGATTCGAAAGCGGCGATGCGCAGGTCATAGTCAACGTGGCCATCCTTACCGAAGCCTATGACTTCACACCAACCGCCTGTGTTGTGTTGCTGCGGCCAAGCTCCTACAAATCCACCTTCATTCAGCTGGTGGGCCGGGGCCTGCGCACAGTGGACCCCGAGGAACATCCGCACGTCATCAAGACAGACTGCATCGTGCTCGACTTTGGTACGGCCAGCCTCATGCATGGCGCACTGGAGCAGGATGTCAACTTGGATGGCCACCAGCACGATGGTGAGGCCCTAACCAAAGATTGCCCGGAATGTGGTGCCGTTGTTCCCTTGGCGGTCATGGAGTGTCCGTTTTGTGGCCACACATGGGAGCGTCAGCCGCAGGATGGCGGTGTTTTGAGCGACTTCGTGATGAGTGAAATCGATTTGCTCAAGCGCTCCAACTTTCGCTGGTGTGACCTCTTTGGCTGTGACGACGCACTGATGGCCACCGGATTCACAGCTTGGGGTGGTGTGTTTTTCCTGGCTGGTCGCTGGCATGCAGTGGGTGGCGGTCAGGGCATGGGTACCCATCTATTGGCAGTTGGCGAGCGTACTGTGTGCATGGCTAAGGCCGACGATTGGCTTAACGACCATGAGTCGGAGGATTCCGCTCACAAGACGCGGCGCTGGCTCAACGAGCCACCCACCGAAAAGCAACTGCGCTATCTGCCCGAGCCGATGCGCGCCGACTTTGGCCTAACCCGTTATCAGGCATCGGCGCTGCTCTCTTTTCAGTTCAACAAGGCGCAGATCCAACGCCTGGTCGTCGCTGCCAACGACAGCTACCGGGAGGCAGCTTGAAATGCGCTGTCTGCAGTCGCCAGGCCAAGGGGCTGGGCTGGTTTAACGCCCGCTTGCGCCGCAGCGATCCAGGCCGGTATTCGGACCGGTGGGTGTTCTGTTCCATGGAGTGCCAGAACGCCTTTTATCAAATCATGAACAAAACGGAGGGACACATGATTGATCCCACGGAAATGGAAATCGCCGCGATGCGATCCTGCCTCTCACCATTGGGTGAGTATGTTGGGGAAATTGGTATGACGCGACCTCTGGCGGATTACAGCCGCGAGGAAGTCTTGACTCTGGTCGATGTAGTGGTCTCGGCATATCAGGCGCACATGCTCGCGGAGCATGAGCGCATGGCAGCCCGAGACCGCACGTTTCTGGAGCAGCGCATCGCGCAGCAGCAGACGACTGCGGAAATAAGGGGTGCAATGTGACGTTGGACTTCAATCACCGCCCCAAGCTTGATGAGCAGATCAGCGCGTTGATCGATATGGGATTGGCGCGGGAACGCGAGAACCAGGTGCCGCGCAATTACCTGGGCGCGTCCCGACTCGGCGTGGCCTGTGATCGCGCGCTTCAATATGAGTACACAAGGACACCTGTAGACGTCGGCCGTGAGTTTTCAGGCCGTCTGCTGCGCATCTTTGAAGTCGGGCACACCCTGGAGGACTTGGCAATCCGTTGGCTCAAGCTGGCAGGGTTCGACTTGTATACCCGTAAGGCACAAGGTGGTCAGTTTGGCTTTTCTGTGGCGGGTGACCGGATTCAGGGTCACGTCGACGGCATCCTGAATGGCGGTCCTCCGGTTCTTGGGGATTTCGGCATGGCTTATCCGGCCATCTGGGAGTTCAAGACCATGAATGACAAGTCCTGGCGGGATACCGTCAAACAAGGCGTGGCTAAGTCGAAACCCATCTATGCGGCTCAAGTGGCCATTTACCAGGCCTATATGGAGGCATCGGTACCCGGCGTTGCAAGTAACCCGGCGCTGTTCACTGCTATCAACAAGGACACCCAGGAGCTTTGGTTCGAGTTGTTGCCTTTCGACGGCGGGCTGGCGCAGCGCATGTCAGATCGCGGAGTGCGGGTGATTACCGCCACAGCTGTGGGGGAGACGCTCGCACGCCATACCACTACGCCGACCCATCTGGAGTGCAAGTTCTGCGCTTGGCAGGATCGGTGCTGGAGTGGTGCATGACCCAGGACAACATTGTCTGGTTGGACTACAACAACGCTCCTGAGCAACGCGACGACCTGGCTGCCGATACTGAGACGCTGCGGCAGCGCTGCTAGATCGACTGGAATCCGTTCTCCACTACCTGTTTCCGCAGGGGCGGATAAGAGGCAGCAAGTTCTACATTGGTGATGTCGACGGCACACCTGGCAAAAGCATGGTGGTCGAACTGGATGGTTCCAGACGCGGGTTGTGGAAGGACTTCTCGACGGAGGACGGTGGTGATGTCCTTGACCTTTGGGCGATGTCCCAAGGCTTGTCAGCGCGTCATGACTTTCCGCGGGTTGTCGATGCGATCCGGCAATGGCTGGGTTTTGCCCCACCCATCGTCCGACCCGTCATGCGCGACACGCGCACTGTGCCGATGGATGAGATGGGGCCATATACCGCCAAGTGGGACTACTGCACGGCTCAGGGCGAACTCATTGCGTGTGTCTACCGGTATGACCCGCCAACCGGAAAGGAGTTTCGCCCTTGGGACGTGCGTGCCCGTATGTGGCGCGCGCCCGACCCCCGACCTATCTACAACCTGCCAACCGTATCAACCTCACGCGCAATTGTGTTGGTAGAGGGCGAGAAATGTGCCGACGCCTTGATTGGCCTGGGCATTGTCGCCACGACGGCCATGAATGGGGCCAAGGCTCCTATCGACAAGACAGACTGGAGTCCGCTCAGAGGTAAGGATGTCCTGATCTGGCCAGACCGGGATTCACCGGGTTGGGAGTATGCAGAGAACGCGGCCAAGGCCTGCGCACTTGCAGGATGCAATTCCGTGGCGATCCTGGTCCCACCGACTGACAAGCCCGTCAAGTGGGATGCTGCAGACGGTTTGGCAGAAGGGTTTGATTGCAAAGCGTTCATCGGAGACGGCGAGCGCAGGGTCGTCAAGGCAGCCACCCCTTTGCTGCCAAGTTTCACCCTTGGTCAGCTGCTGGATGACGATACGCCCTTGCCAGATGATCTCATTGCTCCCCGGGTAGTGACTCCTGGTGGGATGCTGGTATTCGGCGGAGCGCCCAAGGTCGGCAAGAGTGACTTTTTGCTGGCATGGCTAACCCACATGTCGGCAGGGCAGCCGTTTTTGGGCATGACACCAGCACGGCCACTGCGGGTGTTCTATCTGCAAGCCGAAGTGCAATACCACTACCTGCGCGAACGTGCCAAAAAGATCCGACTGTCAGAACCTGCACTTTTGTTGGCCAGAGTCAATTTTGTGGCCACTCCCCAGCTTCAAACGCTGCTCAACGACGCGGGTCTTGCCCAAATCATTCCAACCATTCAGATGGCCTTTGGCGGTCCGCCACCCGACATCATCGTTATCGACCCGATTCGCAATGTCTTTGATGGTGGTGATGCCGGTGGTGAGAACGACAACGGCGCCATGCTGTTCTTTCTATCGCAACGGGTGGATCGGATCCGTCGGGAGGTCAATGTGGACGCGGGTGTGATTCTGGCTCACCACACCAAGAAACTCTCCAAAAAACAGTTCGAAGAAGACCCGTTTCAGGCGCTTGCCGGGGCAGGAAGTTTGCGCGGCTATTACTCCACTGGCATGTTGCTGCAGCGTCCCGACGAGGCGCGCACCACTCGGCAATTGATTTATGAGCTGCGCAACGGTGCTGCCATTCCCAACAAGTTTGTTGACAAGGTTGACGATGAATGGCGACAAGTCGATGTCAATGATCGTCTGGTCCTGAAGGAGTACGGTGAGCGCCTTGACGCAGAGCGCCGCCGCAAACGGGATGCCATTTTGCAGATCCTGTTTGAGGAGGCAGCTCAGGGTCGCGGCTACACCGGAAATCAATTCGCAGAGACCTTCGAGGGCAAGGCAGGTCTTGGCGGCGAGCGCACCATTCGCGAGCGACTCTCGGTCCTGTCCACCCAGGGTTACATCAAGTATTTCCGCAATGGCAAGGACTACGGTCTGCCGTCCTGTGGCCGCAGCAAGTTCGGTTATTTGTGTGTCGAAGGCATGGTCTTGAACATGCCGGGCGACACGCCTGACCCACTCACTGGCGAGCTGCCTATTCGGGCGCTCGCAGTGCTTCCCGACCCACTACAAATGTCCGCAATCCGGGGCTGCAATGCCCGTTGAGAACCCGGATGTGTGGGTTTACCAAGACGACATCACCGACCCTAAGGAGTCCACATGAATCCGTGCGCGCAAGTTGGCAGAATCGCTGCCAACTGGAACCCCACTTTTGCCAACTGGGCTCAGTTGGCAAACCCCTGCCAACTTCATTCCTTTAAAAATCAACAGCTTATGCCGAAGTTGGCAAAGCTGGCAGTTGGCAAGACTGCCAACTTGCCAACTGGCGCTAACCCGCATGCCTATTGGGTTTTCGAGGATATTGCAGTTGGCGAAAACTCTCCCTCCTACTACGTAGGAGAGGGAACAGCAGTTCCCTCTGACCTACGTGGGAGTGTTGATGCGGATGGAAGTAAAGCCCGATCGACACGACTGGTTGTGCTGGCCCTAGACCTGGGCACCACCACCGGTTGGGCATTGCGTTCACGCGACGGGCAGATCGCACATGGTTTTGTGAACTTCAAACCCCAACGCTTTGAAGGCGGTGGCATGCGCTACCTGCGGTTCAAGCGCTGGCTCTCAGAGATCACAGGCGCGGTCGGTGAAGTCCATTCGGTCTATTTTGAGGAGGTGCGTCGGCACAGCGGTGTCGATGCCGCCCACGTCTACGGAGGCCTCATGGCCACGCTCACGACCTGGTGCGAGCACCACAACGTGCCATACCAGGGCATCCCTGTGGGCACGATCAAGAAGCACGCCACGGGCAAAGGCAACGCTGGAAAGGCAGAGGTCATTGCGGCCATGCGTGCGAAAGGTCACCCGGTCACCGACGACAACGAAGCAGATGCTCTGGCCCTGTTGGGTTGGGCGATCGATACACAGGAGCTTTGACATGAAGATCACACCCCATCGTTACCAATGCCCGCTGGGTCGCTTGCAGCCACAGGTTGCAGACCTGGATGAGATCAAACGCACGGGATGGCGCGAGCAGCACATCCTGGTGGTCAGCGAGACAGACTCGCGCCTGGACTTCGTCGAGCAGGCGTTTGTCAAACGGATCGGTGAGCGGCTGTTTGGCCAGGGGGGCAAGCGCAATGGCTAACACCAAGACAAACTGGACTGCCGATGACGTGGCCAACCGCTTTGAGGAGGCTGCGAGCACAGCACGTCGCTTGCCACCCGTTCGTGTGCAGGGCTACTTCACCCTCTGGCCCACAGTGGTGCGTTCAGAGTGGGAACGCATGTCGGCAGATGAGCAACCCAAGCTGCACTTCCAACCCAGTCCGAGTGAGGTCGATGCCATGCTTGAGGTCATGCACTGGGTTCAGTGGCTGGAGGTTGAGCAGCGTCACCTCGTTTGGATGCGAGCCAAGCGCTACGGCTGGCGCGAGATCAGCATTCGCTTTGGATGCTGCACCAAGACAGCACAACGCAGGTGGGCACAGTCACTTCAGCACGTAACCGAGCAACTCAACAGTGCATTGAAGGTTCGTGCGTAAGTTTGAAGGGAATTGATAAGTGGGTAGAACAGATGCCAACCTTCGACAGCCGATGCGGATTCGCCTTCAAAATAGGGTGTCGCATTTCACAGGCCATTGCCCTACATTTACAGCTATGGTTGCGAGAGGTCTGAGAAATCAGATGGCCCGTCAGATTTCGACGGGTCCTCCCTCGCCAAAATGCAATGCGGGGGGAGCGAGCGCAAGAGTCCCCTAGCGACAGAGTGCAAACCCAGGTTTGCAGGGTTTGCAGGGTTGCACCCCAGACCGCCCCGCAGGCCCATCCAGTTTCCCTTCGACCCGCCCACGGCAAATGCTGTCGGCGGGTTTTCCATTTTGAGGATCCCTCGTTTGAAAACGCTCAACGTCGAGTACCGAAAGGTCGAGACGCTCTTGCCGTACGCCCGCAATCCGCGCACGCACAGTGTGGCACAAGTGGCCAAGATCGCAGCCAGCATCGTGGAGTTTGGCTGGACCAATCCGGTGTTGGTCGATGGTGAGAACGGCGTGATTGCTGGCCATGGTCGGCTGGCGGCTGCCCGCAAGCTCGGTCTGATTGAGGTGCCGGTCATTGAATTGGCGCACTTGTCGCCCAACCAGAAGCGCGCCTACGTGATCTCTGACAACCGACTGGCACTCGATGCGGGTTGGGATGATGAGTTGCTGGGGCTTGAGCTTGCCGAGCTGACCGACGCAGGATTCGACCTTGCCCTGACAGGTTTTGACGATGTCGAACTGGACACGATGTTTGGCGCACCAAGCGCGACCGATTCGGATGGGGATGGTCCTGACGATGGTGAGGACGCAGCAGACGATGTTCCGCCAACTCCAGTAGATGCCATTTCCAGAACCGGCGATGTTTGGGCTTTGGGGCTGCATCGATTGATTTGTGGCGATGCCACCGATCAGTCTGTGGTCGCCGCTCTGATGCAGAGCGATAAAGCCACGCTGTGCTTCACCTCTCCACCCTATGGCAATCAGCGGGACTACACCAGTGGCGGCATCACTGACTGGGATGGTTTGATGCATGGCGTGTTTGCCAGTCTGCCTGTGACTGATGACGCGCAAGTGCTGGTCAATCTCGGATTGATTCACCGCGACAACGAAGTCATTCTGTACTGGGAAGGTTGGCTTGACTGGATGCGAGCCCAAGGATGGCGGCGCTTTGCCTGGTACGTCTGGGACCAGGGTCCGGGCATGCCGGGTGACTGGTCAGGACGGTTGGCCCCGAGTTTTGAGTTCGTTTTTCACTTCAACCGGCAAAGCCGTACACCCAACAAGATCGTTCCCTGCAAGCATGCGGGTGAGGAATCTCACCTGCGCGCGGACGGGTCATCTACTGCCATGCGCAGCAAAGAAGGCGAAGTCGGTGGCTGGGCCCACAAGGGCCAGCCTACGCAGGACAGCAAGATCCCTGACTCTGTGATCAGGGTGATGCGCCACAAAGGAAAGATCGGTCAGGACATTGACCATCCGGCAGTGTTCCCGGTCGCGCTGCCAGAGTTCATTCTGGAGGCCTATTCCAACACCGGGGACATCGTGTACGAGCCCTTTGGTGGGAGTGGCACCACGATGCTGGCTGCCCAGCGCTCTGGCCGCCAGTGTCGCTCGGTTGAGATTGCGCCCGAGTACGTGGACGTTGCGATCAAACGCTTCCAACAGAACTTTCCGGGAGTGCCGGTCAAACTGCTCTCGACCGGACAGACCTACGATGCCGTGGTGGCTGAGCGCGGTAAGTCGGCGGAGGTGGTGCAATGACCACTTCCTGGCTGGCAGACAAGATCCAGCAATGGCCCGTTGCCAAACTGATTCCCTATGCCCGCAATGCCCGGACCCACTCTGACGAACAGGTGGCGCAGATTGCGGCGTCCATCGCAGAGTTTGGATTTACCAACCCCATCCTGGTCGGTGCCGACGGTGTGATCGTCGCGGGTCATGGCCGGTTGGCCGCAGCCCAAAAGCTCGCCATGGAGATTGTCCCGGTGGTGGTGCTGGAGCACTTGAGCCCCACGCAACGCCGTGCACTGGTCATTGCGGACAACCGGATTGCTGAGAACGCAGGCTGGGACGAGACCATGCTTCGCGTGGAAATGGAGGCCTTGCAGCTCGACGACTTCGATATGTCGCTCACCGGCTTCGATGCCGATGCGCTGGCCGAATTGATGGCGGGCGGTGGCGGTGATGATTCGGGCAACACCGATGACGATGCCGTGCCGGAGGTCCTGGAGAACTCGATCTCTCGCACTGGCGACGTTTGGTTGCTGGGTCCACACAGACTTTTGTGTGGCGACTCCACACTGGAGGAGAGTTACGCGCAGTTGCTGCAAGGCGAAGAAGTGGACATGGTGTTCACCGATCCACCCTACAACGTGAACTACGCCAACACAGCCAAAGACAAGATGCGTGGCACAAACCGTGCCATCCTCAATGACAACTTGGGCGATGGGTTTTATGACTTCCTACTGGCCGCGCTGACGCCCACGGTCGCTAATTGCAAAGGTGCCATCTACGTGGCCATGTCCTCCAGTGAACTGGACGTGCTCCAGTCAGCCTTTCGCGAGGCCGGTGGCAAGTGGTCGACGTTCGTCATTTGGGCCAAGAACACCTTCACCATGGGGCGCTCGGACTACCAGCGCCAGTACGAACCAATTCTTTACGGCTGGCCCGAAGGTGGCAAGCACCACTGGTGCGGCGACAGGGACCAGAGCGACGTGTGGCAGATCAAGAAGCCCCACAAGAACGATTTGCATCCGACCATGAAGCCGGTCGAACTGGTGGAGCGTGCCATTCGCAACTCCAGTCGGCCAGGAAATTCGGTGATGGATCCCTTTGGCGGTTCCGGCACCACTTTGATCGCAGCAGAAAAGACTGGGCGCGATCGGCCGGCTGATCGAGTTGGATCCCAAGTACGTGGATGTGATCGTGCGCCGCTGGCAGGACTGGACTGGCAAGCAAGCCACCCGCGAGTCGGATGGAGTGGCGTTCGATGCTCAGTCAGTGAGCAGTTCTTCGGAAATTTCGCAGTGAATCACAAATCCTGTGAGGTAAGGCAGGCCGCGAGGGATTCCGTAGTCCTTGGCGGTATGGCGTCCGATGCTCCAGCCCATCCACTTTTGGGTGGCTGCTTGCACCGCCTGCTCCAAGCCCTTGCCAAGATACAGATGGTTTTGCACTTCGTCCGCAAAGTGGCGTCCATGGCGGCTGTCCAGAAACGCGCGGACTGCGTCGGGAGCGCAGCCAGTGATCTGTGCAATGGCAGGCAATGCGATCGCCCATGCTGCTGGTGCTTTATCTTGCATCGTGCCCCAAAAGCCCCAGTCTTCATTCTGAGTGGCGGGGATGCTGGTGTTGGTGGTCATGGGTTGTTCCTTGATGGTGTTGGTTGCGACACCCGTAGTAACGCGCTGATCCACTGAGAAGCCAAGTTGTTCTTGGCATCTTTTCAATCTATTTTGAGTCATCCGAGGCGGGCAACATACCGGGCGTAGTCGCCGCCCTCCGGGTTGACATACAGGTACGGGCGACCGGGCGCGTGGACCTCCACGCAGAAGTAGCCATCGCCGGTCCCGCCACCTTTGCCGCGCAGCCAGTCGCGTGACTTCATCAGGTTGCTGGCAAAGGAGTCGAAGTCGCTTTGTGGTCATCTCCCGCGTCTCGGTGACAAGGATTCTGGTGTTGCCAAAGCCGCCCACCTCGCTTAGGTCGGCAGGTTTTCTTGCAAAGGGCAGGCGCACACTCAACTCCTCGACCTGGATGGCGAGGCCCTCCCGGGTGATGGTGAGTGGCGTGCGCTCGATGGTGATGGTCATGGTTGATGTCATGGTGGTGGGTGCGTTCATGGTGGATATCCCGTTTATTCGTCGTCAATCACGACAACTGCATGAACGCGCTGTTCCGATCAAAAGCCAAGCTATTTGCAGCATCTTTTCGATCAATACTTTGATTTAGGCGATACGGTAAACGCGCTCGCCACCCTGGACCTTGTCGGACTCGATGGTGAGGCCTAGCTTCTTTTTGAAGGCTCCGGCAAAGGTGCCGCGCACCGTGTGGGCCTGCCATCCGGTGGCCTCGCAGATCTGCGCGATCGTTGTTCCTTCGGGACGTTTGAGCATTTGGACCACAGTGGCTTGCTTGCTGTTTTCGCGGGTGCGGACCTTGACGGGATCTGGTGACAGATCCGTGGCCAGTGCGACTGGCGCTGAGGCTTGTGCCTCGTTGGCCCACTGAGCCTCGTGTTGCGCCACAGTGGCCTCCATTTCCGGGTCTGCGACCAAGGGTGCCAAAGGTGCGATCGATGCGACTGTGGGGCGTGGACGACCCAGAGCGTCGTAGCCTTCGGCCGCGACATACCAGTGGGTGCCACCATCGGTGGTGACCAATGCGCGGTTGAAAAGTCCGTCGAGCACCTTCTTGCGGGCTCCGCCCTTGACGCTTTCAGGAAACCAGACGACCTGGCCGTCGTTGTGATCCAGTGCGTATTGCAGGACTTGGGTTTGGGTGTGGGTGAGTTGAATCGTGGTCATTTGAGATCCTTAGGTCGGTTGGTGATTGGGTTGAAGATTTGCTGCTTGGTAGTGGTTTTCAGCGGGGTGGCTTTCAGTCTTCCCAGACCTGTGTGCCGTCCAGGGTGATCCAAAGGCGTGCGTCGTCGAAGGTGGCCATCTCGCGTACTTCCAATCCGGTCTTGCGGTTGGTGCCCGCCTTGTGCGTGTAGCAGTAGGTCTGGCCGTCGTGCTCGACCAGGCTGGGGCCAGTCTTATCAAAGTCGACCTGGATGCTCATCACGCCGCGTGCGCGGTGGTTGGTGTCGGTGACTTGTGCGTTGATCGTTTTCATTTGCTTGTTTCCTTGTTGGTTGCGACGCCTCTATGAACGCGCTGTTCCAGATGGAAGCCAAGCTAAATCTGCAAAAAGACAAACAAATGTTTGAAATATCCAATGGGAATCTCGATTCGTGCCTATGCCCGCCACAGGGGGGTCACCGACACCGCTGTGCACAAGGCCATTCGCACTGGCCGCGTCACGCCAGAAGCTGATGGAACCATTGATGCGGACCGGGCCGATGCCGACTGGGCACGCAATACCGATGCGCCCAAAGGGAACAAGGGGCGTGCTGAGAGCGTGGTGGTCCGGGAGGCCAACGGCGAATCGTCCGCAGGGTTACCAGCCTCCCAAAGCACTGGCGGAACTTCGCTGCTTCAGGCGCGCACCGTCAACGAAGTGGTCAAGGCGCAAACGAACAAGGTCCGACTGGCCAGGCTCAAGGGTGAACTGGTGGATCGGCCGCAGGCCATCGCGCATGTTTTCAAGCTGGCGCGCTCGGAGCGCGATGCCTGGCTGAACTGGCCCGCACGGGTCTCAGCCCAGATGGCAGCCAAATTGGGCGTGGATGCGCACGCCATGCACGTGGCACTAGAAGCCGCACTGCGCGAACACCTGCAGGAACTGGGTGACTTGCGTCCCCGGGTAGATTGAATCCGAGCAATAAGTTGGGGCACGGTATATGGAAGATTACGAAGGTGCCCAAGAAATTGAGCGGGCATGGCGCGAGGGGCTGACACCGGATCCGCTGCTCTCGGTCTCTGAATGGTCTGATCGGCACCGCATGCTCTCCAGCAAAGCATCCGCTGAGCCGGGACGCTGGCGCACCAGCCGCACGCCATATCTGAGGGCCATCATGGATTGCCTGTCGCCCACCTCGGCGGTGGAACGGGTGGTGTTCATGAAGGCGGCGCAACTGGGTGCGACTGAGATGGGGTCGAACTGGATTGGCTATGTGATCCACCATGCGCCAGGGCCCATGATGGCGGTCTGGCCGACGGTGGACATGGCCAAGCGCAATTCCAAGCAACGGATCGATCCGTTGATTGAGGAGTCCGCAGCCTTGTCGGCTCTGATTTCTCCAGCCCGCTCGCGTGACTCGGGCAACACCATCCTGGCCAAAGAGTTTCGGGGTGGCGTGCTGGTGATGACCGGTGCCAACAGCGCGGTGGGCCTGCGTTCGATGCCGGTGCGGTACCTGTTCCTGGACGAGGTGGATGGTTATCCGCTGGACGTGGAAGGCGAAGGCGACGCGATTTCGCTGGCCGAGGCCCGCACCCGGACCTTCGCGCGGCGCAAGATTTTCATCGTCTCGACGCCGACGATCTCTGGCGTGAGTGCCATTGAGCGGGAGTACGAAGCCTCTGACCAGCAGCGCTATTTCGTGCCGTGTCCGCACTGCGCACACCGCCAATGGCTGCGATTCGAGCAATTGCGCTGGGACAAGGGGCATGCAGAGACCGCAGCCTATATCTGCGAGTCCTGTGACACCGCCATCCTTGAGCACCACAAGACCTGGATGCTCGAGCACGGTGAGTGGCGGGCCATGGTCCCGGAGCACGGCACCAAGACTGCAGGCTTTCACCTCTCCAGCCTGTACAGCCCAGTGGGCTGGCGCAGTTGGAAGGACATTGCTGTGGCCTGGGAAGGCGCTGTGAGTAAGGTATCTGGCTCAGCAGCGGCCATCAAGACCTTCAAGAACACCGAACTCGGTGAGACCTGGGTCGAGGAAGGCGAAGCGCCAGACTGGCAGCGCCTCATTGAGCGCCGGGAAGACTATTCGATAGGCACTGTGCCCCTTGGCGGCCTGCTGCTAGTGGGCGGTGCGGACGTGCAGAAGGACCGGATCGAAGCCTCGGTCTGGGCCTTCGGTAGAGGCAAGGAATGCTGGTTGGTCGAACACCGGGTTCTCATGGGTGACACCGCGCGAGACGCAGTTTGGAAGCAACTCCAGGCAATGCTCGCAGAGACCTGGACACACGAGTCGGGTGCGTCGCTGCCCCTGGTGCGGTTTGCACTGGATACCGGCTTTGCCACGCAGGAAGCGTATGCATTTGTGCGTGCCTGCCGTGACCCCCGCGTGATGGCGGTCAAAGGCGTAGCGCGCGGCGCAGCCTTGATCGGCACGCCGACGGCTGTCGACATCACGCAGGGCGGCAAGAAGCTGCGCCGGGGTATCAAAGTGTTCTCCGTCACGGTGGGCATGGCAAAGCTGGAGCTTTACAACAACCTGCGCAAGGCCGCAGACGTCCAGGAGGACGGAGTCACCGTCAAGTACCCCGCAGGCTTTGTGCATCTGCCCAAGGTCGACGCTGAATTTGTACAGCAGCTTTGTGCTGAGCAGTTGGTCACCCGGCGCGACCGCAATGGTTTCGCCATCCGTGAGTGGCAAAGATGCGCGAGCGCAACGAGGCGTTGGACTGCTATGTCTATGCCCGGGCCAGTGCCAGTGCGGCAGGCCTGGACCGGTTCGAGGAGCGCCATTGGCGCGAGCTGGAAAAGCAACTTGGTCTGGCTCCACCGCCCGAACCCATTGCAACGCCTACTGAGATCCTGGCCACCCCTAGCGGTGGCCTTGTTGTTTCTGATGGCCGCCGGGTTGCGAGGCGTGTGGTGCGCAGCCGATGGCTGTCATGAATTTTTAAAGGAGTGTTTTTATGAGTCTTGCTACCCGTATTGAGAGCCTGGTCATCCGGGTTGCTCAGGAATTTAACGATGTCCGGGCCACCGCAGGCAGTCTGGCCAGCCTGTCGACGACCGACAAATCGAGCCTGGTCGCTGCCATTAACGAACTCAAGGCAGCAGTCTTGTCCGCGATCGCCATCGACGACAGCCAGATCGCCACGACCAGCACCTACTCGTCCAACAAGATCGTGACTCTGCTGGACGCGCTCAAGGCCGACATTTTGGGTGGTGCCGACGCCGCTTATGACACTCTGCTGGAGATCCAGCAGGCTCTGCAGAACGGCACAAGCGGTCTGGACGCGATTCTGAGTGCCGTCAATCTGCGCGTGCGCTTCGATGCGGCGCAGACCTTGACGGTGGCTGAACAGCTTCAGGCCCGCACCAACATTGGGGCAGTAGCAGCCAGCGATGTGGGCAACACCGATACCGACTTTATCCTGATCTTCAATGGGGCACTGGTCTGATGAGTCTTGCGTCCAGCATTGCTGCACTGGCTGCGCGCATCGGTTTCGAGGTCAAAACCAAGATCGACGCGACGCATCCCGGTATTGCCCGGGTATGGGTGAGCTTTGGCTACGTGGGTGGTCAGGTGGTGATCCATGGTTCGCACAGCGTCGCTAGTGTGGCGCGCACAGCGGCAGGCCGGTACCGCGTGCGTTTCGCTGTGGCGATGCCGGATACGAACTACTGCTGGACGGCGCTGGCTCGCAGCAGCACCAATACCGGCCAGCAGCGCTTGGCCTTGGTGCGTGCCAGCTCCGACCTTAAAACTGTGCAGTACGTCGACATCTCCTGCGCGACCGCTGCATCGTCGTTTGACGACTCCTCTGAAATCAACCTCGTGGTGTATCGCTGATGGCCTTTACAGAAACCCAACTCCAGGCATTAGAGAGCGCTCTTGCCAAGGGTGAACGCAGGGTGACCTTCGGCGACAAGACGGTGGAGTACCGCTCGGTGGATGAACTGCGCGTGGCCATGCGTGACGTCCGTCGTGGGCTTTCGGAGCAGGCTACGGCCACGGGTCTGTGGCCCGATGCCCCACGCCAGATTCGCATCAACACGTCAAAGGGCACCTGATGGGCTGGTTTAAATCTATTCGCAAGAAGCTGCTGGCATCCACGCCCACCTATGACGGAGTGGGTGGCGGCAGGCGAGCACTTTCCTGGTCGGTGGGCAATCCCGGCGCGGTTGCAGCCATGCTGTTTAACCAGAATGAATTGCGCGCCAAGAGCCGCGATCTGGTGCGCCGCAACGCCTGGGCCAACTCTGCGCTGGAGTCCTATGTCGCCAACGCCATAGGAACGGGCATCAAGCCCCAATCGATGCTGGCCAACCCACAGCAGCGCGAGGCGGTCCAAGCCCTCTGGCGCAATTGGACCGTGGAAGCCGATGCAGCTGGACTCACCGACTTCTATGGACTGCAGGCGATGGCCTGCCGCGCCATGCTCGAAGGTGGCGAGGCACTGATTCGCCTTCGGTACCGCAGGCCCGACGATGTCTTGAGTGTTGCACTGCAAATCCAGGTTTTAGAGCCTGAGCATCTACCCGTTCAGATGAACATCACCGCAGAAAACGGCAACCTGATTCGCGCAGGCATTGAGTTTGATCGGCTGGGGCGGCGGGTGGCGTACCACCTGTATCGCTCTCACCCGGAGGACGGATTGCTTGCGCCCATGTCGGGCGATGGTGGTTTGAGCACCGTGCGGGTGGATGCCGCAGAAATCATTCACCTGTTCCGGCCGCTTCGGCCGGGTCAGATCCGGGGAGAACCCTGGCTGGCGCGTGCGCTGGTCAAACTGAACGAACTGGACCAGTACGACGACGCTGAACTGGTGCGCAAGAAAACTGCCGCCATGTTCGCGGGCTTTGTGACCCGTCTGTCGCCCGAGGACAGCCTGATGGGCGAAGGCAATGCCGACTCCAATGGAGTCGCGCTGGCAGGTTTGGAGCCCGGCACTATGCAAATCCTGGAGCCTGGGGAGGACATCAAATTTTCTCAGCCTGCGGACGTGGGTGGTTCGTATTCCGAATTCCTGCGTATGCAGTTTCGCGCGGTGGCCGCTGCCATGGGTGTCACCTATGAGCAACTCACGGGCGACCTAACGCAGGTCAACTACTCATCCATTCGGGCCGGGCTCCTGGAGTTTCGACGCCGCGTGGAGTCCTTGCAGCACGGCGTCATCGTGCATCAACTGTGCCGACCGATTTGGGCGGCTTGGATGGACCAGGCGGTCATCGAAGGCGCACTGACGTTGCCAGGGTACGGCTCTGTGCAACCAAAACGCCGCGAGTACCAGGCTTGCAAGTGGATTCCACAAGGCTGGCAATGGGTGGATCCGCTCAAAGAGGCCGATGCCATGAAGGCTGCCATTCGCTCTGGACTGATGAGCAGGTCTGAGGCCATTTCGGCGAACGGCTATGACGCAGAGGACGTCGACCGGGAAATTGCTGCCGACAACGCACGCGCCGATGACCTGGGGCTGGTCTTTGACTCAGACCCCCGGCACGAATTGACCAAGTCCCTGTCCGCTGCCCCTGAAGTGCTGTGCCGACGCCGCATTCCGAATCGCCTTCACAAGGACGCTGACCATGTTATTGCCACACCTGGCGTCTCGTTTGTACGGGACGCCGCTTCTGCTTGCGCGTACCAAACTCGACATCATTCTCTCGGTTCTGGGTTCTCGTATTGACTGGCCGATTCAGTCAGAACTGGCCTTGCCGCCGCCCCGTGCATCCCCTTCAGGCCAACACATGGCTGCCACCGGCATTGCGGTTGTTCCTGTGCACGGCTCGCTGGTGCGCCGGGCTATGGCATCGATGCTGCTTCCGGGTTGACGTCCTACGGCGACATTGCTGCGATGCTTGATGCGGCTGCGGCCGACCCGACGGTGTCTGGCATCTTGCTGGACATCGATTCTCCAGGCGGAGAGGCAGGTGGCGTGTTCGAGCTGGCACAGCACGTTCGCGCCATCGATGCCATCAAGCCCGTCTGGGCGCTGGCGTGTGACTCGGCGTTTTCTGCGGCCTACGCCATTGCCTGCGCAGCATCCCTGGTGTTTGTCACGCAGACCGCTGGTGTTGGCTCCATTGGTGTCATTGCCATGCATGTGGACCAGTCGGTTCGCGATGCCCAAGAGGGGTACCGCTTCACGGCCGTGTCTGCTGGTGACTTCAAGAACGATCTGTCCCCGCATGAGCCCATCGACAGAGCAGCACTTGGCCGACTGCAGACCGAAGTGGATCGACTCTATGGCTTGTTTGTAGACCACGTGGCATCTATGCGCGGGATGCAAGCAAAGGCCATACGCGATACGCAGGCCGGTTTGTTCTTCGGACCTGACGCGGTTCGCTCTGGCTTTGCGGATTCGCTGGCCAGTGCCGAGCAGGTTGTATCCGAGTTCACCGCCTACCTGGGCGCAAGAAAACGTGCGAGGCATTGGCTTCCCGCGTGATCAGTGCCAAAGCCATGGACGTCCAGTCCAGCGCCTCCTTTCCTCCAAACCAACTCCAAGGAGATTCATATGAATCCAGAAACAGGCTATTTCCATTGCCGAGCTGTGCCAACTTGCCGGGCAAAGCCATCGCATTGCCTCGTTTCTCACCCAAGGCCTTTCGGCAGCTCAGGTGCGCCAGACCCTGCTGGCCAGCCGTGCACAGAGCGAAGAGATCACCTCACTCATTGCCCCTGACGCAGCACCTAAAGGTGCGGGCGCTGCAGGCGACACCGGTGCCTTGATGGCAGCGGGCAAGAAACTCACCCAAAAGATTTAACTCGGAAGGATCCAAGCCATGAACGTCATCAATGAAGCCCTCAACCTGGGCGACCTCGTCAAGTACGAGGAAGACAGCCTCAATTACTCGCGCGATGTAGTCACGGTGGAGGCAGGCCAGAACCTACCACTGGGTTGCATCGTGGGCCGTGTGACAGCCACCGCCAAGGTCAAGCAACTCGACCCTGGCGCAGAGGATGGATCCCACTTTCCAGTGGGAATCCTGCTGGGTGCGGTGGATGCCACGCTCATCGACCGTGAAGACGCTTTGATCCTCGCCCGTCACGGCGTGGTCGCATCCAAAGCTGTCGTTTGGCCGGTGGAGATTTCCACCGATCAGCAGGCAGCCATCACCGCGCAGTTGGCGTCACTCGGCATCTTGATTCGCCAATCCGCTTGATTGGCCTATTGGCTTGATTTTTAACATTGATCGGACACCTCACCATGAACAATCCATTCAACACCCCCGCGTTTTCGATGGCCGCACTCACCGCTGCCATCAACATCATCCCCAACCGTTACGGTCGCATGGAGGCCTTGAACCTTTTCCAGTCAAGCCAGTACGCACCCGCCAGGTCATCGTGGAAGAGCAGAACGGCGTCCTGAACCTGCTGCCCACCATGCCTCCGGGCTCGCCCGGTACGGTGGGCGCACGTGGCAAGCGCAAGGTGCGCTCCTTTGTGATTCCGCACATTCCCCATGACGACGTGGTCCTGCCGGAAGAAGTCCAGGGCATCCGTGCTTTTGGCTCTGAGACCGAGATGGAGAGCGTGGCAGGCGTCATGGCGCGCCACCTGGAGACCATGCGCAACAAGCACGCCATCACGTTGGAGCACCTGCGCATGGGCGCACTCAAAGGCGTGATTCTGGACGCTGATGGCTCGGTGATTTACGACCTGTACGACGAGTTTGGCATTTCGCCTGCGACTGTGCCTTTTGATCTGGGTAATGCCAATACCAACGTCAAGACCAAGTGCGCCGAGGTGCTGCGCCATCTGGAGGACAACCTCAAAGGTGAATTCATGACTGGCATTCACGTGCTGTGCTCGCCCGAGTTCTTTGATGCGCTCACAGGTCACTCCAAGGTCGAGAAGGCTTACACCTATTGGCAGCAAGGCGCTGTGCTCATCAACGACATGCGCGCAGGCTTCACCTTCGGGGGTATCACCTTCGAGGAATACCGTGGTCAGGCAACCGACTTCAGCGGTGTATCGCGGCGCTTCATTGCCGCTGGTGAAGCCCATGCTTTCCCGCTGGGCACGGTGGACACCTTCAGCACCTACTTTGCACCGGCGGACTTCAACGAGACCGCCAACACGCTGGGGCAGGTGCTGTACGCGAAGCAGCAGCCACGCAAGTTCGAGCGTGGCACGGATCTGCATACGCAGGCCAATCCGCTGCCCATGTGCCACCGTCCGGGTGTGTTGGTCAAGCTGACCGTGGCGTAACGCTCTGTCTGATGCTCAGCGTTGAGTTTCTCTACGCCGCGGCGGCCAACGCGGGAATGCTCAAGAAGGCCGTCTTCGATAGCACGGAGGTCATGGTTGACTTCCGTGCACCCGATGAGGATGTACTTAGCGGCCTGGGCGTCAGTCGGGACTATGCCATCCGGTATCCCCTGACCTGGCTCCCGTGTTTGGCGGCGGGTAACACACTAGAGATCTCTGGCCAGAGCTATCGCGTGCGTGAAATCACGGCGATAGGCGATGGCTCGGAGCGTCGTGCGTCACTGAGCAAGCTGTAGGTCAAGATCGACAGTCGAATTTCATGCACCGATTTTGATCCAGCCGTTCCAAAGCAGCCGGTCGATGGCGTTGTTGGCAGCTTGACGGTCAAAGCGCTCAGGATCAAAGTCCAGCCCGGCCCATTCCCGGGTCGCTTTGGTTTCCTCACCGTAGGGGTCGTTCTCCAAGGACTCCAGGAAGTCCTGGTATTGCCCTACACCACCGGCGTCTTCAGGTGGACAGGCCCTGGCTCCAGCTTCAACCCAGACAGTGCGGGATTGGGCGGTCTTTCGTCAGGTTCGATGGATTCGACCGTGATGCGGTGAGCCCAACTGTCCCCAAAGTCACAGGTAGGTGCAGGGCACCCGCCCGACTTGGTTGAGTCGGAACTTTTCTCGATCAAGACGGATGGCCTCATCCAGGAATCTGGGTCGGGTGCCGTACTTGCGCTCCCGGATCTCGAACTCGCAAATGCGAGTCAGACCAGCCCATGGCGGCCTGCAAAACGTGGTGAAACGCGTCCAGTCGTGCGCGGCCATCAATGTGGATGCGCCGCCAGATGGTGGGACTGGTCTCTTCCAGTTCGACCAGGAGCGTGTAGTGGGTCGGTGATGACTGACTGCTGCGATGGGGCTTCTTGGGTGGTGTGGTGGCCATGGTTCTTTTCAGTCGTTCTTTTCAACTCTCCATTTTACGAATCGAGGCAATTTCTCATGAACGAATCTCTTCGCGAACGCATTATTCAGGCGGTGATGGCCTTGCTGGCACCCATTGCATTGGCCAATGGAGTCACCTTGATTCGCTCGCCGCCCAATGGCCTCACCCGCGAGCAGTCACCCGCACTGCTGATCTTTCCTGAATCGGACACCGTCTCTCCTCGTGTCAACTACCGCGTCGAGCGCCAATTGGTGCTTCGCATCGTGGCGCTTTCGCGTGAAGCAGTGGGCAAAGCACCCGAGACGATCGCCGACGGTCTGCTGGTTGCAGCCCACGCGGCGCTCTTTGCCAATGCCAATTTGAGCGGGCTCTGCGTGGGCCTGCGAGAACTGGACTGTGAGTGGGATGTGGAGGACGCCGACGCGCTGATCGCCGCGCTTCCCGCGCGCTACCAGTTCAGCTATCGAACCATGGCCCATGACCTTTCACTGATCGGATGACCCATGCCACAACTTGTTCTTTTGAAACCGCACACCCACGCAGGCAAAACCTTCCAGGTCGGTGCGCGACTTGAAGTCGATGCACCAACGTTTGAGTGGCTGCTGGCACAGGGCATCGCCCGACCAGAACCATCGAACCAGAAATTCGTCTCCAGCACTGAGACAGCCGCAGTCAATTTGTCCCACCCCTCCAAACCTATTAAGGAACCCAAGCCATGAGCACCTATGCATCCTTCCAAGGCCGTGTCTACCTCGGTAAACGCGACGCCAATGGTGAACCCATTGAAGTCCGCTCGCCGGGCAACGTGGCCGAACTCAAACTCTCCCTCAAAACCGATGTGCTGGAGCACTACGAGAGCCAGACTGGTCAGCGCACGCTGGACCACCGCATGGTCAAGCAAAAGTCTGCCACGGTCAAACTGACCATTGAGGAATTCACCAAAGAAAACCTCGCCCTGGCGCTGTACGGCAACTTTGTGACGGGTGCTGCCGGTACCGTGACCGGCGAGCCACTTGGCGGGGCGGCCCCCGTCATTGGGGACCGCTACTTTCTGGCCCATCCCAAGGTTTCGACCTTGGTCGTCACAGATTCGGCCGCCACACCGGCAACCCTGGTGTTGGGCACGAACTACACCGCCGAGACTGATTTCGGTGCCATCCAGTTTCTGGAGGTCACCGGCTTTACGGCCCCGTTCAAGGCCAGCTACGGCTTTGGTGTGACCACCGAGATTGGAATCTTTACGCAACCACTGCCAGAGCGCTATTTGCGTCTGGAAGGGCTCAATACCGCACAAGGCAACGCCAAGGTGCTGGTCGAGTTGTACCGCGTGGCCTTCGATCCCTTGAAGGAAATCTCGTTTATTTCGGATGACTACAACAAGTTCGAAATGGAAGGCTCGTTGTTGGCCGATGCCACCAAGCCCTTCGACGCGGCGCTGGGCCAATTCGGCCGAATCATTCAGTTGTAGCCAGAAGGGGAATCACCATGACCGATCTGGAAAAACTCATCCCGCAGGCGCTTGAGTTGACTGAATGGCGAGACGCTGGCCATCAAACCGCTCAAGGTTGGCCAGATGCCGGCCTTTTTTGCGAAACGATTTCGCCGGTAATGCAGCACTAAGCCGCACCGAGATCGACTGGCTCACCCTATTTGGCGAGCGTGGCGACGATCTGCTGTCCGCAATCGCCATTGCGGTGGGCAAGCCGCGCCAGTGGGTCGATGATCTGGCCGCCGACGAGGCCATTTTGTTGGCAGCCAAGGTGATCGAGGTGAATGCCGATTTTTTTACCCGGACGGTGATGCCCAAACTGGACGGTCTGTTCACGCAGGCCAAAAGCCTCGCAGCAGTCCCGCCCACCCCGACCGGGGTGGAGTCTGGTTCGATGCCATCCAACTCCTGATCGCCCACGGCCACCGTCTGCCTGACATTTTTGACTACACCTTGGCGCAAACGCGCGGTTTTCTCGATGCTATCAACCGGCAGGAGTCGGCCTCTGACGCGCGTTTGCTGTCCCTGATCGCGGTCGCAAGCCGGGGTGACGCCAAAAACCTCGACCAAGCCCTGGACCGACTCATCGAACACGCAAACCAAGCGTAAGGCACATGAAAATCTCCGTCCGCATCGATAGCGCCCTGGCGCATGCACAACTGCGCCGCTGGGGTGGGGAATACCGTGACAAGGTCAAAAAGGCGGTGCCACGCGCCATGCGTAGCGAAGCCACCGAGATCAAGGAGGCGGTTCGCGCCCAAGTAGCCTCCCAAATGTCGGTGGTCAAGAAATCCTTCCTCAAAGGCTTCAACGCCAAGGTGCTGGACCAGGACCCGAATCGCTTGCCTGCGCTCTATGTGGGCTCGAGGATTCCCTGGTCTGGCATGCACGAGCGTGGCGGCTCCATTTCGGCCAAGATGCTGATTCCCTTGCATGGGCGGGTTGGGCGCAAGAAGTTCAGGGCGCAAATTGCTGAGCTCATGCGCGGCGGCAATGCGTATTTCATTAAAAATGCCAAGGGAAACATTGTGCTGATGGCCGAGAACATCAAAGGCACGATCGTCCATTGGCCGGATTTAAGCGCCGGTACCGTAAAGCCGACGGTGTCAAACGTCTCAGACGTGGTGCGGACATTCCCATCGCCGTCCTTGTGCCCCGCGTAGTGCTCAAGAAGCGGCTCGACATCGAACGATTGGTCGCAAGGCGTATTCCCCGCTTGGCGGCTCAAATTGGCAAGCAAATCCAAACGATGGATTGATGCTTTGCCTTCACTGTCTTCAATTCTTCTGACTCATGGCCACCAACCGCATTTCCGTTCTTGTTGCCCTAGAAGGCGCTGATGACGGGCTCAAACGCGCCTTGAATTCAGCCCAGCAGAGCCTGGGTGATCTGGCCACGAATGCCAAGACCGCAGGACAGAAGGCCGCCGCTGGGCTGGCAGAGGTCAAAGCCGGGATGTCCGCGTTCGGCGACCAAGTCAACTCCGCCAAGACCCAACTGCTGGCATTCTTGTCCATCAACTGGGCGGCAGGCAAGGTGCAAGAGATCGTCCAGATCGCCGACGCGTGGAACATGATGTCGGCCAGGTTGAAGCTGGCCACCATTGGTCACAATGAATTCGCCACGGCACAAAAGGCACTGTTCGACATTGCCCAGCGCATTGGCGTGCCCATTCAGGAAACCACCACCCTGTACGGCAAGTTGCAGCAAGCGGTGCGCATGTTGGGTGGTGAGCAAAAGGATGCACTAACCATCACCGAAAGTATTTCGCAGGCCCTGCGCATCTCCGGTGCGTCGGCCACAGAAGCCCAGTCCTCCTTGCTGCAGTTTGGCCAGGCTCTTGCCTCCGGCGTGTTGCGTGGCGAGGAATTCAACTCCGTTGTAGAAAACAGCCCCCGTCTGGCTCAGGCTCTGGCCGATGGCTTGAATGTGCCCATTGGCCGCCTGCGCAAACTCGCGGAAGAAGGACGCCTGACTGCCGATGTGGTCGTCAATGCGCTGCTGAGCCAAAAGGACAGATTAGCAGCCGAGTACACCCAGTTGCCCCAAACGGTCAGCCAAGGCTTTCCAGCGCCTGCAAAACGCCTTCGGTCAGTGGGTTGCCAGGTCGATGCGTCAACCGGCATCACCAAGAAGCTGGCCGATGCCATGACCTGGCTCGCCACGAATCTGGAAAAGGTGATGCAGTGGCTCAAAACTATCGCTGAAGTGGGCTTGTCGGTTCTGATCTACCGATTGATTCCCGCGCTCATCACCGCGTGGCAAACCGCAGGCGCAGCAGCCGTGACGGCCGCCACCGCCACCTCGGCGGCCTGGGCCACAGCGAATCTGTCGGTCACAGCGGCCGTGCAGAGTTTGGGTCTGCTCAAAACAGCCTTTGCCGTGCTCGGAGCCTTTGTGGTCGGCTGGGAGATTGGAACCTGGTTGTCCGAGAAATTCGAGATCGTCCGCAAGGCAGGCATCTTCATGGTCGAGATCTTGGTCAAGGCCATCGAGCAATTGCAGTACCGCTGGGAAGCGTTTGCAGCCATCTTTACCAACGACACGATCGATGCAGCCACCAAGCGTCATGAGGCGCGTTTGGCAGAGATGAACCAGATCTTTGCTGCGATGTATGCAGATGCAATCAAGGGCTCTGACGCCGCCAAAGGCGCGATGACCACGGTGGCCAACACGGCGGAGGAAATTGCTCGGCGACTTGAAGCTGTCCGCCAAGGCACTCAGGAAGCCGTCGGACGTGGTGTTGAAGCGGTCCATGCAGCGATCGAAAAACTCAAATCGCGTTTGGGTGAAGTCGAGCAGGCGGTATCCAAAGCCAACGGGGTCGTGACAGATGCGACCGCCAAAATGGCCGAGGCCTACAAGGGACTCACTGGCGTGGTGGAGGCCAACCTGCAAAAGCAGGTGGATGCCGTCAAGGCCAGATACCAGCAGGAACAAACTGCGCTGGACTTGTCCAAGGCTTCTGAGTCTGCGCTGATCGCCAAATCGACCCAGTTGTTGACCGATGCACTGACCCAACAGACCACGCTGCGCCGCCAGGCCACCACCGACACCCTCAAACTTATTGATGACGAGTCTGCGGCCCGCATCGCGGCGGCGGCCCGTCAGGGTTTGACCGAGGCGGAGCGCAGCGCTAACGTCACCCGGATAGAAAACGAGATTCTGGCCACCAAGCGCCAGACCATGACGCAGGCGGCCGCCGAGTACACGGCGCACATCAACGCTTTGAACGCCGAAGCCAACCGGCACTTGGCGGAAATCCAGCGCATCGAAGAGGCCAAACGCCAACTCACCATGACGACGGAGGAGCGCATTCGCGATATCCGTCGCCAGGGTATGACCGAGTTTGAGGCTACCGAAGACCGCAAACGCCAGGTCGTCGAGTTGCAAACCAAGGCGCGTGAGGCGCTGGCCAATGGTGAGTTTGAGCAGGCACGCCAATTCGCGCAAAAAGCCATGGACTTGGCTGCCCAGGTGGCAAGCACCCAAACGTCGGAGGCCAAGAAGGCGGAAGAAGCCAAGAAGCAGTCCGAAAGTGCCCCTCCCAGGTTGTAGCCTTGGAAGCGCAGGCGCGCGAGGCCTCCCGCAAGCAGGAGTACGCTACCGCTGAAAACCTCATGCGACAGGCCGAGCAGTTGCGCGCCGAACTGGCGCAAAAGACCAAAGAGGCAGATGCGGCCATCACCCAGGGCAAGGAAGGTGTCAATCGGTCCATCCAAGACATCCGTGAGTCCGAGGAGATCCTCAACAAAACCCTGGATGCCCAAGCCCAAGCCCACCAAAAGGCAGCCCAGGCAGCGGTGTCCGCCCGGGAGCAGGTCAAGCAGACTTTGAGTGATACCGAAGCCCAAATTGACCAGATCACCAACAAGCTCAAAGAGGGTCTGAAGGTCACGCTGGACGCCGACACCAGCCGTTTTGACAAGGCCATTGCTGATCTGGACAAGGCTTTGGCAGAAAAGGAGCGCCTGCTGCCCATCAAAGCGGATCTGGAACAGGCGCAAAAGCAGTTGCAGGACTTCGAGCAGTTACTCAAGGAAGGCAAAACCCTGCCGGTGGGTGCGGACGTGACCCAAGCCAAACAGGCCTTGGACAAGCTGACCGCCTATGCCAAAGAAAACTCGTTGCTGGAGTTGCGGGTCACGACGGAAAAGGCCCAGGCATCCATCACCAACGTGGAGGGAATGATCAAAGCGCTGGACCGCATCCGCACAGAGTCCCAACACAGCGTGAGCACCAATGCAGACGCTGCAAAAGGCCAGATTCAGAGCCTCAACGGCATGAATACGTCCAGCACCCACACGATCTATGTGACCAAGGTGGAAACCAACGCCACGGGCGGACTGGCGGGTGCCGGAATCGGCCGCTTCGCCGATGGTGGTTCCGTCTCTTCACCACTTGGCGCAGCGTTTACCCGCATGAGTGGTGGCTCGGTGCCGGGCTCGGGAGACCAAGACACGGTGCCACGCACACTCGACGCAGGCGCGTTTGTGTTGCGCAAGGCGGCAGTACGTAAATACGGCAGCAATGTCCTGTCAAAACTTGCCAATGGTGTTGCACGGTTTGCGACCGGTGGCTCTGTGACACCCACGGGCCCCGCCCCCATCAAGCACAACCGTGATGCGTTCGAGGCGCAAAAGATGATTGAGCTGGGCTTGCAAGGCATGCGCGAGTACACCTCGTGGCTCAGAGGCCACTATGGGGCGTCCCTGAGTATCGACATGGAGTGGCAAACCATGAAGTATTACGGCCAGCAGGCTGCGACCGACCGCCAGACGCTCGAATCGCTGCCAAAGCGGGCGCAGCTCACTGCAAATGAAAAGCAAAAGCTCGACGCCATCAAACAGACCTGGCGCAATGCGATGGCGCAGCCACTGGCCTATGGCAAAGACCTTGAACGCGACCTCATGGAGTACATGGAGCAGCACCAGGGTGAGTTTTTTCGGGGGCGGTGGGATAGCCAAGTCCGACAGTGTTCCTGCGATGCTGACCCCGGCGAATACGTGGTCAATCGCACAGCGGTATCCAAATTTGGCGCTGGCTTCTTTGAGTCACTGAACAACCTCTCCATGCCTGCACAGGCTCTGGCTAAGGGGGTTCAGGGATTCGCCACAGGTGGTTTGGTCAGCGGCGCTATGGCCAGAGGCAGCATTGATCGGCCAGTGCTCGACGCAGCAACCGGTGCCACGCGCACGGTGCGGGTGGAGCTTGCCGCCAATGGGCGCAAGGTGAACGCCCAGATCGACGAGCGTGACGAAGGTCGCTTGTTGCAGTTGCTGCAAAGCGCCCAAATGCGGGCGGCATGAAGCGAGCGGCATGAAGCGCGCTGCTTGAACGCTTCCATTTCACTCAACTCTTTCTTTCATCATGCTACTGACCGACCTCTCGGACGGGGTATCCCTGTCCCTGCCCGACGATCTCCTGTGGAGTGACGAGCACAGCTGGAGTCCCGCTGTGTCCTCCGTGTCCTACCTGCTCAACGGCGCACTGCTGGTGCAGTCCGCGTTGCGCCAGGCCGGGCGTCCGATCACCTTGGTGGGCGCGCCCGACATGGCGTGGGTGACGCGCGCCGTGCTGGGCCAGTTGCACGGCTGGGCCAGCAGTTCCCCTGTGTCCGCGAAATGCCGGTCGCTTTACTTTGACGCTGGCCGATGGGCGAGCTTTCCCGGTTGCCTTTCGCCATGGTGAGACGGCGATCGAGTCCGAACCTGTGACGGGCTTTCCCGCACGGCTGGACTCTGACTTTTATCGCATCACCGTACGGCTGATGCAACTCTGAAAATCTGGAGCAAAGAAAAATGGCAATTCTGACGGGCGACATCAAGTTGGTCGCCTCCCAAGTGATGCTCGATGTACCGGAGGGTGGCGGTGCGCCCACTTCCAAGGTCATCCTGGACGCGACCAGTAACGCGATCTTTCCGGACATCTCCGAGCTGGATCGCTCAGGGGGCCGGGTCAATCTGCGCAAAGTGCATGTGAGTGTGCAGACCCCTGACACCGACACTTACCTGGGCTGCAACGTCATCGTGGCCGATCCGCCCAGTGATCCGAACGTGAGCATCACGTTGTTCAGCACCAAGGAGATCTTTGATCGGCGCGACTCGGCCAAGAAACGCGTCGAGGCCTATCTGGCCCCTGGCCCAGCCTGGGGCGGTTTCCTGTTCGAGAACCACATCATCGGCCAGCGCTCCATCCAGCTTTTTCAGATGCCCAACAGCACGGCTCCGGAAGTCGGACACACGCTGCTGATTGTGCAAAACGAAGGCTTGAGTACGGAAAAGCTCCAGTATGTCCGGGTCACCCGCACCGCCTCTGTACTGCGTACCTTCATCAAGGACAACGGGCAGGAATACAAGGCCTTGATCGTCACGGCCGATCTGAGCGATGCGCTGCGCTACGACTTCATTGGCTCACCACCCAGCGAATTCTTCCGCAAAACGCCTGCGTCCGCACTGGTGCGCGACACCACGGTGGCCGATGCCGCACAGTACTTTGGCGTGGTTCCACTGACCGATGCAGTGACCATGGGAAGTCTGAGTGCAAAGGCAAAGTCCATCTTCACGCAGCTGGTGCCCAGTGCGCAGACGGAAATTCCCGTCATCGATGCCAACGCCGCCGGTGAATACGACACGGTGGTGGATGCCTCCAATGGCTTTGTGAGCATCACCACGTCCATTGGATTCAACCCCAACGTGGCGCTGTATTTTGGCAACCCGGTGTTTCCCGGCACCCTCAATATTGCCTATTCAGGTGGTGCTCTGACCGACGCTTCAGGCGATCTGTTGCAGGGCACGACCGTGATTGGTACGGTGGACTATGCGCGCGGAACCGCCACCTTGGCCCCATCCTCTCCGTCCATTGGCGGCACCAAGACAATTACCTACAAGGCCGCTGGCGCGCCACTGCAGTTGGCGGACTCGGCAGGCATCTTTGTTTCACAAGAAACACGCGCCTACAACTACATCCAGACCATCAGTCCGCCCCCTGCGCCCGCCACAACCCGGGTGAGCTACCGCTCCAACGGGAAGTGGTACGACTTGCGCGACAACGGTGGAGGCAAACTGGTGGGGGCCGACGTGGCGTTCGGTGCAGGAACCGTAAGTTACGTCACCGGCACCGTGGCTGTCACCTTGGGTGCACTCCCTGACGTGGGCGGTGAAATCATCCTGAACTGGGGCTCCCGGGTGAATTACATCAACCGCGCTGCTGCCAGTCTGCCGCCTCTCAAAATTCCACTCCAACTGGCGCAAACAGGCATTACGCCGGGCACGGTCGTGATCACCTGGAATGATGGCACCGCCCGCACGGCTTCAGACGATGGCAAGGGGAAACATCTCTGGTAGCGCCACCGGCACCATTCGGTATCAAACAGGATTGATCCAGCTGCAGCCAACGCTGTTGCCAGCGGGAGGCCAGATCTACACCGTGGACTACGCCTTCGGGCCACCCGATGTGCAGGAGTTTCCTGCGCCGCTGCGTGATATCAATGGTGAGGTGCCGTTGACGCTGAGCAAGGCAAATTTGCGGCCCAACACCGTGGAGGTCACTTGGAACCTTCTGTACAACCCGTACGACCCGGTCACCATGACGGCGTTTCCACCGCGCGACCCTTACAAGACCGTGCGCGATGATGGTCTGGGGCGTCTGCGGGACACGCTCGGTGCGGACCACGGCACCGTGAACTACACCACTGGGATCCTCAGTTTGAAGACGGAAACCACGGTGGGGATGCCCCGGGCTCAGTACGCATGGGTTTCTCTTGGGAATTCGCCGCAGGGCTTTGCCATGCGACGGTGGCTTTTTCAGGGATGGGAGTACTACCCGGTCGGTGCCAATATGCCCAACGACGAGTCGGCGCATGTGAGCGTGAAGTACCGCACCATGGATGCAGATTCGTCCGTCAGTGCACCGATCTCCACTGGCGCACTTAAATTTGACCTGACAAACCAGTATTCCGAGAACATCGTTCCGGGCAGCGTCAACTTCACAATGGGCGGCAAGACCTACTTTGACCGCGCTGGCAACCTCTACTACAACCTGGACGTTGCCACAGGTAATGCCACCAAGGCGGGCACGCTCAACTACCAGTCGGGCGAAGTGACCCTGGATGCTTGGAGCACCGGGGCCAGTGCGTCAGTGTCAGTCAAGTCTATGTTGACCTCCATGGATGGTCATCCGGTGGATGAGGTGACGTTTCGCGCGCCTGTGGCACCTCTGCGCACCG
This sequence comes from Ramlibacter sp., assembly GCA_016713005.1. Lineage (GTDB taxonomy): Bacteria > Pseudomonadota > Gammaproteobacteria > Burkholderiales > Burkholderiaceae_C > JADJPY01. The sequence continues at coordinate 13,402 of JADJPY010000005.1, read as the reverse complement.
GGTCTGTTCAAGTGCTGGCCACACGCTTGGCCGGTGGACTGGTTAATGTCTCGGCCAACACGTCTGGAGATTTCGTTGGGGTCGATGTCTCCGGCCATGTGGACTATGAGACGGGCGTGGTTCGCATGCGCTTTGGCGCATATGTGGTGGCCGCTGGCAACGAGACACAAGTTTGGTACTCTGCCGCTGGGGTAGGAACGGATGGCAAGATCTTCAAACCCGCTCCCGTGTTTGCCGACACCATTCGCTTCAACGCAGTAGGGTTCACGTACCTGCCATTGGATGCGGACATCCTCGGGACTCGACCCGGTCCGCCTGCCACAGGACGGGAAAGTGTCGATCTTTCGACCCGGTGGTTTTGCCGTTCTGGGCCATACCGCCAGCATCACAGCAACGGTCTCCAATGGCCAGGTGATCAACTGCGCTCGGGTGCGCCTGAGCCGGGTCCGTGTGATTGGTGCGGACGGCAATGTCATCAATACCGGCTACACCGCAGACTTGGAGGCGGGTACGGTCACGTTCACGTCGGTCAGCGGCTACATGCAGCCCGTGGTGGTGGAGCACCGGATTGAGGACATGGTGCAAGTCTCCGATGTCCAGATCAATGGCCAACTGGCGTTCACCCGCCAGGTGACCCACGCTTATCCGTATCCAGGTAGTTTTATCTCCAGCGCGCTGGTGGCGCAAGACTTGAAGGCCCGGGTATCCGTGTTCTTTGACCAAGCCACCTGGGATTCGGTGACCTATGCCGATGCGGTGACTGGATCGGTTGCGCCGGGCACCTACAACGATATCTTGGCACCCCTGATCGTGACCAACAACGGTGCGGTGACCGAGAAATGGGCTCTGCGCTTTACCAACACCACCACCTTTGAAGTGATTGGTGAGCACGTCGGCACCATCTCCAACGGGAACATCACCACCGACACCTCTCCGATCAACCCCGCAACAGGCAGCCCGTATTTCACGATCAAGGGAATTGGCTGGGGCAGCGGTTGGTCGGTGGGCAATGTGCTGCGCTTTAACACCGTGGGTGCGCTGTTTCCGGTCTGGATTGTGCGCACGATTCAGCAAGGACCCGAAAGCGTCATTAATGACAAATTCACCATCCTCGTCCGTGGTGACGTGGACCGCCCCTGATTTCAACCTTCCATAGTTTCAATTTCGAGGAATCAGAATGACAACGATTGCCGTAAAGCACTACAACTTTGGCATGCAGGGTGCCCCTCAACTGGCAAACGCATGGGGCGACATGACTGCGCTCCTGGACGCGGTTCTGGTGGACGGCTTCAACCTGCGCACCATCGACACATTGACCTTCGCCGACGGCATCGCCACCGCCCGAGTCAACGCCGGGCATTTGTACCTGGTCGATCAGGTGGTGTTGATTGAGGGAGCCAACCAGACGGAGTACAACGGTGAGGTGCGGGTTCTGAGCACGACTTCGCTGGAGTTCACTTATGCCGTGGTCGGCACGCCAGTCACACCGGCCACCGGCTCACTCAGCGTCAAGGTGGCTCCCCTGAATTTCGAGAAGGCGTTTAGTGCCACCAACAAGCGGGTCTATCGCAGCAAGAACATTCTCAGCAATCGACCGTTCCTGCGCGTCGACAACTCGCTGGATCCAGCCTACACCACGACTTACGCCAAGAAGGCCAAGGTCTTGATGGCTGAGAACATGTCGGATATCGACACGGTGGTGGGAGCGCAGGCACCGTTTGATCCCAATCGGCCCCTTCAAAACACTGTGGGTACTGGCACGGGCGGCGGTGCCGTGGACGGTTGGTACAAGTGGTACCACTCCCGGCTTGACCAGAACAGTTCGGAAAGTGCCGGGGGTACCGGTGGCAACAAAAACTGGGTACTCATTGGTGACGACCGGGGCTTCTACTTGTTCAACGAATGGCAGGTCAGTGTTTATGGCCGTGCAGGCTACTTCTTTACCGACTTCGCCAGCTTCCGTCAGGGCGATGCGTACAACACGCTGCTAACGGCCACAGACTCGTATATCGCTGCAAGCTCCAACATGGGCTACAACGGCGTTGACTACCAGAGCTATTGCAACCGGTCCTTGGACTTCACGGGCAAGGTGCTCATGCGCGACCACATGCAAGTGGGGGGCTATATCCGGGCAGGATTCTTGGCACTCAACACCAACAACGCTCAGCAGATTACCGGTTACAGCAATGGCGTCCCTTGGCCCAACGGCCCCGACTACGGTTTGATTCTGCATCCGGTGTACCTGCGCCATGAGTCTCCTGGCCACCTGCGCGGCAAGATGCCAGGAATCTTCTGGGTGCATAACGACAGCCCGATGGCCGACCTCAATGTGGTCAGCGGTGTGGTGGGCTACCCCGGGCGAAAATTCCTGATCGTCTGCAACAGCTACAGCACGGCGGGTCAAGTGGCGCGCTACGCGTTTGACATCACTGGCCCTTGGTGGTGAAACATGGCACTGGTTTTAGATGAGACCTTTTCCATGGCGATCCCTGCCAATTTCGCAACACCCTGGGCGCAGGCGGGAACACTGACGGCCACCTACAACCCAACCGCCCAAGCGGTGGATTTGAGCAACAGTGCGGCCGGTCAGAGCATTTGGGACATCACCTCGACGCCGTTGACTGTTGCGGGAGAGATGGAACTGGATCTGGAGTGGTTGGCAGACCTCTCGGGCCCCAACAATTACCGCCACGCTGGACTGTGGGCCGTTGCTGGACAAGCCGTTGGAAGCAATGGCTTTCGGTTTGGGCACTACCAATCGGACTGGCGACTGAGCCGCTGGGATGGAACCTGGTGGGCTGGAAGTGGGGGCGAGACCATTGTGCAGCAGGGTGCAGCGGACACCTTCAATGTCTTGGGAGATCGCCGAATACTCAATCTGCGCTGGGACATGAGAGCCAGTGCAGGTGTGTCCAGGCTTTCGGTCGAGGCCCGTATTGATGGTGTTTTGCGCTTGGTCACTGCGTCCACCTTTCCCTCATTGCGTCCGGGCGTCTTCATTTACCAGTCAACGGTGCGCCTGCACAGCATCAAGGTGTGGGATGCGCCGTTGGCCCCTTTGGGCGTTTTGGGCTTTCAAGGGCTCCAACCCACCCAAGGCAGAGGGGTCTATACGGTGCCAGAAGCAACACCTTCAGGGATCACTTCATCCCGGATGACCGGGGGAGTTGGCAGACTGGACAGCAGCGTTCCGCAGGCAAGGATCAAGGGCGGCGCGGTGGGTTACTACCGAGGGCAAAAGTTGTGGCGTCGCAATATGTACCTGGGTGGGAACGGCCGAATCGTCGGCAGCGTGGCCATCAAGGGTTCGCCCAACACGCCAGTGCAGCGCCGGGTGCGTCTCTTCAATGAAAAAACTGGGATGCTGGTGCGTGAAGTTTTCAGCGATCCGGTGACCGGGGCCTACGAGTTTCTGTACGTCAGCATGGACCACAAATACACGGTCGTGACTTTTGATTACGACAACAACTATCGGGCGGTCGTGGCTGACAACATCAGCGCGGAGTTTGTGCCATGACCCTCTCCGTGTCCTTTGATCTGAAAAATGCCAGGCTCAGCGCGGTGGTCGCCTTTCTTGACACAGGTGCGGGTGTAGCCCGGGTACGAATCTACCCGGGTGTGCGGGTTTTGGTCGGTGCAGCCCCCAATGGCGGGTTTCTGGCGGAGTTGCCCCTGCAAAAGCCCAGTGGCTCGGTACTCGACGGCTTACTGACCCTGGTACCCGGTGATCCGGTGCTGAACGCAAATAGTGGCGTGGCGGCTTGGGCTCGCGTGGTCAATGGCAATGGCGAGACTGCCTTTGACTGCGATGTCTCGGACACCACTGGGACCGGCGAAATCAAGATTCAGAACACGGTGCTGTTCGAAGGGGGCGAAACCCGCATGGTCAGCGGCACCCTTGGGGGGTAAATCCGGGAGAGTAAAGCATGGCAACCGTTGACCTGTACTTTGAGCGTACGCCCGCTGCGGGTCCCCCTTGGACGCTGTTGTTTGGTGATTTACTGGGTGAGGCTCCGGCCAGAACACTGGAGTTGGCTGGCCAGTTTGCAGATCTCAGTTTTGCGGGTCGCGCCAGTTCCATCATTCCGTGCACCTTGGTGGTTGTCTTTCCGGAGATGACCTTTGCCTCGAGTGCCTTGTATCAGAGCAAAACGCAGCGACCCACTGTGGCCAAGGTGGCGGTGCCGTGGTCAAAAAGTGCGGCCGCGACGGAGTTTGGAGCTACGGGGCAGCATACGGTGGCGAATCGTCAGCCATTGGGGTCGCAGGACAACTGGACGTCTGGAGATCGGTCTTTGTTGGGTGTCTCCGCTGCCCAGTATTCGGCGCTCGGCCATGACACGCGCACCTTGGCGGCTTTTGAAGTTGCCTTGCACCAACATCCCGAGCCGAGTTCACTGCCATTTCAGAGTGGTGATCCGGCAGTGCGTCTGCGCATTGAGAGCGCCTTTCAGGTCGCAACCAGGTTGGGCGCATCGCGGGTGCGTGACTTCTTTAATGCGAGCCTCAAAGCGCCATCCGTGTTGCAGGGTCGGTGGAGCGCCGCCGCCGGGTATCGATTCGGCGCACTGAGCAGTGCTGGACGGGCGTTCAGAGGCAATCGAGGTTGGCAACTTGGCCACCAGGACGGTTGGCGGCCCAGGGCGGGCCGCTGGGTGGCAACCGTACCAACAACGCCGCCGGTGCGGGACCCTTGCTACTTGCCTAACACCCATTTGCTGTTCGACGTGGCATGGGCAATGGACACCGGTTTGGTTTTTATCTGCGAACGACACGCAACACCTCTGCCAACCGGCGAGACGGTGGTGGTGCCCATACGGAGGATTTACATGGTTGTAAACAATGCCAGTCTGCACCGCGTGGACGGCAATATTTCGCTGCCCACTTTCAGCATGACCGTCGGTTTGGACGTGGACTCGTGGACCTGGAGTTTCAGCGCTGCATTACCCGGTCGTGCCTTGGCTGATCTGGAGCCAGCGGGAAATGGCTCGCCAGTTGAGGTCGAGGCGGTCATCAATGGCACCGCGTTTCGCGCCCTGGTGGAGAGCATTGAGCGAACCCGGGAGTTTGGTAGCAACAATTTGCGAGTTTCGGGGCGCGGCAAGACGGCGTTGCTGGATGCTCCCTATGCGCCGACGCTCAGTTTCACGAATAGTCAGGGTCGAACTGCGCAGCAGCTCATGGGAGATGTGTTGACCTTCAACGGTGTGTCATTGGGGTGGGAGGTGCAGTGGGGACTTGTTGATTGGTCAATCCCTGCAGGCGTGTTCAATCACCAGGGTTCGTACATCGGCGCGCTCAACAAAATCGCAGCCTCCGCCGGTGGCTACGTGCAACCGCATGCATCAAGCCAGATCATTCGAGTCCTTCCACGCTATCCCACCGTACCGTGGGAGTGGGACACGGTGACTCCCGACTTTCAGCTGCCTGCCGACGTCACCTCGCGAGAGTCCTTGCGCTGGATTGAAAAGCCAGCCTACAACCGGGTGTTCGTCTCCGGGCAGGAAGTGGGAGTGCTCGGACAGGTGACCCGAACCGGCACCGCTGGCGAAATCCTGGCTCCGATGGTGGTGGATGCCCTGGTCACCAACGCCACGGCGGCACGCCAGCGTGGCATTGCTCTTTTGGCGGATACGGGACGGCAAATCGAAGTGAGTTTGCGCCTGCCGGTGTTGGCTGAGACAGGAATCATTGTTCCGGGTGCCTTCGTGGACTACCAGGATGGCAGTGTTTTCCGGCGTGGCCTTGTTCGCTCAACACAAGTTGAAGCCGGATTGCCGGAGGTTTGGCAAACCCTGGGAGTGCAGACCTATGCATAACCTGTATCAGCAGCTTCGTGCATTGCTGCCAGACCCGCCATTGCAGGTAGGCACTGTCATCGCGGTAAGCGGTGGAGTTGTCACCGTGCAGATGCCCGGTGGTGGGCTCCTGAAAGCGCGTGGCGACGCGTTTGTGGGCCAGAAAGTGTTTGTGCGCGATGCGGTGGTGGAAGCCATCGCACCGAACCTGACTCTGGAAATCATTGACATCTAAAACGCAACTGGTATTTCGTAGTTAACCCTGAGACCCGCCAATGCAACCTTGCATTGCGCGGGTTTCGCATTTCTGGAGCATGAAAATGGAAACGACACAGATTGAGAGACGTCGCATGGTTACGCTTCCACAGGAAGAGTTTGAGGCTGTGCTGGAACGCGCTGCAGAGCGCGGCGCGCTGAATGCCTTGCACGAGGTTGGGCTTGATGGTGAGGACGCAGCACGCGACATTCGTGCGCTGCGCAATCTGCTCGATGCTTGGCGTGAAGCGCGCATGACCGCATGGCGAACGGTCGTGAAAGCAGTCACTACTGGCCTGCTGCTGGCCTTGGTGGCGGGTGCAGTAATCAAATTCAAAGTTTTCGGGGGTGGCCAATGATCGAGACGCTTCTGGGCGGATTGCTAGGTGGCGTGTTCCGATTGGCACCCGAAATTCTCAAATGGATGGACCGTAATGGCGAGCGTGGCCACGAACTGGCGATGCAGGACAAAGCACTGGAGTTCGAAAAGATTCGTGGTGCCCAGCGCATGTCAGAGATTGGGGCCAGTGCGGATGCAGCCTGGAACACCGGTGCCATCGACGCATTGCGCGATGCTGTGCGTACTCAGGGCGAGAAAACGGGAGTGCAATGGGCCGATGCCTTGTCTGCAAGCGTCCGCCCGGTAATCACGTACTGGTTCATGGCACTGTACTGCGCCGCCAAGACTGCCGCGTTCATGGCGGCTGTCACCGCTGGTGCAGGCTGGGGTACAGCGATCCTGCATGCTTGGACAGAAGCGGACCAGGCGCTGTGGGCTGGCGTGCTGAACTTCTGGTTCCTCGGTCGCGTGTTCGATCGGGCGCGGTCGTGATCAAAGTGCCAAAAATGGCCATCGACCTGGCTAAGCGCTTCGAGGGGTTCCAGCGCCGGGTGAAGCGTGGATTGATACCTCCGCAATTCCCTTACATCTGCCCTGCGGGCTTCTGGACGATTGGCTACGGCCACCTCTGCGACCCGAAGCATCCACCGATTACGGAGGCCGAAGCCGAGGTCCATCTGGCGCGTGATTTGCAGACGGCATTGGCGGCGACGCTGCGTTACTGCCCAGTACTGGCCACCGAGTCGGAGGGGCGGCTCGCGGCCATCGTCGACTTCACTTTCAACCTCGGCGCGGGGCGGCTGCAGACATCAACGCTGCGTCGAAGGGTTAACCAGCGGGATTGGACCGCAGCTAGTCAGGAACTGCGACGGTGGGTCTATGGCGGCGGAAGAGTGCTATCCGGACTTGTCACTCGGCGGGAGGCAGAGCCCACTTGGCTGCTTCGCAACACCTGAACCAGAAACGTCCGGAAGAGCTTGGCTTCATCCCCGAACAGCGCGTTCATGTCATCCACGCCAAAAAGGAGCATCAACCATGAGCAACCGATTCAAGCGCGCCGTCATTGACGACGTCACTTCGCGCAACATCGACGCCAGCCAGCAAGACTACTTGCTCGATCTATTCGAGTCGGCCATGAAGTCGGTAGCCACCACGCTGGTGCGCGAGGCCAAATTCGACACGTCGGATTTCGCCACAGCCCAAATGCGCGACTGCGATGGTTTTGTACTACACGTGAGCCGGGTTCGCACCGACTCACGTACCGGGTGGATTGGGGTGTTTCAACGTGGCGAACAGCACCTCGATGTCGTTGGCCATCTTGAGTGAAGATATTCAGTCCGTAGTTTCTGGCACATCCCAATCGGCCAGTCTTGCTTCGCCGGTTTGATAGAACTGCTTCACCAGCTTTACGTATTCCAGATAATCCCTGTTCTCCGTGGCCAGTCGATTGGCCATGTCCCAATCGATCTCGTCTCGCTCGCGGGCCGGAATCAAAACCTGACTTTCTGCCGGGTTCTCGGCATCCAATTTAATCAGGCCGATGCCGTGCGCAGCGAACAGCATTCGCAATTCCTTCAGCGTGTCCTGGCCCTCAATCTCTGCAGCGACCAGATAGCCGAAGTTAGCCCACGACGAGTTGGAAACCGCCTGGAAAAAAACTCGCACATTTCCGGCAGTTTGATTAGCAACTTGGCCTCGAACGACCACAACTTGGTGCGCTTGTCGGAATACTGATTCACGCAGTCCCGCACCTCCTGGTGCCACTCCGCGCCCAAGTCCTCCATCCCGACCACGTCCGGGTACAGCCACCGGTTGCCGTTCGGCCCGCGCTTGTTCGATGAGCGCTTCTCATCGATGCGTTTCGAGTAGACGCCAAACTCTTCCCACAGATACAGCGAGAGCAGCGGGTACATCGCGTGCTCTCCCTGCGATTTACCATTTGCGTCTGCCGCAGGCTGGCAATCACGCTCTCAACGGCAGCCACTTCCGCGACGTCAGACATTGTCGAGTAGTAGTACTTGCGCGGCCGCCCCTCGGTTTTTTTCAGCTCTGGGTTCCGTTTCTGCAAGCGAGGTCGTGAGAGCTGATCTCCGCAACCAGTTGTTACCAAGTCGGCATCAGTTTTGATGTAATCGCCTCGGCTATTGGATCTTTTTCTTGGCATTCTGCAGGATAGGTTTCAAAATCCACTCGGCGATCTGTCGAGCAGAGAACTTGTGTTCTGGATGCGTGGCCAGGTAATCCACCACCACTTTGCCGAGGTTAAGTGCCATCTATGTATTCCTCATATTCTTTGCTCTCAAGCCGGAACAGCGTTCAAGCTGTCGGCTCGGGCTTTGTTTGAATTGTCATGAATGAAAGTGGTGTCGAATGCTGGCGAATCTGGAAGCATGAGCTGGCGCTTCGTGAGACAAAACGGCAGCACCCAAAGCCGCATCCCATTCGCCTTCGTAAATTCGAAGACAGGCAGCGGCTCCGTGAATGTATCCGTCTTTGGGTAGATCAATACGATGTCCCCAGTGCCGTCAGGTAGTGGTGACCATAGGCGTAAAGCTGGTAAAAGTCGGCCTGGCTGAGCTGATACTTCTCGCGTCCGTTCTTCTTCGCCGCATCCAACAGCTTCCACTTCGTATCCAGGACCAATCGCGTGGTTTGCTTCTGCTTTACCAACAGATCGGGCTTCAAGCGGAACCATCGCTGATCGTCGTGCGCAACGAGGTGCTGGCTACTTGCCTGTGCCTTCAGGACGAAGTCTTCGCGTAACTGCTTCACCAAGTGCTTCTCGACATAAGCCTCGAACAACGCCTCCATAGGAAAAAGCAGTGACGGGGCATGGTGCTTTCCCATACCGGAGATGGGGCTGAGACCCTGCAGGATTAGCTTCGCCCAGTCCAGTGCGGACTCGTAGTAGCCCATGCCGCGATCTAGCCTGATCCGCTGAATGTCTAGGGCGACATCTACTGACAGAGGAACATCCGCGAAGACGAAACCGAGTTCGCGTGCGACACGCTGGCTCTCCTGCGATCTGCACAGGGTGAGCACATGGCGAAGCGCCGTGTGGATCAGTCGGTTCTCTGCGCGGTCCTGCGAAAACTCGTCATGCTCGGTGAAGAATCGGTCTCGCCTGACCAGATTTTGGGAGATCTGCTTTGCAACCCAACAACCGGCCACGAAGTGCAAAGAGGTTGTCCTGTTGCGCGACATAGTCACTGCGAAGTCCGCGCTTAACCAGCGAACCGACTCCCAACAGGAACTGCTGGATGAATACCTCCAATAGAGGCATGCGTTCAGCGACCAAGTCTGCGTTGGCTGTCTTGATGTGCCGAAAACCGGCCAGGCACTTCGACATCGCGATGAGGAGTGCGCGCGCCTCCTCAGGCGATGTTCCTTCCGGTTTTTGGCAGTACCTCGATTTGAAACCCGCAAGGGGCGCGAATAACACCAACATAGCTGGTGACCTGAATTGCCCGCTGACCATTCAGTTGAGTCGGCTTGAGCCATCCAGGGGCATCTTCATCACTTCTCAGGGACTGCGTGTCCAGCCATGCGAATACACGCTTGGGCACAGCAAGCCCGACCGCTCCGGCCTTTGCTTCGACCACCTTGTCGAACTCAAAAGATCGTCAGGGAATTCATCCGGCGGTCACGGCAGGTTTGGCTGCATAGATGCCGACATACGCGTCTGGCTGATCAAGCGCGGCCGCGTTCAACTGATAGCGAGAACGAATCGCGTACTGATCCAGCTCGTGCTCACGGCCGAAGAGCGCCAGCAGATCCTCCTCGCGGCCGATTTCATGCACGAACTGATGCTCCTGTTTCGGCTTCTGGTTATCGCCCAGGACCAGTCGAATTTTCTGCCAGTCGTCGAAAAAGTATTCCTCCAGGAGCGGAATGATCTTGTTCCTGAACACGGTTTTCAGCTCGCTGAAGCGATCTTCATCTTTCAGGTCTTTGATGCGCGTAAAGTAGGCATGCCCCACCGTGTGGTCACGGTCGTACAGGGCCTCGATCCGCTTGTTCAGCATGGTCAGCAACTGCTCGATGTTGATGTTCATGCCTTTGTGGGAGACGATGGTACCTGCCAAAACCGAGGGCTTTGGCATTGACTCAATAAACTCGAAGCGACGGCGAAGTGCGGTGTCGACCAAGTGCCAATGATCGGTCTGCCGTATTCATCGTCCCGATCACGTCAACGTTCGAAGGTACGCTGAAACTCTCGGCGGAGTACGGCAGCGTCACTGCGACGGGATACTTTGCGCCTTCGCGTTTGTCTACTTCCACGAGCGTGATGAGCTCGCCGAAGATCTTGCTGATATTCCCGCGATTGATCTCATCAATCACCATCGCGTACTGTCGCGACGGGTTCCTGCGCGCCCGGTCACACAGCCTCAAGAAGGCGCCTGGTTTGATTTCGTATCGCACCTCACCATTCGACGCTGCGGCTGTATCGCTGTCCGCTGCGCGCTTCTTGCCTCGCTTTGTGATTACGGGACGCAGGCCCGGGCTCGTCTTCAATGGCGTAGTCGTCGGGCCAGTAGCCGTTGCGTCCAGAGCGTGCACCTAGTTTGGATGGCCAACTGCCTTCGTCCTTGTCGGCGGCCTCGAAGAGCTGGACAAGCTCGCTCGTGAGATCGGTAGAGTCCAGATCATCCAGTCCGGCAAAGGCAGACCAACTGACCCGGATGCCATCCTTGCGCAAGAACAGCCACCCGACGGGCCCGCCTTTGACAGCACCCTTTTCCTTGCGTCCAAAGCGCAGCTGGCTGTTTGTGGCACGGGTGAACCACCAGTCCAATCCCATTTCGTTTACTGCACGCGCCAGGCGACCGAACAGCTCTGTCGTCGTGGAAGTCCACAGTGGTTGGCGTTCGACGAAGTCTTCGTGCCCCTGGAAATGGTGCAGCAAAGCTTCCTGGTCTTGCCCTGCGGATAGGCCCAACTGGTCGGCAACATCGTCGTAGGTCAATTTGAATTTCTGGATCGACTCGACGCTCCAATCGACCAGTGCGGTGAAGTCCAGAGCGAGCCCTCGGCAGCGGACTTGATGGGCGACCATGGAAGGGTAAGTGGCCCGCGAATCTGTTCGTACTTTTCCGCAATGCCGGGTCGTCGACCTTGATATCTACCAAGTCGATCTTGACTACAAAACCAAGGTCGGCGTCGATTCCAACCGTGTAGGCCAGCCCCTCGGTTGCATTGTTCGAAGGGTAAACCGCCTTGATTATAGGGGATGAACTTTTTTTTGCCACTGATCTGTCGGCTTGCGAACAGTCTTGGTCCATCCGTTCTTGAACAGTTGTTGTTGCAGCGCCTCAGCCCAGTGCTTGGTAACGTCGTACGCCTGTCCCAGTTCCTCGTAGACGCGCTGCTCCGGGTTGCTCTTGTCATGGACCGTTCCCTTCCACTTGTTCCAGCAGCTTGAAATGATCGTTGTTGAAATAGTTCTGTGCCATCGTTTTAAATCCCTCTACGTCCATGCCGTGTTCTGCCAGCCAAATCTTGCGCCGCTCGAAATCCGGTAAAGCGCGCTCGACCCGCTGCCAGAACTCTGGTGTAGATGCGGTTGATGCAGGTGTGCCAGTTCATGCACCACTACATATTCGGCAATGCGCGGCGGCAACAGGATGGTCTTCCAGTGGAAGTACAGCCAGTCGCCTTTGCCGCATGAGCCCCACCGGTAGCCCATGTCTTGTACCTTGACACCCACGGGCTGGACCTCCATGCGTGCCACATAGTCTTGTACCTTGTCCCACAGCCAAACCTTGGCCCGGGCGCTGTACCACTGAACCAAATGGGCCCGGGCGTTCTCGACCAAGTCTCGGCGCAACATGAAGCGACCATTCAGCAGTTTCAAAGCCGCGTCCTGCTCATCCACCAATCGCAGCCGGTAGCTTCGGCCCAGGTACAGAAAACCCTCGCCATCGACGTAGCTCTTGGTCGGTACCGTCTTCTGCAGGCGATCTTTTCTGCCAGCGTGCGTAGATCCAGAAGCGCTTTTCTAGCACGAACCTGCGCAGACGTTCCTCTTCGACATCGGGCGGTGCAGACAGCACCAAATCACCGCTGCGATCCACGGTGATCTGCAGCGTTTTGCGCCGACTGCTGGGTTTCAGCTCGAAGGAGAGATCGTCTACGGTCAGCACGCTCATGCCCTGGTTAACCTCTCATGGTTGGCACGGGCCAATTCGAGCAGGCGATCTTTCAAGGCTGACACATCACCGGGCGCTACCAGGCGGGACGTGCGCAGCGCTCTGAAGATGCGTGCCCCCAAAGCGTCTTGTGCTGGCCGCTTGTACGGTTCCCAGAAGGTGTCGGTCAGTTCTCCTGTAATCATGTCGACAAGCTCCACAGTCAGATCGCGGATCTTCAACAACTGCTCATCACTCGGGCGCTCCGTGCCCACCACGGCCTCCAGCAGCATGCGCAGGAAAGGCACGCAGTGTTCGGGCATGTCGGGTAGGCCCGCGTCATCGCTGGATGCGCCTGCGCGCATGTCGCTGATGATTTTTTGTAGGGCGTCGATCAGGTCATCCCACTGGTCCGCCAGCGTCTTCAGGATCTCGTTGAGTCGCTCGCCGAGCTTGCGAAACAGCACCGGGTCCTCATCCAGATGCTTGCGAATGTGGGAGCGGATAGCGTGTTCCATCTCGGACGCCTTGGCGCGGTCATTCGCCTGGCGCGACAGATGCATATCGAACTCCGCGTCTGTCAGTGCAATCCGCGGAATCTTGGGATCTACACCCAGCGAAATTACTACGGTCAAGTCGACTGGCTTATAAACCTTGCGCCCACAGTCCCTGCCCAGGACCGGCGGATTCTTTGTAGCGGGCCCGTGCGTAAATGTACGAGAGGGTCTTGGCGTCCTTGGAGAAGGCAAGCCCTTTGGACGCGCAAACACCAGCGTCCAGCGAACCTGTATGGAACTGCTTGAGTTTGACGGTGAATTCCGCCCGCAGCCGCTCGTCTGCCAGCACTTCAACGCAGGTCTCTACATCGTCCAGGGACTCAA
>JADJPY010000004.1 GCA_016713005.1 Ramlibacter sp. | reverse complement strand
GATCGGGTGTATTCTAAGGCGGCGCCACCAGCGCATGACAGACCATCTGTCGGTGTCGACGAAGGTGTTGAGGTCGAATGCATCGCCACCCGCTTGCTGGAGGCAATTGGCCACCACGATGCTCTTGCCGCTGTGAAGCAGGGTCATTCAAGAGGCGCGGAGGGTAGTCTGAAGGGTCCGCATCAAGCCGCAACACCCACTCCTCGTCCGTCAGGCTTTCGGAAAGGTGCAAGTTGCGCGAACGCGCAATTGCGCTGCGGCGGCCCTTTGTCTCCACACGCCAGCGTGCTCCCTCCATCATCCCAAGGGAAATCCTGCTGATGAGCGTGACGCGCCGTGTATGCGGCTCGCAGGCCATCCAGACGCTGCCGGAGTTGCCCAAAGGTGTCGTCGTGGCTGTTGCCCTCCAGAAAACCAAGCGAGAGGCAATCTTTCGGATAGTCCAGTTGACCCAACAGCTCGAAGTACCGGCCCAGGTGCCGGCTGGTGTCCTTCATCGGCGTCAGGACCAGGACCGGGGATGTCATGGGCAGCCCTGGCAAACCGGCGCTTGAGTCGTTCCCACGCCGACACCTTGGCGCGGTGTTGCGGAGCCGGGTAGACAAAGTCGTCATTCAGGACGGGGTACATCTGCTGCAACTTCAACTTGATGGCAGCTGCGTCACGCCCTTCGTAGTGGCGCACGGCTTCGTTCCACATCGACTCAAAGTGGCGGTTGTCCCGGTGTTTTTTGCCGTGGACACAATACAGGTACAGGCTGGGCTGATCCAGGTGGATGACCTTGCTGTTCGCGATCAGTTTGCGGATAGCGGGGGTATCCTCTCCTCGGCGCAACTCAGGATAGGCCGGCAATTTGCTCTTTTTTGCCAGCACTGAACCCTCCCATGAGTGAATTCCCGAGACTGCAAACCGGCCTGCATGCGGCCACCACATCATCCACATCGACAGGAAGCAGGCATCCGACTGTGTGGCAAGCAACGCCCGGCACTGGATTTCCAGGCGAAGGGGGTGGTACAGGTCGTCGTCATCCCACTGGCAGACCAGGGTGCCGCGGGACTTCTGGACAGCGATGTTGCGCAAGGCACCCAATGTCCTGCCGTCATCGGGCAGGCGGATGATTCTGATGTCCGGGTCGCCCGTGCTTGCGATCCACTCGGCCAACCGGTTGTCTTCGCCGTCGTCGACGATTACCATCCCCTGGCGGGCCAAGTCTGGGTCTGCCAGCAGGCAATTGCGGTACGGGCCTGCTCGAAACGGTCCCTGGTCACCATCAGGCACGAAATCACCGGCTGATGCTGACTGCCCAACTTTCTGCGGAAATGTCCACCGGTTGCAATGACCAGGTCCGGGCGGCCGATCCGGACATCTAGCCGTCTCGGTACCCGCAGATGATCAGCACGGGGAGAGGTCCGAACCAGGTGCCCGCCCAATGGTGCGGCGACGGCACTGGCACGTGCCTTCGTCCCACAGCAGGGAAGCCCGGGTGGCTATCCTGTCCCAGCAGGCCCTCACTGGAAAACGGATGCAGCAGGTCGGCGCTGACCAGCCGGATGGATTCCTGGGCAGCGAATTCCCTGAAACACCCGCGTCAGGAAGAACGGACCCGTGCGGTCCAGCACATCGACCTGCGTCGCCGTCCAGGCAGCGCGTCCAGGGCTTGCCGCATGAATGGATGACCCGGAGTCGATGCCATCCAGGCAGGGCTCAGGACCCGGCTCAGGCCGCGTTCCGAAAATTTGGGGTTCCCTGGCATGGCTGTCCGGCTCCAAGCCGATAACGAAAGCCGCTTCGTCCAGAAGACGCTCCACGTTCTGGAAACACTCGAAATCGATGTCGCAGTACAGACCGCCGTGGACATGCAGGATCAGGTAGCGCGCCAGATCGATCCGGCAGATGGGGTCCGGAGTAATCGCGGTACAGCTGCAACAAGCCGGGGGCATGGGTCTGGACAAGGGACGTCTAGGTCCTGATCCGTCCAGAACCGGTATTCCCATTCGGGGTGGTGAAGCCGCCAGCTTGCCTGGAAAGATTTGAAGGGCTGTTCCAGTTCGGCACTTTTCCAGGTCTGGTGAATGACCTTCGGTATTGCCAGGTCTGCGGGCTTCATGCGTCGCGCTGGAATTGGTGAATGTCCGCGATCCGGCCAAAATCCATTTTCACCAGCCGGTCACAGTGGTCGAAGTAGGCGTCATCGTGTGTGACAACGACCACAGTCTTGCCTCGGGCCTTGAGGGCCGGAAGCCACTCGTCATAGAAACGACGACGGCTGATCGGGTCCTGCTCGGCTCCGAATTCGTCCAGTACGTAGACAGGACGTTCATCCAGCAGCGCCACCACATAGGCCAGTCGCTTGCGCTGGCCCGTGGACAGCGACACTGTGGAGAAACGGCCGTCTTCATAAGTGGTCTTGCCTTCGAGAGCCAGCACCTTCAACAAGGCATCGACCCGCTCGGCTGAAAGCTCCCGGTGGCCCAGCAACTCCTGGAACAGGTGAAAATCATTGAAGACCGTGCTGAACTGCTCCCCTGTAGGCTTGGCGCTGATCATCCGCGACCGGACTGCCATTGAACAGGATCTGACCTCCCACAGGCTGATACAGCCCCGTGAGGACCCGCATCAACACCGTCTTGCCGGAGCCGTTGCCACCGCTGATGAAGAGCATTTCCCCGCGCCGCAACTCCAGATCAACAGGGCCGAGGCGAAACCCTTCGTCGGTACCCGGCCCGGCAAAGTGAAACTCCGCGGCACGCAGGGTGATTGACTCAAACTCGGGCAGCTTCCCTGACGCCGTGTGCATGTCGTCGTCGTCGCCGGCCTGGGTGATTTCCGATTCGATGAGATGCAGGTTGTTGAGGGCGACGCGCGCCTGCACGAATCCCGGAAAGGCACCGACGGCGCTCTCCAGCGGACCTACCGTGAACAGGATGGCCGTCAACAGCTGCATCACGGTCACCGCATCCAGCTGCGTCAGCGCCGGCAGGGCAAAGGCCACCGCCATCATCATGATCAGCTGGAAAAAATAGGTCACGAGCGAGCCCTTGGAGGAAATGCGGGCGACCTTGAGGCCTTCGGCCTGGATTTCCTGGTTGATCTGGTCGATCTGGGCTTGCTGGTCCGACGACTTCGCGGCGGACAGCCGCAATTCCCTTGTACCCGCGGATGAACTCACGGTGTCTCGCAGAGGACGTGTTGGAGAGCTGGTCCAGCCGGCGCTGGGGCTCCATGTTGAGGCGTTCCTGACGGAAGTGGACACTGACCCCGACTACCGTGATGATGAGGGCCATCAGCAGCCCCCAGGGCGAAAGCCAGCCGATGTAGGCAAAGTTGAACGCAAGCATGACAATGGCGCCCACGAACCCCAGCAAGGTTCCGTACGTGCTGGCCAATGTACGGACGGTGTGCATCAGGTGCCAGTGCAACTGGTCGGGGCCAACGCGTTCGATCATGCGCAGGTTGGACGCACGCAGCCGCTGAAGCAGGCGGTTGCGAAGGCGAATGCCCATGCGCGAGGACACAATCTGCCCCGCGGATGGCCGAAAAGTAGCCAATCCCGACGGCAGCGATGGCGAGTGCGCCTACCGCCCACAGGTAATGGAGGTAGTGCTCGCCTTTGCCGTAGGCCGCGATGGCCGAGTTGGTTGTCGCCAGCACAAGGCTGCGCGACAGGCCCACCAGCAGCGATGCAGCGAGCAGGACGGGCCATTGCCGCCGGTCTTCGGCGTCAAACAGGTTGCGGATTTCGGAGAGTGTCTTGAGGATCATCGGGCGCCCGGAGCAGCCCGTATTGTGCCGCAAGGCGTTGCATGCGCCGGCTGGGGAGTCTGTGCCGGATTTCTGGAAGAAATTGGGCTCCAGCCCCCGTCCATGCTTGTTATGTAGCTATTAAAATGATAGCGCTTCCGGCTTAAAGCTGAGCCGGCCACCGGTCGTGAAGGGTCACCGCTGCGCGGTCTCCCCACAGGATGGCGTGCGCAGGCGTGCCGGTGTGCAACTGCAACGCAGCTGTTCCCCGAACGTAGCCGAGTGCCACGCAGGCGCCCGCGAGCGGGCTCCAGCCCGCAGACGAAATCTCCCCGACAGTTTCGTTGTCCACAACGATGGCTCTCCACCCCAGGCCTGAACCGCCGGATCCTGAAAGACCAGTGTCACGAGTTTCTTGCGCAGTGGCTTGCCCTGTGCGGCCAGCAAGGCCTCCCGGCCCACGAAGCGTGCGGGCTTGTCCAGCCGCACACTGAAGGCCAGACCCGCCTCCCACGGCGTCTCGTCAGGCCCGAGCTCTGCGCCCCATGCGCGACGACCCTGTTCGATGCGCAGGGCGTCAAGGGCGTAGTAGCCGGCGTCCCTCAGGCCCAGCTCGGCACCGGCTTCGTGCAACGCAAGGTAAACATGGCGCGCCATTTCCACAGGCACATACAGCTCAAAGCCAGGTCCGCCCACGTAGCTCATGCGTGCAGCGCGCACGCGGGCGTGCCCCAGGTCAATCTCTTTGGTCCAGGAGAATTTCAGGCCCTCGGGGGAGAGGTCGTCCGGGCTCACCCGGGCCAACAGTTCGCGGGCCTTCGGACCCATGACAGACAGCACGCTGTACTGCCCGGAAACGTCGGTCAGCACCGCGTGGTCTTCGGGCTCAATCTGCCGTCCGATCCAGTCCATGTCCCGCACGGTCTGGGCGGATCCGGTGACGATGAGGAATTTCTCCCGGGCCAGACGCATGACCGTCAGGTCGCTCTCTATGCCGCCCCGCGCATTCAGCATGGGCGTGTAGACCATCTTGCCGACAGGCACATCCATTTCGTTGGCGCACAGGCGCTGCAGAACACCCAGGGCGTCGCGACCCTGCACAAGCAGCTTGCTGAACGAAGTCTGGTCGTACAGGGCAACCGCTTCACGCGTGGCCCTCTGTTCGGCCTGCATCCAGGGCAACCAGCCAGGCTTGCCCAGCGTGTATTCAGGGCGCGACTGACCTTCGGGCTTGAAATAGTTGGCCCGCTCCCAGCCGTTCTTGCTGCCAAACTCGGCGCCCTTGGCGGCCAGCAGGTCGTACAGCGCAGAAGTGCGCAGCGGGCGTGCGGTCTCCAGCTCCTGCCGGGGCCAGCGCATCGCGTAGTGCAGGCCCAGCGTTTCGCCGGTACGCTCGGCCAGCGCCTTGCGGTTGCCGGTGAATGCGCCAAAACGGCGTATGTCCACCTCCCAAAGATCCATGCTGGGTTCGCCACCCACGATCCACTCGGCCACCAGGCGGCCTGCCCCGCCGCTGTTGGCAATGCCCGCCGAATTGAAGCCGGCGCATACAAAGTAACCCCGCAGCTCAGGCGCCTCGCCCAGGATGAAATTGCCGTCGGGCGTGAAGCTCTCGGGGCCGTTGAGCAGCATTTTTATTTCTGCAGTCTCCAGGCAGGGCGTGCGGTGCATCGCATTGGTCATCAGGATCTCGAACTGGTCCCAGTCCTCGTCCAGCAATTCGAACTGGAAGGTGCTGGGGATCGGGTCCATCTTCCAGGGCTTGGCCCGGGGTTCAAAGCCACCCATGACCAGCCCGCCAACTTCTTCCTTTGTAGTAGATGTAGCCGTCCGGGTCACGCATGACGGGCAGCATGGGGTGCACGCCGGGAATTCGCCCAGTCACGATGTAGAAATGCTCGGCCGAATACAGCGGCACGTTCACGCCCGCCAGCCGCCCAAACTGCCGCGCCCACTGGCCCGCGCAATTGACGACGGTCTCGCAATACACCACGTGCTCGACGCCGTCGTGCCTGACACGCACGCCAGCCGCCCTGTCGTGTTCCGCGACCACGCCTGTCACTTCAACGCCCTCAACGATCTTCACGCCCCGGTTGCGCGCTCCCCGGGCAAGCGACATGCACAGGTCTGCAGGATTGGCCTTGCCATCCCCAGGCAGCCAGATGGCACCGGCCAGGTCGTCCGTGCGCATCACGGGGTACTTGTCGCCAGCCTCGGCAGGCGATATCTCGTGGCATTCCACGCCAAAACTGTGGGCCAGTGCCACCTGCTTGCGCAGCACCTTCAGTCGCTCGGGCGTGCGGGCCACGTTCACGCTGCCGCATTGTTTCCAGCCGGTGGCCAGGCCGGTTTCCTGCTCAAGCGTGGAATACAGTTCGATGCCGTATTTGCTCATGGCGGTCATGCTGCGGTTTGGCCGCATCTGTCCCACCAGGCCGGCAGCGTGCCAGGTGGTGCCGCTGGTGAGCTTGCCCTGTTCCAGCAGCAGCACATCGGTATGGCCCAACCTGGACAGGTGATAGGCGGTGGAGCAGCCGGCAATGCCGCCGCCCACAATCACGGTTTGCACATGAGTCGGAAAGGTCATTCGATTACCCCATTCGCAGAGCCATCACACCGGCCAGGATCACGCCGGTTCCAACGGCGCGACGTGTGGTGAAGGCTTCCTTCAGGAACCAGCTGCCAAGCAGAGCAGCAAACAGCACGGACGTTTCACGCAGGGCGGCCACTGTGGCCACAGGGGCACGGGTCATGGCCCACAGCGCGATGCCGTACGAGCCCAGTGACGCCGCCGCGCCCACGAAGGCCACCGGCAGTCTGGCCCGGGCATAGGGCAGTGCCACGGCAAGGCCGCGACGGCTCAGCACGATCAGCGCGAACGGCCAGCCGTCCAGCACAAAGAGCATCGCAACATACTGCAAGGCATTGCCGCCGCCCTGCACCGCCGCGCGCGCGCCCAGCGCATCAACCACGGTGTAGATGGCGATGACCACCGCGTTGACCAGCGCAAAGGCGACGGCCTTGGGCTGGTCCAGTGCGCGGCGCGACAGGCCAAGCACCAGCACACCGCTGCACACGCCCAGCACACCCGCCCAGGCAACGGGCGTGAGCGTTTCGCCCAGCGTAAAGGTGGCCGACAAGGCCACCAGCATGGGCCCCACGCCACGCATCAATGGGTACGTCAGGCCCAGGTCGCCGTGCTTGTACGCGCCTGTCAGCGCGATGTAGTAGCCGATGTGGATGACCACTGATGCGCCGATGTACGGCCAAGCGGCCGCCGGCGGCAAACCGGTAATCAGCACCAGAGGCAGGCCGATGAACGAGCCCACAAGGTGAATGACGGCTGTGTCCAGTGCCTTGTCCGCGCTGGACTTGACCAGGGCGTTCCAGCTGGCGTGCAGCAGCGCGCCGAAGAGCACGGCGGCCACCACGCTCCAGGTGAGCGTCATGAAGCGACGACGCAGCGCCGCGCCCGATCCAGGAAGTGCGACAGCGGCGGCGTGTCCAGACCGTCTTCCTTGGCCAGATCGTCCCAGACGCGCAAACGCACGGCGGCGTCTGCGCCAGGGAGGCGGATGAAGCTGTCGGCCTGATTGGCCGAGTAAATGCCGCCTTGCAGTGCCAGCGAACGCTTGGAGTCGTCCGAGAGCGCGGCGAAGTAGTCGGGGCGGGTCGCGCAAAGGTAGCGCTTGGCGTCAACATGCAACTTGATCGGGTCCAGAACCGCATCGCCAAACAGGCCGCGCAGGAACGGCAGGGCGCGGTACTGGTGAACGTCGTCCACCCCCTGGAGCGTGGGCGTGGCGCCCAGGTCGTGCAACAGGTGGCCGAGGTCGTGCAGCAGCGCTGCCGTCACAAGGGAGTCGTCGGCGTTGCTGTTCTCGGCCAGCGTGGCGCACTGCAACGCGTGCTCAAGCTGCGTTACGGGTTCGCCGCTGTACTGCTCGCCACCGCGCGTTGCAAACAGCTGCTCGATGTCTCCAAGTGTCAAAGCCATGGCAAGGAGTAGGTCTTCAGGTTGGTGAAACTCTTGATCGCTTCCTGCACCCCTTCCTTGTAGCCCAGGCCCGAGTCCTTGATGCCTCCGAAGGGGGTGAGTTCCAGCCGGTAGCCCGGTACCTCGCGCACATTCACAGTACCCACCTGCAGCTCGTTCACAAAGCGGGTGATGTAGTCAAGCCGGTTGGTGCAGACCGCACTGCTCAGGCCATAGGCCGTGCCGTTGGAGATGCGGATGGCTTCGTCAATGTCGCGGAAGCGGATGACGGGCGACACCGGGCCGAAGGTTTCCTCCAGCGCAACCGTCATGCGCGGGTCCACGTTGTCGAGCACGGTGGGTGCGTACAGCGCGCCCCGGCGCTGGTTGCCGGCAAGCAATCTTGCCCCCTGGGCTACGGCCTCGTTCACCCGCGACTCAAACAGCATCGCTGCCGGCTCGTCGATGACTGTGCCCATGTCGTTGGACTTGTCCATCGGATCGCCGTATTTCCAGGCGCCCGTTTTCGCGACGAGCTGCTCCACGAACCGACTGGCCACCGACTCGTGCACCAGCATGCGCTTGATGGCGGTGCAGCGCTGGCCCGAATTCTTGTAGCTGCCCTGAACCGCCAGGGTAGAGGCCTCATCAATGTCGGCATCTTCCATCACGATGATGGGGTCGTTGCCGCCCAGCTCCAGCACCATGCGCCGGTAGCCCGCCTTGCTGGCGATGTACTTGCCGATGGCCACGCCACCGGTGAATGTGACCAGGTCAACGTGTTCATTGGTGATCATCTCGTCGGCAATCTCGCGCGGGTCCCCTGTGATGACGCTCAGCATTTCAGGCGGAAGGCCGGCCTCGTACAGGATGTCGGCAAACAGGATGGCCGAGAAAGGCACCTTCTCCGAAGGCTTGAGCACCATGCGGTTGTTGGTCGCAATGCTGGGCACCACCTTGTGTGCCACCTGGTTCATCGGGTGATTGAAAGGCGTGATTGCGGTGATCACACCCAGAAGAGGCGCACGGCTCGTGTACACCTTGCGCTTCTTGCCATGGTGGGTCAGGTCGCAGCTGAAGATCTGGCCATCGTCCTTGAGCACTTCATTGGCCCCGAACAGAAGCACATCGCTCACGCGGCCGGCTTCGTAAAGAGCGTCTTTCTGGCACAGCCCAGACTCGGAAGTGATCAGGTGTGCCACCTCCTGCAGGCGCTGCTGGATGATGGCAGAGGCCTTGTTGAGGATGGCCGCCCGCTCGAACCGGCTCAGCTGCGGATGCGCCGCATGGGCCTGGGCGAATGTGCCTCGTACTTCTTCAAGCGTTGCCTTGGGCACGGTGCCGATGCACTTCCCGGTGTAGGGATTGAAGACCGGAATGACGCGGTCGCCCGCACGGTCTGCGCCGATATTGCGTCCTGCCAGCCGCATCTGGTCCAGGTGGTGGTCGCGGATGTACTGTTCAATCATTGCGCGCCCCGGCTCACTGTGCGTAATTCAGGGCCAGATCGAATGCGTCGAAGTTGCGGAATCGGCGCGCGGTGTCCAAGCCCGGCAATTTTCGGTTGACGATCAGTGGCACGCGTTGTTCGCTGATGCCCCCGTGTGAGCGCAGGGGTGCATCCAGCCCCGAGAGGTCATGGCGTGACGCTGAGGTGCCAATGACGGTGAAACGCTCGGAAACGCAAACAATGTCCCCGATGCGGTCGGGTGGCAGTTCAAAGCGCTCGGCTGCGGCCTCACGGGAGAGCACCACTTCCATGCCCTTGGTGTTTGCCAGCTGGCTGCAGGTATCCGCAACGTCACTGCCAGCAGGCAGGTAGACAGTGGCAAAAGAGCCCAATGCGCCGTGGTGCACCACATACGGGTCGGTAATCGGCAGGATCACGCGGGCTGCTCCCGCGCCCAGCCGCGCGTCAAACCAGTCCTGCAGGTAAATCACATCGGGTGTCCCGTCCATCGCCACCTTGGCGTTCATGCCATGGTCGGCCGTCAGCGCAATCACGCAGCCCATTTCATCGAGCTGGCCCAGGTAGCGGTCCATCATGGTGTAGAAGGCGTTGGCACCTTCTGTGCCGGGCGCGTGCTTGTGCTGGATGTAGTCGGTGGTGGAGAGGTACATCACATCCGGCCGGCGCGTCTGCATCAGCTTGACGCCGGCCGCGAAGACGAACTCCGACAAGTCGGCGCTGTAGACGCTGGGCACGGGCTTGCCAACAAGTGCCAGCACATCGGTGATGCCGTTTTCCTCCAGGGTCACCTGGTCCGCCTTTTCGGATGAGAAGCAGATGCCCTTCATCTGGTGGCCCAGCAGCTTGCGCAACTTGTCCTTGGCCGTGACCACGGCGACACGCTTTCCGGCGTCGGCCAGGGCGGCCAGAAGGGTCGGCGCGCGCAGCCATTTCGGGTCGTTCATCATAACTTCGGTGCCACTGGCCTGGTCAAACAGGTAGTTGCCGCAAATGCCATGCACGCTGGGAGGCCTGCCCGTCACGATAGACAGGTTGTTGGGATTGGTGAAACTGGGCACGACGCAATCCGCCACATGCGCCGAGCCGTTGGCCAGGGCCTGTTTAAGCCAAGGCATCTTGCCGGTGGCCACGGCTTGAGCCAGGTAATCGGGCTCGCAGCCATCCACGCAGACCACGACGGTGGGTACGGCGGGCAGTTTGTAGGTTCTTCCGTTAACGGTCAGCACGGTCGGTCTTTCCTGTCTTGTGTGATGAGGCGGGGGTTTGGCGAGCCTGACGGCGCAGGTCGTTCTCGATGGTGCGCTCCTTGCTCTCCATCACGTGGTCAAACATGGCGCGGCCCGCCGCGTCGGCGTCGCCTGAGGCGATGGCCTTGACGATCTGCCGGTGTTCGTTGGCGGATATCGGCATCAGCCAGCCGTCGGCCAGATTGAGCCGGCGGAACAGCGACAGCTCCTTGATGAGTTTGCGGTAGATCGCGGTGAGCTTGCGGTTGCCGGCCATCTCCACCAGGCGGTCATGAAACTGCAGGTTCAACAGGTGGTACTGGCGTGTGTCATTGGCCTTGACGGTTTTTTCCATGGCGTCCACCAGGCCCTTGATCTCCTTGAGCCCGGCCGGCGTGATGTTTCTGGCCAGCTGGCGACCGACCAGTTCGTCCATGGCTGCGCGCAGGTCAAAAATCTCCACGGCTTCGTCAATCGGGATGTCACGCACGAATACCCCGCGGTTTTTCTCGTTGCGCAACAAGCCGGCTTCCTCGAGCATGCGAAATGCCTCACGAACCGGTCCGCGTGAAACGCCCATCTTCTCGGCCAGCGTTGCCTCGATCAGCTTGCTGCCGGGTGCGTATTCACCCACAAGGATGGCCCGCTCGATTTCCTGCTGCACCACAGTGGTGAGCGAACTGCTCTGCAACAGGGCAATCGTGGGATGCATCACGGCGTTCATGCGCCCGATTAGAGCAGCATTGCGCAGATTGTCAACAATCTACAAATAACAATTGACAAGAAATACACGCCGAAGTTAAATCAATTCCAGCGTCATCACGCCGTCATTGTTGGGTCACACCATCGCAACTTTTGCCCTAGAGGAGTTCCCATGCGCCTGTCGAATTTTTTCAAGAGCCTGGCCCTGACGGGTCTGTGTGCCTTCAGTGCCGCGGCACTGGCCCAAAAAACCCAGTTGCTGGTGTACACCGCTCTGGAGACTGACCAGCTCAAGGCCTATCAGGAAGGCTTCAACCGGGTCAACCCGGACATTGAAATCAAGTGGGTTCGGGATTCAACCGGCGTCATCACGGCCAAGTTGATGGCAGAAAAAGGCAACCCCCAGGCCGACGCCGTGATGGGTGTGGCGGCATCCAGCCTGGCGCTGCTCGACAAGAACGGCATGCTCGAGCCGTATGCCCCCCTGAATCTGGACGCGATCATGAGCAAGTACCGCGACACCAAGAACCCCCCGGCCTGGTTCGGGATGGACGTGTGGGGTGCCACGGTGTGCTTCAACACTGTAGAGGCGCAAAAGCGCGGCCTGCCCAAGCCGGAGACCTGGAAGGACATGACCAAGCCCATCTACAAGGGGCAGATCGTCATGCCCAATCCGGCTTCCAGTGGCACCGGGTTTTTTGATGTCACGGCCTGGCTGACCCTCTGGGGCGACGACAACGGAAAGGGCGGCGGCTGGAAGTTCATGGATGCGCTTCATGAAAACATCGCCCAGTACACGCACTCGGGTTCCAAGCCCTGCAACATGGCGTCGTCTGGCGAGTTCGTGATGGGGATCTCCTTTGAGTACCGCGCCAATGCCAACAAGGCCAAGGGCGCGCCGATTGACCTGGTCTTCCCCAAGGAGGGCCTGGGCTGGGATCTGGAGGCATTTGCCATTCACAAGGGCACCAAGAAGCTGGAGGCCGCCAAGAAACTGGCCGACTGGGCGTCCAGCAAGGACGCAATGCTTCTGTATGGCAAGAACTTCGCCATCACGGCCCAGCCGGGCGTGGCCGCGCCGCTGGCCAATGTGCCCAAGGACTACGAGGCGCGACTGGTGAAGATGGACTTTGCCACCACTGCAGCGAACCGCGAGCGGGTGCTGGCTGAATGGACGAAGCGGTACAACAGCAAGACAGAAAAGCGCTGAGTACCCGGCGAAACGGGCCGCATGGTGGACACACCCTGCGGCCTTTTTTTGATGCTTCAATGACCCACGATCTCTTTCTTGAGCTGCGCAACATCCGCAAGGCGTTTGGCGGGTTCACCGCGCTGCAGGACATCAATCTGCAGATCCGCAAGGGCGAATTCGTCTGTTTCCTGGGGCCCTCGGGCTGCGGCAAGACAACGCTTCTGCGCATCATTGCCGGGCTGGAGGTGCAAACATCGGGCGAAGTGTTCCAGGCGGGGCGGGACATCTCCCGCTTGCCACCCGCTCAGCGCGACTACGGAATCGTATTTCAGAGCTACGCGCTGTTTCCCAATCTCAGCGTTGCCGACAACGTGGCCTATGGGCTGGTCAACCGCAAGGCCCCCCGGGCAGAGATTCACCAGAGGGTGCTTGAACTGGTCAAGCTCGTTGGGCTGCCGGGCAGCGAAGGCAAGTACCCGAGCCAGCTGTCGGGCGGGCAGCAGCAGCGCATTGCCCTGGCACGTGCGCTGGCCACACGACCGGGCCTGCTGCTGCTTGACGAACCGCTGTCGGCACTGGACGCGCTGGAGCGCGTGCGGCTGCGTTCGGAAATCCGCGCCTTGCAACAACAGCTGGGCGTGACCACCATCATGGTCACGCACGACCAGGAAGAGGCGCTGAGCGTGGCCGATCGCATTGTGGTCATGAACCACGGCGTGATCGAGCAGGTGGGTTCACCGTATGACATCTACCGCGAGCCAGCCTCGCCTTTTGTTGCCGACTTCGTGGGCAAGGTCAACGTGCTGCCCGCACGTGTGAAGTCGGGCCAGTTGCACGTGGGTGAACTGTGCATTCCCCATGACGGCGCCGATCGTGATGCCCGCGTCTACCTGCGCCCCGAGGATGTCCTGGCCCGGCCCATTGCCGACGGGGATGCGCATGTCTTTGAAGCGCGCATCGAGAAGATCGAGTTCCTGGGCTCGTACTGCCACGTGCACGTGACGTCCCCAACGCTGCAACCTCACAACCTCACCGTCTACCTGTCGCTCAACTTCCTGTCGGAGCAGTCGTTGAAGGTCGGATCCACGCTCAAGCTTCGGTTGTTGCCCGAGCGCCTCAAGGTGTTCTGACATGCCCGGCGCAACAGTCGTGCGTACCACGCACCTGACCCAGCAAGCCCACTGGACAGACCGGGTAGCGCACATGGCGTTGGCAGTGGTGGCGCTTGCGATGGTCGCGTTTCTGGCCTTCCCGCTGCTTGCGATCCTGCAACAGGCACTTGAGGGCAAGGAGGGCGAGTTCGTTGGCATTGCCAACTTTGTCTCCTACGCGCAAACCCCTGCCCTGCTTGAAAGCCTGTGGAACAGCATCTGGGTGTCGGGCCTGGTGACAGCAATCACCATTCCGCTGGCGTTTGGCTTTGCTTACGCGCTGACCCGCTCCTGCATGCCCCTGAAGCCGCTGTTTCGTGGCATCACGCTGGTGCCGCTGCTGGCGCCGTCGCTCCTGTCTGCCATTTCGCTGATTTACTGGTTTGGCAACCAGGGCGTGCTCAAGAGCTGGCTGACGAGCGTTGGCGTCTCCGAAATCTACGGCGCGCCAGGCATTGTGGTGGCGGAGTGCTTTGCAGTGTTTCCACATGCGCTGATGATCCTGGTGACGGCACTCAGCCTGTCGGACGCGCGCCTGTACGAAGCCGCAGACGCCATGGGCACAACCGCCACGCGCAAGTTCTTCACCATCACGCTACCGGGCGCCAAGTACGGCCTGATATCGGCCGCCCTGGTCACATTCACTCTGGTCATCACCGACTTTGGCATTCCCAAGGTGATCGGCGGCAACTTCAATGTGCTGGCAACCGACGTGTTCAAGCTGGTGATCGGCCAACAGGACTTTGCCAAGGGTGCGGTGGTGGCCATTCTCTTGCTCGCGCCGGCAGTGCTCACTTTCGGTGTGGACAGCTATGTGAGCCGACGCCAGACGGCCATGCTGACTGCACGGGCGATCCCGTACCGGCCCAAACCTTCGCGGAGCTACGACATCGCCATGACGCTCTATTGCAGCCTCATCGCCTCGCTGGTGCTGGCCATGCTGGGCATGGCAGTGTTCGCGTCGTTTGCCAGTTTCTGGCCCTACAACCTTTCGCCCAGCCTGCGCCACTACACCATGGGCCTGGTGGATGCCGAGGTGGGCGTGGGATTTGTGAACAGCCTCAAGATGGCGGCGGGCACGGCGGTCTTTGGTACGGCGCTGGTGTTCTGTGGCGCATACCTGCTGGAAAAAACCAAAGGCATGGATGGCCTGCGGGGGCTCGTGCGCCTGCTGGCGATGCTGCCAATGGCGGTCCCGGGGCTTGTGCTGGGCCTAGGTTACATCTTCTTTTTCAACGAGCCCAGGAACCCGCTCAACGGCCTCTACCACACTGTCACTTTGCTCACGCTGTGCACCATCGTCCACTTCTACACCACCGGGCACCTGACGGCGGTGACGGCGCTGAAAAGCCTGGACGGCGAGTTTGAAGCCGTCAGTGCCTCACTCAAGGTGCCGTTCTTCAAGACTTTCTGGCGCGTCACACTGCCCATCTGCACGCCGGCATTGGTTGACATTGCGCGCTACTTCTTCATCAACGCGATGACGACGATATCCGCCGTGGTCTTCCTGTACTCCCCCGAGACCAAGGTGGCGTCCATCGCCATCCTGAACCTTGACGAGGCGGGCGAGATGGGCGCTGCTGCAGCGATGGCCGTGTTGATTGGACTTGTGTCAACAGCCGCCACACTGCTGTTCATGGCGCTGGCCTGGTGGGTCAACCGCCGGACCCAGGCCTGGCGCACCACAGAACGATAACGACGAGAGACAGACGATGGACCGCGACAAGATCCTGCTGACCCCGGGCCCCCTGACCACCTCTTTGCGCACCAAGCTGGCGATGCTGCGCGACTGGGGTTCATGGGACGCCGAATTCAATGCCGTCACCGCGCAGGTGCGCCGCAGCCTGCTGGCCATCGTGCATGGGGAGGACACCCATGTGGTGGTTCCCCTGCAGGGCAGCGGCACCTTCAGCGTGGAGGCCGCGGTGGCCACCGTGGTGCCACGCGACGGCCATGTGCTCGTTCTGGACAACGGGGCCTATTGCAAACGCGCAGCGAGGCTCACGAGCCTGATGGGGCGACGCTGTGCCGTTGTGGATTTTGGCGATCACGAACCGGTGTCCGCCAGTGTGCTGGATGAGCAACTCAAGGCCGACGCCAGCATCACCCATGTGGTCATGATCCATTGCGAAACAGGCGCTGGCGTTCTCAATCCGCTGCAGGCCGTAGCCGATACCTGTGCGGCGCACGGCAAGGGCCTGATCGTGGACGCCATGAGTTCGTTCGGGGCATTGCCGATCGACGCGCGCACCACGCGCTTCGATGCGCTGGTTGCGGCCAGCGGCAAATGCCTGGAGGGCGTGCCGGGCATGGGCTTTGTGTTCCTACGCAAGGCCATTTTGGACAGTTGTGCCGGCCAGAGCCAGAGCCTGGCGATGGACCTGCATGACCAGTATGTCTACATGGAGAAGACCGGCCAGTGGCGCTTCACGCCACCCACCCATGTGGTGGTGGCATTGGCCGAAGCCATTGCGCAGTTCGAGGCCGAGGGCGGCCAGCCGGCGCGGCTGGCCCGCTACACCGCCAACTACCGCACACTGATTGACGGCATGGCCCGGCTCGGCTTCATGCCGTTCCTGGACCCGGCGGTGCAGGCGCCGATCATCGTGACGTTCCACGCGCCCGGGGACCCGCGCTACGAGTTCAAGGCGTTCTACAACGCAGCCAAGGCCCATGGCTTCATCCTGTATCCGGGCAAGCTCACGCAAGTGGAGACGTTCCGCGTTGGTTGCATTGGCGCCATCGGCCCTGGCGAAATCGAGCAAGCCGTTCATGCCGTGGAACTGGCACTTCAGGACATGGGCATTGCCTCGGGCGAACCAGCAATATGAACTGAACAACAAGGAGGAGATCACCATGGCCACCAAGCTCCACCCCGCCGTTGCCGCCGTGCAGAAGTCCGGCGCGCCCAAGGTCAAGGTCGCTGTCAGCGACATTGACGGCATCCTGCGCGGCAAATACCTGCACCGTGACAAGTTCCTTGGTGCAGCCGAGCCCTACCCGAAAGGAGGCTTCGGCTTCTGTGATGTGGTGCTGGGCTGGGACATGATGGACAACTGCTACGACAACACCACGGTCACCGGCTGGCAGCACGGCTTCCCCGACGCATTGGCTCGGCTCGATCTCGACACCGCGCGCCATGTCCCCTGGGACAGCAAGGTGCCCTTCTTTCTGGGCGAGTTTGTCAACGCCGACGGCTCGCCGCACCCGGCCTGCCCGCGCCAGACACTCAAGCGCGTGCTCAAGCGCGCCGAGAAACTGGGCTTCAGGGTCATGACGGGCATGGAGTTCGAGTGGTACAACTTTCTGGAGACGCCGCAGAGCTGGGCCGCCAAGAAAGGCGTGGCGCCCGAAGTGCTGACCCCTGGCATGTTTGGCTATTCGCTGCTGCGCGTCAACCAGAACCGCGATTTCTTCAACGCCATCATGGACGACATGCTGGCCTTTGGCGTGCCCATTGAAGGACTGCACACCGAGACCGGCCCGGGCGTCTACGAAGCGGCCATCGGCTTCAGCGATGCGCTGGAGCAGGCCGACCGCGCCATCCTGTTCAAGACCGGTACCAAGGAAATTGGCGCGCGCTACGGCATCATGCCCAGCTTCATGGCCAAGCCACACCAGCCGCTGCCAGGCTGCTCGGGCCATATTCACCAGAGTCTGAGCGATGGCAAGGCCAACCTGTTCTACGACGCGAAATCCCCACGCCGGATGAGCAAGCTGTTCGAGAGCTACCTTGCAGGGCAAGTGGCCTGCATGATGGAGTTCGCGCCGATGATCTGGCCCACCATCAACAGCTACAAGCGGCTGGTGGACGGCTTCTGGGCGCCGGTCAAACCCACCTGGGGCATGGACAACCGCACCGCCAGCTTCCGCGTGATTGCCGGCAGCCCCAAGGCCACGCGGCTGGAGACGCGCTGTCCGGGTGCCGATGTCAACCCCTACCTGGCCATGGCCGCCGTCATCGCGGCCGGCCTGTACGGTGTCGAGAAGGGCCTGAAGCTCACTGCGCCGCCCATTACCGGGACCAACCAGGGCGCCGAGCACATTCCCCGCGCGCCCCGCACGTTGATCGAAACCACGCGCAATTTCCGTGACTCAAAGATCGCGCGCGACTGGCTTGGCGACACGTTTGTCGAGCACTTTGCTGCCACCCGCGAGTGGGAGTGGCGCCAGTGGCAGGACGCCGTGACCGATTGGGAAATGAAGCGTTACTTCGAAATCATCTGAATCCACCATGAACATCACCGGTTTCTCATTCCCCACCGCCATCAAGTTCGGTGCCGGCGCACGCACGCTGGTGGCGCAGCACCTCAAGGAACAGGGCCTCAAGCGCCCGCTGATCGTGACCGACCGGGCGCTGGCGGCGTTGCCGGTGCTGGCCGAATTCAGGACGCACCTGGTTGGTCTCGACGTCGCGGTGTTCAGTGGCGTGTTTGGCAACCCCACCTGCAGCCAGGTGATGGACGGTGCGGCGGCCTACAAGGCGCATGGTGCGGACTGCATCATTGGCTTTGGTGGTGGTGCGGCGCTGGACGTGGCCAAGGTGGTGGGTGTGGCCGCCACGCATGAGGGTGACATTCTGGAATACGTGTGGGACCACCCGAAGGTGCGCCCCATCACCAACCCGCTGCCGTATTTTGTGGCGCTGCCCACCACCTCGGGCACGGGCTCGGAAGTGGGGCGTTCGTCGGTGGTGAGCGAGAACGACACCCACCTCAAGCGCGTGGTGTTCAGCCCCAAGATCCTGGCGAAGACGGTGTTTGCCGACCCGGAACTCACGCTGGGCCTGCCTTCGCACGTGACGGCCGCGACCGGCATGGACGCATTGACCCACAACGTCGAGAGCTACCTCTCCCCCGCCTACCACCCGCTGTGCGACGGCATCGCGCTGGAGGGCACACGCATTGCCTCTGCGGCACTGCTCGCTGCCGTCAGGGAGCCCGGCAACCTCCAGGCCCGCAGCGACATGATGATGGCGTCCATGATGGGCGCCATTGCCTTCCAGAAGGACCTGGGCGCCGTGCATTCCTGCGCCCATGCCCTGGGCGCGGTCTGCGACCTGCACCATGGCCTGGCCAATGCGCTGATGATCGACACCGTCATGGCCTGGAATTACGAAGCAGTGCCCGGCAAGTTTGACGAACTCGCCCATGTGTGCAAAGTCCCAGGCGGTGGCGCTGCTTTTGTGCCCTGGCTCAAGACGCTCAAGGCAAGCGTGGGCATCACAGGGTCACTGGCAGCCCATGGCGTCAGGCCGGAACAGATCCCGCGGCTGGTCGAGATTGCCACCGCCGATATCTGCCACCAGACCAACCCGCGGCCCTGTGCGGCGGCGGACTTCGAGCGGCTGTTCAAGGCGGCGATGTAGGCGTGGGAACGGTATGAGTGACCGCCTCAAAATAGGCATCAGCGCCTGCTTTCTGCACCCCGACCCGCAGCGCAACGCCTTCGGCTTCAAGACGCTGCAGTACGTCGAGCAGTCCATGGCGCACTGGGTCATGTCGGCCGGCGCCATGCCGGTGCTGGTGCCGTCGCCCGAAGGCGATACCGCGCGTGGCGACGTCACCCTGGCCGACTACGCTGGCTGGCTCGACGGCCTGGTCATGCACGGCGGCGCCGATGTCTGGCCCGGCAGTTATGGCGAAGAACCGATCAGGCCCGAATGGCGAGGCGACCGCATCCGCGACGAATACGAAATCGCGCTGGTCAAGGCCTTCGCTGCCGCCGGAAAGCCGGTCTTTGGCATTTGCCGCGGGCTGCAGCTCATCAACGTGGCCTATGGCGGCACCCTGTACCAGGACACCAGCACCCAGAAGCCGGGTGCCCTGGTGCACCGCGACGGCCAGACCTACGACCAGTTGTTCCACGAGCTGGACGTCGTGCCGGGCACGCGGCTGGCCGCGCTGACCGCTACCAGTGCCAGCCGCAAGATCAACAGCATCCATCACCAGAGCATCAAGGACCTGGCGCCCGGTTTTGCGGTGGAGGCCCGCTGCCCGGACGATGGTGTGATCGAGGCCATCCGCCACACGGGCGACGCCTGGGTGGCTGCGGTGCAGTGGCATCCTGAATTCCACAAACCCGAGTACGGCGTGCTGGACGACGCCCCCCTGCTCAACGACTTTCTGGACGCAGCCCGCGCTGCCCGTCAACCATGACCACTCTTGCCATTCTCAACCCCGCCAACGGCCAGCTCATCACCACCTTGCCTGCCGATGACACGGGTACGGTGGCCGCCAAGGCGGCCGCTGCACGCGCCGCCCAGCCGGCCTGGGCGGCGGTGCCGTTGGCCCAGCGCAAGACCTGCATTGAAAAATTCCGCGCCGGCGTGGTGCGCGACCTAGAATCCCTGGCCACCACCATGACGCGCGAAACCGGCAAGCCGATCAGGATGTCGCGCAACGAGCTCAATGGTCTGCTGGGGCGCATCGATTTTTTCCTGATCCAGACCGATCTGGTGCTGGCCACCGAGACCGTGTTCGATGACAGTGGCATGAAGGAGCAGATCCAGCACATTCCGTTGGGCTTGGTGGCCAACATCTCGGCCTGGAATTACCCATGGTTCGTGGGCTGCAACGTCATCGTCCCCGCGCTGCTCACGGGCAACGCGGTGCTCTACAAGCCCTCGGAATACGCCGCCATGACGGGCCTGGAGATCACCCGGCTTCTGCATGAGGCCGGCGTGCCGCGCGACGTGATGGCCTGCCTGGTCGGCGCTGGCGAGGTGGGCAGCGCCTTGCTGGCCCAGAAGATCGACGGCGTGTTCTTTACCGGTTCGGTCGCGACCGGCCGGCGCATTGCCCAGGCGGTGGGCGGTCGCTTCATCAAGCTGCAACTGGAGCTGGGCGGCAAGGATCCGACCTACGTTGCCGACGATGCCGACCCGAAGGCCGCGGCCGAATCCCTGGCCGATGGCGCCATGTACAACATCGGCCAGAGCTGCTGTTCGGTGGAGCGCATCTATGTGCACGAGAAGATCCACGACGCATTTGTCGCGGCTTTTGTGGACACCGTCAGGACATTCAAGACCGGCGACCCGATGAGCGAAGACACCTACATCGGCGCCATCACGCGCGCGCCGCAGCTGGACGTGCTGGACGCCCAGGTGGCCGACGCCCGCGCCAAGGGCGCCATCCTGCTGGCCGGCGGAGCGCGCAACCCCGGCCCGGGTCACTGGTACCAGCCCACCGTGCTGGCCAACGTCGACCACACCATGGAGCTCATGCGCGAGGAGAGCTTTGGCCCGATCATCGGCATCCAGAAAGTCAGCAGCGACGCGCAGGCCGTGCAGCTGATGAACGACACCGCCTATGGCCTGACCGCCGGCGTGTACACCCCTGACGAGGCGCGCGCCCGTGCCGTGCTCTCGCAGGTGAACGCGGGCAGTGCCTACTGGAACTGTTGCGACCGCGTGAGCCCCCGCTTGCCCTGGAGCGGCCACGGTGACTCGGGCGTCGGCCTGACCCTGTCCACCTACGGCATCGAGACCTTCACCCGACCCAAGGCCTGGCACCTGAGGCGTGCATGACGCCTGAGCGCCGCCGGGCCGCCCCAAGGCGCGAAGGCCCCCTCGGGGGGCAGCGCAGTACACGCAGTGACAAGCGTGGGGGGCTCGTACTTTTTGACCTGGACCACACGCTGCTGAGCGGCGACAGCGATGTGCTGTGGGTCGAATTCCTGATCGCACAAGGGCTGCTTGACGCCGCGCAGGCCGCCGCACGCAACGCCGACATGGAGGCGCGCTACAAGGCCGGCACCGTGGGCGTGGCGGAGTTCTGCAACTTCTTTGCCTCCACGCTGGCGGGCCGCACCCCCGTGGAATGGGAGCCCCTGCGACAGCGCTTCCTGGTGGAGGTGGTGGAGCCCTGCATCCCCGCCGGCGCCGTGGCCCTGGTGCGCGGCCACCAGCAGGCCGGCGACGAGGTGGTGATGACGACAGCCACCAACCGCTTCATCACCGAGCTGACGGCGCGGTGGTTCGGCATTGAACACCTGATTGCCACCGAGCTGGAGCTGGGTGCCGACGGCGCCTTCACCGGCCGCACGCTAGGCGTGCCCAACATGCGCACCGGCAAGGTCGCCCGGCTGCACGGCTGGCTGCAACAGCGCGGGCAGCAACTGGCTGATTTCACCAGCACGGCCTACAGCGACAGTGCCAACGACATCCCGCTGCTGGAGGCCGCGACGCATGCGGTTGCGGTGGACCCTGACGAACGGCTGCTGGCGCTCGCACAGGCCAACGGGTGGCGGGTGATACGGCTTGAGCGATAGTTTGCGCTATCAAAACAGTAGCGGTTCAGTCAGCATCCATGGGGCTTGCAGGCCGATTTGTAGCTGAAAACGGCTGACAGGGCCCGTGTGGGGCGCCCTGGATGCGCATTGCGCCGGGGGGCCCGGGCGCATACTGGGCCAAATGCCCGGCTACGAAACCAAAACCGAAAGCATCGTTGTCACCGGCGCAGACAACCTGCAGATCCGCAGCCTGCTGGATCGCCAGCAGTTTTCCGATCCGCTGGACGCGGCCTTGCGCATGGGGATTTCTTCTGCGGCCTGGCCCCTGTTCGGCTTGCCGTGGCCCTCGGGCAACCAGCTGGCGCAGCGCATGGCGGTGCGCGCGCTGACGGCGGGCGAACGGATCCTGGAGCTGGGTTGCGGCCTGGGGCTGCCCAGCCTGGTGGCCCACCGCCGGGGCAGCGAGGTCACCGCCAGCGACTGTCACCCGCTGGCCGGCGCGTTCCTGCGCGAGAACCTGCGGCTCAACGGCCTGCCGCCCCTGAAATACCGGCATGGTCACTGGAATCCGTCGGTGGCACCCCGTACCGAAACCGAAATAGCCGCGGTTCCGGCGGTTCAAGGGCTGTTCGACCTGATCATCGGCAGCGACCTTCTGTACGAGCGTGATGAGCCAGGCGATCTGGCCGCCTTCATAGGCGCGCACAGTGCGCCACATGCCGAGGTCTGGATCGTGGATCCGGACCGTGGCAACCGGCCCGCGTTCAACCGTCGCATGGCCGAGCAGGGTTTCCTGCGCCGCGAAGAGCGACTGGACATCCCGGCCACGACCATTGCCGGGGCCTACAAGGGGCGTGTGCTGATCTACAGGTCGTGAGCCGTGCCCATCTCGCATAGTATGGCCCAATGGCAAAACTCCGCCACGCGCCCACTGCCGCCTGCCCCTGCCAAAGCGGGCAGGTCTACGCCGAATGCTGCGGTGCCTGGCACGCAGGCCTGGACCAGGGTGTTCACGCCCCCACACCCGAAGCGCTCATGCGCTCGCGCTACAGCGCCTATGTATTGGGGCTGATCGACTACCTGCTGGCGACCTGGCATCCCTCCACTGCACCCGGCGATCTGGAACTCCAGCCGGTGAAATGGCTGGGGCTGGAGGTGCTTCATGCCCAAGAGGCGGGAGACGCCGGCGTGGTCGAGTTCGTCGCACGCCTGCGGGTACAGGGCCGCGCCCAGCGGATGCACGAAACCAGCCGGTTCGTCCGCAACGAAGGCCGCTGGACCTACATCGACGGGGAGCAGCACGGGCTGTAGATAGACAAACTGAACGTCGCCCCCACTTTTTTGACATCAACAGCTAGGCAACAATCAAGGCCGTTCCCTGGCTGCTGCGCGCACACATCGAGACCAGCCAGGCCGAGGTGCGCAAGATCACCCTGCACCAGGTGCATCTCGCGCGTCAGGGCGGGATGGCGCGCTAGCCTGCGGGTCCGGCGTCAGGCCATGACCGGTGGTGTGTAGTACAGCGCGTTCGCGCCGGTGGCCTGCTGGATGCGCGCCAGCTCGGCCTTGGCCACGACCCCCAGGTGGACCTCGTCCGGGCCGTCGGCAAATCGCAGGGCCCGGCCCCAGGTCCACAGCAGCGACAGCGGGGTGTCGCAGGTCAGGCCCATGGCGCCAAAGACCTGGATGGCGCGGTCGACCACGCGCGTCTGCAGCCGCCCGGCCACCAGCTTGATCGCCGACACATCCACCCGCGCGGCGCGGTTGCCCTCGCGGTCCAGCCGGTCGGCGGCGCGCAACACCAGCAGGCGGGCCTGGTCGATCTCGACGCGCGATTCGGCGATCCAGTCGCGGATGTTGGCGTGGTCGGCCAGCCGCTTGCCGAATGCGCGGCGTTCCAGGGCGCGCTCGCCCATCAGGTCCAGCGCCAGCTCGCACTGGCCGATGGTGCGCATGCAGTGATGGATGCGCCCGGGCCCGAGGCGTGCCTGCGCCAGCGCGAAGCCGGCGCCCTCTTCGCCCAGCAGCGCGTCGGCGCCCACGCGCACGTCACGGAACAGCACTTCGCAGTGGCCCTCCACCGACAGGTGGTGCATCACCGGCAGGTTGCGCACGACCTGCACGCCCGGCGTGTCCAGCGGCACCAGGACCATCGAGTGGCGCTGGTGCGGCGCCCGTTCCGTGCCGTCGGCGCACACCCCCATGACGACCAGCAGCCGGCAATGCGGATGCATCGCACCGGTGGTGAACCACTTGCGGCCGTTGATCACGTAGCCCGACGCGTCGCGGCGGATGGTGGTCTGGATGTTGGTGGCGTCGGAAGAGGCCACGTCGGGCTCGGTCATGGCAAAGGCCGAGCGGATCTGGCCGTGCAGCAGCGGGCCAAGCCAGCGTTCGCGCTGGGACGGGGTGGCAAACAGGTGCAGCAGCTCCATGTTGCCGGTGTCCGGCGCATTGCAGTTGAACACCTCGGACACCCAATACAGCCGGCCCATGATCTCGGCCAGCGGGGCATAGTCCAGGTTGCTCAGGCGGGTACCGGGCTCGTCGTCGCGCAGGCCTGGCAGGAACAGGTTCCACAGTCCCTCGTCGCGCGCCAGCGCCTTCAGGTCGTCCAGCAGCGACGTCGGGTGAATGCCCTGCTGCGTGAGCTCGTGCCATTGCCGGTGGTGCGGCAACGCGTATCGGTCGATGAAATCCTGCACGCGGCGCTGCAGGGCACGGGTGGTGGCGCTGTATTCGAAGTCCATGTGCCGATATAGCACCGTCCCCGCGGGCGTGTCGCCTGCATTGCCCGCCCTTTGACCCAACTCAAGCGCGCGGTGTCGCCGATGCGTCCCGTATGGCGTCCAGGTCCAGTGCCTCGCCCCATGGCCACCAGCCCTGCTGCACGCCCACCAGTGTTCGCAGGTTCAGCCGGGAGGCGCCGGGCCAGTGCGTGGCGGGTGCCATGAAGGCGTCGCGCAGCGCCGCGAGCACGCGTGCGTCGGACTGGAACAGCGGCGTCAGCCAGCGGCTGGCCTGGCCGTAGTAGCGCAGGTGGGCGCGACGCTGGGCGGTGAATGCCTCCAGCGCGGCGTCCAGCCCAGTCGGGCTGGCGCCGCGCAGCCGGTCGGCCAGCACCACCGCATCGATCAAGGCGAGGTTGGTGCCCTGGCCCAGCTGCGGGCTGGTGGCGTGCGCCGCGTCCCCGATGACCACGCAACCAGCGGCGTGCAGGACGGGCATCACCACGTCGCGGTACCGCGCCCAGGTGAGCTGCTCAAGGTCATGCAACTGGTCCAGCACATCCTCGCAGGCAGGGTTGAGCGCCCGCACCTGCGCCTTGAACGCATCCAGCCCGGCCGCGCGCCAGGCGTCCAGCCGGTCGGCGCGCAAGCTCCAGAACAGGCTGAGCACGGGGCGCTGGGGTGCGCCGTCGCTGGCGGGGGTCAGGCCAGTGGGCATCAGGCCCAGCATCTCGCCGGCACCCCGGTACCACTGCCAAAGCGTGCGGCCCTGGCGGCGCGCCGGATCGTCCAGCACGGCCCAGACGGCACCCCAGGGATAGGCGGCATCGCGTGCCTCCAGGGCCGTCTGCCCGCGCAGGCGCGAATGCGCGCCATCGGCCAGCACCAGCAGGTCATGGTCGCCCCGCGCCTGGTCCAGCGAGTCCACCTCCTGCCCCGTGCGCACCGTCACACCGGCCTGGCCCGCGGCGTGCCAGAGGGCGTCAAACAGCACACCCCGATGCAGGCCCAGCCCGAATGCGCCGGCCTGCCAGCTCGCGTAGCGCACGTCCACCACGGGGCGTCCGCGCGGGTTGACGCCGAAGAGGTGGTCCACCGCCGCGCCCTGCGCGACCACCGTGTCGTACAGCCCGAGTCGGTGCAGGGCCGCCAGCCCGCTGGGCTGGATCAGGATGCCCGCGCCCAGGGCCTGGGGTTGCGCAAAGCGCTCCAGCACGGTGACGCGGTGGCCGTCTCGCGCCAGCAGCGTGGCCG
This sequence comes from Ramlibacter sp., assembly GCA_016713005.1. Taxonomy (GTDB): domain Bacteria; phylum Pseudomonadota; class Gammaproteobacteria; order Burkholderiales; family Burkholderiaceae_C; genus JADJPY01. Next base: position 234,403 of record JADJPY010000004.1, on the reverse strand, counting down.
CGGCCAGACCGGCAAAGCCCGCGCCCACCACGACAATGCGCAGGGCTGGCTGGCTCATGGGTGCCCGCGGGTCAGCCCAGATGCTTGCCCACGATGCCCGCCAGCTCGAACATCGTCACCTGGTCCTTGCCGAACACCGGTTTGAGCTTGGCGTCGGCGTTGATGGCGCGCTTGTTGGTGGCGTCCTGCAGGCCGTTGGCCTTGATGTAGTCCCACAGCTTCTTGATCACTTCGGTGCGGGCCACCGGCTCGGCGCCGATCACCGCAGCCAGCGCGGCGCTGGGCGTGAGGCCGGCGGACGCCTTGCGCGGTGTCTTCGCCGCAGCGGGCTTCTTTGCAGCGGCCTTCCTGGCGGCCGGGGCCTTTTTCGCTGGCGCAGCCGCTTTGGCGGCGGCCGCAGGTTTTTTCAAGCCTTTTCGGCCTGCAGCCCCCGTCGTTGCTGGCTGACCCGCTCCTGTTTTTGTAGCAAATGTCTTGCGCGGCGGGAACTTGCTGGCACGCGGTTCGAACTCGAATGTGACCTTGCCCTCGTCCTTGTTCCAGACCAGGAAGGCCTTGAACGCGCGGCGGGTGCGCATGCTCACGAACTTGTCCAGCAGGTCGGTCTTGCCGCTGGCCAGCAGCTTGGCCACCTGCTCGCGCGGCACCGGTTGCTGCAGGATGATCTTGCCGGTCTTGAAGTCGCAGCTGGGCGTGGGCTGGGCCAGTGTGGGTACCGATCGGTCACACACATAGTTGCCACCGTGCTCGTGCACGGCACCGCCGCACTTGGGGCAGGTGCCCAGCGATTCGCTGGCCGAGAAGTCCACGATCTCGCCGGTCTCCTCGGCCTTGCGGTCGTCGCCGAAGTCGAACTCCAGCTTCCAGTTCTTCTCTTCCTCGTTGTACTTCAGGACGATCTCCGCAGTGAAGGGCCAGCCCGCCTTGGAGCGGAAGCCCTCCAGCGGACCGATCTTCTTGTTGGCCAGGAAGTCCTCCACCTCGGCCGGCTCGAAGGTGCGCCCGGCCGGCGTCTTGCCAAACGAGAAGCCGCAGGCATCGCTGCCCTCGCCGGACTTGCCGGTGCAGGCGTAGCGGCGGTAGTTTTCCTTCACCACGCCGCCGCAGTTGGGGCAGGGCGTGTGCAGCGTGGCGTAGTCACCCGGCACCGTGTCGCGGTCGTACTCCTTGGCCTTCTGGACGATGTGCTTGGTCATCTCGGCGATTTCCAGCATGAAGGCCTCGCGGCTGAGCTTGCCGTGCTCCATCTGCGCGAGCTTGTACTCCCACTCGCCGGTCAGCTCGGGCCTGGAGAGTTCTTCCACCCCCAGGCCGCGCAACAGCGTCATCAGCTGGAAAGCCTTGGCCGTGGGGATCATCTCGCGCCCGTCGCGCAGCATGTACTTCTCGTTGATCAGGCCTTCGATGATGGCCGCGCGCGTGGCCGGCGTGCCCAGGCCCTTCTCCTGCATGGCCTCGCGCAGTTCGTCGTCTTCCACCAGCTTGCCTGCGCCTTCCATGGCGCCCAGCAGCGTGGCCTCGGAGTAGCGCGCGGGCGGCCGTGTTTTCAGCGCCTTGGGTTGCGCGACCTCGGTGCGCACCATCTCGCCGGGCTTCACCGGGATCAGGTTCTGGCCCTTGTCGCCGTCCTTGGCGTCGCTGACTTCATCGGCCGCTTCCTTGCCGTAGATGGCCAGCCAGCCGGGCTTGACCAGCACCTTGCCCTCGGTCTTGAAGCTGTGCCCCATCACCTGGCTGATGCGTGTGGTCACCGAATACTCGGCGCTGGGGAAGAACACCGCCAGGAAGCGGCGCACCACCAGGTCGTACAGCTTTTGCTCGGCGTCCGAGAGGCCGTGCGGCGCCTGCAGCGTGGGGATGATCGCAAAGTGATCGCTCACCTTGGCGTTGTCGAACACGCGTTTGGTGGGCTTGATGTAGTTGCCGTCCAGCCCCTGGCGGGCAAAGGGCGCCAGATGCACCATGCCGCTGCCAGCCAGCATCTCGAAGGTGCTTTTCACCACCGGCAGATAGTCCTCGGGCAGCGCCCGGGAGTCGGTCCGGGGATAAGTCAGCGCCTTGTGGCGCTCGTACAGGCTTTGCGCCAGGCTCAGCGTGGTCTTGGCCGAAAAGCCGAAGCGTCCATTGGCCTCGCGCTGCAGGCTGGTCAGGTCAAACAGCAGGCCGCTGGCCTGCGTGGTGGGCTTGGATTCTTCGGTGACGGTGGCGGCCTTGCCCCGCACCGCATCGGCGATGGCCTGGGCTTCGCGCTCGCTCCAGACGCGGTCGGCTTTTTTCTCTCCGTCTTCGCCGTCCTTCTTCCACTTGGGGTCGAACCATTTGGCCGGATATTCGCCCGCCTCGGCCAGAAAACTCGCGTGGATTTCCCAGTAGTCGCGGCTGACAAACTTGCGGATCTGTTCCTCGCGCTCCACCACCACGGCCAGCGTGGGCGTCTGCACCCGGCCCACGGTGGTCAGGAAGAAGCCGCCGTCGCGCGAGTTGAAGGCCGTCATGGCCCGTGTGCCGTTGATGCCCACCAGCCAGTCGGCCTCGGAGCGGCTGCGCGCCGCGTCGGCCAGGCCCTGCATCTGCTTTTCGCTGCGCAGGCTGGCAAAGCCGTCGCGGATGGCCTGGGGCGTCATGGATTGCAGCCACAGCCGCTTGACCGGTTTGCCCAGCGGTTTGGCCTTGGCCCCGGACCCGGTGCCCGCGTACTGCTCGATCAGGCGAAAGATCAGCTCGCCCTCGCGGCCCGCGTCGCAGGCGTTGACCAGGGCACTCACATCCTTGCGCTTGGCCTGCTTGACCACGGCGTTCAGCCGGGTCTTGGTCTTGTCCACCGGCTTGAGGTCGAAGTACGGCGGGATGACCGGCAGGTGCGCAAAGCTCCACTTGCCGCGCTTGACGTCAAACTCCTCCGGCGCCTGGATCTCCACCAGGTGGCCGACGGCACTGGTCACCACGTACTGGTCGTTCTCGAAGTGTTCGTCGTGCTTGTCAAACTTGCCGGCCACCGGCGTGAGCGCACGCACGATGTCCTGTGCCACCGAAGGCTTTTCTGCAATCACCAGCGTCTTCGTCATACGGATTCCACGAGTCTTTCCATGTCTTTGCCTTCCATCCCTGCGCCGCCTGCGGGCCCGCCATCCGGCCGGGCCTCCTACAATCGGCGCTCTTCCCACGCGCGTACGCGTACGCGCGCGTGTGTGCACATTCAAGTTAACAGAGTTTTGGCAATGCCCGAAAAAGCCCCCTCCAGCCCCACCGGCTCCACCCGCCGCATCCAGACCCGCCGCTCCGGCGTCCACGGCAAGGGGGTGTTTGCGGTGCAGGACATCCCCCGGGGTGCAACCATCATCGAATACACCGGCGAGGTCATCAGCTGGAAAGAGGCCCTGCGCCGCCATCCGCACGATCCGTCGGACCCGAACCACACGTTCTATTTCCACATGGACGAGGACCATGTCATTGACGCCAAGTACGGCGGCAATTCGGCCCGCTGGATCAACCATTCGTGCGATCCCAACTGCGAGGCCGACGAGGACAACGGCCGCGTGTTCATCAAGGCGCTGCGGCGCATCAAGGCCGGTGAAGAGCTCAACTACGACTACGGCCTGATCATCGACGAACCCTATACCCCCAAGCTCAAGGCCGAGTACCCCTGCTGGTGCGGCGCCCGGGCCTGTCGGGGCACCCTGCTGGCGCCCAAGCGCCGCCGCTAGGGAGCCCCATGGTCCGTTGGGACGCCGAAACCCTGTGGCAGGCCATCGAGCCGCGCCTGCCCGGCTTCACCGTCGAGATCGTCCCCGAGATTGATTCCACCAACACCGAGCTGATGCGCCGCGCGCGTGCCGGCCGCCTGGAGCCTGTGCTGCTGGTGGCGGAGCGCCAGACCGCTGGCCGCGGCCGGCTGGGCCGGTCCTGGCACAGCGGTGCCGGTGGTGAGCCAGCCGCGGGCGGACGGCGCCCTGAAGGCCCCGCGTCCCTGACGTTCTCGCTGGGCTTGCCGCTGGCGCCGGCCAGCTGGTCCGGGCTGTCGCTGGCCATCGGCGTGGCGCTGGCCGAAAGCCTGCACCCGGATGTCCGCATCAAATGGCCCAACGACCTGTGGTGGCAGGACCGCAAGCTCGCCGGCGTGCTGGTGGAAACCGCTGCCGCGCCCGGTTTGTCCGGCGACCAGCGACAGGCGGTGATCGGCGTGGGCATCAACATCCTGCCGCCCGACGCTGCCGGCCTGTCCACCCCTGCGGCCTGGCTGCAGGAGCTGAGCCCCAGTCTGGACGCACCCGCTGCCCTGGGCCGGGTTGCACCGGCGCTGGTGGCGATGGTGCAGACGTTCAAGGCGGGCGGCTTCGCGCCGCTGCGGGCACGCTTCCAGGCGCGGGATGCGCTGGCCGGGCGCACGGTGGTGCTCAGTGACGGCACGCAGGGCGTCGCGCAGGGCGTGGGCGAGGATGGCGCCTTGCTGGTGCATACTTCGCGCGCCATGATGCAAATCACCAGCGCCGAGGTCAGTGTGCGTCCGCAGGCGGGGTCCTGATGCGGTTGGTCGTGCTGCTGCTCGTGCTTGCCAATGCGGGCTACCTGGCCTGGACGCAGGGCTGGCTGGCTTCGTATGGCCTCGCGCCCGTGCAGCAGCGCGAACCCCAGCGTGTGGCCGAACAGATCAACCCGTCGGCGATACGCGTGCTGCCACCCGACGAGGCCCGGCGGGTCGAAGCCGCCGCCAGCCAGGCGGCCGCGCCGTCCGTGAGCTGCCTGGCATCCTCACTGCTCAATGAGGCCTCCGGGCGTGGTTTGCGGTCGGTACTTGAATCCGGCTGGCCGGCAGGGGCCTGGGTCTTCGAGCCGTCGGTGGAGTCGGCCCGCTGGATCGTTTACATGGGCAAATACCCGAACGCGGACGCCGTCGCGCGCAAGAAGGCCGAGTTGCGTCAGCTCGGCCTGTCGTTCCAGCCCCTGCTGAACCCGGCCATGGAGCCCGGGCTGTCGCTGGGGACCTACGGCACGCAGGCGGAGGCCAATGCCCAGCTCAACGCCCTGACGCGCCGCGGTGTGCGCACCGCCCGCGTGGTCCAGGAGCGCCAGGAAGTGCGCGGCGAGTTGCTGCGCCTGCCGGCGGTGGACGAGGCGCTGCGTGCGCGGCTCGAAGAGCTGACGCCACACCTCGGGGGCAAGCCGCTGGTACCTTGCCGCTGAGGCCTTTGTCAGGCGGACGCAGCAGGTTCGGGTTCGGCTGCAGACTCGAAGCGCACGATGAAGCGGGCGCCGGACGGCGTCTGCCCCGGGTTGGCGTCTTCCAGCTTCAGTGTGGCGCCATGTTGCTGCACGATTTCGGCAACGATGGCCAGTCCAAGGCCTGAACCGTCCGCGTCGGTGCCCAGCGCCCGGTAGAACGGCTGGAACACCAGTTCGCGCTCGGCCTCCGGGATGCCCGGGCCGTTGTCTTCCACCTGCAGCATCAGTACACGGCCGAACGGGTCCGCCAGCACGCGCGCGGTGACCATGCCGGGGCGGGTTGCGCTTGACGGCGTGTAGTGGATGGCGTTTTCCACGAGATTGCGCACCATCTCCTTCAGCAGGGTCGGATAGCCGTCCAGCACCACCCCGGGCGAGCCGGGCGCGGCGCCGTCGTAGCCCAGATCGATGCCTTTTTCCATGGCCATCGGTACGCAATCGCGCACCACCTCCATGGTCATGCGAGCCAGGTCCCCGTGTTGCTTGGCCAGGCTGTGTCCGCGCGCCTCTGCGCGGGCGAGTGCCAGCAGCTGGTTGACGGTGTGGGTGGCGCGCACGCTGGAGCGCCCGATCTGCTTGAGCGACTGCTTGAGTTCGTCTTCATTGGAGTTCTCGCGCAGCGCCAGATCGGCCTGCATGCGCAGACCCGCCAGTGGCGTCTTGAGCTGGTGGGCGGCATCCGCCAGAAACCGCTTTTGCGTGGCGATCGAATGCTTGAGGCGACGCAACAGGTCGTTGACCGAGGACACCAGCGGTGCCACCTCCAGCGGGACATGGGTATCGTCCAGCGGACTGAGGTCATCGGGCTTTCGGCTGCGGATGCGGTCTTCCAGCTCGCTCAACGGCCGGATGCCCCGCGCCAGCGCCAGCCAGACCAGCAGCACGGCCAGTGGCAGCGTGAAGAACTGCGGGAGCATCACGCCCTTGACCACTTCGGTGGCCAGCACGGAGCGCTTTTCCAGGGTCTCGGCCACCTGGACCAGCACGAGAACGGGCTGGGGACTGTCGGTCGCCTCCAGTCGCACCCATTCGTAGGCGACGCGCACGTTGAGCCCGCGCATCTGGTCGTCGCGCAGGTGGACCTGGCCGGCCACGGGGTCCTGGTCCTCCGGGGGCGCGGGAAAGTCCCGCTCGCCGCCGATGAATTCACCGCGATGCCCCAGCACCTGGAAGTACACCAGGTCGGCGTCATCGGCGCGCAGGATCTCGCGCGCGGACTGCGGCAGGTTGAACTGCACACGTCCTCGCTGCACGGAAACGAACTGCGCCAGCGTCTGGGTGTTGTACTCCAGCGCCCGGTCAAACGGTTTGCCGGCAATGCCCTGCGCCACCACCCAGGTCAGCGCCAGGCTCACTGGCCACAACAGCAGCAGCGGCGTGAGCATCCAGTCCAGGATCTCGCCGAACAGCGAGCGCTGCTCCTGCGCGAAGAGTCTCATCCGGGGATTTTTTCCAGGCAGTAGCCCAGCCCCCGGACGGTGGCGATGCGGATCGGTCCCTTTTCGATCTTCTTGCGCAGCCGGTGGATGTAGACCTCGATGGCGTTGTTGCTCACCTCTTCGCCCCACTCGCACAGGCGCTCGACGAGCTGGTCCTTGCTGACCAGGCGGCCCGCGCGCTGCAACAGCACCTCCAGCAGGCCCAGCTCCCGCGCCGACAGCTCGACCATCTTGCCGTCGATGGTGGCCACCCGGCCGGCCTGGTCGTACACCAGTGGCCCATGCTTGATGGTCGAGCTGGCCCCACCCATGCCGCGGCGGGTCAGCGCACGTACGCGGGCCTCGAGCTCCTGCAGGCTGAACGGCTTGGCCATGTAGTCGTCGGCACCGTAGTCGAGCCCCTTGACGCGCTCCTCGACGCTGTCGGCGGCGGTCAGGATCAGCACCGGCATCGATGAGCCCCGCCCCCGCAGGCGCTTGAGCACTTCAAGGCCGTGCATTTTGGGCAGCCCCAGGTCGAGGATGAGCAGGTCAAACTCGTTGTTGGTCATCAGGGCGGCATCCGCCTCGGTGCCGCTGGAAACATGGTCTACGGCGGCGCCGGAGCTGCGCAGGGTGCGCAGCAGGCCGTCGGCGAGAACCTGGTCATCCTCGGCGATCAGAATCCGCATGCAGGTCTCCTTTGTTGTTCGGTGGCGGTTCAAATTCTAGGCCTCTCGCGGGCGTTGCAGGTGCCTTCCGGACTCACACGGCGGGACCGGCGTAGGTTTCCAGGCCAATCAGCACCACCGCCGCCACATCCTTGCCGACTTCGGCGCGAAACTCGGCCTCTGCCTGGGTGACCGCCCGCTGGAAAGCCTGCAGCCATTCGAGGCCGGTGGCTGTAAAGCGGATGCGGCGCGCCCTCGCGTCGTGCGCGTCCGTTTCGCGCACCACCAGGCCCCAGGCCACGCACTGGTCCACCAGGTCGCCCATCGCCTGTTTGGTCATGCCGGCGCGTTGCGCCAGTTCGGTCAGGCGCGAGCCGCCCAGCGCCAGATGGCGGGTGATCTGCACATGGGCCGCGCTGACCTGCTCGCGCGCGGCCAGGTTGGACAGCGCCAGCGGCACCTGCACGTCGTGGGCCATCAGCGCGAGCACGCGCGCGTCGAACCGGCGCATGGCGTGCCCCAGGAGGCGCCCCATGTGGGTCTGTCGCCAGCGGTCGTCCGGTAGGGGGGTTGAGGCCACGCCGAATGGTAAGGCAAACTGACCAAAAAGTTGTTTACTTTGGCTTGGCAGGGTCGTTAAAGTACTGTTCAAGCATCCAGACTGTTTTTAAAACCACTGGCCGCTGAACCCATAACCCATTGATATTCAAGGAGATTCTCATGGACGCCCAAGTCAAAGGAACCAGCATCGCCAACGCCAACAGCGAGCGCGCCAAGGCGCTGCAAGCCGCCCTGGCCCAGATCGAGAAGCAGTTTGGCAAGGGCACCATCATGCGGCTGGGCGAGGGCGAGGTCCTGGAGGACATCCAGGTCGTGTCCACCGGCTCACTGGGACTGGACATCGCCCTGGGCGTGGGCGGCCTGCCGCGCGGCCGCGTCATCGAGATCTATGGCCCGGAATCGTCTGGCAAGACCACGCTGACGCTGCAGGTCATCGCCGAGATGCAAAAGCAGGGCGGCCAATGCGCGTTTGTCGATGCCGAGCACGCGCTGGATGTGCAATACGCCCAGAAGCTGGGCGTGAACCTGTCGGACCTGCTGATCAGCCAGCCCGACACCGGCGAGCAGGCCCTGGAAATCGTGGACAGCCTGGTGCGCTCCGGCGCGGTGGACCTGATCGTGATCGACTCGGTCGCCGCGCTCACGCCCAAGGCCGAAATCGAAGGCGAAATGGGCGACAGCCTGCCGGGTCTGCAGGCCCGCCTGATGAGCCAGGCGCTGCGCAAACTCACCGCCACCATCAAGAAGACCAACTGCATGGTCATCTTCATCAACCAGATCCGCATGAAGATTGGCGTGATGTTCGGCAGCCCCGAGACCACGACCGGCGGCAACGCGCTGAAGTTCTACGCCTCGGTGCGCCTGGACATCCGCCGCACCGGCACGATCAAGAAGGGCGAGGAAGCCATCGGCAACGAAACCAAGGTCAAGGTGGTGAAGAACAAGGTCTCGCCCCCGTTCAAGACGGCGGAGTTCGACATCCTGTTCGGCGAGGGCATCAGCCGCCACGGCGAGATCATCGACATGGGGGTGACGGCCCATGTGCTGGAGAAGTCCGGGGCCTGGTATGCCTACAACGGCGAAAAGATCGGACAGGGCCGCGACAATGCGCGCGAGTTCCTGCGCGAGAACCCCGAACTGGCTTTCGAGATCGAAAACAAGGTGCGCGACTCGCTGGGCATCCCGCTGCTGGCCGCAGCGGCCGATTCAGAGTGAAATTGGCCTCCAGCCCCCGTCGGACGGACCTGGATTGCTATAAAAACAATAGCAAATGAGCGGTGCCCCGGCTTTCTCCCCCTCGTTGCGGGGGCGTGCGCTGCGCCTGCTGGCGGCGCGCGAGCACTCGCGCGCGGAGCTTCAGCGAAAGCTGGCACCGCACGAGACAGAGCCCGGCTCCCTGGCCCGCGCACTGGACGAACTGGCCGCCAAGGGATTCATCAGCGAGCAGCGGGTGGCGGAGTCGGTGGCGCGACGGCGCGGCGCACGGCTGGGCGCCGCCCGGGTGATCCAGGAGCTGCGCGCCAAGGGGGTGGAAGCGCAGGTGCTGGCCGAAACGGCCGCGCAGCTCAAGGATACGGAACTGGCGCGTGCGCGCGACGTCTGGGTGCGCAAGTTCGGGGAGCCGGCGGCTGACCCGGCGGCCCGGCTGCGCCAGATGCGCTTTCTGGCCGCCCGGGGCTTCGCGCCGGAAGTGATCCGCCGCGTGGTAAAGGGTGCCGAAGACGACGCCTGAGCGCCCTACAGACCGAACATCAGCTGCAGGTTCTGCACTGCGGCGCCACTGGCGCCCTTGCCCAGGTTGTCCAGCCGGGCAACCAGCACGGCGTGACGCTGGCCCTCGTTGGCGAAGACCCGCAACTCCATTTGGTTGGTGCCGTTCAACGCCAGCGCATCCAGCTTGCCGTCCGCTGTGGCGGGCTTCACGCTCACCCATTCACTGCCCGCGTAATGGGCAGCGAGTGCCGCCTGGAGGTCCGCACCTGTGGGCTTGCCTGGCAGCTCGTCCAGATGCAGCGGCAATTGCACCAGCATGCCCTGGCGGAAATTGCCCACCGAGGGGATGAAGATCGGGCGACGCGTCAGGCCGGTGTGCTTCATGATCTCGGGCACATGCTTGTGCTGGAGACCCAGCGCGTAGAGTTCAAACGCGGCCGCTGCTCCACTTTCATGGGCTTCGATCAGGGAACGCCCGCCGCCGGAGTAGCCACTTACTGCCGGAATGGACAGCGGAAAATCAGCGGGCAACAGGCCGGCATCGATCAACGGCCGGATCAGCGCGATCGCTCCGGTTGAATAGCAGCCCGGGTTGCTGACGCGGCGGGCCTGCGCAACGGCGTCCCGGTGCCCCTTTGAGAGCTCCGGAAAACCAAACACCCAGCCTGGCGCCGTACGGTGTGCGGTCGACGCGTCGATGACGCGTGGTCCGGGATTGCCCGACGACTTCTCGATTTCGTCGATCAACGCCACCGACTCGCGCGCAGCGTCGTCGTGCAGGCACAGGATCACCAGGTCGACGCCTCGCACCAGCTCCCGCTTGGCGCCAGCGTCCTTGCGCAGCTCGGGCGCGATGCTCACGAGCTCGACCTGTGACATCTGTTGCAGGCGCTCGCGGATCTGCAAACCGGTCGTCCCGGCTTCGCCATCGATAAAGACTTTTGGCATGTCGACCACCTGTGAAATCCGTGTCGTGGAACTGTAAGGCACGCTCAAGATTGGTGCATTGCAGCATGATACATTTAGCGGCTGCCGTATGCAGCGGCCTGCCTTGCGGGCTCCAGGCCCCCGGTCGGGCACAAAATCATCCGTTCCTGAGAGAGACCTCATGAAGATCCACGAGTACCAAGGCAAGGAAATCTTGCGCAATTTCGGCGTGCCCGTTCCCCGCGGCATCCCCGCTTTCACGGTCCAGGAGGCGGTCGAGGCCGCCCAAAAGCTTGGCGGCCCGATCTGGGTGGTCAAGGCGCAGATCCATGCCGGCGGGCGCGGCAAGGGAGGCGGCGTCAAGCTGGCGCGTTCGGTCGAGGATGTAAAGAAGCTGGCCGGCGAGATCCTGGGCATGCAGCTGGTCACGCACCAGACCGGGCCTGAAGGCCAGAAGGTCCGCCGCCTGCTGATCGAGGACGGGGCGGACATCAAGAAAGAGTATTACGTCTCGGCCGTGACCGACCGGGCCACCCAGAAGGTGGCGTTCATTGTCTCCACCGAGGGCGGCATGGACATCGAGGCCGTGGCCCACGACACCCCTGAAAAAATCATCACCGAGGCGGTCGACCCGGCCATCGGCCTCACTGCCGCGCAGGGCAAGAAGCTGGCCGCAGGGATCGGCGTGCCCGAGGCGTCGCAGGCGCAGGCCATCGATGTGCTGCAAAAGCTCTACAAGATCTACATGGAGACCGACGCGTCTCTCGTGGAAATCAACCCGCTCATCCTGGAAGGCAACGGCAACATCAAGGCGCTGGACGCGAAGTTCAACTTCGACAGCAACGCGCTGTTCCGCCATCCGGAAATCGTGGCTTACCGGGATCTCGACGAAGAGGACGCCGCCGAAGTCGAGGCATCCAAGTTCGATCTGGCCTACATCTCGCTGGACGGCAACATCGGTTGCCTGGTCAATGGCGCAGGCCTGGCCATGGCCACCATGGACACCATCAAGCTGTTCGGCGGCGAGCCGGCCAACTTCCTGGACGTTGGCGGCGGGGCCACCCCGGAGAAGGTCACCGAAGCCTTCAAGATCATGCTCAAGAACAAGAACGTCAAGGGCATCCTGGTCAACATCTTCGGGGGCATCATGAAGTGCGACACCATCGCCACCGGCGTGATCGCTGCCTGCAAGGCGGTCAACCTCAGCGTGCCGCTGGTGGTGCGCATGAAGGGCACCAACGAGGTTGAGGGCAAGAAGCTGCTGGCAGCCTCCGGCCTGCCCATCATCAGCGCCGACACCATGGCAGAAGCGGCCCAGAAGGTCGTGGCAGCGGTCAAGTAAGGAACAACAGCCATGTCGATCTACATCAACAAAGACACCAAGGTCATCACCCAGGGCATCACCGGCAAGACCGGGCAGTTCCACACCGAAAAGTGCCAGGAATACGCCAACGGCAAGAACTGCTTCGTCGCGGGCGTGAATCCCAAGAAGGCCGGTGAGTCGATCTTCAACATCCCGATCTATGCATCCGTGAAGGAGGCAGCCAGCCAGACCGGGGCCACGGTCTCGGTGATTTATGTGCCTCCGGCGGGCGCGGCCGCTGCCATCTGGGAAGCTGTTGAAGCCGACCTGGACCTGGCGATCTGCATCACGGAAGGCATTCCGGTGCGTGACATGCTTGAAGTCCGCAACAGGATGAAGGCCAAGGAAGCGGCGGGCGGCAAGAAGACGCTGCTGCTTGGCCCCAATTGCCCGGGTCTGATTACGCCTGACGAAATCAAGATTGGCATCATGCCCGGCCACATCCACCGCAAGGGCCGCATTGGCGTGGTCTCGCGTTCGGGTACGCTGACCTACGAAGCCGTGGCGCAGCTCACCGAAATCGGCCTGGGCCAGTCCAGCGCCGTTGGCATTGGCGGCGACCCGATCAACGGCCTCAAGCACATCGATGTGATGAAAGCCTTCAACGACGATCCGGATACCGATGCCGTCATCATGATCGGCGAAATCGGCGGCCCGGACGAAGCCGATGCAGCGCGCTGGTGCAAGGCCAACATGAAAAAGCCGATCGTCGGATTCATCGCAGGTGTCACCGCACCGCCCGGCAAGCGCATGGGCCATGCGGGCGCGCTGATATCCGGTGGAGCCGACACGGCCGAGGCCAAGCTGGCGATCATGGAGGAGTGCGGCTTCACAGTCACCCGCAATTTCTCCGAGCTGGCCAAGCTTCTCAAGGGCAAGCTTTGAGGTAAGCGTTTTTACGAACCGGCGCGGTTCGTGAACCCCCTAAACTGGGGGCTCCAAAAAAAGCTGGAGGCGCCCGGGACTGGTCCCGGGCGCCTTCGCAATTCATAACACTGGAGAAGCGCATGGACATGCTGCAAAGCGCCGATTTCTGGATCGGACTCGTCAAGATCATCTGGATCAACATCATTCTGTCGGGCGACAACGCCGTCGTGATTGCCCTGGCAGCACGCGCGCTGCCGCCCGAACAGCAGCGCAAGGCCATTTTCTTTGGCTCGGGCGCGGCGGTTGTGTTGCGCATCATCCTGACCGTGGTGGCCGCCAAACTGCTGGAACTCTCGTTCCTGCAGATCGTGGGTGGCGCGTTGCTGCTCTGGATCGGCGTGCAGCTGCTCGGGGATGAGGATGGAGAGGAAGGCGAGGGCGGGGAACACGGCAGCCTTGCGACAGCCATCCGCACGATTTTGATTGCCGACGTGGTGATGAGCCTGGACAACGTCATCGCAGTGGCCGCCGCCGCCAAGGGCAACAACACCCTGCTGATCATTGGTCTGGCCATCAGCATCCCTCTGGTGATCTTTGGCAGCACGCTCATGATCAAGCTGATGGAGCGTTTCCCGATCATTGTGATGCTCGGCGCCGCCCTCATTGGCTGGGTCGGTGGAGAGACCATCGTGAGTGACACGGCCCTGAAGGAGATTGCCGCCGCCAATCCCTGGCTGCACTATGTGGCTGCCGCGACCGGAGCGGCCTTTGTGGTGGCGGTGGGCAAGGCGCTCCAGCGTTACGGCAAGTCTGGCTAAGCAGGAGCCGGCGCCAGATTCCCTCGCCGGGGTGGTGGTACTTATTTGCAACAAAAGTCCGGCGTGGAGTGAAAAACTCCCTTGTCCCACCTCGGGGCGTCTGTTAACGTCCACAATTAGGTGTTTTGTATCCTGATCGGCCCGCGCGGCTGGCGGAGCTCAACGTGGACATCAGTGGCAAACCGGAACGCACGAGGGGCGGGCAGTGAGTACTTCATCATCAGCTAAACGCGGCCAGTTCTGGCGCGCCGACTGGTTCGTCGGCTTGCTGGTGGTGGTCGCCGTCTTCGTGCTTGATCGGTCGACAGACTTCATTGACGGTCTGGAAAGGCGGTACTACGACTTTGCCAGCACATCCAATTCACGCCAGCCGACGGACCGCATTGCGGTCATCGCCATTGATGACCAGAGCATCGCAAACATCGGCCGCTGGCCCTGGCCCCGCGAAGTCCACGCCGAACTGATCGACAAGCTGGCGGCCGCAAAGGTAAAGACGGTCGCCCATACGGCCTTCTTCTTCGAGCCCCAGACAGACCGGGGCCTGGTGTTCATCCGTAAGATGAAGCAGGCTTTGGGCCCCGCGCTGGACCCCGGCAATCCGCAGGGCGCCATCAATGAACAGCTTGCCAAGGTCATCGCCGAGGCGGAGGTGGCCCTGGACTCTGACGCCAAGCTCGCGGCCAGCATGAGCGCGGCAGGCAATGTGGTGGTTCCTTCGGTATTCGTTCTCGGCGAGCCTCAAGGCAAGGCCGACAAGCCCTTGCCCGCGTTTGCGCTGAAGAGCACGATCGATGAGAACAATGGCTTCTCGGTACCCGCGCTGCGTGGTCAGCAGCCCATTGACGTCATTGGTCAGGCCGCCGCCGGAGTTGGTCACCTGAATCAGGCGCAAGACGTCGATGGCGCAGTGCGCCGGGAGCCGTTGTTGGTCAACTACTACGGAAAGGCAGTGCCTTCGATGGCATTGCTCGTCGCGGCCAAAAGCCTGAATTTGGGTCCTGGCGACATCAAGGTCAACTCCGGCGAGTCGGTCCAGGTGGGCAAGCTTCGGATCAAGACCGACGAATCGGCGCACATGCTGCCCCAGTTCTACAGGGGCAAGGACGGCAAGCCGGCTTTTGCGGTGGACTCGTTTTACGACGTGCTCAGCGGCAAGATCCCGGCAACCAAATACGCGGACAAAATCGTGCTGATCGGAGCGACGGCAGCTGGCGTCGGCGTGACGTTCCCGACGCCCGGGTATGCGGGGCTTTCTCCGGCCGAGACGATCGCCCACATCACGTCCAGCATTCTGGGCGAACATTTCATTGTCGAGCCGTCCTGGAGCGTGTGGGCGGCCATCGGCGCATTCCTCCTGGTTGCCGCATACCTGATCGCGGCATTGCCCCGACTGTCAGCCGGCATGGCGGCGGTCGTCACAGCGGTGCTGTTCGTTTCGTTGCTTGGGACGGAATTCGGATTGCTCTCGGGTGCCTCCATGTGGCTGAAGCTGGTGTTCCCCGCAGCGCTTCTGCTGATCGGTCATCTGGCGTTGACGACCAAGCGCTTCCTGGTGACCGAGGCGGGCAAGGTCAAGTCCGATGAAGAGTCTGCAGAAACCAACCGCATGATGGGCCTGGCCCTGCAAGGCCAGGGACAGCTTGACATGGCGTTCGACCGGTTCCGCCGGGTTCCGATGAGCGACGCCGTCATGGACAACCTCTATAACCTTGCCCTCGATTTCGAGCGCAAGCGCCAGTTCAACAAGGCGCAGGCCGTCTATGAGCACATGGCGGGTTACAACAAGAGCTACAAGGACCTGCAGTCCAAGCTCAACCGGGCAAAGAACCTTTCCGAAACCGTGATTCTTGGAGGGGGTGGAGCGCACCCTGGCGGAACCATGTTGCTCGACGGCGGTGCCGTGGAGAAGCCCATGCTTGGCCGCTACCAGGTGGAAAAAGAGCTCGGCAAAGGCGCTATGGGCGTGGTCTACCTTGGGAAAGATCCCAAAATCGGCCGGGTGGTTGCCATCAAGACCATGGCTCTGAGCCAGGAATTCGAAGGCGAAGAGTTGACCGATGCGCGTGAACGCTTCTTCCGGGAGGCGGAGACTGCGGGCCGCCTGCAGCACCAAAACATCGTGACCATCTTCGATGCAGGTGAGGAGCACGACCTTGCCTATATCGCCATGGAGTTCCTGAAGGGCAAGGACCTGGTCGATTTCTGCAAGGATGGCCACTTGCTGCCAGTACCCAAGGTGCTGTCCATTGTGGCAAGGGTTGCAGAGGCGCTGGCATATGCCCACCGCCAGAATGTCGTGCACCGCGACATCAAGCCCGCAAACATCATGTATGAACTGGACAGCGACACTGTCAAGGTGACGGATTTTGGTATTGCCCGGATCACGGATTCCAGCAAGACCAAAACAGGTTTGGTCCTTGGTACACCCAGCTTCATGTCACCGGAGCAAATTGCCGGGAAGAAAGTGGATGGGCGCTCGGATCTCTATTCTCTGGGCGTCATGCTGTTCCAGATGCTCACTGGTGTGTTGCCGTTCCGTGGTGATTCCATGGCGGAATTGATGTACAAGATTGCCAACGAGGAAGCACCTGACATCCGCATCATCCGCAAGGACATCCCCGAGCGTCTCGCAAATGCGGTCGCACTGTCCATGAGCAAGCGGCCGGAAACGCGTTACCAGGATGGTGACGCCTTTGCGGCTGACCTTCGCGTTGCGCTCATCGAGGCAACGGGCATTGCGGATCCGGCCTCGCCTCGAGAGGGGGCTTCCGCTGTGGTCGCGCCGGCCGCGGGTATGGACAAGACAGCGGTGTTTGCAGCCCCCAGTGCGAGCCCGACGGGCAACTTCGACGCCACGGTGGTTTCGAAGGCTCCTGCTGCAGTGGAGACAGACCCTTTTGAGAAGACGATTGTCGCGCGTCCTCCCCAGGCTGCCGATGACTCGAACAATGAGCCGAAATCATGATGACGTATGAGTTCTGCCTGCTGACGGATCCGGGGCGGGCGCGCGAAAACAACGAGGATTCCGTCAACTTTGACGCCCCGACACAGCTGGCAATTCTTGCTGATGGCATGGGTGGTTACAACGCCGGGGAAATTGCGAGTGGGATGGCCACAGCGTTCATCAAGTCGGAGCTGGGGCGTTGGCTCTCCCAGGCGGGCAAGCAGGCGAGTTCCAAGGATGTGCGGCGTGCGATTGAAATCTGTGTTGACAATGCAAATCGCTCAATCTTCAATGCGGCCAACGCAAACCCCCAGTATTCCGGGATGGGAACAACGCTGGTCGTGGGCGTCTACCATGACGCAAGGCTGATGCTGGGGCATATTGGTGATTCGCGCTGCTACAGGCTGCGTGACGGCCAATTGGCCCAGATTACCAAGGACCACTCCCTGCTTCAGGAACAGATCGACGCAGGGCTGATCACCGAGGAGCAGGCACAGACCTCGATGAACAAGAATCTTGTCACTCGTGCCCTTGGCGTCGAAGACGCAGTGCTGGTCGAAGTCAACGAGCATCGGGTGGAGCCTGGAGACATTTATGTCATGTGTTCGGACGGCTTGTCCGACATGGTTGACGACGCCGGGATCGCGAGCCTCCTGGCTGAGGAGTTGCCTCTGGACACCAAGGCGCGCAAGTTGGTCGACGCTGCCAACGCGGCTGGTGGACGCGATAATATTTCGGTCGTGCTGGTGCAGGCGTCTGCAGGCTCAGGCAAGCGCGGACTGATTTCCAGGCTGCTTGGCAAATAGCCGAATCTTCAGAAAACAAATCAACAGCAAACAGGAGTCGACCATGCCGAAAATGATCGTTTCGATCGACGGTGTCGTCATAAAGGAAGTTCAGCTGACCAAGGACCGCACGTCCCTGGGCCGACGGCCTTATAACGACATCGTGATTGACAACCTGGCGGTCAGCGGGGAGCACGCGGTCATCCAGCTCATGGGCAACGAGGTCTATCTGGAAGACCTGAACAGCACCAATGGAACTTACGTCAATGGCAAGGCCGTCAAGAAGCAGCTGTTGCAGCACAACGACACGATCGAAATCGGCAAGTACAAGATCAAGTTCATGAACGAAGTTGCCGGCGCAACTTTCGAGAAAACAATGGTGATCAAGGCTGGGGCGGCTGGCTTGGCGCCGCCCGCAGCTGCGCCCGCAGCTGCCAGCGCTGCTGCTGTTGACGGAGGCCCACAGAACGCGGCGATCAAGGTCCTTTCGGGCGCTGCTGCAGGGCGCGAAGTTGCACTCGTCAAGGTGGTGACTACGATAGGCAAGCCTGGCGTCGCAGTGGCCGCCATCACCAAGCGTCCCCACGGATTTGTCGTTGCTCACGTAGAGGGGACGAGCAAGCCGACGCTGAACGGGGCGCCGATCTCGGCTGAGCCCATCACTCTCAAGAACGGTGACCTGCTGGAGCTGGCAGGAACCCAGATGCAGTTTGTCCAGAGTTAGCTCGCTTTCCCGTTCAGGGAAGGGCGTGAGCTTTCATATTGGCGGTCCATGGCATCACTATCCCGGCACTGGCCCCGAGTTGCGGTAACGCTCGTACCGTTGCTCTTTACGCTGATGCACGCCAGCGACGTGCTCGGGATAGGAGTGCTCCAAAGGCTGGATGACATCATCTACGATGCCCGCCTGCGTGCAACCATGCCACGCACGTTGGACGACAGGATAGTCATCGTCGATATTGACGAAAAGAGCTTGGCAGAAGTAGGGCGTTGGCCCTGGGGCAGGAATCGCCTGGGGCAGTTGGTCGACGAAATTTTTGATGGTCAAAAGGCCGCACTGCTCGGGTTTGACGTTGTGTTCGCCGAGGCCGACGAAAGCTCCGGACTCAAACGCCTTCGACAACTTGCGCAAACTGAGCTCCGCGACCAGCCGGGCTTTGCGGAGCGCTTGAACCAGATTCAAGGTTCACTGGACTACGACGCGACCTTTGCCAAGTCTCTCGAAAAGAGACCGGTGGTGATGGGCTATTACTTCACCAGCGACCGTGACGGTAGAACCAGCGGGACGTTGCCGGCTCCGGTCATGCAGAAGCAGGCGCTGCTTGGGCGCCAGATCAAGTTCACGAGCTGGAACGGCTTTGGGTCGAACATCGACCAGTTGGCCAAATCTGCGCCAATGGCTGGGTTTTTCAATTCCATTACCGAAGGTGACGGCGTGGTCCGGTCGGTACCACTGTTGGCCGAATACAAAGGCGAGTACTACGAGTCGCTTTCTCTGGCCATGTTCCGGATGCTGGCCGGATTGCCCAAGGTGGAGCCCGGATTCCCACAAGAACGCTTTCTGGCCCGCAACTACCCTCGCCTGGAAAGCATTCTCCTCAGGCAAAGCGACAAAACGCTCGCGATCCCTGTGGATGACCGGGTAGCCGCCTTGGTGCCGTTTCGAGGGAGCGGGGGCGTCTCTGGAGGGTCATTCCGGTACTTGTCCGCAGCGGATGTTCTTGCAAAGAGGGTGCCGCCCGGAGCGCTTGCAAACAAGATCGTATTGCTGGGAACGACGGCACCAGGCTTGCTCGACTTGCGCGTTACCCCGGTCGGCGAGACCTACCCCGGTGTTGAAACCCATGCCAACGTGATATCCGGATTCCTGGATGGAAAGGTTTTCGTCAAGCCCGACTACGCCATGGGATTTGAGGTGGTGATTCTTGTCCTGTCCGGGCTGTTGCTTGCGTTTGCGCTCCCCTTGCTTTCAGCTCCCCGAGCGGTGTTGCTCAGCTTGGCTGTCGTTTCTGTGATCGTGGCTCTCAATTTTTGGCTGTTCCTGGGCTATGGACTCGTGTTGCCTCTGGCTGGCGCCTTGGTCATGTCTCTTACCGCTTTCGCCTTGAACATGAGCTATGGGTACTTTGTCGAAAGCCGCTCGAAGCGCGAACTCGCGCATCTGTTTGGCACCTATGTACCGCCCGAACTCGTCGACGAAATGGTGAAGGACCCTGACAGCTATAGCATGAAGGCTGCCAGCAAGGAATTGACGGTGATGTTTTGCGATATGCGCGGCTTCACCAAAATGTCCGAGAGGATGGAGCCCACGCAATTGCAGGAGCTGCTCAATGGGGTATTCAGTCGCCTGACGGACCTGATCCGCGCCAATCGCGGCACCATTGACAAATACATGGGTGACTGTGTGATGGCCTTCTGGGGTGCTCCCGTGGACCTGCCCAATCATGGCAGCCTGGCCGTCAAGACATCCCTCGAGATGTCCAATGCCATCCGTAAGCTCAATGAAGAGCACAGGGCCAAAGGGATTCCCGAGATAGGAATTGGCATTGGCCTGAATACCGGCACCATGTGCGTCGGGGACATGGGATCGGACATTCGCCGCAGCTATACAGTGATTGGCGACTCGGTCAACCTGGGCTCGAGGCTCGAGGGTTTGTCCAAGACCTACGGGGTCGATATCGTGGTGAGTGAGTCCACGCGAAAACTGGCACCGGACTTCGCTTGGCAGGAGCTGGATCGGGTGCGGGTCAAGGGAAAAGAGCAGGCCGTTTCGATCTTCTGGCCTCTGGCACCGTTGGATCGGATCGAAAAGGAGCAGACCTCGGAGTTGAAGACGTGGGCTGCCTTTCTCAAGTCATACCGAGCACAGGATTGGGACCAGTGTGACGTCCATCTGCTGAACCTGCAAAGAGCGAATGCCAAAAAATACCTTTACCAGCTCTACTCGGAGCGGGTAGCCTCAATGAGATTGTTGCCCTTTGATCCCGGGTGGGACGGAGCAACCAATTTCGAGACCAAGTGAGGGCCACCGATGAAGGTACGTGTGTTGGGCTGTTCGGGGGCAATTGCCAGAGACTGCCGGACCACGTCTTTTCTGGTCGATGGAGACGTGCTTGTGGACGCGGGTACTGGTGTCGGCGATCTGACACTGGAGGAAATGGCTCGGATCGACGACGTCCTGCTGACGCATTCCCACTTGGACCATATTGCGGCATTGCCGCTGATGATTGACTCGATAGCTTCGCAGCGCACGACCCCTGTACGCATCCATGCGTTGGCCGGCACCATCCAGGCCTTGCGGACTCACATTTTCAACAATGTCATCTGGCCCGATTTTTCGCGCATACCTACGCCAGAGAAGCCGTTCATCAGTTTTCACGAGATTCACACGGGTCACACTCTCAAGCTGAGGGACAAACTGGTGGAGGTGCTGCCGGCAGTGCATACAGTACCTGCTGTGGGATTCGCCGTGACGGCGGGTCGAGGCTGCTGGATTTTTTCTGGAGATACCGAACGGAATCCTGCGTTCTGGAAGCGGGTCAACGAGCTCAATGTCGCGGTTCTGGTGATCGAAACTGCGTTCAGCAACCGTGAGCGGGACCTGGCGCGTCGCAGTCTCCACCTGTCTCCCAACGTGCTTGCCCAAGAGCTCGATTGCATCGACAGAGGGAAAAACTACCCCATCTACATCACGCACACCAAGCCCGCTGAAACCGAGCTGATCATGGCAGAGATCCAGCGGTTTGACCAAACCCAGCCGTTTGGTCCGAACGTCACTCACGACATCCGGTGGCTGCGTGCAGGTCAGGAGTTCGAACTATGAATGCAGTTCTCAAACCCGCTTCAGAAAAGGATTCTGAACAGGCGTTCTTTGATTCGCAGATGCTGCCTCCCGAAAAGCGCGGCGTCACCTTCGAGGCGCTGTTCTACCGCCAGTTGCAGCAGGTCTCAACCCGGATCCATGAAACCGAGAACATTGACCAGATCATGCTGGAGGCCAGTCAGGACATCTGCAAGCTCCTGAACGCGGACCGGTTGACCCTGTATGCCGTGAACGAGGATGGTACGGCCATCATTTCAAAGATCAAGACAGGTCTCAATACGAGCAAGGACCTGAAGCTTCCAATCAGTGCCCAAAGCATCGCTGGCTATGTGGCCATGAGCCGGGAGCCAGTCAATATCGCCGACGTTTATGACGACGAGGCTCTGAAAAGAATACATCCGAACCTGAGCTTCCTGAAGGAAGTCGACAAGCGCTCAGGCTACCGGACAAAGCAGATGCTGGTGACGCCAATCCTTGACGGGAAGATGCTGCACGGCGTTCTTCAGGTCATCAACAACAAAAGTGATGTTCCATTCGGGGATCTGGAAATCAACGGCACACACCAGCTGTGCAAGACGCTGGCCACTGCCATACGTCAGCGGATGCAGAAAGCAGCCGAGGGCCAGCGACGCAAGGCCACCAAGTACGACGGTCTGGTCTCGGACGGCGTCCTCACCTCCGACGAATTGCAACAGTGCATCCAGAAGGCACGTGAAGAAGCGAAATCCGTTGAACACCTGCTGATGTCGGATTTCCAGATCCGGCCGGCCCAAATTGGACCTTCTTTGTCGAAGTTCTTCGGTGTTCCCTACGAACCTTTCAACTCCGGCCGCATCCGCTCCGAGATGTTGCACGGCCCGCTCAAGCGGGAATTCGTTGTGGAGCAGGGCTGGATACCTGTAGAAGAATCCCCCGATGGTCTGGTGATCATGTGCGTGGATCCTGAGGCAGTGCGTGGCTCCCGCATTGTTCCCCAGGTGTTCTCGCGGATGACCAAGTTCTCATATCGCGTGACCACGCAGACAGAATTTGAAGAGACCCTTGGGCAGTTGTATGGCGCTGGGGTCGAAGGCGGTTCGATTGACGAGCTTCTCGCCGATCTGGGCGGCCCTATCGACGACGAAAGTGGGGACGACTCTTCTCTGGAGTCGGCTGCAGCGGACAACGAACTCGTGAAGTTCGTGAACAAGATCATTGTTGACGCCTACAACATGAAGGCGTCCGACATCCACATTGAGCCGTTGCCGGGCAAGGCGAAAACGGGTGTACGCCTGCGCATTGATGGGTCCTTGCAGCCCTACATTGAGGTTCCGTCCCATTTTCGCCAGGCGCTGGTTACGCGACTCAAGATCATGTGCGATCTCGATATTTCGGAGAAGCGCAAACCTCAGGACGGCAAGATCAAGTTCAAGAAATATGGACCGCTTGACATTGAACTGCGGGTGGCAACGATTCCCTCTGCAGGCGGTGTGGAGGATGTGGTCATGCGGATATTGGCTGCGGGTGAGCCTATCCCGCTCGAAAAACTGGGGCTGACACCGCACAATCGGGATCGAGTTGAAAGGACCGTCAGCAAGCCGTATGGCCTGTTCTATGTCTGTGGCCCGACGGGTTCCGGCAAGACGACAACGTTGCACTCGATCCTGAAGTTCCTGAATACGCCGGACACCAAGATCTGGACTGCAGAGGATCCGGTCGAAATCACACAGCGTGGATTGCGTCAGGTGCAGGTCAACAAGAAAGCGGGCATTGATTTCGCGCTGGTGATGCGGGCGTTCCTCCGGGCAGATCCGGACATCATCATGGTGGGCGAGTCGCGGGACAAGGAAACCGTTTCCATGGGCGTCGAGGCTTCGCTGACAGGCCATTTGGTGTTCTCGACACTGCACACGAACTCCGCGCCCGAATCCATCACCCGCCTGCTGGACATGGGCATGGACCCCTTTAATTTCGCCGATGCCTTGCTGGGCATCCTGGCGCAACGACTGGCAAAGCGACTCTGCGACTGCAAGGAGAGCTATACCCCTGACGCAGAGGAAATAAAAACCTTTGTGGCCGAGTATGCAGAAGACCTCAGGCATACCCCCGCATGGAAAGCGGATTACGCTGCTGAGGCCAAGAATTTGTACGACAGCTGGCTCAAGCTCTACGGCGAGAACGGAAAACTCAAGTTCTATCGTCCTGTGGGCTGCGACAAATGCAACAAGACGGGGTACAAGGGCCGTATCGGCCTACACGAACTCCTGATTGCTGACGAAGATGTCAAGAAGTTGATTCAAGAGCGTGCCAGGGTGGCCGAACTCTTTGTGTGTGCTGTCCAAAGCGGGATGCGCACGCTCAAGATGGACGGCATGGAAAAAATCATGCTGGGAATGACCGACCTCAAGCAGGTCCGGTCGGTATGTATCAAGTAAGCCGGTACAAAAATTGTCACGAAAAAAATGCGATTGCGCGATTATTGTCTTGCTGCATTGCAACATCAGTGAAATTCTGGGGCTGACACGTGACATTCGTCACGGCATCTTGTTGGCACGGGTCCTGCATTGAACTTGTCCTCTACTTTTTAGGAGTTTTTTATGAAGCGCAACATTCAAAAGGGTTTTACCCTGATCGAACTGATGATCGTGGTCGCGATCATCGGCATTCTGGCGGCCGTTGCGCTGCCGGCGTACCAGGACTACACGACCCGTGCCAAGGTTTCTGAAGTCGTGCTGGCCGCATCTTCTGCACGTACTGCTGTGGCTGAAGCCGCCCAGGTCGCCACCCAGATGCCTGACCCCACCACTTCTTCCTTCACCATCGACAGCCAGACATCCAAGTACGTCTCTGGTGTGGTGTACAGCCGCACCAGCGCTTCCGTTGGTGTGATCACCGCCTCATCCAAGAGCTTGGGCGCCGGCGTGGACGGCGATCTGACGATGGTGGGTACGCTGCAAGCCAATGGCCAGGTCACCTGGGTGTGCGGAAGCACCGGCACGACGATTCCGTCCAAGTATCGCCCGGCAAGCTGCCAAGGTACCTGATCCTCTGACCTGAGTCAGCTGGATCCGAACAGCCCCCGAGAGGGGGCTGTTTTCTTTGGCAATCACCTTTCCGGTTGCCATGACCCTTGGGCATGATTGCTGCGGACCACCACCTACTCGTCTAGCGATTCATGACGACCAGCATGCTTCAACGCCTGTCCCTCCAGTGGTCGCCTGCATTGCGCAGCATGCCGTTGTCCGGGCCACTTGTCTGCGCCTTCTTCGCGTTGGGCTGGTTGTTGCCGAATCATCACCGCCCCTGGCTCTCCTTCCATAGCGAGGCTTGGATCGCCGCAGGGTTGCTGTCGGCCCTGCTCTTGGTCCTCTGGCAGACTCGAGGCCCTTGCCGCATTTCAGGGCTCGCCTGGTTTTTGTTTGCGCTGTCTGCGCTGCCCTGGCTGCAGCACTTCATCGGGATTCTTCCCTTGGCAGGCGATGCCTGGGTGTCGTTTGCGTTCCTGCTCGGTTTCGCGTTGTCGGTCATCCTGGGCGAGCTCTGGGCCAGTCGGGATCCTGACACTCCGTTCAATTTCCTGTGCGGGGCCATCGGATTTGCAGCGGTGGCGTCGGTCTTCCTGCAGCTCTACCAATGGCTGGGCCTGACGCGATCCGATGGCATGACAGACATCTGGGTCCTGTACATGAACGACGGTGGCCGTCCCTACGCCAATCTCGGGCAACCGAACCAGCTGGCGACTCTGCTGATCTGGGGTCTGGTCGCCATCGCCTGGGGTCTACACAAACAGGTTTTTGGCAAATGGGTTGCATCCCTGCTGGCTGTGCTTGTTCTCTTCGGACTGGCCTTGACCCAGTCGCGCACTGCGATGCTGACACTCAGTGTCTTGTTTGTTGCGATGTGGCTGGACCGCGGGAGGCTGCTTCCCTCAGGCTGGATGAAGGGTGCGGCGGCCCTGTTCACTGTTTACTGCGTGTTCATCCTGTCCTTGGGCGCGCTGGGCTCCTGGCTGCTGCTTGACATCGAATCTTCCATTGTCTATCGCACGCAGGGCGAGGCCCGCCTCGAAGCATGGCGCATGTTTTTTGACGCGGCTCTGGAGCGCCCGCTCCTCGGATACGGATGGGATCACTCCAAGGTGGCGCAACTGGTGGTCTTTCCGGAGCATCCGGACATGGCCAACCAGCTGTACTCGCATGCGCACAACCTGTTTCTGGACCTGGTGCTCTGGACAGGCTGGCCAACCGGCCTTGCGTTGTCGCTTTTGGTGCTTGGCTGGTTTGTACTTGCGCTGCGGTCAATCCGGTCCCTGCGGCAACTGCTTCTGTGTGTCGCGCTGTTTGCCATTGGCGTGCACGCGATGCTGGAATTGCCCTTGCACTACGCCTATTTCCTGTTTCCAGCGGGGGTCATGGTCGGCATGCTCAACCACCTGCGAGAGCCTCCTGCCCGATCCCGTGCCGTCGGCAAATGGTCCCTGTTCGCGCTCGCGGCTTCGGCTGCTGTCCTGATGGGGGTGATCGTTAGGGACTATTTTCTGGTTGAAGAAAGTGTGATGGACTTGCGATTCGAAGCCCAGCGCATCGGAGTGAACCACCGGCGCCAGCCACCCCCGACCTGGCTGCTGCGTCATTGGCAGGACCTGATCCAGTTGGGCCGCGATCAGCCCCACAATAAAATGACCCCCGAGGAAGTCTCACACTGGATGGCGCTGGTCCTGTACTACCCCTCGTCGGCCAACTACGAGAAACTCCTGAAGGCCCTGTCCATGAATGGCCGGCATGAAGAGGCGCAATATTGGGCCAAACGGACTTGCGCGTTCATCGACCAGCAAACCTGCAACCTCATCCAGTCCCGCTGGCAGGCATCGGTTCCCACTGGCACAGGTGGCGTGGGAGTACCCAAAGGGGTACGCTGAGCCATGACATCAGGTCCGGAGGCCTCAACCTCGCGGGTATTGGATGCCTCGCCTGCCGATTCCGCAGCCTGGCCGGTGATTGCAGGTGCGCTGGTGGTCGCTGCAGTCTGGCTCAACCCTTTCTCCCCTGGGCCGTCGGTCGGTGCGGTCTCCTGCCTGACGGGTGCGGCCGGCCTCGGGGTATTGGGGTTGTGGATCAGGCGCTCCCAGGTCACTGCAATTGCCTGGGTCGGCTGGCTCCTGGCTGCCTTGTCCAGTGCCGTGATCGGGCTGTTGCAGTACTCTGGCACAGCCGGACCGCTGGCTCCCTGGATCAGCGCGGTGTCGGGTACCGGAGAGGCTTTCGGCAATCTGCGACAGCCGAACCAGTTTGCGACCCTGACCAGCATCGGCTTGCTGGCCTTGGTGTTTGGTGCAGGGCCCAATGTCCCCCGTCGCGGGCGATGGCTGGCGGTGGCCGCTGCGGTCCTTCTTGCGTGCGGTGCAGCTGCCAGCGGCAGTCGCACCGGTCTTGTCCAGTGGCTCCTGATCCCTGTCTTCTGGTGGATCTGGCGCGACAAGCGTTCTCCCGGTAATTGGCTGGATGGCCTTGTGCTTGCTGCGCTTGTGGCCTATGTTGTTGCCGCGGTCGCACTGCCGTGGATGTCCGGGTCAAGCCGCGGACCGATGGTGCGTCTGCTGGAGGGAGCGCCCGACTGCTCCAGCCGCCTTGTCCTTTGGGCCAATGCGCTGCACTTGATGTCCTTGAAGCCGTGGCTCGGTTGGGGATGGGGTGAACTTGACTATGCCCACTTCGTCACCCTGTACCCCGGGGAGCGCTTCTGCGCCATTCTGGACAATGCCCACAACCTGCCCTTGCACCTTGCGGTCGAGCTCGGTGTGCCCTTTGCGCTGCTGGCTTGCGGCGCGACAGCCGTGTGGGTGTGGCGTGCCGCGCCTTGGCGCGCAACGGACCCGGCTCGCCAGATGGCATGGACCGTACTGGCGGTGATACTGGTCCATAGCCTGGTGGAATACCCCTTGTGGTACGGGCCATTCCAGATGGCCGTCGTCTTGAGTCTGGCCATTCTTCTCTGGCGGGATCGCCCGCGCGTTGCATCCGTATTGGCCCGGTCTGCCCGAACCTTGGCTGTACTGTGGCTGGCTGTGACAGCCTGGGTGGCGTGGGACTACTGGTGCGCCAGCCAGATCTACCTCCCGCCCCAGGAGCGGATGACCAACTGGCGCATCGATACCCTTGCAAAGGCGCGCAGGGTTACGCTGTTCAGGGATCAGGTGGATTTTGCAGACCTCACACTCAGCGCACTGACGCACGAGAACGCCCCGCAGGTCCATGACAAGGCGCAGCGGACCTTGCATTTCTCGCCAGAGGCCCGCGTGGTGGAAAAACTCATCGAGAGCGCGGTGATGCTGCAGCGCGATGACGAAGCCCTGCACTGGCTGATTCGCTACCGTGCGGCATTCCCTGCGGAGCATGCCGATTGGGCGGCGTCGCACGCGCCCCGGCGCTGAAGTCCAGGCGCGTCAGCCTGCCGCAGTGAAGCTGCCCGATTTGCCACCGCGCTTTTCCAGCAAGCGAACGCCGCTGATCGTCATGCCACGGTCGACAGCCTTGCACATGTCGTACACCGTCAGCAGCGCGACCTGGACAGCGGTGAGAGCTTCCATCTCCACGCCTGTCTGACCCACTGATTCGGCGGTTACCGTGCAAAAAATGGCGCTGGCCCTCGTGGATGCTACCTGACCCGCTACAAATTCAATAGCAACCCGGGTCAGCGGAACGGGGTGGCACAGCGGGATGAGCTCACTGGTTTTCTTGGCCGCCTGGATACCTGCGATACGCGCGACACCCAGCACATCACCCTTTTTGGCCGTACCCGCCTCGATCAGGGCCAACGTAGCCGGCTCCATCTCGATGCGGCCGGTGGCAATCGCAACCCGGTGGGACGCTGCCTTCTGTGAAACGTCCACCATGTGGGCCTGCCCCTGTGCGTCGAAATGTGTCAGTGCGTTCATGGGTGCGGTATCCATCGGCAAGGCATGATTTACAGAACATTCACGTCCTTCGAGCATCATACGACCATGATTCAGTGGAAAGACCGCCTGCGAGCCTCAGGCATCCATCTTGGCATCAGCCTGTTTGTCGCCTCGCTGGCCGCCACCCTGGTGTTCTTCGTGTGGTACCCGCATCCCTACCGCGAGATCTCGGGCGGCCGCGAACTGTTCCAGCTGGTGGTGGTGGTGGACGTCATCCTCGGGCCACTCATGACCTTTTTCATATTCAACAGGGCCAAGCCCCGGTCCGAGTTGCGCCGCGACCTTGCTGTGGTGGGCATGATCCAGCTGGCCGGGCTTGCCTATGGCTTGTGGACCGTGTTCGTTGCCCGGCCGGTTCACCTCGTGTTCGAGTACGACCGGTTCCGTGTGGTCCATGCGGTCGAGGTCCCCGAAGAGCTGATGCCGGCCAAGCCACGTGCCGTGCAGGCCATGCCCCTGACGGGCCCGACGTTGCTGGCGGCGAGGCCATTCATCAGCGAAGACGAACGGATGGAAGCAACCATGGCGGCCCTCCAGGGCCTGCATCCCGCGGTGCGCCCCGACTTCTGGCAACCCTATGGCGACGCCGCTTCACGGGTCCGCGCGGCCGCCAAGCCGGTGGCGGCCCTCAAGGCCCGCTTCCCGGCCCGTGCGGGTGAAATCGACGCCGCCCTGGCGCGCACAGGTCTGCCGGCGGACAAGGCGCTGTGGTTGCCCCTGGCGGGACGCAAGACGTTCTGGACGGTGTTGATCGATCCCGCAACCGCGATACCCATCGCGTTCGTCAATCTGGATTCATTCTGATGAGCCTGGCGGTCCCGGTTACCCGCAAGACTGGTTTTCGGTACGGGGTGGTGGTCGCCCTTTGCCTGGCCATGGCCTCTCCGGCGCCAGCCCAGTTGCCCGCATTGGGCAGCGGCACCGAAATCACGACCAGCGCTGAAAGGCGGGCAGGAGACCGCATTGCCCGCGAAATACGACGTGACCCGGACTACCTGGACGATGCCGTCCTGATGCATTACCTTGACAGTCTGTGGGGGCCGTTGCGCCAGGCCGCCCAGATGCGCGGCGACCTGGACGCCGAGCTGTCAGAGCGGTTTGCCTGGGAGCTGATGCTCATACGCGACCGCAGCGTCAATGCGTTCGCATTGCCGGGCGGCTACTTCGGTGTCCATCTGGGCCTGATCACGCTCACCCAGAGCCGGGATGAGCTCGCCTCCGTCCTGGCGCATGAACTCAGCCATGTCACTCAGCGACACATCCCCCGCCTGATCGGTCAGCAGAACCAGCAAACGCCCTGGATGGTGGCGGCGATGGTCCTCGCGGCAGTGGCAGTGTCGCGCAATCCGGAGATGGCCAAAGCCGCGGTGGTGGGGTCACAGGCCCTTGCCGCGCAAAGCCAGCTCAATTTCTCCCGGGACATGGAGCGTGAAGCGGACCGGCTGGGACTGGGCATCCTGCATGAGGCCGGTTTTGACGCCCATGGCATGTCCGCGATGTTCGAGCGCCTGCAGCATGCCAACCGGATCAATGACTCCGGCAATTTTCCCTATCTGCGCAGTCACCCGCTGACGACTGAGCGAATCGCCGCAGCCCTGTCCCGCACTGAACTGGCCGCGCCGCGACCAGCCTCAGGCCGCTCGGATGCGCTGACCCATTCGATGATGGCCGCGAGGGCGCGCGCTCTTGCGGATCCGGGCGTGGATGCCTTGCGCGGGATCGTGGCCGAAGTCCACTCAGCCGGCTTCGCCACGTTGCCCGAGGCCCGGCGCGCAGCCGGCTTGTACGGCGCCGCCCTTGCCAGTGTCAGGTTGCGCGATTTGCCCGCCGCCCTGGTGTTGGCGGGTCAACTCGAAGCCCTGGTGGCCACCGACTCCCGCGCCCTCCAGCTGGCACGATGGCTGGTTGCCGAAATCCACCTCGCTGGCGGCGCGCCCCAGTCTGCCTTGACGCGACTGGACTTGCAGTCGGTCGCGCGTCCTGAGGTGTTGATGGCGGCCGATGCGCGGACGCGGACCGGCGATGCGCAAACCGTCGCGCAGGCACTTCGCGTCTGGGTGGCGGATCACCCCAATGATGCCGCGGCCTGGATGCTGCTTGCTGCCGCCTACGACAATCAGGGGCAACGGTTGCGTGCCATCCGCGCTGAAGCCGAGGCAAGAGTCGCGCAAGGAGACCTGTCGGCGGCGTCAGACCGGTTCAAGGCCGCACAAGACCTGGCCCGCGGCGGGCTGGCTGCCGGGGACCACATCGAGGCGTCCATCATCGACAGCCGCGCACGACAGGTTGAGCTACTTCTTCGGGAACAGGCTCTCGAGCGCTGAATCAACCACCAGCCCCAGCACCGAATAGATCAGTGAGCCGAGCAATGCCGCGAGGAAGCCACGCACCTGAAATCCGTCCAGAACCGCGGCAGCAGCCCAGAACAGGAGGGCGTTGATCACGAACAGGAACAGGCCCAGTGTGATCACCGTGACCGGCAGCGTCAGCACGACCAGGATGGGCCGCAGGACGACACTGAACAGTCCGATGACAAACGCTGCGATCAGTGCGGTCGTGAAGCTGCTGACCTGTACGCCGGTGTAGACGTACGCCACCAGCAGCAGGGACGCCGCACTGAGGAACCACTTGGCGATGAGCTTCATGGTTGCGGAGCATAGCACCGCAACCATGGGCCGGCGGCGGTACCTATTCGGCTGCGAGCACCAGCACGGCGCCCATGCCCACCACGGCTCCCGGCAGTGTCCAGCGACCGTCCTGGGGCGCTGGCTGGTCGGGGGTCACAGGCTGCAAGTCCTGACCCAGCTTGGGCCGGCGGGCGTCCAGCACCCTGGAAGATGCCCCGTGCTCCGCCTTGAGTTTCTGGGTCAATTCCGTCAGCGGCCCCTTCGCGAGCACGGTTGTGACCGTATTGCCGGGGGTGCTGAGCGCGGGCACGATCTGGTCAAAGACCTTTTCTGCCCACTTGGCGCGCCAGCTCTCACGCGCGCTGTGACTGACCCACTTGCTCACGTGGCGGGTTACCCGGGGCGCGCACGCCACCACCACCCAGTGGGTGGGTTCGGCCGGCGCTCCCTGAGCGTCGCGGCCGTTCATGGGGGTGAGTTGTTGTTGCGCGTGGGCGGCGTCGTCCACATACACAATGATTTTTTCCATGATGAGCTCCTTTTCTTGGGGTTGGAATCGGGGAGGAAATCGCATGCGCGCGCTCAGGCCGCGTGGCCTTGGCGCTCGTTCGGGTTGTTGTGACGGTTGGCCAGCCAGCCGGCAGCGAGCACGGCGACGATGGCGACGACGCAGACGGACCAGTACGCAACCTGGTGTGCCGTGTCGGGGCCCTTGAAGATGTTTTCCAGCAGCTTCTCGTTGAC
Source organism: Ramlibacter sp. (assembly GCA_016713005.1). Classification (GTDB taxonomy): domain Bacteria; phylum Pseudomonadota; class Gammaproteobacteria; order Burkholderiales; family Burkholderiaceae_C; genus JADJPY01. The sequence continues at coordinate 202,988 of JADJPY010000004.1, read as the reverse complement.
GATCATCTTGCCGGCAGTAAAGGCCAGAACGCCTGCGCCGAGATACATGATCGAGGGAAAGCGTTCCACCAGCTTGAGCACCAGGGTGCTGCCAAAGACCACGATCGGGATGCTGATGAGAAGACCGATGACGACCAGGTCAAACGAGCCGTGCGCAGCGCCCGCGACTCCCAGCACGTTGTCCACGCCCATGATGGCGTCGGCAATCACGATGGTCTTCATCGCGCCCCAGAAGGTGGTTGCGGCAGGATGTCCGTCCTTGCCGTCATCCCCGTCGCTGCCGATCAGCTTGTAGGCGATCCAGAGCAGCGCGATGCCGCCCACGAGCATCAAGCCAGGGATCTTCAGCAGCCAGACGACGCCCACGGTCATGGCAGAGCGCACCACGACTGCGCCCACGGTGCCCCAGACCACGGCTTTCTTCTGGAGGTGTGGGGGAAGGCTGCGCGCAGCGAGCGCGATGACGATGGCGTTGTCGCCAGCGAGGACAAGGTCGATGAGGATGATGGCCAGCAAAGCCGACCACCAGGGGGCAGACAAAAACTCCATGACGAATACTCCGAGTCGGTTCGATTACCAACCGGATCCGGGAACGTCAGAGGGAACGTGATTGCCGAGAATCACAGACGCACTTCGACCAAACCTGGATCAGGTTCCAATCGAAGGTCTGGCTCGGCATGGTGTCATGCAGATATGTGCCCAACAGGCCGGAAGTTGTGCTTCGTAATGACGACCTGTCGATAACCGTTGGCGCAATGCCTTTTGGCACTTCCCTGTGCACCAACAGTCGGGAGCTACTCCCCTTCGTGAGCGGATTGTAGGGCAGGCTGCCCCGCCCCTTCAATCAGTAAGGTTACGTACAAACCCTTGGAAGCCCGGCCCTTTTTCAGGGAGGCTTGTCGCCAGATAAGATGGCTTTTGCTGCTGCCCCATGTCTTCCATCCACATCACCGACATCGAAGCTGCCATCAACTGGTGGCGCCAGCGCGAGCCCTCGGTTGATGGCGTCACCTTGGCGCCCCAGGTCCGGGCCCTGGCCGAGGTGTATGCCCTGATGGTGTATGGGCGAGAAGACGAGGCGGCCGTGCGCGGCTTTCCGGCCAAAGCCTGGGCAGCGTGGCGCGCCTGGTATGACACCACGCCGGATACACCCTGCATCGCCATCTGTTCAACCAGCCAGGGTGATCCCGTATGCAAGGGTTGCGGACGTACCTTCGATGAGGTACAGAGATGGCCCGAGCTGAGCCCGCCCGAAAAGCGACAAGTGTGGCGGCGCATCACCTTCCAGGGTGAAGCCTGGCGATTCAACCGCTATGCCGAGCGCGCGGTCGAGGGTGATCGGGCGGAAATAGCGCCGGCGTCGGCCTGATCCCATCCCGCCGTCCCGCGGGGCTGGCTACTTCAGGCGCACGGGCTCGATATCGACGGTGTTGGCGGCGTCGCCCAGCGTCAGCACGCCCTCCTGCACGGTCGCCTGCAGCTGCATGCTGCGCTGTGCCAGTTTGGCCAGTGCTTGGGATGCCCCTGTGGGCACTCGGAATACGCCCAGGTTCTGCGGCCGTGTGAGCTTGTTCTCGATGCCGCGCCACCAGATCTCGGCGGCATGGTTGAAGCAATACACCAGGACCTGGTCGGCTTTGCCACAGGCCTTGATGACGGGCTTGTCCTCGGGCTGCCCTACTTCAATCCAAAGACGTGTCTGGCCCGTGAAATCACGCAGGTAGACATCCGGGTCATCGGGGTCTGACAGGCCGGCCCCAAACCCCAATGTGCCGTCCCCGTTGCACATGGTCTGCAGCTGGTGGGCATGGATCGCCAGCGCCGCCAGCCGGATCATCATGCGTTCGTCGGTCTCGCTCGGGTGGCGCGCCAGCGTCAGCGCATGGTCGGCGTAGTAGCCGTGGTCAATGTCGGCGATCTGCAGCGCCGCCTTGAAGATGGTGGATTTCAGGGCCATGGATGTTTCACCGTCGGGCCGCCCCAAGGCGACACGCGGCCCCCTCGGGGGCAGGGAGTGACACGAAGTGCACGACCGAGGGGGTCATTTTTTCAGGCGCGCCGCGCCAGTTCCGCCGCCTTGCCGGTGTAGCTGGCCGGTGTCATGGCCAGCAATCGGTCTTTTTCGGCCTGGGGGATGTCCAGCGAACGGATCAGCCCATGCAGGTCTTCTGCACGCACCGTCTTGCCACGGGTGATTTCCTTGAGCTTTTCGTAGGCGCCCTGCACCCCGTATCGGCGCATCACGGTCTGGATCGGCTCCGCCAGCACTTCCCACGCACCGTCCAGGTCGGCCGCCAGGGCCTCCTCGTTCAGCTCCAGTTTGTTTAACCCGGTCATCAGCGACTGCCAGGCCAGCGCGGCGTAGCCCAGCGCCACGCCCATGTTGCGCAGCACGGTGCTGTCGGTCAGGTCGCGCTGCCAGCGGCTGACGGGGAGCTTCTCGCTCAGGTGGCGCAGCATCGCGTTGGCCAGGCCCAGATTGCCCTCGGCGTTCTCGAAGTCAATCGGGTTGACCTTGTGCGGCATGGTCGACGAGCCGATTTCGCCGGCCTTCAGGCGTTGCTTGAAGTAACCCAGGCTGACATAACCCCAGATGTCACGGGCCAGGTCGATCAGTATGGTGTTGGCGCGCGCCACCGCATCAAACAGCTCGGCCATGTAATCGTGCGGCTCGATCTGGATGCTGTACGGCTGGAACGTCAGACCCAGCCCCCAGGGTGCGCCGGGTGTGGCAGGCACGGGCGTTTCCACGACGCGCCGGCTGAAGCCCTCCCAGTCAAACTCAGGCCAGGCGCTGAGGTGTGCGTTGTAGTTGCCCACGGCCCCGTTCATCTTGGCCATCAATGCGACCGTGGCGATGCGCGTGCGTGCCGTCGCCAGGCGCACGGCGACATTGGCGAGCTCCTTGCCCACGGTGGTGGGGCTGGCCGTCTGGCCATGGGTGCGGCTGAGCATGGGCACCTGCGCATGGGCGTGCGCCATCTGCCGCAACCGCTCGACCAGGGCGTCCAGTCCGGGCAGGACCACCTCCGCGCGCGCGGCATGCAGTTGAAGCGCATGGCTGGTGTTGTTGATGTCCTCACTGGTGCAGGCGAAATGGACGAACTCGCTGGCGGCCTCCAGCTCGGCGCGACCCTTGAAGCGGTCCTTGAGCCAGTACTCCACCGCCTTCACATCGTGATTGGTGGTCTTCTCGATTTCCTTGATCGCCAGGCCGTCGGATTCGGAAAAACCAGTGACCAGTCCATGCAAGTAAGTGCGGGCTTCGGCCGACAGAGGCTTGAATTCGGAGAAGCCGGCGTCGCTCAGGGCCACAAACCAGGTCAACTCCACCTGGACGCGACGATGCATGTAACCCAGTTCGCTCATCAGCGGGCGCAGCGTGGCCAGCTTGGCCGCATAACGGCCGTCCAGCGGAGAAAGGGCCGTGATCGTGGAAAAAGTCATGTCCGGATTGTAGGGAATGCACCACGGGACATTTCCCGCCAAAAGGCTTGCGCCAGACATGCTCTATAAAATGGTTTTCCCAAGGGACTACAGGCAAGAACACCAATGAAATTGATCGGCGCCATCACCAGCCCCTACGTGCGCAAGGTTCGCATCGTCATGGCGGAGAAGAAACTGGACTACCAGTTTGTTACCGAAGATGTCTGGTCGGCGGACACCACCATTGCGCAATCCAACCCGCTGGGCAAGGTGCCCTGCCTGGTCATGGAAGGCGTCAATGGCTCCGAAGACGCCCTGTTTGACTCCCGCGTGATCGTCGAATACCTGGACACGCTGTCACCCGTGGGCAAGTTGATTCCCGCCATGGGCCGCGAGCGGGCCGAGGTCAAGACCTGGGAGGCGCTGGCCGACGGGGTGCTGGACGCTGCGATCCTGGCGCGCCTGGAAGCCACCTGGGGTGGGCGGACCAAGGCCCAGCGCAGCCCGGCATGGATTGAGCGACAGATGGACAAGATCCAGGGGGGCCTTCAGGCCATGGGACGTGGCCTGGGCGAAAAGGCGCACTGTGCGGGCACAGGCGTGCACATCAGCCTGGCCGACATCGCCGTCGGCTGCACCCTGGGCTACCTCGATTTCCGCTTCCCCGAGATCGACTGGCGCACGGCGCACCCCAACCTGGCGCGCCTGTACGAGAAGCTGATGCAGCGCCAGAGCTTCCAGGACACCCGCCCCGCCGTGGCTTGAGGGCGTGGGCCTACGTGGCAGCGCTTCGGCGCAGCCAGCGCATCAGCATGCCCAGTCCGGGCAGCTTTTCGTACAGTTCCTCGGCCGCGTCCCAATAGTCGCGGTGCAGCGTGATGCGCCCGTCGGGTGCCAGCTGCAGGTGCGAGCCGCCGCGGATGCATTGCGGCACGCCACGGCGCAGGCGACGCATGCGAAACGTGAACTCCCACGCCAGGAAGCATTCGCCGTTGCCCGCGATGCGCGCCGTGATGCGAAAGCGCGGTTCGTCCAGTGACTCGAACATGTGGGCAAAGATCCGCTGGATCGCCGGCACGCCGCGCACCTCGTTGAACGGGTCCTTGAAGACGGCCTCGTCGCTGTAGATCTCTGACAGGCGCGGCAGGTCAGCGGGCTCGAGAGCCTCGAAGAAGCGCACGATGCGGTCGGTGGCGTCGGTCATAGCCCGGTGAACTTGCGGATGGCGGGAAAGAGCAGACGATACGGCATCAGGCGCAAGGCCTTCATCCACCGTGTGAAGCGGCGCGGGAAATGGATTTCGAAGTGCCCCCTGGCCCAGCCGGTCAGGATCTCCTGCGCGGCCTGCTGGGGCGAGATCAGCGCTGGCATGTGGAAGCGGTTGCGCGCGGTCAGCGGCGTCTCGACGAAGCCGGGATTGATCAGGCTGACGCCGATGCCTGCGGGGCGCAGGTCGGTGTACAGCGTCTCGGCCAGGTTGATCAGCGCGGCCTTGGTCGGGCCGTAGGCCAGCCCCTGGGGCAGGCCGCTGTAGCCCGCGACGCTGCCAATCAGGCTGATGTGGCCGCCGCCCTGGCGCAGCAGGTGCGGCAGCACCGCATCCAGCACATGCAGCGCCCCGACGTAGTTGACCTCGTTGTGGCGCAGCATTTCCGCCAGGTCGAACTGCATTGCACGCTGCTCACGGTAATGACCGGCGCAGTACACGACGCAGTCCAGACCCGCGTCGGCAATGACGGTCTGGGCGGCGGCCAGCACCGCATCGGTTTGTGTGACGTCCAGCGGCAACGCCACCGCTCCCGGATGCGCGTCGGTGAATCTGGCGAGTGCCGGGGCACTTCGCGCCGATACCACCACGCGAGCCCCGCGGGCATGCAGGGCGCTGGCGGTGGCCTCACCGATGCCGCTGGATGCGCCGACCAGCCACACCGAGCGGCCCTGCCAGTCGGTCATCGGTGCGTTCAGCGGCGAGAACAAGCCCGGTTTGCTATTGTTTTGATAGCGGACCAGGTCCAGCGGACGTGGGCTGAGGGCAGATTTGGTCATCGTTTTGTGAAGGACAGCGTCACTTCCCCCAGCCGGAAGCCGAACTTGCTCATCACGGCCTTGTTGAGCATGACCTTGTCGGTCATCAGGTACATCCAGTCGTCAAACTGGACGTCGAACACCCGGCCGTCCACCGGCAGGGCCAGCGTGTACTTCCAGTTGAAGGCGTAGCCGCGCTCCTGGCCGGTGGCTTCGCCCACCACGTCGTCGGCGCGGCCGCTGTAGCGGCCGTCCGCCAGCTTCTTCAGGCGCCAGATGCGGCGCTGCTTGGTGCCGTCAGAGTAGGTGAAGTCCTCGTCCAGCACGCCGTCGTCGCCCTGCCAGCTGCATTGCATGACCACGGTGAAGCGCTTGACCACCTTGCCCGAGCGGTCGGTGAAGACGCCCCAGGCGTCCAGCGTGCCGTTGAAGTACTGGCGCAGGTCCAGCACCGGTTTCTCGGCGGCGTAATCGCTCACCTGCGGGCCGGCGCAGCCCGCCAGGGCCGTGAGTGCTGTGGCGCCACTGGCGGCGAGGAGGGTGCGTCGTTTCATGCGGAAGCCTTGTGTCGGATGATGGTGAAGTACAGCGCCAGCGCGGCCAGCAGCTTCAGCGCGCAAGGCAGCAGGCAATAGGCCACCACCAGTGCGCCAAGCGCTTCTTCGCCACGCGCGCCGGGTGTGTAGCCAAACAGGCCCAGCAGCGGAAGCGCCAGACCGGCGGCCAGGGCCAGGTTGAGCTTGGTGGCGAAGTTCCACCAGCCAAAGTAGGCGCCTTCGGCCTGGCCGCGGTCCCCGGCGTCGGCAATCACGCCGGCCAGCATGGCGCTAGGCAAGGCCAGGTCGGTGCCCAGCGCCACGCCGGACAGCGCACACACCAGGATGAAAGGCAGCACGTCGCCCGCGCCCAGCTGGGTGGCCCAGACGAAGACGGCAATGGCCAGCCCCATGCCGGCCAGCCAGCTGCGGGCCAGCCCAAAGCGGCCCACCACCTTGAGCCACAAGGGGATCGACAGCGCCGCGCACAGGAAATAGCTGCCCAGGAAAGCCGGCTCAATACTGCGCGGCGCCTGCAACCGGTCCTGGACAAAGAACAACACCAGTGTGGCCGGCACCGCGCTGGCGATGCCGTTGAGCACAAACACCGCCAACAGCCGCCGGAACGCCGGGCGGGTGAACGGCAGCCACAGACTGGTGGCATGGCGGTCCGTTCGCGACTGTGGCGCGCGGGCGTGCGTCCAGGCGCACCAGGCCAGCACCAGCAGCGCGCTGAAGACCGCCACCGTCCAGGGCAGGCCAATGGCCAGCGGCAGTACGGACGCCAGCAGCACGCCGACCAGGCCCAGGCCTTCGCGCCACGACACGATGCGGCTGCGCTGCGCCTCGTCGCCGCCCAGCATGGCCCCCCAGGACTGGTGCGCCACGCTTAAAGCGCTGTAGGCCGCATACGTCAGCACCAGCATCAGCGTGGCCCACAGCACCAGCGCGCCTGGCTCGCGGGTGGGCGGAAAGAACAGCAGCGCAAAGCCGGCGGCCAGCAGCACGGCCGCCAACGCGCCAAAGCCCAGCACCGCGCGCGGCGAGCGCGCAAACAGCCGGTCGGTGACGCGGCCGATCAGCGGGTCAATGAAGGCATCAAACAGCCGCGCACCCAGCAGCACCGCGCCCAGTGTGGCCAGCGGCACGCCGAACTCCCGCGCATAGTGGTTGGGCAGGATCACATACAACGGCAGCGCCACAAACGCGAGCGGCAGCCCGAGCAGGCCGTACGCCAGCCCGTCCCGTGTGGAGAAGTGTGAGGTGGTGGTCAATCCGGCATCTGCCAGGTCAAGGAGGCGTGCCCGCCAGCAGGGCCTCGCGCAGGCGCGGCTCGCTGGTTTGCGGTCCCAGCCAGATCGAGAAGAACAGCCTGGCGAGCTGGGCATCGCGGATCTCTCCACTGCGCCGGCCGTTCGCGAGGAACAGCACGCCCTGCCCGGGGCGGTAGACCCCGGTAATGCGGTCGCCCTTTTGCACGTCGGGCAGGGCTTCTTCCAGGGCCTTTTGCCACTGCGCTGCCTGGGCATCCCCCAGCGGCGCCAGGCGCCGCATCTCTTCGATGGAGCGGCGCGCCAGATCCGCCGAGCTGAAGGCCCTTAGGTAAGCCAGCTCCAGTGCGAAGGGATGGTCGGCAAAGCCGGACTGGCGAAACGCGGGTGTGACCCACAGTGAGGCGTCATAGACCTCGAAGCCCCAGAACTTCAGCCTGGCCGCGCCGGCCGCCCGCGCCTGAGGCAGCTCGGCGCGGGCGTCGGCGGTCAGCGCCCAGCTCTGGATTGGGGCAATAAAAGCGGCTGCAGCCCCCGCCAGTGCTAGTCGACCCGCTACCTTTTTTGTAGCGTGAATTGCATGACGTCGATGTTCCCCATGGCGAAAGCCGCTTCGCAGTAGGTGAGATAGAACTCCCATATCCGGACAAACCTTTCATCAAGGCCAAGCTGGAGCACCCGGCTTTTCTCAGACAGGAACCGTTCGCGCCATTGGCGCAGCGTCTCCGCGTAGTCGGCACCAAAGGCCAGCTCGTCCACCACCTCCAGGCCCGCCGCCTCCGCCTGCGCGCGGAACTCTCGCGGGCAAGGCAGACAGCCGCCAGGGAAGTTGTACTGCTGGATGAAGTCGGTGGAGCGCAAATAGCGCTCGAACAGGGCGTCGTCGATCACGATGCTCTGAATGCAGGCGCGACCACCCAGCTTGAGCAGGGCCGCGACTTGGGCGAAGTAGGTGGGCCAGTAGGCCTGCCCCACGGCTTCGACCATCTCGATCGAGCAGATCGCATCAAACGGCGCGTCAGAGATGTCGCGGTAGTCCTGCAGCCGCAGGTCGGCATGTACGCGGGTCCCCACGCTTTTCAATTCTTGTGCCGCGCTGCCCCCCGAGGAGGCGCTCGCGCCTTGGGGCGGCCCGGCGTCGCCCGGAATTCCCAGGCGCTGCATGCGTTGCCGGGCGAAATCCAGCTGTTCGGTGGACAGCGTGACACCGGTGAGGGAGGCGCCGAACTCGGTGGTGGCCATTTCGGCCAGCGCGCCCCAGCCGCACCCGATCTCCAGCACGCGGTGGCCGGGCTGAACCCCGGCCATGCGCAGCGCCCGACGGACCTTGGCGTTCTGCGCCTCGCGCATCGAAGCCTGGGGGTTCTCGCCGAACCAGGCGGACGAGTAGTTCATCGTGTCGTCCAGCCACAACTCGTAGAACGCGTTGCCGATGTCGTAGTGGGCGTGGATGTTGCGCTGGCTGTTGGCCCGCGTGTTGCGGTTGAGCAGGTGGCGCACCCGGTACAGCAGGCGCCCCAGCCAGCTGCCGTAGATGACTTCTTCCACCTCCTTGCGGTTGCGGATGAAGAGCTTCAGCAGTTCGGTCAGGTCGGGCGTGCTCCAGTCGCCGGCGATGTAGCTCTCGGCGAAGCCGATGTCGCCTGATTTCAGCGCCGCCCGGCAGACGTTCCAGTTGTGCAGCGTGATCGCGGCCTGGGGCGTGCCACCATCACCAAAGCGCAGCAGGGCGCCGTCGGGCAGGTGAACGGCGAGAGAGCCGTGCTTGAGGCGTGCCAGCAGCGCCAGTGCCGTGCGGGCGGCCGCGGGCGCGCTGGTGGGCAGGGACGAACGGGTCAGGGTGGCAGTGTTCATGGGTCGGGAGCGGTTAGCGGGTCACCAGGGATTCAGGCGGGGCGGGCTTACGGCGAACGAGCACGTGCTTGCGCCAGAGCTGCAGCGCCTGCCAGTGGATGCGGGCGATCACGCCCAGCGTCATGGCCGGATGGCGCCACAGGGCATGCCGTGCCGCAGCCGCAGTTAGGGGCTGCAGGCTGCCGCTGACGCTGGTCTGCAGCAGTGGTCCTTCGCTGTCGTCGTAGTCGATGCGCACCACGGTGCGCTCGGTACCGTCAGCGCCTGTACGCATGAAGCGGAAGCGGTATCCGCCCTCCACCGCACAGAACGGCGAGACGTGGAACACCTTGCGCGCGCGCAGCTCCACGCCCAGCAAACGACCGTCCACCGGTGAGTCAAGCAGGTAGAAATGGCGCTCACCGAAGGTGTTGTTGACCTCCACCACGATGGCGCGCAGGCTGCCGTCGGGGCGATGGCAATACCAGAAGCTCACCGGCTTGAATGTGTAGCCCAGAACCCGCGGGTAGCAATGCAGCCAGGCCTCGCCTGTGGCATCGGTGATGTTCTCCCGCTGCAACAGCTCGTCCAGCCAGGCCAGGGCGCCGCCGTCCTGCGGAGCACGGCCGTCGCCGTGGTCGGCGTCAAAAAAGCTGAGCGCCGCGCCCCGGTTCCAGGCCAGTGCACCGCTGCCGCTGGTCCGCATGCTGCGCAGGGGCAGCATCAGGAAGTAGGTGGGATAGGCGAACGCGTGGCGTGCCGGGCGCAGCCGCGTGTGGCGCACCTGTCCTGTGCCGATGAGTGGCTGCGCCTTGGTCATGTGGCCTGCGCCCGGGTCCGGCCGGACTCGCCGGATTGCAGTTTCGCGGCCTCGATCAGCAGCTGGCGTGCCACGCCCAGGCCGGCCTTGAGGCCGTCCTCGTGAAAGCCATAGCCCATCCAGGCGCCGCAGAAATGGGTGTGGTGGCGCCCTTGCAATTGCGGCACGCCGTCCTGCGCGCGCACGGCAGCGAGGTCGAACACCGGGTGGGCATACTCAAACGTGCCCAGGATGCGACGGGTGTCGATCGCGCGCACCGGGTTCAGGGAGACGACCACTGGTTGCTGCCAGGGCAGGGGTTGCAGGCGGTTGAGCAGGTAGTGCAGGCAGACCTGGCTGCGCTCGCGGTCACCGCCCGCGGCGCGTTCGTAGTTCCAGGCGGCCCAGGCCTTGGGGTTGCGCGGCAACACCGAGACGTCGGTGTGCAGCACGGCGCGGTTGGACTGGTAGCGGATGGCGCCCAGCGTCGCGCGCTCGTCGGGCGAGGCGGCTTCACCCAGCAGCGCCAGCGCCTGGTCGGAGTGGGTGGCCAGCACGACACGGTCAAAGGGCTCGGCACCAGCGTCGGTCACGACCCGCACGCCCGCCGCATGGCGCTCAATGCGTCGCACCGGCGTGTTCAGACGCTGGTCTGGAATGCCGGCGAGGATCTTTTCCACGTACTGCCGTGCGCCGCCTGCGACAGTCCACCACTGGGGCCGGTCGCGCACCTGGATCAGACCGTGGTTGTGGCAAAACCGGATCATGGTGCTGACCGGGAACTGCAGCATCTGGTCGGTCGGGCAGCTCCAGATGCAGCCCAGCATGGGCAGGAAATACCAGTCGCGGAACTCGTCACTGAAGCGGTTGCCGCGCAGGAACTCCGAAAGCGGCTGCATCAGTTCGGCGTCGTCGCCGGCCTTTGCAAGCCGCGTGGCCAGCGCGTTGAAGCGCAACAGGTCGCGCAACATGCGCAGGAAGCGGCCGTTGAAAAGGTTGCCACGCTGGGCAAACACCGTGTCCAGCGAGCTGCCGCTCCATTCCAGAGGTCCGCCCTTGCGCACGCCCGGCACCTGAACAGAAAAGGACATGTCCGACTTCGTGGTCGGCACGCCCAGCTGCCCAAACAGGTTGATCAGGTTCGGGTAGGTCCGCTCGTTGAACACCAGAAACCCGGTGTCCACCCCATGGGTGACGAGGCGGTCACCGACCGGCAGGGTCAGGTCCACCGTATGGGTGTGGCCACCGAACCATTCGCCGGCTTCAAACAGCGTGATGTCGGCGCGGCCCTGGAGGGTGTGGGCGACGGCCAGCCCGGAAATGCCCGAGCCGACGATGGCCAGTTTGAGCGGCCGGGTCACCGCGCCCGCCCGGAAAAGAAAATTGCTGCGAAGCGCCCCGACGCGAACGAGGGAGGGAGGGAGGAGGAGGAGAAGCGCCTCGGGATTGCATCCGGAGCCAGTTGGCCCGGAAGGCTTCGCAGCAGGAACCTGTGGAGGACATGAGCCCCATCCGTCATGCCATGGACTCGACCGGCGGGCGCGGAGTTCCCGCTGGCCTCAGGGCGAGCCCGGTAAATTTTTGTGAACGGTTGAAGGGCAAACATCATTTTGGTACTGTACAGTCATATTGTGACTGAACGGTATTTATTTTGCAACCAACAGTTTTTCAACGATCGTGACGAGCTCGCGGCTCTCGGGGCCGGTGGCGCTGGGGAAGGCCGCCACCACCTTGCCGTCCCGCCCGATCAGGTACTTGTGGAAGTTCCATTGCGGCGGCTGCCCGGTGTGCTGGGCCAGCGCCTTGTAGAACGGGTGGGCCTGGGGGCCACGCACCGTGGTTTTGGTGAACATGGGGAATTTCACGCCGAAGGTGCTTTCGCAGAAATCGGCGATCTGCTTGTTGCTGCCGGTTTCCTGCGAGAAATCATTGGACGGGAAGCCCAGCACCACCAGGCCGCGGTCCTTGTACCTGGTGTGCAGTGCCTCCAGCCCCTGGTACTGCGGGGTGAAGCCGCAAAAGCTGGCGGTGTTGACCACCAGCAGCACCTTGCCGGCGTACTGGCAAAGGGGCTGGGGCTTTTCGTCCTGCAGGCGTGGCAAGGTGTGCTGCAGCAGGGCCGGACAGGCCACGGTGCCCGCCGGGGCAGGCGCGGGCTGGGCCAGGCTGGCCAGGGGCAGCAGGGCGAGGGTGAGGGCAATCGCGGAAGGCTGGAACATGGAATCTCCTGAAAGGATGTACGCACCATGAGTCAAACAGGATTCAGGGGAAACAAGGCCGCCTTGCCGCAGAAGCCCTGTGCCGTGTGCGGGCGTCCCATGAGCTGGCGGCGCAAGTGGGCGCGCACGTGGGCAGAGGTGAAGTACTGCTCAGACCGCTGCCGCGCCGCGGCACCCGCGGCGAAGGGATGAGCAAAAGTCTGCGCCGCGTGGTGCTGGTGCTGGGCGACCAGCTCTGGCTGGGCAACCCCGCGCTTCAGGGGTTTGACGCGTTGCGCGACCGCGTGCTGATGATCGAGGCGCCGGGCGAGGGCACGCAGGTCTGGAGCCACAAGGCGCGGATTGCACTGTTTCTCTCCGCCATGCGTCATTTCTGCAACGAGCTGCACCGCCAGGGCTGGCCCTACACCTACGTGCGGCTCGATGAGCAACCTGGATTGCTATCATTTCAGGAGCGCCTCAGGCAGGCGCTGCGCGGGCTGGAGCCGGAAATGCTCAAAATCTGCGAGCCAGGCGAGTGGCGCATGCTGGCCGCTGTGCAGGACGCTGCGAGCGCCGCGGGTGTGCCGCTGCAGGTGCTGCCGGACAGTCATTTCATGTGCACGCGCGACGAGTTCGCGCGCTGGGCGGGCAGCAAGAAGGAGCTGCGCATGGAGTTCTTCTACCGCGAGATGCGCCGCCGCCACGGCGTGCTGATGCAGGGCCGCGAGCCCGAAGGCGGCCAGTGGAACTTTGATGCCGACAACCGCAAGGGATACCCGGCCAGCGGGCCGGGCGACATTCCCGCGCCCGCGTGGTTCGAGCCTGACCGCATCACCCGCCAGGTGTTTGAGCTGGTGGAGCGGCATTTCCCCGGCCACCCGGGTTCGCTGGCCAGCTTCCAGTGGCCGGTGACGCGCGAGCAGGCCTTGCAGGCGCTGCAGCGCTTCATCGACCTGCGGCTGCCGCACTTTGGCCCGCAGCAGGACGCCATGTGGACGAACACGCCCTGGGGCTGGCACGCCCTGCTGGCCACCAGCCTGAACCTGCACCTGCTGGACCCGCGCGAGGTGATCGCCGCCGCCGAGACCGCCTACCGCGACCGTGGGCTGGACCTGGCCAGCGTGGAGGGTTTCATCCGGCAAGTCCTGGGCTGGCGCGAATTCATCAGTGGCGTGTACTGGCTGGACATGCCGCAAATGAAAGAAGTCAACCACTTCAACCACCAGCGCCCCTTGCCCGCCTGGTACTGGACGGGCCGCACGCGCATGGCCTGCAGGCGCGACGTGGGCGGCCAGACGCTGGAGCACGGCCACGCCCACCACATCCAGCGGCTGATGGTGACCGGACAGTTCGCGGTGCTGGCCGAGATCCGACCGCAGGCGGTGAGCGACTGGTACCTCGCGATGTACGTGGACGCGGTGGAATGGGTGGAACTGCCCAACACGGCCGGCATGGCGCTGTTTGCCAATGGAGGGCGCTTCACCAGCAAGCCCTACATCGCCAGCGGCCAGTACATCAGGCGCATGAGCAACTACTGCAGGGGCTGCGCCTACAACCCCGAGCAGAAAACCGGCGACACCGCCTGCCCGATGACCACGCTGTACTGGCATTTCCTGGACCGGCACGAAGACAGCCTGATGAAAAATCCGCGAACCGTGCTGATGGCGCGAAACATCGGCAGGTTCGACATCGAAGAGCGCAAATCCATCCGCCAGCGGGCTGCGTATGTCCTTGCGAACCTTGATGATTTGTAAGGCCTTTTTCACACTCAGCGCCTAAAATACGGGCAGTCACGAAAGTCAGCCATGCTCTACCCTGAACTCTTCAAGCAACTTGAGTCTGTCCGATGGGACATGGACAAGGACATTCCCTGGGGATCGTTTGAGGCGTCCAAGCTGTCTGACGAACAGGCCCAGACCATCAAGATGAACGCCATCACAGAGTGGTCGGCCCTGCCGGCCACTGAGATGTTCCTGCGAGACAACAAGGACGACAGCGACTTCTCGGCGTTCATGTCGATCTGGTTCTTTGAAGAGCAGAAGCACTCGCTGGTGCTGATGGAATACCTGAAGCGCTTCCGGCCCGAACTGGCCCCGACCGAAAAGGAACTGCACGAGGTGCGCTTCGAGTTCGAACCCGCGCCCGCCCTTGAAACCCTGATGCTTCACTTTTGCGGGGAAATTCGCCTGAACCACTGGTACCGGCGGGCCGCCGAATGGCACACCGAGCCGGTCATCAAGCACATCTATACCACCCTGAGCCAGGACGAGGCCCGCCACGGCGGGGCCTACCTGCGCTACATGAAGCGCGCCATCGGCAAGTTTGGTGACGAGGCCAAAGCCGCGTTTTCCAAAGTCGGGGTGCTAATGGCCAGTGCCCGACGCACCGCCCAGGCACTGCACCCCACCAACCTGCATGTGAACAAGGCACTCTTCCCGCGCGACACCATCCAGAGCCGCCTGCCCAATCCCGAATGGCTGGAGCAGTGGCTGGACACACAGATCAACTTCGACAGCGGCTGGGAGAGCAAGGTCGTCGAGCGCATCCTGCACAACATGAGCCTGCTCTTAGACCGCAGCTTCAAGAGCGTGCAGGAGCTCAACCGCTACCGCAAGGAACTGGCCGCGACACTGGTTGCTGCGGGTGCGGGGCCGCAACCGCGCTCAGCCTGAGCGACGCCTGCTGCATGCCCGCGCTACCTTCCCTGGCAGGCACGGACGTACCCTCGCCGATCCTTTCCAAGCTGGCGGCCCGGGCCGAATTGCCGTCGCGCCTGGCAGTCCTTGCGCATCCGTTGGTGTTCACCAATGGCGTGTTTGATGTGTTGCACCGTGGTCACGTGATCTGTCTGGAGCAGGCGCGCGCGCTTGGCGCCAGCCTGGTGGTGGCGCTCAATTCCGATGCGTCGGCCCGGCGGCTCGGAAAGGGACCCGGACGGCCCCTGAATGCAGAGATTGATCGAGGCGTGGTCATCGCCGCACTGCAAAGCGTGGACCTGGTGACCTGGTTTGATGAAGATACGCCTGTCGAGCTGCTGCGCCTTGTCAGGCCGGATGTGTATTGCAAGGGCGGCGACTATGACATGGAGCTGCTTGAAGAGGCCCGTGTGGTCAAGCAATGGGGCGGACGGGCGGTTGCACTGGACTTTGCAGAAGGCTATTCAACGACGGCCCTGGTTGACCGGGTGCGCGAGCCACAACGCGGCTGAAGCAATCGCAGCGCCAGCTGCGGCGCCACTCAGGTGCACCGCGACCACCACCGGGAATGGCCATGAGACGTCCGCGACGACCGGATGCAGCCAGGCTTGCTCCATCACCAGCTTGACGGCAAGGACGACCAGCAGGACCAGCGGCCAGACACCGCCCCGGCGCTGCGCGGTGGCCTGCAACGCCAACGCAGCGGCAAGCGTGTGATTGAGTCCTGACAAGCCATGAAATGCGATCGGTTGTGACCAGGCCAGGAGCCCGAGCGCGCCCAGTGGCCAGGCCACGAGCATGGCCCAGGCCGTTCGTGCCGGTGTCCGCCACATTGCGCCGAGCGCGCCCAGCGCGAGGAGCGCGCACAGGTTGGCTGCAAGGTGTTGCCAGTCCTGGTGCACCAGAGCGGATGTCCACAGGGTCCAGGGTCGCCGCAACCAGTCCGTACTGGCAAACGACAAGGCGTATTGCCCGGGAGAAAACCACAGCGCCAGCGAAAGCAACGCCACTGTGCCTGTCAGTCCGGTCCATTCGATGACCGCAAGGCGATGAACCGCCCGGTGAAAAGTCGTCACGGCGCAGCCGGTGCCGGGACTTCAGCCAAACACCGCATTCCACAGCGCCAGGATCGCATCGCGTTCTCGGGTGAGCTCGCTGGTGTCGACATGGGTCGGTCTTTCATCGAGGCGCGCGCGGTGCTGGACCCGGCGCAACTCCCGGTACGCACTGCCGGCTGCGAGGCCCAGACCGGAGGGCAGCAGCCCGGCCTCTTCGGCGAGCTGCAACAGGGCAATGTTGCCCAGATTGGGCTGCAGGGCCGGACAACGCGACGAGTGGGCCAGCACCAGGAACTGGACGGCAAACTCGGCGTCCACCATGCCGCCTTCGCCATGCTTGACATCAAACTGGTCGCGCTTGACGGGGTGCGCGCTTCGGACCTTGTCGCGCATGGCGATGATCTCGCGCTGCAGCGCGACCAGGTCCCTTGGCGCGGCAATGACGGACTGTCGCACTGCGTCAAAGCGGGATTCCAGGCTCTTGCTGCCCATCACGAAACGGGCACGCGTCATGGCCTGATGCTCCCAGGTCCATGCGGTGTTGCTGCCGCGCTGCTGCTGGTAGCGTGCATAGGCGTCGAAGGTGGTGACCAGCAGACCCGAGCTGCCGTTGGGGCGCAGCGCGGTGTCAATCTCGAAGAGGTCGCCTTCCGCAGTCTTCACCGTCAGCCAGTTGATCATCTTGCGGACGAAGGCGGCGTAGATTTCGCCGGCGCGCTCATCCTGGTCTTCGTACACGAACACAATGTCAAGGTCACTGCCGTAGCCCAGCTCCTTTCCGCCGAGCTTGCCGTAGCCGATCACGGCGAATTGAGGGGTCTCACGGTGCCGTCCTTTCAGCCGCTGCCAGCACAAACTGGCCGTGACGCGCAGCACCGAGTCGGCCAGGGCACTCAGGTCATCTGCCACCTGCTCGACTGTCAGCCGCCCCTCGACGTCCCTCGCCAGGGTGCGAAAGACCTCCGCATGGTGGGCTCGCCGCAACAGGTTGAGAAGCGCTTCGTCGTCATCCTCTCCGGTGGCCTGCAGCGCCTTGTGTCTCTGGTCGATCTCCCGCTCGAAATCTTCGACAGAGAAGCGCTCGGAGAGCATGGCGTCGTTGGCCAGTTCGTCGATCACTCCGGGGTGTTGCAACAGGTAGCGCGCCGGCCAGCGTGCGGCGCCCAGCAGTCGCAACAGACGCTCGTGCACAGATGGCCGCTCCAGCAACAGCGCGAGGTAGCTTTCGCGGCGAAGCAGGGGCTCGATCCAGTCGGCGATGCGCAGTGCGGCATCTTCACTTACCCGGCCCTCCCGCAGCCACTGGGCCGTGCGAAGGACGATGCGCGACAACCGGTTGCGTGCCTCCTCGCGCAGGGACTGCACACGGGGATGGTTGCGCCACAAGGCCACCCGTTCTCCGAACCTGGCCGGAAGATCCGCAACCAGCTCTTCGAAGTCCGTCGGGTTTGCTGCGGACCTTCCCTCTGCGCCCCCGCAACCCCGGCAAGGCTTCTCGCCGGCGCCGCCCAGCAGCTTGTCGAACTCCTGCGCCACCAGTTCCCGATGGGTGTCCAGATCGCCCAGGAACGCGCAGCAATCGGCGTAACCCAGGGTGGAGGCAATCCATGCCAG
The DNA here is from genome assembly GCA_016713005.1 of Ramlibacter sp. GTDB lineage: Bacteria > Pseudomonadota > Gammaproteobacteria > Burkholderiales > Burkholderiaceae_C > JADJPY01. The sequence continues at coordinate 185,529 of JADJPY010000004.1, read as the reverse complement.
GTCGTCATCGCGCCCCGGCAGTACATGGGTTTGCTGGTCGTCCAGGTACTGGATTCGGTGCTCAATCCGGCGCAGGAATTCATAGGCGCGGCAAAGGGCTGCCGCCGTGTCCGACGGCATGAGGCCCGCCCGGGCCACCCGGGCGAGCGCGGCCAGGGTGGAGCGTGTGCGCAGCTCGGGGAACTGTCCACCACGGACGACCTGGAGGAGCTGCACGGTGAACTCGATCTCGCGGATGCCTCCACGGGAAAGTTTCACATCGTTGGCCCTTTCCGGGTGGCCTGCGCTGCGCTTCGCCGCGTGCTCGCGGATCTGGCGGTGCAGGTTGCGCAGGGCATCGAACACGCTGTAGTCAAGGTAGCGCCGGAATACAAAAGGCAGCACAACCGGGCGCAATGCAGCGGCCGAGCTGCCCTTTGCATGCGGCGCCACAACCCGGCTCTTGAGCCAGGCAAATCGCTCCCACTCGCGGCCCTGGACCAGGAAGTACTGCTCAAGCGCCGCAAGGGAAACGACGGGTGGACCTGAGTTGCCATTGGGTCGCAACGCCAGGTCAACGCGAAACACGAAGCCGTGCTCCGTGGTGTCAGAGACGAATGAGCAGATGGCGCGGACAGCCCGCGTGAAGTACTCCTGGTTGGAGATTCGGCCGCGGCCGTGCTCGGCAGCTGCAGTTTCGCCGTCTTCGTCATACACGAACACCAGGTCGATGTCGCTCGACACATTCAGCTCGCGCGCCCCAAGCTTGCCCATGCCCACGATCCAGAGCTGCGCTCGCTCTCCTGCGGGCCCGAGCGGCGCGCCATGCTGCCCGTCCAGATCGCGCAGCACCTCCGAGCACGCCAGGTCGAGGCTGAACTCCGCCAGGTGGGTCATGCCCGAAGTGACGGTATCCAGCGCCTCCTGTTCTTCGCAATCCCGCGCGATCAGACGCCGCAGGACAAGCTGGCGAAGGATGCGAATGGCAGACCGCGGGTCGTGACCCCGTACCTGCAGCTGCTGGAAGGCTGCTGCCAGTTCGTCCCGTGTGCCGGCTCCGGTCCCGACATGCGCCAGCTCATCCGGGTATCGGCGATCCAGTCGCTGGGCAAAACGGGAACCCGCTGACGCGCCGGTGCCGTCCGCGATGGCTGGCGGGCCCGCAGCAGAGTCTCCGGTTGACAAAACTTCACTGGTATTCACCGAATCCACCCAGGTTGTGCGGGTGATAATCCCCTACGGACCCGACATATCCACCAACTCTCCAGATGCCCCCATCGAACCGGATGTCGACCCCTATCGCGTTCGTGGCGCGGTGGTTGCTTGTACTTGCGGTCTCGGGCTGGCTTGCAATTGCGTTGGTCTGGGGCACGCTTCACTGGTGGATTGTGCCGCGAATCGACGATTTTCGCCCGCAACTCCAGGACATTGCCTCACGCCAGTTTGGCGTGCCGGTCCGCATCGAATCGATTCGTGCGCACTCGTCCGGATTGATCCCCTCTTTCGAACTCCGGCAGGTCTCGTTGCTGGACGCCCAGGGTCGGACAGCGTTTTCCCTGCCGCGCATTGTTGTGGCCGTTTCTCCGCGGTCTGTGTGGCGCCTTGGATTCGAGCAGGTCTATATCGAGAACCCGGACCTGGAAATCCGCCGGCTGGCGTCGGGGGAAATCCGGGTCGCCGGCGTGGTCGTCCGGGAGGAGGCAGGCACTGGCGCAAACGCTGCCGCCGACTGGATATTTTCGCAAGGTGAGCTGGTCGTTCGGGGAGGAAGGGTCAACTGGGTGGATGAGCGCGGACCCCGGGGCAAAGGCCCTGTCGAGCCCCTGGTACTGGAACAGGTGGACCTTGTGTTGCGCAATCCGGGTCGGCGACACCAGTTGCGCCTCGATGCCACGCCTCCCGCGGAATGGGGCGACCGCTTCAGTGTCTCCGGAGTGTTCCGGCGCGGCCTGCTCTCGACCCACCCGGGCAACTGGCGGGACTGGCGCGGACAGTTGTTCGCCGAATTCCTCCGCGTGGACGTGTCGCGCCTGAGCCGTTACGCCGACCCTGGAATCGAACTGGCCGCAGGCAACGGCGCCGCCAGAACCTGGGTGGACATCGATGCGGGCGAGGTGGCTGGCGTCACCGCGGATCTCGCGCTGGCTGAACTGGATGTCCGCCTGGATCCGCGTCTGCAGGCACTCGCCATCGAAACCGTGGCCGGAAGGGTCGGCGTCAGGCGGTTGCCGGGCGGTCTCGAGTTCGTGTCCAGCGACCTGCGCTTTCGCACGCGCGATGGCCTGCAGTGGCCGGGAGGCGATCTCCAGTTCAGTTACCAGCAGGATGCCGGGCAGCCTCGAGGAGACGGTGCGCTGCGCGCCGACCGCCTTGATCTGGCTGCCATGGTGCAGGTCGCCCGCCGCCTGCCGCTGGGAACCGCTACCCACGCGGCGCTGGAAGCCCAGGCTCCAAAGGGTCAGGTCCAGAACCTGCAACTCAAGTGGCACGGCGAGCCCTGGCAGGTGCCGGTGCGCTACGAGGCCAAAGGTCGAGTGAGCGCGCTTGAGGTGGGCTTCGGTACGGGCGGCCCCGTGCGGCCCGGGCTGCGCGGCCTCGGACTCGATGTTGACTTGAACCAGTCCGGCGGACGCGCACGTGTGGTGATGCAAGACGGGGCGGTCAACTTGCCCGACGTGTTTGAAGACCCGCTGGTCCCGGTGAGCGGTCTGTCCGGTGATGTGCAATGGCTGCTTCGTGGCGAGGCCATTGAAGTCCGTGTCGAAAAACTGCAGTTCGAGAGCCAGCATGCCGCCGGCGAAGCGCGGGCCGTGTGGCGCACCAGCGACCCGCAGAACTCGCCATCGAAGGCGCGTTTTCCAGGCGTGCTGGACCTGCAGGGCAGCCTGAGCCGGGCTGACGGGACCAAGGTCCACAGGTACCTGCCCCTGGTGGTGCCGCCCGAGGCACGCCATTACGTGCGCGATGCGGTGCAGCAGGGGTCGGCCTCGGCGGTGAAGTTCCGTGTCCGCGGGGATTTGCACGACATGCCGTTCAATGACCCCCGCCAGGGAGAGTTCCACATATCTGCGCAGGTGCAAAACGCGACATTCGCCTACGTGCCGCGCAACCTGCTGCCGCGCGATTCGGCCGCCTGGCCCGCCCTTGCCGGGCTGAGCGGAGAACTCGTGTTTGACCGGTCTTCCATGGAAGTGCGCGGAGCCAAGGGCCGCATCGCCGGCCATGAAGGCCTGGTTGTGTTGCGGGCGGACGCCCGAATCCCGGATCTTGCCCACACCACGACGGTGATCGTGTCCGGTGCGGTGCGCGGCCCGCTGGGCGACGCGCTGGGGTTCGTGCGCAATTCGCCCGTCGCGGAATTCACCTCACAGGCCTTGTCCGGTGCCACGGGCACCGGACAGGTTGATCTGGCACTGGGGCTGAACCTGCCGCTGGCTGACCTCTCCCGCTCGCAGGTGCGTGGAACGGTCACTCTGGCGGGCAACGACCTTCGCATTACGTCTTCCACGCCCCTGCTGTCGAGGGCACGGGGTGCGATCAGCTTCTCTGAGTCGACCTTCGGGCTCATGGGTGTGCAGGCCCGCATGCTTGGAGGTGATCTGCGACTGGAAGGCGGCACCCGGCTGTTGCCGGCCGGCACCGCTGGGGGCGCGGGTGAAACCGTGATCCAGCTGCGTGGGCAGGGCCAGGTGACGGCCGAAGGCTTGCGCCAGGCGCGTGAACTCGGGCTGGTCTCGCGGCTCGGCGTCAACGGGTCCGGGTCGGCGGCGTATACCGCGACCTTGGGCTTTCGGCGCGGCGTTCCCGAGTTCTCGATGTCCAGCAGCCTCCAGGGGCTTGCGTTGAGCCTGCCCGCGCCGTTGAACAAGCCGGCGGAGTTGGCGCTGCCGGTGCGCTACGAAAGCGCGTTGGTGCGCGAGTCCCTGGCGCCCGGACGTACCTTGCAGGACCAGGTGACATTCGAGATCGGACGGATTGCCGCCATCCAATACCTTCGGGACGTGTCGGCCCCGGAGCCTCGCGTGTTGCGGGGCTCCATCGCCGTTGGCTTGCTGCCCGGGGAGTCCGTGCCGTTGCCCGAGGATGGTGTGGCAGCCAATATCAACCTGGCCGATGTCGACATCGATGCCTGGGAGAGGATCCTGTCGCCACCCGGGACTCCTTCTGCAGGTGCCGGCGCAGGTTCTCCCGTGTCCGGGTACCTGCCCAACAGCTTCGCCATCCGGGCGCGTGAACTGACGATTGGTGGACGCAAACTGAACCAGGTGGTGGTTGGTGGCGGCAGGGAAGCGCAGAACTGGCGAGCCAATCTGGACGCGCGTGAACTCAGCGGTTATGTGGATTACCGCCAACCCCAGGGCGCGGGTTCGGGGCGCCTGTACGCGCGCCTGGCGCGCCTGAACATTGCCCCCAACATGACCACCGACGTAGAGTCCTTGCTGGATGACCAACCGGCCGGCATACCGGCGCTGGACATCGTGGTGGAGGATCTGGAGCTGAGGGGCCGGCGGCTCGGCCGGGTCGAAATCGAGGCGACCAACCGCGCGCTGGCGGGCGCTCCCCGTGAAGGAGGTGTGCGTGAATGGCGCCTTACCAAACTCAATGTCAGTGTGCCGGAAGCAACCTTCACGGCCTCCGGCAACTGGGCAGCTGTGAACGCCCAGGCCGCGCCGGCAGCGGCCCGCGGCGCCGGCGAGCAACGGCGCACCGTGCTCAACTTCCGCATGGACATTGGCAACTCCGGAGAGTTGCTCAAGCGCTTCGGCATGAACGGCGTGCTGCGCAACGGCAAGGGACGCATGGAAGGGCGCGTGGCCTGGCTGGGCTCTCCGCTCGGGCTGGACTACCCGAGCCTGGGAGGGCAGTTCAGCCTGAACATTGAAAGCGGCCAGTTCCTCAAGGCCGATCCGGGCTTGGCCAAGCTGTTGGGTGTTCTCAACCTCCAGGCGCTGCCGCGGCGGCTGACGCTGGACTTCCGCGATGTGTTTTCCGAAGGCTTCAGTTTTGACTTCATTCGCGGTGACGTCCAGATCGAGCAAGGGGTGGCCTTCACCAACAACCTGCAGATGAAGGGCGTCAACGCAGCTGTACTGATGGAAGGACGCGCAGACATCGCGCGCGAGACGCAGGACGTCAAGGTCGTGGTGGTTCCGGAGATCAATGCAGGCACGGCGTCCCTGGTGGCCACCGTGATCAATCCGGCGGTGGGGCTGGGCACTTTCCTTGCACAGTACTTTCTGCGGCGCCCCCTGAGTGAGGCCACCACGCAGGAGTTCCATGTCGATGGCACCTGGGCTGACCCCAAGATCAAGCGCATCGACCGCAAGGCTGCAGCGGCAGCAGCGTCGGCGCCCGCAGAGCCGAAGGGCGACCTGTCCCGGCCGGAGGTCGGTCGATGAAGATCGGGCTGGTCCAGATGGTCTCGACAGCCCAGGTGGCCACCAACCTGGTGGTGGCTGACCGGCTGGTCCGGGAGGCGGCGGCCCAGGGGGCTGAACTGGTCGTGCTGCCCGAAAACTTCGGCCTGCTTGGACACAACGAGAGCGACAAGGTGCGTGTCGCCGAGCCTGCTGGCGGCGGCCCGATGCAGGAGATGCTGGCGACCGTCGCCGCGACCGCGGGGGTGTGGGTTGTGGGCGGGACGGTTCCGCTGCAATCGGACGAGCCAGATCGCGTGACAAACAGTTGCCTCGTCTATTCACCACAGGGACGGATGGTTTGTCGTTACGACAAGATTCACCTCTTTGTTCTCGACAATGAATCCGGCCGGTTTGACGAGTCCCGCACCGTTGCACCGGGCCATTCGCCGGCCTGGTTTGACCTTCCCGCCAGTGACGGCCATGTCTGGCGTGTCGGCCTCAGTGTCTGCTACGACTTGCGCTTTCCGGAGCTGTACCGGGCGCTGGCCGTGGCCGGTGCAGACCTCTTGCTGGTGCCCAGCGCGTTCACCCACGGCACCGGCGAGAAACATTGGGACGTGCTGTTGCGCGCTCGCGCGATCGAAAACCTGGCCTGGGTGGGAGCGCCGGCACAGGGAGGACTCCATGAGAACGGCCGCCGCACCTGGGGCCACAGCCTGGTGGTGGATCCGTGGGGCGAGGTGGTGGCACGGCTTCCTGTGGGTGAAGGGGTGATCGTGATGCAGATGGACGCAGGCCAGACACGTCGCCGTCGCGCGGAATTGCCTGCGCTTGGGCACCGGGTCCTGTGAACGCGCTGGCCCTTGCCTCCCGCCGCCACGGCCTGTGGGCCCTGTTGGTGGCGTTGGTCGTATTCCTGCTGGCGCTGCTGGTGTGGCTGGCCGGCCGCTTCGAATCCAGCCAGGTCCAGAACACGCTGGACCGCCAGGCGGTGAGCGCCGTCAATGACGTCCGGTCGGGGTTGAACCGCAATGTCCAGACCCTGCAGGCCATCTTTGCCGGCGAGCCGGGCCCTTCAATGTGGAGCTATCAGGCTTCGACGGTCCTGCGGGAACACCGCGAGTTGCTGCGTATCGAGTGGCGCGACACCGGTCTTGGCATACGCGCCCACGCGGACACCCCGTTTCGCGGTGCCGTATTCGACCGCCTGGGCCGGGAGCACACCCTGGGTGACGTCTCGCTGGCCTGCGCCACGGCGCGCCGCTTCAGCGGCCCGGCCTATTCAACCAGCTACTTCCTGCCCCAGTCCGCCGGTCTCGGCATCGAGGTGCTGGAGCTGTGCATGCCACTGGTCTCCGCGGGTCAGTTGTCGGGCTACCTGGTGGCCACCTACTCGTTGCAGGACATGCTGGGCGAACTCATCGAGGGGGGCGCGTCCCGCGGCGTGCAGCTGGCCTTTACGGAAGCCGATGGCACGCGACTGGCCCTGCACGGGGCCGTGCTGCGCAGCAACCGGGTGTTCACCGCGCAACACCTGTTGGACCTGCCGGGCAACACGCTGGTGCTTCGCATCGACAGCTGGCGCGCCGAGCCGGACCTGTTCCCCAATGTCCTGACCGCGCTGGTCACCGGCCTGTCGATCGCACTGCTCTCCGTGCTGGCCATGTTGGGCAAGGACATGCGCCGGCGCTTGCGCGCCGAGCACGGGCTGGCCGACGCGCTGGCGTTTCGCAAGGCGATGGAGGATTCGCTGGTGACTGGACTGCGGGCGCGCGACCTGCAGGGTCGCATCACCTATGTCAACCCTGCGTTCTGCGCCATGGTCGGCCTGTCTGCTGACGAGTTGCTGGGCACCAGTGCCCCGGCACCCTACTGGCCACCGGAACTGGTGGACGAATACCAGAAGCGCCAGGCCATCCGCCTGGCGGGAAGTTCTCCGCCACGGCAGGGGTTCGAGTCCGTCTTCCTTCGCAAGGACGGATCACGGTTTCCCGTGCTCATCATCGAGGCGCCACTGATTGATGCAACCGGCATCCAGACCGGCTGGATGAGCGCAGTGGTGGACATCAGCGAGCAGCGCCGCGTGGAAGAGTTGTCACGAACCTCGCAGGAGCGCCTGCAAGCGACGGCGCGGCTCGCCACGGTGGGCGAAATGGCGTCGCTGCTGAGCCACGAACTGAACCAGCCGCTGGCCGCCATCTCCAGTTACGCCACCGGTTCGCTCAACCTGCTGCCCCGGCAGGACGGATTGCACGCGGAACTGGAAACCGCCATGCGGCGCATCGCCGAGCAGGCCGAGCGCGCCGGGCGGGTGATCCGCAGCGTGCACGACTTCGTGCGTCGCAGGGAGCAGGATCGCGTGCCGGTCGCGCCCCGCGCGCTGATCGATGCGGTCATGCCCCTGGTGCAGTTGCAGGCGCGCAAGCTGGGCGTCCAGGTGGAGACGGTCTGTGCCGAGGGCCTGCCCGATGTGCTGTGCGACGCCACCATGGTGGAACAGGTGCTGCTGAATCTGGCGCGCAACGCCATGCAGGCCATGGATCGTCCCGAGATCGTGCGTCGCAAGCTCGTGCTGAAGGTCGTGCTGGCTCCGTCCAACGAGCGCACCATCCACCATGCGGGTTGGACGGAGTTCTCGGTGGCCGATGTCGGCCCGGGCATTGCGCCGGAGGTGGCGGCGCAGCTCTTTACACCGTTCTTTACCACCAAGGCCGAGGGCATGGGTCTGGGGCTGAGCCTGTGCCGCACGGTGGTGGAGCAGCATGGGGGATTCCTCGGGTTCGATGCGAACCATCCGCAGGGTACGATTTTCAGATTCACGCTTCCTGTGGCCCCTCCGTGATGGAACGCTCCCTGCACGCAACGGTATTCATCGTCGACGACGACGCGAGCGTGCGCGATGCGCTGGCCTGGCTCTTGCGCTCCCGCCGGCTGCTCAGCGAACCCTTTGAGAGTGCCGACGCCTTCGATGCCCTGCTCGAGGGCGGCTTCAGCCCGCGCGAGCCCAGCTGCCTGCTGCTGGATGTGCGCATGCCCGGCATGAGTGGCCTCGCCCTGTTCGACCGGTTGGCGGCTCGCGGCCTGCTGCCCCTGATTCCGGTGATCTTCCTGACCGGCCATGCCGACGTGCCCACGGCAGTGGATGCGGTCAAGCGCGGGGCCTTTGACTTCTGCGAGAAGCCGTTCTCCGACAACGCGCTCGTCGATCGTGTGGAGGCGGCGCTGGCCCAGTCCGCCCGGGCACTGGGTGCCCTCCAGGAAAAAGCCAGCCTGAAAGCACGGCTGAACGAACTGACCGAACGTGAGCGCGACGTGATGCGCCTCGTCGTTGAGGGGTTGCCCAACAAGCTGATCGCTGACCAGCTGGACATCAGCGTGCGCACGGTGGAGGTTCACCGTGCCCGGGTGTTCGACAAGATGGGAGCGAAATCCGCAGTGGAGCTGGCCAATTTGCTACGAAATCTATAGCAACGCAGCAAGCACTGGCGGGGGCTACGGCCCGTTTTTGCCTGAATTTTCGGGCTTGTCATCTTCTGGCGCGGCAGGCGGCTCCCCGCCACGGCGGCCGCTGAACATCGTCCACCAGACAATGCCCACCAGCAGCGCCAGCGCCAGCAGCGCTTCAAGCAGAATCAGCACCATGATGCGGTTTATCCGGTTTGTTGCAGCCCTGTGGATTGTAGGAATGCTCGTGGCCTGCGGCACGGCTCCCGTCGGGCCACCCATGCCCACCGGGCCGGTCGTAGCGAACCCGGTGCCTGCCCCCACGCCAAACGGCCAGTTGGCGCCTGCCATCCTGCAGCCACGCAGCCGCTGGGTGGCCGTACCTTGGACCGACCTGCCCGGATTCGCAGACGATGCCCTGCACGAGGCCTGGAACGCCTGGTTGCGCAGCTGCGAGCGCCCGGGCCCGGCATTCGCGCCCCTTTGCGCGCAGGTGCGGCCACTGGCGATTGCGGACGGCAACGCGCAACGCGAGTGGATGGTGCGAAACCTGCAGCCCTATCGTGTGGAGCCTTTGGCCGGAGCGACCGACGGATTGCTTACCGGGTACTACGAACCCCTGCTGGACGCGACGCGCCAGCCCGGCCCCGGCAACGCCGTGCCGCTGTACCGCCCGCCCGCCAGTCTGTCCACTCGACGGCCCTGGTACAGCCGCCAGGAGATCGACACCCTGCCCGAGGCCCGGGCCGAGCTGCGTGGCCGCGAGATTGCGTACCTCGCGGACCCGCTGGACGCGCTGGTGTTGCAGATCCAGGGGTCAGGCCGTGTGCGCATCACCGAGGCCGACGGCAGCCAGCGCCTGGTGCGGCTGGCCTTTGCCGGCAGCAACGATCAGCCCTACCGCAGTGTGGGCAACTGGTTGTTGCAACAGGGCGCGATCCGCGACGCCTCGTGGCCCGGCATCAAGGCGTGGGCGCGGCAGAACCCCCAGCGTTTGAATGAAATGCTGTGGAGCAACCCGCGCACCGTGTTTTTCCGCGAGGAGCTCCTGAGCGATCTGGACGCCGGATTTGGTCCGCGCGGCGCGCAGGGCGTGGCGCTCACACCCGGCCGTTCGATTGCGGTGGATCGAGAGAGCATTCCGTACGGCACGCCGGTGTGGTTGGCATCGCCGGGACCTGCCATCGCGCTCCAGCGGCTGGTGTTCGCGCAGGACACGGGCTCGGCCATCGTAGGAGCGGTGCGCGCCGACTATTTCGCCGGCTGGGGCCCTGAGGCGGGTGAACTGGCCGGTCGGCTCAAGCAGCCGCTGCAGATGTGGGTGCTGTGGCCCCGTCCACCGGGCTGAGGCGGCGCGATCAGGGTTTGGACGCCTTGAGCAAGTGCGTCAGCGGCAGGCTGCTGCTGGCCTTGACCTCGCCAAGCGAGAAACTGGTGTGCAGGTCCTTCACGTTTGGCAGGTTCAGCAGCACTTTGCGGGCAAATACCGAGAATGTCTCCAGGTCCCGGCTGACGACCTGAAGCTCAAACGTTCCGGCACCGCTGATGTAGTGGCACGAGATGATTTCCGGGATCCGGCCAATGGCTTCTTCCATCTCACGTGTGAGTTCGGCCGTGTTGCGGTTGGCGTCCAGCCGAACAAAGGCCAGCACGCCCAGGCCGATGCGGTGCCGGTCGATCTCGGCGCGGTAGCCCTTGATGAACCCGGCTTCCTCCAGTGCCCGCACGCGCCGCCAGCAGGGTGCTGCCGAGAGGCCCACCCGCTGGGCCAACTCGGCATTGGTGAGCCGGGCATCGGTCTGCAGCTCGGACAGGATGGCGACGTCAAATTTGTCAAGCGTTTCCATGATTGGCGAATATTGGAAAGGATCTTGCTCATATTAGTGTTTTTATGGCATAGAACGCAAAGATTTATCGGCGCAACCCACATACACTTTGCATTCCATTAGAGGCTTGTCCCTATCCGGGACAGGCTCGTCCTGAACGCGGCCCACAAGGCCGGCCACATAGCCCCACGGAGACCCCAGACCCATGAACGCCCCGCTACCCGAACACATCCGCAAAGCGCTGGAAACCGTCACGCTGGACGACAAGTACACCCTGGACTACGGGCGCGCCTTCATGAGCGGGGTGCAGGCACTGGTCAAGCTGCCCATGCTGCAGCGGTTGCGCGACTCGCTGCAGGGCAAGAACACCGCAGGGTTCATCAGCGGGTACCGCGGTTCGCCGCTGGGCGGCTATGACCAGGCCCTGTGGAAAGCTGCAAAGTACCTCAAGGCGCAAAACATTGTGTTCCAGCCGGGTGTGAATGAAGAACTGGCGGCCACCGCGTTGTGGGGCACGCAGCAGCTGGGTTTTTCGCCGCCAGGCACCAACCGGTTTGATGGCGTGTTCGGCATCTGGTACGGCAAGGGCCCCGGCGTGGATCGATGCTCTGATGTATTCAAGCACGCCAACATGGCCGGCACCACGCCCTGGGGCGGCGTGATCGCGGTGGCCGGAGACGACCACATCTCCAAGAGCTCCACCGCCGCGCACCAGAGCGACCATATCTTCAAGGCGTGCGGCTTCCCGGTGTTCTTCCCGGCGACGGTGCAGGAAATCCTGGATCTGGGCATCCACGCTTTTGCCATGAGCCGCTTTTCTGGCGTGTGGGCCGGCATGAAGACGATCCAGGAAATCGTGGAGTCCAGCGCCACGGCCATGATCGACCCTGAGCGCGTGCAGATCAGGATCCCCACCGATTTCCAGATGCCGCCCGGCGGCGTGCACATCCGCTGGCCCGACCACGCGTTGGACCAGGAAGCCCGCCTGTTTGACTACAAGTGGTACGCGGCACTGGCCTACATCCGTGCCAACCGCCTCAACTACAGCGCGGTGGAAACAAAGGCCGACCGGCTGGGCCTGATTGCCAGCGGCAAGGCGTGGAACGATACGCGACAGGCTCTCGTGGATCTGGGGCTGGATGACGACGCCTGTCGTCAGCTGGGCATCCGCGTGCACAAGGTCGGCGTGGTCTGGCCGCTGGAAGCCCAGATCACCCGTGAATTCGCCACTGGCCTGCGCGAGATCCTCGTGATCGAGGAAAAGCGGCAGGTCATCGAGTACCAGCTCAAGGAAGAGTTGTACAACTGGCGTGCCGATGTGCGACCCAATGTGCTGGGCAAGTTCAATGAAGTGGAGGGCGACTTCAGCGGCGGCGAATGGTCCATGGCCAACCCCTCAGCCCACACGCTCTTGCGCGCCAATGCCGACTTGTCGCCCGCGCTGATTGCCCGGGCGATTGCCCAACGCGTGAAAAAGATGGGCGTGGATGGCGACATGGCCGCTCGCATCGATGCGCAGCTGGCCATTCTGGAGGCCAAGGAACGCTCGATGAAGGCCATCGAAGTGAAGGCCGTGCAAGGCGCCGATCGCCAGCCCTGGTTCTGCTCGGGCTGCCCACACAACACCTCCACAAAGGTGCCCGAGGGTTCGCGCGCGATGGCGGGCATCGGCTGCCATTTCATGGCCACCTGGATGGACCGCAGCACGGTGGGCTTCACCCAGATGGGGGGCGAGGGCGTGCCCTGGGTAGGGCAGGCACCGTTCACCACCGACCAGCACATTTTTGCCAATCTGGGGGACGGCACCTACTTCCACAGCGGGCTGCTGGCGGTGCGCCAGAGCATTGCAGCGGGCGTGAACATCACTTACAAGATCCTCTACAACGATGCGGTGGCGATGACCGGCGGCCAGCAAGTGGGCGAGAGGCCCGAGGGCCACAGCGTGATCCAGATTGCGCAGAGCATGCGGGCCGAGGGCGCGGTGAAGATCACCATCGTGACCGACGAGCCCGAAAAATACGACGGTGTGGGTGGTTTGCCGGCGGGCATCGCCATCGAGCACCGTGACCGGCTGGACACCATCCAGCGTGAGTTCCGCGAAATCAAGGGCACCACGGTCATCATCTATGACCAGACCTGCGCCACCGAGAAGCGCCGCCGCCGCAAGCGCGGCACCATGGTGGACCCGGCCAAACGCGTGGTCATCAATGAGCTGGTGTGCGAGGGCTGCGGCGACTGTGGCGTGCAGTCCAATTGCCTCAGCGTGGAGCCGCTGGACACCGAGTTCGGTCGCAAGCGCACCATCAACCAGAGCACTTGCAACAAGGATTATTCGTGCACAAAGGGCTTCTGCCCCAGTTTTGTCACCGTTGAGGGCGGGCAGCTCAAGAAGAAGCCCAAGGCCGCGGCGGTGCAACCGGTGGCACTGCAGAGCCTGCCTGAGCCTGTGTTCGCGCCCTCCCACCCCGCCGGAGGCCAGGTCTGGGGCATTGTGGTGGCGGGCGTGGGCGGAACCGGCGTCATCACCATCGGCCAGTTGCTGGGCACGGCGGCGCATATTGAGGGCAAGGGCATCGTCACTCAGGACGCGGGCGGTCTGGCCCAGAAGGGAGGCGCGACCTGGAGCCATGTGCTGATCGCGGATTCGCAGGAGCAGATCCGCACGACCCGCGTGAGCATGGCCGCAGCCGACCTGATCATCGGCTGCGACCCGCTGGTGACTGTGTCCAAGGAGACCACACTGAGGATGCGGCCTGGACGCACCCATGTGGCCATCAACTCACACGGAACGCCAACGGCGGCCTTCGTCAAGAACGGCAGCTGGGCCAATCCGTCAGAGGCCTGCGTGGCCGAGGTGGTGCAAACCGTGGGTGAGCAGGGCGTGGGCGCGTTTGACGCCGACGGCGCCGCCACCCGCTTGATGGGCGACAGCATCTACACCAACCCGATGATGCTGGGCTACGCCTGGCAAAAGGGCTGGGTGCCTCTCTCCCGCGAATCCCTGTTGCGCGCAATGGAGCTCAATGCGGTCGCGGTGGAACAGAACAAGGCAGCCTTTGAGTGGGGCCGTCGCGCTGCACACGACTGGGCTTCTGTGCAGTCCCAGATGGCGCCTGCGCAGGTGATCGAATTCAGGAAGCGGGAATCACTGGACACCCTGGTGGCACGCCGCGTCGAATTCCTTACCGCCTACCAGAACGCAGCCTATGCCCGGGCGTACGCCGACTTCGTACAGAAGGTGCAGTTGGTGGAAGCGCCCCTTGGCAAGAGCCTTCTGGCCGAAACCGTGGCCCGCTATCTCTTCAAACTTATGGCCTACAAGGACGAGTACGAAGTGGCGCGACTGCACACCGACCCGTCGTTCCTGGCTCGTGTGAATGCCCAGTTTGAGGGTGATTTCAAGCTGAACTACCACCTGGCCCCGCCCCTGCTCGCGCGGCGCAACGAGAAAGGCGAACTCCAGAAGCGCCGCTTTGGACCATGGATGCTTCCTGCGTTCCGCTTGCTGGCACGGCTCAAGGGACTGCGCGGCTCGTCGCTGGACCCGTTTGGGTACACAGCCGAGCGGCGTGCGGAGCGCGAACTGATCTCCGAATACCGCAGCACGCTGGAAGGCCTGCTGCCCGCGCTGGTGGCCGCCAACCATTCGCTGGCGGTCCAGATCGCCTCTGTGCCGGAGCAGATCCGGGGCTACGGGCATGTCAAGGAGCGCCACCTGCATGCGGCCCGCCTCCAGCGGGAGCAACTGCTGCAGGCCTGGCCCCACGGCGAGGCCGGCCGCCGGGCCGCCTGACCGTTCTCCCGGGCAGGGAATCGGCCCGGGTTACAACCGCTTACCTGACCCGGCCGAATACAATCCCGGGTTGTTTCGCCGCCTGCCTCAAGGCAGGCGGCTGGTCGTCTGTCACCTGCTGTTTTCTGAAAGTGGAGCCACCGTGTTTATTTCTTCTGCCTTTGCCCAGACCGCACCTGCCGCCGCGGGCGGCGACATGTCTTCTTCCCTGATGAGCATGTTGCCCCTGGTGCTCATGTTCGTGGTGCTTTATTTCGTCATGATCCGCCCCCAGATGAAGCGCCAGAAGGAGCACCGCGCCATGATCGACGCGCTTGCCAAGGGAGACGAAGTGGCGACTGCCGGTGGCCTGCTGGGCAAGGTAACCAAGCTGGATGACCTGTACCTCGGGATGGAAGTTGCTGGTGGGGTGGAAGTCCGTGTCCAGCGCAGCGCGGTGGTCCAGGTGTTGCCCAAGGGCACCATCAAGTAAGTCTTCTCTTCTTTCAGGGCGTTCGCGCTTCGCACAGGTTTTATGAATCGATACCCGGTCTGGAAATACGCGATCATGGTGATCGCCCTGCTGGTGGGGATGCTGTATACCCTGCCCAACTTTTTTGGCGAGGCGCCAGCCGTTCAGGTGTCGGCAGCCAAGGCCACGGTGCGCATCGACTCCACCACCCAGGGGCGGGTCGTGCAGGCGCTCAAAGGTGCGGGGATCGAATCGGACTTCATCACGCTGGAGCCGAATGCCGTGCGTGCGCGCTTCGATTCCACCGACACCCAAATCAAGGCCAAGGACGCCATCCAGAAGGCGCTCATTCCGGACCCGGCCGAACCGGGCTATGTTGTTGCCCTCAATCTGGTGTCCCGCTCCCCCGCCTGGCTCTCGGCACTGCACGCTGCGCCCATGTATCTGGGGCTGGATCTGCGCGGCGGCGTGCACTTCCTGCTGCAGGTGGACATGCAGGCGGCTCTGTCCAAGAAGGCCGAATCACTGGCGGGTGACCTGCACAGCGCCCTGCGTGAGAAAAACATCCGGCACGATGGCATCAGCCGCAACAGACAGTCCATCAAGGTCCGCCTTCGCGATTCACAGATGCTGGACGCCACCCGCCGCCTGCTTCAGGACCAGTTTGCCGACCTGCAGTTTGTCGATGTGGCAGAAGGCATTGAATACAAGCTCACCGCCACGATCAAGCCGGAGGCGGCGCGGCGCGTGCAGGAAATGGCCCTCAAGCAGAACATCACGACACTGCACAACCGGATCAACGAACTGGGCGTCGCCGAGCCCGTGATCCAGCAGCAGGGGTTGGACCGCATTGTTGTGCAGTTGCCCGGTATCCAGGATGTGGGACGCGCGAAGGACCTCATCGGCCGTACCGCCACCCTGGAAGTCCGCATGGTGGACGAAGGCGCAGAGGCCCGGGCAGCCGAGGCCGGCACGGGACCGGTGCCATTCGGTACCGAACGCTACCTCGACCGCAACCAGCAGGCGGTGATCGTCAAGAAGCAGGTCATCCTGACCGGCGAGAACCTGACCGATGCGCAACCAGGATTTGACAACCAGACCCAGGAAGCTGCGGTGCACCTGACTCTGGACGCCAAGGGTGCGCGGATCTTCCGCGACGTGACGCGCGAGAGCGTGGGCAAGCGCATGGCCATCCTGTTGTTCGAAAAGGGCAAGGGCGAAGTCGTCACGGCCCCCGTTATTCGCTCGGAGATCAGTGGCGGGCGGGTCCAGATTTCCGGGCGCATGAGCACGGTGGAGGCCAACGACACGGCCCTGCTGCTGCGTGCCGGCTCACTGGCGGCGCCCATGGAGATCATCGAAGAGCGCACCATCGGGCCGAGCCTGGGTGCGGACAACATCGAGAAAGGCTTCAAGAGCGTCCAGTACGGCTTCCTGGTCATCGTGGCCTTCATGAGCCTGTATTACATGCTGTTCGGCCTGATATCGGGGTTGGCGCTGGCGCTGAACCTTCTGTTGCTTGTGGCTGTCCTGTCCATGTTGCAGGCCACGCTGACCCTCCCGGGGATGGCCGCCATGGCGCTGGCACTGGGCATGGCCATTGACGCCAATGTGCTGATCAACGAGCGCGTGCGCGAAGAACTGCGTGCCGGTGCGTCCCCGCAGGCCGCCATACACGCTGGTTATGACCGGGCTTGGGCCACCATTCTGGACTCCAACATCACGACACTGATCGCGGGCGTCGCGTTGCTGGCTTTCGGCTCCGGACCGGTGCGCGGATTCGCGGTGGTGCATTGCATCGGCATTCTCACCAGCATGTTCTCGGCCGTGTTCTTCTCGCGCGGCCTGGTCAACCTCTGGTACGGCGGCAAGAAGAAACTCAAGTCGGTATCCATCGGGACGGTCTGGCGCCCCGTCGGCGACACCCTTGCAGTCAAACCGGACTAGGAGCCAGCCATGGAATTTTTCAAGATCCGGCGCGACATCCCGTTCATGCGGCATGCGCTGGTGTTCAACATCATTTCGTTCCTCACCTTCGCTGCCGCGGTGTTCTTCCTGTTCACGCGGGGGCTGCACCTGTCGGTCGAGTTCACCGGCGGGACTGTCATGGAGGTGGGCTATTCGCAGGCCGCGGACCTCCAAAAGGTCCGCGGGACCATCTCAGGGCTGGGCTACACCGATATCCAGGTGCAGAACTTTGGTACTTCGCGTGACGTCATCATCCGACTCCCGGCCCAGAAGGGCGTCAGTTCTGCGCAGCAGAGCGAGAAGGCGCTGGCTGCCCTGAAGGCGGCGGACCCCTCCGTCAGCCTTCGCCGTACCGAGTTTGTGGGCCCGCAGGTCGGAGATGAGCTTGCAGTGGATGGCCTCAAAGCACTCGGTGTGGTCGTAATCGGCATCATGATTTACCTTGCCTTCCGGTTTGAATGGAAGTACGCGGTTGCTGCCATCATTGCCAACCTGCACGACATCATCATCATCCTGGGTTTTTTCGCGTTCTTCCAGTGGGAATTTTCGCTCGCGGTGCTCGCGGCGGTTCTTGCGGTGCTGGGGTATTCGGTCAACGAATCCGTGGTCATTTTTGACCGCATTCGTGAAAACTTCCGCCGCTTTCGCAAGATGGGCACGGTGGAAATCATTGACAACGCCATCACGTCCACCATCAGCCGTACGATCATCACCCACGGTTCGACCCAGATCATGGTGCTGTCCATGCTGCTGTTTGGCGGCCCCACGCTCCACTACTTCGCCCTCGCCTTGACCATCGGGATCTGTTTCGGCATCTATTCTTCCGTGTTTGTCGCGGCCGCAATTGCCATGTGGCTGGGCGTCAAACGGGAAGACCTCGTGCGCGTGCGCAAGGAGGAGGACCCGAACGATCCCAACGCCGGCGCAACCGTCTGAGGCTGGCGCCGATGGCCCTCCCTGCGTCCAGTACCCCCGAATTCCAGCTGGCACGCAAGGCGCGCGAGCTGTTTCTGGGCGAAATGGCCAAGCTCATGGAAGAGCTGGGCGCAGCTGTTCTGGCGCGCTACTCGGCGCTGGTGGATGAGGTGGCGAGTGCAAGGGAAATGCAGGATCGCCGCGATGCGTGGATCGCCTTCCAGAAGAGCCGACCGGTGTGGGTCGAAGGCAGTGTGTCGGCTTGGCAGCGGGCGCTGCAGCCTCCCACCGCGACCGCCCGTGTGCGGCTGGAGGAGATGAGCTTCGAGCTGCTTGACGATGAAGTTGTTGACAACAAGATCCTTGCCTCGCGAATTGCCCTCGCGGTTGCCGACAAGGTGGGCGCCGAGATCAACGATCTGTCGATTCGCATGCAGCGCCTCGAATCCGTCGAGGAGTTGCCTGGCTACGATGTGTTGCGCCCCGAGGTCCTGCTGCTGCTCATGGTGGAACAGTGGTCTGCTTCGGGCATGCCCCGGGAAGCGTGGTTGCCGGTGCACGATGTCATCGTCCAGGGCCTCTCGAAGCGATTGGTGACCATTTACCACGCCACCAACGCGTTTCTGGTGCAGCGTGGCGTGATGGTGGACATTGAGCTCCGCCATCGCGTCAAGCGAAGCGCAGAGACTGCTCCGCCGGAGCGCAAAGCATCCCGGTCGCCGGCGGCTCATGCCCCGGCGGGTGACGGGTCGGCTGGCCCGGCGCGCGCGTCAGGTCGCGGGGATACCGGGTCTTCTGGAGGCTGGGACGATACGCGAGGCGGGTCTGCGACCGACTCGCGCGGGGCCACCGGCGCGGGCAGTGGGTCGTCCGGATACGCTTCCGGCGCGAGTGACGAAACGCGCATGATGACCGGCTCGACGCCCTTGGCGCGCGCACGTCAGCGCGCCCAGGGGGTCATGGGGCAACTGCGGCGGATGCTGACGGCCCAGGTGGCCGGCTTTGACGTGACCAAGCCTCAGCCGCCCTCTGCGGAGCTGGCGCGCGCCATTGCGCCGCGAGCGCAGGCCACTGGCCGCGACACCGAGGTGGCGGGGGCCAGCACCGGCGCCAGCGAGTGGGAAAGCCACGACTATTCACCGGCTGGAGTGCAGCGCGTCTCGGTGGAGATGCGCGAGCGCACGGTCGAACTCAAGCGCAAAGCCACCACGTCCAGCGAGAAGGCCACCATCGAAATCGTGGCGTTGATGTTCCAGAGCATCCTGGCGGAAGACCGGATCCCGCCGGCCGTCCGGGTCTGGTTTGCCAGGTTGCAGATGCCGGTGCTGCGCGTCGCACTGGCAGAGCCCGAGTTTTTCGAGTCGCTGCAACACCCGGCTCGAAAGCTGATCGACCGCATGGGGTCCTGCGTGATGGGTTTTGATGCGGTCAGCGGCAGCGCGCTTGAAGTCGAGATCAAACGTGTGGTGCAGGTGATCGAGCAGTATCCCGAGACGGGTCGACGTGTGTTCCAGCTCGTCTACGACGAGTTCCAGAAGTTCCTGGGCAAGTACCTGACCGAGCAGGGTTCGGCCCAGCGGGTGGTCAGCGTTGCGCAACAGGTTGAGCAGAAGGAGACGATGGCGATCCAGTACACCATCGAGATGCGCAACATGCTCAACGACATGCCCGTGCGCGAAGACATCCGGGAGTTCCTCTTCAAGACCTGGGCCGAAGTGCTGGCCGTGGCTGCTGTGCGCAACGGGCCCCAGCACGAGCAGACCGTCATGCTCAAGCGCTGTGCCGCCGACCTGGTCTGGGCCGCCAGCGCAAAGCCCAATCGCGCGGATCGCGCCAGGGTGATCCAGGACCTGCCCAAGATGCTGCATCGGCTTCGCGTGGGCATGGACCTTCTGGGTCTGGCGGTTCCGGTGCAGGACCTGCACATCAAGACGATCAGCGACACGCTGGCCGACGCGTTCATGTCAAAGACCGAGGCCATTTCCCAGGAGCGCATTGACGTGATGGCCAAGCGCCTGTCCAACCTGGAAGACTATCTCTCGGATGCCGACGTGGTGGGCGACCTCCCGCTGGATGCCGGCACTCTGGAGGTGATGATCGGGATCGATGCGTCAGAGCTGGAAGTCGTGGCCAACGGAGGCTCACGTCCCACCGAGGCCATGCTGGCGTGGGCGCGCGAACTGCAGACCGGCAACTGGTTCAACCTGGACCACAACGGCAAGTCCGCGCGCGTGCAGTACGTGTGGCACAGCGAGCGCCGCCAACTGCACCTGTTCGCTTCTGCGGATCACCGCAACTACCTGATTCAGGCGCGCCGGCTGGCGGCCTACCTGCAGGCCGGCCTGCTGGTTCCGCAGGAGGAAGAGACGCTCACCGTGCGCGCGACGCGCGATGCGCTCGCCAAGCTGGACGCCAACCCCGAACGCCTGCTCAACTGAAGGCCGTCTGCCTGATCCTCAGTGCGCGATGCGCGCCTGCGTATCGTCGCAAAGCTCGTCCAGCACCAGCGCGTCGGGCTCCTCGCCAAAGCGCCAATACACCATCAGGATGATGATCTTGAGGTCATCCAGCGCCACCGGTTGCCCGGGCGCTGCCATTGCCCTGTCCAGGACAATTTCGCGCAGGGAGGCGGGCAGTACGCCTGCGCTGGTGAGAAAGCTCACGAAGCTGAGGCACTCGGCGCCCAGATGGTCCTGCTCGGCGACAGACCAGATCCTCAGGCTGTCGCTCGCGGGCGCCAGCGCAGCGTCAGAGGTGGTGGATGTTTCGGCCGGCAGTCCCGTGGCAGCAAGATTGAGACCTTCGAGCCAGCTCAGCGCCTGTTCGATCTCTTCGGCCTCGAAACCAACCGCGCTGAGTTTTCGCCCCAGCAGCGGGAGCTCGGGGCATGCATCGCCGCGCCAGTAGTTCTCGTAGACGTACACAAGCACTTCGAACATGGCGCCAATATAGCGCAGAAAGCCGGGAGGCCTCAGGCCGAGGCGACGCGCTGGAACAACCCCCCGGGCAGCCGTGCCACCCGGCCCTCAAGCTCCAGCTCCAGAAGCCGGGCCTGAAGCGTGGCCGTATCGAGCCCGGTGCGTGCCAGCAAGGCGTCCAGGCTGACCGGGTCGTGTCCCAACACCTTCAGCAACCCTGCATCCGTTGTGGCATCGGGGTCTGGCGCCGCGGCCAGTGATGCCCGCGCCGGGTTGGTCTCCAGTTTCAGCTCTTCGAGCACATCTTGCGCGTCCTCCACCAGCTTCACGCCCTGCTTGATCAGGGCGTGGCAGCCGCGCGATTGGGGCGAATGGATGGACCCGGGAATCGCAAACACATCCCGCCCCAGCTCTGCCGCCAGACGGGCGGTGATGAGCGAACCGGACTGCACGGCCGCCTCCACCACCACGGTGCCGCAGGACAGCGCGGCGATCAACCTGTTGCGGCGCGGGAAGTTCGCCGCGATCGAGGGCGTGCCCAGGGTGAACTCGCTGACAATCCAGCCGCGACCTGCGATGCGGTGCGCCAGTTCGCGGTGCGCCTTGGGGTACACGCGGTCCAGCCCGGTACCGACCACGGCCAGCGTTGTCCCGGTCCCGTCCAGCGCGCCCTCGTGCGCGGCGCCATCTATCCCCAGGGCCAGTCCTGAGACCACACACAACCCCCTGGCGCTGAATGACTTCGCAAACTGCCGGGCGTTGATCAACCCCTGGGGGGTCGGGTTGCGGCTGCCCACCATCGCCACGCTCTGGCCGGCCTGCGGCATCGCCCGCCCGATGCCGGTCACATGCAGCATCAAGGGCGGGTCGTCCAGTTCCAGCAGCGCTGCCGGGTAGTCGTTGTCCGCCAGTGTCAGCAGCGTGTTGCCCGGCGTATCCAGCCAGCGCTGGGTGTCGTCGAGCAACGCGTCCAGCCCTTCGGGAGGTGTTCGCAGGGACTGAATCTGTTCGCTGGAGAGAAACTGTCCCAGTGCGGCGTCTCTCTGGGCCAGCACGGCGCCCGGCAACCCGAACGCCGCCAGCAACTGCCTGGCGACGCGGATGCCGATGCCCGGCGCTTCCTGCAGGTGCAGCCATGCACCCAGTTCCTCGCGCGTGAGGGGCGCGGTTTCCGCCTCGGCCCGCACGGGTTTAGCGCGGGCTGGTGAAGCGGTCGCCGACCTTGATGGCGTCTGACGACTGGAGGACCAGCGCGTAGGACACGCGCTCGAACGTCAGGAACACCATCATCAGCCCGTTGCGCTCGTCGGGCAGCTTGATCTGCGCGCGCTTTCCGTCGGTACGGTCCGCCAGCGACTCGCCGTCGCGGATCAGCGCCAGCACGTGTCCGCGCTCCATGCCGTCCTTGGCGCCGCGGTTGATCGTCACGATCTGGTTCTGGCCGACAAACGCCACCGCACTGCCGTACATCGAGACGATGCGTCCTTCGGCGCGCATCAACGGCGCGCGCGGCACGTAGCTCACCAGGTCGCGCTGCGGCGCCGGCAACAACCGGTCGCCCACGCGCATTTCTTCCTTGGTGGAGACGATGTCGATCGTGGCCGGAATCACCTCGGTCTGGACCTTCCCGTCCTTGTCCTTGACCTCGCGC
The DNA here is from genome assembly GCA_016713005.1 of Ramlibacter sp. GTDB lineage: Bacteria > Pseudomonadota > Gammaproteobacteria > Burkholderiales > Burkholderiaceae_C > JADJPY01. The sequence goes on along the minus strand of JADJPY010000004.1, from coordinate 163,224 downwards.
GTGCTTTCGCCCCGAACCAGCACCGCATTGCCCAAGTAATGGGCTTCGTAACCCAGGATCTCACCTGTACCCGGGTCCTTGAGCGGCACCGCGTTGCGGAACACGCGGAACTCCTGCTTGCCCTTGGCTTCCGTCAGGCCGCCGCGCGCGTACGCCCGGTCACTGCGGCTCAGCAGCACGCGGCCCTCCTGTGCAGCGACGATGCGGGGCGCTTCGGCCAGCACTTTTTCTTCGACCACCAGCGGCTCGGCCAGGAAGGGTTCGATCAGGTGCGACTGGATGGTGGGGATGGCGCTGTCCGCCAGTGACGAGAAGCGCGTGCGCGGCGATACCCGCACGGTTTCGGTGGGCGGCTGATCGGCGCCCGCCAGCCGGGCGCGCAGCACGGCGCGGCCGTTGCTTTTTTCGAGCACCAGCACCTGGCCCGGGTAGATCTTGTGCGGGTTGCGGATGTCCTGCAGGTTCATGCCCCACAGCTCGGGCCAGCGCCACGGGCTCTTGAGGAACAGGCCGGAGATGCCCCAGAGTGTGTCGCCACTCTTGACGGTGTGGCTGTCGGGCGCGTTGGGCGCCAGTTCATTGAGCGGCACACCGGCTTGCGCCACCTGCTCGGCTGTTGCCCGCTGCCCGGGCGTCACCGCCGGAGGCGTCTGCGCCAGCGCAACCGGCACAAGGCCGAGCACCGCGAGCATCGCCGTGCCATGTACCCACTGATTGATCCGTAGCTTTTCCATCAGAATGCCCCCCCGGTCGGCTTGTGGGGTCTGCGCGCCCCGGTCCACCGCCCGGAAAATCTTGACAAATCACTCGCGATTCTGCGCTCAAGCCCTTGATTGGGCAACGATTATTGGCCTTTCATGTCGCGCCCGGCCTGAAAAGTGGCGAAAATAGCGACATTTGAGGGAACGCCCGCATGGTCGGGCTGCGCCACCCCAAGGACAGCTTTCATGGCCCTACTGCCCATTCTCTGTTACCCCGACCCGCGCCTGCACACCGTCGCCAAACCCGTCCAGAACGTGGACGCGCGCGTGCGCGCACTCGCGCAGGACATGCTGGAGACCATGTACGACGCCAACGGCATCGGCCTGGCCGCCACCCAGGTCGACGCGCACGAGCGGCTGATCGTCATTGATGTGTCTGAAGAGCGCAACCAGCCGCTGGTGCTGATCAACCCCGAGGTCATCTGGGCCAGCCCGCAAAAGAAGCTCAACGAAGAAGGCTGCCTTTCGGTGCCCGGCATCTACGACGGTGTTGAGCGCGCGGAGTCGGTCAAGGTCCGGGCGTTGGACGCCGAAGGCGCCTCTCGCGAGATCGCCGCCGAGGGCGTGCTGGCCGTGTGCATCCAGCACGAGATGGATCACCTGCTGGGCAAGGTGTTTGTCGAGTACCTGTCCCCGCTCAAGCGCAACCGCATCAAGACCAAGATGATCAAGGCCCGGCGTGACGCCGAGCGCGTCTGAGCCCCTTGCCCCTCTCGCCAGAGCCAACCATGAGCGCCCCTTGCCTGCCCCTGCGGAAGCTGACGGCAGCCCTCGCCGCTGCGGCCCTGCTGGGCGGGTGCGCCGGCGTCCTGCAGCGCGTGGATTTCGCGCCCGGCACCCCGCGCGCCGATGTGCTGGCGCGGCTGGGCCCGCCCGGCCGTGTGGTCGCGCTGGCCGATGGTGAGCGGCTCCAGTATTCGCAGCAGCCGGCGGGGCAATTCGCCTACATGGTGGACCTGGACCGTTCCGGGCGCGTCGTGCAGGCGCGCCAGGTGCTGACGGGCAACGAGTTTGCCCGCGTCAGGCCAGGCGAATGGACCCGCGCCGATGTCGAGCGCGAGTTCGGCCGCCCCGCCATGGTCGAGCGCACCGGCGACTGGGCTGGCGACGTGCTCACCTACCGCTGGAACGATGGCAGCGACATGTTCTTCTGGGTGTACCTGGATTCCGGCAACGTGGTGCGGCGCACCCAGCAGGGCATGGAGTTCATCAATGCCCCGAACCGGGACTGAGGCCTGATGCGCGTCGTTTTCGCGGGCACGCCCGAATTTGCCGCCACCGCCCTGCAACGGCTCCTGGACGCCGGCCACAGCGTGCCGCTGGTGCTGACCCAGCCCGACCGGCCCGCCGGCCGCGGCCTCAAGTTGCAGGCCTCACCTGTCAAGCAGCTCGCCCTGCAGCACGGCATTGCCGTCGCACAGCCGCGCAGCCTGCGGCTGGACGGCAAGTACCCGCAGGACGCGGCCGAGGCCCGCGACGCCCTGCTGGCTGCTGGCGCCGACGTGATGGTGGTGGCCGCCTACGGCCTGATCCTGCCGCAGTGGGTGCTAACTCTTCCGGCCAGGGGCTGCCTCAACATCCACGCCTCGCTGCTGCCGCGCTGGCGCGGTGCCGCGCCGATCCACCGGGCGATCGAGGCCGGCGACGCGCAGACCGGCGTCACCATCATGCAGATGGACGCCGGGCTGGACACCGGCGACATGCTGCTGGCCCAGGCGCTGCCCATCGCGCCCGACGACACCACCGGCACGCTGCACGACAAGCTGGCCGCGCTGGGCGGGCAACTGGTGGTGCAGGCGCTGCAGCGCGCCGCCGCTGGCGAGCTGCAGCGCACGCCCCAGCCGGCCGAGGGCGTGACCTACGCCCACAAGATCGACAAGGCCGAGGCCCGCATCGACTGGTCGCGCCCGGCGCAGGAGATCGCCCGCGCCATCCGCGCGTTCAACCCCGCGCCCGGCGCCTTCAGCCAGTTGGGGGACGATCTGGTGAAACTCTGGCGCTGCGAAATTGATAGCAAACAATCCAGTGTGGACGGGGGCTGCGGCACGATTTTGCTTGCAAATTCCGATGGCGTGCAGGTGGCGTGCGGCTCTGGCGTGCTGCGCCTGACCGAGCTGCAGCGCGCTGGCGGCAAGCGGCTGTCGGCGGCGGAGTTCCTGCGCGGGCACGACATCAAGGCCGGCATGATGTTCGAAACGGCGGCGCCCTGATGTTTTTGAGCCGGCGGCTGCAGGCCGACCCCGGTTTTGCGCAAGGCGTGCGCGACATGCTGCCCCAGGCGCCCGGCATCGCGGCCTGGGGCCTGATGACCGGCGTGGCCATGGTCCAGTCCGGCATGAGCGTGCTGGAAGCCGTGCTCATGACCCTGCTGGTCTTTGCCGGCAGCGCGCAGCTGGCGGCCATCCCGCTCATCGTGGCCGGCGCGCCGGCCTGGGTGATCCTGGCCACGGCGGCCTGCGTCAACCTGCGGTTTGTGGTCTTCAGCCTGCACCTGCGTGCCTACCTGATGCACCTGCCGGCGTGGCAGCGCCTCACGCACGGCTACCTGACGGCCGACCTGAGCTACGTGCTGTTTGTGCGCCGCCACCCCGCGCCCGCCACCGACGCGGCCGGCCATCTGGCGCAAGAGGCCTACCTGGCCGGCAACTGCGCCGTCAACTGGAGCAGCTGGATCGGCGCCAGCCTGGCTGGCGTGGCGCTGGCCAACTTCATCCCCACGCGCTGGGGTCTGGGCTTTGCCGGCATCCTGTGCCTGGTGGGGCTGCTGTGCTCGCTGGCCACCACCCGGATGCGTGCGCTGGCCTGCGCGCTGGCCGGTGCCACCGCCGTGGTGGCATGGCAATTGCCGCTCAAGCTCAACATCGTCGTGGCCATCGCGGTGGCCGTGGCGCTCTGCCTGGCCATCGAGCGGCCCGAACCCGCCGCACCCAGGGAGGCCCAGTCGTGAGCATTGACCTGTGGACGCTGGGCGTGCTGCTGGGCCTGGGCGTGGTGTCGGTCATCACGCGCAGCTTTTTCTTCATCTCGGCGCGGCCCTGGCAGCTGCCGCACTGGGCACAGCGTGGCCTGCAGTACGCGCCCATCGCCGCGCTGGCCGCCGTCGTCATCCCCGAGGTGGTGATGACGCAGGGCCAGCTCATCACCACCTGGCAGGACGCCCGGTTGTATGCCACGGCCGCCGGGGCGGCGGCGTTCTTCTGGCGGCGCAGCGTGTTCGTCACCATCCTGGCGGGCATGTGCGTGTACCTGCCGCTGCACATCGGCCTGGGCTGGTAGCCCCCGCAGCCGCAGCCTGCGTCCGCGTCGCGTCAGGGGCGACCCATAAAATTGCGGGTTCCCCTCCCCCGCGTCCACCCCCCTTGCCATGAACGTCCTCCGTTTTGCCGACCTGTGCGCCAGCGGCGCTGCCCGCAACCAGCGCGTCTTCATCCGCGCCGACCTCAATGTGCCCCAGGATGATTCGGGCGCCATCACCGAAGACACCCGCATCCGCGCCAGCGTGCCCTGCATCCGCATGGCGCTGGACGCCGGCGCGGCCGTGATGGTCACCAGCCACCTGGGCCGCCCCACCGAGGGCGAGTTCAAGCCCGAGGACAGCCTGGCCCCCGTGGCCGCCCGCCTGGCCGAGCTGCTGGGCCGCCCCGTGCCGCTGCTGGCCAACTGGGTGGACGGCGTCAGCGTGGCACCGGGCCAGGTGGTGCTGCTGGAGAACTGCCGCGTCAACAATGGCGAGAAGAAAAACGCCCCCGAGCTGGCCAAAAAGCTCGCCGCCCTGTGCGACATCTATGTCAACGACGCCTTCGGCACCGCGCACCGCGCAGAGGGCACCACCTACGGCATCGCCCAGTACGCGCCCATCGCCTGCGCCGGCCCGCTGCTGGCGGCCGAAATTGACGCCATCACCCGCGCCCTGGCCAACCCGAAGCGCCCGCTGGTGGCCATCGTGGCGGGCTCCAAGGTGAGCACCAAGCTCTCGATCCTGGAGGCGCTGTCGCGCAACGTGGACCAGCTCATCGTGGGCGGCGGCATAGCCAACACCTTCATGCTGGCCGCCGGGCTGAAGATCGGCAAAAGCCTGGCCGAAGCCGACCTGGTGGGCGAGGCGCGCAAGGTGATCGACGCCATGGCCGCCCGCGGCGCCGAGGTGCCCATCCCCACCGACGTGGTCACCGCCAAGGCCTTTGCCGCCGACGCGCCCGCCACCATCAAGGCCGCGGCCGACGTGGCGGACGACGACCTCATCCTGGACATCGGCCCGCAGACCGCGCAGCGCCTGGCCACGCAGCTCAAGGCCGCGGGCACCATCGTCTGGAACGGCCCGGTGGGGGTGTTTGAGTTCGCCGCTTTCGAGCAGGGCACCCGCGTGATTGCCCAGGCGATTGCGGAGTCCAGCGCCTTCAGCATCGCCGGCGGCGGCGACACCCTGGCCGCCATAGCCAAGTACGGCATCGAGAAAGACGTGGGCTACATCTCCACCGGCGGCGGCGCCTTTCTGGAGGTGCTGGAGGGCAAGACGCTGCCGGCGTTTGAGATCCTGGCGAAGCGCGCGGCGGCCTGAAGCGTCTGCCATTGTGAATATTCACCGTCTTTGACATAAACTAAAAGTTACAATTTCCGGATAACCTACATTCCATGTCGCTGAGGGGCGAGGAGGAGCATGCGGTATCAGGAGATCACGGCGCAGGAGCTGGCCTGGAGCTTGGGCTCGGCCTGCGCCTTGCTGCGCAAGCCGTTTGACGCAGAGTTGCTGCTGCGCCAGTTTGCGCCGCCCTACACCACCGCCACACTGATTGCCGCCGCGCGCGGCTTGGGCCTGCAGGCCACCGGCCAGGCCCTGCCGCTGGCCGCACTGGCCCGCACCGGCGGCGCCACGGTGCTGGTGCTGACGCCGGCGGAAGGCGAGCCGTCCACCCACCCGGCGCTGGGCCTGCTGGTGGGTGTGGAGGGCGAGGGCGCTGGCGTGCAGGTGAGCTGGATCCCCGCTGGCACCAACACCCCACAGACCCAGCCGCTGGCGGAGTTTGCCGCGCGCTACAGCGGCCAGGCCGTGCTGCTGGCCGCGCAGGCCGAAGCCCCCGCCGACCCGGACGCCGCGGCCGCCGCGCCGCGCGCCTTCGGCTTTGGCTGGTTTGTGCCCGAGCTGCTGAAACACCGCGCCGTCTGGCGCGACGTGCTGGGCGCCAGCCTGCTGCTGCAACTGCTGGCCCTGGGCCTGCCGCTGTTTACCCAGGCCGTTATAGACAAGGTGGTTGTTCATCGGACCGAGAGCACGCTGATCGCCATCGCGGTGGGCATGGCCATTTTTGTGATGGCCACGGCCGTGCTCAGCTGGGTGCGGCAGTACCTGGTGCTGCACACCGGCAACCGGGTGGACGCCGTGCTGGCCGCCACCGTGTTTGACCACCTCTTCCGCCTGCCGCCGCGGTACTTCCAGCACCGGCCCACGGGCGTGGTGGCGGCGCGCCTGCATGGGGTGGAGACCATCCGCGAATTTGTGAGCTCTGCTGCCGTCACCCTGATACTGGACATCCCCTTCCTGCTGATCGCAGTGGCGGTGATGTTCTGGTACAGCGTGCCCTTGACGCTGGTGGCGCTGGGCATGCTGGCGCTGATCGCGCTGATATCGGCGCTGGTGGCGCCGGTGTTCCAGGCGCGGCTGAACGAGCAGTTCATGCTGGGCGCGCGCAACCAGGCCTTCTTGACGGAGTACATCGCCGGGCTGGAGACCGTCAAGAGCCTGCAGTTTGAGCCGCAACTCAAGGCGCGCTACAGCGGCTACCTGGCCAGCTTTCTGCACAGCGGCTTCCGGACCCGGCAGATCGGCAACACCTACCAGGTGGCCGCCACCACGCTGGAGCAGCTGATGACGCTGCTGATCCTGCTGGGCGGGGCCTGGCTGGTGATGCACCCGGCCGAGGGCGCGGTGTTCACCATCGGCATGCTGGTGGCTTTCCAGATGTTTGCGGGCAAGCTCAGCCAGCCGGTGATGCGCCTGGTGGGGCTGTGGCAGCAGTTCCAGCAATCGCGCCTGGCCGTGGCGCGGCTGGGCGACCTGATGAACGCGCCCACCGAACCCTACAGCCTGGCGCCCTCGCGCGCGGCGCAGGGGCGCGGGCGCATCGAGATCGAGGGCTTGGGCTTTCGCTACGCGGATGACCTGCCCTGGCTGTACGAGGGCCTGAGCCTCACCATCGAGCCCGGGCGCACCGTGGCCGTGATGGGCCCCAGCGGCACCGGCAAAAGCACGCTGGCCAAGCTGCTGCAGGGCTTTTACTGGCCGCAGCAGGGGCAGATCCGCGTGGACGGCATTGACATCCGCCACCTGAGCGCCAACGAGCTGCGCGCCAACTTTGGCGTGGTGCCGCAAGAGACGGTGCTGTTCAGCGGCACCATCCTGGACAACCTGATGCTGGCCAACCCGCACGCCAGCTTTGAGCAGGCCGTGCAGGCCTGCCGCATGGCCGAGATCCACACCACCATCGAGGCGCTGCCCCAGGGCTACCAGACCCCCATTGGCGAGCGCGGGGCTGGCCTCTCGGGCGGGCAAAAGCAGCGCCTGGCCATTGCGCGCGCGCTGCTCAAGCGCCCGCGCGTGCTGATATTTGACGAAGCCACCAGCGCGCTGGACGCCGAAACCGCCGAGCACTTTGCCCGCACCATCAACGCGCTAAAGGGCAAGGTGACCATGATCTTTATCACCCACGCCTTGCCGCGCACGCTGAAGGTGGACGAGGTGGTGCAAATGGGCAAAGGTGGTGCGCGGCAGCTGCATGCGGTGGCGGGGGAGGGGGAGCGGAATGTGTGAATTGAGAGGAAATGCTATGAAATTGATAGCGATTGAGTCAATGTGGACGGGGGTTGGAGGCCGATTTGGCACTCAAATTTGGCGTCAACCGTTGTCTGAAGGAAGTTGTCATGCTTGAGTTGGGTGTTGGCGCGGACCTCCTGCGCGGGATGGGTTGGATTTTCTGGTGCAGTTTGGGCTTCATCACCCTTTTGGTCGTACGTGCCCAATCCGGTTTGTGGAACAAGCTGGCGAGCGTCGTGGTTCTCCTTGTGCTGTTCTCGATACCGCTGTGGCCGCAGTTCGTCGAGCGCAAGCGCCACAAGGAGCGTTACACCAAAGCCAAGGCGTTGTTTGACGAGCGGTGCAAGGGGGCGGGGGAGAAGATCTATCGGACGATTCAAGGGGTAGACGGCATCACCTTGCTGAACCTGCGAACCGGAACAAGCAGCGAACGCGAAAGCGATCCCAAATGGATGGGAGCAGGCCTGCCCAAGGACGCGATCAACGATGGGTATATCGAGTCGTTCTTCCTATGGGAGCACGACGCAGGCCCGGGCAATCACCGCGGATACCTCAATACCACTCCCGGAAAAGCCAAATCGAGCGGCTTCACGTTCGTCGATGTCAAACAGCTCGACGGCTCGTACAAGCGCTATCGGGTCAATACAGGGCCTAGGAAATCGGTACACGATTTCTTGACGCACGAGGCGCTGGTTTCTCCGCCCGCGCAGATTGCGATCAACTACGAGCCAATTGGCGAGTCGTCGGATCGGGAGCACTGGGTCGCAGGTGCGCGAGTGACAGTTGTCGACACCGTCAGCGGAGAAACGATGGCCGAACTGAAAGCGTTCTCATTCGAACCCGGACTGGGGTCTCGCGCAGGATTTAGGTCGCCATGGCAATTCGCAGTGACTTGCCCTGCGCTCAAGGGAGGCAGCACATTGTTTGCAACTAGGTTCTTCGTAGATCAAGTGGTCCAGCCGACTCAGGGGAAATGAAATGACAACGCCAGCAGCTTCCATTCTTGCATTTGCAAACGTACAGATGGCCGCCGAAGCGGTATTCGGGCTGAATGATCGACCGCCGGGAACTACGTTTTCCGGGCGACTCGATGATGCGACGGGTCAGTCCATATTGACCGATGGAAACTCCCGGTCAAGTAAGTTCACAAGCGTTCAAGCGATTGAGTTTGGGCAGATCTGGGAAGTCGTTGAACACACAAGCAATACGGCCACTGGCTTCTCAGGCTCGCTGTTCAAGGTTCGCGATCAGGCGCCCGCCGACCTACTTGCAAAGTATGGCCTGACTGTCGGTCAACTCGTAATCTCCTTCCGCTCCACCGAATTCATTGACGACGCCGCGCGAGACAACCAGGCCACCAACACGCTGGAACTCAAAGAGTTCGGCTGGGCGTTCGGCCAGATTGCCGACATGGAGAAGTGGTACGCGGATCTAGCGGCGGACCCATCAAAGCTGGGCGGCGGCGCAAGGTTTTCTGTAACGGGTTACTCGCTCGGGGGTCACCTCGCGACTGCGTTCAACCTGCTGCGACGGGATGACGGGACGTCTTCCCGTGTTGAGGCCACCTATACCTTTAATGGCGCGGGCGTGGGGACGACCGTTGACACGCGCCTCGACGTTGCCATTCAGACCTTTCGCGATCTGTATGGCCGCACCGACGGCTTGGGCGTACTCTTTGAGCACGCAGAAGTCAAAGACTTCTATGCCGAGATGCGCAGCAAGTTCAGCGGGACCGGTACCTATCCGAGCTTGTTTGATATTGCCCGTGCGAAAGTGGTGGCTTCTACAAGCTCTGATGCGGAGTTGATTGTCGCAGCGATGGAGCGCATGCGCAGCATCGGGCAGGAGGCCGAGCGCATCAATGGGGGCATCGCCAGCGGGGGCGGGGGCGGCACCGCTGCGCAAGTCGGACTAAGCCAGATTGCAGCGCTCAGCCTGGACTACCAACTTGCCGTGCTCAAGGCTGCAATCCATACCCAAGCCGTCTCCACCGATGCTGTGAGTGGGGGCTGGGCTGCAATAGCGCCTAGGAATCCTGTAGCCGGGCTGTCCAACGTCTACGACGTGTTCGGTGCCAACCCACCATCGGCTGTCGCCAACTCCCAGTTGCACTACGGCACGCCGGTCCCTGTGTACGTTGAAGATCAACCCTTGATGCGCGGCAACATCCTTGCAAGCGCGCCCATCAACTCCGCCCTGAATGCGGAGATCAAGTTGCTGGTCTCCGGTTTCAGTGTGAATGACTTTGGCGATACGCACAGCCTAGTCTTGCTAGTGGACTCCTTGTCTGTCCAGGCCGCAATGTCACAGCTCGATTCGACGCTCGATACCAAGAGCCTCTCAAAGCTGCTTGCGGCAGGTGGCAACCTGTTCGGGCAAGCTGTGCTGTTTGAACAAGGGCGAGCCGAGGGCGACACGCTCGAACTCATTGTCAATGGATTGGCGATGCAGCTTGGTGTACCGAGTGCTCTCAAGGGCGACCCGAGCGGCGGGACATGGGCTCGAATCGAGGATACCCCTGAGTACTCGGGGCGAAGCTCGCTGCACGAAGCCCTCAAACGCGTTACCGATTCAACATCGTTCAAGGCTTTGGCTGGAAAGGCGACGCTTTCTCTGGCCGGTATCAACCTTCAGGCCCAAGCCAAAACCGACTTCGGCGCCTTCCTGGCGCTACAAGCCCTGAGCCCCGTCGTGCTGCGCACGAACGACCCTCAGGCCCTGGTAGCCCTCAAGTCGGTTCACCCTGATCTGGCTCCGGCGTGGGACGCCGACCGCAACGCACGCCTGTACGGCGACACCGCTCGCGAGTACGACTTCACCGATCAGTGGTATGCCGACCGCGCCGGCATGCTGGCCAAGCTGGTCGAGCGCAACCAGCGCAATCTTGATCCGCTGAGCACACCCACCAGCGCCTTCAACGGCCGAAACATCCTCTTCCTGGACAACGAGCAAGAGGTGCGCGTCGCCAGCGGCGTCGTTGCGAGTGCTGCAGGCGGCTACGACATCTATGCCTTTGGCAAAGAATCCGATGACGTCGCTGGCGAACTCTCTGGCGGCGTCGGCAATGATCACCTGTACGGCATGGGCGGAGACGACGTCCTGATCGGCTACGGCGGCAACGACTACATGGAAGGCGGAGTCGGCGCCGACACCCTGACTGGCGGCGCAGGAGCCGACACCCTGCTTGGTGGACGCGGCTACGACATTTACTCCATGGACTCCGGCTGGGGCCAGGACACCATCACCGACAGCGATGCCCTGGGCGAGATCAGGCTCAACGGCCAGACACTGTCAGGCACCTTCAAAGGCATAGGCGAGCGCGGCGCCTGGGGCCTCAAGCTGGCCGACGGCACCGCGGTGGGCCTGTCCGTCTATGAAGACGCCCAGTCCTCCACGGGCAAGAGCGCCGTGCTCAAGCTCTCCAGCTCGGAGGCAGACAGCATCACCATCCGCAACTTTGACTTGACAAAAGCGCAGGGCAGCGGGGGCTTCCTCGGGCTCAGGATCGACCCCGTCAACCGCCTCATCGTCGCGCCCACCGGCGGCGAAGCCCTTGCAGGCAACCCCTCAGAAGGCAACCCCTTCCAGGCCAGCGAGTTTGATCCCAACACCTTCAGCGCCAGCGCACAGATCGCCGAGGGCGCAGGCCAGGGCCTGGTGGTCTGGTTCAGCCAGGCGGCCAAGGCCGGGCAGAGCCTGGTGCTCAACCTGGCCGGGACGGCCGGCGAAGGGCTCAAGGCCCTGATCGATGGCCAGGCCGTGGCCGCCCCTCGCATTGGTTGAACTGAATCTAGTCATTCAGACACGGAGCCATCTATGAGTTGGATACTTTTTTACGTTCTCGCTGCATTACACCCTGTAGCCTTTATGGCAATTGGGTGGTATTCCAAAACTTGGGGAATGCGTCTTCTGTTGTGGGCAATGCTACCCATGCCCGCAGTCCTTTATTGCTGGGACTACTTTGAAATCAAAAAGGACCACGAGCGGATGTGTTCTTCTGTCGGCGGACTGAGGGTGTTAGTTCAACCGGAGAAGGTGGATCGCGTCAGGTTACTGGGCGTCGAATTCAGGAATCTGGGGGCAGCACAAGGAGTATTGAATAGGCACTACCCAACAATTCGAGTGGTCGAATCAATGCGCGGCGTATACGACGGAACCGCCGGAAACGAGAACCAGTACGTGGCCTACACGCTTGTTCCAAACCCTGCCGCCGGCTTGCCCATGCCGAAGGATCCTTGGAAGGAGCCGAGATTCATTGTTGAGCAATCACCAATTGCTACGTTGGATCCAAATGTGTATGAGATTAGCCATAAAGAACTCTCAACACATAGAAGTGCCACAAAAGAGACGGTTCTTTCCCGGCAAGGAAAGACTTATGCCCGCTATACAGAAATCGTGCATTGGTGGACGGGAATTCGATATCCGGACGCAGTACCAACCTGGCGATGCCCAGATCAACGGCAAGCAGCAACTGCCACCCTTCCGTACGACCTTCTTGTGAAGCTAATTTTGAAATAGATTTCAAGGGATGGCAATGAAAACGACTACTGAACTGAAAGAGTTTTCGCAGCTTGCACAGGCAGCATATGCCTTGCTAGACCGTGTAGAGGTATTTGGCGACAGTCCGCCACTGGATTTGACGAAGTCGCTTCTTCAGTCTTCTCCAAATGCAGCCTTTGCTGAGGGTCAGGCTGACGACTTTACTAATCGCTATCGTGTCCTGCACCAGTTTCGCGACGACACACCAACGGCGGAAGGCGGCTTCAGCGCGACGCTGTTTCAGGACAGAGATAACGTAAATCGACAAATCTTGAGTTTTGCGGGCACCGAGTTTGAGACGGACAAATACCGTGATCTGGTAACTGATGCACAGATTGGCATAGTCGGCTACGCAATGCCGCAAGTGCTAGCACTGTACCGCTACGTTAGAGGACTCTGTACCGGAGCAGGCTTGTCAGTTACGTACTCGGATGCGGAACTGGTCCGACTGCATGAACTGGCTGGCAGTGAGGAGGAGTTCGGAACTTTCGTCAACAAGCTGCGACTAGACAAAGGAGTTGACGCTGGACAAGGCTCGGGCGTTACGCTGATTCGGGAGGGCGTGCAGATTGATCTTGCAGGACACAGCTTGGGGGGGCACTTGGCATTGTTGACTCAACGCCTTTTCCCAAGTGTCTTTGATGATGTAGTGACCGTTAACGCTGTGACCTTCTATGCGCCGCCGTTCGCATTTCCTCAAAGTCCTAACTATCTGATCTCCGAGGGCATTCTCTCGAAATTCGGACAGTGGGATGGCACAAAGATTCTGCGAATGGAGTCTGTAGGAGATGGCGTGTCAGAGATCGGCACAGTACATCCAGGCCTCACCATTAATATAGGAATGGAGACTCAGTCAGGTCCACTCGCACCGTTCACATCAAATCACTCCAATGCAAATGTATCTGATGGGCTGATGCTGGCGGAATTGATGGGCAAGATCGATTCAAGCCTGATGTCGGACGCGAGGTTGGCGACGAAATTTTTCGACGCGGCTTCCGACAGTTCCGGCGCGAGTTACGAACGCCTTCTTGATGGCCTGAGAGAGGTAATTCAAGGTAGTGCCTCGCCAACTACTGAGTTGGACAGTTCCGCTGCCACACAATTGAATGCCACGCGTAAGTCACTGTATGACAACCTTAGGAGTCTTGCCGACAGTTCCGGCTTTGGCAAGCTCAATGGAAAAGTTACCCTTTCGTTAGCCAATCCATCTCTGGCAATCGCTGCCAAGGTCGACTTTGCTGCGTTTCTAAGTCTTCATGCCTTGAGCCCCGTCGTGCTGCGCACGAGTGACCCCCAGGCCCTGACGGCCCTCAAGTCCGTTCACCCCGATCTGGCTCCGGCGTGGGACGCCGACTGCAACGCACGTCTGTATGGCGACACCGCGCGGGCCTATGGCTTCACCGACCAGTGGTACACCGACCGCGCCGCTTTGCTGAGCAAACTCGTTGAGCGCAACAAATCGGACATCCAGGGCATCCTGCCTGGCTCCCAGAACCTGCGCTATCTTGATGCCGCAAGCAACACCGACATCCTTGTCGGTGCCGGTAGCGCCCAGCGCATCCAGATCCAGTTCGGCGACACCAACAACAATTCGTTGCAAGGCGAAGGCTTTGCAGACCACCTCTACGGCGGCGGAGGCGACGACACCCTGGAAGGCAAGGGTGGGGATGACTACCTCGAAGGCAACGCCGGCGCCGACACCCTGACCGGCGGCGCAGGAGCCGACACCCTGCTGGGCGGGCGCGGCTACGACATTTACTCCATGGACTCCGGCTGGGGCCAGGACGCCATCACCGATAGCGATGCCCTGGGCGAGATCAGGCTCAACGGCCAGGCACTGTCTGGCACCTTCAAAGGCATAGGCGAGCGCGGCGCCTGGGGCCTCAAGCTGGCCGACGGCAGTGCCGTTGGCCTGTCCGTCTATGAAGACGCCCAGTCCTCCACGGGCAAGAGCGCCGTGCTCAAGCTGTCCAGCTCGGAGGCAGACAGCATCACCATCCGCAACTTTGACTTGACAAAAGCGCAGGGCAGCGGGGGCTTCCTCGGGCTCAGGATCGACCCCGTCAACCGCCTCATCGTCGCGCCCACCGGCGGCGAAGCCCTTGCAGGCAACCCCTCAGAAGGCAACCCCTTCCAGGCCAGCGAGTTTGATCCCAACACCTTCAGCGCCAACGCCCAGATCGCCGAGGGCGCAGGCCAGGGCCTGGTGGTCTGGTTCAGCCAGGCGGCCAAGGCCGGGCAGAGCCTGGTGCTCAACCTGGCCGGGACGGCCGGCGAAGGGCTCAAGGCCCTGATCGGGGGCCAGGCCGTGGCCGCCAACGGCGCCACCATCACCCTGACAGAGGGCCAGACCAGTGTGCGGGTGGCGCTGGTGAGTGATGCGCCCATCGAGGCGGATGCGGTGGGCAACCTGAGTGTGACGTTGCAGGGCGGGGGAGAGGGAGAAAGTGGAGGCCAGAGCCAGAGCAGCAACAACTTGGCGCTGACACTCAAGGACGGGGGTGAAATCAGCGCCGTGCGCCGCGGCGACCAGCACGCCCCCATCAAGCTCAACGGGGCGGGGTTGCCGTATTACGACTGGAGCCTCAAGACCTGGACAGCGGACGGCACGCTCGTTGGTGGCGTAGAAGCGCCGGGGTTTGCGGATGTCATTCGCGCAAACTTCGCAGGCAACACCCAGCTGAGCGGAGGTGACGGCCCGGACGCCCTGGGCGGAGGGATGGGCAACGATCTGATTGAAGGGGGCGAAGGCAATGACGTGATCGCCGGCCTAACGGGCAGTGACACCATCGATGGCGGTGCGGGCGACGACTACATTGTTTCGGCGAGCAACCTGTATGCAGGCGAGCGCTACGGCCCTGACGATGCCTTTGCGCTGCCCGAAGGGGCAACGCCGATTTTCTTGGCCCCGACTTGGGGAATCTACGAGATCGAAGAGGAAGGGCTGGTCGTGACGCGCTGGCATGCGGTTTCCGCCACGGTGGATGCACCGCAGGACAGCGACGTGGTGCGCGGCGGGGAGGGCAATGACTGGATCATCGCCGGCACCGGCAATGACCGTTTGCGTGGCGATGCCGGAGACGACCGCATTGAAGGCCTGGGCGGCGAAGATGTGATTGAAGGCGGGGACGGCGCGGACTCATTGCACGGCGACGGCATCCTGCGGGCCGGTTTTTTGGACACCGCCGCGGCCGCGTCGCATGGCTCGGACTACCTTGATGGTGGCGCGGGCGACGACTCCCTGGTGGGCGGTGGGGGTTCGGACGAACTGTTCGGGGGTGACGGCAATGACACCCTGTATGCGGACGAATCCGTGAACGACCCGGCCGACAGTGAATTTCTGCCATTCGCGTTCCATGGCGCGGACTACCTGGACGGCGGGGACGGCACCGACCGTTTGTTTGGGGGTGTGGGCGAGGACACCTTGTTCGGCGGCAGCGGCAATGACTTTCTCACTGGTGATACAGCGCTCCAGGGCGCCGAAGCCTACGCCAACGACGACTACCTGGACGGAGAAGACGGCGATGACTTCCTGATCGGCTACTACGGCGAGGACAGCCTGTTTGGCGGCGAGGGCAACGACCGGCTGTTTGGCGATGGCGTCGGCGGCGGCGCGCCGGTTGCAGCTGGCAGCCCGCTGGCAGCAGACGACTACCTGGATGGAGAAGCAGGCGACGACGAGATGGATGGGGGCGGTGGGTCTGACACGCTCTTTGGGGGTGACGGCGACGACCGGCTTGTGGGGGACCATACGGCGCAGTGGCTGGCGCACGAGGCCATGGGCGATGACTACCTGGACGGCGGGGACGGCAACGACAGTCTGGTTGGACAGGGCGGCAAGGACCGTCTGCTCGGGGGCAAGGGCAATGATCAACTGTTTGGCGACGACGGCGGTGCGGGCTTGTTGGCACCTGAGTTGCACGGCGCGGACTGGCTTGATGGCGGTGCAGGCGACGACACGCTCGCTGGCGAAGGCGGAGACGATCACCTGATCGGTGGCGCTGGCAACGATCAGCTGTTTGGTGGTGCAGGTGACGACGAGATCGACGGCGGCGCCGGCAACGATCGCCTGGACAGTGGCGACGGCAAGGACACCCTGGCAGGAGGCGCGGGCGACGATGTCTATGCCGTGTTGGGCGCAGCGGGAGTCAAGCGGATTGTTGACGACGGAGGGTTGGATCGCCTGATCCTGAACTGGCGGCTGAGCGACCTCTACATCGGCCTGGGCAGCTTGATGCTGGGCAACACGGCGACGGGCGACGAAGTCCATGTGGAAGGCTTCGACATCGATGACCCGTACAACAGCCTGTCGATCGAGGTCTTCGAGCTGCTGGGCGACGACGGAAGTACGGTTGAACTCGATCAGCGGGCTTTTCTGGCGCTGGGCATTTCGCGCAATCTGGGCACGCCGGAGGCGGACGCGCTGCTGTTGTCGACTGCGCCAGACAGGGTGGACGCACTCGCTGGCGACGACTACGTTGAGGCGGGCGAAGGCGGGGACTTCATCACCGCCGGCGAAGGCAACGACACCGTGCTGGGCCAGGCGGGCGACGATCAGATCTGGGGCGATGCAGGCGACGACACGCTCGATGGCGGCGAGGGCAACGACATCCTCGCTGGGGGTGAAGGCGCCGATCAACTGCTCGGCGGCGTCGGTGACGACTCGCTGGACGGCGGCGAGGGCGACGACGATCTGCAGGGCGGGGTCGGTTTGGACACTCTGAGTGGTGGCGAAGGAGCCGACGGGCTGGACGGCGGCGAGGGCGACGATCTGCTGTTCGGCGATGCAGGCGATGACCTGATGCTGGGCGGCCAGGGCAACGACCAGCTCTATGGCGGCGACGGTCTGGACGTCTTGAATGGTGGTGACGGAGCCGACTTGCTCGAAGGCGGAGCGGGTGCCGACGTGATGGACGGTGGCGCTGGTGACGACACCTACTGGGTTGACGACGCGGGCGACCGAGCGGCAGAGGGCAGCGGCAGCGGATACGACAAGGTCTGGGTCTCGGCCGACCACGTGTTGGGCCAGGGTATCGAAGACGCAACGGCCGTTCAGGATGGCGTGGTTGTCTCCGGCAACGAAGAGGGCAACGTGCTGCAAAGTGACGCTTGGGGCGTTGGCTTGAGCGGTTCGGGTGGCAATGATCGATTGGTCGGTGGCTTGGGCGGCACCACGATGGCGGGCGGTGAAGGCGACGACGTGTATGTGGATCGCGCCTGGATGGGTGAGGCCACCACCTACGGGGACGACCTGGTGGTGGAAGAGGCTGACTCGGGCTACGACCGCGTTGTGGTCGAAGAGGTTGCGACTGGCGTGGCAGCCGCTGGCCCGGTGGAGTTTGGCTTGGCGCAGAACGTCGAGGCGCTTGATGCGGCTGGCCTGGTGACCGACGGCGTGTTGCGCGGCAACGGTTTGGCAAACGACATCGTCGGGGGCCAGGGCAACGACCGCATTGACGGAGGCGCCGGCGATGACGTTTTGCATGGGGGGCGGGTGATCCGTCCCGAAATCGCAGAGGAGGATGGTCTGACCATCCGCTACCTTTCGTTCATCTATGGGGCCCGGTGGGGGGCGCCAGCGGCCCGCACGCTGGACCGCTTGATGGCCGACTTTGGTCTGTCGCTCGACGCGGGCGAATTCGAGCCGGAGTCGCGGCGGTCGTTCCAGGTGCTGGCTACCGATGCGCAGGGTCGGGTCACCTTGCTGACGGTGTTTGCCCCCGGGCCCTACCTGTATGACCCATACGTCAATCGCGTTCTGCCAAGCGACCTGGCGGGCATAGATCTCGACGCCCTTGGCCAGGAGGACCGGCTGGCCATGGACGCTGATGGCGTGTTGTCCGGCACGGGGCCGGTCTGGGGCAGGTTCTTCGATCGTGCGTGGGCGCCACGCGACGCTTCACCGATGACATGGGACTTCCTGAACCAGACCTATGGAGTCGTCGACTCTCTGGACGGGCTCGATCCGGGCTTGTACGTCGAGATAGAAGGTCTGGGGGTGATGACGCCGGGTACGCCTCTGGACGAGGCGGGCATGCCCCTGTTGAACTATTGGGAGTACGAGGGGTTGCCGGTGCCGCGCATGTATTGGCCCGTGGCCACCCTTCCCGTGCAGACGCCGGAAGTCCTGGCGTTCCAGCGCAGTGCAGGGGTTGACACCTTGTTCGGCGGCGCTGGCGACGACAGGCTTGACGGTGGCGGTGGCAACGACGCCTTGTACGGCGGAGAGGGGCGCGATGTATTGATTGGTGGAGCCGATGAAGCGGCCGATAGTGTGACCTTCGAGTACGCGCCGCAGGAGTCCCATCCTGTCACGCTCAGGTTTGGCGGCATCACACTCACCAACGACGACTACCTCGACGGCGGCGCCGGCCTCGACACCATGTCCGGCGGTACTGGCGACGACACCTACATCGTGGACGGCGTGGCCACCGAAGACGCCTCGGGCGGCGTGCCCACGCTCAACCTGTGCGACGAGGAGCACCGCTTTGGCATGGACCGCACGCCGCGCTGGCAGTGGGTCTCCGACGCCGTGATCGAGCTGGACGGCGAAGGCCACGACACCGTCAACAGCACCGCCAGCGTGGACCTGAGCGCGCAGTCGGTGGAGGTGGTCAACCTGCTGGACGGAGGGCAGGACCCCGAAGTCACCGCCGATCTGGACGCCACCACAGGTGAAGGCACGCAATGGCTCAACGGCAACGCCGGGCGCAACCGGCTGGACGGTGGCGCCGGTGCCGACGTCATGGCCGGGGGCATGGGCGACGACGTGTATGTGGTGGACGTCGACACCGACCAGGTCATCGAGCAGGCCGGTGCGGGCTTTGACTACGTGCGCACGGGCCTGGAAGGCTACGTCCTGGGCCAGGAGGTCGAGGGCCTGATCCTTGAAGGCAAGGCCATCACCGGCCATGGCAACGATGCAGACAACGTGCTCATCGGCAATGCCCTGGACAACACCCTCAGCGGCGGCGCGGGCGACGACGTGCTGGCCGGCTGGCGCGGCGGCGACTTGCTGCTGGGTGGCGCGGGAGCAGATACCTTCGCGTTCTCGCGCGGAGACGGGCACGATGTGGTGGACGATGTGCAAGGCAGCGGTCGCCTGCACTTCAGCGGCGACATCACCCGCGCCGACCTGGCCTTTGCCCGCGAGGGCGACGACCTGGTCATCACCGTGGCCGGTGGCGATGCCGCGCTGGGTGGCGCCATCACCCTGCGTGGCTGGGTTCAGGCGGGCGAGCGTGTGGACAGCATCACCTTCTGCACGACCCAGAGCCTGGTGCTGGACGAAGCCCTGGTCAACCGTGCTCCGGTGGCGGTGGACGATGCGGCGCAGACCGGCGAGGACGCGATTCCTGGGGGCAACATCACGGCCAGCGGCAATGTGCTGGCCAATGACGTCGACGCGGATGGCGATGCGATGCACGTCGTCACCGCCGGTGGCCTGCCGCAGACCATCGCCGGGCAGTACGGCAGCCTCAGCCTGTCGGCGGACGGCAGCTACACCTACACCCTGGCCAACGGCAGTGCCCTGGTGCAGTCGCTGGCTGCGGGCCAGCAGGTGGCCGAGCAGTTTGCCTACACCGTGTCGGATGGCGTGGTCGGCAATCCGCTTACGGCCAGCGCCAGCCTCACCGTCACCGTCACCGGCGCCAACGACGCACCGGTGCTGGCCCAGCCTGTGGTCGACGTGTCGCTGGCGGCAGGGGGTGCGGTCAGCATTGCGCTGCCGTCGGGCCTGTTCACCGATGTGGACCAGGGTGATGTGCTGACCCTGTCTGCCGGTGCGCTGGACGCGCAGGGCCAGCTGCAGGGCCTGCCCGCGTGGCTGACGTTTGACGCCGCCACGGGACGCTTTGCCGGCACGGCGCCCAGCGCCAATGCGGCGCAGGCGCTGGACGTCCGCGTCACCGCCACCGACCTGGCTGGAGCCAGCGCCACCGATGTGTTCCGTATCAACGTGGCCGCAGCGGCCGGCGGCGGTGGCGGTTGCGACGGCGGTGACGACGACCACGACGACGACCACGATGACCACGGCCACGGCGATCACGATGACCACGACGACGGCTGTGGTGAGGATGGCCACCATGGCGACGACTGCGACGACCATGACGACGACGATCACCATGGTGGAGGCGGGAACAACAGCCAGTCTCAAAACAACTGGCTGATGGGGGATGCCGCAGCCAATCTGCTCGACGGCGGCGCCGGGATCGACGCCCTGTTCGGCGGCGCTGGTGCGGACACGTTGCGCAGCGGCACCGGGGCTGGTTGGCTGGCGGGCGGCAAGGGCAACGACTTGCTGTTCGGCGGCGACGCCGCCACCGTCCTTGCCTTCAACAAGGGCGATGGCGCGGACACTTTCTACGCTGGCACGAGCGCGCGCAACGGCGCGCGCAACACCCTCAGCCTGGGCGGCGGCATCCGCTACACCGATCTGAGCCTGGCGCGCCAGGGGCAGGACTTGCTGGTCAAGACGGGTGGCTCAGACAGCATCACCCTGAAGGACTGGTACGCCTCCTCAGACAACCGCTCTGTGGAGTACCTGCAGGTATTGACCGAGGGTGGAGACTATGCCGCCAACAGCCGCGACAAGCTCAAGAACCGCAAGGTTGAAGTGTTTGACTTCGGCGACCTGGTGAAGGCCTTTGACAAGGCGGCGCGCAAGAAGGCGTCCGCAGCCAATGGCTGGGCACTGATGAACGAGTTGCTGGACAGCCACCTGGAGCGCACCAACACCGCGGCGCTGGGCGGGGACCTCAGCTACCAGTACGCCACCAACGCGGGCGGCATGGCCAGCGTGGGCCTGCTGGCCACGCAGCACTTTGCCTCGGGCCGCGCCAGCGAAATGCAAAGCCTGCACAGCCGCAGCCAGCTGGAGCAGGGCGCAGGCAGTTGAGGGTGCAGCGCGCATGACTCGCCCCCTTTCTGCCCCGCCGGCCGACTTCGCGCCGGACCTGCTGTCCATCCAGGAGCAGCCCCCAGCCCGGCTGCCGCGTGCGGTGGGCTACGTCACCGGCGGCCTGTTTGTTGTGTTGGCGGGCTGGGCCACCTTTGGCCAGCTGGACATCGTGGCCACAGCCGAAGGCCGGCTGGCCCCGCGCAACTACAGCCGCGTGCTGCAGCCCGCCGAAGCCGGCATCGTGCGCGAGGTGCTGGTGCGCGAGGGCGAGTCCGTTCGCGCGGGCCAGGTGCTGCTGCGCATGGACGCCACCACGGCAAGCGCCGACCTGGGCACGCTGCAGTCGGACGCCGCGCTCAAGGCACTGACGCTGCGGCGCATCGACGCCGAACTGCGCGGCCAGCCGTTGCGTCTGCTGCCGCAGGACCCGCCGGCGCTGGCTGCGCAGGTGCTGGCGCAGTACCAGGCGCGCCGCCAGAGCCAGCAGGACGCGCTGGCGCAGGAGCAGGCCGCACTGGAGCGCGCGCAGCATGATCTGGCCGCCGCCCGCCAGCAGATCGCCAAGCTGCAGGCCACATTGCCGCTCGTGCAGCAAAGCGCCGCCTCGTACGAGCGGCTGGTGCGCGAAGGCTTTGTCTCCGAACTGGGTGCCAACGACAAGCGGCGCGAGCACATCGAGAAAGAGCACGAACTGCGCAACCAGGAGTCCGCCGCCGCCGCGCTGGCTTCGGCCGTGGAGCAATCCCGCCGCAAGCTGGCGCAGATCCAGTCCGGCTACCAGAGCCAGCTGCACGCCGAGCGGCTGGAGTTGCAGGGCCAGCAGCAGCGCACCGAGGGCGAGCTGCGCAAGCAGGTGTTCCGCTCGGGCCTGCTGGAGCTTCGTGCGCCCGAGGACGGCACCGTCAAGGACCTTGCCACCTACACCCCGGGCACCGTGGTGCAGCCCGGCGCCGTGCTGTTGGGCATCGTGCCCGCGCGCGAGCCGCTGCACGCCGAGGTGTCGGTGCGCAACGAAGACGTGGGTTTTGTAGCGACAGGGCAGGCAGTCAAGGTCAAGTTGATGGCCTACCCTTTCCAGAAATACGGTCTGGTGCAGGGCACGGTGGAGCATGTGGGGGCTGACGCACAGGCCGCCGATTCGCAGCGCGCCGCCACGGGCCTTGCCCCGCAAAGCTACAAGGCGCTGGTGCGTCTGGACAGCCAGGAACTGGTGGCCGCCAGCGGCGAGCGCCTGCGCCTCACCCCTGGCATGGCGGTGCAGGCCGAAATCCACCAGGGGCGCCGTTCGGTGCTGGAGTACCTGCTCTCACCCGTGCAGAAGGTGGCGGGTGAGGCGGCGCGGGAACGCTAGCGCCGCAAGTTGCTATAAAAACAATAGCGGCCCAGGTCCAGCCGGCGGGGGCTGGAGGCCGATTTGATGCCCAAAACCCGCCTGCGGCGGCTTTCGGGCCTCCAGCGGGTATTTAGCAGGCCACGGGGCCCGGCGTGGACGTCGCCCGGCCGGCAAAGTCCGTCCAGCTGCGGCGGGTGAAGTCGTACAGCTTGCACGAGCGCGCTGTCTCAAAGTACCACCGCCACGAGAAGGGCTGCACCACGATGCGCCCGGGCAGCAGCTCTTCAAGCCGGGCCTGGGCCTGCTTCAGGCGGTACAGCGGGATGCTCATGTCCACGTGGTGGGCGGTGTGCTCCATGATGTGGTGCACCAGCGCGCCAAAGCGCAGCGGGAAGGTCAGGTGCACGGTGGTGGACACAAAGGGCTGCGCGCGCGCCCAGGCCACCTTGTCGTCGTGCCACGAGATGCGCCGGTGGGTGTGGTGCACATAGACCACAAAGCCGATCATGGCGCACCAGAAGAAGAAGGGCACCATCAGGCCAGCCAGCAGCACGGCCCACAGGGGCTGGCCTGCGGCGCTGGCGGCGGCCCACAGCCCGCCCAGCCAGACGGCACCGGCCGTGCTGATGAGCAGGTTGTCCAACAGGAAGGCGCGCCGGCGCGTTGGCATGTGCCGCGCGTTGGGGAAGAACATGCGCTTCCACCAGATTTCCACCATGTAGTACAGGCCGGGCGCCCAGCCGCTGCGGTACACGCGGTACTGCAGGCGCTGCCATGCGCTCATCTCGGCCCACTCCTGCGGCGTGCAGGGCGCCCAGACGAAGTCCACGTTCTTCAGGTTGGTGTAGCCGTGGTGCACCATGTTGTGGCCCACGTCCCACAGGCTGTAGGGCGTGAGCGACGGCAGGAAGGCGATGCGCCCCAGCCACTTGTTGAGCTGGCGGTGGGGCGTCAGGCTCTGGTGGCAGGCGTCGTGGCCGATGATGAAGAGCCGCCCGATGACAAAGCCTGCGGCCACGCCGCACAGCAGCTTGGCCCACAGCGCGTCCAGCAGAACGGTGCCGGCCAGTGCCGAAAGCAGCAGGGCGTAGTCCAGCACCAGCAGGGCGATGGCGCGCGCGGTGACGCGGGTGGACAGCGGTATCAGCCACTGGCGCAGGGTCTTGCGGTGGGGCAGGGGGGCTTCGGGCGGTACGGGTTGCAGGGCAGGGGTGGTTTTGGTCATGGCTGGCACATCCAGTGGGCGCGTTGCGGTGCGTTCAGATGGGGTCAGGTTCAATAGCAACTGCGCATGCTAGGCTGGGGCGGCGCCGCAGGGCCTGATGCAAATCAACAATGCGTGCAAAACCCGCCTGATGCGGTGGCCAAACCGGCCCGCCCCGCCCCGCGTGGGAAAATCGGCGCCCCAGACCAGAACCCGGAGACTCCCGCATGCCGCGTCGCGCCACCAAGATTGTTGCCACCCTGGGCCCCGCGTCCAGCGACCCGGCCCTGCTGGAAGCCATGATCCAGGCGGGCGTCAATGTCGTCCGGCTGAACTTCAGCCACGGCAAGGCGCAGGACCACATCGACCGCGCCACGCTGGTGCGCGCTGCCGCCCAGCGTGCCGGGCGCGAGGTGGCCATCATGGCCGACCTGCAGGGCCCCAAGATCCGCGTGGGCAAGTTTGCCGACGGCAAGGTCATGCTGGAGCCGGGCATGAAGTTCGTGCTGGACGCCTCGCGCGCCGAGCCGGGGGACATTAACGGCGTGGGGCTGGACTACAAGGAGCTGCCGCGCGACGTGAAGGCCGGCGACGTGCTGTTGCTCAACGACGGGCTGATCGTGCTGACGGTGGACGAAGTCAAGGGCGAGCAGGTGCGCACCACGGTCAAGCTGGGCGGCGAGCTGTCCAACAACAAGGGCATCAACAAGCAGGGCGGCGGCCTGACAGCCCCGGCGCTGACGGCCAAGGACATGGAGGACATCCGTACCGCGATGGGCTTCCAGGCCGACTATGTGGCGGTGAGCTTCCCCAAGAACGCCACCGACATGGAAATGGCGCGCCAGCTGTGCAACGTGGCCGGCGCCGAGCACCGCCACAAGCCGGGGCTGATTGCCAAGATCGAGCGGGCCGAGGCCATCCCGCACCTGGAGGCCATCCTCAAGGCCAGCGACGGCATCATGGTGGCCCGTGGCGACCTGGCGGTCGAAGTGGGCAACGCGGCCGTGCCGGCGCTGCAGAAGCGGATGATCCGCATGGCGCGCCAGCACGACAAGGTGGTGATCACCGCCACGCAGATGATGGAGTCCATGATCACCAATCCGGTGCCCACCCGCGCCGAGGTGAGCGATGTGGCCAATGCCGTGCTCGATGGCACCGACGCCGTGATGCTCAGCGCCGAGACGGCCGCAGGCAAGTACCCGCTGGAGACGGTGCTGGAGATGGCCAAGATCTGCGAGGCCGCCGAGGGTGCCGAGCACGTGGAGCTGGACGCCGACTTCACCGGTGAGCGCTTTGACCGCATCGACCAGACCATTGCCATGGGGGCGCTCTTCACGGCCCACCATCTGGGCGCCAAGGCCATCGTGGCGCTGACGGACAGCGGCTCCACCCCGTTGTGGATGAGCCGCCACCGCATCCACATCCCGATCTATGCGCTCACGCCCAAGCTGACGACGCAGCGCAAGATGGCGCTGTACCGCAATGTGCGGCCCCTCTTGATGGACACCAGCGCCGACCGCGACACCGCGCTGGAGCAGGCCGAGGGCCACCTCAAGAAGCGCGGCATCGTCACCCGCGGGGACGTTTACGCCATCACCTGCGGCGAGCCCATGGGTGCCCCCGGCGGCACCAACATGCTCAAGATCTGCCAGGTGGCGTAAGGGCTGCGCAGGGGGTGCGGCGGTAAAATCGCCGCAGTTCCCATCCGCCCACCCATTTCCCGTAAGGACACCGTCATGGCACTCGTCTCGATGCGCGAGTTGCTGGACCATGCCGCCGAAAACGGCTACGGCATTCCGGCATTCAACGTCAACAACCTGGAGCAGGTCCAGGCCGTCATGGAGGCCGCCAGGGAAACCGGCGCGCCGGTGATCCTGCAGGCCAGCGCCGGCGCACGCAAGTACGCGGGCGAGCCCTTCATCAAGCACCTGATCCAGGCCGCGGTGGAGATGTACCCGCAAATCCCGCTGGTGATGCACCAGGACCACGGCCAGAGCCCCGACGTCTGCCAGGGCGCCATCAACCTGGGTTTCAGCTCGGTGATGATGGACGGCTCGCTGATGGCCGACGGCAAGACCATTGCCGATTACGACTACAACGTGGACGTGACGCGCAAGGTCGTGGACATGGCCCACAGGCTGGGCGTGACGGTCGAGGGCGAGCTGGGTTGCCTGGGGTCACTGGAGACCATGAAGGGCGACAAGGAAGACGGCCACGGCACCGACGCCACCATGACGCGCGAGCAGCTGCTGACCGACCCCGAGCAGGCCGCCGACTTCGTCAAGAAGACGCAGCTGGACGCGCTGGCGATTGCCATTGGCACCAGCCATGGCGCCTACAAGTTCACCCGCAAGCCCACCGGTGACATCCTGGCCATTGACCGCATCAAGGAAATCAACCGCCGCATCCCCAACACCCACCTGGTGATGCACGGCTCCAGCAGCGTGCCGCAGGAGCTGCTGGCCATCATCCGCCAGTACGGCGGCCAGATGAAGGAAACCTACGGTGTGCCGGTGGAGGAAATCCAGCACGCCATCAAGTACGGCGTGCGCAAGATCAACATCGACACCGACATCCGCCTGGCCATGACCGGCGCGGTGCGCAAGTTCCTGGCCGAGAACCCCGAGAAGTTCGACGCCCGCGAATGGCTCAAGCCCGCCCGCGAGGCGGCCAAGCAGATCTGCAAGCAGCGCTACATCGAGTTCGGCTGCGAAGGCCAGGCCGGCAAGATCAAGGGCGACAGCCTGCAGGTGGTGGCCGCCAAGTACAGCAAGGGCGAGCTGGCCCAGGTGGTGCATTGAGCGCGACGCTGCACACCTCGGCACTGGCCTCCTTGCCGCTGCTGGCGCGTGGCAAGGTGCGGGACAACTACGCCGTGGGCGACGACCGCATCCTGATGGTGGCGTCCGACCGCATCAGCGCGTTTGACGTGATCATGGGCGAGCCCATTCCCGGCAAGGGCGAGCTGCTCACGCAGATGGCGCTGTTCTGGTTTGCGCGGCTGGGCCACATCTGCCCCAACCACCTGACCGGCGACGACCCCGCCAGCGTGGTGACGCCCGAAGAGGCGGCGCAGATCAGGGGGCGCGCGATGCTGGTGCAGCGCCTCAAGCCCATCCCGGTGGAAGCCGTGGTGCGCGGCTACCTGGCCGGCAGCGGCTGGAAGGAATACCAGGAAGGGCAGGCCGTGTGTGGCGTGAAGCTGCCGGCAGGGCTGCGGAACGCGAGCAAGCTGCCCGCGCCGATCTACACCCCCGCGGCCAAGGCCGAGGCCGGCGAGCACGACGAGAACATCACCTTTGACAAGACGGTCGAGATCGTTGGTGCGGATTTGGCGGCCCGCATCCGCGACATCAGCATCGCCATCTACAAGGCGGCCAGCGAGTTTGCGGCCACCAAGGGCATCATCATTGCCGACACCAAGTTCGAGTTCGGCCTGGACGAGCAGGGCACGCTGGTGCTGATGGACGAGGTGCTCACGCCCGACTCGTCGCGCTACTGGCCCGCCGAGAGCTATGCGCCCGGCAGCAACCCGCCCAGCTACGACAAGCAGTTCCTGCGCGACTGGCTGGAGGCGGCGCAGGTCAACGGCAAGCCCTGGGACAAGACGCCCCCGGCGCCGCGCCTGCCGCGCGAGGTGATCGAGAACACCGCCGCCCGCTACCGCGAGGCGATGCAACGCCTGACGGCCTGACGTCCTGCGTCAGTTCAGCGCCATGCTGAGCTTGCGCCGGTAGCTGGAGACCAGCGCGGCCTGCGGGTCCTCGACCATCGCGGCCTTGCCCATCAGCTCGATGCCGCCGGCGGACTTGCCGCCAGCCTCGGCCGTGTTGCGCGGGCGCGCGGGCGACAGCAACTCCAGGATGGCCACGTAGGTCTTGCGCGCGGCCTCGTCGTTCCACTTGCGGTCGCGCATGACGATCTCCAGCAGCTCGTCCAACGCCGCCGTCCATTCGCCCTCGGCCATCAGGGCGCGGGCTTTGGCGTAGCGGGTGTCAAAGTCGCGCTTGTCCTGGGCGATCTTCGCGTCAAATTCCTCGATGCTCCAGTTGCCGCGCTCGTCGTCCAGCACGAACTTCAGCGCGTCCATCCAGTGCGCAAGCGCATCAAAGCGAAGCGGCCTGGGGATGCGGGCCAGTGCCGGTGCCAACGCGGCACCCGCTTCCTCGTAGCCGCCGGTGGCGATCAGCAGCCGGGCAAATTCGAAGCGGGCGTCGTCGTTGGCCGGGTCGGCCTGCACCGCCTCGCGCAGCTTGGCCAGCGCGGCGGCGGTGTCGCCGGACTCGAGCAGTGCCTCGGCTTCCTCGGTCTCGGCTTCGGCTTCCAGCGCCTGCTCGGTGGGCACATGCTTGTCCAGAAAGGCGCGGACCTGTCCTTCGGGCAGGGCGCCCATGAAGCCGTCCACCGGCTGGCCGTTCTTCAGCAACACACAGGTGGGGATGCTGCGAATGCCGAAAGCGGCGGCCAGCTGCTGCTCTTCGTCGGAGTTGATCTTGACCAGATGGAAGCGCCCGCCATACGCGGTTTCCAGCTTTTCAAGGATCGGGCCAAGGGCCTTGCACGGGCCGCACCAGGGCGCCCAGAAGTCCACCAGCACGGGCGTCGTGTGCGAGGCGGCGATCACCTCGGCTTCAAAGTTCTCTACGGTAACGTCGATCATCGGGTGCAGTTCGGGCTGTAAACGTAAAATTCAATCTTTAGGAGCCAGCCAATGACCCCTCTCATTGGTGTTGTCATGGGGTCCAGCTCTGACTGGGACACCCTGCAGCACGCAGTCCAGATTCTCCAGGAATTCGGTGTCGCCCATGAAGCGCGTGTCGTTTCGGCCCACCGCATGCCGGACGACCTGTTCGCGTATGCCGAAAGCGCGGGTCCGCGCGGGCTGCGCGCCATCATCGCTGGCGCGGGCGGAGCGGCCCACCTGCCCGGCATGCTGGCGGCCAAGACCATTGTGCCGGTGCTGGGCGTGCCGGTGGCCAGCCGGCACCTGCAGGGGGTGGATTCGCTGCACAGCATTGTGCAAATGCCCAAGGGCATCCCGGTGGCCACGTTTGCCATCGGCGCTGCCGGAGCGGCCAACGCAGCCTTGTTCGCCGTGGCCATGCTGGCGCAGCACGACGCCGCCCTGCGCGGCCGGCTGGAGGCCTTCCGCGCGAAGCAGACCGAAGAAGCGCGCGCGATGACCTTGCCGCCCGCAGCATGAGCGCCGCCGGGCCGTCCCAAGGCGCGATGGCCCCCCAGGGGGGCAGCGCAGTACACGCGGCGACAAGCGTGGGGGGCACATGAGCGTCATCCTCCCGGGATCCACCCTTGGGGTGATGGGCGGCGGCCAGCTTGGCCGCATGTTTGTGCATGCGGCGCAGCAGATGGGCTACTTCACCGCCGTGCTGGACGCCGACGTCACCAGCCCTGCCGGACTGGTGAGCCACCACCACGTCAAGACGGGCTACGAGGACCCGCAGGGGCTGGCCGAACTGGCGCGCCTGAGCGCGGCCGTGACCACCGAGTTCGAGAACGTCCCG
The DNA here is from genome assembly GCA_016713005.1 of Ramlibacter sp. Classification (GTDB taxonomy): domain Bacteria; phylum Pseudomonadota; class Gammaproteobacteria; order Burkholderiales; family Burkholderiaceae_C; genus JADJPY01. Next base: position 134,155 of record JADJPY010000004.1, on the reverse strand, counting down.
TCCGCCGCGCTGCGCACCCTGGCTGCAACCCGACCGGTCGCCCCTGCCGGTGAGGCGGTGGCCATCGCGCAGGACCGGGTGCGCGAGAAGCAGCATTTCCAGCGGTGTGGCGTACCGTGTGCGCCCTACGCCGTGATCGAGACGCCGGCCCAGGTGGCCATGGTGGACGCTTCACTGTTCCCCGGCATTCTGAAGACATCCCGTCTGGGCTACGACGGCAAGGGGCAGGCCCGCGTGGCCAACGCCGACGAGCTGGCCGACGCGTGGGCGGCCCTGGGCTACGCGCCCTGCGTGCTGGAGCAGCAGCTGGCGCTGGTGTGCGAGCTGTCGGTCATCGTGGCGCGCGGTCGTGACGGGCAGGTGGTGCACCTGCCCCCGCAGCGCAACCTGCACCGCGGCGGGATCCTGGCTGTGACTGAAGTTCATGAAGGAAATCTGCCGCCAGCCCCCGCCAGTGCTGCGATTGCTGCTACAAAAAACATAGCGAACGGGCTTGGCTACGTGGGTGTGCTGTGTGTCGAATTCTTCCTGTTGCAGGACGGCTCGCTGGTGGTCAACGAGATGGCCCCGCGTCCGCACAACAGCGGCCACTATTCGATGGATGCGTGTGACGCTTCGCAGTTCGAGTTGCAGGTGCGGGCGCTGGCCGGCTTGCCTCTGGCGCAGCCACGCCAGCACAGCCCGGCCATCATGCTCAACCTGCTGGGTGATCTGTGGTTCCCCCAGGTCGCTGCGGGCCAGGGCCCCGCGGGTGCGGCCGCCGCCCCTGCGGTCACACCACCCTGGGCGCAGGTGCTGGCGCTGCCCGGCGCGCACCTCCACCTGTACGGCAAGCAAGAGGCCAGGCCTGGCCGCAAGATGGGCCACCTGACGCTGACCGGGCCGGACGCTGCGAGCGTTCGGGCGGTGGCGCTGCAGGCGGCTGCGCTGCTCGGTATTGCGCCATGGTGAGGCCCGGGTGATTCTGGACGGCGCGCTTGACGCCTCCGTCGCCGCTGCGGTGCAGGCCCTGCGCGCCGGCGAGCTGGTGGGATTGCCGACCGAAACCGTCTATGGCCTGGCCGCCGATGCCGGCAACGACGCAGCGGTGGCCGCCGTGTTTGCTCGCAAGGGTCGTCCGGCCGACCATCCGCTGATCGTGCATGTGGCGGATGCCGGGTCCGCCCAGGCTTTTGCCGGCACGGTTCCCGATTTCGCGCAGCGACTGATGAACGCCTTCTGGCCCGGGCCGCTGACCCTGATCCTGCCGCGGCGCTCGGGCGTTGCCGCTGCCGCCGCCGGCGGTCAGGCGACGGTGGGCCTGCGCTGCCCGTCGCACCCGGTCGCGCGCCGTGTGCTTCAGGCCGCCGCCCTGGCTGGCATCCAGGGGCTGGCGGCGCCCAGCGCCAACCGCTTTGGCAGGGTGAGCCCTACCTCAGCCGCGCATGTGCAGGACGAGTTTGGCGATGGTCTGCTGGTGCTGGATGGCGGGTCGTGCGAGGTCGGCATCGAGTCCACCATCGTGGACTGCTCGCGGGGCGCGCCCGCCTTGCTGCGCCCCGGCGCGGTGACACGCGCCCAGGTGGAGCAGGCCTGTGGCCGGGCACTGGCCGACCCCGCAGCCCTGGGCGCGGCACCCAGGGCGTCGGGCACGCTGGAGGCCCATTACGCGCCCGATGCCCGCGTGCGCCTCATGGACGCCCGCGCGCTGCAGGCGGCGCTGGACGTGCTGGGCAGCGAGCTGGATGCCCACGCCGACACTCCCCCGCCCATTGCACTGTGGTCGCGCACGGCCCTGCGTTGCCGCACGGCCCGGGTGTTGCAGCGGCGCATGCCCGATGACCCGGGTGCCACGGCCCACCAGCTGTTTGCCGTGTTGCGCGAGTTTGATGCCCGCGGCGTGCGCCTGATCTGGATCGAAACGCCCCCGGACACCCCGGAATGGGACGGCGTGCGCGACCGACTTTCGCGGGCGGCGGCGGCGCATTGATGCCCCGGGCGCCGTTGCGCACGGGCGGCTGGGTAAGATACGGGTTAGGAACAGTGGAGATTTCAATGACAAATGCCTGGTTGCGCCGCGTGGTGATGGTGGCGGCTGCCCTGAGCGCCAGCCTCCTGGCGGGTTGCGGTTCGAGCACGATCGAGTCGGCCCTGAAGCCCTCGCGCTTCATTTCATTTGGCGACGCGTTCAGCGATCTTGGCCAGGGCGGCACACGCTACACCGTGGACGACGCGCCCTTCAATGCAGCGACTGTGAATATCTGGACCCAGAAGCTGGCGTCCACCTATGGCAAGACGCTGACGGTGGCACTGGATGCCTCCGGCGTGTCCTATGCCACGGGCAACGCGCGCATCACCCAGACGCCGGACGCGGCGGCCGGCGCGGCCCCGACCATCCAGGCCCAGATCACCACCTTCCTGGGCGTCAGCGCGTTTGGAGCGAACGATGTGGCGCTGATCAACGGCGGCTACAGCGACATCATCGTCAATGTGATGCGGGTGCTGGATCCGGCGGTCAGCGTTCCGTTTGGCGGGACGATCACGCAGGGGCAGGCACTGGCCAACATTTCGCAGGCGGGCACCGACCTGGGCACCCAGGTCCGCCGGCTCGTGAACAACGGTGCCAAGTACGTGGTGGTGGCCGGCGTCTATGACCTGTCCAAGTCGCCCTGGGCGACCGCCATCAGCCAGACCAGCCTGTTGTCCCAGGCCAGCGCCAACTTCAACCAGGCGTTGCTGATCTCGATCGCCGATCTGGGCGCCAACGTGTTGTATGTCGACACTGCGGCCTACTTCAACCTGCTGACGACGAACCCGAGCAGCTACTCGCTGACCAATGCGACTGCCGCCGCCTGCGATGCCACCACGGCGGCCGATGCCGGCAATGGCATCGGCACCGGCAACGGAAAGATCAATTCCGCCCTGTGCACCACCGCCACGATCACGGCGGGACAGGACTACACGAAGTATGTGTTCGCCGATCAGGTGTACCCGACCCCGGCGTCCCATACCCTCTGGGGCACCCAGGCCAAAAACAGCCTCGCCTCGCGCTGGTAGGCTCTGCGACCGGCCCCCCTGCGAGGCCGTCTCAGAAGCGTGACCCGATCCCGATGCTGAAAGTCATCGGGTCCAGCTTGGCGTCCAGCGTCTGTCCCGTGGACAGCGTGGTTCGGGTCTTCAGGAAGGTCTTGGCCACCATCAGGTCCACATGCCAGCGTTCACTCAACTGGAACGCCGCACCGGCCTGGAGCGTAAAGCCGAACTTGGACTGCACCGACAGCAAGGTGGCGGGGCCACCCGGGTTGGTCAGCGCCGTCAGCGTGCCGGTGCCGCGCTCGCCGAAGAATTTGGCGTAGGTCGGGCCGGCGCCCACATACGGACGGAACTGCGATTTGGCCTCGCCGAACCGGTATTGCATCAACACCGTGACCGGCAGCGCCTTGACGTCACCAATCTTGCCGACCCCCGCGATGGCGCCTGCCCCCAGCAGGTTGTGCCGGAACGGTGCGGCCAGCGGGACGTCCACCGCCAGGTGGTCGTTGACCATGTAGGTGATGCCGCCCGACAGCTGGGAGGCCGAAGTGATGTCCGCCTGCGTGCCCGGCAGGCTGGGCGCACTGAGGTTGCCGCTGGTCACATCCGGCGAGATCTGGGTTGCGCCCGCGCGCCACAGCCAGGTGCCGGCCGTCTGGGCCTGTGCAACGCCGGCCGCTGCGCTCAACGCGAGGAGGGTCAATGTGAGTTTCATGGGTTGTTCTCCTGCCTAGAGCCAGCCGGCCTTGGCCAGTTCGCTGGCCGCAAACTGGGCGAGCAACTGGTGTCCGTACGGGGTGGGGTGCACATCGTCGGCAAACTGGTAGCGGGACACATCTCCCCCGACCACATTGCTGGCGTTGCACACCAGCGAGGTGGTGCCCAGCGTATTGGCACCACAGGCCACATTGGTGACATTGGTCAGACCATACAGGGCCGGATTGGCGCCCTGGTCCTTGCTGACGGTGTAGCTGTCAGCGAGCCGCACCTCGGGCACGCCGGCCAATTGCGCCGCCAGCTGGCCATTGAACGCCTGCACCATGGCGTCGATCAGGCCCTGGGTGTCCAGGCTTTGTGCCTTGGCAAACGGTGTGCCGGCGACATCGGGCACGTTGAGCACCAGGATGCGCTTGGCACCCTTGGCCACCATCTGGGTCTTGATCAGCCCTCCCAGGGTGGCGCCGGCGGTCGCTGCGGCGATGACGGCATCTTCCGGCGTGCTCGCGCCCAGCGGCGTGCCGTAGAAGGCCAGTTGCATGAAGATGTCGTTGGCACCCGCCAGCACAGTCACCAGCTCGGTGCCACTGAAGCTGCCCGAGTTGGCGGCAAGGTGCGCCGCAATCTGGTTGGCGATGGGTTTGGCGATCAGGCCCAGCGTGCTCTGGTTGTACGGGGCACTTTGCAACGCGATGGAGTTCGGACCCGCCGGGTCGGTGACCCGTGCGCTGCCTTGCGCGTAATTCAGGCAGCCCGCCTGCGCGGTGATCGCCGCGCCGGTGACGCCCAAGCCCCCGCTGGGTGACAGGCCGGTTTCTGCCGCGCATGGCGCGGGCAGGCCGAGCTGGCTGGCCAGCCGCTCCACCCACATTTCGCCGCCTGTGGTGCTGTTGATGGTCCAGCGGCCGGCGCCGCCCGTCATCGCGCCCAGTCCGGCAATCGTGCCCACGTTGTGGGTGCCTACGTCACTCAGGCTGTCCCCGAAGGTGACGAGGGCGGTGTAGTTGAAGCTGGGGGCCTGGTTGCCGGCCCCGCCGCCGCCGCAGGCGGCCACCAAGAGGGCGGCTGCCAGCGAGGCCAGCGTATGCGGGATGCGTTTCATGTCTGCTCCGTGGTTAAAAAAGAACGGTCGTTCTATTTTTGTAAAAGCATGTTACGTCTCGCAGGCGACCGCCGCCATGGGGGGAACTACTGAGCGTGCTGCGCTCAGCGAAAGCGCAGTTTCATCACCAGGATGGCCACGGCCAGCGCCAGCGTGACGGCGTTGGCGGCCACCACCGGCCAGGCACCCAGCAGCAGACCGTAGACCAGCCACAGCGCCACCCCTGCGGTGAACACGCTGTACATGCCCAGCGAAATGCCGCTCACGTCGCGCGTGCGAAAGGTCAGCCAGGCCTGTGGCACAAAGGCCGCCGTGGTGAGCAGGGCAGCGGCGTAGCCGGTGAGTTCGGAGAGGTTCATTTTTTGCAGGGTGTCTCAGTCGCGCTGGGCCCAGTCGATCAGGGCTTCAATGGCCGGCCGCGCCACCGCAGCACCAGGGTGGTTCACGATGGCCACCAGCACGTAGCGCCGCCCGCTGGCGGCGTGCACATAACCGGCAACGCCGGTGACGTCGCGCAGACTGCCGGTCTTCAGGTGAGCGGCTCCCCCTGCGCGGGCCTTGCTGCGCCGCAAGGTGCCGTCCACGCCTGTGACGGGCAGGGAAGACACCAGTTCGGGCATCTGGGGCGAGGCCCAGGCCGCCTGCAACAACCGGCCCAGCGCCTGGGCGCTGATGCGTTCCGTCCGGCTCAGCCCGGCACCGTTGTCCAGCACCGGGGTCTCGGCGTCGCCAAAGCGCTCTTTCCACCAGGCGCGCACCAGCTCGCGCGAGCCGGCCAGTGTGCCGTTGCCCCGGGCGTTCAGGCTGAGCGTGAGGAACAGCTGCTGGGCCATCACGTTGTTGCTGTACTTGTTGATGTCCCGGATCACCTCGGGCAGCGCCGGCGATACGAGTTCGAATGTCGGCACCAGTGCGGCAGGGACGTTGCCGTCGCGCACCCGGCCGGTGAGCTGGCCGCCCGTCTGTCGCCACAGGCCTTCGACCGCGCGCGCAGCAAAGCTTGCCGGGTCGGCGTAGGCCACGGGCCAGACCTTTTCACCACACCCGGCGGCGAACACGCCGCCCAAGCGGATCTGTGACGGATCGCTGAAATCGGCCTTGAGTGCGGTGCGCCAGTCCCCGCACTCGGCCGCTGCGGCCAGCGGGACGCTGCGAGGCACGCGCACGCCCCACAGCGGTGGCTCCAGATGCACCTGGGCCACGCCGTTGCGCGCGTCCGGCACCAGCGTGAGCGCGAACGACTTGTAGTTCAGCAACAGTGCGTCCGGCGCTGCGTTGTAGGGACGCAGCGGCTCGCCGTCAAAGGCCGCCGGGTCTGTGGCCACCGCCTCGAACGCGCTGTGGTCCAGCACGATGTCGCCCTGGATGCTGCGGATGCCCAGGCCCTGCAGGCGGCGCAGCAACAGCCACAGCCGCTCCACCACCAGCTTCGGGTCGCCCTGTCCCCGGATGTACACATTGCCCTGGAGCACGTCGCCCTGGATCGGCCCGTCCAGATAGACCGGCGTCCGCCAGGTCCAGCCCACCCCCAGATGCTCGATTGCGGCGTAAGTGGTCACCAGCTTCATGATTGAGGCCGGGTTCACGGCAGCACCTGCGCGGTGCGCCAGCCGGGGCGGGATCCGGCCGTCCACATCGGTCACCAGCACGGTCAGCGCATCGGACGGGACTCTGGCTTTGGCGAGGGCGGCCGTGACCTCGGCGGGTAAACTCTGGGCGGGGCTTGCGGCCGCGCCCAGCGTCAGCAGCGAGGCCAGCATGAAGGCCCGGGGGCAAGCCGGAAAGAGGCGGTTGGACAGCATCAGCCAATTATCGGCCGCCGGGTTGCACGCCTGCCACGCTCCCCCGAATCGCTATTGATTTGATAGCAAAGTATCGAGCATCCACGCGGCCCAGAGCCAGATTTTGGTCAGTAACTGCATCATGAAGCTGCTCGCGCTGGACACCAGCACCGACATCCTCTCGCTGGCTGTGGCCCGCGATGGCGAGGTGCTGGCGCACACCGCTGCGAGCGGCGCGCAGGCGTCCGCCACGCTGTTGCCGGCGATCCTGACCCTGATGGCCCGGGCCGGCCTCACCCTGGCGGAGCTTGACGCCATCGTGTTCGGGCGCGGGCCGGGCTCGTTCACCGGCGTGCGCACGGCCTGCGCGGTGGCGCAGGGCCTGGGTTTTGGCGCAGGCGTGCCGTTGTTGCCGGTCAACACGCTGTGGGCGGTGGCCGAGGAGGCGCGCGAACACACCGGCGCGCGCCAGGTGCACGCGGTACTGGATGCGCGCATGGATCAGGTGTATTCCGGACGCTATGATTTTGATAGCGAACTTTCCAGTATTGACGGGGGCTCAAGCCTGATTTCGCCGGAATTCCTGGAATTGGAGCCGGGCTGGCTGCTGGCGGGCAATGCCCTGGATGCCTATGGCGCGCGACTGCCGCAGGGCCGGCGTTTCGCCTGCCGCCCCACGGCGACGGCGCTGGTCCGCCTTGCCCCCGGGCTGCTGGCGAGCGGCGCCGCGGTGCCGCCCGAACAGGCCTTGCCGCTTTACATTCGCGACAAAGTTGCTAAAACCACGCTTGAGCGCCAGGCCGACGCGGCAAGCCGGTCCGCCTGAGCGTTGATCCACCACCTTTCCACCATCCCCTCCTGGACCACGCCATGAGCGCCGTGCTCAACACCGACACACAGATGCTCGAGGCGCGTTTTGAGGACCTTGCGGCGGGTGACCACCGTCAGCTGGCCCGGGTCATGGCGGTGGAGACGCTGGCCTACGAACACCCCTGGACCGAGGGCAATTTCACCGATTCGGTGCGCGCCGGCTACCAGGTCCGACTGTTGCTGGCCGGCGAGACCCTGCTGGGTTATTTCGTGGCCATGAAGGGCGTGGATGAAGTGCATTTGCTGAACATCACGGTCGCCCCCGATGTCCAGGGTCAGGGTTGGGCCCGGGTGATGCTGGACGCGCTGGCGCTGTGGTCGCGCGCCGAGTCGGCCCAGTGGCTGTGGCTGGAGGTTCGGGCGTCCAACACGAGGGCGCAGCGCCTGTATGACGGGCACGGATTTCGCCGAGTCGGCGAACGCAAGGCGTACTACCCGGGCAAGGCGGGCGCCCGTGAAGACGCCGTCATCATGAGCCTAAAGCTGTGAGCGTCGACCTGGACGCGCGCCAGCAGGCCATGCTGCGGGAAATGGGCATCCATCTGCCGCTGCGCGCGCCGCAGACCTCCGAAACGGCGCAAACTCCCAGAACGGCGCCGACCACCACTGTGGCGCGAACCCCCGATACGGCGCCCCCCATCTCCGCCAGGCCAGCGGTGCTTCCTGGCGTGGTGGCTCAGGCGCCCGCAGGCCCGCCGTCCAGGGCAATCGCTCCAGGGGGCTCTTCCGCGGCGGCCTCGCTGGACTGGGCGGCCCTGCAGCAGGCGGTGGCGGGTTGTCGCGCGTGCCCCCTGTACGAGCGGCGCACCCGCACGGTGTTCGGTGCAGGCCCGGCGGGCCTGTCGGACGGCCAGGCGCCGCTGGTGGACTGGATGGTCATTGGCGAGGCGCCGGGCGAGCAGGAGGATCTGAGCGGCGAGCCCTTTGTCGGGCCCGCGGGCAAGCTGCTGGACAACATGCTGCGCGCCCTCGGGCTGGATCGCCGCGCCACGGCGGGTGGGGGGGTTTACATCGCCAACACCGTCAAGTGCCGACCGCCCGGCAACCGCAACCCCGAGCCCAGTGAATTGGCCCAATGCGCCCCGTTTCTGGAGCGCCAGGTGGCGCTGGTGAGGCCCCGCATCATTCTCGCGATGGGCCGCTTCGCGGTGCAGTCGCTGCTGCAAAGCACCGAGCCGCTGGGCAAGCTGCGGGGTCGTGTGCACCATTGGCGGTCGATTCCAGTGGTCGTCACCTACCACCCGGCGTACCTGCTGCGCAACCTGCCCGACAAGGCCAAGGCCTGGGCAGATTTGTGCCTGGCCGCCCAGACGCTGGCGCAAGCGCCCGGGCGTCGCGCCGATGCGACGCCTTCAGACGCGAATTAATTGCGCTTCTCCCCCGTCTGGATGATTGCGCGGCTGCCCCCGCTGTGCTACCTTGCACATTGGGTCATCGGGTGATGCCGCGTCGTGCGCGTTCGCGCGCGAAAAGTGGTCGCAAGCTCGGTCGCCGGGAGAACTCACATGCGCCACATCACCAAGAAATCCGCTGTCACCCCCGCTCGTCGCACAAGCCGCCATGAGGGCGCCCGCTTTCCGGCCGCACGCTTGCGCCCCTCACTGCTGGCCTGGTCGATTGCCGGCGCGTTTGCCGCGGTGCCCTCGGTGCCGATGGCCAACCCGCAAGGCGGGGTCGCCGTCCATGGCACGGCCACAATGAACTACCAGGGCAAGACCCTGAACGTGACCACCACGAACGGCGCGGGCACCAGCCACTCGGCAATCAACTGGCAGAGTTTTTCGATACCGGTCGGCAATTCGACGTACATCCAGCAGCCCAACGCGGTCAGCACCTCGCTCAACCGCGTGGTCACCAACACACCGTCGCAGATTTACGGCACGCTGGGTTCCAACGGCAAGGTGGTGCTGGTCAACCAGTCGGGCATTGCGGTGGGCGCCGGCGCGGTCGTGGACACGGCGGGCTTTACCGCCTCGGCGCTGGGCATGAGCGAAGCAGATGCCAAGGCGGGCCGGTTGCGGTTTGACGGCGCCGGGGTGGCCTCTGGGGGGATCACGGTGCAGGGCAATGTGATCGCCCGCAACGGCGACGTGGTGCTGATTTCGCCCAACATCCAGGTGGACGCAGGCGCCGTGATCGAGGCGCCCAACGGTGCCGCCATCCTGGCGGCAGGGCAGAAAGTCGAAGTCACTGGCCGTGGCCTGGAGGGCATCCGCCTCGAGGTTCAGGCGCCCAGCGACCGGGCGGTCAACCTGGGCACGCTCAAAGGGGACGCTGTTGGCATCTTTGCCACCAGCCTGCGCCACAGCGGCCTGATCCGCGCCACCGGCGTCACGGTGGAAGGTGGCCGGGTGGTGCTCAAGGCGACCGAACTCGCCGAGGTGAACGGCCGGGTGGAAGCCAGCCGCGCGGGCGGCTCGGGGGGATCGGTTGAGGTCAGCGCACGTGTGGTCACGCTCAATGGCGTGGTCGAGGCGACCGGCACCGCCCCAAGCGCGGCGGGCGGATCAATCGTGGTCAGTGGCCAGGCGATCCTGCAAGGCGGCACTCTGGACGCTTCGGGCGCCGGTGCCGGCGGCAGCATTGCGGTCGTGGCCAGCAAGCTGGTCGAGCAGACTGCGCTCACGCGCATCCGGGCCGATGGCGGCACGGGTGCCGGGGGTACGGTGCGCGTGCAGGCCACCGACGCCGGCGCAGGCTATGTGATGAGCTCCGCCGAGATTTCTGCCGATGGTGCGTCCGGCGGCACGGTGCAGGTGCTCGCGCCCGAAATCCGCCTGCTGGCGGCCAATGTGCGCGCCGAGGGTACGTCCGCGACGGCGGGTGATGGCGGTACGATTGAGGTGGGTGGCGGCAAGCAGGGCCAGAATCCCAACCTGCCGAATTCGAGGCGCGTGTTCATCAACAACGCGACCAACCTCAGCGCGAGCTCCCGGCGCAGCGGCAAGGGCGGCACGGTGATCGTGTGGTCCGACGGCGTCACCCGATTTGCCGGCAATGCATTTGCCCGGGGTGGCAGCGAGGCCGGCGACGGCGGCTTCATCGAGGTCTCCGGCAAGGAAAGCCTGACCTTTGAGGGCATGGCCAACGCGGGCGCCACGCAGGGCGCCAAAGGCGTGTTGCTGCTCGACCCCAAGAACATCGTGATTGACGATGTCGGCACCACGCTCACTGCGGTTGGACTCAACAACGACCCGGACAATGTGGGCAACTACCTGCCCGGCACCGACTCATTTGGCACGGACGTTTTCGTGAGCGGCGGCAAGATTGTGGTGGTGGATCCGTACAACGACGCAATCGCCACCGATGGCGGCGCCATCTATGCCTTTCACCCGACCACCGGAGCGCTGCTGGGCTCACTCAAGGGCAGCCATGCCGGCGACCATCTGGGCAAGAGCGATTCCGGCTCCGGACGTGTCATCCAGGCCAGCCCCTGGACAGCAGCAACGAGTTGCTGATCGTCAATCCGGGCTGGAACGCCAATGCCGGAGCCATCACGTTCTTCCGCGCCGGCAGCGTCACAAGCAACGAAGTGGTGTCAGACGCCAACAGCTTTGTGGGTGCCAATGCGGGCGATTCGGTTGGCAGCGGCGGCTTCCAGCAGGTGTACGGTCCGGCGGGTACCGGGCTGTTGTTCGGCTCTCCCGAGTGGGGCGGCGGCAAGGGCTCTGTGCTCATGGTGTCCAACGCGTCGGGGGATACAGCGCGAAGCGGCTTCGTGAACGACACCACTTCACTTGTGGGCAAGACCACGGATGATCACATTGGCCGTTTTTACTACGGAGGCTATCCGGACTATTTCGCGCCCAATACCGAAGTGATCGTGGCGGGTGGCGAGGGCTCCAGTTACCAGAACAGCTTTGTCCTGCGCATGGTCAAACTGGACGGTGACCGGGGTGCCGTGACCCTGGGCAAGATTGGCGTGGCGATGACGGGTGAGGTCGGGGCCAGCGGCAACGTCAGCCTGACGGGCACCACCGCCGGAGACAGGGTTGGCGAGAACGTGATTCCCGTGCTGATCGGGTCCGAGTACGGCTGGGTGATCGCATCCCCCAACTGGACCAACACCGGCTACTCAGCGTCTGCCGCGGGTGCGGTGACGGTCATCTCAGGCGCGACCGCTGCATTGGGCCCGGTCAGCGCGACCAACAGCCTGGTGGGTACGCATTCGGGCGACAGTTTTGGTGTGAACGACGGCTACGGTGGCCAGCTGTACAACCGCGATTCCCATGGCTATTTCCTGGTAGCGAACTCCGGCTGGGACGGCGGCAAGGGCGCTGTCACCCACATCAACCTGGCTGCGCCCGCAGTGGGTGAGGTGGGCGGGGCCAACAGTCTGGTTGGCTCGATTGCTGGCGACAACATCGGCGGCACCATCCACTTCAATGATGACAGCGGCAACTACTTTGTTGTGGCGTCCAACTGGGGAGGTGGGAGCGGAGCGGTGACCTGGGGCAGCGCGGCAAATGGCGTGAAGGGTGCCATTGATGACAGCGTTGGCCAGCCAACGGCCTACCTCAACAGCATCGTGGGCAAGCCGGGCGACTATGTCGGCCAGTACACGCAGAAGATCGACGACAAGCTGCTGGTGTTGAGCCCGCAGTGGGCGGACGACCATTACTCCAGATCCAACATGGGCGCGATCACCGTATTGCGCAGCGACGCCTCGCCCAAGGACTACCTCACCAATCCGGTGGGAGACGGTTCGTCGCGCATCGTGAGCGCCACCAACAGCGTGGTGGGCAGCTTGACGGACGACGCAGTTGGATTTGACAGTCCCTGGGGCGGCGCAGTGGTGTCGAACCTGGGCAACAACTGGTGGGCGGTGGGAAGCCCCAGCCGGGATTCCGGCAAGGGGGCGGTGACGTTCATCTACACCGGAAGCGACACGCTGTCGTCGGGCAACGCGGCCAAGCAGCCCAAGGGCGTGCTGGTGGCCGGTTCAACCACCAACCTCAGCGTGCTGGGCACCAACGCCTACTACTACGACTATGGCGAGGGCGGTTCTGACTACGAGTTCTACGGCGACCGCGTGGGCGCCGAAGGCCAGGTCCAGGCCTCCCCGACCCAGGCCGGCAAAGTGGCGCTGATCAATGCCGACTGGAACCACAAGCGTGGCGCGGTGACCATGCTGGACTTGCCGGCGATGACGCAGTCGATCGAAGTCGACGCGACAAACAGCCTGGTGGGCTCCACGCCGGTGTTTTGGGACTATTACTGCGGTTACTGCGGCACCGACGGTGACCAGGTTGGCGATCGCTGGCAATGGAGCAAGGACGGCACCCGGCTGATTGTCATCGCCTCTGACTGGAACTACGGTGATGGTGCTGTGGCGGTGACGGGTTGGGGCGCGAACAACAACGTGGGCGCCATCTCCAGCGCCAATGCGTTTGTCGGGTCCGGCGAAGGCGGGGATGAAATCGGCTCCGACCTGGTCATGGAGCTCAATGGCGGCAAGCTGCTCATCGCTTCGCCCGAGTGGAACGATGATCGCGGCGCCGTATCCATCCTTGACATGAACAGCGTGACCGGTACGGTGGACCCGACACCGGGCACTGGCAACAGCATGGTGGGCGAATTCTCCGGTGACTGGTTTGGGGAGGGGCTGACCCCGCGCCATGTGTTGCAAACCGGCGGCATGGTGGTGGTGGCCTCGCCCCAATGGCGGTTCTTCCAGGGTGCGATCACCTGGATCAATGCCGCCAGCCCCGGCGGGGTGGTGAACTCTGCCACCAACAGCCTGGTGGGCGCGAATACCGGCGACCAAGTCGGTGCCGAAGGCTTCATCGGGCCTGGCACCACTGTGACCCACAGCGGCGAGTATCCGTGGTCCTCGGACTATGTGGCGCTGCCTTACAACCTGGCGCTGTCTCCCGAGTGGTCCAACGGCAAGGGTGCCATCACCCGCATAGACGAAACCCCCAAGACCGGGGTGGTGTCGGCGACCAACAGCTTCGTGGGCGCCATTGACGGCGGCGAGGGCGACAAGGTTGGCTCCAACATCGTGTACTTCAATGGCGACACAGGCCAGTGGTACGCGGACAGCCAGGTGCTGGGCGCATTCGACAACGGGGCCCTGGTCCTGACCACACAGCGCTATGCAGACTATGGCGCCAAAGCACTGACGGTGTTTGCACCCGATTCGTTGGTGACGGGCACGCTGGGTTCCGCCAACAGCGTCGAACTCAGCTCCAGCGACACCTACAACATGAACACCGTGCGCAACGGCAACTACGTGTTGCTGACCACGCGCAACTGGGATGGCGGCAAGGGCGCCATCCGCGTGCTGGATACGGGAGCCACCGCATCTGCCGGTGTCACGGCCACCCGCAACACCGGCGCGACCAGCAGCAGCAACGCCTTGGTGGGCAGTGCGTCGGGCGACTATGTGGGTTCGGGCTATACCGACTGGAACACGCCAGTCTGGGTCGCCGACGGCAAATACCTGGTCGGCAGCCCGCAGTGGAGCGGCAACTTCGGCGCGATCACCCTGGTGGACCTGGCCAATGCGCCGACTGGCACGTTGGGTGCTGCCAACAGCCTGGTGGGCAACGTGGCGTATTCGTTCGGCAACTACAACCTGCCCAGCAACGTCCTGGGCGCGGCGCTCACGCCTTTCAGCAACGGCAGTTTTCTGCTGCTCAATCCGTACTACGGCGGCACCTCAGGATTCGATTTGGGCCAGGGCGCCGTGACGTTCATCAACCCGAACGTGCCGCTCACCGGCACCATGGGATCAGACAGCTACAGTCTGTATGGCGGGGCGTCGAATGTGGGCAATGGCCTGTTTGACGTCACGGGCGTTGGCGCGGTCTCCGGTTACGACTATGGCCGCGGACGCGCGATCTACGGGTCGTATGTGGTGCACAACGAAGGCTGGAACAACGACACGGGCATGGCGACCGTGTTCAACCAGACCGGCCCCAATCCGACGGGCGTGGTCAGCGCGGCCAACTCCCTGGTCGGGTCCGCCGCTGGCGACCGGGTTGGCTATCGGGTGTTCAACGTCGACAGCAGCCACTTCGTCGTGGCAAGCCCAAGCTGGAATAGTGGCACTGGTGCCATCACCTGGGGCACGGTGGCCTCGGGCACCGCCAGCCTGAAAGCGCTGGGCGTTGTGTCCGCCACCACAAACAGCCTGACCGGCAGCCATATCAGCGATTTCGTGGGCGATGGGCTTGGCGGAGAGGGGCACTACTCGCCTGTGGGCGAACTGTCTGCCACACCGGGCAGCTATTACGTGGTGACGCCAAGCTACGACGGTGGCAAGGGCGCCTACACATTCGTCACCTGGGGCCAGCTGGGCACCGTCAACGACACCAACAGCATCGTCAGCCCGTACGCAAGTGGCCTGCAGGGCGGCAGCTACAACGGCTCCGACCGGATCCCCGAGTACGTGGGCAACGGTCTCTACACTCTGCGCTTTGCGGGGATGAGCCAGTGGGGGGGCGGCCCCGGCCAGGTGATCCTGACCAATGCATCGGTCGATCCTGGCCCATATACGGGTGGCCTCACGTTCGCTGACGCCGCCGGCGACAGCGTCACCATCACACCGGGCCGGATCACCGACATCACCAACAACGGCACCAGCGTGCTGCTGCAGGCCAACAACGACATCACGGTCAATGCCGACATCATCACCGTGCCGGTGTATGACGCGGGCGATCTGGTGATGGAGGCGGGACGCTCCATTCTTGTCAACGCCAATATTGATACAGGCGGCGGCAACCTGATGCTCTGGGCCAATTCGGCCGGCGCCAATGCGGCCCACCGGGATGCGGGCGCTGGCGGCATCACCATGGCGGCGGGCACCACCATCACGCTGGGTGGAGGCGACATGGTCGCCAAGGTGGACACCGGTGCTGGCGGCGGCAAGGCGGGTGGCTCCATCCATCTTGGGACGATCATTGGCGGCGAGGGCCTGTTCGCCCAGAACCTGTCCACCACCCCCGGTGCGGGCATCACCCAGGAATCGGGCGCGAACTGGGGCGTGGTCAAACTGGCCATGGAAACCACCGCCACCAACGGCAACATCGGTACGCTGGCCCAACCCATCACTTTTGATGGCGAGCACCTCGCCGTGCGCACCGCGGGCGGCCCGGCAGACATCCAGCATACCGGCACTGTGCTGTACATCTCCAGCGAAGGCCTCGAGTCGGTGCTGACGGCGCCGACCACGCCAACCATCAATGCCGACCCGGGCTGGCGTGGTATCGAACTGGGCGGCCTCGGCTCGCTGAATCTGACCAGCGAAGGGTTTATTGAAGTAGAGGCCGGCTCGACCAACCTGAACATCACGGCGCACAACATCTACATCGGAGCGCAGAACTACATCGATGTCTACGGCGATACGGCCACGGCCAATATCTCCGCGCGCAACAACCTCACCATCGAGACGCCCAACCTGTGGGTTGGTGGCGGCTACAACGGTGGCAAGGCCCGGGTGCACGCTACTAATGACGTGAACCTGTATGCCTACGGTATCGCGGTGTACGGTGGTGAGGGCGTCGGCTCCGAAGGCCGGATCGAAGCCGGGCAGGACCTCAAGGTCCGTGCCAATGAGTTTGCCGTCGTTGGCGGCGATGGGACGGACACCCAGGCCATCGTGAAGGCCGGTCGTGACATCGACTTCAGCCTGGACTACAAGCTCTATGTCATCGGTGGGTACTACGGCAGCGGCAACACAGCGCGTGTCGAGGCTGGCCGCGACCTGTCGGTGCATGGCCCCGAAGAAGAAGCCCCCCTGGGCAATGAACAACCCCAGGTCACGATCGGCAGCCCCTACACCCAGTATCTCGAGGTGTATGGCGGCGAAGGTCAGGGGGCCACGTCCACCATCCAGGTCGGACGCGATCTCTTTGTCAAGGCGGCCGGCGTGTACATCGAGGGTGGCGAAGGCCTGTCCGGGTCGTTCGCAGAGGTCAACGTGGCGCGCAATGCGCAGTTCTCCATGGGTGGCGGCTACAACCAGTTTGTTGTGCATGGGGGCTACAACACGGGCAACCACGCGCGCGTGTCCATCGGCAGCTTTGCCGAGGTGACGGGTGCCGAGGGCGGCAGCTTCTACATCGACGGCGGATCCGGGGAGAACGCGCACGCCAGCTTTGTCGTTGGGCGCAGCGCCCTCATCACGCTGGGCGGGACGCTGGGCATCCACGGCGGAAGCGGCAACGGCGCTTTCGCCTTGCTGGACCCGCAAACCGCCGGCAGCACACTGGACGTCCAGGCCAACGCGATTGACATCCAGGGCGGCAGCGGTGATGGCTCCTACGCCGCCATGATTTCCTTTGGCCCGATCGCCCTCCAGACCAACAGCGTGAATCTGGCGGCTGGCACGGGCGCCAATTCCGATGGCGTGATCCTGTCCACCAACGGCCAGGCCCTTTCCGAGGCGCTGGTGGCGGCCGGTTGCGCGACCTGCGGCTACCTGGGCGTGGGCAACCAGGTGCTCAATGGCAGCACGGTGTACGGCGTGGGTCAGCTGGGCGAAGAGCAGCCCATCCTGCCCAGGCTGATTGCGGACGAAGACCTGCTGGACCAGTTCCTCGATCTTGCCGACGAAGACTTGCTGCGCCGGCGCCGCGCGGGGCGCGACGACGTCGTCTTCGAGAACACCTGCCCGCGCTGAACCGAAGGCCGGCGCAGGCCACACCCCGCGCGGGCGCGGTGTCCGGCGCCATCGCGCCTAGCGGGCGCGGTGCGGCGCCAGCACGGAGCCCAGCGCCACCAGCATCAGCGCCACGGCGGCCCAGTCCTGCCAGTGCAGGAATTCGCCCAGCCACAGCGCGCCGCTGAATACGCCCAGCACCGGGATCAGCATCACGCTGAGCGTGGAGGCGACGGGCGGCAGGCTGCGTGCCAGGAAGAACCAGGTGGCGTGCGCAAAGCCGAAGATCAGCACCGCGTTGAAGGCGATGGCCCAGCTGGTCGCCGGCGGGGGCATGCGCCAGCGGGGCTGCTCGAACAGCACCGCCAGCAGCGTCATTACCAGCGTGGCCTGCACCGTCATCCAGAATGACAGCGTCAGCGTCTGCGCAGGGATTTTCGTGCGGCGCAGCAGGTGGGTGCCCAGCGCCCAGGTGGACGCGGCCACCAGCGCCAGCAGCACGCCCAGCGGTTTGCCGGACATGCCGGTGAACTCATGCCACAGCAGCAGCAACACGCCCAGCGTCGCTGCACCCACGCCCAGCCATCCGCGCGGGGACAGGCGGTCTCGAAACAGCCAGGCGCCGATGAGTGCCGAGAAGATCGGCATGGTGTAGCCCAGGATCGCGGCCCGCCCGCTGGTGAGCTGGCCCACCGCCAGGATGATGCAGGCGTGCCAGAAGAACATGTTGGCCGCTGCCAGCCAGAACAGCTCGCGCCAGTGCGCCCGAGCCACCCGGAAGGGCACCTTGAGCACCACCAGCGCCAGACCCAGTACGGGCAGGCCCAGCCACATCGAAAGCGCCCGGAACGTCAGCGGCGGGTAGTCGGCAATGCCCAGCTTCATGATGGGCCAGTTCAGGCCCCAGACCAGCGTCAGGGCGGCAAGCAGCGTCAGCTGCAGGGGTGTCATTGAAGGCATGCCCGATTGTCCGCTTCTTACAATAGGCGCATGACCTTCATCGACATGCTGCTGGACGCGCAGCAACTCAATGGTTCCATGCTGTGTGTGGGCCTCGATCCCGAACCTTCCCGCTTCCCGGCTGGCCTCAAGGGCGACGCCAACAGGATCTACGACTTCTGCGCGCGCATCGTGGATGCCACCGCCGACCTGACCATCGCGTTCAAGCCGCAGATTGCCTACTTTTCGGCACACCGGGCCGAGGGCCAGCTGGAGCGGCTGATGGAACACATTCGCCGCGTTGCGCCCCATGTGCCCATCATCCTGGACGCCAAGCGCGGCGACATTGGCTCCACCGCCGAGCAGTACGCCAAGGAGGCGTTCGAGCGCTACGGCGCCGACGCCGTGACGCTGTCCCCCTTCATGGGCTTTGACTCCGTGCAGCCCTACCTGAAGCACGAGGGCAAAGGCGCTTTCCTGTTGTGCCGCACCTCCAACCCCGGCGGTGACGACCTGCAGAACCAGCGGCTTTCCTCCGTCGAAGGCGCGCCCCTCTTGTACGAACATGTGGCGCGGCTGGCCCAAGGGCCGTGGAACCTCAACGGCCAGCTGGGGCTGGTTGTGGGCGCGACTTACCCGGCCGAGATCGAGCGGGTGCGCGCGGTGGCGCCCACGCTGCCGCTGCTGATCCCCGGTGTGGGCGCCCAGGGCGGCGACGCGGCCGCCACGGTGCGCGCCGGCTGGCGTGCCAATGCGCCAATCGTGGTCAATTCCTCGCGGGCCATCCTGTACGCCTCGGGTGGCGAGGATTTCGCCCAGGCGGCGCGTGCGGAGGCGCTGCGCACGCGCGAGCTGCTGGCGGCCTCGCGCCCCTGAGCGCACTCCCTGGCGAATTTGCTATTACTTTAATAGCAAACAAATCAATGCAGACGGGGGCTAAGCCCTGTTTTTGCCTGAAAAACGGGGTGCCAGCAACACGGTGGCCAGCGCAGCCACCACCAGCGCGATGCCGGCCCATTGCCAGCCGGTGATCGCCTCGCCCAGCACCAGCATCCCGGTCGTCAGGCCCACCACCGGCACACCCAGGCTGAACGGCGCCACGCGGTTGGCCGGGTGGCGCTTGAGCAGGCCCGTCCACATGGCGTAAGCCAGGATGGTGGCCACCCAACCCAGATACGCCACCGACAACCAGCCCGACAGCGGCGCTGCCAGCCACTGCCAGCGCGAGGCCGGCGCATCAAATGCCAGGGTCAACAGCAGGAACGGCACGATCGGCGCGAGACTGCTCCACACCACGAATCCCAGCGCATCAAAGCCCTGGCTGGACTGCTGGGCCTTGCGCGCCACGATGTTGGAGGCCGCCCACATCGCGGCAGCACACAGGTTGAGCAGCAGCCCCCAGCCCGTGGTGGCGCCAATACCGGCGGGCGCGGAGACGGTGCTCATCGCAAAACAGGCCAGGCCCAGCGCGGCCAGCAGCAGGCTGGCCTGCAACGGCCGGCTGGCGCGCTCGTGCAAGAGCAAGAAGCCGAAGATGGCGGTAAAGAACACCTGGGTCTGCATCAGCACCGAGGCCAGCGCCGCCGTCATGCCCACTTTCAGCGCGCTGAACAAAAAGCCGAACTGCCCCACGCCCTGGAACATGCCGTACAGCAGCACCCACTTCCAGTGCAGGCGCGGCGGGCGCACCAGCAGCACCAGCGGCAGCACCGCAAACACATAGCGCGCGGCACCCAGCTGGAATGGCGTGAAGTCGCGCAACGCGAACTTCATCGCCACGAAGTTCAGGCCCCAGATCACCACCACGGCGAGGGCGGCTGCGCTGTCGCGGGCGCTGAACCGAGCGGCAGCCTGAGTCACTGGGCCGCGCGCGAGGCGTCCAGCTGGGCCTTGGCCCGGGTGGCCAGCGCAACCTCGCCGGGTGTTTCGGGCGTCCAGGTGTCCACCGGCATGGGGCGGCCGTGTGAGTCCACCGAGACGAACACGATCAGGCATTCGGTGGTTTTTTCCAGCTGTCCGCCCTTCATGTCACCGCTGCGCACCTCCACGGCGATGTTCATGCTGGTGGTGCCGGTGTAGGCCAGGCGGGCCTCCACTTCCACCAGGTCACCGATCATGATCGGACGGTGAAAGCGGATGCCACCCACGTAGACGGTGATGCAGTACCGCCGGGCCCAGCTGGTGGCGCAGGCGTACCCCGCCTCGTCGATCCACTTCATGACGGTGCCGCCGTGGACCTTGCCGCCGAAATTGACGGTGCTGGGTTCGGCAAGAAAGCGCAGCGTGATGGCGGACATGACGGTGATCTCGCAATTTGCTATCAATACAGTAGCGGCATCACAAGCCTGGACGGGGCTTGCGGGCCAATTTGGCTATAAAAGTCGCCTGAGGTAGCGCCCCGTGTGGCTGGCCTCGTTGGCGGCGATGTCTTCAGGTGTGCCCGTGCCCACCACGCTGCCGCCGCCCGCGCCGCCCTCCGGGCCCATGTCGATCACCCAGTCGGCGGTCTTGATGACGTCCAGGTTGTGCTCGATGATGACGATGGTGTTGCCCGCATCGCGCAGCTGGTGCAGCACCTTGAGCAGCAAATCGATGTCGGCAAAATGCAGCCCGGTGGTCGGTTCGTCCAGGATGTACAGCGTGCGCCCGGTGTCGCGCTTGCTCAGTTCGAGGGCCAGCTTGACGCGCTGCGCCTCGCCTCCGGACAGGGTGGTGGCCGCCTGACCCAGCTTGATGTAGCTCAGACCAACATCCAGCAGGGTCTGCAGCTTGCGCGCCAGCGTGGGGACGGCCTTCAGGAAGGCCCAGGCGTCCTCGACCGTCATGTCCAGCAACTGGGCAATGTTGCGGCCCTTCCACTGCACCTCCAGCGTCTCGCGGTTGTAGCGCTGGCCGTGGCACACGTCGCAGGGCACGTACACGTCGGGCAGGAAATGCATCTCCACCTTGACCACGCCGTCGCCCTGGCAGGCCTCGCAGCGCCCGCCGGCCACGTTGAAGCTGAAGCGGCCCGGCCCGTAGCCGCGCTCCTTGGCCATCGAAGTCTCGGCCATCAGCTCGCGCAGCGGCGTGAACAGGCCGGTGTAGGTCGCCGGATTGCTGCGCGGCGTGCGCCCGATGGGCGACTGGTCGACGTTGATGACCTTGTCGAAATGCTCGATGCCCTCGATCGCCGCATGCGGCGCCGGCTCCTCGTGCGCCCGGTAGATCTGGCGCGCCACCGCTGCGTACAGCGTGTCGTTGACCAGCGTGGACTTGCCCGAGCCGGACACGCCGGTCACACAGGTCAGCAGGCCCACCGGGATGTCCACATCCACGCCCCTGAGGTTGTTGCCCGAGGCGCCCACGATGCGCAGCACCTGCGGGTCCACCTGGTCGGCGAGCCGGTGCCGCTTGGCCGGCACCGCAATCCGGCGCGTGCCCGCCAGGTATTGGCCGGTCAGCGACGCGGCGCTGGCCTGCACTTGGGCGAACGTGCCCTGCGCGATCACGCGCCCGCCGTGGATGCCCGCGCCCAGGCCCATGTCGATCACGTGGTCGGCGGCCCGGATCATGTCCTCGTCGTGCTCCACCACCAGCACGCTGTTGCCGATGTCGCGCAGGTGGCGCAGTGTGCCGATCAAACGGTCGTTGTCGCGCTGGTGCAGGCCGATGCTGGGCTCGTCCAGCACATACATCACGCCGGTCAGGCCCGAGCCGATCTGGCTGGCCAGGCGGATGCGCTGCGCCTCGCCGCCCGACAGCGGCTCGGCGCTGCGGTCCAGGCTGAGGTAGTTCAGGCCCACATCGTTCAGGAACTTGAGCCGCAGGCCGATTTCGCGCACCACCTTGTCGGCAATCTCGGCCTTGGCGCCGTGCATCTTCAGGTGGTTGAAGTAGTCCAGCGCCTCGCGCAGCGTGGCGTGACTCACCTCGAAAATCGCCCTGGCATGCACGCCCTCGCCGATCTTGACATGGCGGGCTTCGCGCCGCAGCCGGGTGCCGGCGCAATCCGTGCAGGGCTGCAGGCTGCGGTAGCGCGCCAGTTCCTCGCGCACCGCCACCGAGTCGGTCTCGCGGTAGCGCCGTTCCATGTTGGGGATGACGCCCTCAAAGGGGTGCTTGCGGGTGACCTTGCGCCCGGCCGACTGGCCCGAATCCATCACATAGGAGAAGCGGATCTCCTCCTCGCCCGAGCCGTGCAGCACGGCCTGGCGAATGTGGGGCGCCAGCTCCTCGAAAGGCACGTCCACGTTGAACTTGTAGTGCCGCGCCAGGCTCTCCAGCATGGAGAAGTAGTAGCCGTTGCGCCGGTCCCACCCCTTGATCGCGCCGCTGGCCAGCGACAGCATGGGGAAGGCCACCACGCGTGAGGCGTCAAAGAACTCCTGCGAGCCCAGGCCGTCGCAGGTCGGGCATGCGCCCACCGGCGAATTGAAGGAGAACAGCCGCGGCTCCAGTTCGCTGAGCGAATAGCCGCACGCGGGACACGCAAAGCGGGCGTTGAACAGGTGTTCCGCGCCGCTGTCGGTCTCCAGTGCGATGGCGCGCCCCTCGGCCAGGCGCAGGGCGGCCTCGAAGCTCTCGGCCAGGCGTTGCTGCACCTGGGCGCGGCCTTGCGGGTCGGTGTCCGGGCGCACCTTGAGGCGGTCGATGACGACATCGATGTCGTGCTTTTCGGTCTTGCGCAGCCTGGGCAGGTTGTCGAACTCGTACGCCTCGCCATCGACGCGGAAACGCACATAGCCTCGCGCCTGCATGTCGGCAAACACGTCGCTGAACTCGCCCTTGCGGTCGCGCGCCACCGGCGCCAGGATCATCAGCCGGGTGTCCGCCGGCAGTGCCAATACCGCGTCCACCATCTGGCTGACGGTCTGCGCGCGCAGCGGCAGGTCGTGGTCGGGGCAATAGGGCGTGCCCGCGCGGGCGAACAGCAGGCGCAGGTAGTCGTGGATCTCCGTCACTGTGCCCACGGTGGAGCGAGGGTTGTGGCTGGTGGCTTTCTGCTCGATGCTGATCGCCGGGCTCAGGCCCTCGATCATGTCGACATCGGGCTTGTCCATCAGCTGCAGGAACTGGCGCGCGTAGGCGGACAGGCTTTCCACGTAACGGCGCTGGCCCTCGGCGTACAGCGTGTCAAACGCCAGGCTGGATTTGCCCGACCCCGACAGCCCGGTGATCACCACCAGCTGGTTGCGCGGGATGTCCAGGTCGATGTTCTTGAGGTTGTGCGTGCGTGCGCCGCGGATGGCGATTCGCTGGTGTTGCAGGGCTGTGGCCAGATACCGGCTGCTGTCGCCGGGCTCCAGGTATTTGCCGTCCGTGGGAGAGTTCAAGTGGGTGCGCGCCGCAAAACCTGACATGATAGACCGCCGGGTCGTCGGGCGCACCCACCGCCTTGCCCAAATCCCGGACAATGCACGGTTTGCGATGCCGCCGGCGCCTTGGCGCCCTACCTCCCGTCCCCGCCTCGAGACCCTCCAGGGCCCATGCATTCTTCCAGTTCCGCCACCAGCCCCAGCATGACTCCCGTGGAGCGCCGCGCCAGCGGCTCGCTGGCCACGGTGTTTGCCGCGCGCATGCTGGGCCTTTTTCTGGTGCTGCCGGTGTTTGCGCTGGAGGCGGCACGCTATCCCGGGGGCGACGACCCTGCACTTGTGGGCCTGGCCATGGGCATCTACGGGCTGACGCAGGGCCTTCTGCAGATCCCGTTTGGCATGGCCTCGGACCGTTTTGGCCGCAAGCGCGTCATCGTCATCGGCCTGCTGGTGTTTGCCGCAGGCAGTCTGCTTGCCGCCGCCGCCACCAGCCTGGCCGGCCTGTTGGTGGGGCGATCGTTGCAGGGGGCCGGTGCCGTCTCGGCCGCCGTCACCGCGCTGCTGGCTGACCAGACGCGCGACGCCGTGCGCACCAAGGCCATGGCCCTGGTCGGCGCCAGCATAGGACTGATGTTCGCGTTGTCGCTGGTGGTGGCGCCGCTGCTCGCTTCTGTCATCGGGCTTTCCGGCCTTTTTGTGCTGACAGGTTTGCTGGCCCTGGGCTGCATCGGCGTGGTGCTGTGGTGGACCCCGCCCGAGCCGGCGCAGCACAAGGGCGTGGGGCGCGGCGGGCTGGTGCAGGTGTTGCGCAACCCCGCGCTGTTGCGGCTTGATTTCGGCGTGTTCGTGCTGCATGCGGTGCAGCTGGCCATGTGGGTGGCCGTTCCCGCAATGCTGGTCCAGGCGGGGCTGGACAAGGCGGCTCACTGGCAGGTCTACCTGCCTGCGGTGCTGGCGTCTTTCGTGGTCATGGGGGCGACGCTTTTTCCGCTGGAGCGCCGGGGTTACCTGCGCGCCGTGTTCCTGGGCGCGGTGGGCCTGATTGCACTGGTGCAGGTCGGGCTGGCGCTCTCGGTGGCGGCCCCGGGCCTGGCCGCGCTGGGCGGGCTGCTTTTCCTCTTCTTTTGCGGCTTCAATGTGCTGGAGGCCAGCCAGCCCAGCCTGGCCTCGCGCGTGGCGCCGCCGCAGGTGCGGGGCGCGGCGCTGGGTGTCTACAACACGCTGCAGTCGGTTGGTTTTTTTGCCGGCGGCGCGGTCGGCGGCTGGCTGGCCAAGCACGTTGGGTTGCAGGGCCTGTTCGGCGTGTGCGCCGGGCTGATGCTGGCCTGGCTGGTGGTGGCCTGGCCGATGCGCGCCCAGACGACATAATCTGAATCTATCTGGAGGAAACACCCATGGCATCCGTCAACAAAGTCATCCTCGTGGGCAATTGCGGCCGCGATCCCGAAATCCGCTACCTCCCGTCGGGGCAGGCGGTGGCCAACGTCAGCGTCGCCACCTCCAGCCGGCGCAAGGACAAGACCACGGGCGAGACGGTGGAAGACACCCAGTGGCACCGCGTCACCTTCTACGATCGCCTGGCCGAGATCGCCGGCGAATACGTCAAGAAGGGCCGGCCCATTTATGTCGAAGGCCGCCTGAAGTACGGCAAGTACACCGGCCAGGACGGCATCGAGAAGAACACCGTGGACATCATCGCCACCGAGCTTCAACTGCTGGGCGCCCGCGAAGGCATGGGGGGGCCACCCGAAGGCGGCGAAGAAGGGGCGCCCCGCCGCGCGCCGCCCGCCCGCGCCGCCGCACCGGCAGCCGCGCCGCGCGCTGCCGCACCCGCCAAGCCGTCGTCCGGCTTTGACGACATGGACGACGACATCCCGTTCTGACGCGGGCGCAGCCCCGGCTGCAGGATTGTGGAGAAAACGGCGCCTTCGGGCGCCGTTGCTGTTTCTGGCGGTGGGGCCTTGTACTCCTGGGGGTATATGCTATATACTCCCCTAGAGTATTGGAGTTGCCCATGAATCACGCGTTGCTGATCAATGTCGCCCTGGCTGCCGGCCTGGCTGGCGGGGCTTGGGCGGCCGGCCCGTCCGCCCTGACTTCGAACGTGCGGGTGCCGGTGGTCACCGTCGGGGCGCAGGCAGCGACCGGGGGCTTTGTCTTGGAGGGTGTGATTGAGCCCGTGCGCCAGACCACCGTGTCTGCGCAGGCGCAAGGCCGCATCGTCAGCCTGCACGTCAAGGCCGGCGACCGCGTACGGGCAGGGCAGCTGCTTGCCGTGATCGACGACCGCGAGACACAGACCGGTGTCGCTCGTGCGGGTGCCCAGGTGGCCGAGGCCGAAGCGCAGCTGCGCAATGCCCGCACCACATTCGAGCGCAACCGCGAGCTGCGCGCCCAGGGATTTGTCAGCCAGGCCGCGCTGGACACGGCGGAGGCGCAACTGAGGGCGGCGCAAGCCGGGCGCGATCAGGCGGGCGCAGGCGCCCGGCAATCCGCACTGGCCCAGGGCTTCACCCGCGTCACCGCCGCATTCGATGGCTATGTGCGTGAGACGCTGGCCGAAACGGGTGACCTGGCGGTGCCCGGCAAGCCCATCCTGCGAATCCATGCTCCACAGCCGCTGCGGGCCGTCGTCCAGGTGGGGGCTTCCAGACTCGAACTCGCGCGCCAGGCCGCCCGGCCGCAAGTGCAGTTGCCCGACGGGCGCTGGGTGGAACCAGCCAGCCAGCAAATCCTGAATGTGGTTGACCCGGTGAGCCAGACCGTGGAATGGCGGCTCGATCTTGCCGAGAAGCTGACCGGGGCACTCGTGCCGGGGCAGCAGGTGCGTGTGCGTTTCGCAGGAATGCCCGCTCCAGCGGGCGCGAGCCAACGGCTCACCCTGCCGGCCGCCGCCGTGCTGCGGCGTGGCGAGCTGACTGCGGTGTACGTGGCCAGCCCTCGCGGGTTCTCACTGAGGGCGATACGTCTTGGCTCGGCGGCGGACAGTGCCAGCGTGGACGTGCTGGCCGGCCTTGCGGCGGGCGAGCGGGTGGCACTGGACCCTGTGCGGGCGGGCCTGACAGGTGCCCTGCCTGACGATCCCGCTTCCAGCGGGCGGTGACGATCATGGCGACATCCGGACCCATAAGCCGCCTGGGCATCTCGGGACGCATCGCCGCTGCGTTCCAGGACAACGCGCTCACGCCCCTGCTGGCGCTGGTGGCCTTGCTGCTTGGCCTGTTCGCGGTGCTGGTCACGCCGCGTGAAGAAGAGCCCCAGATCAATGTGACGATGGCCAACGTGCTGATCCCGTTTCCCGGGGCGTCCAGTGCGGATGTGCAGAACATGGTCGCACGGCCAGCCGAACAGGTGCTGGCGCAAATGGCAGGCATCGAACACACCTATTCGGTCGCCCGGCCCGGCCTTGCCCTGCTGACGGTGCAGTTCAAGGTCGGTGTGCCACGCATGGAAGCGCTCGTTCGGCTGTACGACGTGCTCAATGCCAACCAGGACTGGCTGCCCAGCGGGCTGGGCGTGATGCCGCCCATCGTCAAGCCCAAGGGCATTGACGACGTACCCGTGCTCGCTGTGACGCTGTGGAGCCGGGAGAACCTGAGCGCCGCGGAACTCGAGCGTGTTGCGCATGCCATGGAGGCCGAGCTCAAGCAGGTGGCGGGATCCAGGGAGGTGCAAACCATCGGCGGCCCGGGACATGCCGTGAATGTGTGGATCGAGCCGGCGCGGCTGCGGGAGCGCGGAGTGGACCTGTTGTCGCTGCAGAAGTCCATTGCCTCGGCCAATCTGGGGCTTCCCTCTGGCAGTGTGGTGGACACACAGGGGCCCGGCGCGGCAGCGGGCGCCCGCATGCTGACGGTGCAGACCGGGGAGTTCCTGAGGGATGCAGCGGACGTGGGCGAGCTTGTGGTCGGGACCCACCAGGGCCGGCCGGTCCACCTCCGCGAGGTGGCCCGCGTGGAAGCGGGCGCCCGCCAGCCTGCGCGCTATGTCTGGTTCACGCCCGGCACCGGCAGTGCCGGTGCCTCGACGGATGCGGCCGCAGGAGCTGGCGCTGCCCATCCGGCGGTCACGCTCACCGTGACCAAAAAACCCGGCAGCAACGCCGTGGATGTGGCCCGCGCAGCCACCGCACGCATTGCCGCGCTGCGCAACACCGTCATCCCGGCCAACATTGAGACCACCGTCACCCGCAACTACGGGGAGACGGCAGCCGACAAGGCCAACAAGCTGATCCAGAAGCTGGCCTTCGCCACCGGATCGGTCATCCTCCTGGTGGGACTGGCGCTTGGCCGGCGCGAGGCGGTCATCGTCGGAGCGGCGGTGATCCTGACCCTGACTGCCACGCTGTTTGCCTCGTGGGCCTGGGGGTTCACGCTGAACCGCGTTTCGCTGTTCGCGCTGATCTTCTCCATCGGCATCCTGGTGGATGACGCCATCGTGGTCGTCGAGAACATCCACCGCCACCAGCAACTCCACCCGCAGGCAAGCCTGCGCGAAAGCATCCCTGCCGCTGTGGATGAAGTGGGCGGGCCCACCATCCTGGCCACGCTGACCGTGATCGCGGCGTTGCTGCCCATGGCCTTCGTCAGCGGCCTGATGGGGCCCTACATGAGCCCGATCCCCATCAACTCCAGCCTGGGCATGGCGATCTCGCTGGCGATTGCCTTCTCTGTCACCCCCTGGCTGGCGCTGCGGTTGATGAAGCCGGCTGGCGAGGCCGCCGGGCATGCCGTGACTGGCCAGCACGGGGGCATGGCCTCCCGGCTGTCGCGGCTGTCGCATCGCCTGCTGGGCCCCTTGCTGGACAGCGCGCGCAAGCGCCGGCTGCTGTGGGCCGGCATCGGCGCGGCTCTCCTGCTGTCGGTAGGACTCACACTGGTGCAGTGGGTGGTGCTGAAAATGCTGCCCTTTGACAACAAGTCCGAGTTCCAGGTGGTGGTGGACATGCCTGCCGGCACCCCGCTGGAGGAAACTGCGGCCACCTTGCAGGAGCTGGGCGCCTGGCTGGCGCAACAGGCCGAGGTGCGTGATCTCCAGGCCTACGCCGGCACGGCCTCGCCCATTACCTTCAATGGCCTGGTCAGGCAGTACTACCTTCGGGCCGATGCCGAGACGGGTGACCTGCAGGTGAACCTGGTGGACCGGCAGCACCGCAACGAACAAAGCCACGCCATCGCCCAGCGCATGCGCCCCCAGCTGGAGGCGATCGGCCAGCGCCATGGCGCCCGTGTCAAGGTGGTGGAGGTGCCTCCGGGCCCGCCAGTGATGAGCCCGCTCGTGGCCGAGGTGTATGGCCCCGACGAGGCCGGCCGGCAACAGCTGGCCGCACGGGTCGCGGCTGCGTTCGCGGGCAGTGCCGACATAGTGGGCATCGACACCTCCCTTGTGGGCGACGCACCGCGCGCCTTCATCCGCGTGAGGCGCCAGCGGGCCGAGTCCCTGGGCATTCCGGTGTCGGCCATCGCGCAGACCGTGCACGGCGCGTTGTCGGGGCTGGATGCCGCCTGGCTGCACGACGCCCAGTCCAAGTACCCGGCGCCCGTGCGCCTGCAGTTGCCGCTGCAGGCACAAGTGGGGCTGGAGGCCCTGTTGGCACTGCCCATGCGCACCGCAAGCGGGCAGCTGGTTCCGCTGTCGGAGCTGGTCGAGGTGGAACGTGGCGTGGTCGACAAGCCCCGCTACACCAAGAACCTGCTGCCGGTGAGCTATGTCTTCGGTGATGTGGGCCGACGCGAAGCCCAGAGCCGGTTGCCCGACTCCCCGCTGTACGGCCTGTTTGGCATCCGCAGCCAGCTGGGCGCCGCCGCGGTGCCCGGCACGGGAGCGCTGGGCGAATACTGGATCCGCCAGCCCGAAGACGCCTGGCGCCAGTACGCCATCAAGTGGGACGGCGAGTGGCAGATCACCTACGAAACCTTCCGGGACATGGGTGCCGCCTATGGTGTGGGGCTGGTGCTGATCTACCTGCTGGTGGTGGCCCAGTTCCGCTCGTACCTGACGCCACTGGTGATCATGGCGCCGATCCCGCTGACCATCATCGGCGTGATGCCCGGGCATGCCATGCTGGGCGCGCAGTTCACCGCCACCAGCATGATCGGCATGATTGCGCTGGCCGGCATCATCGTGCGCAACTCCATCCTGCTGGTGGACTTCATCGAGCTTCAGGTGCGCACCGGCTCGCCGCTGCGCGAAGCGGTGATCAATGCGGCGGCCGTGCGCGCCCAGCCGATCGTGCTGACGGGCCTTGCCGCCATGACCGGCGCCTTCTTCATCCTTGACGACCCGATCTTCAACGGACTGGCTGTCTCACTGATCTTCGGCATCCTGGTGTCCACGCTGCTCACGCTCGTGGTGATTCCCGTGCTGTATTTCGCCCTCTACCAGCGGCGCCCGCCATCGCCCCCCGCGCCAGAGGCCGCCGCCGCTGAACCTGTTTTGCAAACCACTGAAGGAGTCTCTCCATGACCGTTGACCGACTGATCCGCATCTTTGCCGGAAGCTTCATCCTGTTGTCCCTGTTGCTGGGCGTCGAAGGCTCGCCCTTCTTTGTCGCCAAGGCCTGGCTCGCCTTCACCGCTTTTGTGGGCGCCAACCTGCTGCAGTTCGGCTTCACCAACTTCTGTCCCCTGGGCCTCATCCTGAAGAAGCTGGGCGTGCCCGAGACCTGCGCACCGGCCGCACGCCGCTGAGCGACTTGAAGTAAGGTTGCACACCCAAGCCTGCAAACGCCCCCTGCCATGCCTGACCACCACGCCACACCGCTGAAGTTCCTTGCCCCCGGCTGGTTCGCCATCGTGATGGGCTGGAGCGGCCTGTCGCTGGCCTGGTACCGCGCCACCCCATTGATGGGCGATTGGGCGGGCGCGGCGTCGATGGTTGCCGCTGGCTTTGCTGCGCTCGTCTTTGCGCTGCTTCTGGGCGCATCGGTGGTGCGGTGGCGCCGATACCCGCAGGCCCTGGCCGAGGACCTGCGGCACCCGGTGCGCCATGCTTTTGTGGCGGCGGTGCCGATCTCGCTGATCCTGCTGGCCACGGCCGGTGTGGCCCTCACCGGGCCAGGCCCGGTGCTGCTGGCGGTGTGGCTGGTGGCGTCGCTCCTGCAGCTGGGGGTGACCGTCTGGGCCCTGGGGCGCTGGCTGCGGGACAAGCCCGCAGGTGGCGTGGCCTGGCCGGCGATTACGCCCGTGCTCTTCATCCCGGTGGTGGGCAATGTGCTGGTGCCGCTGGCGGGCGTGCCGCTGGGGCTGCCCAACTGGTCGGCGGCGCAGTTTGGCATCGGCCTGCTGTTCTGGCCCGTGGTGCTGACGCTGCTGGCGGTGCGCATCGGCGTGCAGGGCCTGTGGCCGCAGCGCCTGCTGCCCACCACCTTCATCACCGTGGCGCCGCCGGCGGTGGTGGGCCTTTCTTCACTGCAGCTGGGTGCGCCGGTGTTGCTGGCCTGGCTGGCCTGGGGCTGCGCGCTGTTCTTCCTGCTGTGGTCGGCCACCGTGCTGCGGCGGATGCTGTCGCAGCCGTTTGGCGTGCCGTTCTGGGGCGTTTCGTTCCCGCTGGCGGCCTTTGCGGCACTCAGCCTGCGTCTGGCCGACAACCGCGTCTATGAGCTGGCCGCGCTGGCGCTGCTGGCTCTCGCGACGCTGGTCATCCTGACGCTGAGCCTGGCCACGCTGAAAGGGGCTGCGCTCGGGCGAACTGCTGGCGCCCGAACCGGTTGCCGTGCTGACCCATGCCGCGGACGCGGGCACGCCGGCAGCGCCAAACTGAAACTGCCGTCAGAATGAAGATTCATCCACGCTTGGCTTGTCCGACCACCACCATGTCTGTCCTGACCGACGAAGCTGCCCGCACCGATGTGCTCAACCGATTGAAGCGGGCCGAAGGCCAGCTGCGCGGCATCCAGCGCATGATCGAAGAAGGGCAGGAATGCCTGCAGGTGGCCCAGCAGCTGTCGGCAGTTCGCAAGGCGCTGGACAGCACCTATGTGCGCATGACCATGTGCTTTGTGGAGCAGGAGTTGGGCGCGCGCCTGGCCTCGCCGGGGGAAGCGCCCGCCGACCTGGCACCTCTGCTCAAGGACATGGAAACCCTGCTGGCGCGCATCGGGTGACGGTTGTGGCCCTCGCGTTGCTATCAAATCAATAGCGGGTTGACAAGCACTGACGGGGGCCAGAGGCCAATTTGGCGTGAATTTACGCCTTGGAGGCAATCACCCCGCCGCCCAGGCAGATGTCGCCGTCGTACAGCACGGCGCTCTGGCCCGGCGTCACGGCCCATTGCGGGTCGCTGAAGTCCAGGTGAAAGGCGCCGTTGGCGCCAGCGGCGAGCTGGCAGGCTGAATCGGCCTGGCGGTAGCGTGTCTTGGATCCATAGTGGCCGGGGGCGGGCGGCTCGCCAGCTGTCCAGCTCGCGTCGGCGGCGTCCAGCGCCAGCGATTGCAGCCAGGGGTGGTCATGGCCCTGCACCACCCACAGCGTGTTGGCGTCCAGGTCCTTGCGGGCCACGTACCAGGGGGCATGGTCGCCGCCACCTTTCGGGGCACGCTTGTCCTTGACCCCGCCAATGCCCAATCCCTGGCGCTGGCCCAGGGTGTAAAAACTCAGGCCCTGGTGCTGGCCCAGCACGCGGCCACGCTCGTCCTTGATGGGGCCGGGCTCCTTGCGGATGTAGCGGTTCAGGAATTCCCGAAACGGCCGCTCACCGATGAAGCAGATGCCGGTGGAGTCCTTCTTCTTCGCGTTGGGCAGGCCGATGTCCTCGGCGATGCGGCGCACTTCGGTCTTGCGCAGCTCGCCCACCGGGAACAGCGTCTTTGACAGCTGGGCCTGGTTGAGCCGGTGCAGGAAGTAACTCTGGTCCTTGGCCGGGTCCAGGCCCTTGAGCAGCTCGTGCCGGCCGGTGGCCTCGTTCAGCCGCACCCGCGCGTAGTGCCCGGTGGCAATTTTTTCGGCGCCCAGGCGCATGGCGTGGTCCAGGAAGGCCTTGAACTTGATCTCGGCGTTGCACAGCACATCGGGGTTGGGCGTGCGGCCGGCCTGGTATTCGCGCAGGAACTCGGCAAACACGCGGTCCTTGTACTCGGCGGCAAAGTTCACATGCTCGATCTCGATGCCGATCACGTCGGCCACGGCCGCCGCGTCCACGAAGTCGATGTTGGACGAGCAGTACTCGCTGTCGTCGTCGTCTTCCCAGTTTTTCATGAAGATGCCGATGACCTCGTGGCCCTGCTGCTTGAGCAGGTGCGCACTCACCGCGGAATCGACTCCCCCGCTCAGACCGACGACGACACGCTGCTTGCCCATGGTGTGCAATTATCCCAGCCATCACAATCCCTGACAGGAGAAGGCTTCATCACCATGGAACTGCGGCAACTTCGCTATTTCATCCGCGTTGTGGAACTCGGCAGCATGAGCCGTGCGGCCCTGGAGCTGGACGTCGTCCAGTCAGCGCTGAGCCAGCAGATCAGCCGGCTCGAAGGAGAGCTGGCCACCCGCCTGTTGCAGCGCGGCGCCAGGGGCGTGACGCCCACGCCGGCGGGGCTGGCCTTCCTGCGTGAGGCGCAACTTGCGCTGCGCCACACCGAGCAGGCAGGACGCGCGGCCCAACAGGCCAGGCTGATTGGTTCCGTGAGCGTCGGCCTTGCCCCGACCACCGCTTCCGTGCTGGCGCTGCCACTCATGCTGGCCATGCGGGAGCGCTATCCGGACGTGCGCCTGCACATGGTGGAGAGCCTTTCGGGCCACCTTTCGGCGATGCTCAATTCGCGCCAGCTGGACCTGGCCGTGCTGTTCGACACATTGCCCGCGCGCCGCTGGAGCGTCACGCCGCTGCTGGAGGAGGCGCTGTACCTCATCCGTTCGCGTGACACGCTGGCAGGGGACCCACCTGAGCGCATGCGCATGAGCCAACTCAAGGGGGTGCCGCTGATCCTGCCCACGGGGCCACATGGACTGCGCAGCACCCTGGACGCGGCATTTGCGCGGGCGCGAATCAAGCCTGAGCTGGTCGCCGAGATCGATTCCCTGCCCATCCTGATGGATGCGGTGCAGGCGGGGTGGGGCGGTACCCTGCAGCCTTGGGCAGCGCTTGGCCGCCACCCGGACGCGGAAAGCCGGTTCCATCTGGCCATGATCACGGATCGGCCGGTCCGCCGCCTCAACACGCTGTGCAGCCTGTCGGATGATGAGCTGTCGCCTGCGGCATTGGCGGCCAGGGTTGTGCTGGCGGACGTGGCGCGCACGCTGGTGCGACAGGGGCGGTGGACGGGCGCACGCCTCGGTGGCGTCCCCGCAGCTGCCACCCTTCACGAAAACTGATGCCCCGATGCCGGGCGACGGCTGTTCTGCGGGCCAAGCCGGGGCTACAGTGCATGCCTTCAGTCAAGGAGATCCCATGGACCTGCAGCTCAAGGACAAGACCGCGCTGGTGACCGGTGCGAGTGTGGGGATCGGCCGCGCGATTGCGCAGTCGCTGGCGGCCGAGGGCGTGCGCCTGGCCGTGTCCGCACGCCGCGTGGACAAGCTGGCGGAGCTGGCCGACGAGATCGCCGCCGCTGGTGGCCACAGGCCGGTGTTGATCGCCTGCGACCTGTACGAGGCGGACGCGGCGGCCAAGCTGGCGGCGGCGGCCATTGAGGGCCTGGGCCGTGTGGACATTCTGGTCAACAACGCGGGCGGCTCGCGCAGCTTCAAGGAGCTGCACGTGAGCGAGGACGCCTGGCAAGAGGCCATCACGCTCAACTTTCACCGCCCGCGCCAGCTGGCCGACGCGTTGATCGACCAGATGATCGCCAGCGGTTGGGGCCGCATCATCAACATCACGGGCAAGAGCGAACCCGAGCACATCAACGGTGCCTTCTGTGCCAAGGCGGGCATCCACAGCTGGGCCAAGGGCCTGAGCCGCATGGTGGGCAAGCACGGCATCACGGTGAACTGCATCCCGCCGGGGCGCATCCACTCCGAACAGATCTTCCGCAACTACACGCCCGAGTACCGCGCCTGGCAAAGCGAGAACGAGATTCCGGTGGGGCGCTACGGCGAACCCGGGGAACTGGCCGATCTGGTGGCTTTTCTGGCGTCGCCGCGCGCCGGGTACATCTCGGGCGCCGTCATCCCTGTGGACGGTGGTTT
This sequence comes from Ramlibacter sp., assembly GCA_016713005.1. Classification (GTDB taxonomy): domain Bacteria; phylum Pseudomonadota; class Gammaproteobacteria; order Burkholderiales; family Burkholderiaceae_C; genus JADJPY01. The sequence goes on along the minus strand of JADJPY010000004.1, from coordinate 99,707 downwards.
GCGCAAGTACCAGTTCTGAACGGCCGGTGCGCGGGCGGGCATCCTGTGCCTACACTGGCGCACCATTAACGGAGACATCCAACATGACACATACCCCCCTTCTGGCGCGCCGCCGCGTGCTTGGTGCCGCTGCGGCGACCACCGGCCTGGCCGTGGCCGGTTTCCCTGCGCTGGCGCAAAACGCGTGGCCAGCCAAGCCCATCCGCTTCGTGGTGCCGTTTGCGCCGGGTGGCACCAGCGAGATCGTGGCCCGCTCGGTGGCGGCCGAGCTGACCAAGCAGCTGGGCCAGAGCGTGTTTGTGGAAAACAAGCCCGGCGGCGCGGGCGTCACCGCCATGCAGGAGGTGGCCAAGGCGGCGCCAGACGGCCACACGCTGATCCTGACCCACGTGGGCACGCTGGCGGTCAACCCCTACATGCTGAAGAACCAGCCGTACGACGTGAGCCGGGATTTCGCGCCCGTCACGCTGCTGGCCAAGGTGCCCAACGTGTTCGTCATTCACCCCGACGTGCCGGCAAGGAACTTCCAGGAGTTTGTGGCCTACGCCAAGAAGAACCCGGGCCAGCTCAACTACGGCTCGGCCGGCAATGCCAGCGCCGGCCATCTGGCGATGGAATACCTCAAGCTGGTCACCGGCATGTTCATCACCCACATCCCGTACCGCGGCACCGGCCCGCAGCTGACCGACCTGCTGGCTGGCCGCACCCAGGCCAGCTCGGCCGGGCTGCCGGCGCTGGGCGCGCACATCCGCGCCGGCAAGCTGCGCGCCATTGCGGTCGGCACGCCGCAGCGGATTGCCGCGCTGCCGGATGTGCCCACCGTGGCCGAGATGGGATTCAAGGACTTTGAAACCTCGCAGTGGTACGGCATCCATGTGCCCGCGGGCACGCCGGCCGATGTGATCAAGCGCATCCAGGAGGAGTCCTACAAGGCGCTGCGCTCCAGTGCCGTGACCGAGCGCTTCGCCACCGACAACGCGGTGGGCGGTGGTGGCCCGACGGCCGAATACGCGGGCTTCATCGCCAAAGAGCAGAAGATCTGGAGCGACATCGTCAAGCGGGCCAGCATCAAGGCCGACTGAGTTTGCTACATTTTTTATAGCGCCTCACGCAGTATTGACGGGGGCTGGAGGCTGTTTTGCTTGATGTTTTGGTGGTTGGTGGCGGCAACGCGGCCCTGTGCGCGGCACTGGTGGCGCGCGAGGCCGGTGCCAGCGTGATGTTGCTGGAGGCGGCGCCCCGCGAATGGCGCGGCGGCAACTCCATGCACACGCGCAACCTTCGCTGCATGCACGACGCGCCGCAAGACGTGCTGACCGATGCCTACCCCGAAGAAGAGTTCTGGCAGGACCTGCTGAAAGTCACCGCCGGCAAGACCGACGAGGCGCTGGCCCGCCTGGTGATCCGCGAGTCCGCCACCGTTCGGCCCTGGATGCGCCGCCATGGCGTGCGCTTCCAGCCCTCGCTGTCTGGCACCTTGCACCTGAGCCGGACCAACGCTTTCTTCATGGGCGGCGGCAAGGCGCTGGTCAATGCCTACTACCGCAGCGCCGAAGCCCTGGGCGTGGAGGTGAGGTACGGCTCGCCGGTGCAGTCGCTCGAACTGGAAGACGGCCGCTTTGTCGCGGCGCACACGGCGCAGGGCCGCATCGAGGCGAGAACCTGCGTACTGGCCAGTGGCGGCTTCGAGTCCAACCGCGACTGGCTGCGCGAGGCGTGGGGGCAAAACGCGCAGGGCGAGTGGACCGCCGACAATTTCGTGATCCGCGGCACGCGCTTCAACCAGGGCACGCTGCTGAAGGACCTGATCGCGCAAGGGGCTGACGCCATCGGCGACCCGACCCAGGCCCACATGGTGGCGATTGACGCGCGGGCGCCGCTGTACGACGGCGGCATCGTGACGCGGGTGGACTGCGTGTCGCTGGGCATGATGGTCAACCGCGACGCCCGGCGCTTCTACGACGAGGGCGAGGACTTCTGGCCCAAGCGCTACGCCATCTGGGGCCGGCTGGTGGCGCAGCAGCCGGGGCAAGTGGCCCACAGCATCATCGATGCCAAGGCCGTGGGCCGCTTCATGCCGCCGGTGTTCAGGGGTGCGCAGGCCGACACGCTGCCCGAACTCGCGCGCCAGCTCGGTCTGGACGAACAGTCCTTCATGCAGACCATCAACGACTACAACGCCGCCTGCCGCGTCGGCACCTTTGACCACGCGGTGCTGGACGACTGCCATACCGAAGGCCTGACGCCGCCCAAGACGCACTGGGCCCGGCCCATCGACACAGCGCCGTTCTACGGCTACACGCTCAAGCCGGGCGTGACCTTTACGTACCTGGGCGCCAGGGTGAACGCGCAAGCCCGGGTGCACTTTGGCGGTCAGCCCAGCCCCAACCTGTTTGTGGCCGGTGAGGTGATGGCCGGCAACGTGCTGGGCCAGGGCTACACCGCCGGGGTGGGCATGACCATCGGCACCGTGTTTGGCCGCATTGCCGGCCGGGAGGCCGCCCGTGCAGCAGCTTGAAGCGCTGGTGGCGCAGGCCACCGACTTCACCCGGCCCTTCAGCGGTGCCGAGGCCGAGGTGGCACGGCAAATGCAGATCTGCAACGCCTGCCGCTACTGCGAGGGCTTTTGCGCGGTGTTTCCGGCCATGACGCGCCGGCTGGACTTCACGCAGGCCGATGTGCACTACCTGGCCAACCTGTGCCACAACTGCGGCGCCTGCCTGCACGCCTGCCAGTACGCGCCGCCGCATGAGTTCGCGGTGAACGTGCCACAGGCCATGGCGCAGGTGCGCGGCCAGACCTATGCCGACTACGCCTGGCCGCCAGCCCTGGGCGCGCTGTACGCGCGCAACGGCCTGGCCGTGGCGCTGGCACTCGCCACCGGGTTGGCGCTGTTCCTGCTGCTGGCGGCCGCACGCACCGGCAGCCTGGGCGCCGTGCCGCCGGGCGGCAACTTCTATGCGGTGTTCCCGCACAACCTGCTCGTCAGCCTGTTTGCGCCGGTGTTTGTGTTTGTGGTGCTGGCCCTGACGCTGGGTGTGCGGCGGTTCTGGCGCGATGTGTCGCCGCCGCGGGAGGCAAACCAGCCCCCCGGCGCCTTGCCCGAAGCCGTGGGCAATGCGCTGTCGCTGCGCTACCTGGACGGCGGCCATGGCGAGGGCTGCCACAACGAAGACGATCGCTGGACCCATGCGAGGCGTCGCGCCCACCACCTCACGTTCTATGGCTTCCTGCTGTGCTTTGCCTCCACCAGCGTGGCCACGCTGTACCACTACGCCTTTGGCTGGGTGGCGCCGTACGACCTGCCCAGCGTGCCCAAGGTGCTGGGTGCGGTGGGCGGTGTGCTGCTGCTGCTGGGCACGGCCCAGCTGCTGCGTCTGCGCATGGTGCGCAACCCGGCGCAGGGCGACGCGTCGCAAAAGCCCATGGAACTGGGCTTCATTGCGCTGCTGCTGCTGGCCAGCTTCACCGGCCTGGGCCTGTGGCTGGCGCGCGGGCAGACCGGTCAGACGGTCTGGCTGGCCGTCCACCTGGGCGTGGTGATGGCGCTGTTTGTCACGCTGCCCTATGGCAAGTTTGCGCACGGCGTGTTCCGCAGCGCGGCGCTCCTCAAGTACCAGATCGAACGGCGCCAGCCCGACCGGTTGCGCCTGGGCGGGGACTAGGCCGTCCTCACCTGAAAGTTGGATCATATCGGCCTGCAGCCCTCGCCGGTATTGGATGACCCGCTATAAATTCAGTAGCGTTACCGAAGCATCGGTGTACAGCAGATCCAGCGGGTGGCGTTGCCCGCGCAGGTGGTCTTCCATGCAGCGCAACACGAGCGGGCTGCGGTGGCGCTCGCGGCTGGCCCGCATCTCGTCGGGCGTCAGCCACAGCGTGCGCACGATGCCGTGGTCCAGCGTGCGGTCGGGCTGCGCGGCACCCAGTTCGCCTGAAAACGCAAAGCGAAGGTAGGTGATGTCCTCGCCGGTGGATGGCCGCACCATGCGCGAGAGGTAGACACCCACCAGCGCGGTGGGGGTAAAGCGATGGGTGGTCTCCTCCAGCGCCTCGCGCACGCAACCCTGGACCAGCGATTCGCCGGGGTCAAGGTGTCCGGCGGGGTTGTTCAGGCGCAGCCCGTCGGCGGTTTCCTCCTCGACCAGCAGGAAGCGACCGTCGCGCTCGATGATGGCGGCCACCGTGACGCTGGGTTTCCAGGGGGTATTCATGCCGCGGGATTATCCGGTGGTTCGCATGGGGTTTCCGAGTGAAAGTCATGTAAGCTATTGGTCAGCATTTCAGAACATTCCAATCCAAGAGGAGACACCCATGCTCATTGGAGTGCCCGCCGAAACGACGGTGGGTGAAACCCGTGTCGCCGTCACCCCCGAGACGGCCAAGAAGCTCAAGGCGCAGGGCCATGTCCTGCGCGTCCAGTCCGGCGCCGGCGTGCCCGCCAGCGTCACCGACGAGGCCTACCTCGCCGCGGGTGCCGAGATCACCGATGCGGCCGGCGCCTTTGGATGCGAGCTGGTGCTCAAGGTGCGCAGCCCGTTTGAGAACGAGGCCGCGCTGATGAAGCCGGGCACCACCGTGGTCGGGATGCTCAACCCGTTTGATGCGGCGGGCCTTCAGCGCCTGGCCGCCGCGCAGCTGACCGGCTTCGCGCTGGAAGCCGCGCCCCGCACGACCCGTGCCCAGAGCATGGACGTCCTCTCGTCCCAGGCCAACATCGCGGGCTACAAGGCCGTGATGATCGCCGCCGACCGCTATCAGCGCTTCTTCCCGATGCTGATGACGGCGGCCGGCACCGTCAAGGCCGCGCGGGTGGTGATCCTGGGCGTCGGCGTGGCCGGCCTGCAGGCCATTGCCACGGCCAAGCGGCTGGGCGCCGTGATCGAGGCGTCGGACGTGCGCCCCAGCGTCAAGGAGCAGGTCGAGTCGCTGGGCGCCAAGTTCATCGACGTCTCGTATGACACGCCCGAGGAAAAGGAAGCCGCCCAGGGCTCGGGCGGCTATGCCAAGCCCATGCCGCAGAGCTGGCTGGACCGCCAGAAAGCCGAAGTCGCCAAACGTGTGGCGCAGGCCGACATCGTGATCACCACGGCGCTGATCCCCGGCCGTGCGGCCCCGGTGCTGGTGACCGAAGAGATGGTCAAGTCCATGAAGCCGGGATCGGTGATCGTGGACCTGGCGGCACCCCAGGGTGGCAACTGCCCGCTGACCGAGGCGGGCAAGACGGTCATCAGGCATGGCGTGACCCTGGTGGGCGAGACCAACCTGCCCGCGCTGGTGGCGGCCGATGCCAGTGCGCTGTATGCGCGCAACGTGCTGGACTTCCTCAAGCTGGTCCTGACCAAGGAAGGCGGTCTCAAGGTCGATCTGGAAGACGACATCGTGGCCGCCTGCCTGATGACCCAAAACGGCGAAGTGAAAAGGAAATAAGTCATGGACATCGTTTCCCCAACCATCCTCAACCTCATCATCTTCGTGCTCGCCATCTATGTGGGCTACCACGTGGTTTGGACCGTCACGCCCGCGTTGCACACCCCGTTGATGGCCGTGACCAATGCGATCTCGGCCATCGTGATCGTGGGCGCCATGCTGGCAGCGGCGCTCACCGAGACCACCCTGGGCAAGACCATGGGCGTGCTGGCCGTGGCGCTGGCAGCCGTCAACGTGTTCGGCGGCTTCCTGGTCACGCGGCGCATGCTGGAGATGTTCAAGAAGAAGGACAAGAAGGCGCCGGCAGCGGGAGACAAAGCATGAGCATGAACCTCGTCACGCTGCTGTACCTGGTGGCGTCCATCTGTTTCATCCAGGCCCTCAAGGGCCTGAGCCACCCGACCACGTCCATTCGCGGCAACCTGTTCGGCATGGTCGGCATGGCCATCGCTGCGCTGACCACCGCAGCGCTCATCGTCGAGCTGTCCGGCGGCAAGGCGCTGGGCATGGCCTGGGTGCTGCTGGGCCTGCTGGTGGGGGGCACGGCCGGCACCATCATGGCCAAGCGCGTGGAAATGACCAAGATGCCCGAACTGGTGGCGTTCATGCACAGCATGATCGGTCTGGCGGCGGTGTTCATTGCAGTGGCGGCCGCGGTGGAGCCCTGGGCTTTCGGCATCGCGGCCAAGCCCGCCGCGGGGGCGGCCGGCGGGGCCATTCCGTATGGCAACCGCCTCGAGCTGGCGCTGGGCGCGGCCATCGGCGCCATCACGTTCAGCGGTTCGGTCATTGCCTTTGGCAAGCTGTCGGGCAAATACAAGTTCCGCCTGTTCCAGGGTGCGCCGGTGCAGTTTGCCGGCCAGCACAAGCTCAACCTGGTGCTGGGCCTGGCCACGCTGTTCTTCATCGTGGGCTACACGATCAGCGAGGCGCGCATCGACTTCTGGCTGCTGCTGGCGCTGGCCTTCGTGCTGGGCGTGCTCATCATCATCCCGATCGGCGGCGCCGACATGCCGGTGGTGGTGTCCATGCTCAACAGCTACTCGGGCTGGGCCGCGGCCGGCATCGGCTTCAGCCTCAACAACAGCATGCTGATCATTGCCGGCTCGCTGGTGGGCAGCTCGGGCGCGATCCTGTCCTACATCATGTGCAAGGCGATGAACCGCTCGTTCTTCAACGTGATCCTGGGCGGCTTTGGCGGCGAGGCTTCCGCGGCCGCCGCCGGTGGCGCGGTGCAGCGCAGTGTCAAGAGCGGCAGCGCCGATGACGCGGCGTTCGTGCTGTCCAACGCCGAGACCGTGGTCATCGTGCCCGGCTACGGCCTGGCCGTGGCGCGCGCGCAGCATGCCGTCAAGGAACTGGCCGCCAAGCTCACCGAGCATGGCGTGACCGTGAAGTACGCCATCCATCCGGTGGCCGGACGCATGCCGGGCCACATGAACGTGCTGCTCGCCGAGGCCGAGGTGCCCTACGACCAGGTGTTCGAGATGGAAGACATCAACGGCGAGTTCGGGCAGGCCGATGTGGCCATCATCCTTGGGGCCAACGACGTGGTGAACCCGGCCGCCATGGTCAAGGGCAGCCCCATCTACGGCATGCCCATCCTGGAGGCCTACAAGGCCAAGACGGTGATCGTGAACAAGCGCTCGATGGCGGCAGGCTATGCGGGGCTGGACAACGAGCTGTTCTACATGGACAAGACCATGATGGTGTTTGGCGACGCCAAGAAAGTGGTCGAAGACATGGTCAAGGCCGTGGAGTAAAACGCTGGAGAAGAGACATGACTGACCGCCCCTGGCTGAAGGCCTATCCCGAAGGCGTGCCCGCCGACATTGATGCGTCGCAGTACAGCTCGCTGGTCGGCCTGATCGAAGAGGCGTTTGGCAAGCACGCCGCCAGGCCGGCGTACAGCTTCATGGGCAAGGAAGTGACGTTCGCCCAGACCGACAGCCTGAGCCGCGCGTTTGGTGCCTACCTGCAGGGCCTGGGACTGGTCAAGGGTGACCGGGTGGCCATCATGATGCCCAATGTGCCGCAGTACCCTGTGGCCGTGGCGGCCATCCTGCGCGCGGGCTTTGTGGTGGTGAATGTCAACCCGCTGTACACGCCGCGCGAGCTGGAGCACCAGCTCAAGGATTCGGGCGCCAGGGCGATCGTGATCATCGAGAACTTCGCCCACACGCTGGAGCAGTGCATTGCCGCGACGCCGGTCAAGCATGTGGTGCTGTGCGCCATGGGCGACATGCTGGGCCTGCTCAAGGGGGCGCTGTTCAACTACGTGGTGCGCAACGTCAAGAAGCTGGTGCCCGCCTACAACCTGCCCGGTGCGGTGCGCTTCAACGAGGCGGTCGCCAGGGGCACCCGCGGCACCCTGAAAAAGCCCGAGCTCAAGCCCGACGATGTGGCCGTGCTGCAGTACACCGGCGGCACCACCGGCGTAAGCAAGGGCGCCGTGCTGCTGCACCGCAATGTGATTGCCAACGTGCTGCAGTCCGAGGCATGGAACCAGCCGGTCATGAACCAGGTGCCTGCCGGTGAGCAACCCACGGGGGTGTGCGCGCTGCCGCTGTACCACATCTTCGCGTTCACTGTGGGCATGATGCTCGCCATGCGCACGGGCGGGCGGCTGATCCTGATTCCCAATCCGCGCGACTTGCCGGCGGTGCTCAAGGAGCTCAGCCGCCAGACCTTCCACAGTTTTCCGGCGGTCAACACGCTGTTCAACGGGCTGGCCAACCACCCCGATTTCAACACCGTCAACTGGAAGAACCTGAAGATCTCGGTGGGTGGCGGCATGGCCGTGCAGGGCGCGGTGGCCAAGCTCTGGCTGGACAAGACGGGCTGCCCGATCTGCGAGGGCTATGGCCTGTCGGAAACATCGCCCTCGGCCACCTGCAACCCGGTCACCAGCACCCAGTACACCGGTTCCATTGGCGTGCCGCTGCCCGGCACCTGGCTCAAGCTGCTGGACGACGACGGGCGCGATGTCGCTCCTGGCCAGCCAGGCGAGATCGCCATCAAGGGCCCGCAGGTGATGGCCGGGTACTGGCAGCGACCCGACGAGACGGCCAAGGTCATGACGCCCGACGGCTACTTCAAGTCGGGTGACATCGGCGTGATGGACGAGAGCGGCTACTTCAAGATCGTCGACCGCAAGAAGGACATGATCCTGGTGAGCGGCTTCAACGTCTATCCCAACGAACTCGAAGAGGTGGTCGCGGCCTGCCCCGGCGTGCTGGAGTGCGCTGCCGTCGGTGTCCCCGACGACAAGACCGGCGAGGCGATCAAGCTGGTCATCGTCAAAAAGGACGCCTCCCTGACCGACGCCCAGGTGCGCGAGCATTGCAAGGCCAACCTCACCGGCTACAAGCAACCCAAGGTGGTCGAGTTCCGCACCGAATTGCCCAAGACGCCGGTGGGCAAGATCCTGCGCCGCGAGCTGCGCGACAGGAAGTAGATCCCGTCGTGCCCGCTCGGGCTGGGCCCCATGGGCTGTGCGCCCCTTCACTGCCCGGACTCCCGCCTGCGCGGGGGTGACAATTGCGCATCATGATTCGCACCGCCATCGTCTCCGCCATGCATGAAGAGCTGGCCGCCGTGCTGGACCTCATGCCCGACGAGGCCCGCACCGAGGCGTTCGGGCGCGAGTTCTGGGTCGGGCACCTGCATGGCCACGAGGTTGTCGCCGTGTTGTCGCGCATCGGCAAGGTGGCCGCTGCCACCACCGCCACCCTGCTGGTGGAACGCTTTGGCGTGCGGCGCATCCTGTTTACCGGGGTGGCGGGCGGCCTCGGCCCCGGCGTGGCGGTGGGCGACGTGGTGGTCGCGCGGGACTTCGTGCAGCACGACATGGACGCCTCGCCGCTGTTTCCCCGCCATGAGGTGCCGCTCACTGGCCTCTCCCGCTTCCCGGCCGATGACACGCTTTCATCGGCACTGGGACGCGCCACTCAGGCCGTATTGGCCAGGGCGCCCGACCTGCTGGGTCCGCAGGCTGTGGCCGAGTTTGGCCTGCACACCCCCAGGCTTCACATGGGCCTCGTCGCCAGCGGAGACCGCTTTGTGGCCACCACCGCCGAATGCCGCGCGCTGCAGGCCGCCTTGCCCGATGCGCTGGCCGTGGAGATGGAGGGGGCGGCCTTCGCGCAGGTATGCCGGGATTGCGGTGTGCCGTTCGCGGCGGTGCGCACGATCTCCGACCGGGCCGATGACGCCGCGCATGTCGACTTCGTGCGCTTCATCCAGTCGGTGGCCAGCCGCTACTCGGCGGCCGTGATCGGGGAAGCCCTCAAGTTGCTATAAAAGTTGTAGCAAACTATCGTTTATGGACGGGGGCTACAGCCCGATTTTGTGCCAAAACGGCTACTTGAGCCAGCCGCGCCGCCGGAAGTACCACATCGGCACGAGGGCGCTGGCGACCATCACCACCAGGGCATACGGATAGCCCCAGCGCTGCGCCAGCTCAGGCATGTGCTGGAAGTTCATGCCATAGATGCTGGCGATCAGCGTCGGGGGCAGCAGGGCCACGCTGGCCACCGAGAAGATCTTGATGATCTTGTTCTGGTTGATGTTGATGAAGCCGACCGTGGCGTCCATCAGGAAGTTGATCTTGTCAAACAGGAAGCCGGTGTGGCTGTCCAGCGAATCGATGTCGCGCAGGATCTGGCGCGCCTCCTCGAACTGCTCGGCGTTGAGCATCTTGCTGCGCATCATGAAGCTCACAGCACGGCGGGTGTCCATCACGTTGCGCCGGATACGGCCGTTCAGGTCTTCCTGGCGCGCAATGGTGGCCAGCGCCTCGCCGGCCAGCTCGTCGGTCACGTCGCCCTTGAGCACTTTGGCGCTCACCGCCTCCAGCGCGTCGTGCACGCCCTCCAGCGCATCGGCGCTGTACTCGGCGTCGGCGTCAAACAGCTTGAGCAGGACTTCGCGGGCGTCGGCGATCAGCCCGGGCATGCGCCGCGCGCGCATGCGCAGCAGGCGGAACACCGGCACGTCCTCGTCGTGGATCGAGAACAGCACGCCCTTGCTCTTGAGGTCGGGGTTGATCAGGTTGAGGATGAAGGCCACGCGCACGGCACGCGGCGTGTCGTCGTCGTCGATCAGGAAGTCCGAGCGGATGTGCAGTTCGCCGTTGTCTTCCTCGTAGAAGCGCGCCGACTCCTCGATGTCCTCGTCCATCGCGTCTTCGGGGATGCTCAGGCCGAAATGCTGTTTGACCCAGCGCTTTTCTTCCAGCGTCGGGGATTCAAGGTCGACCCAGATGGGCTGGAACTTGGCGAGTTCCTCTAGGGACTCGATTTCTTCCTGGAACAGGCGGCCGCTGGCCAGGGTGAAGATATTGAGCATGGGCTCACTCCCGCTGAAGGGTTTCCGGTTTGCGTCGGTGGGGGGCTGATGCTTCCAGCCCCGCGTCGGTCAGCGGGCTGGAAGCCAGCAACTGGGGCTGGTTTCCAAGAGATGAACTCCGGTCATGTCGATGACCGGATTATCGCACCGCATCACCGGTGCGCGGACCACTTCAGGGGCTGTTGCCCAGAAAGGCCAGCAGGTCCTGCTTGCGGTCAAAGGCGTCGCGTTCGCCCAGCGCGACCAGGGCCTGCACGAAGCCGGGTTCGAACAGCAGGTAGCTGGCCAGCGCCGCGCCTGCGCCGCTGAGCGCGCCCAGGCCGCCCAGCGCGTGGCGCACCGAGGCCGGCAGCGACTGCGCGTGCGACTGGGCCAGCGCGTCCAGCGACTGGCTGGGCTGGATCGCCAGCACCTCCACCGACCGGTAGGGCAGCACCGCGGCCACCTCGCGCGGCAACTGCTGCAGGGTGCGCGTGACGCGCTGGGCCTGCTCCACGTCGGCCTGCAGCGTGTCGTGGAACACGCTGGCCATCGCATGCCCGGCGATGCCACCCAGCGTGGGCCGGTGTGCGACCGCGTTGCCACCCATGGCGGCGCGCTCTGGCTGGCCCACGCCGATCACCATGATGCGGTGCGCGCCCAGGTGCATGGCCGGCGACAGCGGCGAGACCTGCCGCATCGAGCCGTCACCGAAGAACTCGCGCCGGCCGTCCACCCACAGCGGCGTGGCCGGAAAGATGAACGGGATGGCGCTGGAGGCCATCAGGTGTTCGATCGTGATGGGCTGGAACTCGGCGCGACGCCCAGGTCTGGCCCAGGCCTTGTCGGCCCGGTCGCGCGCCGAGTGGCAAAACGTCCAGTGCACGCCGCTGGTGTAGCTGGAGGCGGTGACGGCCAACGCATCCAGCGCCTTTGTCTGCAAGGCGTCCTCGATGCCGGGCAGCGAGATGGCGTGGTGCAGCAGGTCAACCAGCGGCATGGTGTCCAGCACCGCACCCTGCATCCGGGCGTGGCGCGACAGGCTGTAGGCGGCGATCAGGCGGCTCACGCGCGCCAGCGGTGTCACGTCCAGCCGGTACACGTCGTTTGAGCGGATGCGGCCCCAGAACGAGGCCAGCTGGTCAAAGGCGCCCAGTCCCGCGGTGGCGCAGCTGGCGAGGAAGGCCGCGTTCAACGCGCCGGCAGAGGTGCCCACCAGCACCTGGAACGGAAAGCCGCCGCTCTCGCCAGGACGCAGCCCCAGCATCGAGGCCAGCGCCTTGAGCACGCCGGCCTGGTAGGCGGTGCGTGCCCCACCCCCCATCAGCACCAACGCGGTGACAGGCCGGGTGGGCCGCACAAGGCCCGAATGGATCAGCGTGCCCAGGCTCATGGTCGGGGTGATATGGCGCAGCGAAGCCCCTGCGCGGGCGACGGTTCACCGTCAGATGTTAGAGTAAGTTTGCTCCCACTCCAACCCATGACGCCTGCGCTGACGCCCCGGCGCGAATTCTGGCTGCTGGTCACCCTGGCCGGCATCCAGTTCACGCATATTCTCGATTTCATGATCATGATGCCGCTGGGGCCGCAGTTCACGGCCCTGTTCGGCATCACCGACGCGCAATTCGGGCTGCTCGTGTCCGCCTATACGTTGGCGGCCGGCCTGTCCGGCCTGCTGGCTTCGGCCTACATCGACCGTTTCGGGCGCAAGCGGCTGCTGTTGTGGCTGTACAGCCTGTTCGCGCTGGCCACCCTGGCGTGCGGATTGGCCCCCACCTATGGCGCGCTGATGGGGGCGCGGATTGCCGCCGGGGTTTTCGGTGGTGTGCTGTCCGCGCTGTCGCAGACCATCGTGGCGGATGTGATCCCATTCGAGCGGCGCGGTCGCGCCATGGGCATTGTCATGACCGCATTTGCGGTCTCCAGCGTGGCGGGTGTGCCGGCGGGCCTGTTCCTGGCCGCCCACCTGAGCTGGCATGCGCCGTTCTTTGGCATCGCCACTGTCAGCGCCGTGCTTGCCCTGCTGGCGCTGCGCACCCTGCCCCCTTTGCGTGGCCACCTTCAGGGCTCGGATCGCCCCTCTCCCCTGGGCGGCATCTGGCAGGTGCTGGCGGCGCGCAATCACCAGCGCGCCTTCGTGTTCTCGGCGCTGCTGATGTTTGCCGGCTTCACGGTGATCCCCTACATCACCATTTATCTGCAGGCCAATGCCGGCGTGCGCCCGGACCAGATCCCGTTGATCTACCTCGCCGGCGGCGCGCTGACGCTGTTCACGGCGCGCCTGTTTGGCCGACTGACCGACCGCCTGGGCAAGGTGGTCACCTTCCGGCGTGCGGCCCTGCTGGCCATCGTGCCCATGATGGCCACCACACTGGTGCAGCCGTTGCCGTTCTGGGCCATCCTTCCGGTGTCGTGCGCCTTTTTTGTATGCATGAGCGGTCGCATGATTCCCGGCATGGCGATCCTCACTTCCGCCGCCGATCCCGCGCTGCGGGGCACATTCATGACGCTCAACAGCGCCGTGCAGTCGGCGGCCATGGGTCTGGCCGCATTCACGGGGGGGCTCATCATCGGGCGCGACGCCCATGGACTGGTGCAGCACTACTGGATGGCGGGCTTGCTGGGAGCCGCGGCCGCTCTCGGCGCCGTCTGGATGGCGCCCCGGCTGCACCTGCACGGCGCGCCCGCCGGTCTCGGCTGAGGGACTTGCCCGGAATTGCGTCCGCGGCGAGGGTCCATCCGCAGGGATTGCATTTCAGCACGGGAGGGGGCATAGTGGGTCAAACCACAGGCACTTTCCCCGGGCCCCCACGTGGGTGGCCCTCAACCCAGAGAGCAACAGGAGGCTCCACATGAACCTGACGATCAGCGGTCACCACCTCGAAGTTACCCCGGCCCTGCGCAATTATGTGACGACCAAGCTTGATCGGATCACCCGGCATTTTGACCAGGTGGTGGACGTGAAAGTGCTGCTGACCGTGGAGAAGCAGAAGGAAAAGGAGCGACGACAGCGCGCCGAATGCAACATCCATGTCAAGGGCAGCGACATGTTTGCCGAGAGTTCCCACGAGGACCTGTATGCCGCCGTCGACGATCTGGTGGACAAGCTGGACCGTCAGGTGGTGCGCCACAAGGACCGCCTGCAGGACCACCATCACCCCGGCGCCAAGCGCCTGATGTGAGGCCCCCGCACCCTGAAGGACCGCCCGCCTCGCCGGGCGGTTTGTTTTTTTTGGGGCCTGTCGCGCGTTGTTCACACCATGTTGCAGTGCACACGGCGAGGTGCATAATCGGCCACCCGACCATGAATCGCCTCGCCGCCATCCTGCCTCCACCCCAGGTTCTCGTGGGAGTGGACGCGACCAGCAAAAAGCGCGCCTTCGAGGAAGCCGGCCTGCTGTTCGAGAACCTCCACGGTTTGGGCAGGGCCCTGGTGACCGACAGCCTGTTTGCCCGCGAGCGCCTGGGTTCGACGGGGCTGGGCCATGGAGTCGCCATTCCCCATGGACGCATCAAGGGCCTCAAGTCTCCGATGGCCGCGGTGTTCCGGCTGGGCCAGCCGATCGGCTTTGACGCCCCGGACGAGCAACCCGTGGACCTGCTGATCTTCCTGCTGGTGCCGGAAGCGGCCACGCAGAAGCACCTGGAAATACTCTCTGAAATCGCCGAGCTGCTCAGCGACTCGGGCCTGCGCGAGCGCATCAAGTCGAGCACGGACGCTGCAGGCCTGCACGGGATGATCGCTGCCTGGCAATCCGCGCAGCCTGCGTGAAGGATATGGCCCCCACGTTTTCCGCCGTGTGTGCATCGTTGCCCCCCGCAGGGGCCTTCGCGCCTTGGGGCGGCCCGGCGCCGCTCAATCCGTGAGAGCCACCGTCGTCAGCGCGGACGTCCTGTTCGAGGAATTCCGCAGCGCACTGAAGTGGGAGTGGGTCGCCGGGCTGGGCGCCTCTGAGCGCAAGTTCGACGAGATCGCGGTGCAGTCGGCGCGCTCAGGCGCGGATCTGGTGGGTTACCTCAACTACATCCACCCGTACCGCCTGCAGATCATTGGCGAACGCGAAATCGCCTACCTGACCAACGCCACGCCCGAAGACTGCGCGCGGCGCATCTCGCGCATCGTCACGCTGGAGCCGCCGGTGCTGGTGCTGTCCGACGGGCAGACTGCGCCGGATGCGCTGCTGTCGATGTGCGAACGGGCCCAGATCCCGATGTTCGCCACGAAGGAGTCTTCAGCCTTCGTGATCGACGTGCTGCGCGCCTACCTGTCCAAGCACTTCGCCGAGCGCACATCGATGCACGGTGTTTTCATGGACATCCTGGGCGTGGGCGTTCTCATCACCGGCGAATCCGGACTGGGCAAGAGCGAACTGGGGCTGGAGCTGATCTCGCGCGGCAACGGTCTGGTGGCCGACGATGCAGTGGATTTGTACCGCATCAACCAGACCACCGTCGAGGGACGCTGCCCCGACCTGCTGCGCAACCTGCTGGAAGTCCGCGGCATCGGGTTGCTGGACATCCGGGCGATCTTTGGCGAGACGGCCGTGCGCCGCAAGATGCGCCTCAAGCTGATCGTGCACCTGGTGCGCCGCGAGACGCTGGAGCGCGACTACGAGCGCCTGCCGTACGAGCCGCTCACGCAGGACGTTCTGGGTGTGCCGATCCGCAAGGTGGTGATCCAGGTGGTGGCAGGGCGCAACATTGCCGTGCTGGTCGAAGCGGCCGTGCGCAGCACCATCCTGCAACTGCGCGGCATCGACACCTACCAGGAGTTTGTCGAGCGCCACCGGCGCGCGATGGACAACGACGGCTGATCCGGGCGCTGCGTTTTTGATAGCGGATCAGCAAGCCTGCATGCGGGCTACAGCCCGAAATCAACCCGAAGATCGCTGAGCGGGCGGCCGGTGCGGGCAGTCCGTCTTGGTGCAGTTGGCGTACAGGCTGAGTGCGTGGTCGGCGATCGTGAAGCCCTTGACCCTGGCCACCGCCTGCTGGCGCCGTTCGATCTCGGCGTCGTAGAACTCTTCCACCCGGCCGCAGTCCAGGCACACCAGATGGTCGTGGTGCTGTCCTTCGTTGAGCTCGTACACCGCCTTGCCGCTTTCAAAGTGGCTGCGGCTTAGGATGCCCGCCTGTTCGAACTGGGTCAGCACCCGGTAGACCGTGGCCAGGCCGATGTCGGAGCGGTCATCCAGCAGCACGCGGAACACGTCTTCGGCCGTCATGTGGCGCTGCGCACCCTTCTGGAAAACCTCGAGGATCTTCAGGCGCGGCAGAGTCGCCTTCAGGCCGGTGCTCTTGAGCTCTTCGATGTTGGTCATGGGCGGGATTTCCGGTCGGCGGGGGCGGGCTTCGCGTGGACCCCACCCGCTACAATGAGGCGATCATATCGTCCTGCCCCGCCCATGTCTCCTCTCCAATTGCGCGCGGCCCGCACCGGCCTGACCCTCGTTGCCTGCGCCTGCCTCGCGGCCTGCGGGAGCCTGAACAACGCCGCCGGCAAGGTCTCGGGGCTGTTCACGCCGTATCGTGCGGACATCATCCAGGGCAACTTCGTGTCCAAGGAGCAGGCCGCCCTGCTCAAGCCGGGCATGTCGCGCGCCCAGGTTCGTGACATCCTGGGCACGCCGCTGCTGGCCAGCGTGTTCCACAACGACCGCTGGGACTATGTATTCACGCTGAAGCGCCAGGGGGTGGAGCCCCAGGCGCGCAAGTTCACGGTGTTCTTCAAGGGCGACTCGCTGGAGCGCTTCGCAGGTGACGAGCTGCCCAACGAGGCCGAGTTCGTCGCCCAGCTGGATTCGCGGCCCAAAGCCACCAAAGTCCCCTTGCTGGAGGTTCCCGAAGAGGTCCTCAAGGAATTCAACCTGAAGAACCCGCCCGCTGGCGGGACCGCTGCACCGGCCCCGGCCGCTTCGCCTGCCCCCACGGTGTATCCGGCGCTGGAAGCCCGCGCGGAAGCGCCTTCCCGCGCATGGGACGCCAGCACGCAGCGGGCCGCCAGCGCGGCCGTTGTGGTGCCGGCACCGGTCGTGGCGGTTGCGCCCCCGGCTGCGCGTCCGGCCCCTGCACCCGCGCCCGCTCCGGTGGCCGCGGCGCCAGTGGCTGCAGCACCACGGGCGCCCGCGCCGGCTGCCCCGGTTGTGGTCGCGGCGGCGCCCGTCGCCCCGGTGGGAACGCCTGCAACGCCTGCTGCACCTGCGCCCGCACCTGCAGCTGCGCCCGTACCTGCACCCGCGGTGACGCGTCCTGCTCCTGTGCCATCGCCCGCGGATCCGCGTGCCGTCACCGCTGTTGTTGTGGCGCCGGCACTTGCACCTGTACCTGCACCGCAGCCGGCGGCGGCACCGGCCCCTGTGGCACAAGCCCCCGCTGCTCCAGCCGCTGCGGCACCCGCAGCCCGCGCGCCCGCCGCGCCTGCAGCTGCCGCCACCACCGGATTCAGCAGCATCGAACCCGACATCAGCGCCTTCCTCACCCAGTGGATGAACGATTGGCAGACCCGCAATGCCAATGCGTTCTTCGCGCATTACGCGCCCGAGTTCAAGGGCACCTCCGGCACCCGCCAGGAGTGGGAGGCATTGCGCCGCCCCCGGATCGAAAGCCGCCTGAGCATTTCCATCGGCGTGCTGGATGTGCGCACCCGCGTCGTGTCGCCCACCGAGGCGCGGGTCGTGTTCCGCCAGGCCTACGAGTCCGACGCCGGCAGCGAGGTCGGCACCAAGGCCATGTTCCTGGTCAAGCGCGATGGCCGCTGGCTGATCGAGCGCGAGTTCTTCACCCCGGTGCAATAGCGCCATGGCTGCCCAGGACCTTCAGCACCGGGTTGCGGTGGCAGGCGCGTCGGGCCGCATGGGCCAGATGCTGATCGAGGCCATACAGGCCTCGGGCGATTGCGTGCTGGCCGGCGCACTCGACGTGGCCTCCAGCCCCTCTGTTGGCAACGACGCCAGCGCGTTCCTGGGGCATGCCAGTGGCGTGGCCGTCACCGCAGACCTGCGCGCGGGCCTCAAGAACAGCCAGGTGCTGATCGACTTCACCCGTCCCGAAGGCACGCTGGCGCACCTGCGCGTGTGCCGCGAACTCGGGGTCAAGGCGGTCATTGGCACCACAGGCTTCAGCGACGCGCAAAAGGCCGAGATTGCCGCCGCCGCGAAGGACATCGCCATCGTCATGGCGCCCAACATGAGCGTGGGCGTCAATGTCACGCTCAAGCTGCTGGAGATGGCGGCGAAGGCCCTGGCCACCGGTTACGACATCGAGATCATCGAGGCGCACCATCGCCACAAGGTGGATGCGCCCTCGGGCACGGCCCTCAAGATGGGCGAGGTGATCGCTGGCGCGCTGGGGCGTGACCTGAAGGATTGCGCCGTGTATGCCCGAGAAGGCGTTACCGGCGAGCGCGATCCGTCCTCCATCGGTTTTGCCACCATCCGGGGCGGTGACATTGTGGGCGACCACACCGTGCTGTTCGCCGGCACCGGTGAACGCATCGAGATTACGCACAAGTCGGCCAGCCGTGCCACCTATGCGCAGGGCAGCCTGCGGGCGGTGCGCTTCCTGGCTGGGCGCGAACGCGGCCTGTTCGACATGTTTGACGTGCTGGGCTTGCGATGAGCTGGATTGACCGCCTGCTCCAGGGCGACGGCGTGACCCGCGGGGTGGCGCTGCTGCTGCTGCTGATGTCGGTGGCCAGCTGGGTGGTGATCCTCTGGAAGGCGTGGATGCTGCGCCGGGCCACGGTGGACGTGGCGCGCGGTGTCACGGCGTTCTGGCAGGCCCCCGACCAGGAGGCCGCCCTGGCGCGCATGCCCGTCTTTGACCGTGACCGCCTGCTGCTGCCGCTGCTCCAGGCGACCCGCCTGGAAGGCGCCGGCACACTGGCCGCCGCCGGGGACCCGGCCGCGCGACTCACCCGCGTGTTGCGCAACGCCCTGCACAAGGTGCTGGGCCGGCTGCAGTTCGGGCAGGTGTTGCTGGCCACGGTGGGCTCCACCGCCCCGTTTGTGGGTCTGCTGGGCACGGTGTGGGGCATTTACGGCGCGCTCATCGGCATGGCCGATTCGGGCCAGATCACCATCGACAAGGTGGCCGGTCCCGTAGGCGAGGCGCTGATCATGACAGCCGCCGGGCTGGCGGTCGCCATCCCCGCTGTGCTGGCCTACAACGTGTTCGGGCGCTTCATCGCCCGCATCGAAGCCGACCTGGAAGGCTTTGCGCGCGACCTGCGTGAAATATTGGCTCCCCCCCGAGGCGTCTCCGCCGCCTCCCCCTCGAGGGGGCGCCACCAGCAGCCCGGCGAAGCCGGTTCTGCGGTGGCCCCTGGCGAAGATGGGGGCTGACGTGGCTTTTGGCAGGCTCGAACGCACAGCGGGCGACCAGCCCATGAGCGAGATCAACGTCACGCCGCTGGTGGATGTGATGCTGGTGCTGGTGGTGATCTTCATCCTCACGGCCCCGCTGCTGGCCACCTCGATCCGGCTGGACCTGCCCCGCGCGGACGGCGCCAGCGCGCAGACGCCGCCGGCTTTCGTGCAGGTGGTGATCGACAGGAAGGGCCAGGCCTATCTGGACGACCAGCCCATCGGGCTTGCTGCGCTGGCACAGGCGTTTGCCGAACGTGCCCGCAAGAGCCCCGACACCGAAGTCCAGCTGCGCGCCGACGAGGCCGTGTCCTATGGCCGCGTGGTCGAGGTGCTGGGGCTGGCCCAAAAAGCCGGCCTGAACCGCATCGGCTTCGTTGCGCAAGCGCCCAACTGAGCCGATTGCGGCCCCCTGTGGGCCTGCCGGGGCGCCGCCGCCTAAAATCGGCGGATCCAGTCCCCCACTCCCATGCAAGAAAAATACGAATTCAAGGCGGTTGAACAGGCCGCGAGCGCCCATTGGGCCGCACGCGACGCCTACCGCGTGACCGAAGACGCAGGCCGGAAGAAGTTCTACGCCTGCTCGATGCTGCCCTACCCCAGCGGCAAGCTGCACATGGGCCATGTGCGCAACTACACCATCAACGACATGCTCACGCGCTACCTGCGCATGAACGGCTACAACGTGCTGATGCCCATGGGCTGGGACGCCTTCGGCCTGCCGGCGGAAAACGCAGCGCTGAAGAACAAGGTGCCCCCGGCTAAATGGACCTACGACAACATCGCCTACATGAAGCAGCAGATGCAGGCGATGGGGCTGGCCATCGACTGGTCGCGCGAAGTGGCGACCTGCGACCCCAGCTACTACAAGTGGAACCAGTGGCTGTTCCTGAAGATGCTGGAAAAGGGCATCGCCTACCGCAAGACCCAGGTCGTCAACTGGGACCCGGTGGACATGACCGTGCTGGCCAACGAGCAGGTGATTGACGGCAAGGGCTGGCGTACCGGCGCGGTGGTGGAAAAGCGCGAGATCCCCGGCTACTACCTCAAGATCACCGACTACGCTGCGGAACTGCTGGACCACGTCAGCACCCGCCTGCCCGGCTGGCCCGAGCGCGTCAAGCTGATGCAGGAAAACTGGATCGGCAAGAGCGAGGGCGTGCGCTTTGCGTTCACCCACGCCATCCGAGGCGCGGATGGCGCGTTGATCGGCGACGGGAAGATGTACGTCTTCACCACGCGTGCCGACACCATCATGGGGGTCACTTTCTGCGCGGTGGCGCCCGAACATCCGCTGGCCCTTCATGCGGCTGCATCGGATCCAGGGCTTGCGGCCTTCATCGAAGACTGCAAGAAGGGCGGCACCACCGAAGCCGAACTGGCCCTGCGCGAGAAGGTGGGCATGGCCACCGGCCAGTCCGTCACGCACCCGCTGACCGGCGAGCCGGTTACGGTCTGGGTCGGCAACTATGTGCTCATGAGCTATGGCGATGGCGCCGTCATGGGCGTGCCCGCGCACGACGAGCGCGATTTTGCGTTTGCAAACAAGTACGGCATTCCGATCAAGCAGGTGTTTGAGAACACGTCGGTCTACACGGCGGAGAGTAGGACCACTCGCCCACGCCATTCGCATGAAGCTTTTTACTTCGACGATAAGCAGTGGAAGGATTGGTACGCGTCCAAAAACCCGGACGAAGTCTTGTCGGTCAATTCGGGCAAGTACAGCGGGCTCACGCACAAAGAGGCCGTCGATGCGGTCGCCGCCGATCTGGCCGCCAAGGGCCTGGGCGAGAAAAAAACCACCTGGCGGCTGCGCGACTGGGGCGTGAGCCGCCAGCGCTACTGGGGCACTCCCATCCCCATCATCCATTGCGACGAGCATGGCGCCGTGCCGGTACCCGAGAAAGACCTGCCCGTGGTGTTGCCGCAGGACCTGGTGCCCGACGGCAGCGGCAACCCGCTCAACAAGTGCGAGGCCTTTCTGCACGTGGCCTGCCCGGTCTGCGGCAAGCCGGCGCGGCGCGAGACCGACACGATGGACACTTTCGTGGACAGCTCGTGGTACTTCATGCGCTATTGCGACCCGAAGAACGACCAGGCCATGGTGGCCGGTGGCGCCGACTACTGGATGCCGATGGACCAGTACATCGGCGGCATCGAACACGCCATCCTGCACCTGCTGTATGCGCGCTTCTGGACCAAGGTGATGCGCGACCTCGGGCTGGTCAAGGTGGACGAGCCGTTCACCAAACTGCTGACCCAGGGCATGGTGCTCAACGAGGCCTTCGTGCGCGTGGACACCGGCAAGCATTACTTCTGGGCCCACGAGCTGGACATCGTGCGCGACGAGCACCAGAACGTGGTCTCGGCCACCGCCAAGGCCGACGGCCTGCCGGTGACGTACGAGGGCTGGACCACCATGTCCAAGTCCAAGAACAACGGTGTCGACCCGCAGGACCTGATCGAGAAGTACGGGGCCGACACCGCGCGGCTGTACACGATGTTCACCGCCCCGCCCGAGGCCACGCTGGAGTGGAACGACGCCGCGCTGGAGGGCAGCTACCGCTTCCTGCGCCGCGTCTGGAACTTCGGACACAGGCTGTCTGCTATTAAAGTTATAGCAGATCAGCAAGATCTGGTGGGGGCTGCAGGCCAATTCGGCAAGGAAGCCAAGGCCCTGAGGCTGGAAATCCACTCGGTGCTGCGCCAGGTGGACTACGACTATCAGCGCATGCAGTACAACACCGTGGTCTCCGGCGCGATGAAGCTGCTCAACGCGCTGGAGGATTTCCGCGGCGCGGACGCGCAGGGTGGCGCGGCCGCGCTCACGGAAGGCTTCGGCATCCTGCTGCGCACCTTGTACCCGGTGACGCCACACATCGCCCACGCGCTGTGGCATGCGCTGGGCTACGCCGCGCCGCACGGCGAGCTGCTGGACGCGCCATGGCCCAAGGTGGACGAAGCCGCCTTGCAGCAGGACGAGATTGAACTCATGCTCCAGGTCAACGGCAAGCTGCGTGGCTCCATCCACGTACCGGCGGCGGCGGACAAGGCCGCCATCGAGCAGGCGGCGCTGGCCAGTGAGGCCTTCACCCGCCTGTCGGGCGGCGCTGTGCCCAAGAAAGTCATCGTCGTGCCCGGCCGTCTGGTCAATGTCGTCATCTGAGGCCACCATGCAGCGTCGAACCCTTGTCCTGATGCCCGCCGCACTGGCGCTGGCCGCCTGCGGCTTCCAGCTGCGCCAACAGCCCGAACTGGCCTTTCGCACGATGTACGCCGGCTTCAAGCCGACGTCGCCCTTGGGTGCGGAACTGCGCCGCGCGCTGGCGTCCAGCGGCAACACGCGCCTGATCGACAACCCCCGCGAGCTGTCCCAGGCGCAGGTGATCATGGACGTGCTGACCGACCAGCGCGAGAAGGTGGTGGTGGGCGTGGGCGCCGTTGGCCAGGTGCGCGAGTTCCAGTTGCGGGTCCGCTTCAGGTTCCGGCTGCGCACGCCCCAGGGGCGCGAGCTGATTGACGAGACCGAACTGCTGCTGCAGCGCGACCTGAGCTTCAACGAAACCGCGGTGCTCGCCCGCGAGCAGGAAGAAGACCTGCTGTACCGCGACATGCAGTCCGACATCGTGCAGCAGGTGCTCAGGCGGCTGGCGGCCGTGCGGCTGGGCTGAGGGCACCAGGGCATGCAGGTCGGCGCCGCACAGATCGCCCAGCACCTGCAGCGCGGGCTCAAGTCCCTGTATGCCCTGCACGGTGACGACGCGCTGTTGGTGCAGGAGGCTGCCGACGCCATCCGTGCCGCGGCGCGCGCCCAGGGCTACACCGAGCGCACCGTGCACACGGCGTCGGGTGCCAATTTCGACTGGAGCGAGGTGCTGGCCGCGGGTGGCTCGCTGAGCCTGTTTGCCGAGCGCCAGATCGTGGAAGTCCGCGTGCCCTCGGGCAAGCCTGGCAAGGACGGCAGCGTCGCGCTGCAGCGCATGGCCGAGGCCGCCCAGGGCAACGACAGCACGCTCACGCTGGTGCTGTTGCCGCGGCTGGACAAGGCGACCCAGTCCGCCGCCTGGTTTGCCGCGCTGGACAGTTTTGGCGTCACCGTGAAGGTCGACCCGGTGGAGCGCGCTGCGCTGCCCCAGTGGATTGCGCAGCGCCTGGCGCGCCAGGACCAGCGCGTGGCGGCCGGCGACGAGGGGCAGCGCACGCTGCAGTTTTTTGCCGACCGGGTTGAGGGCAACCTGCTGGCCGCGCACCAGGAGATCCAGAAGCTGGCGCTGCTGTTCCCGCCCGGTGAGCTGGGCTTTGACCAGGTCGAGAGCGCGGTGCTGAACGTCGCGCGCTACGACGTATTCAAGCTGTCCGAGGCGGTGCTGGCCGGCCAGGTGGCCCGCATGCAACGCATGCTGGACGGCCTGCAGGCCGAAGGCGAGGCCGCGGTGCTGGTGCTGCACACCCTGAGCGAGGACATCCGGGCGCTGCAGCGGGTCAAGCAGGCGGTGGCGGGAGGCCGGCCGCTGCCGGTGGCCCTGCGCGAGCAGCGCATCTGGGGCGTGCGCGAACGGCTGTTCGAGCGGGTGCTGCCGCGCCTCACCCCCATGGTGCTGGACAACCTGTTGCACGCCACCCATGCGGTGGACGGCATTGTCAAGGGCGTCAAGGTGGCGGACTGGCCCGCCGACGGCTGGCAGGCGCTGCACCGGCTGGCCTTCATGCTCTGCCGCGAATGCGTGGTGCGGCAGGAAAGCGCGCCCCGCCCTAGAATGACGGCATGAACGCGCTGAACCTGCCGGAATACATCCAGACCCTGGGTTTGCAGGCAAAACAGGCTGCAGCCCTCATGGCGTCTGCCTCGGCTGCTACAAAAAACGAAGCGCTTCGCGCCCTGGCCACATTGCTCAGGACCAATGCGCAAGCCCTGCAGGCCGAAAACGCCAAGGATCTTGCGCGCGCGGTCGCCAACGGACTGGATGCGCCCATGGTGGATCGCCTCAGGCTGACGCCAAAGGTGATCGAGACGGTGGCGCAAGGCTGTGAGCAGCTGGCCGCCATGGCCGATGTGATCGGCGAGATCATTGGCATGAAGCAGCAGCCCAGCGGCATCCGCGTGGGCCAGATGCGCGTGCCCATCGGCGTATTCGGCATGATCTTCGAGAGCCGGCCCAACGTCACCATCGAGGCCGCCAGCCTGAGCATCAAGAGCGGCAACGCCTGCATCCTGCGTGGCGGCTCGGAGGCGATTGATTCCAACAAGGCGCTGGCGCGGCTGGTGCAGCAGGCTCTGGTGCAAAGCGGCCTGCCGGCCGACGCGGTGCAACTGGTCCAGACCACCGACCGCGAGGCCGTGGGGCAGCTCATCACCATGCCCCAGTATGTGGACGTGGTCATCCCGCGCGGGGGCAAGGGCCTGATCGAGCGCATCAGCCGCGAAGCCAAAGTTCCGGTGATCAAGCATCTGGACGGCAACTGCCATGTGTACGTGGACGACCCCTGCGACATCGACATGGCGGTGCGGGTCGCCGACAACGCCAAGACACAGAAATACAGCCCCTGCAACGCCTCAGAGGGCCTGCTGGTCGCGCGCGGCGTGGCCGGTGCGTTCCTGCCAAGGATTGGTGCGGTCTACGCGGCCAAGGGCGTCGAAATGCGCTGTGACGAAGAGGCACTGTCCATCCTGGCCAGCGTGGCTGCAGCCAGCCTGAAGCCGGCCACCGAGCAGGACTGGTCCGAGGAGTACCTCGCGCCCATCATCAGCGTCAAGGTGGTCGCCGATGTGGATGAAGCCATCGCCCACATCAACCGCTATTCGTCGCACCACACCGACGCCATCATCACCACCGACCATGTGCACGCCCAGCGTTTCCTGCGCGAGGTCGATTCGGCCAGCGTGATGGTGAATGCGAGTACCCGCTTCGCGGACGGTTTCGAGTACGGTCTTGGCGCCGAAATCGGCATCAGCACCGACAAGTTCCATGCCCGCGGCCCGGTCGGTATTGAAGGCCTCACCTCCTTGAAATACGTCGTTCTGGGCCAAGGTGAGGTGAGGACATAACTGGCCAGCATGGTTCCCCATCTCATCACTGCCCTGACTGGCCCCATCAACGAACTCGAGCAGCGGGTGCTGGACTCGCTGCCCGCCATCGAGCGCTGGTTCCGGCTCGAATGGATGGAGCACACCCCACCGTTCTACAGCTCGGTGGACATCCGCAACGCCGGTTTCAAGCTGGCGCCGGTGGACACCAACCTGTTTCCGGGCGGCTGGAACAACCTCACGCCCGAGATGCTGCCGCTGGCGGTGCAGGCGGCCATGGCGGCCATCGAGAAGATCTGCCCCGAGGCCAAGAACCTGCTGCTGATCCCCGAGAACCACACCCGCAACACCTTCTATCTGAGCAACCTGGCGCAGCTGGCGCGCATCTTCCATCAGGCGGGGCTCAATGTGCGGCTGGGCTCGATCAGCCCGGAGATCAAGGCGCCCACCACCATTGAACTGCCGGGCGGCGGCTCCGTCACCCTGGAGCCCGTGATCCGCAAGAAGGGCGGCGGCCGGGGTCGCCTGGGCCTGAAAGATTTCGACCCCTGCACCATCCTGCTGAACAACGACCTGTCGGCCGGCATCCCCGGCATCCTGGAAGACATCCACGAGCAGTACCTCCTGCCGCCGCTGCACGCGGGCTGGAGCGTGCGCCGCAAGAGCAACCACTTCAGGAGCTATGAAGAGGTGTCCAAGCGCTTTGGCAAGCTGCTGGGCATCGACCCCTGGCTGATCAACCCGATGTTCAACCAGTGCGGTGAAGTCAACTTTGCCGAGGGCTCGGGCATGGAGTGCCTCACCACCAACGTGGACGCGCTGCTGACCCGGATCCGCAAGAAGTACAAGGAATACGGCATCAACGAGAAGCCGTTCGTGGTGGTCAAGGCCGACAACGGCACCTACGGCATGGGCATCATGACGGTGCGCGACGTCAAGGACCTGGACGCCTTGAACCGCAAGACCAAAAACAAGATGGCCGTCATCAAGGATGGCCAGGAAGTCAGCCAGGTCATCATCCAGGAGGGCGTGCTGACCAACGAGCGCATGAACGACGCCGTGGCCGAACCGGTGGTCTACATGATGGACCGCTATGTGGTGGGCGGCTTCTACCGTATCCATGCGGAGCGCGGCGTGGACGAGAACCTGAACGCGCCGGGCGCCAGCTTCGTCCCGCTGGCTTTTGTCGAGAGTACGCACTTACCTCAGCCCGGCGTCAAGCCCGGCGCGAGTGCGCCCAACCGCTTCTACATGTATGGGGTTATTGCGCGACTGGCCATGCTGGCCGCCAGCTACGAGCTGGAAGCCACCAACCCCAACGCCGAGATCTACGACTGAACTGCGCAGAGTTGCTGCGTTGCAACAATGCCGCGGCTTCCGACCGTTTCAGGGACGTCAGTCCATTGGTCAGGCGGGCCCGACGGGCGCACAATCGCTTTTCCCAGTCAACCGAACCCCGGCTGGCGCTGGCGCTGGCATGAACGGGGTTGATTTGTGTCCGCATCCAAGACTTCTCTAGCCGCGCTCACCGTCGGCGCCGTCGGTGTCGTGTACGGCGATATCGGGACCAGCGTCCTGTACGCCATCAAGGAAGTGTTCGGCTCGGGCCATGTGCCCTTCACCGCCGACAACGTCTACGGCATCCTGTCCATCTTCTTCTGGACGCTGACCGTCATCGTCTCGATCAAGTATGTGGTGCTGGTGCTGCGCGCCGACAACCATGGGGAAGGCGGCCTCATCGCCATGCTGGCACTGGCCTCGCAGGCGGTGAAGGACAAGCCCGAGCTGCGCAAGTGGCTGCTGGCGGTGGGCATCTTCGGCACCTCGCTGTTCTACGGCGATGGCGTCATCACCCCGGCCATTTCGGTGCTGTCGGCGGTGGAGGGCCTGGAGGTGGTGTCTCCGGCGTTCAAGAAGTTCGTGATCCCCCTCACGCTGGTGGTGCTGTTTGGCCTGTTCGCGGTTCAAAAGCGCGGCACCGGCGGCATCGGCAAGTTCTTCGGGCCGATCACCCTCGTGTGGTTCGCCGCCATCGCGGTGCTGGGTGTTTCGCAGATCGTCCATCACCCGGAAATCCTGGCGGCGCTCAGCCCGCACTACGCGCTGGGCTTCATGTTCCGCAACCCCGGCACCACCTTCATCATTCTCGGGGCGGTGGTCCTGTGCGTCACCGGCGCAGAGGCGCTGTACGCCGACCTGGGCCACTTCGGCAAGCGCCCGATCCGGCTGGCCTGGTTCAGCGTGGTCATGCCGGCGCTGACACTCAATTACTTCGGTCAGGGGGCGCTCCTGCTGGCCAACCCCGAGGCGGTCAAGAACCCGTTTTACATGATGGCGCCGGACTGGGCCCTGGTGCCGCTGGTGGTGCTGGCCACGGCCGCCACCGTGATCGCCTCTCAGGCCCTGATCACCGGCGCGTTCAGCGTCACCAAGCAGGTGATCCAGCTGGGCTACCTGCCGCGCCTGAACATCCAGCACACCAGCGTGCGCGACACCGGCCAGATCTACATCCCGTTCGTCAACTGGGGCCTGTTCGTGGCGATCGTGCTGGCGGTGGTGATGTTCCGTTCGTCCAGCAACCTCGCGGCGGCCTATGGCATCGCCGTGACGCTGGACATGCTGATCACCACCATCCTGACTTTCTTTGTCATCCGCTACGGCTGGAATTACCCGCTGGCCCTGTGCCTGGCGGCCACGGGCTGGTTCTTCATCGTGGACCTGGCATTCTTCAGCTCCAACATGCTCAAGCTGTTCCAGGGGGGCTGGTTCCCGCTGGTGATCGGTGGCGCCATCTTCACGCTGATGATGACCTGGAAGCAGGGGCGGGCGCTCCTCAACGACGCACTGCGGGCCGACGCCATCGACCTCAAGGGCTTCCTCGAGGCGGTGTTTGTCAGCCCCCCTGCGCGCGTCGAGGGCACCGCGGTCTTCCTCACCGCCGAGCCCGGCACCGTCCCCAACGCGCTGCTGCACAACCTCAAGCACAACAAGGTGCTGCATGAGCAGAACCTGTTTGTCACGGTGCGCAACCACGAAGTGCCGTGGATCGGCCTGGACAAGCGCCTGGCCATCGAGTCCCTGGGGCACCATTGCTGGCAGGTGGTGGTGCACTACGGCTTCAAGAATGACCCGGACCTGCCCCGAGCGCTGGAGCAGATCCGGGGACGCGGCTGCGAACTCGAGGCCATGACAACAAGTTACTTCCTCTCGCGCGACACTGTCATCCCCACCATCGGCGGTGGCATGGCGCCATGGCGCGAGAAGCTGTTCGCCCAAATGCACCACAACGCCAGCGGCGCAGCGGATTTCCTGAACCTGCCCAACAACTCGGTGGTGGAGCTGGGCTCAAAAATCGAGATCTGACCGCCCTCAGGCGGCGCAGCCCGTTCGTGGCGACAATCGGCGCATGCGATTTCTCAAGGACCTGAGCCTGTCGGCGGCCACTGCGGGCTTCGTCGCCGTGCTGGTGGGCTTTACCAGCTCCGTGGCCATCGTCTTCCAGGCCGCGCAGGCCTTCAACGCCAGCCCTGAGCTCATCACCTCGTGGATGTGGGCGCTGGGTCTGGGCATGGGGCTGTGCACGCTGGTGCCCTCGCTCATCCTGCGCCAGCCGGTCATGGTGGCCTGGTCCACGCCCGGTGCAGCGGTGCTGGCCACGGCGGGGCTGGCGGGCGGCTTCTCCATGGCCGAGGCGGTCGGGGCCTTCCTGGTTTGTGGCGCACTGATCACGCTGGCAGGTGTGACCGGGTGGTTCGAAAAGCTCATGAACCGCATCCCCATGGCCATTGCCTCGGCGCTGCTGGCGGGCGTGCTGGCGCGTTTTGGCCTGCAGGCCTTTGCGGCCGCCCAGACCGCACTGCCGCTGGTCCTGCTGATGCTGGGCAGCTACCTGCTGGCCCGCCGGCTGTGGCCGCGCTATGCGGTGGTGGTCACACTCGGGGTTGCTATCATTTTTGTAGCGGGTCGCGGAGAACTGGCGGGGGCTGCGGTCACTTTTGGCCTTGCAATGCCGGTGTTCACCGCGCCCGTGTTCAGCTTTGCCGCCATCACCAGCCTGGCGTTGCCGCTGTTCGTCGTCACCATGGCCTCGCAGAACGTGCCCGGGGTGGCCGTCATCCGCGCAGCGGGCTACGCCATGCCGATCTCGCGCCTCATCACGGTGACGGGCCTGGCCATGCTGGTGCTGGCCCCCTTTGGCGCATTCGCACTGTGCCTGAGCGCCATCACCGCCGCCATCTGCATGGGCCGCGAGGCGCACGAAGACCCGCAGCGGCGCTACACCGCAGCCGTGTGCTGTGGCGCGCTGTACGTGCTGATCGGCCTGTTTGGTGGCGCGGTCACGGGCTTGCTGACGGCTTTCCCCAAAGAGCTGGTCGTGGCCATCGCCGGGCTGGCCCTGCTGGGCACCATCGGCGGCGGGCTGGCGTCTGCCCTGCAGGACGAATCGCACCGCGAGGCCGCGCTCATCACCTTTCTGGTCACACTCAGTGGCGTGGCCATCGCCGGCATTGGCTCGGCCTTCTGGGGTGTGGTGGCCGGCGCGGTCGCGCTGGCGGCGCAGAGATTGGGTCGTCGCCCGGTGAAGGGCGTCTGAGCCCGCCTCTTTATTTTTTGGGGCCGCCGGTGTAGGCCAAGCCGGCGAGTTCTGCTTCAGCTGCCGCCGATTCCATCAGGTCGAAGTTTACGCGTCCTGCGACCACTCCGAAGCTGATGCTGCTGCGCACGTATTTCACCTCTTTGGCGGCCAGCGTCAGGCTGAGGCTGCGTTCCACCTCGGTGGCGCCAGATACCTTGTAATTGCCGGCCGGACGGTCCACATAGAAGAAGCCACCAGGCATGGACTGACCTACGGCCTGACCGTCGAGCATGATTGTCGGCTGGATCGCCGCCCCCATCATGGACGAGCTGCGCAGGAAGTAGATGCGACCTTCGCCCGGCTTGATGGTTGGCATGGACGACTTCATGTCGGCATGCTTGACACCGCTGGCGCAACCAGCCAGAAGGACGATTGCCAACAAAGGCAGGACACGGCGCGTGAAATTCATCTATTGGATCTCCAGAAGTAGTGGGACAGGGGAAAGAACCGGTGCGTAGCCTTGTTCGCCGGGCAGGTAGAACCCGACGAGCTGGCCGTCACGGACAACCAGATAGGCTTCGTGTGTATTGGCGCTGCGGATGGTGAGGGTGAACCCATCTGGCCTATAGACCTTGCCGGCGGAGACCGTGCCCACCGCGATCCAGGCCGAGCGAGCTTTGAGGACCCGGTCGTAGCCGATGCTGGGGCGGACGAGTGTGTCGCGCCTCAGCACGATGGTTTCGGCAGTTTGCCCCGCCTTGACAGGCGTGAACTGGGTTGCCGCGCGCGGCACTTCGGCAGCACAACCTGCGAGCACGCTGAGCACGAGCACGGCAACGCAGGTGGTAAACAGGCTTCGCATTGGAGAGGTCTTTCTTCGTAGCGGGGCATCTTAACAGCGGCTTTCAGCCATATGCTGCCTCTCCGGCGCGGTCGCGCTGTTTGTGCAACAGTACGGGCGGAGCCAACAATGAACATCCTTTTCGTCGCCGACCCGCTTGAGTCCTTCAAGATCCACAAGGACACCACCTTTTCAATGATGCGCGAGGCGCAGCGCCGTGGCCATCGCGTCGCGGCCTGCGAGCCGCGCCAGCTGGTCTGGCGCTCGGGCGATGTGGTGCGCGCCGACGTGCGCCAGATCACGCTCACGGGTTCGGCGGACCCGTGGTTCACCGAAAGCGTTGACGCGGCCCGGGCGCTGAAGGACTTTGACGCCATCGTGATGCGCAAGGACCCGCCGTTTGACAGCGAGTACTTCTACGCCACGCACCTGCTGGAGCAGGCCGAGCGCGAAGGGGCCAGGGTCTTCAACAAGCCGCGCAGCCTGCGCGACCACCCCGAGAAGCTGGCGATCATGGAGTTCGCGCAGTACCTGAGTCCCACGCTGGTGACACGCAGCGCCGACGAGGTGCGCCGCTTCCATGCCGAGCACCACGACATCATCCTCAAACCGCTGGACGGCATGGGGGGCACCGGCATCTTCCGGGTGCGCCCGGACGGCCTCAACCTGGGCGCCATCGTGGAGACGCTCAACAGGGACGGCGCCCAGACCATCATGGTGCAGCGCTTCGTGCCCGAAATCACCCAGGGCGACAAGCGCATCCTGGTGATTGGCGGCGAGGCGGTCCCTTTCAGCCTGGCCCGCATCCCGCAGGGCAGCGAGGTGCGCGGCAACCTGGCCGCAGGCGGCAAGGGTGTGGCCCAGCCCCTGAGCGCGCGCGACCGTGAGATCGCGCAGGCCCTGGGCCCGACCCTGGCCGCGCGCGGCCTGCTGCTGGTGGGGCTGGACGTGATCGGGGACTGCCTGACCGAAGTCAACGTCACCAGCCCGACCTGCTTTCAGGAGATCACGCAGCAGACCGGTTTTGACGTGCCGGCGATGTTCGTGGACGCGCTGGAAGCGGCGTTGAAGTAGTTTTTCTGAGGCAAATCGGGCCGCAGGCCCCGTGGATGCTTGCTGATCCACTACAAAAACAATAGCAACTTGCCGAGGCAGTTCTCAGGCCGGGAGCGCGGCCCCTTGGGCAAACACCCTCAGCTCCCCGGGCTTGAATGCCGTCCAGGCTTCGTTGGTGGTCAACGGTGCCGTCACCACCACCGCGACCCGGTCGGTGGGCGAGGTTTCCTGGCCGAAGTCCACGCTGAGGTCTTCGTCGGCCAGCTGGGCATGGCCAAACGGGTGGCGGCGCTCCACAAAATACAGGCTGGTTGAGCAGTGCGCCCACAGCGCCTGCCCGTTGGACAGGAGGAAGTTGAAGGTGCCGTGCCGCGCGATCTGCGGCGCCAGTTCGCGCAGGGTGAGTGTCAACTCACCGATGCTGGGCACATCGGCGTGCGATTTCGCCAGCTCCTGCATGATCCAGCAGAAGGCGCGCTCGCTGTCGGTCGTGCCCACCGGACGGAAGCCCGCGTGCAGCCGCGGATGGAAGTCCTTCAGGTCACCGTTGTGGGCGAACACCCAGTAACGCCCCCAGAGTTCGCGCACGAACGGATGGCAGTTCTGCAGGTTCGCCACGCCCTGGGTGGCCTTGCGGATGTGGGCGATGACGTTCTCGCTCTTGATCGGGTATTGGCGGATCAGCGCGGCCACAGGGGAGTCGCAGGCCGGCTGGTGGTCCACGAAATGGCGCAGCCCCCTGTCCTCAAAGAAGGCAATCCCCCAGCCGTCGGCGTGCTGGTCGGTGCGCCCGCCGCGCTCGGCAAAGCCGCTGAAGCTGAACACCACGTCGGTGGGCGTGTTGCAGTTCATGCCGAGCAGCTGGCACATGGTTCAGTGTCCTGGTCGGCCCGCGGGGTCGCGCAATTGCCAGGCCGCCACCAGGGCCAGCCCGCACAGCGCGGCCAGCATCATGAACGACTCGTTGAACGCGGCCAGCCTCGCAGCGCTGGTGAGCGGGTTGGTCAGCGCGTCGCCATGCGCGGCAATGCGCCACTCCAGCACTATGCCGCACAGGCTCACCCCGGCCGCGCCACCCAGCATGCGCACAAAGTTGATGACGCTGGAGCCCTGCGGGATGAGCGCATGGTCCAGCCCGCGCATGGTGCCCAGATTGAGGGAGGGCAGGATGAAGCCCAGCCCGATGCGGCCGAGGATGGCAAACGCCACCAGCACCCACAGCGCCGTGCCCAGGCCCACCAGCACCATCAGCGCGAAGGAAGACGCCAGCAGGGCGAGACCGATGCTCACCAGCAGCCAGGTGGGCTGGCGGTCGGCCATCCGGCCCACCACGGCGATGGTGATGGCCAGCACCAGACCCGAGGGCAGCAGGATGGTGCCCACATGCGAGGCCGACAGCTGCAGGCCCATCTGCATGTACACCGGCAGCAGGTAGGTGGAGCCGAACAGCGCGGTGCCGTAGATGAAGGCCACCACGCTGCCCATGGCGAACTGCCGGTGGCTGAACACCGCCAGATTCATCAGGGGTTCGCGCCCCGTGGCCTTGAGCCGGCGTTGCCAGGCCACAAACACCACCAGCGCCAGCGCGGCGCAGGCCAGCAGCGCCCCTGCGCGCAGCGAGCCGCCACCGTGCAGTTCGACCAGCCCGTTGAGCAGGCACAGCGTGCCAGCGGCACCCAGCAGCAGGCCGCGCCAGTCCAGCGGCGCGCCGTCGGGGTTGGCCCCCACGCCGCCGGGCGAAGTGACGGGCACGAAGCGGAACGCCATGTACAGCGACGCCAGGCAGAACGGCACCACCATGAAGAAGATCGAGCGCCAGCCAAACAGGTCCACGAGCACGCCACCGATGGAGGGGCCGATGGCGGGGGCCAGCACCACGCCCATGCCGAAGAAGCCGCTGGCGCGGCCCTGCTCGTGCGGCTCGAAAGCCCGCAGGATGATGATGGCGGGGATGGGCTGCACCACGCCCGCGGCCAGGCCCTCGGCCACGCGTGCGGCCAGCACCAGCCCGTAGCTGCCCGACAGCCCGCCCACCACGCCGCCCGCCAGCAGCAGCAGCATCGTGCCGACATAGGTGCGACGGTAGCCGTATCGCGCCAGCAGCCAGGGCGTGGTCAGCATCGAGACGGTCATTGCCACCATGAAGCCCGAGCTCACCCACTGCGCGCGCTCCTGGCCCAGCGCGAACTGGTGGCTCATGTCGGGGATCGCCACGTTGACGATGGTGGACGACATGATGGACGCCATCGCGCCGATCATCACCGACAGCAACAGCAGCCAGCGGTAGCGCGGGCCATGGCGCGCGCGCAGCCCGGCGAGTGAGTCGCGGTGCTCGGTCAAGGCAGGGTCAGCCGCGCGGCTCCGACCAGAGGCGACCGCCGGTGGCCCAGTTGTGCCGCGCCACGTCGGTGATGATCACATCCACCGATTCCGGTGTGCTGCCCAGCACCTCCACGGTGACGCGGGTGATCTCCTCCACCAGCTTCTTCTTCTGTTCGACGCTACGGCCTTCCAGCATCTCGACGTGGTAGGTGGGCATGGTTTTCCTTGGTGGCGGGTGGGTACGATGCCCACGATGATAGGGGGAAGAGGAGACCGGCATGCATTCCCATTTCACCGACCCGCTGGGCCCCGGCGCACGGCGCAACAAGATCGTGACCGCAGCCGAAGCGGTGCGCCTGATCCACGACGGCGACACCGTGGCCACCGGCGGCTTTGTCGGCATCGGCTTTGCCGAGGGCGTGGCCATCGCACTGGAGCGGCGCTTCCTGGACACGCAGGCCGAGACGGGCACCGGCGCCCCGCGCAACCTGACCCTGGTGTACGCGGCCGGCCAGGGTGACGGCAAGTCCCGGGGGCTCAACCACCTGGGCCACCGCGGTCTGGTGGCGCGCGTCATTGGCGGTCACTGGGGCCTGGTGCCTGCCCTGCAAAAGCTGGCGGTGGACGGCGAGATCGAAGCCTGGAACCTGCCCCAGGGCGTGATTGCCCACCTGTTTCGCGACATTGCGGCGGGCAAGCCCGGCACGCTCACCCGGGTCGGGCTGGACACGTTTGTCGACCCGCGCCACGGGGGCGGAAAGATCAACTCACGCACCACGCAGGAGCTGGTCCGCCTGATGGAGATCGACGGCCAGGAGCATCTTTTCTACAAGGCGTTTCCCATCCACGTGGGCATCATCCGCGCGACCACCGCCGACGCCGACGGCAACCTCAGCATGGAGCGCGAAGCGCTCACGCTGGAGGCGCTGGCGATTGCCATGGCGGCCCGCAATTCCGGGGGCATCGTGATCGCGCAGGTCGAACGCATCGCCGAGCGCGGCACCCTCAACCCCCGCGCGGTCAAGGTGCCCGGCGTGCTGGTGGATGCGGTGGTTGTGGCCACCGAGGCGGCCCACCACATGCAGACCTTCAGCGAGCAGTACAACCCGGCTTATTCGGGCGAGATCCGCGTGCCCGTGGACAGCCTGCCCCAGCTGCCCATGAGCGAGCGCAAGGTGATCGCGCGACGCGCGGCGCTGGAACTCAGGGCCAACGCCGTCGTCAACCTGGGCATCGGCATGCCCGAGGGCGTGGCCAGTGTGGCCGCCGAAGAAAAAGTGATCGACCTGCTGACGCTGACCGCCGAACCCGGCGTGATTGGCGGCATCCCGGCCAGTGGCCTGAGCTTCGGGGCCGGCGTCAACACCCAGGCGATCATCGACCAGCCCAGCCAGTTCGACTTCTACGACGGCGGCGGGCTGGACATCGCGGTGCTCGGGCTGGCGCAGGCGGATGCGCAAGGCAATCTCAACGTCAGCAAGTTCGGCCCGCGGCTGGCGGGCGCAGGCGGCTTCATCAACATCAGCCAGAACGCCAAGTCGGTGGTGTTCGTGGGCACCTTCACCGCGGGCGACCTGCAGGTCCAGGTGCAGGGCGGGCGCCTGCGCATTGCCTCCGAGGGCACGCTGCGCAAGTTTGTGCAGGCGGTGGAGCACCGCACGTTCAGCGGTCGCGAGGCACTGCGGCGCGGCCAGCGTGTGCTGTACGTCACCGAGCGCTGCGTGTTCCGGCTGGTCCAGGGCGGCCTGGAGCTCACCGAGATCGCACCGGGCATCGACCTCGAGCGCGACGTCCTGGCGCACATGGACTTCCGCCCGGCCATCAGCCCAGCGTTGCGGCTGATGGACACCGCGCTGTTTGGCGATGCGCAGATGGGCCTGCGCGAACGCCTGCTGGCCATCCCGCTGGCGCAGCGGCTGGAGCTGGACCGTGCGCACCGGCTGCTGTTCATCAATTTCGAAGGGCTGGCCATCGACAGCGCGGACGACGTGGCCCAGGTGGAGCAGGCCGTGACCGACCTGCTGGCGCCGCTGGGCGAGCGTGTGGCCGTGGTGGTCAATTACGACAGCTTCACGCTGTTGCCGGCACTGGGGGACGAATGGTCGGCGATGGTGGAGCGGCTCACGCAGCGCTACTACAGCCGCGTCACCCGCTACGGCACGGGCGGCTTTCTCAAGGCGCGGCTGGAATCCGGTCGTCCGCGCTGAACGCTGCGCAGCGCGGGCACAGGCAGGCGCGGTCGCGTGCCCCGGCGGGGATACGCGCCAGCGCGGCCGGGCTGATGGTCAGCTGCGTGCACCAGCACGGCGGCTGGTCCTGGCCGGTGGCGCGCTGGGCTTCCATCGCGCAGGTGTTGGGGCTGCCGCAGACCGGGCACAGTGCCGGGTCTGGCAGGTGTGTCATGCCGGCGGGCCGTCCAGCAGCACGCGTTCGAAAGCGTGCACCGAGGGCAGGCCGCCCGTGTGCAGGAACAGCACCCGCTCGCCGGGCTTGAAGTAACCCTGGCGGGACAGTCCGATCAGGCCGGCCATGATCTTGCCGGTGTACACCGGGTCCAGCGGGATGCCCTCGGTGCGCGCCAGCATCTGCACGGCTTCAACCATCATCGGGTTGGGCACCGAATACTTGGGTTGCCAATAGCCGCCGATGCTGAGCACCGCGTCGCGCGGCACCACCATGTTCAGGTTGAGCAGGTCCGCCACGGCCTGCGCCTCCTTGTGCACCAGCGGCTCCTGGTCGGCCGGGTCGCGGCTCACGCCGATGCCCACGATGGGGATGTGGATGCGGTTGCCCAGGAAGCCCGCCAGCAGCCCGCCGTGCGTGCCCGAGCTGCCCGAGCCCACCACCACGCGGTCGATCTGTACGCCCATGTCAAAGAACTGCTGCTGCAGTTCCTGCGCACAGGCCACATAACCCAGCCCGCCCAGCGCGTTGGAGCCGCCGCCGGGGACGATGTAGCCCTTGCGGCCCTGCGCGGCCAGTGCGTCGGCCTGGGCCTGCATGGCCTGCGCCATGTTGGAGCCGGCGGGCACCACGGTGAGGGACTCCACCCCCATCAGTCGGAACATGAAGTGGTTGCCGCTGGCTGTCTCGCTGAAACTGCCGGGCACGCGCTCCTCGATGACGAAGCGGCATTTCAGCCCCTCGCGGGCGGCGGCGGCCAGCGTGATGCGGCAGTGGTTGGATTGCGGCGCGCCGCAGGTGATGAGGGTGTCGGCGCCCTGCCCCAGCGCGTCGGCGACCAGGAACTCGAGCTTGCGCGTCTTGTTGCCGCCGGGGAACAGCCCCAGCATGTCGTCGCGCTTGATCCAGACCTCCGGCCCGCGACCGCCGGGGCAGCTGGCGGCCAGCGCCGCGCTGAAACGCGGGAGGGGTTCGAGGGGGGTTACGAAGGACGTGTAGCGGCGCCGCGCAAATCGGGAAAGATCCATGGTCCCGACATGGTAGAGGATTGCGCGGCCGCCGGTTGGGCCTGCGCCGCCGGACGCAGCCCGACGCAGGCGGCCTCCAGCGCATAGATCACCGCGCGCCGCTCGTCCGGCACGGTGAACGATTCGCCCGCTTCCAGCACGATGTCGCGCGGGTCGTTGTCCAGCGTGATCCACAGGCTGCCCTCGCGGCAGCGCAACTGCACGCCGGCCGCTTGGGGCAGTGTGAACACGGCGCGCTTCGGCAGGCGCAGGTCGGTGGCGGACGGCAGGTGATTGAAGCTCAGCATGGCGGTTCCTTTCGCATTCATCATGGGAATGAATATACTGACCGTACCCATGTCGTTCAAACGGTGATTCGGAATACTTGGCATGCGTATAGAGAATGCGAAAACCACACTACCACCCCCTGCCCCACCGTCCGTGGCCGCGCCGGGGCCCGCAGGCGTCCCTGCCACCAGGGGGGCGACGCTGCGCGGCGGCCTGCCGCGGCTGGAGCTGTTGCGCTGCTTTGATGCGGCCGCCCGCCACCTGAGCTTCACCCTGGCCGGGCGGGAGCTGCACCTGACCCAGTCGGCCGTCAGCCGCCAGATCCAGCACCTGGAGGAGGAGCTGGGCGCCGCCCTGTTCGAGCGGCGCCACCGCGCGCTGGCCCTGACCGCGGCCGGCGCGGTGTTCCAGCGCGCCGTGTCCGACAGCCTTCAGCGGCTGCGCGACGCCACCGCCCTGGTGCGCGCGCCGCAGGCGGTGCGCCAGGTCAGCATCACCTGCACACCCGGCTTTGCCTCGCTGTGGCTGATCCCGCGGCTGGCGCGCTTTACCGCCAGCCACCCGCAGGTGGACGTGCGCCTTTCGGCCACGCTGGACGTGGTGGATCTGGAGCGCAGCGACATCGACGTGGCGGTGCGCTTCTTCCCCATACAGCAGGGCGCGGGCGAGCCGCTGTTTGAGGAGTCCGTGCTGCCCCTGTGTGCGCCCGCGCTGGTGCGCGGCGGCGCGCACCCGCTGCGCCGACCGGCCGACCTGGCCCACCACACGCTGCTGACGGTGGAGGTGCCCCAGGGCATGGCGCTGACCGTCGAGTGGGAGCCCTGGCTGCGCATCATGGGTCTGGCCGATGTGCAGATGAAGAACACGCTGCGCTTTACCCAGTACGCCGACGCCGTGGCCGCCGCCGTGGCGGGCCAGGGTGTGGTGATCGGGCGCCTGCCCCTGCTGCGCGAGCTGGTCAACAGCGGGCAGCTGGTGGCGCCGTTCGAGCCGCGCGCGGCGTCCAGCCGCGCGTACTACGTGGCCACCGGCCCTCGCGCCGCCGCCAACCCGGACGCGCAGGATTTCGTGCGCTGGTTGCGCGCCGAAGGCCGCGCAGCGGATGTGCACTGAACGCCCGCAAGGCGGTTTTCAGTGCCAAATCTGGCTGTAGCCCCCGTGGGTACTAGTCGAGCCGCTATCAAATCAATAGCAACTCACGCCAGCCCTCAGGCCGCGCCCGCCTTCACCTTCAGCCGCCATGCGTGCAGCAGGGGTGAAAAGGACTTGAATTTGTTGGATGATACAAAAACTTGTATTATTTGAACATGAAAGAAGTGGAATTTCTGGGCGCGTCACTGGACGATCTGCGGCAGTTCCCTTTGTCGGCGCGGCGCGCCATGGGGCACCAGATCGACAGGGTCCAGAACGGCCTGGAGCCCGACGACTGGAAGCCCATGCCGGGGATCGGCTCCGGCGTGCGGGAAATCCGGGTCAGGGATGAGGCGGGCGCGTGGCGAACCATCTACATCGCCAAATTGCCGGAAGCCGTGTACGTGTTGCATTGCTTCCAGAAGAAAACACCGAAAACATCAAAGACGGATATCGAGCTGGCCAGAACGAGGCTGGCCGAGTTGTTGGCCCAACGGCCCAGGAGAAAACCATGAGCAGCAAGACCACCAACCCCCAACGCTTTGCCAGCGTGTGGGACGCGATTGAAGACACGCCCGGCGTGGCGGCGCACATGAAGGCGCGCAGCGAATTGATGATGGCCATTGCCGAGCACGTCCGCAAGAACGGCCTGACGCAGGCTGAGGCGGCCAGGCTGTTCGGCGTGACCCAGCCGCGCGTGTCCGACCTGGTGCGCGGCAAGATCGAGCTGTTTTCCATCGACACCCTGGTGCAGATGCTGGCATCGGCGGGGTTGCGGGTGGAGATGAAGCTGCGAAAAGCTGCCTGACGCGCAAACGGCACTCGAAGGTGCCGTTTCACACGATTTTCAGTGCCAAATCTGGCTGTAGCCCCCGTGGGTGCTCGAAGAGCCGCTATTAAATCAATAGCAACTCACGCCAGCCCTCAGGCCGCGCCCGCCTTCACCTTCAGCCGCCAGGCGTGCAGCAGCGGCTCGGTGTAGCCGCTGGGCTGCTCCTTGCCCTTGAACACCAGGTCGGTCGCGGCCTGATACGCAGCGCCCGAATAGTTGCCCGTCATGGGCTTGTACAGCGGGTCACCCGCGTTCTGCTTGTCCACGACCTTGGCCATGCGCTTGAAGGTGGCGTTCACCTGCGCTTTTGTCACCACCCCGTGGTGCAGCCAGTTGGCCATGTGCTGGCTGCTGATGCGCAGCGTGGCGCGGTCTTCCATCAGGCCCACGTTGTGGATGTCGGGCACCTTGCTGCAGCCCACGCCCTGGTCAATCCAGCGCACCACATAGCCCAGGATGCCCTGCGCGTTGTTGTCCAGCTCCTGCTGGCGCTCGGCGTCGCTCCACTTCGGCTTTTTCACCACCGGGATCTGCAGCAGGTCATTCAGGAAGGCGTCGCGCTGGCCGTCCGCGTCAATCTTTTCCAGGTCTTTCTGCACATCCGCCACCTTCACCTGGTGGTAGTGCAGCGCGTGCAGCGTGGCGCCGGTGGGGCTGGGCACCCAGGCGGTGTTGGCGCCGGCCTTGGGGTGGGCAATCTTCTGCTGCAGCATCGCGGCCATCAGGTCGGGCATGGCCCACATGCCCTTGCCGATCTGCGCCTTGCCGCGCAGGCCGCAGGCCAGGCCGACCAGCACGTTGTTCTTTTCATAGGCCTGGATCCAGGCGCTGGTCTTCATGTCGCCCTTGCGCAGCACGGGGCCAGCCTGCATGCAGGTGTGCATCTCGTCGCCGGTGCGGTCCAGGAAGCCGGTGTTGATGAAGGCCACGCGGCTGGCGGCCGCGGCGATGCAGGCCTTCAGGTTGACGCTGGTGCGGCGCTCTTCGTCCATGATGCCCAGCTTGACGGTGCTGTCCTTCAGGCCCAGCACTTTCTCCACGCGGGTGAACAGCTCAGCCGCAAACGCCACCTCGGCCGGGCCGTGCATCTTGGGCTTGACGATGTAGACGCTGCCGGTGCGGCTGTTGCGGATGCCGTCTTGCCCGTGGCCCTGCAGGTCGTGCAGCGCAATCGTGGTGGTGACCACAGCGTCCAGGATGCCCTCCGGGATTTCGCGCGCGCTGCCGTCGGCCGCCGTGTACAGGATGGCCGGGTTGGTCATCAGGTGGCCCACATTGCGCACAAACATCAGCGAGCGGCCATGCAGCTTCACCTGGCCCTGGCCACTGGGCGCGGTGTACACGCGGTCGGGGTTGAGCCCGCGCTTGAAGGTGGTGCCGCCCTTGCTCACGTCTTCGGTCAGCGTGCCCTTCAGGATGCCCAGCCAGTTGCTGTAGGCCAGCACCTTGTCTTGCGCGTCCACCACGGCGACCGAGTCTTCCAGGTCCAGGATGGTGGACAGCGCGGCTTCCAGCACCAGGTCGCTCACGCCGGCAGGGTCGTTGGCGCCAATCGGCGTCTTGCGGTTGATGCGGATGTCCAGGTGCAGCCCGTTGTGCTGCAGCAGCACGCTCGACGGGTTGCCGGCCTCGCCCTGGTAGCCCACGAACTGCTTGGCGTTCTTCAGCTCGGTGGTCTTGCCGCTCTTGAGGCTGACCGCCAGCTTGCCGCCCACCACCGCGTAGCCGGTGCTGTCCACATGCGAGCCCTTGGCCAGCGGGGCGGTGCGGTCCAGCACATGGCGGGCGTATTCAATGACCTTGGCGCCGCGCTTCTCGTTGTAGCCGGGGCCTTTCTCGCAGCCATCGGCTTCCGGGATCACGTCGGTGCCGTACAGCGCGTCGTACAGGCTGCCCCAGCGCGCGTTGGCGGCGTTCAGCGCATAGCGGGCGTTGAGGATGGGCACCACCAGCTGCGGGCCGGCCTGGGTGGCCAGCTCGGCGTCCACGTTTTTGGTCGTGGCTTTCACCTTGGCGGGCTGCGGCACCAGGTAGCCAATCTTTTCGAGGAACTTGCGGTACTTGGCCATGTTCTTGATCGGGCCGGGGTTGGCCCGGTGCCAGGCGTCCAGCTCGGTTTGCAGGCGGTCGCGCTCGGCCAGCAGGGCGATGTTCTTGGGTGCCAGGTCGGCGACGATGGCGTCAAAGCCTTTCCAGAAGGTGGCGCTGGCCACGCCGGTGCCGGGCAGCACCTGGGTTTCAATGAACTGGTGCAGCTCGGTGGCCACGTGCAGGCGATGGACTGGGGTGCGTGCGGTCATGGGGTTCTCTCCTGGAAGCATCAAAAAAACGAAAGGACGTCGCGCAGGCTGGTGCCGGTGCGGGTGGGCGGGGTGCCCAGTTCTTCAAAGGGCAGCTGGTAGCGGTTGACCCAGAGCGTGCGAAAACCGTACCAGGTGGCGGCCAGGGCGTCCCATCCGTTGCTGCTGACAAAGGCAATGTGCTTCGCCTCCAGCCCCAGGGTCTGCGGGCCCAGGGCGTAGGCGTCGGGGTGGGTCTTGTATTTGCGCACGGTGTCCACACTGATCACATGGTCCAGCAGGTCACCCAGTCCGGCGCTTTTCACGGCCACGGCCAGCATGTCCGGGTCGCCGTTGCTCAGGATGCCGGTGACCACGCCGCGTGACTTCAAGGCCTTCAGCACCTCGCGGTTTTCGGGGAAGGCGCTCAGGTGCCGGTACTGGTTCATCAGGCGGCCGATTTGTGCATCAAATTGGCCCTCAGCCCCCGTCGAATCTGGCTGGGCTGCTATTGTTTTTATAGCAAATGTCAGGGCGGCGCGCGTCAGTTGCCAAAACGGCTGATAGTGCGCGCCGTGGTTGCTGGTGGTCACCAGCCGGGTGTATTCGATCTGCTTGTCGCGCCACAGCTGCGACAGCCGCTGGCCCTGGCCTGGAAACAGCTGCTCAGCCAGCAGCGCCACGCTGTACACATCGAACAGCGTGCCGTAGGCGTCGAAGAGCACGGCCTTGGGTTTTTCCATTCACACACTGTATTTGATACTTGAGCAACTATTGATTCACGAATCTGAGATTTATCTTTGACTAAATTGAAGCTAATGCCGGCTTGGCGTGCCAATACAACACGCCATACTTGCGACTCATGAACGCACCTCAACTGCCCTACAGCGGCCTGCGCGTCGTGGAGTTCACCCACATGGTGATGGGCCCCACCTGCGGCATGGTGCTGGCCGACCTCGGGGCCGAAGTGATCAAGGTCGAACCCCC
Organism: Ramlibacter sp.; assembly: GCA_016713005.1. Taxonomy (GTDB): domain Bacteria; phylum Pseudomonadota; class Gammaproteobacteria; order Burkholderiales; family Burkholderiaceae_C; genus JADJPY01. Next base: position 56,839 of record JADJPY010000004.1, on the reverse strand, counting down.
CGCGGGCGACAGCACGCGCAACCTGCTGGGCTCGGGCGCCGGCTTCTTCCCGCTGTTCAACCGCAACAAGAAAAGCCTCGCGCTTGACCTGCAGACGGCCGCGGGCCGCGAGGCCGTGCTGCGGCTGATCGCCACCGCCGACATCGTGAGCGAGAACTTCAAGCCCGGCACCATGGCGCGACTGGGGCTGGACTACGCCGCGCTCAGCAAGCTCAACCCGCGGCTCATCTACGTGAGCCACAAGGGTTTCCTGCCGGGGCCCTACGACCACCGCACCGCGCTGGATGAGGTGGTGCAGATGATGGGCGGGCTGGCCTACATGACCGGGCGCCCCGGTGACCCGCTGCGTGCGGGCACCAGCGTCAACGACATCATGGGCGGCATGTTCGGTGCGATGGGCGCCATGGCCGCACTGGCCCAGCGCGAGAAGACCGGTCTGGGCCAGGAGGTCCAGAGCGCGCTCTTCGAGAACAACGTGTTCCTGGTGGCGCAGCACATGATGCAGTTCGCCGTCACGGGAAAGGCCGCCGACCCGATGCCCGGGCGCATCTCGGCCTGGGGCGTGTACGACGTGTTCACTGTCCAGGGCGGAGAGCAGGTGTTCCTGGCGGTGGTGAGCGACACCCAGTGGGCGGTGTTCTGCGAGGCCTTTGGCCTGGACGAGCTGAAGGCGGATCCGCGCCTGGCCTCCAACAACGACCGGGTTCGCGCGCGCGACTGGTTGATGCCGCTTCTGCGTGGGCACCTGGCCGGCCACAGCGCCGCGGAACTGCGCGCCGTGTTCGAGCGCAACGGTTTGCCGTTTGCCCCCATCACACGGCCTCAGGACCTGTTTGACGACCCGCATCTCGGCGCCACGGGGGGCCTGGCACCCCTGACGTTGACCGACGGGCGCGAAACCCGGGTGCCGCTGCTGCCGCTGATGCTGGGTGGTCAGCGCCCGGGCGTGCGGTCCCATCCCCCCCGGCTGGGTGAGCACAGCGCCGAACTTTTGGTCTCGCTGGGCTACAGCCCTGAAGAGATTTCCGAGCTGACGCGAGGGTGAATTCGGGGAAATCCACCTTGATTTTTGACTTTGGCGTGCCTAATCTGGACGCATGGACAAACTCAAGCAGATGGAGTCTTTCGTCTCGGTTGCCACCCGCGGCAGCCTGACGGCTGCGGCCATCGCCGAAGGCGTGGCGCCGGCCATCATGGGGCGGCGGCTCGATGCGCTGGAAGAACGTCTGGGCGTCAAGTTGCTGGTGCGCACCACGCGGCGAATTACGCTCACCCATGAGGGCAGCGCGTTTCTTGAGGATTGCCAGCGCCTGCTGGCCGATGTGGCCAACGCGGAGGCCAGCGTCAGCGCGGGCGGCGTCAAGGCCAGCGGCCATCTGCGCATCACCGCTCCGGCCGGATTTGGCCGCCGTCATGTGGCGCCACTGGTGCCGCGCTTTTACGAACAGCATTCGGACGTCACCATCTCGCTCAACCTCAGCGACCGGGTGGTCGACCTGGCCGGCGAGGGCTACGACTGCGCCGTGCGGGTGGGCGACATGCCCGACTCCGCCCTGGTCAGCGTGCGCCTGGCCGACAACCGCCGCCTGTGTGTGGCCACGCCCGCCTACCTGCAGCGCCGGGGCACCCCACGCACCCCGGCGGAGCTGACCCGCCACGACTGCCTGACTCTGTCCAGCGACGCCTCGCAGACACGCGGCTGGGCGTTTCGCGTGCCCAAGGGCGACGGGCACGAGGTCATTCACCTCAAGCCTGGCGGACCAATGGACTGCTCGGACGGGCAGGTCCTGCACGACTGGTGCCTGGCCGGCTACGGCATCGCCTGGCGCAGCACCTGGGAGGTCGAACACGAGGTGGCGGCCGGCCAGCTGGTGGCCGTGCTGGAGGAGTTCGCCGCGCCGCCCAACGGGATCTACGCGGTGTTCCCCCACGTGAAGCACCTGCCGCTGCGCGTGCGGCTGTGGATTGACTTTCTCAAGCACCACTACAGCCTGCCGGCGTTCTGGAAGGCCGGGGCATGAAAAACCCCGCCGCAGCGGGGTAGGGATGCGCCGGGAACCGGCGTTGCAGCGGGCGTCAGGCCTTGGCGCTGAGGCATTCCTTCATGAAGGCCTTGCGGTCGGGGCCCTTGAGCTTCTTGTCGCCGGCGTCCTTGTTGCAGGCCTTCATCTTTTCCTGCTGGGCCTTGCGGCCGTCGGCCAGGCACTTGTTCACGAACGCCTGGCGTTCCTTGCTCTTGAGGCCCTTGTCGCCGGCTTCCTTCTGGCAGGTGGCCATCTTGTTCTGCTGGGACGTGGCGGCCTTGTCCTGGGCGTGGGCTGCGCCCAGGGACAGCATCAGGCCAAGGGCAACGAGGGAAAGGATCTTGTTCATGGGGTCTCCTGTGGGGTGGTGTTAGGGTAGGTTTGAACGGGCGAACCCGCGCACGGATTCAACCCCACAACGGCGTTGCAGGTCAATGCGATGACCTCGCCCGTAAAATCGGGGCATGCTCTCCCTCAAACAGGAATTGCTTGGCAGCCTCGCCGCCGAGCTGGACAGGCTGTCGCCCGGCTCGGGCGACAAGGCGGTGTTCGAATCCCCCAAGGTGGCCGCGCATGGCGACTTCGCCTGCACCGCTGCCATGCAACTGGCCAAGCCGCTCAAGCAGAACCCGCGACAGGTGGCCGAGGCGCTCAAGGCGGCCCTGCTGGCCGCTGCGCCTTTTCAGCAATGGGTCGAGGCGATTGACATCGCCGGGCCGGGCTTCATCAACATCCGGCTCAAGCCCGCTGCCAAGCAGCAGGTGATCCGCGAGGTGCTGCAGGCCGGCGTGGGCTTTGGCCGGCAACCCGCGCTGGGACGCAAGCTGATGGTGGAGTTCGTCTCGGCCAACCCCACCGGCCCGCTGCACGTGGGCCATGGCCGCCAGGCGGCGCTGGGTGACGCGATCTGCAACCTCTACGCGACCCAGGGCTGGGACGTCACCCGCGAGTTCTATTACAACGACGCGGGCGTGCAGATTGACACACTGACCAAGAGCACCCAGCTGCGCGCCAAAGGCTTCAAGCCCGGCGACGACTGCTGGCCCACGGACCCCGAGGACCCGGCGAGCAAGGCGTTCTACAACGGCGACTACATCCAGGACATCGCCGATGATTTCCTGGCGAAGAAGACGGTGCATGCAGATGACCGCGAATTCACCGCCAGCGGCGATGCGGACGACCGCGACGGCATCCGCCAGTTTGCGGTGGCCTACCTGCGCCATGAGCAGGACCTGGACCTCAAGGCCTTCGAGGTGAAGTTCGACAACTACTACCTCGAGTCCAGCCTGTACACCAGCGGCAAGGTCGACGCCGCCGTGCAAAAGCTCAAGGACGCCGGCAAGACCTATGAGCAGGACGGCGCGCTGTGGCTCAAGTCCACCGACTACGGCGACGACAAGGACCGCGTGATGCGCAAGTCCGACGGCACCTACACCTACTTCGTGCCGGATGTGGCCTACCACATCAGCAAGTGGGAACGCGGCTTTGCCAAGGTGGTCAACATCCAGGGGACCGACCACCACGGCACCATCGCGCGGGTGCGCGCCGGCCTGCAGGCAGCCAACGTGGGCATTCCAGCGGGTTACCCGGATTACGTGCTGCACACCATGGTACGGGTGATGAAGGGCGGCGAGGAGGTCAAGATCTCCAAGCGCGCCGGCAGCTATGTGACCCTGCGCGACCTGATCGAGTGGACCAGCAAGGACGCGGTGCGCTTCTTCCTGCTCAGCCGCAAGCCCGACACCGAATACACCTTCGATGTGGACCTGGCGGTGCCAAAGAACAACGACAACCCGGTGTATTACGTGCAGTACGCCCATGCGCGCATCTGCTCGGTGCTCGCTGCCTGGGGCGGGGATGCCACCGGCCTGGACCGTGTCGACCTGTCCCCGCTGCACAGTCCGCAGGCGCAGGCGCTGATGCTGCAGCTGGCCCGTTACCCCGACATGCTGGCCGCCGCCGCGGCCGACTTCGCGCCGCACGACGTGACCTTCTACCTGCGCGAGCTGGCGGCCGGGTACCACAGCTACTACGACGCCGAGCGCATCCTCGTGGACGACGAAACCGTGAAAAAGGCCCGTCTCGCGCTGGTCGCGGCCACCGCCCGCGTGTTGCACAATGGCCTGAAGGTTTTGGGCGTGAGCGCGCCGGAGAAGATGTGAACAGCACCATGAAGTCGCAACAGCGCGGAGGCACCATCATCGGGTTCATCGCCGGGGTCCTGGTGGGCCTGGCATCGGCACTGGCCGTGGCGGTTTACGTCACGCGGGTGCCCGTTCCCTTTGTCACCAAGGCCCCTGCGCGCACGCCCCAGCAAGAGGCCGCCGAGCAGAGCCGCCACCAGTCCTGGGACCCCAATGCGCCCCTGCAGGGCAAGCCGGCGCCCCCGCGTGCCACAGCCTCGGTGCCGGCCCCGGCGCCAGGCCCCGCGGCGGCCACCTCGGCACCGCGCGCGCCGGCGGTGGTGGCGTCCGCGCCCCGAACCGGCAGTTCTGCGCCGGCCGCCGCCGCCCGAACCGCACCGGCTTCGGATCCCCTGGGGGCCCTGGCCCAGGCGCGGTCAGCCGCGGGCACGGCTGAACCGTTCAGTTACTTCGTGCAGACGGGCGCCTACCGCTCCCAGGAAGAAGCCGAGGCGCAGCGCGCCAAGCTCACCCTGGAGGGGGTGGACGCCAAGATCACCGAGCGAGAGCAGTCCGGGCGCACGGTGTACCGGGTGCGGGTCGGCCCGATCGAACGCAAGGAAGACGCCGACCGCGCGAAGGAAAAGCTCGAGGCCGCAGGGTACGAAGCGGCCCTGGTGAGGGTGCAGCGCTGAACTTTTGGCGCTGCGACGGTTCTGACCCGACTCAAGGAGTGTGTTGAATGAAACGACGTGATTTTTCCCTGGCGGCCGCGTCCGCTGCGATGGCCGGCTCGCTGGCGCCCGGATTTGCGGCGGCACAAGGTGCCCGTCCGGTGGATGGCAAGGACTTCCTGTCGCTGGACAAGCCCGCGCCCGTGGCCACGCCCAAGGGCCGCGTCGAGGTGGTCGAGTTCTTCTGGTACAGCTGCCCGCACTGCAACGCCTTCGAACCCAAGCTCGAAGAGTGGATCAAGCGCCTGCCCAAGGACGTGACGCTGCGCCGCGTGCCGGTGGCTTTCCGCGACAGCTTTGTCCCCGAGCAGCGCCTGTTTTACGCGCTGGAAGCGATGGGGCGCCTGGGCGACCTGCACCGCAAGGTGTTCTACACGGTCCACGTCGAGCGCCAGCCGCTGAATACCCAGGAACTCGTCACCGCCTGGATCGAGAAGCAGGGCGTGGACAGGGCCAAGTTCCTGGAGCAATACAACTCGTTCTCCGTGGGCACCAAGGCGCGTCAGGCGGCCCAGTTGCAGGATGCGTACGGCGTGGCGGGCGTGCCGGCACTGGGTGTGGCAGGGCGCTTCTACACCGACGGCGAGCGCGCCGGGAACATGGACCGCGCCTTGCAGGTGGTCGATTTCCTGGTCACCGAAGCCCGCAAATCCGCCTGACAGCGGGCATGATCCCGACCCGCGCCTGCCGGCGCGGGTTTTTTATTGGTGCTGGAGCGTTTGGCGTGCAGGTCTGGCTACAATCAACAGCAAGATTCATGCCGTTATGAAATACCCTATCCGCTCCTGTGTCGCCCTTGTCCTGGCCCTGGCCGCCACACTGGCCCAGGCCGAGCGCGCCGACCGCAACAAGCCCATGAACATCGAGGCGGACAACCTGCGCCACGATGATGTCCGCCAGCTCAGCGTGTTTTCCGGCAATGTCGTCCTGACCAAAGGGACGATGATCATCCGCGCCGCGCGGGTCGAAGTGCGCCAGGACGCCGACGGCAACCAGCACGGCGTGGCCACCGCTGCCCCGGGCCAGCGGGCGTTCTTCCGCCAGAAGCGCGACGGCGGGGACGAATACATCGAAGGCGAGGCCGAGACCATCGAATACGACGGCAAGGCCGACCAGGTGCGCTTTTCCAAGCGCGCGGTGATGCGCCGCTACGTAGGCACCCGGGTCAACGACGAAGCCACCGGCAACCAGATCAGCTTTGACAACACCACCGAGGCCTACCGCGTGGACGGCGTGCCCGCCAGTGCCGGCGGCGCCTCGGGCAGCGGGCGGGTGCGGGCGATGCTCACGCCGCGCAGCGCGGCGGCGGCACCGGGTGCGCCGGGGAGCCCGGCGGCCGCTGGCGCAGACGCGCCACCGCCTGCCAACCTGCGCCCAAGCGTCACGCTCGGCGGAGACCGCAAGTGAGCGCTGCGCCGGACGGCGCAGGCAGCCGGCTTGAAGCGCGAAACCTGCAGAAGGCCTATGGCAACCGCAAGGTGGTCAAGGACGTCTCGCTGACCGTACAAAAGGGCGAGGTGGTGGGCCTGCTGGGCCCCAACGGCGCCGGCAAGACCACCTCGTTCTACATGATCGTGGGCCTCGTGCGCGCCGACGCCGGCACCATCGCCATCGATGGCCAGGCGGTCGAACGACTGCCCATTCACCGCCGCTCCCGCCTGGGCCTGAGTTACCTGCCGCAGGAGGCCTCGATCTTTCGCAAGCTGACCGTGGCCGAGAACGTGCGCGCGGTGCTGGAGCTGCAGCTCGGCGAGGACGGCCGCCCGCTGTCCGCGCGCGAGGTCTCCGAACGGCTGGACGCGCTGCTCAAGGACCTGCGGGTGGAGCAGCTGCGTGACTCGCCGGCGCCATCGCTGTCCGGGGGCGAGCGCCGCCGTGTGGAGATCGCCCGCGCGCTGGCCACCCAGCCGCGCTTCATCCTGCTGGACGAGCCGTTTGCCGGCATCGACCCGATCGCGGTGATCGAGATCCAGCGCATCATCGGCTTTCTCAAGTCGCGCGGCATCGGCGTGCTCATCACCGACCACAACGTGCGCGAGACGCTGGGCATCTGCGACCACGCCTACATCATCAACGACGGCCATGTGCTCGCCCAGGGCACGCCGTCGGAGATCGTGAACAACGCCGACGTGCGCCGCGTGTACCTCGGCGAGCACTTCCGAATGTGATTCATGAAACAGGGGCTGTCGCTTCGCGTCTCCCAGCACCTGGCGCTCACGCCCCAGCTGCAGCAGTCCATCCGCCTGTTGCAGCTGTCCACCCTGGAGCTGAGCCAGGAAGTCGAGCAGATGCTGGACGACAACCCGTTCCTGGAGCGCAATCTGGAAGAGGTGCCCCGCGAGGAGTTCGGGCTGGCGCAGTCGGACACCCCGGCGCGCGACGACGAGGCCTCGTTTGCTCCTGATTTGATAGCGGCACAATCAGCATCCACGGGGGCTGATGGCCAAAATGATGCCGAATCCGACACAGGCGCCTTCAGCGCCGACGACGCCCCGCAGTGGGAGGGCGATGGCAGCGTGGAGGTGGCCCCCGACGACTCCGAGTGGGGCGGAGACGCGCCCGCGCGCCGCGTCAACGACAGCGGCGACGAGGTCGACCCGGCTGACCTGGCGCGCGCGCACGAATCCCTGCAGGCCCACCTGCACCGTCAGGCGCTGTCGCTGCGCCTGTCTGCCGAGGACGCGGCCGCGCTGCGCTTCCTGATCGAGTCGCTCAACGACGACGGCTACCTGGAGGACACGCTGGAGTCGCTGGCCGCCGGCCTGGCCGGGGACGACGAGGTGCAGGCCGAAGAGCTGGTGCACCACTTCACCGTGGCCCTGAGCCTGCTGCAGCACCTGGACCCGCCGGGCGTGGGCGCCCGCTCGCTGGCCGAGTGCCTGCGTCTGCAACTGGCCGCACTGCCCGCGGGCGAGCCGGCGCGGGATTGCGCCCTGCGCATCTGTGCCCAGCCCATGGAGCTGCTGGCGCGGCGCGACATCCGCCGGCTGGCCCAGATGTGCGGCGACACCGAAGCGCTGGTGCGCCAGGCGATCGCCTTCATCGGCCGGCTGGAGCCCAAGCCGGGACGCCGTTTCGAGGACGTGGAGCGCAACATCATCGTGCCCGACGTGCTGGTGGTGCGCACCGGGCGCGGCGCGGCGCAGCGATTTCGCGCCCAGCTCAACCCCGACGTGATGCCCCGCCTGCGCGTGCACGACATCTATGCCAGCGCCCTCAAGGCCCACAAGGGCGAGGGCCACCAGGCGCTGCAGCAGCGCCTGCAGGAGGCGCGCTGGTTCATCAAGAACATCCAGCAGCGCTTTGACACCATCCTGCGGGTGAGCAACGCCATCGTCGAGCGGCAGAAGAACTTCTTCGTGCATGGCGAACTGGCCATGCGCCCGCTGGTGCTGCGCGAGATCGCCGACGAGCTGGGTCTGCACGAATCCACCATCAGCCGCGTGACCACCGCCAAGTACATGTCCACGCCCCAGGGCACGTTCGAGTTGAAGTACTTCTTCGGTTCGGGGCTGGGGACCGAAACCGGCGGCAATGCATCGAGCACCGCGGTGCGCGCGCTGATCCGCCAGTTTGTGGCGGCCGAGAGCACAGCCAAGCCGCTGAGCGACAACCAGATCTCCGAAATGCTGCGGGAGCAGGGCATCGAGTGCGCGCGGCGCACCGTGGCCAAGTACCGCGAGGCGCTGCGCATCGCGCCCGCCAACCTGCGCCGTGCACTCTGACATGGCCCCCACGCTCCCCGCTGCGCGTGCTTCGCTGCCCCCCAAGGGGACCTTCGCGCCTTGGGGCGGCCCGGCGGCGCTCACCTTTTCAGGACAGCTCTTTTGAACCAGCTCCAGCTTTTCTTGCCCTGCGCCGCCGGCGTCGAGGACTTCCTGGCCGAGGAGGTCCATGCCCTGACCGGGCTGCAGGGCCAGGACCTGCTGGTGCGCCGCGGTGGCGTGCAGGTGCGCTCGGCCTGGCGCGACGCGATGCGCCTGAACCTGCACAGCCGCTTGTGCCAGCGCGTGCTGGTCCAGCTCTCGCACAGCCCCTACCGCAGCGAGGACGACCTCTACGCCGCGGCCAGCGCCGTGGCCTGGGAGGTGTGGTTCACGCCGCGACAGAGCTTCAAGGTGGAGATCACCGCCCAGCACAGCCCGCTCAAGAGCCTGAACTTCGCGGCGCTCAAGATCAAGGATGCCATTGCCGACCGCTTCCGCCACAAGGCGGGCGTGCGTCCGGACGTCAACACGCAGTGGCCCGATGTGCGGGTGTACGCGCACCTGGGCGTGGACGAGCTGACGCTGTACATCGACACCTCGGGCGAGCCGCTGTTCAAGCGCGGCTGGCGCGAGGACAAGGGTGAGGCCCCGCTGAAGGAAACACTGGCCGCCGCGATGCTCGCCGCCAGCGGCTGGGATCGCGACTGCGAGGACGGCGTTCCGCTGTACGACCCCTGCTGCGGCAGCGGCACCATTGCAATCGAGGCGGCGCAGATCGCCTGCAACATCGCGCCGGGCTCGCTGCGGCGATTCGCCTTCGAGAAGATGCTGCCGTTTCAGGCCCATGTGTGGGCGGCGCTGCGGGAAGAAGCCCTCAGCGCGCAGCGCCCGCCGGTGGCGCCGGTGTTCGGCAGTGATGTGGCGCACCGAATGGTGGATTTCGCCGAACGCAATGCCCAGCGTGCCGGCGTCGCGGCGGCGGTGCAACTGCGCGGCGGCGATGCACTGCAGCGCATGCCGCCCGCACCTGTTGGCGTGATGCTGGTGAATCCGCCGTATGGCGAGCGCATCGCCGTGGCCGGCGTGGCGGGGGGCGAGCGCGTTGCCGGCGCCCGTGTGGCAGGTGGTGGCGCACGTGGCCGACTGGGCCAGGCCACGGCCAGCCACATTGGCGGGCGCGAACAGGCCGAAACGGATGAAGGCGCGGACTTCTTTGCCCAGCTGGCCACCCACTGGAAGAAGCACTACCCCGGCTGGACGGCCTGGGTGCTGACGCCCGACCTCAAGCTGCCCGGGCGCATGCGGCTCAAGGAGTCGCGCCGCGTGCCGATGTGGAATGGCCCCATCGAGTGCCGCCTGTTCCGATTTGACATGGTCGCCGGAACCCACCGCGCCAGCAAACCCGCCTAGGCCAGGCGCCGCCGTCCCGTGAATGCACCGGCCGCACCCCTTGTGGTGGACACCAACGTGGTGCTGGACCTGCTGGTGTTCGACGACGCGCCGACGCGGCCATTGCGGGATTGGCTGGACGGCCCCGGCCCGATCTGGCTTGCAACGGCGGGAATGCGCGACGAACTCGCCCGTGTGCTGGCCTACCCGGCCATCGCGCGCGCTCTGGCTGCGCGGGGGCGCACGGCCGGCGAAGTGCTGGCGCAGTGGGAAGCACGGGTCACGCTCGTGCCGCCTGCCCCCGATGCCGGCGTGCGCTGCAGCGATGCCGACGACCAGATGTACGCCGACCTGGCGGTGGCGCGCCAGGCCACGCTGCTGAGCCGTGACCAGGCGTTGCTTTGCATGAAAAAAAGGCTTGCAACCCGCATGGCAGCTGTGCTGCCCGCTACAAAATTCATAGCAAACGGATTCAGCGCGCCGCCTGGGTGAGCAGGTGCGCGGCGGCCTGCACGCGCCGCAGGTCTCGCGCGAAGCCCTTCGGGGCTGGCAGGTGCCTCATCCAGGCGAGGCGGCGCACGGCGTCGGCCAGGGCGTCGCCCACTGGCTGGGGCAGGCGGGTCTGGCGCGCGTGCCATTCCTGGATGCCTGTCGCCAGGCATCCGGCCTCCTTGAGGTACTGCGCGGTAGACAGCAGGTAGCACAGCCAGTCCCGCGCCTGGGCCTGCGCCAGCGGCATGGCGGCGGCCGGGTCGTCCTCGAAGTCGATGCAGGCCAGCTGGCCATGCCGGTCGCGCACGAAGTTGCGGGCAAACGCCTGGCTCAGGCAGGTGTCGGCGGCGTGCACGCGTGCGATCAGGTCCAGACCCTCGCGCCACAGGGTGAGCAGACGGTCTGCGCCGCCCTGGCGCCAGCGTGGGTCCATCTCGTCGCCCAGAGAGCTCACGCCCTGGCCTGCGCGCCCCAGGTGGCGCATCATCAGCCCGCCAGCCTGCGTCGCCAGCAGTTCGGGCACCGGCAGGCCGGCCGCGGCCAAGCTGCGCAGGCGCTGTGCCTCGGCTGCGATGGAAGCACTGCCGCCGGGGTTGGGCACGGGGCGCAACAGCGGCAGTCCGGCAGCGCGCGCCATCAGGCCCATCAGTGTGTACAGCAGGCGTGGGTGGCCGGGCTCGGCTTTCTTGATCCAGACCTGGTCACCGGCCCACGCATGGGGCGCGACACGCTGAGCCTGCCGGGCCAGGGTTTCGGCCAGGAACCGGTCGGCCTCGGTCATGCCGCCGGACGGAAGCTGTGCGCGCTGGCGCGGGGCCAGTACAGCCGGAAGACGTTGTGCAGCTCGGCGGACAGCACCGGCTGCAGCAGCGCGCCGGGCTCGATCTGCACGATCAGGTTGGCCAGCAGGCGCACTTCGGTGTCGTCCACGCGGCGCACGATGTGCTCGGCACCGATGTCACGGGGGTGGTCCAGTCCGGCGGCCTGCACCAGTTCCTGCAGCGCCTTGAGGGTGTGCTGGTGGAAGTTGTAGACACGGGTTGCCTTGTCGTCCACCACCAGCGCCTGCTGGCGCAGCGGGTCCTGGGTGGTCACGCCGGTGGGGCAGGCGCCGGTGTGGCAGTGCTGGGCCTGGATGCAGCCCAGCGCAAACATGAAGCCGCGCGCCGCGTTGCACCAGTCCGCGCCCAGCGCCATCATGCGCACGATGTCAAACGCGCTGACCACCTTGCCTGCGCAGCCCAGGCGCACGCGGTCGCGCAGGCCGGCGCCCTTGAGCGTGTTGTGCACCAGCAGCAGGCCCTCCTGCAGCGGCGCGCCCACATGGTCACTGAACTCCAGCGGCGCCGCGCCGGTGCCGCCCTCGGCACCGTCCACCACGATGAAGTCGGGCAGGATGCCGGTCTGCAGCATGGCCTTGACCAGGGCAAACCACTCCCAGGGGTGACCGATGCACAGCTTGAAGCCGGTGGGCTTGCCGCCGGAGAGCTCGCGCAGCCGCGCGATGAGCCGCATCATCTCTGCCGGCGTGGAGAACGCGCTGTGCGCGGCGGGCGACTCGCAGTCCACCCCCACGGGCACGCCGCGCGCGAGCGCGATCTCGGGCGTGACCTTGGGGCCGGGCAGAACCCCGCCGTGCCCGGGCTTGGCGCCCTGGCTGAGCTTGAGTTCCACCATCTTCACCTGCGGATCGGCGGCGCTGGCGGCGAACTTCTCTGCATTGAAGCTGCCGTCGTCGTTGCGGCAGCCGAAGTACCCCGAGCCGATCTCCCAGATCAGGTCGCCGCCGTGCACGCGGTGGTGCTGGCTGATCGATCCCTCGCCGGTGTCGTGCGCGAAGCCCCCGCGCCTGGCGCCTGCGTTCAGCGCCAGGATGGCGTTGGCGCTGAGTGCGCCAAAGCTCATGGCCGAGATGTTGAACACGCTGGCGGAGTAGGGCTGCGTGCAGCCGTTGGCGGCCTCGCCGACGGTGATGCGAAAGTCGTGCGAGGCCAGTGTGGTCGGCTGCATCGAGTGGTTGATCCACTCGTAGCCCTCGGCGCCCACCTCAAGCTGGGTGCCAAAGGGGCGCTTGTCGGACTCCCCCTTGGCGCGCTGGTACACCAGCGAACGCTGCGCGCGCGAGAAAGGCGCCGCTTCGTTGTCGCTTTCGATGAAGTACTGGCGGATCTCGGGGCGGACGTATTCCAGCAAGTAGCGCAGGTGCCCGATGACTGGGTAGTTGCGCAGCACGGCCCGGCGGTCCTGGCGCATGTCGTGCACGCCCACCGCCACCAGGGCGGCGAACACGATGGCCTGCAGCAGTCCCACACCCAGCGCGGCCATGCTGAACAGGGACAGCAGCAGCCCGAAGCAGCACAGGCCGAAAGCGGTGTATCGCACAGGGTACAGGGCGTTGAGTCTGGCCAGCATGGTGGGTTTGTCCGGGTGGGGTGTCGTGCCGCGTCAGGCAAAAAAAGCCCTGAGGGCGGCGGCGGTCTTCTGGGGCAATTCCTCGGGGATGAAGTGCCCGCAGGGCAGGGCCTCGCCGCTGACCTGCGCCGAGCATTGCGCCCGCCACAGCGTGAGCGGGTCAAACAGGCGCTGCACCACGCCCCGCTCCCCCCACAGCACCAGCAGGTCGCAGGCGATCCGCTCACCTGCGGCGCGGCTGGCGCGGTCGTGCTCCAGATCGATGCCGGCGCTGGCGCGGTAGTCCTCGCAGGCGGCGTGGATGGCCGCCGGGCGGCAGAAGCACCGCTCGTACTCGGCCAGGGCAGCGGGCTCAACATGGGCCAGACCGCCGCTGCCCCAGCCACCCAGCTTCACATGCAGGTAACCGCGCGCGTCGGCGGCGATCATGGTTTCGGGCAGGGGCGCGGGCTGGATCAGGTGAAACCAGTGGTAGTAGGCGCGCGCGAACGCCATGTCGGTGGCGTTGTACATGTCCAGCGTGGGCGCGATGTCCAGCAGGCACAGCCGGCGCACCCGCGAGGGGTGGTCCAGCGCCAGGCGGTGCGCCACGCGTGCGCCACGGTCGTGGCCGCAGACGAAGTACGGACGCTCGTCCAGGTGCGCCATCAGCGTGGCCAGCTCTCCGGCGACCGCGCGCTTGCTGTAGTTGGCGTGATCCGGCGCACCCGGTGGCAAGGCGGAATCGCCGTAACCGGGCAGGTCGGGCAGCACAAGGAAGAAGTGGTCGGCGAGGCGCTGGGCAACGCGGTGCCACATCACGTGGGTTTGCGGGAAGCCGTGCAGCAGCAGCAGCGGGGGGCCGCCGGCGCGGCCGCCGCAGCGGGCGAAGATTTCGGTGTCGCGCAGCCGGTAGCGGCGCGCCTCGAACCCCTCGAACCAGCTCATCAGGCCACCTTGCCCGCCAGGTACTTCTTCAGGTTGGCCGCAGCGGTGGCACGCACCTTGTTGCGCAGCAGGGGTGTCCAGCCCAGCAGCATGCCGGGCGCGCCCAGCGCCTGGCGGCTCCAGCGCCAGAAGTCAAAGCGGTCGCGGTGCGTGGCGATCAGCCCCTGCGGCGTGAACGTGAACTGGCCGTCGATGATGTTGAGCACCATGCGCCCGGTGGCGCTGAACCGGTAGGTGGCCTCCCAGTGTGCCTGGCCGGACTGCGCATTGGCCTGGATGCCGCTGGTCTCGATCTTCCAGACGTCGCGACCTTTGGCCTTGACGCCATCGCACAACATGCACCACATGCCGCCGACCTCGGTGCGACCGCGCAGGGAGAACGCCTCGTCGTCAAACTGTGCGTCCACCGCATAGCACTGCGCCATGGCCTCGCCGTCGAGCGCGGCAAATGCCTCGTACAGGCGGTGAAGGGTCTGTTCGTTGGTGTGCATCGCGCGGTCTCCTCGTAGTGCCCGGCCCCGTGCCACCGGGGGCGCGAGCCATCCTACACCCGGTCGGGGGAGGCGGCCAGCAACGCGGCCAGCCGGCCCAGCGCGTGGCGCACGGTGGCGCCGCGCACGGCCGCGCGGTCTCCGGGGAACACCCGCAGCTCGCTGGTGAGTTGCCCGTCCACCAGGAAGCCGAACCACACCGTGCCCACCGGCTTGTCGGCGCTGCCGCCATCCGGCCCGGCGATGCCCGTCACCGCCACGGAGACCTGCGCGGCCGAGCGCGCCACCGCGCCGCGGGCCATGGCGCGCGCCACCGGCTCGCTGACGGCGCCGTGTGTGTCAATCAGCGCGGCGTCCACACCCAGGAGTTCGGTCTTGGACGCGTTGGAGTAGCTCACAAAGCCGCGCTCGAACCAGCGGCTGGAGCCGGCCAGGCCGGTGCAGGCCGCGGCGATCAGGCCACCGGTGCAGCTCTCGGCGGTGGCCAGCATCTTGTGCTGATTCATTAGCAAATCGGCCAGCAGCCCCCGTGAATCCTCGTCATACCGCTCATCTTTTGATAGCAACGTCATGCCCAGAACCTCCAAAGCGCGATGACCAGCAGCGCGCAGAACGCGGCCAGGAAGTCGTCCAGCAGGATGCCAAAGCCGCCGCGCGGCCCGAAGCCCTTGAACGCCCGGTCGGCCCAGGCCACCGGACCGGGCTTGACCATGTCAAAGAAGCGGAACAGCACAAAGGCCGCGCACTGGCCGCCCAGCCCCATCGGCATGGCCAGCCACAGCACCAGCCAGAACGCGACCACCTCGTCCCAGACGATCTGGCCGGGGTCGCTGACGCCCAGGTGGCGCGCCGTGAGCGTGCAGGCCCACCAGCCCACAAGCGTGGACGCGGCAATCAGCAAGCCAAAGCCGGCGTCGCCCAGCAAGGGCTGCAGCACCACGAACGATGCCCAGGCCCACAGCGTGCCAGCTGTCCCCGGTGCCCAGGGGCTGAGGCCGCTGCCCAGACCCAGCGCGATGAAGTGGGCGGGGTGGGCCAGCAGGAAGCGTGCGTCGGCGCGGCGTGCAACGGTCATGGCATCAAACCCGCGCGAAGTGATCAAACGAGGCGTAGCGCCGCTCGATCAGCTGGCCGCCGGCGCCGACCAGCCGCACGCCCGGCTGTGCCTCGATCCGGCCGATGCGCGTGACGGGAGTGCCGGCCGCCTGCGCCGCAGCCTGCACGGCGGCGCGCGAGGCTGCGGGCGCGGTGAAGGCCAGTTCGTAGTCGTCTCCGCCCGCCAGCACGAGCCCGAGCCGGGTTTCGGTATCAAAAGTCGCCTCAGCCCCCGTCCAGTCTGGTTGAGTAGCTATCAAATTAATAGCAATGGTGGTGTCGATGCAGGCGCCCACGCCGGAGGCGCGCAGCACATGACCCAGATCGCCCAGCAGCCCGTCGCTGATGTCGATGGCCGACGTGGCCAGGCCACGCAGCGCCTGGCCCAGCGCCACCCGCGGGGTGGGTTGCTCCATGCGCGCGCGGGCAGCCTCGAACACGCCGTGGGGCACAGACAGCCGGCCGCGGAAGACTTCCAGCGCCAGCCGGGCATCGCCCAGTGAGCCGCTCACGTACAGGTCGTCTCCTGCGCTGGCGCCGCTGCGCAGCAGGGCCGCGCCGGAGGGCACTTCGCCGAACACGGTGATGCAGATGTTGAGCGGCCCGCGCGTGGTGTCGCCGCCAACGAGCTCGCAACCGTGTGCGTCGGCCAGTGCGTACAGGCCCTGGGCGAAGGGCCCGAGGAAGTCCTCGTCGGCCTGTGGCAGGGCCAGCGCCAGCGTGAAAGCCAGCGGCCTCGCGCCACAGGCGGCCAGGTCGCTCAGGTTGACAGCCAGTGCCTTGTGGCCCAGCTTGCGCGGGTCCACGGTGGGCAGGAAATGGCGACCCTCAACCAGCATGTCGCTGGAGATGGCCAGTTGCATGCCCGGCGAGGGCGTCAGCAGGGCGCAATCGTCGCCCCCGCCCAGCGTGGCGCGGCGCACTGGCCGCGCAAAGTGGCGGCGGATCAGCTCGAACTCACCCATGCGGCGCCTCCGGTCGTGGCGGCAGCAGGAAGGAGCGGGCATCGGTGCGCACGCGCTCGCGCAGCGCGTCACGGATGCGCGCGCGGTCCACGCCGGCCACATTGCGCGCAGCCAGCGCGAGACGGAACGCCAGGTAGAAGCTCACCGCAAGGTTGAGCGGCCCGATCACGGCCAGCCCGGCCACCGCCCACCAGAAATCTGCGCTGGCCAGCGCGGCAGGCCCCAGAGTCGCCACGGCGGCGGTGACCTGGCCGGTGGAGAGCGTGATGTGGCGGACTTCCAGCCCCAGACCAAAGAACCCGGCGAAGGCGGGGACCAGCCCGAGCATCAGGCCCAGGGACACATTGGCGGCCACCCCGGAGATGTTGTCGCGCAACCAGCGCGACCAGGCCTGCGCCCGTTGCGCCCCAAGGACGCGGGTGATGTCAGGGTTCCAGGCGACGGCCGAATCCAGGCGTTGCAGCACAAACCAGTTTTCCACCCAGCCCGCGATCACGCTGGAGGCAAACAGCAGCACGCCGGTGAATGCGGCAAACAGGGCGGCGGGCCCCAGCAGGCTCTGCTCGTGCAGCACATGCCGCGCGTGGGCCTCGTCCAGCATCGGCGCCAGACCGGCCGCGTACAGGCCGCCACAGATCAGCAGGACGCCGGGTATCACCAGGCCCAGATTGCCCGCAATGGCGGCGACCTGGGAGCGCAGCAGGTGGGCGACCTCGTCCACGAAGCCGGGCACCACGCCGGCGTCCGACATGTCCTTCAGGCGTGCGGCCATGGCAGGTGCCGTCACCGCGGGCTGTTTGGTGGCCACCGTCCAGTGCATCAGCATCACCACCAGGAAGGACACCGAGTAGTTCAGTCCCGCGGCCAGCCCGCCCCAGAACGCCGACAGACCCAGTGCCATCAGGCTGAACTTCATCCAGGTGGTGAACGCCAGCACCACGCCACCACCGGCCGCGCGGGCCAGCATGTCGCGGTAGCCCGCCGCGTCGCGGGTGATGTAGTGCTCGCCCGATTCGGCGCTGCGCTCGGCCACCTTGGCGGCGGTCATCTGGGAGCTGGCGGCCACCAGCTCGCGAAGGCTGCGGCTGTCCTGGTTGACCTGGGCCAGGCGCGCCAGCAGCCGCACGGCGGCAGGTGCGGGTTGCGCGGCCAGCAGGCAGTCCAGCAGTTCACGGGTGCGCAGCACGCGCTCGCGCAACTGGCGCAGGCGGAACACGATGCCCACCGACACACCGTGCTCGTCCAGGTGGGCGTACACCGTATAGGCGGCGTTGCGGCATTGCTCCAGGCGCTCGCGCAGGGTTGCTGCGGCTTCGGCCGTGCGATCGCTGCTCAGGCCCGTGTCTGCCACAGCCTCGCGGAATCGCCCGAAAGCGCCCGGCAACGCATGGAAGGTCCGCGCCTGGCGGGCCACGTCGGACATGCGCACGCGGATCTCTGAAGCGAACCCGGTGGCGTTGACCTGGCTGACGCTGTACATCAGCGCATCCAGCAGTTCGGCCTGCCAGGACGTGATCGCAGGTGGTGCGTTGTCCTGGCTGCCCGGCGGCGTGAACAGCAGGGCGTCGGCACGGGCCAGGGTGGCGTCGTCCAGCGCGCGCAGCCAGGCGGCGTCCCCGGCCGACGGAAACAGGAGGCCGAACAGCTCGCCCAGGTCGGTGGTGTCGGGGGTGGCGGGCAGCAGTTTGCGGCGCAGGCGGTTGCCAAACTCGCTGAAAAAGGCGGTGCGCGGCGCAAACCCGAAATCCGCCAGCAGCGGAGCGAAATCAACTTCAGCTGAGAACCTGGCCCACCAGGCATGCCAGCGCGGCAGCCATTGGGGGCGCGCCTGCGCCGCATCCAGCAGGAGGCCGACACGTGCGACCGCGGCGGGCGTGCCGTCACCCGGACCGCGAACCCACGCCAGCAGCTCCATCAGCCACAGGTGTCGCTGGGGTCGGGGGGCCTGGGGGTCCAGGCGGTCCAGCAGGGTGCCCAGGTCGGGCCGGCCGTTGACGGGCATCGGCTCAGTGCAGCGTGCGCCGCCCGGCGCCGCCCGCGTCCAGCAGGAAGGGGGCGATGGGCACGTCAAAGCGCTCACCGTCCTCGGCCACGCAAAAGTAACTGCCGTGCATCATGCCGTTGGCGGTGCGCAGCCGGCAGCCGCTGGTGTAGCGGAAACTTTCGCCCGGCTGCAGCAGGGGCTGGTGGCCGACCACACCCAGACCCTTGACTTCTTCGGTGCCTCCAGCGGCGTCTTCAATCAGCCAATGGCGCGAGATCAGCTGGGCCGTGACCTCGCCGGCATTGGTGATCTGGATGGTGTAGGCGAAGCTGTAGACGCCCTGGTCGGGCTCGGACTGCTCCGGCAGGTAGCTGGGCTGCACCTCGACATTGAACGCGTACTTGGACATGGGGCGAATGGTAACTGCGACAATTGCGGCATGAGCAAGACTTTCCGCATTGCCCCTTCCATCCTGTCCGCCGATTTCGCCCGCCTGGGCGACGAGTTGAAACAGGTCATTGCAGCCGGTGCCGACTGGATCCACTTTGACGTGATGGACAACCACTACGTGCCCAACCTCACGTTCGGGCCGATGATCTGCCAGGCACTCAAGCCCCACGCCAAGACCGACGCGGGTGTGGCCGTCCCGGTCGATGTGCACCTGATGGTGCAGCCCGTGGACGCGCTCGCGGCCGCATTTGCCGAGGCGGGCGCCGACCTGATCAGCTTTCACCCGGACGCCTCGGCCCATGTGCACCGCAGTGTCCAGGCGATCCGTGGCAAGGGCTGCAAGGCCGGGCTGGTGTTCAACCCCGCCGCGCCGCTGGACGTGCTGGACTGGGTGATCGAAGACATCGACCTGATCCTGATCATGAGCGTCAACCCCGGTTTTGGCGGGCAGGGTTTCATCGACAGCGCATTGCGCAAGATTGAGGCCGCGCGCCGGCGCATCGATGCCTCGGGCAAGGACATCCGGCTGGAAGTGGACGGCGGCATCAAGACCGACAACATCCGCCGGGTGGCCGACGCCGGCGCGGACACCTTTGTTGCGGGCAGCGCGATCTTTGGCAAGCCCGACTACGCGGGCGTCATTGCCGCCATGCGCGCCGAACTGGCGCGCTGAAGCTGCCCGGGCGCGCCGGACCTGTCAGGGCTTGATGTAGCCGTAGCTCTCGCGCACCTGCAGGCGGCCGATGCGCACCACGCCAGAGGGTGTGAACTCGGCGTCCATGCTGAACTGGTCCTTCTTGATGTTCCGGTTTTGCAGCGTGATTTCGCACACCTCGAATCGCACCCCCCGCGCTTTCAGGGCGCTGACCAGCGAGCCGTAGTCGATGTTGGGGTTCTTCTTGTCTTTGGCGCCCTCGAAGAGGAAGTCCACGCCGTTGGCGTGCGTGACGACGATGATCTTCGTGTCCGGCGCCACGTCCAGATGGTTGCGGATGTTGCGCAACCCCTTGGTGGCCTGGTTGTCGGCGTCGTCAATGTGGTACACCACCTTGTCCTGGGCAAGCGCCGCGCCGGCGCACAGCAGGGCGGCGCCCAATCCCATCAGAACCCGTTGCATCAAACGCATGGCTGTCTCCTGTTGAACATGACTGGATCGAGAAACTACCACAGCACCAGGGGCCGGGCATGAAACCGGTGCCCGCAGATGCTGTCATCGTGGACCTGGACGGCACGCTGGTGGACACCCTGGGCGACTTCGAAGTTGCCCTCAACGCCATGCTGGCCGATCTGCAGCTGCCGTGCGTGGAGCGCGAAGACGTGCGGCGCTGGGTCGGCCGGGGTTCGGAACACCTGATCGCCTGTGCGTTGACGCACACCACCGGTCAGCCCGACGGTGGTCTGGCCGCGCCGGGCTGGCTGCACTACCAGCGGCACTACGCGCGCATCAACGGTCGGCACAGTGCGGTCTACCCGGGGGCGCTGGACGCGTTTCAGGCCTGGCAACACCGGGGCCTGTTGCTGGCCTGCCTGACCAACAAGCCGGCCGCCTTTGCCCGCAGCCTGCTGCGGATGAAGGGTCTGGAGGGCTGCTTTGTGCGGGTATTTGGCGGGGACGATTTCCCCGAAAAAAAGCCCCATCCCCTGCCGGTGCTGAAAACCTGCGAGGCGCTGGGGACGGTGCCGCAACGCACGCTGGTGGTGGGTGACTCACGCAACGATGCCCAGGCGGCGCGCGCCGCGGGTTGCCCGGTGGTGCTGGTGACCTATGGCTACAACCACGGCGAGCCGGTGACCGGCGTGGACGCCGACGGATGGGTGGCTTCGATGCAGGACATTGCGCTGGCGTGAGCCCCTGAAACCCGCGGCCCCGCCGCCTCGCAGGATCAGGATTTGGCGCCGAGCAGTGCGTCCTTGAGCTTCCAGTCCGCGGGGTTCTTGCCCAGCCAGATGCCCATCAGCGCGTTGAAGAATTCGGGCTCCTTGAACGGCTCGCCCTGGACTTTGCCCTTGACCGTGACGATGGTGCCTGTGCCCGGCACCCAGTCGATCTGGAAGTTCTCGCCCACCAGCAGTTTCTTGTGGTCCGAAAAAATCTGGCTCATCCGCAGCACGCCGGGGATCAGCTTGGAAAAGGCCTGCTTGTCCATGTTGTCTTCCATCCCGCGCGAGAACAGCTTGCCCAGTTCGCCCGAATCAATTTCACGCAGCATGGTGATGGTCATCCGCTTGGGGCCCGGAGCGGCCGTCACTTCCTCCGGCGTGGCAGCCTTTTTGGACAGGTACAGGCCGGCGGTGTACACCTTGAAGACCGCCTTGTAGCGCACCCCCGCGCCATTGAGCACGAGCTTGGTGCCGCGCACGTCAATGCTGTCTTCCAGCTTGACGCCCGAGACTTCCACCGTCGCGGCGTTCGCGGTGGTGGCCAGCAGCAGGGCGCCAGCGATCAGCCAGAAGCGGGATGGGAACATGGCAGTCTCCTAAAATAGAACGGTCGTTCGCTAAATTATCCGCCCGCATTTTGAGGGCTGGCAACAGGGTTTTCGCCAACAGGTAGTGCTTTGATACACTGGTCGCATGTTCATTCACCGCACCGCCATCACAGGTTGCAGCGACCGGGGAGCCTGGCCCTGGCGCAGGCCTGATTTCGTGCACGCCTGACCGGCACGGGGCCACCCGTGCCCCCGCGCCCTTCCCCCGAGGCATTGGCATGAATGAACGCGGCAGCCCCTGCCGCTGAGCTACGGAGGCTCATCCCTTGATTACCGAACTCGAATTCAAAAGCCTGGCGCAGGCCGGCTACAACCGCATTCCGCTGATTGCGGAGGCTTTTGCCGATCTCGAAACCCCGCTCTCGCTGTACCTCAAGCTGGCCCATTCCAAAGGTGGCGGGCAGTTGAGCTTCCTGCTGGAATCGGTGGTGGGCGGCGAGCGTTTTGGCCGCTACAGCTTCATTGGCCTGCCGGCGCGCACGCTGGTGCGCTCGCGTGGCTTTGGCGCGGACGCGGTGTCCGAGGTGGTGCGCGACGGCAAAGTGGTCGAGACCGCGCCCGGCAACCCGCTGGACTTCATCGCCGCGTACCAGCAGCGCTTCAAGGTGGCGTTGAGGCCGGGCCTGCCACGCTTTTGCGGCGGGCTGGCCGGCTACTTCGGCTACGACACCGTGCGCCACATCGAGAAGAAGCTCGAAAAGACCTGTCCGCCCGACACGCTGGGCTGCCCCGACATCCTGCTGCTGCAGTGCGAAGAGCTGGCGGTGATCGACAACCTGTCGGGCAAGCTGTACCTGATCGTCTATGCGGATCCGGGCCAGCCCGAGGCCTTTGCCAACGCCAAGAAGCGGCTGCGCGAGCTGAAGGACCTGCTCAAGTACTCGGTGAGCGCGCCGGTCATCAAGCAGACGCAGACTTTCCCGGCCGAACGCGACTTTGCCAAGGCCGACTACATCGCGGCGGTCGAGAAGGCCAAGGAGCTGATTGCAGCCGGCGACTTCATGCAGGTGCAGGTGGGCCAGCGCATCAAGAAGCGCTACACCGAGTCCCCGCTGAGCCTGTACCGCGCGCTGCGTTCGCTGAACCCGTCGCCCTACATGTATTACTACAACTTCAGTGGAGCCGATGGCGCGGGCGGTGACTTCCACGTGGTGGGCGCCTCACCCGAGATCCTGGTGCGCCAGGAGCGGGTGGAGCATGCAGGCAAGCCCGCTGAAAAAATCACCATCCGGCCGCTGGCGGGCACACGCCCGCGCGCGGCCTCGCCCGAGCAGGACAAGGTGGTCGAGCAGGAACTGATCAACGACCCCAAGGAACGCGCCGAGCATGTGATGCTGATTGACCTGGCGCGCAACGACATTGGCCGCATCGCCCAGACCGGCACCGTCAAGGTGACCGAAGCCTTTGCGGTGGAGCGCTACAGCCACGTCATGCACATCGTCAGCAACGTCGAAGGCATCCTCAATGAGGGCATGACCAACATGGACGTGCTGCGCGCCACCTTCCCGGCCGGCACGCTGACCGGCGCGCCCAAGGTGCATGCGATGGAGTTGATCGACCAGCTCGAGCCCACCAAGCGCGGCCTCTACGGCGGCGCCTGCGGCTACCTGAGCTTTGCCGGCGACATGGATGTGGCGATTGCCATCCGTACAGGCGTGATCAAGGACCAGGTGCTGTATGTGCAGGCGGCCGCTGGCGTGGTGGCCGATTCCGTGCCGGAACTGGAATGGAGGGAGACGGAGGCCAAGGCGCGGGCCTTGCTGCGGGCTTCAGAACTGGTTGAAGAAGGACTGGAGTGAAGGCCATGAAACTCCTGATGATCGACAACTACGACAGCTTCACCTACAACATCGTCCAGTACTTCGGCGAACTGGGCGCGCAGGTCGAGGTGTTCCGCAACGACGAGATCACGGTGGAAGGCATTGCCCAGCGCGCGCCCGACCGCCTGGTGGTCTCGCCCGGCCCCTGCTCTCCACGCGGAAGCCGGTATCTCGGTGGCTGCCATCCAGCACTTTGCGGGCAAGCTGCCCATTCTGGGCGTGTGCCTGGGGCACCAGAGCATTGGCGCAGCATTTGGCGGCAACATCATCCGTGCGCAGCAGCTCATGCACGGCAAGACGAGCGTCATCACCACCACGCAGCAGGGCGTGTTTGCCGGCCTGCCCCGGCAGTTCACCGTCAACCGCTACCACTCGCTGGCCATCGAGCGCAGCACCTGCCCGGCCGGGCTGGAGGTGACGGCCTGGACCGACGACGGCGAGATCATGGGCGTGCGCCATGCCTCGCTGCCGATCCAGGGTGTGCAGTTCCACCCGGAGTCCATCCTCACCGAGCATGGCCACGCGATGCTGAAGAACTTTCTGGAGCAGGCATGAGGCCCCCACGCTTGTCACTTCATGTACTGCGCTGCCCCCCGAGGGGGCTGTCGCTCCTTGGGGCGGCCCGACGGAGCGACTGAGCACTGTTGTAGACCTGCGCAGCGACACGGTGACGCAGCCCACCGCCGCCATGCGCGCGGCCATGCAGGACGCGCCGCTGGGCGACGATGTGTTTTCCGACGACCCGAGCGTGAACGCGCTGCAGGAAAAAATCGCCGCCCTGCTGGGCTTTGAGGCGGCGCTGTTCGTGCCCACCGGCACGCAAAGCAACCTGTGCGCCATCCTCAGCCATTGCCAGCGCGGCGACGAGTACATCGTGGGCCAGATGCAGCACTGCTACCGCTGGGAAGGCGGCGGCGCGGCGGTATTTGGCAGCGTGCAGCCGCAGCCGCTCGCCCATGCGGCGGACGGCAGCCTGCCGCTGGCGGACATCGAGGCCGCGATCAAGCCGGACGACGCGCACTTTGCCCGCAGCAAGCTGCTGGCGCTGGAAAACACGCTGGGCGGCAAGCTCATTCCCCTGGACTATGTGCAACAGGCCACGGCGCTGGCGCAGCGCAAGGGGCTGGCCCGCCACCTGGACGGTGCGCGGCTGTTCAATGCGGCGGTGGCGCAGGCCGCGCAAACCGGCGGCGATGCGCGAGCTGAGGCGAGACGCATTGCGCAGAACTTCGACAGCGTGTCGGTCTGTTTCAGCAAGGGGCTGGGCGCACCGGTGGGCTCGGCCCTGTGCGGCAGCCGCGAATTCATTGCCCGCGCCCACCGCGTCCGCAAGATGGCCGGCGGCGGCATGCGCCAGGCGGGCGTGCTGGCGGCCGCCGCGTCGTACGCGCTGGACCACCATATCGACCGCCTGGCCGACGACCATGCCCTCGCGCAGCGCCTGGCCGCGGGCCTGGCGGGTATCGACGGCGTGCAGGTCGAACTGCCGCACACCAACATCGTGTTTGTGGACCTGACCGGGCCGGCGCGTGACAAGTCGGCCGGGCTGTTGCCGCACCTGGCGGCGCAGGGCATCCAGGCGACCGGCCTGTACCGGCTGCGCTTTGTGACGCACCTGGACGTGGACGCGGCCGGCGTGGACCGCGCTGTTTTCGCCATTCGCCGGTACTTCGGCGCCTGAGCATGGACGCGCACCAACTGCTGCTGTTCGTCGCCGCCGGCCTGCTGCTCAACCTCACGCCCGGGCCGGACGTGCTCTACATCGTGACGAACGCGCTGCGTGGCGGCCGGCGTGCGGGGGTGGTGGCGGCCTGCGGCATCACCGCCGGCTGCTTCGTCCACATCTTCGCGGCGGCGCTGGGTGTGAGCGCCTTGCTGGCCACGTCGGCTACCGCGTTTGCCGTCCTCAAATTGCTGGGCGCGGCGTACCTGATCTACGTGGGCGTGCGCATGCTGCTGTCCCATGCACCAGCTGCTACAAGTTTGATAGCGCCTCACGAAGATCCCATGAGGGCTGGTGGCATGAAAGGCATATTTTTCAGAGGCTTCTGGACGAATGCGCTGAACCCCAAGGTGGCGCTGTTCTTCCTGGCATTTTTGCCGCAGTTCATCGGCCCGGCGGTTGAGCACAAAGCGCTGGCCTTCTTGCTGCTGGGCCTGCTGTTCAATTTCAACGGCCTGTGGGTCAACGCGGGCTGGGCGCTGGCCGCAGCCTGGCTGGCCTCGCGCGCCACAGTGCTGCAAAAAGGCATGCAGTGGCTGGACCGCATCGCCGGCGCGATGTTCGTCGGCTTTGGCCTGAAACTCGCGCTGTCTGACAATCCGGATTCTTGAGGAGACTTCCCATGCCCATCACCCCCCAGGAAGCGCTGCAGCGCACCATCGAGCACCGCGAGATCTTCCACGACGAGATGCTCAAGGTCGTGCGCATGATCATGAGCGGCGAGCTCTCGCCGGTGATGATGGCCGCCCTCATCACCGGTCTGCGCGTCAAGAAGGAAACGATTGGCGAGATCACTGCCGCCGCGCAGGTGATGCGCGAGTTCTCCACCAAGGTCCACGTGGCCGACAAGACCCACCTGGTGGACATTGTGGGCACCGGCGGCGACGGCTCGCACACCTTCAACATCTCCACCTGCTCGATGTTCGTGGCCGCCGCGGCGGGCGCCAAGATCAGCAAACACGGCGGGCGCAGCGTGTCCAGCAAGAGCGGCAGCGCCGACGTGCTGGAGGCGCTGGGCGTGAACATCAACCTCAAGCCCGAGGCGATCGCGAAGTGCATTGAACAGACCGGCATCGGCTTCATGTTCGCGCCCAACCACCACAGCGCCATGAAGCATGTGGCGCCAGTTCGCAAGGAGCTGGGCGTGCGCACCATCTTCAACATCCTGGGCCCGCTGACCAACCCGGCCGGCGCGCCCAATATCCTGATGGGCGTGTTCCACCCGGATCTGGTGGGCATCCAGATCCGCGCGCTGCAGCGCCTGGGCACCGAGCACGCGCTGGTGGTCTATGGCCGCGACGGCATGGACGAAGTGAGCCTCGGCGCCGCCACGCTGGTGGGTGAGCTCAAGAATGGTGAAATCAGCGAGTACGAAGTGCACCCCGAAGACTTCGGCCTGGCCATGGCCAGCAACCGCGCGCTCAAGGTGGAAACGCCCCAGCAGTCCATGCAAATGCTGCGGGGTGTGCTGGACAACCAGCCCGGTGCCGCGCGTGACATCGTCATCCTCAACGCCGGTGTGGCGCTTTACGCCGCCAACGTGGCGGCCACGGTGATTGATGGCATCGAGAAGGCCCGCGCCGCGGTCGAGTCCGGCGCCGCCAAGGCGCGGCTGGCGCAGTTTGTGGCGGCGACGCAGGCGCTGGGAGCATGACCGATGTCTGACATCCTGGACAAGATCGTTGCCGTCAAGCGCGAGGAAATCGCTGCGGCCCAGCGCAAGCGGCCGCTGGGTGCCGTGCGCGCCGACGCTGAAAGCCGCGTGCTCACGCGCGACTTTGTCGGCGCCCTGCGCGCCAAGATCGCGGCGGGCCAGGCGGCGGTGATTGCCGAGGTCAAGAAAGCCAGCCCCAGCAAGGGCGTGCTGCGCGCCGACTTCATCCCGGCCGACATTGCGCAAAGCTATGCCGAAGGCGATGGCAAGACCAGCGCGGCCTGCCTGTCGGTGTTGACCGACCGGCAGTTCTTCCAGGGCGAGCCGGATTTCCTCAAGCAGGCCCGCGCCTCATGCGACTTGCCGGTGCTGCGCAAGGACTTCATGGTCGACGCGTACCAGATCTACGAGTCACGGGCCATGGGGGCCGACTGCATCTTGCTGATCGCCGCCTGTCTGGACGACGCACAGATGGCCGAGCTGGAGACCATCGCCCGCAGCCTGGACATGGCCGTGCTGGTGGAGGTGCACGACCGCGCCGAGCTGGACCGCGCACTCAGGCTCAAGACGCCGCTGGTGGGCGTCAACAACCGCAACCTTCGCACCTTTGAGGTGTCGCTGGACACCACGCTGGGCATGCTGAAACACGTGCCGGCGGACCGCCTGCTGGTCACCGAGTCCGGCATCCTGGGCCGCGCCGACGTCAAGACCATGCGCGACGCCGGTGTGCACGCCTTTCTGGTGGGCGAGGCCTTCATGCGCGCGACCGAGCCGGGTGAGGCACTCGCCGAGCTGTTTGGCACCTGACTTGCTATTAAAAACATAGCAAGTTATTTATATGGGGCGGGGGCTACAGGCCAGTTTGGCACTTGAATCCGGTGCCGTGACCCGTCTGGCGGAGGCGGCGTTCGCCCGTTGGCCCGCCGCGCCGGACTGGCGCCCGGTTCTGGACAACTTTGCCGACAGCGCCGCGGGTCAGCGGCTGGCTGGGTTCCTGGAGACCCGCATCGCTGCGGGCGCCACCATCTACCCGCCCCGGCCGTTTCGGGCGCTTGAACTCACGCCACTGGCGGCTGTGCGGATGGTGATCCTCGGACAGGACCCCTATCACGGTCCGGGGCAAGCCGAGGGGCTGGCGTTTTCGGTCGCCCCGGGTGTGAAGCTGCCGCCCTCGCTGCGCAACATCTTCAAGGAGCGACTGCGCGACCTGGGGGAGCCTGTCCCCGTCAGCGGTTCACTGGTGGAATGGGCGCGCCAAGGCGTGTTGTTGCTGAACACCAGCCTGACGGTCGAAGACGGTCTGCCCGCCAGCCACGCGAGGCAGGGCTGGGAGGTGTTGACCGACGCGCTCATCACGGCAGTAGCCAGCCGTGCATCGCCTTGTGTCTACCTTCTGTGGGGGGGGCATGCTCAGGCAAAGGCCGACTTGATTGTTGCTGCGTCGGCTCGCAGCGGCAGCGAAGCCCTGGTGCTCCAGGCCAATCACCCCTCTCCACTCTCGGCAAACCGGCCGCCGGTGCCTTTCATCGGGTGCGGCCATTTTGGGCGTGCGCGAGACTGGCTCGCCCGGCGCGGAATGGCCGCC
Source organism: Ramlibacter sp. (assembly GCA_016713005.1). Taxonomy (GTDB): domain Bacteria; phylum Pseudomonadota; class Gammaproteobacteria; order Burkholderiales; family Burkholderiaceae_C; genus JADJPY01. The sequence continues at coordinate 28,775 of JADJPY010000004.1, read as the reverse complement.
GGACCGGACGGCTCCTCCTTCGATTGGTCGGCAGCTTCGGGAGGCACACGCAAATGAAAATGTGTGCACACACTCACATGCGGCTTCCAGTCCTGCACTGCAGTTTGCTGCTTCCGTCAGAACGTCAAAACATGCTATATTCCAAGGTTCGCCGGAGAGGTGGCCGAGTGGTTAATGGCAGCAGACTGTAAATCTGCCCTCTTACGAGTACGCTGGTTCGAATCCAGCCCTCTCCACCAGCGACGAACTGATTGTTGAGCGCAAGGAAATGCGTGCATCGGCTTGCCGATGCGGGAGTAGTTCAATGGTAGAACCCCAGCCTTCCAAGCTGATGACGCGGGTTCGATTCCCGTCTCCCGCTCCACTGTCAGTCTGTCTGCCGGCGTTTGGTTTGAGCGCCCATGTGGCTCAGTGGTAGAGCACTCCCTTGGTAAGGGAGAGGTCGCGGGTCCGATTCCCGCCATGGGCACCAGTTTTGGCGTGCGGCTGCGAGTCGCAGGCTGTTGGGTTTGATTGATTCGTTACCTTTTCGGAGTCGAAAAATGGCAAAAGGAAAATTTGAGCGTACCAAGCCGCACGTGAACGTGGGCACGATTGGTCACGTGGACCATGGCAAGACGACGCTGACGGCGGCCATCACCACGGTGCTGTCGGCCAAGTTTGGCGGAGAAGCCAAGGCGTACGACCAGATTGACGCGGCCCCGGAAGAGAAGGCGCGCGGCATCACGATCAACACCGCCCACGTCGAATACGAAACTGCCAACCGGCACTATGCCCACGTGGACTGCCCCGGCCACGCCGACTATGTGAAGAACATGATCACCGGCGCTGCCCAGATGGACGGCGCCATCCTGGTGTGTTCTGCTGCAGACGGCCCCATGCCCCAGACCCGCGAGCACATCCTGCTGGCCCGCCAGGTGGGCGTGCCCCACATCATCGTCTTCCTGAACAAGTGCGACATGGTGGACGATGCCGAGCTGCTGGAGCTGGTCGAAATGGAAGTGCGCGAGCTCCTCTCCAAGTACGATTTCCCCGGTGACGACACCCCCATCATCCACGGCAGCGCCAAGCTGGCCATGGAAGGCGACAAGGGTCCCCTGGGCGAGCAGGCCATCATGAAGCTGGCCGACGCCATGGACAGCTACTTCCCCACGCCCGAGCGCGCCATTGATGGTGCCTTCCTGATGCCTGTGGAAGACGTCTTCTCCATCTCTGGTCGCGGCACCGTGGTCACGGGTCGCGTGGAGCGCGGCATCGTCAAGGTCGGCGAGGAAATCGAGATCGTGGGCATCAAGGCCACGCAAAAGACCACCTGCACCGGCGTGGAGATGTTCAGGAAGCTGCTGGACCAGGGCCAGGCGGGCGACAACGTGGGCATCCTGCTGCGCGGCACCAAGCGCGAGGAAGTCGAGCGCGGCCAGGTGCTGTGCAAGCCCGGCTCCATCAAGCCGCACACGCACTTCACCGCCGAGGTGTACGTGCTGAGCAAGGACGAAGGCGGGCGCCACACGCCGTTCTTCAACAACTACCGCCCGCAGTTTTACTTCCGCACGACCGACGTGACCGGTGCGATCGAGCTGCCCGCGGACAAGGAAATGGTCATGCCCGGGGACAACGTCAGCATCACCGTGAAGCTGATCAACCCCATCGCCATGCAGGAAGGCCTGCGCTTTGCCATCCGCGAGGGCGGCAAAACCGTCGGCTCCGGCGTCGTGGCAAAAATCCTGGAGTGATTCCGTAGGGGTATAGCTCAACTGGCAGAGCGTCGGTCTCCAAAACCGAAGGTTGGGGGTTCGATTCCCTCTGCCCCTGCCACCCGAACGGGTGGCCAACAAGGCCCGTCATGACATGACGGGCTTGTGTGTCTTGAGAGCAGTTTGATTTTGAAGCAGGAACAAGCCCACCATGGCCACTTCGCAAGTTGAGACAGTCAGCACAGGCGCCGACAAGGCCAAGCTCGCGCTCGCCATCGGGTTGGTGATCGGGGCGCTGGCTGGCTTCTACTTGCTGGGCAAGCAGGGGCAGATTGCCCAATGGGGCGCGCTGCTGGTGGGTCTGGGTGCCGCTGTCGTCGTGTTCGTCACCTCCGAGCCGGGCAAGGAGCTGCTGGCGTTTGCACGTGACTCCTGGCGCGAGGTCAAGAAAGTGGTCTGGCCGACGCGCAAGGAGGCAATCCAGATGACCGCCTATGTGGTCGCCTTCTGCGCCGTGATGGCTATTTTCCTGTGGCTGACGGACAAGACGCTCGAGTGGATTTTTTATGACCTGCTTCTGGGCTGGAAGAAATAAATGACTGAAGCTCAAATCCCGGCCGTCGACGCCGCACCGGCCGCGCCCGCCAATCCGGACCTGCGCTGGTATGTGGTCCATGCGTATTCCGGCATGGAAAAGTCTGTCGAGCGCAACATCACCGAGCGCATCAATCGCTCTGGCATGCAGAACAAGTTCGGACGCATCCTGGTGCCGACGGAAGAGGTCGTCGAGGTCAAGAACGGCCAGAAACGCACCACTGAACGACGGTTCTTCCCGGGCTATGTCCTCGTCGAGATGGTCATGGATGACGAGACCTGGCACCTCGTGAAGCACACCAACAAGGTGACGGGCTTCGTCGGGGGGGCCAAGAACAGGCCGGCTCCGATCTCCGAGGAAGACGTCCAGAAGATCGTCAGCCAGATGCAGGAAGGCACCGAAAAGCCCCGCCACAAGGTGGAGTTTGTTGTGGGCGAATACGTGCGCGTCAAGGACGGTCCGTTCACCGACTTCAACGGCACGGTGGAAGAAGTCAACTACGAGAAGAACAAGGTCCGCGTGTCCGTCACGATTTTCGGTCGTGCGACTCCCGTGGAGCTTGAGTTCAGCCAGGTCGAAAAGACGTAAGCCCTTTTTTTGGGGGCAGGCCCGAACGGAACGTGCACTGCCCTCCGCTGATTGAAAGTTGCCCTGCGCGCACCGACTCCGCGCACGGATGAAGAAGGTGAGTCGTTAACCCCGGGGAGCTTCCGGCCTTGAGCCGAAGCGTTATCACCCGCAAGGAGTAAGAAACCATGGCGAAGAAAATCGTCGGTTTTGTCAAGCTGCAGGTTCCTGCAGGCAAAGCCAACCCGTCCCCCCCGATTGGCCCGGCCCTGGGTCAGCGTGGCCTGAACATCATGGAGTTCTGCAAGGCGTTCAACGCCCAGACCCAGGGTGTCGAACCTGGCCTGCCGCTGCCGGTGGTGATCACCGCGTTTGCGGACAAGAGCTTCACCTTCATCATCAAGACGCCGCCCGCAACGGTCCTGATCAAGAAGGCGGTCAAGCTGGAGAAGGGCTCGTCCACTCCGCACAACAACAAGGTCGGCAAGATCACCCGCGCTCAGCTGGAAGAGATCGCCAAGACCAAGCTCAAGGACATGAACGCAGCCAACGTGGATGCGGCCATCCGCACCCTGGCTGGTTCGGCCCGCTCGATGGGCATCACCGTGGAGGGCGTGTAAATGACCAAGCTCACCAAGAAGCAAAAAGGCCTGCAGGGCAAAGTGGACAGCAACAAGCTGTATCCCCTGACCGACGCGCTGGAGATCGTCAAGGGCGCCGCCACGGCCAAGTTTGACGAATCAATCGACGTTGCCGTGCAACTGGGTATTGATGCCAAAAAGTCCGACCAGGTTGTTCGCGGCGCTGTCGTGCTGCCCAATGGCACTGGCAAGACCAAGCGTGTGGCCGTGTTCGCCCAAGGTGCCAAGGCCGAAGAAGCCAAGGCCGCTGGCGCCGACATCGTTGGCATGGACGACCTGGCTGCCCGCGTCAAAGCCGGCGACATGCCGTTCGACGTGGTTATCGCTGCCCCCGATGCAATGCGCGTGGTCGGTACGCTGGGCCAGATCCTGGGCCCTCGCGGCCTGATGCCGAATCCCAAGGTCGGCACGGTGACGCCGGATGTAGCGACTGCGGTCAAGAACGCCAAGGCCGGTCAGGTGCAGTTCCGTGTCGACAAAGCCGGGATCGTGCACTCCACGATCGGTCGTCGTTCATTTGAATCCGACAAACTGCAGGGCAACCTGGTTGCCCTGGTGGAAGCGCTGAACAAGGCCAAGCCGGCGTCGAGCAAGGGCATTTATCTGAGAAAAGTGGCGGTTTCGTCGACGATGGGTGTGGGCGTCCGCGTGGACACACAGACCATCTCGGCGTAATTGCAGGAAATCCGGCTCGCTCGCAAGGCGGGCCGGCGTGGTGGGCTGCAGGAGCTTTCGGGTTCCGGCAGGCCATCCAAGACCGTTGGCGCGCCGCAGGGCGCTTAATCGCGAAAGCCAACGCAGATGGCGATCCCGCTGAAGATGGAATTGAGAGATTTCTGAAAACAGTTGGTCGCTGCAACTAGGGCGTGCCGGAGGCCTTTGGCCAAAGGCACATTTGAAGGAGTAGACCTTGAGTCTGAATCGCAGTGAGAAGCAAGCGGTCATTGAAGAAGTGACCGGCCTCGCCGCAAAAGCTCAAACGCTGGTGATGGCGGAATACCGCGGCATCACGGTCGCCGACATGACGAAACTGCGCAGCGATGCTCGCAGCAAGGGCGTCAGCCTGAGTGTTCTGAAGAACACCCTGGCCCGCCGTGCTGTGGCTGGCAGCGCATTCGAAGTGGTGGGTGACCAGATGACCGGTCCGCTGATCTATGGCTTCTCTGTGGATGCTGTGGCCGCCGCCAAGGTGGTGGCCGACTTCGCGAAAACCAACGACAAGCTGGTAATCCGCGGTGGTGCATTTGCAGGCAAGGCCCTGGACGTCGCTGGTGTCAAGCAGCTGGCCAACATTCCCTCCAAGGAAGTGTTGATGGCCCAGCTTTGCGGCTTGCTGATGTCGCCGATTTCGCGCACCGCAGTGGTGCTCGGCGCACTGGCAGCAAAGAAAGGCGGCGGCGCCGAAGCCGCCCCGGAAGCAGCCGCAGCCTGAGTGCGCGGCATTTTGCCCAACATATTTTTAGGAAATCAAAATGGCATTCGATAAAGACGCATTTCTGACCGCGCTGGACAGCATGACGGTCATGGAGCTCAACGACCTGGTGAAAGCCATCGAAGAGAAGTTTGGCGTGAGCGCGGCCGCCATGGCCGCCCCCGCCGCAGGTGGTGGCGGTGCCGCCGCTCCCGCAGCGGAAGAGAAGACCGAGTTCACTGTCCAGCTGCTCGAAGCCGGCGCCAACAAGGTGTCCGTCATCAAGGCCGTGCGCGAAATCACCGGCCTGGGCCTCAAGGAAGCCAAGGACCTGGTCGACGGCGCTCCCAAGGCCGTCAAGGAAGGCATTGCCAAGGCTGACGCCGAAGCTGCCCTGAAGAAGCTGGTGGAAGCTGGCGCCAAGGCGGAACTCAAGTAATCGGGTTCTCCCCAGAGGGCTGGAGTGTCCCCAGGGGCCTCCAGCCTTTGGTCCTTAAAGCTGCGCGTAGAACGCACCAGAAAGTGTTGGTCCGGCCGACCTTTTCTAGTGTCTTCTGACCCCGACTGCAGAAGATGCCTTGGTTCGGGCTGTGTGCAATGCATGGCCGTCCGCCAAGGTTGGTAGTGGCCAACCCGCCAAGTAATGTTCCTGCCCGGACCGGCAGGCGCACGACAGTTGCTGAAGAGCTCATAGCCCGGAGATCTCATGGCCTATTCATACACCGAACGCAAGCGCATCCGCAAGAGTTTCGGCAGCCGCGACAGCGTGCTGGAAGTTCCCTACCTGCTGCAAATGCAGAAAGACGCGTATACGGCGTTCCTGCAAGCCGACATTGCCCCGGGCAAGCGCACCAACGAAGGCTTGCAGGCCGCCTTCGACGCAGCTTTCCCCATCGTCTCGCACAACGGGTTTGTCGAGATGAAGTTCTCTGAATACAACCTCGCAAAACCAGCTTTTGACGTGCGTGAATGCCAGACGCGGGGCCTGACCTTTGCGTCCGCCGTGCGGGCTCGTGTCCAGCTCATCATCTATGACCGCGAATCTTCCACGCCCCAGTCCAAGGTCGTGAAGGAAGTGAAGGAGCAGGAGGTCTACATGGGCGAAGTGCCCCTGATGACCGACAAGGGTTCATTCATCATCAACGGCACAGAGCGTGTGATCGTCTCTCAGCTGCACCGCTCACCCGGCGTCTTTTTCGAGCACGACAAGGGCAAGACCCACAGTTCGGGCAAATTGCTGTTCTCCGCCCGAATCATCCCCTACCGCGGCTCCTGGCTGGATTTCGAGTTCGATCCAAAGGATGTGCTCTATTTCCGCGTCGATCGTCGTCGCAAGATGCCGGTCACCATCCTGTTGAAGGCCATCGGCCTCAACCCCGAGTCGATTCTGGCGAACTTCTTCGTCAACGACAACTTCCGCCTGATGGACAGCGGTGCCCAGATGGAATTCGTGGCGGAGCGCCTGCGCGGCGAGGTGGCCCGGTTTGATATCACCGACAAGTCCGGAAAGGTCGTGGTTGCCAAGGACAAGCGCATTACCGCGCGCCACACCCGTGAACTGGAGCAGACCAGCACCACGCACATCAGCGTCCCGGAAGATTTCCTGGTCGGCCGCGTGGTCGCTCGCAATGTGGTCGATGGCGAAACCGGCGAGATCATCGCCAAGGCCAACGACGAGCTCACCGAAGCCCTGCTCAAGAAGCTGCGCGCTGCCGGCGTGCAGGATCTGCAGTGCATCTACACCAACGAGCTCGACCAGGGTGCGTACATGTCGCAGACCCTGCGCATCGACGAGACGGTGGATGAGTTTGCAGCCCGCGTGGCGATCTACCGCATGATGCGCCCCGGCGAGCCGCCGACCGAAGACGCGGTGCAGGCCCTGTTCCAGCGCCTGTTCTACAACCCCGACACGTACGACCTGTCGCGCGTGGGACGCATGAAGTTCAACGCCCGCGTTGGGCGCGACGAGTCCACCGGCCCGATGGTTCTGACCAACGAGGACATCCTTGCCGTGGTCAAGATCCTGGTGGACCTGCGCAATGGCCGTGGCGAAGTCGATGACATTGACCACCTCGGCAATCGCCGGGTGCGCTGTGTGGGCGAGCTTGCCGAAAACCAGTACCGCACGGGACTGGCGCGTATCGAAAAGGCCGTCAAGGAACGTCTGGGCCAGGCCGAGCAAGAGCCGCTGATGCCGCACGACCTGATCAACTCCAAGCCGATCTCCGCGGCGCTCAAGGAGTTCTTCGGTGCCTCCCAGCTGTCGCAGTTCATGGACCAGACCAACCCGCTGTCCGAGATCACGCACAAGCGCCGTGTCTCGGCCCTGGGTCCGGGCGGCTTGACCCGCGAGCGTGCCGGTTTTGAGGTCCGCGACGTGCACGTGACGCACTACGGCCGTGTGTGCCCTATTGAAACGCCGGAAGGTCCGAACATCGGCCTGATCAACTCGCTGGCCCTGTATGCCCGCCTCAACGAGTACGGCTTCATCGAGACGCCCTACCGCCGGGTGATCGATGGCAAGGTGACCATGGTCATTGACTACCTGTCTGCCATCGAGGAAGGCAAGTACGTCATCGCCCAGGCCAACGCCACGCTGGACAAGGACGGCAAGCTGACCGGGGAGCTGGTGTCCGCACGTGAAAAGGGTGAATCCATCCTGTGTGGCGCCGAGCGCATCCAGTACATGGACGTCTCGCCGGCGCAGATCGTGTCTGTGGCTGCCTCACTCGTGCCGTTCCTGGAGCACGATGACGCGAACCGCGCGCTGATGGGCGCCAACATGCAGCGTCAGGCTGTCCCCGTCCTGCGCCCGGAGAAGGCCTTTGTCGGAACCGGCATAGAGCGCGTTTCTGCCATCGATTCCGGCACGGTCGTCACGGCCAACCGCGGTGGCGTGGTCGACTACGTGGACGCCACGCGCATCGTGGTGCGCGTGAACGACGCAGAAGCGACCGCCGGTGAAGTGGGCGTGGACATCTACAACCTGATCAAGTATCAGCGCTCCAACCAGAACACCAATATCCACCAGCGCCCGATCGTCAAGCGCGGCGACAAGATCGCCAAGGGCGACGTGGTGGCAGATGGTGCATCAACGGACATCGGCGAGCTGGCCTTGGGCCAGAACATGCTGGTGGCCTTCATGCCCTGGAACGGCTACAACTTCGAAGACTCGATCCTGATCAGCGAGCGCGTTGTGGCGGAAGACCGCTACACCTCGATCCACATCGAGGAGCTTGTCGTCATGGCGCGTGACACCAAGCTGGGTGCCGAAGAAATCACGCGTGACATCCCCAATCTGTCCGAACAGCAACTCAACCGGCTGGACGAGTCGGGCATCATCTACGTGGGTGCCGAAGTCATGCCCGGTGACACCCTGGTTGGCAAGGTCACGCCCAAGGGTGAAACCACCCTGACGCCGGAAGAAAAGCTGCTGCGCGCAATCTTCGGTGAAAAGGCATCCGACGTGAAGGACACCTCATTGCGTGTGGATCAGGGCTCGCAGGGTACCGTGATCGACGTGCAGGTCTTCACCCGTGAAGGCATTCCGCGCGACAAGCGCGCCCAGCAGATCATCGACGACGAGCTGAAGCGTTTCCGCCTGGACCTGAACGACCAGCTGCGCATCGTCGAGGCCGATGCCTTTGACCGAATTGAAAAGCTGCTCTCCGGCAAGGTGGCCAATGGTGGCCCGCAGAAGCTGGCCAAAGGCACCAAGATCGACAAGGCCTATCTGGCATCGGTCGAGAAGTTCCACTGGTTCGACATTCGTCCGGCAGACGAGGATGTGGCTTCGCAACTCGAGTCCATCAAGAACTCGCTGGAGCAGACGCGTCACAGCTTCGATCTCGCCTTCGAGGAGAAGCGCAAGAAGCTGACGCAGGGTGATGAGCTGCCGGCAGGCGTGCTCAAGATGGTCAAGGTCTACCTGGCGGTCAAGCGTCGCCTGCAGCCCGGCGACAAGATGGCTGGCCGCCACGGCAACAAGGGGGTGGTGTCCAAGATCGTTCCGGTCGAAGACATGCCCTACATGGCCGACGGCACACCATGCGACATCGTGCTCAACCCGCTGGGCGTGCCGTCGCGCATGAACGTGGGCCAGGTGCTTGAAGTGCACCTGGGCTGGGCAGCCAAGGGCATTGGCCAGCGCATTGGTGACATGCTGCAGGCCGAGGCCAAGGTGGCCGAGCTGCGCAAGTTCCTTGAGCAGATTTACAACGGATCTGGCCGCAAGGAAGAACTGAGCCGCCTGTCCGATCCCGAAGTGCTTGAAATGGCCGACAACCTGTCGCGCGGCGTCCCCTTTGCAACGCCCGTGTTCGATGGTGCCTCGGAAGACGAAATCCGCGGCATGCTAAAGCTTGCCTTCCCGGACGACATCGTCAAGGCCAAGGGGCTGACAGCAGCCTGCACGCAAGCGATGCTTTGTGACGGGCGCACCGGCGACCAGTTTGAGCGCCCGGTGACGGTCGGCTACATGCACGTGCTCAAGTTGCACCACCTGGTGGACGACAAGATGCACGCCCGCTCCACCGGCCCGTACTCCCTGGTTACCCAGCAGCCGCTGGGCGGCAAGGCACAGTTCGGCGGCCAGCGTTTCGGCGAAATGGAAGTGTGGGCTCTGGAGGCCTATGGCGCCGCCTACACGCTGCAGGAAATGCTGACCGTGAAGTCCGACGACGTTCAAGGCCGTACCAAGGTGTACGAGAACATCGTCAAGGGCGAGCACTCCATCGACGCCGGCATGCCTGAATCGTTCAATGTGCTGGTCAAGGAAATTCGCTCCCTCGGTCTCGACATCGAGCTCGATCGTTCGTAATCGCAGGAAGGAACAAGGATTTAACTCATGAAATCACTACTCGACCTGTTCAAGCAATTCACGCCAGACGAGCATTTCGATGCCATTCGCATCGGCATGGCGTCGCCCGAGAAGATCCGTTCGTGGTCTTTCGGCGAAGTGAAGAAGCCCGAGACCATCAACTACCGCACCTTCAAGCCCGAACGCGATGGCCTCTTTTGCGCCAAGATCTTCGGGCCCATCAAGGACTACGAATGCCTGTGCGGCAAGTACAAGCGCCTCAAGCACCGCGGCGTGATCTGCGAGAAGTGCGGCGTTGAAGTCACGCAGACCAAGGTTCGCCGCGAACGCATGGGTCATATCGACCTGGCAGCGCCCTGTGCCCACATCTGGTTCCTGAAGTCGCTGCCGTCGCGCCTGGGCCTGGTGCTCGACATGACGCTGCGCGACATCGAGCGCGTGCTGTACTTCGAAGCCTACGTGGTGACCGATCCCATCATGACGCCGCTGAAGAAGTTCAGCATCATGTCCGAGGACGATTACGACGCAAAGCGCAAGGAATACGGTGACGAGTTCGTCGCCAAGATGGGCGCCGAGGGCATCAAGGACCTGCTGCAGGGTATCGACATCGAGATCGAGATCGAGAAGCTGCGCGGCGACCTGACCGGTTCCGAAGTCAAGGTCAAGAAGAACGCCAAGCGCCTCAAGGTCCTGGAAGCCTTCAAGAAGTCGGGCATCAAGCCCGAGTGGATGGTGCTGGATGTGCTGCCCGTGCTGCCGCCGGACCTGCGTCCGCTGGTGCCGCTGGACGGCGGCCGCTTTGCCACCTCCGACCTGAACGACCTGTATCGCCGGGTCATCAACCGCAACAGCCGCCTGCGCCGCCTGCTGGAACTCAAGGCGCCGGAAATCATCGCGCGCAACGAGAAGCGCATGTTGCAGGAAGCCGTGGACAGCCTGCTGGACAACGGCCGCCGTGGCAAGGCCATGACCGGCGCGAACAAGCGCGCACTCAAGTCGCTGGCCGACATGATCAAGGGCAAGAGCGGCCGCTTCCGCCAGAACCTGCTGGGCAAGCGCGTCGACTACTCGGGCCGTTCGGTCATCACCGTGGGCCCGACGCTCAAGCTGCACCAGTGCGGTCTGCCCAAGCTGATGGCGCTGGAACTGTTCAAGCCCTTCATCTTCGCCCGGCTGGAAGCCATGGGCATTGCCACCACCATCAAGGCGGCGAAGAAGGAGGTCGAATCCGGCACGCCGGTGGTGTGGGACATCCTGGAAGAGGTCATCAAGGAACATCCGGTCATGCTGAACCGGGCGCCCACGCTGCACCGGCTGGGTATCCAGGCCTTTGAGCCCATCCTGATCGAAGGCAAGGCCATCCAGCTGCACCCGCTGGTCTGTGCCGCGTTCAACGCCGACTTTGACGGTGACCAGATGGCCGTGCACGTGCCGCTGTCGGTGGAGGCGCAGATGGAAGCCCGCACGCTGATGCTGGCCTCCAACAACGTGCTGTTCCCCGCCAACGGCGAGCCCTCCATCGTGCCGTCGCAGGACGTGGTGCTGGGCCTGTACTACACCACCCGCGAGAAGCATCAACGGCAAGGGCGAGGGCATGGTCTTCACCGACATCGGTGAGGTGCAGCGCGCGCTGGACGCCAATGTCGTGGAGCTCACCGCGCGCATCAGCGTGCGGCTGACCGAGTGGACGAAAGAGAAGGGCGCCGAGGACTTCGTGGCCTCGACCCGGCTCGTTGAGACCACCGTGGGTCGCGCCCTCCTGTCGGAAATCCTGCCCAAGGGCCTGCCGTTTTCCAACATCAACAAGGCGCTGAAGAAGAAGGAAATCTCCAAGCTGATCAATGTGTCGTTCCGCAAGTGCGGCCTGAAAGAGACCGTGGTGTTTGCCGACAAGCTGCTGCAAAACGGCTTCCGTCTGGCGACCAAGGCCGGCATCTCCATCTGTATCGATGACATGCTGGTCCCCAAGGAAAAGCCGGGCATCATCGAGCGCTCCGAGCGTGAGGTCAAGGAGATCGAGCAGCAGTACGTTTCGGGCCTGGTGACTTCCGGCGAGCGCTACAACAAGGTCGTGGACATCTGGGGCAAGGCGGGCGACGAGATCTCCAAGGTCATGATGGCCCAACTGGCCAAGCAGAAGACCACCGATCGCCATGGCAAGGAAGTCGACCAGGAGTCCTTCAACTCCATCTACATGATGGCCGACTCCGGTGCACGCGGCTCGGCCGCACAGATCCGCCAGCTCGCGGGCATGCGCGGCTTGATGGCCAAGCCCGACGGCTCCATCATCGAGACCCCCATCACGGCCAACTTCCGTGAAGGCCTCAATGTGCTGCAGTACTTCATCTCCACCCACGGCGCCCGCAAGGGTCTGGCGGACACGGCGCTGAAGACGGCCAACTCCGGTTACCTCACGCGTCGCCTGGTCGACGTGACGCAGGACCTGGTGGTGACCGAAGTCGATTGCGGCACGCACGACGGGCAGCTGATGCGCGCGATTGTCGAAGGTGGCGAAGTCATCGAATCCCTGCGCGACCGCGTGCTGGGCCGGACCGTCGCGGAAGAGGTGGTCCATCCCGAGACCCGGGCCGTCCTGGTCAAGGCCGGCGACATGCTGGACGAAGACACGATCGAAGAGATCGAGGCCGCCGGCGTCGACGAGGTCAAGGTGCGAACCGCCCTGAACTGCCAGACCCGTTTCGGCCTGTGCGCCAAGTGCTACGGTCGTGACCTTGGTCGCGGCGGTCTGGTCAATGTGGGCGAGGCTGTGGGTGTCATTGCCGCCCAGTCGATCGGTGAACCAGGCACCCAGCTGACGATGCGGACATTCCACATCGGTGGCGCCGCTTCGCGTGCCGCTGTTGCCTCCAGCGTCGAGGCCAAGTCCAATGGCGTCATCGGCTTCAACGCCACGATGCGTTACGTGACCAACAGCAAGAAGGAACTGGTGGTGATTGCCCGTTCCGGCGAGATCGTCATCCATGACGAGCACGGCCGTGAGCGTGAGCGCCACAAGGTGCCGTACGGCGCCATCCTGGCTGTCAAGGCGGACCAGAGCGTCAAGGCAGGTGCCATCCTCGCCACCTGGGATCCGCTGACCCGTCCCGTCATCACCGAGTTCGCTGGCCAGGCGAAGTTCGAGAACGTCGAGGAAGGGCTCACGGTTGCCAAGCAGGTGGACGAAGTCACCGGCCTGTCCACCCTGGTGGTGATCGACCCCAAGCGCCGTGGTTCGGCCAAGGTGGTTCGCCCGCAGGTCAAGCTGATCGACGCGTCGGGCAACGAGGTCAAGATCCCCGGAACCGACCATTCGGTGACGATCGGCTTCCAGGTGGGTGCGCTGGTCCAGGTGCGCGATGGCCAGGACGTCGGCCCCGGCGAAGTGCTGGCCCGCATTCCGGTTGAAGGCCAGAAGACCCGCGACATCACGGGCGGCTTGCCGCGCGTGGCCGAGCTCTTCGAAGCCCGCTCGCCCAAGGACAAGGGCATGCTGGCCGAGATGACCGGTACCGTGTCTTTCGGCAAGGAGACCAAGGGCAAGGTTCGTCTGGTCATCACCGATCCGGACGGCGCCGAGTGGAGCGAGCTTGTGCCCAAGGAGAAGAACATCCTGGTGCACGAAGGCCAGGTCGTCAACAAGGGCGAGTCCGTGGTGGACGGCCCGGCCGATCCGCAGGACATCCTGCGCCTGTTGGGCATGGAAGAGCTGGCGCGCTACATCGTTGACGAAGTGCAGGACGTCTACCGTCTGCAGGGCGTGAAGATCAACGACAAGCACATCGAGGTGATCGTGCGCCAGATGCTGCGCCGTGTGGTGGCCGAGAACCCGGGTGACTCCAATTACATTGCCGGTGAGCAGGTCGAGCGCTCGGAAATCCTCAACACCAACGAGGCACTGCAGGCCGAGGGCAAGTTGCCCGCAACCTACAGCAACCTGCTGCTGGGCATCACCAAGGCGTCGCTGTCCACGGACTCGTTCATCTCTGCGGCTTCCTTCCAGGAAACCACACGGGTGCTGACCGAAGCCGCCATCATGGGCAAGCGCGACGAGCTGCGTGGCCTGAAGGAAAACGTCATCGTCGGCCGCCTGATCCCCGCGGGCACCGGCATGGCGTACCACCAGGCCCGCAAGGCCAAGGAAGCGATGGACGAGGCCGAGCGCCGCGCCATCTCGGACGCCGAAGCCGCCGAACTGGCCACTGCGCAGCAGGCCAGCGAAGAAGGCGCCGCCTCCGAGTAAGCCTTGTGGCGAACCCCAGCGGTTCCGCCTGCAACCCCGCATCCCGGCGCCCCCGGGTGCGGGGTTTTTTGCTGACCGACCGGACTTGAACCGTGGCTGAAGCCGACATTCCGCTGTGGCAGCTCTTGCGGGCGGCCAGCACCGCCGTACAGGGAGTGCGGGGCGGCCGATCGCTGGACACCGAACTGGAGCAGATCCCCGCCCGTGTGCGCCCCGGGGCCCAGGCTCTGGCGTTCCACGTCCTGCGTGATCTGGGCCGGGCGATGGCATTGCGCCAACGCCTTGCGCCGCGCGCCCCTCCGCCTGCGGTGGACGCTTTGCTGTGCAGCGCGCTGGCCCTGCTGTGGGATCCGCTGCGCGCCCCGTACGAGGCCTTCACCCTGGTCGACCAGGCGGTGGAAGTTGCCAACCGCGACCGAAGGCTCGCGCGCCACGCGGGCCTGGTCAATGCGTGCCTGCGGCGGTTCCTGCGCGAGCGCGATTCGATGGTGGAGGCCACTGGCCGCGACGAGGTGGCGGTCTGGAACCATCCGGTTTGGTGGATCGCCCGCGTGCGCAGCGACCACCCTGCCCATTGGGAGTCCATCCTGCGCGCGCCGGCGACGCAGCCCTCGCTGGTGTTGCGAGTCAACGTCCGGCGCACTTCGCAGGCTGCCTATTTGCGCGTGTTGGAGGAAGCCGGCATCGAGGCACGGCCACTGGGCCCTTGCGGCGTGGTGCTGCTCAAGGCGCGGCCGGTGACGGCAATCCCTGGCTTTGCCGAAGGCCTGGTCTCCGTGCAGGATGCCGCCGCCCAATTGGCAGCCCCGTTGCTGCTGGAGGGCCGGGACGCGGGCGACACACTGCGCGTTCTGGATGCCTGCGCCGCCCCTGGCGGCAAGACCGCCCACCTGCTGGAGACGTCCGACGCCCAGGTCACGGCGTTGGACGTGTCACCCGCGCGATGCGAGCGGGTACAGGGCAACCTCCAGCGGCTTGGGCTGTCCGCGCGCGTCGTGGCCGGCGACGCGCTGGAGCCGGGCGCCTGGTGGGACGGCCAGCTGTTCGACGCCATACTGCTGGACGCGCCGTGCACCGCCTCGGGCATCGTGCGCCGCCATCCGGACATCCCATGGCTGCGCCGGGAGTCCGATATCGCTGCCCTGGGCGCCATCCAGGCGGGCCTGTTGCGCACCTTGTGGCCCTTGTTGCGTCCTGGCGGGCGGCTCCTTTACTGCACATGCTCGGTGTTCCGTGCAGAAGGTCAGGACCCGATACAAACGTTTGTTGCACACAACACCGACGCCGTTTTGCGGCCATCGCCGGGCCATTTATTGCCCCGCGGTGCGGCAAAGCCAGAGACCCTCCCGGACAATCTGGAGGGTGAGCACGACGGATTTTTTTACGCGCTGCTGGAGAAGGGCCCGCGCTGACCTTGCCAAGGCGGTGCTGTTGGCGGCCGCGCTCTGCGCGCTGGGTGCTCCGGCGGCCGCTGCGGATGGCACTCCCCCCGAGGTCACCCAACTCCAGGTGGAGCGCACCGACCAGGGCGTTTACCTCTCCGCTGCCATGAGCTTCAACCTCAGCGACGCCGTGCGCGACGCACTGGCGCGCGGGGTGGCCGTCTACTTCACGGCCGAAGCCAATGTCATGCGCGACCGCTGGTACTGGTACGACCGCAAGGTGGCCTTTGCCAGCCGCCAGTTTCGACTGGCCTACCAGCCCCTGACGCGGCGCTGGCGCCTCAACCTCGCCGTGGGTGGTGCGGCGGACGCCGTGTTGCCCGGATCGCCAACGCTGGCGCAGAGCTTTGACTCCCTGCCTGAAGCCCTTTCTGCCCTGCAGCGCATCTCACGCTGGCGCATTGCCTCGGCAGAAGATGTCGATCCCGACGCACGGCACAACGTCGAGTTCCAGTTCCGTCTGGATGTGGGGCAATTGCCGCGCCCGCTGCAAATCGGCGTGGTGGGCCAGAGCGACTGGGCCATCAACATCTCCCGCGGCGTGCGCCTGCTGCCGGGAAGCGCCAAGTGACTGCCGAAGCGACCCCGCCGCCCCCAAGGCGGTCCAGGGCCTGGAGGTGGGGCCTGGGCCTGGTGCTGACCATGATGGTTGCGCTGGGCCTGGTGTTGCTGTTCCTGCTGGCGCAGGCCACCGGCAACCGCGAGCTGTACGAGCGCAACTACACGCGCCTGCTGGTGCTCAACATTGCCGTGGCCACGCTGCTGCTGGCGGTCATCGTGCTGGTCGCCGTGCGGCTGGTCACGCGCCTTCGCCGCGGCAAGTTTGGCAGCCGGCTGCTGATCAAGCTGGCGGCCATCTTTGCACTGGTCGGTTTCGTGCCCGGCATGCTGATCTATGTGGTGTCCTACCAGTTCGTCTCGCGCTCCATCGAGAGCTGGTTTGATGTCAAGGTCGAAGGGGCGCTGGACGCGGGCCTCAGCCTGGGCCGCACCACGCTGGACACCCTGTCCACCGAGCTCACCGCCAAGGTCCGCGTGGCCACGACGCAGCTGGGTGATGTATCCGATGGTGCCAGTCCGCTTGCGCTGGAGCGGCTGCGCGAGCAGCTGTCTGCCAGCGACGTGACGCTGTGGACCGCCAGTGGCCAGCTGATCGCCAGTGCCGGCCAGTCGCGCCTGTTGCTCAACCCCGAACGCCCCCCCGCAGCCCAGCTGCGCGCCGCGCGTGCGCAACGCAGCGTCACGCAGGTCGAAGGGCTGGACGAGACCAGCGGCCAGGGCGCCCTGGGCGCGGTGACCAATTCGCGAATCCGGGTGCTGGCGCTGGTCACGCAATCCAGCCTGGGTCTGCTGGGTGAACCGCGTTTCCTGCAGGTGATCCAGCCGTTGCCACCGGCCCTGGTGGCCAACGCGCTTGCCGTCACCGAGGCCAACCGCGAGTACCAGGAGCGCGCCCTGGCCCGCCAGGGGCTGCGGCGCATGTACATCGGCACCCTCACGCTCAGCCTGTTCCTGTCGGTCTTTGGCGCCATCCTGCTGGCGGTGCTGCTGGGCAACCAGCTGGCCCGCCCGCTGCTGGTGCTCGCCGAAGGCGTGCGCCAGGTGGCCGCCGGCGACCTCACGCCGAAGGCCGCGCTGGCCACGCGCGACGAACTCGGTGGCCTGACCCGCTCGTTCGCGCAAATGACGCAGCAACTGGCCGACGCGCGCAGCGCGGTGGACGAGAGCATGCGCGAAGTCAACGCCGCCCGGGCCAACCTGCAGACCATCCTGGACAACCTCACCGCGGGGGTCGTTGTCATGGACGCGCAGGGGCATGTCCTGACCGGCAACCCCGGCGCGGCGCACATCCTGCGGGCGCCCCTGGAGGCCTACCGCGACCGGCCGCTGGCGGACGTCCCCGGCCTGGCGGACTTTGCCGGCGCCGTGGCCGGGCGGTTTGCCGAATTCCTGGGTGACCGCAGCCCGGACGGCCCCGATCACTGGCAGCAGTCTTTCGAGCTGCACGGTTCCACCAGCAGCACGGGCGACCAGAACGCCGTGTACCTGATCGCGCGCGGCGCGCAGCTGCCCGGCGACCTGCGCCTGCTGGTGCTGGACGACATCTCCGAGGTGGTCTCCGCGCAGCGTGCGCAGGCCTGGGGCGAAGTGGCGCGCCGCCTGGCCCACGAAATCAAGAACCCGTTGACACCCATCCAGCTGTCGGCCGAGCGCCTGGCCATGAAGCTCGCCGGCAAGGTGGCCGCGCCCGAGCAGGCCATCCTGGACAAATCGGTGCGCACCATCATCGACCAGGTGGACGCCATGAAGCGGCTTGTCAACGAGTTCCGTGACTACGCGCGCCTGCCCGCCGCCGAGCTGCGCCCGCTGGACCTGAACCAGCTGGTTGCCGATGTGCTGCAACTGTACGGCGAGGAAACTGCGGCCGTGCCCGTGACCAGCGAACCAGACCCCACCTGCCCGCCCATCATGGGTGACGCACACCAGCTGCGCCAGGTGATCCACAACCTGCTGCAAAACGCCCAGGACGCCACTGAGGGCTGCGCGCGCCGCGAGGTCACCATACGCACCCAGTGGAACGACACCACGCGCCGTGTCCGCCTGGTGGTGCGCGACAGCGGCCCCGGCTTTGCCGAGCACATCCTCAAGCGCGCCTTCGAACCCTACGTCACCACCAAGGCGCGGGGCACCGGCCTTGGGCTGGCCGTGGTGAAAAAAATCGCCGACGAGCACGGCGCCCGCATCGAACTGGGCAACCGCGTGACCGATGGCGTGGTGAGCGGCGCCCAAGTGTCGTTATCATTCGCAGTGGCGTCCTGACAACAGGCCGCCTTCTGCACACGGACCCTGAGAGCACATGGCAAACATATTGGTCGTCGACGACGAACTGGGCATCCGGGACTTGCTGTCCGAGATCCTGAACGACGAAGGGCATTCGGTCGAGCTGGCCGAAAACGCCGCACAGGCCCGCGCCGCGCGCCTGCGTGCCCGGCCCGACCTTGTCCTGCTGGACATCTGGATGCCCGACACCGACGGCGTCACGCTGCTCAAGGAGTGGTCTTCCACCGGCCAGCTGACCATGCCCGTCATCATGATGAGCGGCCACGCCACCATCGACACCGCCGTGGAGGCCACGCGCATTGGCGCCAACGCCTTCCTGGAAAAGCCCATCACCCTGCAAAAGCTGCTCAAGGCCGTGGAGCAGGGCCTGTCCAGCAAGGCATCCGGCGGGCGCAAGGCGGCCGGCGGCGCCCCCGCCACTGGCCATGGCGACCTGACGGTGGAGGCCGCCATGACCGGCGGGCAGAGCCTGCCCGTGGCGGCCGCCGACATGGGCCCGCAGGCCCAGCAGCTCTTTGGCCTGGACAAGCCGCTGCGCGATGCGCGCGACGAGTTCGAGAAGTCGTACTTCGAATTCCACCTGGCCAAAGAGGGCGGTTCCATGACCCGCGTGGCCGAGAAAACCGGCCTGGAGCGCACCCACCTGTACCGCAAGCTCAAGCAGCTGGGCGTGGACCTCTCGCGCGGGAAGCGCGGCGCCGCCTGATATAATTCCGCCTCTGGCCCGGTAGCTCAGTTGGTAGAGCAGCGGATTGAAAATCCGCGTGTCGGTGGTTCGATTCCGCCCCAGGCCACAAACCCAACGGTCTTTTTTGCTTCCGCTTGTAATCCTGGGGGCCGGTTTCTTCTGGCCCCCCCCCCCGGCCCCCCCCCGGCCCCCCCCCCCGGCCAACCGGCGCCGCACCCGCCCCCCCCCCGGGACAGTTTCGGCGAGCGGCTTGTCCATGGCGGCAAGGTGACCGTTGCGCGCCCCCCCCCCCCCCTCGCTAAGGTCTTGTGTCCGCTGATCCGCTTCACCGTGGGTAAGTCAACGCCAGCCTGAACAAGATGGGTGATGGCGGTGTGGCGCAACGTATGCCGAAGGATCTGATCCGGGTCTAATCCGGCAGCGGCGACGACGCGACGGAACGGTTTGCGCACGTCCACTGTGTGTCCGGTTCTTGCGCCCGCGGAAGGGAATATCCACGGATTGCCTGGTTGCAGGGCGGCTGCGTAGCCAGCTAGAAATTCGCCCAGGTGTTCGGTGATTGGTTGTTCCCGCGCGCCGGCCTTCGCCTTCGGGATGTAGATGACGCGGCGCTGAAGGTCAATGTCATCCCGGCGGATTGAAAGAATCTCGCTCTTTCGCATGGCAGTTTCCAGGCCGATGACGATGAACGGGTAGATCTGTGCGTTGCCGTCGGCCTTTGCGCACTCGACAAGACGGTTCACCTGATCGACCGTCAGGTAGGTGATCCGGCCGTTTCCTTCGTTGAAGCGGTTGATCTTCGCGGGCCGGCGATCCATCCAACCCCACTCGACAGCCTTATTGAAAAGGTGCGACAACACGGCCAGTTCGCGATTGATGGTGCTGGGTTTCGCATTTGTGATCTTGTCGGCGGCGCGGATGACAGACTTTCCACGCGGGCGCACCAGATCTTTGCCGCCCTCGATTTCCAGGCGATCAAGGTACTTGGCGGCAGCTTCGCGCATTGAGAGCGCAACCTTGCGACCCTTTGGCAATGCCAAGCGATCATTCTTGGCGTCGCTACGCACTTTCTCAATGAAGGCTTCGGCTTGCGTGCGGGTGGTGCCGTCCGACTCTCGGCCGACAACTCGATGGATCCGCTGGCCGTCCGCCATGATGTTGACAGTGAACACCCCATCGCCCGTGGCTGACTTCTCGAACGTGATCCCGTGCTCGGTGATCTTGCTGCCAGGCGCGAGCTTGCGCATCTCGGGTCGGGTCAGTTTGGTGAAGGTCTTGGCCATGCTCGCTCCAGGTCAGAACGGAATGTCATCGGAAATATCGTCGAATGGGGAACTGCCCGGCGGCTGCGATCCATGAGGGATCGGTCTCTTGCCACTTGGGCAAGCTGTCTGGTTTGCTACGTCCTTCCGCGACGGCGCAAAAGATCTCCCAGTGATCGCGCAGGTGCGAAAAGATGAACGAGTGCTCGTTGACAGACCACTCCCATTCCTTGTTCCTTACGTTGAACGTCCCTCTCCACAGATAGCCGTTCTCACGAATCAGCTTCCATCGAACCTGTTCCTCATGGGTCAGCAGGTGGGGGTAACGCAAAGCCAACTTCGCGAACCGGTCTGCATCGTCCACGTCCCACAAGTATTCCGCCTCATCCTTGATTGACGGGCCGTTGTGATCCCCGGCAAGCACGCTGTTTACTAGGCTCCCTTCGATGGACCACTCGATGTAGCTCGACAGGGTGCGCCGGTGAAGGCGCGCCGCCAACTCCGCGAGATACCGCAACTTTGGATCAAGTCGTACCGTGACTGTTTCTGATCGCGAGAGCTTGCCTCCCCCGCCTTTTCGCATTTCCTGTTCCGCCATGTCGTTACCTCGTGTTCGAAAGTTCTAGAGCCATCCGCGCAATTCTAAGCCTACATGTGTTCTATTGCAATACTTTTTGTCTTGGATAGACTCGTATTGTCTTTAAACACAGGGTTAATACCCAGAAGGTCAAGATGACTGAAATCGTTCAAACGGCTGAAGTGGTGGTGCTGCCCGATGGGCGCATGGATCCGAAGAACGCTTCGACTTATTGCGGGTTGAGCGTAAAGACCTTGGCGATGAAGCGGTGCGACGGGACCGGACCGAAGTTCGTGAAGCGTGGTCGCATCTTTATTTCCGGGGAGGACCTGGACGCATGGCTTCAGCGTGGCCGTGTGGTTAGTACCGCGCAAGCAGCACAAGCCGACACATTGTGAGACTCGGATGGAGGCCGTCCAAGATTGCCGCGGGCTCGGTGCGTCTGCTCTTGGCGCGAATACAGGTCATCGCGTTGATGTTGCTGCATCACTGGCAGCCGATGCTGTCGCGTCTGCTGGGCTGAACGCAATAAAAGGGGATGCCGGCGCGTTCCTGCTTCAGGCGGCGGCTCGCATTTCAGATTCGGAAGTGATTGCGGTCCCTCTGGGGTGCGACGGAAAGGCGCCGCCAAGAAATGCTTGAGCCCAAAGAACAGTTCCTGGCAGCGCTGGCGCAGCGTGGCATCGTCCCAGCAGGCGGCGAAATCATCGCCGATGGGCGCATTCATCGGTGCGATGCCGAAGGGCGTGGCGGCAAAGGCGATGCTGCCTACCTGCTGCACCTGGACAGGATACCGGCCGGGGGTTTCGAGAACTGGCGTGATGGGATTGGATGGCAGAACTGGCGGGCTGAACCTGCTCGCACGTTGTCCCCGACGGAAGAGGCTGCGCACCGCCTCAAGCTGGAAAGCGTACGGCGCGAGCGCGAACGTAAAGAGGGCAAACGCAAAGCCGATGCACGCAAGCGGGCGAAATCTCTGTTTGAGAACGCAGCAGTTTGTGACTCCCATCCGTACACGGAGCGAAAGGGCATTCAGCCCCATGGTGTCCGGGTGCAGGGGGAGCGTCTCGTGATACCGCTGCGCGATGTCGAAGGCACCATTCATTCGCTCCAGTTCATTGGCGCTGATGGCGAAAAGCGCTTCCTCACTGGCGGTCGCAAGGCGGGCTGCTACTTCGATATCGGGCAGCCTGATGGCGTTTTGTGCGTGGCAGAAGGCTTTGCCACGGGGGCGAGCATCCACGAAGCCACAGGCTATGCGGTGGCAGTGGCCTTCGATGCGGGCAACTTGATGCCTGTGGCCACGGCAATCCGCGAGAAGTACCCAGGCCTGCAGTTGATTGTTTGCGCTGATGACGACCATCAGTCGTTGGGTAACCCAGGCCTGAGCAAGGCAACCGAGGCTGCGCGCGCCTCGGGCGCACTGGTGGCAATGCCTCAGTTCGGCGTTGCCCGACCAGAAAAGGCCACCGACTTCAACGACCTCCACCAGTTCGCAGGCCTTTCGGCCGTGCGGCGATGCATTGACGCAGCGAGTGGACCCCGCGAATCTGACCCGGAGCGCCTCGCTGATAGGCGAGGGGAAGTGCCCGGCAGCACCATTTCCGGCGCCACAGGTGGCGAATCAGCGGCCGCAGAAGGCGACGCGGCGCGCGAATGCAAGTTCAGCGGTGGTCGCTTCAGGCTCGAACAGCGCGGGGTGTTCTACATCGCAAAGGACGCGACCACTGGCCTCGAAAAAATGCCGCAATGGATATGTGGTGGCCTGGCAGTGGTGGCTGCGACCCGCGACGCCAGGAGCACAGCCTGGGGTCGATTGCTGGAAGGGCACGACGACGATGGCGTGCGGCACCAATGGGCCATGCCTCTTGAACTGCTCCAGGGCGACGGCGTGGACGTACGGCGCGAACTGGCGCAAGCGGGACTGTCCATCGCTCCAGGGCGGGCAGCGCGCGACTTGTTGGCCTCTTATGTGCAGGTGTGGCCAGTGAAGGACCGCGCCCGATGCGTAGATCAGCTGGGCTGGCAGGGAGCAATATACGTCACACCGGCCGAATCCATTGGCGAACGTGCCGAGCGCGTTGTATTCAGAACTTGCACGCGATTGAACCAGCCTACGGCGCTGCGGGCACGGCTGAAGACTGGCGCGATTCCGTAGCGCGACTGGCATTGGGCAATTCGCGTTTGGTGTTCGCGATATCGGTGGCCTTTGCCGGGACCGCTTGCCAACCTGGCGGGTGAAGATTCAGGGGGCTTTCATATTCGCGGCGGAACGTCCATCGGCAAGTCCACCGCCCTGAAAGTTGCAGCTTCTGTGTGGGGCAACCCTACTACCTACCCGCGCCTTTGGCGAGCGACAGCCAACGGACTTGAAGGGCTGGCTGCGCTGCACAACGACGGCTTGCTTATCCTGGACGAACTGAGCCAGATCGACCCCAAAGAATCCGGCGAAGCGGCTTACTTGCTGGCCAACGGGCAGGGCAAGACCCGGGCAGCGCGCAGTGGCACCGCGCGGCAGGCGGCAAGCTGGCGACTGTTGTTCCTTTCCGCTGGGGAAGAGTCGCTATCAGCACTGATGGCGCGTATAGGGCGAAAAGCCAACGCTGGCCAGGAGATACGCCTGGCGGACATTGAAGCAGACGCGGGCGCTGGGCTGGGCTTATTTGAGACGCTGAACGGTTGCGCCAGCCCGGCGGCATTGTCGCTGGCCTTGAAGGACGCTGCAAACCGGCATCACGGTGCCGCGGGCATGGCGTGGCTGCGGGCCGTCGTGAGAGACCGAGACAAATTACCTGACCTGATCATCGGAGGCGTGCGCCAGTTTGTTGCCGAGAACGCACCGGCGGGCGCGGCCGGGCAAGTGCTCAGGGTGGCGCAACGCTTCGGCCTGGTGGCCGTTGCTGGCGAACTTGCAACCCACTACGGCTTAACGGGCTGGTCTGAAGGAGAAGCCACAACGGCGGCGAGCCGGTGCCTTTCCGTCTGGCTGGACGCATTTGGAGGGGCTGGCAACCGTGAAGACCGTACCTTGTTGGCGCAAGTGAGGGGCTTCTTTGAGACTCACGGCGCCAGCCGCTTTGAGGACGTGGCCGCGACAGTCGATCAACGCATTGTCAATAGGGCCGGCTTCTACCGCAACGGCATGGATGGCGCGCGGGAGTTTCTGGTCTTGCCCGAGGCATTCAGGCGCGACGTATGCGCCGGCTTTGAACTGAAAGCCGCGACGCGATGCTTGTTGGAGCAAGGCTGGATCGTGCCCGGGGGCGACGGTCGGCCGACACAAAAGCCGCGGTTGCCGGGCGTTGGCACGGCACGGGTCTATGTGTTCACCAACAAGTGGGCGGACGCTGAATGAAGCTCGATTTCTCTGTGCTGTCGCAACCCACCATCAAAGTGCGGGGACAAGTGGGGACATGGGGGACGCAAGCAAATACGCGGCTTCCGGCGCCCCCAGCGGCCGAGGCTATCCCGGGGACGCTTGGGGACAAACAGGCGGCGGCGGTAGCGGTGGCGCGGGATCAAGTCACTTCATTGCCGAAGGTACGTCCCCAGGGATCCCCGGCCTGTCCCCAAGTGCCGGATGCAGGAAAGCTCAATACCGGCGCGGTGTCCCCCGTGTCCCCGCTTGTCCCCTTTGCAGGGCCACACCTCGCAGTAACTGCCTCCTTGCAGCCCGATTGCTTGGCCGAGGACATGGCTACTGAGGACGCAAGCCTGTCAGATGGGCAGACTTGCCTAGACCCCGATGGCTTGGAGATGGCGGCTTCCAAAGCGCGGTCGAAACTCTTCCAGGCGATTGGCCGAAATGATGCACATGGATTGGCTCTGCGACTGACACTGCGCGACCGCGATGGAGATGACCGTCGGCTGTGCCTGGAATGCTCATGGTTGGGGGACGCCGGCCGATGTATCGCGGCAGCGAATGGGCGCATCGCAGGTGCCAACCGACGGCTTGAGCCGGTGCAAAACATCCTGCAGCGGTGCGAAGCCTTCGCTCTGCGCGACGGCCTGCACTGAGCCGTGGCAAATCTAGCGAGATAGAGAGAGGATCCGACATGGCACGAAGAAAGCGACAAGACCTGATCCGGGGCCACGCGGAGCACCGGCGCACGGAGGTGACTACATGGGCGTGCTTCTGGACGCAGTCACGCTCGACGATTGGCGGTCGGTGGTTACCAAGGCGAAGACTCTCGCCCAGGCTGGCGACTCACGAGCGCGGGCCTGGCTGGCGCAGTACCTCGTGGGTAAGCCTGCCGTCAGCGCGCCCACCCCGCTAACGGTGGTGGTGCAGCAACTCAACGGCACGGATCCGCTCATCGAGCGCTTGACGCGTGAAACCGTCCATTCCATCAAGTTTCCTGAGTCAGAGCACGACCTTAAGGACGGCATTCGGACAGTTTTGGCCGCTGAAATCGCGCAAAAGTGCGTTCGTCGGAAATAGACGAAAACCCAGCAACGGCGCGGCCTGGCGCGCTATCCGGGCCCCAATAGCACTGCAAAAATTGTTCAATTTGCCAGATGATTTCGGAGAATTTTCGGAGGACATAGAGATGGGTGGCTTTGGGAGCGGAAGACGAGGCGGCAGGTTCTGTACGGACGACCTCAGACCTCTTGACGTTCGCAAGATCAACCGCGACGGCTTGCTGACACCCGGACGGCGCTTCAACTGGCAGTGGACCTGCAACGACGAAGTCACGGGGACTATCAGCCTGCGAGTCGAGACTGGCCGCGTGCTGCTGAACTACCGGAGCCAGAACACCAGCTTCAACGGCGGAGAGTGGGAAACGATGAACTATCCGGTGAGCCTGGATTGGACCGATTGCGGCTTTGGCGGGCAGAGAGTCTGGTGGCGTTGCCCGGCCGTAGGTTGCGGGCGGCGCGTGGCGGTGCTGTACGGAGGGCGGGTGTTTGCATGTCGCGAGTGCCACCGCCTGGCTTACCGAAGCCAGAGAGAGGCCTTTGACGACCGGGCTACCCGGCGCGCGGACAAACTCCGCGATAGGCTGGGCTGGGAGCCAGGCATCCTGAACGGCACCGGCTGGAAGCCCAAGGGCATGCACTGGAGAACCTTCGAGCGATTGCATCGCAAACACGACGCCAATGTCGAAACCGCGCTGGCCGGGATGGCGGCGAAGCTTGGCATTCTGACTGGGCAGCTCAAAGACTTCGACTTCTGAATGTGTAACCGAGGCTCTGCGGTTCAGAAAACTGGCGAACTTTCGAGAAGGTCGGCGAGAATATCCCACTAGATATCACCAATGGGGCTCCCGCACCGTGTTCGAGCAAACTTTCAAGAACATCGACGACATCCTGCACAAGGACGCAGGCTGCACCAGCGAGCTGGACTACACCGAGCAATCGTCCTGGCTGCTGTTCCTGAAGTACCTCGACGCGCTGGAGCGTGACAAGGCAGCCAAGGCCGAACTGGAGGGCAAGAGCTACAGCTTTATCCTGGCCGAACCCTACCGCTGGGAGGCTTGGGCTGCCCCCAAAGCCGCAGACGGCAAACTCGACCACAACGGCGCCATGACCGGCGACGACCTGCGCGACTTCGTCAACGGCAAGCTCTTCCCGTATCTGGCCGGCTTCCAGCGGCGCCAGCGGCCCAACACCATCAGTACAAGATCGGCGAGGTCTTCAGCGAGATCAAGAACCGGTTGAAAGCGGCTACAACCTGCGCGACGTGATCGACCGGGTGGACGAGCTGCGCTTCGGCTCGCAAAGCGAGAAGCACGAGCTTTCGCACCTGTACGAAGCCAAGATCAAGAACATGGGCAACGCCGGGCGCAACGGCGGTGAGTACTACACGCCGCGCCCGCTGATCCGCGCCATGATCAAGGTGCTGGACCCCAAGATCGGCGAGCGCATCTACGACGGCGCCTGCGGCTCGGCCGGCTTCCTGTGCGAGGCCTTCGACTACCTGCTGCCCAAGGCCACCAAGGCTGACGACCTGAAGACGCTGCAGACGCGCACCTTCTTCGGCAAGGAGAAGAAGAGCCTGGCCTACGTCATCGCGATCATGAACATGATCCTGCATGGCATCGAGGCGCCGAACATCGTCCACGCTAACACGCTGGCCGACAACATCAGCGACATTCAGGAGCGTGACCGCTACGACGTGATCCTGGCCAACCCGCCCTTCGGCGGCAAGGAACGCAAGGAGGTTCAGCAGAACTTCCCGATCAAGACCGGCGAGACGGCCTTCCTGTTCATGCAGCACTTCATCAAGACGCTGAAGGCCGGCGGGCGCGCGGCCATCGTCATCAAGAACACCTTCTTGAGCAACACCGACAACGCCAGCACTAGCATTCGCAAGCTCCTGCTCGAGAGTTGCAACCTGCACACGGTGCTGGACATGCCCGGCGGTACCTTCCAGGGCGCTGGCGTCAAGACCGTCGTGCTGTTCTTCGAGAAAGGCGCGCCCACGCGCAAGGTTTGGTTCTACAAAATGGATCCGGGCCGCAACATGGGCAAGACCAACCCACTGAACGACGACGACCTGGTCGATTTCGTCGAGCGGCGGAAGACGTTTGGAGACTCGGCGCAGAGCTGGTCGGTGGATGTGACCAGCGATCGACACTGCCACCTCGCGACCTGTCGGTCAAGAACCCGATTGGCGGCGATGAAGTCGTGCATCGCACACCGCAGGACATCCTCGACGAGATCGCGGCGCTCGATGCCGAAAGCGCCGAAGTGCTGGCGACGATCCGGGAGTTAGTGGTGGCTGAGGACCGGTTGAGGATCACGTCCATCGGCGACATCTGTGATGTGGTCAATGGAGGAACACCAAACCGGGGTTGCCGAGTACTGGGGTGGGCCGCACCGCTGGATCACACCTGCCGAGATGGGGAAACGACACACGCCGTACATCGACCAGACCGAGCGGACCATCACGGACCAAGGCCTTCAGAACAGTTCTGCGAGGCCGCTACCGCCGTACTCAGTGATTTTGTCTTCGCGTGCGCCTATCGGCCACTTGGCAATCAACACGCAGCCGGTGATGGTCCAAGGCTGCAAAGGCCTAGTTCCTCGAAACCGGATCGACCACAAGTTTCTGTACTACTACCTTGGCAGCATAGTCGATCTGCTGAACGACCTCGGCACTGGCGCAATCTTCAAAGAGCTTTCTGGTGGGAAACTAAAGGAAGTCCCGGTGCCGGTTCCCTCGCTACCCGAGCAGCGCCGCATCGTCGCCATCCTCGACGACGCCTTCGAGGGCATCGCCATCGCCAAGGCCAACGCCGAGAAGAACCTGCGGAACGCACGGGAGCTGGCGGACGCTGGGAGAAGCTTGCTTCGATCAGCATATCGACACCAGCTTCAAGCCTCGTGAACTTGCTTCGCTATGCGAGTTCATCGTTGACTGCGAACACAAGACTGCGCCGACCCAAGAACATGGATACCGTCCATCAGAACTCCGAATGTCGGGAAGGGTTAGTTGATTCTTGACGATCTGAATCGAGTCTCGGAAGAGACCTATGCGGCCCTGGACTCGCCGGAGCAGTACCGCTACCGGGCGACCTGATCCTGGCACACGAGAGGCGCCCGCCGGAAACGTCGCTGTCATTCCGGCTGGAATGCAGGTGATACCCTTAGCCAGCGCACGGTTCTGATCCGCCCAGGCGTGAGGTGTTCAACCGATTACTTAGCCCCACCTGCTCCAACGCCCCTAGCCAGCGGCGCTATCGCCCATTCCAGGGGGCCACTGTTCAGCACGTCAACATGAAGGACATCCGCGCCTTCCTGGTCACATCAGTTCCTTCACTGGAAACGCAGCAAAAGGTAGTCGATAGGCTAGCAGGCATCGATCGGTCGTGTGTGCGTCGCTGGTGGAAGTGCAACGGCAGAAGCTCGCCGCCCTCGACGAACTGAAGAAGTCCCTGCTCCACCGGGCATTCAGAGGCCAGTTGTAGGAAACCTATGAACTCGATGCCGTTGCCTCCGAAAGTTGACGAAGTCGCTGGCGTACTCGACATTGAGATTGATTGGTTTTATTTC
>JADJPY010000003.1 GCA_016713005.1 Ramlibacter sp. | reverse complement strand
TGCCCGGAATCCGTCGTAAGCGTGGCATCGCGGTTGTTACTGGAGATCGTTCCTGACACCGTCATGGTTCCCCCAGCGTGCAAATCAATCACTCCCGCCAGCAAACTTGTTCCGAGACCCCTGTGGTTCCACGGTCAGATTGTTGACATTGGTAGTGTAGATATCGCCTGCAGTAGCGCCATTGTCCGCAGTCACCGTGGTTTGCCGTCTGTCTGAATGGGATTGGCGAGGGTGCCAATTCCTTCGTTGGCCGTGAACCGGGCCGTACTCGCGGTAACCGGGCTACCCATGGGCGCCGTCGAGAAACCGTCGCCCCTGTGGCGTTCAATTCCAACTGAACCGGCTGACACCACGTCAGCGATGATGATGTGTCCTGGCTGGCCGTCAAGTCAGCATCGATTCGAATTTTCCTGTCCCGCGGCAGGAAATCCCTGCACCGGCACCTGCCAGCGTAAATCGTTGGTAGCATAGTACAGGTCACCTGTCGTGTTATTGTTGGCCGTGAGGTCGCCTGTCACTGAATCGGTGATGATTGGCCGCAACAGGCTGATCTGGCCAATACCCGATGTGGCATTCCATGAACAGATTGCCATTCACCGTGAGCGCGTCAACCGCTGTATTGATGATCTTTCCGGTATTCACGGGATTGGGAAGAGTCCGTAGGCAAGAACCTGGACAAATTGCCGTTGACCGTCAAATGCCCGTCCCCGTGCCGACAGCGCCAACGTCAATGGTCCCTGACTTGTTCTTCCAGAGCTGACATTGTTCAGGAAATCGTCACTGCCGCATCGGACACCTCAATGGCTCCGTCTGCGTCTTATCCCCGAACTGCAAGCCGCCGCCAGCATTGATCAGGGCGAGCGAAACAGACCGTCAATCAAGCTTCGGAGCTGGTTTGCCGATTTGTCGCCAGGTCAATGGCCCGGCTGACCGTTACCCGGTAGTGATCGTCCGCAGACCACCGGTTCCTGCATCTACGGTAGTACCGATACTAAGGCCGTCCACCCCCTTGATCACGCGATGTCTGCGCCTGCCGCTTTGGGCATTTGCGTGGCATCGACCGTCGTGATAACGCGACGTTCTTGGTGCTGGCTCGGTTATGGTAATGGGTTCGCCCGCTGACAAGACCGAGGGCAACGTCAAATTGCCACTCAGTTCGGTGAGGAAACCAGGTCCCGTCACGGCCTGGGGTTGTCTGCGGCAATGGTGGAGCCACCTGCGACTGCGCACTCCGGTGGGAGATATTGCCGGCGCTCTGGTTGTAAAGATTGACTGTCGCCACGGCATTGCCTGCCGTGCTGTTCATCGTGATGCCGTTGTTGGCATTGGCGTCAAGCGATGTCGCTGTGACTTTGGTGCCTGTGGTCTGATTGATGGCGCCTGCAGAATTCAGCGTCAACTGATTTGTCACTGTCAGGTTGCCCATTGAGTGCGATCTGAACTGTTGCCGCTGGTCAGCGTCACGTTCGGCGCAGCCGTCACACTCATGGCGCCGTTGACCGTCACCGACGAAGCCGCGAGTACCGCCAATTGCCAGATCGGCTGCCGAAACCAGGGTTCACCTCGGCAGCAGTCAAGTTCAATCCACCAGCGCCACCCGCAATATTCACTGCCCGATTGTTGAGTACAGGCGCCAGTGTCGCAAGCTTCCGGCCGCAGAAATCGCGCCGGTTTGATGTTGAGTCATCTGCCACCAACGTCACGTTATCGCCTGTATTGGTGATCGCGGTGACGTTTAGCAACCCGTTGAAAGCAGTCAGTTCAACGTTGCCGGACGTGGTGTTCGTGCTTCGCAAGCGTGCCAACACTGTCGTCAAGGCTGTTTCAAAGGTGGTCCCGGTGTCGCTGGTACTAGTCAGCGTGCCGGTCACCTCAAGCTTGCCACCGGTCTGGTTGATGGCGCCACCCGCTGCCTGAAGCGTGGTGTTGGGTGATCGAAGTAACGATGTGCCCAAGGGACAGGCCAGTTTGACCTTGCGGGATGATGTTATTGCCAGTCAGATCGGCGGCGGTCGTCAGCGTTCCGTTCTGCGGACGCGGCTCAGAGTCCGCCGTGCCCGTGTTGATCGCACTGGCCGGCAGCGTCAGCGTCGTGCCCGCCACCAAGGGTCACCGTCTTGTTTGCCGCCGCTGGTCCAGCGACGAGACCGTCAGCGCGTCCACGTCGCGCACGATCACCGCGCCACCCGACAGGTTGAGCGGGGGCAAAGTTGTTACGCCCGCGTCGTTTGCCGTGATGTTGCCGGTGCCGGAACTCGGCGTCAGGCTGGCTGCCCCGGCGGTAACGTCGTCACCGAAGGTAATGCCGCCTGAGCCGGAGACGATGGTATTGACGCTGCCCGTCAGCGTGGTGGAGCCCGCTGCGTCGGTCGTGAGCGTGCTCAGTGCCCGATCGTGCCGACGTTGCCACCGAAGCTGGTCGGTGTGGAAACGTTCAGTTCAGAGACCTCGGGCCCAGCACATCGCTGTCGACCTTGCCGCCAAACGCGACATTGTTGCTGTTGAAGGTGGGTGTCGCCGCACAGCTCAACGTTGCCGCCGAAGATGTAGCCGCCACCGTCAGGCGTGCCGCACAGCGCCAGGTTCTCACCAATATCAAACGTGGCCACCTTCAGCCTCGTGCCGGCGATCTTAGCCGTACCAGCGGAGTCCGTCTTCACGTATGCGTTGTCGAACGTGCCAAACAGTGTTGTCAGGCCGGCAGAGTTGATGTTCAGGGTTGCATCGGCTGCGCCGGTGACGCCGTTCACCGTCACATCCGCGCCCGCCTGGGCACTGGTATCAATGGTGCGCGTCCGCCTGCTCCCAGGGTGATCGGGCTGGTAAAGACCACCTTGCCGCCGGCGGTGGTGGTCACGTCGCCACCGAGATTGATGGTGGTGCCGTCCACCGTGATGTTGCCCGTCGTCTTGATGGTGCCGTCGAAGTTGGCGGTGCCATTGGCATCCTGATCAACGCACTCAGCGCCGTGCCGCCGCCGATGGCCATGTCAAAGTCTGTCGTGCCCGAGCTGTTGACCGTAAGGGCAGATCCGCCATCCACCGTATTTTCTGGAAGCTGACATTGCCACTGCCCGTTGCCAGTACGGGTTGCCCAGCATGGTGACCGCTGCATCGAAAGTCAGCGGGTTGTTGGTCAGCGTAATGTTGCCGTTGAGTGAATAGGCCGTGTTGGCCGTACCAAAAGCCAGGCTTGTAGCCGTGATCGTGCCCAGCGGCAAAGTGTTGGCATCGTCCAGCGTGACTGCGTCAGCCGGGAACAATGTTGATGCTGCCCACGAAATCGTTCGTCGCCGTATCCAGTGTGACATCGTTGGCGCCCGCCGTGATGGTGGTGCTGCCCGACACGCTGATGCCTGCGGTCTGGGTCACATCACCATTGCTGTTGAGCGTCAGGTTGCCAGTGATGGTGCTCGCCCCGAATTGGTCGCCGTATTGTTGAAGACAGATGCGTCCACCGCCTTGAGCGCCATCGCGCCGGTGTAGGTGCTGGCCGCTTCGTCAGGGTGATGTTCTTGCCCGCCGCGTTGATCGTGGTGGTTGCCCGTCACAGACACCGTGCCGCTGTCGGTCCCACGTTGCCGTTGGCGCTGTTGAGCGTCAGGTTGCCCGTGGGGGATGGTGCTGGCACCAATGTTGGTGTCCGTGTTGTTGGTCACCGCCGCGTCCACCGCCTTCGAGCGCCATCGCGCCGGTGTAGGTGCTGGACCGCTTCGTCAGGGTGATGTTCTTGCCCGCGGCGGTGGTGCCGTACGCAAACACCCGCGTTGATCGTGGTGTACCCGCCCCCCACCGCCCCGGCCCCGCTGTCGGTCACGTTGCCCCCGGTGCTGGTCAGGCTGAAGTTCCCCGTCACCGTGCCTGGCGCCCAGGTTGGTCGCCGTGGTGTTCACCACCGTCACGTCCGTGCCCTTGAGCGCCATCGCGCCCGAAACTGTTGGACCCATCGTCCAGGGTGATCGTCTTGCCCGCCGCGTCGATCGTGGTGGTGCCCGTCACCGACACCGTGCCGCTGCTGCTCGCGTTGCCGCCGGTGCTGGTCAGGCTGAAGTTCCCCGTCACGTGCTGGCGCCAGGGTTGGTCATCGTGGTGTTCACCCCGTCCCGTCCGTGCCCTTGAGGCGCCATCGCGCCCGTGAAGCTGTTGGACCCATCGTCCAGGGTGATCGTCTTGCCCGCCGCGTCGATCGTGGTGGTGCCCGTCACCGACACCGTGCCGCTGTCGGTCACGTTGCCCCGGTGCTGGTCAGGCTGAGTTCCCGTCACCGTGCTGGCGCCAGGTTGGTCGCCGTGGTGTTCACCACCGTCACGTCCGTGCCCTTGAGCGCCATCGCGCCGGTGAAGCTGTTGGACCCATCGTCGGGGTGATCGTCTTGCCCGCCGCGTCGATCGTGGTGGTGCCCGTCACCGACACCGTGCCGCTGTCGGTCACGTTGCCGCCCGTGCTGGTCAGGCTGAAGTTCCCCGTCACCGTGCTGGCGCCAAGGTTGGTCGCCGTGGTGTTCACCCCGTCACGTCCGTGCCCCCGAGCGCCATCGCGCCCCGTGGCTGTTGGACCCATCGCAAGGGTGATCGTCTTGCCCGCCGCGTCGATCGCGTGGTCGTCACCGACACCGTGCCGCTGTCGGTCACGTTGCCGCCCGTGCTGGTCAGGCTGAAGTTCCCCGTCACCGTGCTGGCGCCAAGGTTGGTCGCCGTGGTGTTCACCACCGTCACGTCCGTGCCCTTGAGCGCCATCGCGCCGGTGAAGCTGTTGGACCCATCGTCCAGGGTGATCGTCTTGCCCGCCGCGTCGATCGTGGTGGTGCCCGTCACCGACACCGTGCCGCTGTCGGTCACGTTGCCGCGGTGCTGGTCAGGCTGAAGTTCCCCGTCACCGTGCTGGCGCCAAGGTTGGTCGCCGTGGTGTTCACCACCGTCACGTCCATGCCCTTAGGCGCCATCGCGCCCGTGAAGCTGTTGGACCCATCGTCCAGGGTGATCCGTCTTGCCCGCCGCGTCGATCGTGGTGGTGCCCGTCACCGACACCGTGCCGCTGTCGGTCACGTTGCCGCCCGTGCTGGTCAGGCTGAAGTTCCCCGTCACCGTGCTGGCGCCAAGGTTGGTCGCCGTGGTGTTCACCACCGTCACGTCCGTGCCCTTGAGCGCCATCGCGCCCGTGAAGCTGTTGGACCCATCGTCAGGGGTGATCGTCTTGCCCGCCGCGTCGATCGTGGTGGTGCCCGTCACCGACACCGTGCCGCTGTCGGTCACGTTGCGCCGCCCGTGCTGGTCAGGCTGAAGGCGCCGCCAACCGTGCTCGCGCCGAGGTTGGTTGCAATGCTGTTGACCAATGTGACGTCGTCGCCTGCGGCCTTGATGGCGCCCGTGAACGAGTTGCCTGCCTTGTCAAGCGTGATGTCCCCGGTGCCGGTGGACAGCGTCGTTGCACCGGTGACGGTTGCCGCGCCCGTTTGCGTGACGTTGTCGTTGCTGGTCGTCACCGACAGGTCGGCGACCTTCAGGGTCGGCAACGCCAGGGCATTGGCCGTACCCACCGTCAGCACGTCGAGGGCATTGGTACCGCCAATGCTGCCCCCCAGCGTAGTGGTACCGGTGTCGGCAATGGTCAGGTCGCGGGCCGTGGCGTCGCTGTCCAGAACCCCGATCGTGATGCCCGTACCGGTCATTGTGACGTCGGCGGTCAGGACCGTATTTCCAGCGTAAGTCTGGGCTCCGGTCGTCGTCACTGACGCACCGATCTTGTTGGCCGCCGCGGCGTCGGTCACGGTCGTGGAGAACGAACTCAACTTGTCCGCGCTGCCAATTGCCTTGGCAAAAACAATGCTGCCAGTCGAGCCAGCGGTCTGCTCAACCGTCAGACTCTTGTTCGTCCCTGTCTTGCTGTCCACCAAGCCAGAGAAGCTGATATTGCCGCTGGTGTCGTTGGACAGCGTGATGTTCTGTTCAGGATGACGTCGTCCGCCAGGGGTTTGGCCGCCCACCGAACCGATGGTGTCTGTGTTCAGGAAGATCGTGCCGTAGGTGCCGATGTTGTTGACCGTCAGCACGCCCAGCTTCTGGTTCTTGCCGACCTGTCCGTCAAAGCGCACGCTGCCTTCGTACTGGATGTTCAGGTTGTTGTTCTCGGCGGCTTCGCTGTCCACGGCCCCCTTGAACCAGATCAGGCTGCCGTCCACCGTGTTGCCCAGGTTGGAGCCGGCCGTCAGGTCACGGCGCTGTTGTAGGTCTGGCTGCCCGTGGTGTAGACATTGCCGCCCAACTGCGTGCCGCCGGTGCTGGTGATGTCCACGCTGGCCAGGCGCTCGCCAGCTGTGGTGGTACCCAGGGAACCGGTAATCTTCGTAGCGCCCGCGTCATTGATGATCAGGGCACGGTTGGTGCCATCACTCTTCATCGTGCCCGACACGCTGATGCCATTGCCGGCAAGCGTGACGTCGCTGGTCAGGATGACGTTGCCACCGTAGGTCTGCGCGCCGGTGGTGGTAATGCTGTTGGTCAGCGTCAGGTCGCCCGTGCCTTCCAGCGTGACGCTGGACACGTCAATCGTGCCGAACTTGGTGGCGTAGGTGCCGTTGTCCAGCGTGAATGCACCACCCTTGGCGGAAATGGCTCCCACAAACTTGTTGCCGTTGTCGTCCAACGTAATGGCATAACGGGTCGGGCCGCCAGCGTCGTACGCCGTAAAGCTCGAAGCCCCGGCAATGTCCAGCGCGCCTGTCTGGGTGATGGAGCCGCCACCGGCCGTGGCCGTCAGCGTGCCACCCACCGTCAGCGCCGGCAGAATCATGGCCGCTTTGTCAAAGATGACGGTCAAGTCGTTGTACGTACCCGGCAGCGTGATATTGCCGAACAGGGCGCCTGAGTTCGCATTGCGCAGGCCAACGTTGTTTACGGTGCCTGTGCCGGTCTTGGCAAAGGTCACAGTGGACTTGAAGTCGTTGGCTTGAGTGGAGAGGTTGATGTTCTGGCTGGCCGTGTCATCAATGGTGAAGCTGGCTGCGCCCGTCACCGTCAGAACGCCGCTCTGGGTAATGTGGCCCTTGGACGTCACGCCCAAGGTACCCGTCACGGTACTCGTACCCAGCACTGTGCCTGAGGTATCGCTGTCGTACACCGACACATTGACGCCCGCAACACTCACCGTGCCCAGCTTGTTGCCAACATCGCCCAAGGTGACGTCGTAGCCTGCCGCGTTGACCGTTACATTGGCTGCACCCGTGCCGACCTGGTTGACGATGGCCGCCGAGTTGGTCACCGCACCGTTGGTGGAGTCGACTGTAAGCGAATCCGCCTTCGTGGCCCCAATCGAAATGCCCGCGGTCCCATCTGTCACGGCCACCGTAGTGCCCGTCAAACTGACAGATGCCAGCTTGTTGCCGGTGTTGGTCAGGGCAATGTCCTTGGCGCCGGCATCTACCGTAACCGCTGCACCATCGCTACCGTCCTGCTTCGTGATCGCGCCGCTCTGGGTCACGTTGGCACCGCTGACGGTCGCACCAAAGGTATTGGCTTTGACTGTACCCACGTCCAAGCCGCCAATGGATGTGACACTGACTGTGGTGCCCGTCAAATTGGCTGTTCCGAGGCGATTGCCACCATTGTTCAGCGTCACGGTGTCTGTGCCAGCGTTGACGGTGACATTCGCGTTGCCCGTGGTCGCGTAGTTGGTGATCGCGCCCGTGTTCGTCACGTCGCCGCCGGTCGAACCGACAGTCACCGAGTCTGCATTGACATTGCCAAGGATGACCCCACCCGTACCATCCGCAATACGGACGGTACCTGCCGACGCATTCACCTTGGCCTGGAAGTTGTTGCCCGCTTTCTGAACGGTGATGATGCCCCCAGCAGTGCCGGCATCCATGGTGGTCACACCGACTGCGGAGATCACCCCGGCAGTCTGATCAATGTTGTTGCCGGTCGCCTTTAGCCCTAAAACGCCGCCGGCCGCGACGTTGTGTCCGATGCTCAGGCCCGCTGCTCCGGCAGTCAGCTGGATGTTGTTGCCACTGATAGCTCCACCCGTCGTCAGCGCACCCGATCCGCTGACAAAGGTCACGTCTCCAGTCGTGCTGACGCCGGTACCCAAAGTCAGTGCGCCGGTTCCACCCTTGCCAGCCTGCACGTCCACATTGCCAGCCGCTCCAACCGTCAATGACGACAGTGTCATTGCATTGCTGTCGTAAAGCGTCGCGTTGCCTGCTGAAGCAAGGGTAACTGACGCGAAGTTGTTGGCGGTGTTGTCGGCCACCACACTGCCCGCGTTGGATGTTAGGGTGGCTGCACCAGACACCGTGGCAGAGCCAACTTGGGTCAGATCGGCTGTCCCGGCAGTTGCCGCCAGGGTGCCGGTCGCCACAATCGTGCCGAGGCTCAGGGCATTGGTATCTGCGATGGTGACATTGAAGCCTGTCGCACTCACTGCGCCCGTAAAGTTGTTGGCGGTATTGGCAACAGAGATGTCCTTGCCCGTGGCAGTCAGGTTGGCCGCACCAGCAGTGATCACGCCCGTCAGATTGACTTGGCCCGTGGATTTGGTATCGACCGCCAAACTGCCCGCGCCCAGGTTGAGGTCGCCCGCACCTGTAACGTCGCCCTTGGTCACGATGCCCAGGTTCCCGCCGCCCGTGGCGATGCTTGAGTTGATCGTCACCGTACTTGCATTGGAGCCAGCGGTGGCGGTAGAAGCCGCGGTGCTGTTGGAGCCGGCATACAAGCTCACATTCAGCGTCTTGGTCGCCCCTGCATCAATGCTTGCGCTGACCGTGATGTTGCGGTTGGCGATCAGGTTCAGCGTGCCATCACCTGCTGAAGTCACAGCACTGGTGACGAAGATGTCGCCATTGCCTGCCGCACCCGCATTGCTGGTCTGGACATTGACGGTCGCACCGCCCGTCAGTGCGCCACCAATCACTGCCGCATCGACTGTGGCATTGGTAGCACCTCCATCGTCCTGATACGTCGTGCCAGCTACAGACACGTTGGCGTCTGCGGCAGCAATCGTGATGTCGTTCGGGTCCAGCAGCCATGAGCCCGCCTTGCCCTTGCTGGCGGACACATCAACGCGTGCGCCGGCGTTGATGCCCAGCGTCTTCTTGCCAGAGGTTTCCACCTGGCCGCCGTTGCCGCCGGTGGCACCGCCGCGTGCGGAGACCGCGCCATTGAACTGGGTGTGGCCATCGGCCCATGCCACCACCGTGCCGCCGTTGCCGCTGGTGCGGGCGTCGGCCTTGATGCTGGCGCCGCTGGCCACAGCCACCTGCTGTGCGTTGGCCACAGCGCTGCCGTCGATGATGCTGGCGGTGTTGTTGCCTTGCCAGTTGCCGCCGATCAGTGCGGTGCCGCCGCCGGCGTCACCACTCACATCCACGCTGCCCGCGCCCACCACGCCCACGCGCGTGCCGGCCATCTGCACCGCACCACCCTTGGTGCCTGCAGCGTCACCCGTGGCGATCAGCGAACCACTGTTCTCCACCGTGCCATTGCCACCGTCCAGGAAGATCCGGCCGTTGCGCTCCACCAGGCTCTTGGCCTCGATGATGCCGGTGTTGTTGACGACCAGGCTGGCCAGGTCGCCGGCGCTGCGCGCGCTCAGCACCACGGTGCCGCCGTTGGCGCTGATGCGCCCGGCGTTGGCCACAACCGCCTCGGCGCTGGCCTTGTCGATGTTGAGCTTGATCAGGCCGTCACCGGCCAGGTCCACGGTGACCTTGTCGCCTGCAGCCAGGCGCACGGTGCCCATGTTGGCGTTGATGACGCCGGCGTTCTGCACATTGGGCGCGATCAGGGCCACATAGCCGCCGTTGCGCGCGGTGATGTTGCCGTCGTTCTTGATGCTGCCGGCGGTGCCGTCGTTTTCGAACGTGACCTTGTCACTGTTCATGAACTGGTTGTTGTCCACCTTGAGCGTGGATGCCAGCATGCCGCCCACGTCGATGGTGGCGTTCTGGCCGAAGTACACACCGGCAGAATTGACCAGCCACACTTGGCCGTTGGCCGACAGGCGGCCCAGGATCTGCGACGGGTCAGCGCCCGTCACCTGGTTGAGCGCCACCGAGCTGGCGCTGGGCTGGTTGTACGTGACAGAAGCGTCCGCGCCAATGTTGTAGGTGGACCAGTTGATGATGACCTTGCTGCTCTGCTGGTTCACCGTCATGGCGTTGCCGACGGAGTTGATGCCCGCCTGACCCGCTGCCACGCTGCCACCGGTTGGCAGCGCGTTGGGGCTGAGGCCCTGCGCCGTGGCCATGCCGGGCCACAACACCACTTGCCCGCCAAAGATGGCGAGCAGGAACTTCAGCAACGACGAGAAGCGCTTGCGCGGACGGAATACATAGGTCAGCTTGCGCCCGCCCGTGCGCACGGTAAAGCTCTTCTGCTCGGCTTGTTGTTGCTTGGTCATGGTTCGAGACTTCTTCAGTGAATCGGTGTTTTCAGACACGGTGCTGGAGGTGTTGGTGGTGTTCATGCGTGCCTCCATCAGAACTGGGTAACGGCCTGCAGCCAGAAGCGGCTGCGGTCCTGCTTGCCGTCGCCGTCATTGCCGTTGAGCGGGTTGGCACCGGGGTTGCTGCCCATCTTGTGCGCCCACATCGTGCGCACCTGGAACAGGCCGGCGCGGGTGATGTTGAGGCCCAGGCCGTAGGCGCCAATGCGGTAATGGTTGGGCACGAGGCCGGCGACGGCCGGCGTCTTGTTGGTGATGGTGCTGCCCAGGTCGGTGAACATGAAGGCCTGCCACTGCGTGCCACCGGGGCTGAAGGGCAAATCGGCGCGCAACTCAACTTGAGCCAGATAGCCTTCGTCGCCTGCGGCCTCGCCGCTGGGGTAGGCCCGCACACCCTGCGCGCCGCCCAGCGAGAACTTCTCGGAGGCATCCAGGTTCTTGTTGGCCCACTGT
This sequence comes from Ramlibacter sp., assembly GCA_016713005.1. Taxonomy (GTDB): domain Bacteria; phylum Pseudomonadota; class Gammaproteobacteria; order Burkholderiales; family Burkholderiaceae_C; genus JADJPY01. Next base: position 470,832 of record JADJPY010000003.1, on the reverse strand, counting down.
GCATTCAGGCCGCCATACAGGCTGAAGCTGTCGCTCAGGCGCTGGGTGCGCGCGATCTGCGCCATCACCTTGGTGAAGTTGCCCGCGGCGCGCACACCTGCCGCGTCGGCTGCGGCGTCCACCGGGTCCTTGATGCCAAGCCGGCCGGTGGCCAGGGAGACGTTGCCAAACACCACGCCACCGCCGCCCAGGTTGTCGCGGCGGTCCATGTTCAGGCCCAGGGTCAGCAGGCCGATGTTGCGCTCGCGCGAGGTGCCGGCCAGCGGCACGTTGATGGAGGTCTTGTCGTCCCAGCCACCGTTGAAATACAGGTTGTAGTTGCGCGAGCGCACGATCGGATGCGTCACGAACAGGCTGAGGATCTGGCCTTCGCCCGACGGGTTGAAAGCGCCCTGGCAGCACACGGTGAAGCCGACGTTGGAGTACGCGACGCCGGCGCGGGTGCCATTGGAGCCGATGGGCAACTGGTAGCTCAGCCGCAGGAAATCGAGGTCGCCGTCGGTCTGCATCAGGCGCAGGCTGGCCTGATCGCCCAGACCGGCCGGGGAGTTCAGGGTGACATTGGCGCCCAGGCGCCATTGGCCGGTGAAGCGGTTGCCGTAGTTGTCAAGGTCGACGCTGACATTGAGCAGCTTGCCTTCGTTGGCTTCCAGGGACACATCCGTGGTGCCGGTGGTGGCGCCCGGGTCAAGTCCGATGGTGGCGTTGACGCCGGGCAGGTCGTTGGCCAGCAGCGCGGCGCGCTCAAGTTTGGACTCATGCACCACCGAGCCCGAGGGCACATTGGTGGACAGGAAACCCTGCAGCACTTCCGGCTTGGTGCGGGCAGAGCCACCCTGCTTGACGATGTTGGCGCCTACGGTGCCCTCCAGCACGGCGATCTCGACGATGCCGCCCTTGATCTCTTGCTGGGGCAGGTAGGCGCGCGCCACAAAGTAGCCCTTGGCGCGGTAGAAATTGGAGACGCTGGCGACGGCGGTCTGCAGGTCGTTAAAGGTGTTTTCCTTGCCCAGTTGCTCCACCAGCAGCAGTTGGAGGTCGGTCTCGGGGATGGCGCTGGCGCCGCTGATCCGGAAGCCGTTGACCACCATCTTGAAGCCGGGCCGATCCTGCAGGGCCGGGCGGACGGGCTGGGCCGTGGGCAACCCTGGGTCCGCCTTCGGGGGCTGGGGTTGCTGGCGGCTGGTTTCCCGAAGCACATCGCCGGCACCGGGGGCCTGGGCGTGTACGGCGCCAAGGCCGGCCAGACACAGCGCCGCGGCCAGCGCGGGCAACCGGAACACGGCTGCAACAAGGGAGGATTTGGGTTGGAGGGAGGTAGCCAAGGAAGACCTCGTCATTCTTGAAATTTTTGGGCTGCTAGTGGCAGCGCCACCGGGAAAACAGTTCGGGAATCAACGCAAAAACCACGCTCGGCAAGCGCAAAAACCCGTCGGCCGCTGCTGCGGTCGACGGGAGATGTGTTACTGAAGCTACTTTTGGTGGCTTTCAACAACAAGCGCTGACTCCCTTAAACATCATGGCGGCGCCATTTTATTACGCCTTAGGTTCTCATTAGGATACTTTTCCATACCTAATTTTCCAGAAAAAGCATCTCATTCGTGTGACAAAAATTCACTTTTTCACCCCTCTGATTGTACCACACGGGTAGTAGAGGGTCAACGCGACAAACGACCTATTGACACATGAAACAGACACCCTGTGCGTGTGAAAAATCACGGCATTACTCACGGCCTTGTCGCTCGTTGATTTTTGTCAGCCGAACCAAGGGTTAACCCTCGGATTCGGCGAACGACGGGGGCAGGCGCACCGCCAGCACCTTGTCGATGCGCCTGCCGTCCAGGTCCACCACCTCAAACTCCCATCCGGCACAGGCGATGCGCTCGCCCGTGCCAGGCAACTGGCCCGACACCGCCATCAGCAAGCCGGCCACGGTGTTGTAGCGGCCACGGTCTTCTTCGGGCAGTTCGTCGATGTCCAGCCGCGCCTTGAGCTCGCCCACGGGCATCAGGCCGTCCAGCAGCCAGCTGCCATCGCCGCGCGGCGTGGCCCAGGCGTCGCCACCGGCTTCGGGCTTGAGCTCGCCGGTGATGGCCTCCAGAAGGTCGCCGGGGGTCATCAGGCCCTGGACGACGCCGTACTCGTCCACCACGAACACCATGCGCGCGCTCTTGTGGCGGAACTGCTCCAGCAGCTCCAGCCCGCTGAGCGACTCTGGCACGAACACGGCGCCCTGCACATGCTGTGCAAAGCCCGCGTCGGGGTGCGCCCGCAGGCCCAGCAGCGTGGCCACGCTGATGGTGCCCTGCACGTCGTCCAGGCTGCCGCGGCACACGGCGTACCAGGAATGGCCATCGACCATCGCCACATCCAGCGCCTGGGCCACCGTGGCGCCCGCGTCGACCCATCGGATGTCCGAACGCGGCACCATCATCGAGGTGAGCGGCCGGTCGTCCAGGTGGAACACGTTGCGCACCATCTGGTGCTCGTGCGCCTCGATGACACCGGCGTCCAGGCCCTCTTCGAGGCTGGCGTTGATTTCTTCCTCCGTCACGCCGCGCGCGGCGTTGTTGTCGATGCGCAGCAACTTGAGCGTGGCATGTGTGCTGACGGACAGCAGCTGCACAAACGGCTTGGCGCCCGTGGCCACCCAGGTCATGGGCCGGGCCACCCAGCGCGAGACCACCTCCGGGTAGAGCAGCCCGATGCGCTTGGGCACCAGCTCGCCAAACACGATGGTGATGAAGGTGATGACAGTGACCACGATGGCCGTGGCCGCGATTTCGGCAGGGCGCGGCGCCACACCCCAGGCCTGCAGCCAGTCGGCAAGGCCGCTTGCAAAAGCCGCCTCGCCGATGATGCCGTTGAGCATGCCGATGGACGTGATGCCCACCTGCACCGAAGACAGGAACTGCGTGGGTTGCTCCAGCAGCTTGAGCGCGGCGCGCGCGCCCTTGTCGCCGGCTTCATCCATGGCGATGAGGCGCGCCTTTCGGCTGGCCGTGATCGCCAGCTCGGACATCGCGAAAGCCCCATTGAGCGCGGTCAGCAGCGCAATCAGCAGAAAATCCATGCATGGCACTTTACTTGATCGGCGACGTGCAGGGCTGCGACGACGCCCTCTCCCGCCTTCTGGCGGAAATCGGCTTCTCGCCCAGCCGCGACAACCTGTGGCTGCTGGGCGACCTGGTGAATCGCGGGCCGGACTCGCTGGGCGTGTTGCGCCGCATGCGTGCGCTGGAGGGCAGCGCGCACGCCATCCTGGGCAACCACGACCTGCACCTGCTGGCGCTCTCTCAAGGTGTGCGCCGCCCGCACCGCAGCGACACGCTGGACACCGTGCTGGCCGCGCCCGACGGCGCCGCGCTGGTCGACTGGTTGCGCCGCCGCCCGCTGGCGGCGCAGGCGCAGGGCGTTCTGATGGTGCACGCCGGCGTGCTGCCGCAGTGGACGGTGACGAAAACACTGGCCCTTGCCGCCGAGGTGCAGGCGGTGCTGTCCGCCCCGGACTGGACAGCCTTCATCGCGCAGATGTACGGCAACGAGCCGGCGCGCTGGGACGAGGCGCTTGCGGGCACGGACAGGCTGCGCATGATCCTCAACGTACTCACCCGGCTGCGTTTTTGTACGCCGGACGGCACCATGGATTTCTTGGTGAAGGAAGGCGCCGCCGCCGCGCCGCCCGGGTTCTACCCGTGGTACGACACGCCGGGTCGCCGCACAGCCGGGACACCCGTGGCGTTTGGCCACTGGTCCACGCTGTCCACGCCGCCACGCGACGACGTGTTCGCGCTGGACACCGGCTGCGTGTGGGGTGGCTGCCTCACGGCGCTGCGCCTGGACCCGGCCGGCGCGCACGAGCGGCGCAGCGTGCACTGCCCGCAGGCCCAGCGGCCGGGTGAGTGAGAACTGACGCCACGCTTCGGTTGCTATCGTTTTTGTAGTGGGTCAGCAAGCACCCATGGGGCTTCTCGGCCCCGCAGGCCCGCCCAAAAAGCGCCGGGCTAAAGCCGGCTTCAGCCCGACTTGAACAGCGCAGCCACCGCCCGCTTGGGCTTGATGTTGGCCGAGGTGCGGCTCTTGGGCTGGCTGGCGGCTGCGGCCTCCCAGGCGGGCGCGGCGTCGGTGGACGGCGCTTCGTAGGGCTGGTCGAAGAACGGGTCGCGCGGCGCGGGGGCCGGACGGTGCATGCGCGGTGCCCGCGGCGCAGCGTCGGACCCGCCGGACGGGACGGAAGCGTCGGGGCGCGGGCCGCGCGGGGCCTGCTCGTACATGCGGTGGCCTTCGTTGAAGCGGCCCTGCTCGCGGATGCGCGGGCGGTCTTCCTCGAACTCCATCGGCTCGATCTCGATCTTGGTCTTGATGAGTTTTTCGATCTCGGCGACCAGGCGCGCGTCGTTGCTGCCGCCCACGAAGCTGACCGCCAGCCCCGCGGCGCCGGCGCGGCCGGTGCGCCCGATGCGGTGCACGTAGTCCTCGGCGTTGAACGGGATGTCGAAGTTGAAAACCGCCGGGACATCCTTGATGTCCAGCCCGCGTGCGGCGACGTCGGTGGCCACCAGCAGGTCAACTTCACCCTTCTTGAAGGCGTCCAGCGCCTTGAGCCGCTCGTCCTGGCTCTTGTCGCCGTGCAGCGCGGTGGTGTTCAGGCCGTCGCGCTCCAGCGAGCGCGCCAGGCGCGCGCAACCGAGCTTGCTGTTGACGAACACGAAGGCCTGCTTGAGGCCGCGGTCGCGGATGATCTGGCGCACGGCGCGGCGCTTGTCGTCATCGGTGACGCTGTAGAAATGCTGCTCCACGGTGGAGGCCGTGGCGTTGGGGCGCGCCACCTCGACCGTGACCGGGTCCTGCAGGTAGCTGGAAGCCAGACGGCGGATTTCCGGGGAGAAGGTGGCCGAGAACAGCAGCGTGGTGCGCTGCTTGGGCAGAAAACTCAGGATGCGCTGCAGATCGGGCAGGAAGCCGATGTCCAGCATGCGGTCGGCCTCGTCCAGCACGACGTACTCAACCTGGTTGAGCACGGCGCTCTTGGCCTCGATGTGGTCCAGCAGGCGCCCCGGGGTGGCCACCAGCACCTCGACGCCTTTTTTGAGCTCGGCGGTCTGCGGCTTCATGTCGATGCCGCCGAAAACCACCGTGCTGCGCAGCTGGGTGTATTTGGCGTAGGCCTTGACGGCCTGGGCGACCTGGTCGGCCAGCTCGCGCGTGGGCAGCAGCACCAGCGCGCGCACGGGGTGGCGCGCCGGCGAGGTGGACGCGTTCTCGTGCTTGAGCAGGCGCTGCAGCAGCGGCAGGGCAAAGGCGGCGGTCTTGCCGGTGCCGGTCTGTGCGGCGCCCATGATGTCCCGACCGGCCAGCACAACCGGAATGGCCTGCTCCTGGATCGGGGTCATGGACGAGTAGCCGAGTTCGGCGACCGCGCGTTCGATGGGCTCGGCAAGGCCAAGCGATTGAAAGGGTTTGCTCATGGGATCCCTCTATTGTCGCATTTCGGCCGCAGGGGGCGGCCCTGAGCCAGGGCGCGCCGTCGCTGCCACGCGACACGCCTGTGCCGGGGTTCCGGTCCCGGCGGTCGCCTGCGGCGCGGGTCTGGGCGAACGCGGTCTTTGGGGCTAGCATGGGCTTTTAGCCGCGACGGCCGGGCCGCGCGGACCCAAAACAAGGAACGTCGTTGGTTTTCCCTACAGGCCGCTCGCTGGGGCGCTGGCTGGCGCTGGCCGCTGTGGTGCTGGGCACCCTGATGCCTGCGTCAGGCCACGCGCAAGCCACCTTGTCGTACTGGATTGATACCAGCGGGCAGGCTGACGCCGCCACGGCTGCGTCAGCCACCTACAAGCCTGTGACGGGCGCCGTGCCGGTGCAGGCGGCACCGGCCCGCACCTGGCTGTGGTGGCAACAGCCCGCCGACGCCAAGGTGGGCCGCTACGTCTGGCTGGACTACGCCCGCGTGACCCACCTGGAAGCCTGGGTCTGGCAGGACGGCGCCTGGGTCTCGCAGGGTGTCAGCGGCGTATCCCTGCCACGATCGGCCTGGCCGGTGCCGGGCCGCGTCCCGATGCTGCGGCTTTCGCCCACGCCCGAGCCCCGAGCGGTGTTGCTGGCGGTGCGCTCGGATTTGCCCCTGGGCCTGGGCTGGTGCGTGCAGGACAGCCTTGAGATGCTGCGCTCGCAACAGGCTGAGTCCATGCTGCTGGGCGGTTTTTTCGGCATCGGGCTGATCGCGCTGTGGTTCTCGGGCGTGATCGCCGTCAACCGGCGCGACCGCGCGGTGCTGGCCGGTGCCTGGCTGACCCTGCTGGGCTTCCTGGTGCAGGGCGTGTTTCTGGGGGTGGCTGGCCAATACCTGTGGCCCGAGCAGCCGGGCTGGACGATGTGGGCCGCGCCGGTGCTCAGTGCCCTGGTCATCGCCGCACTGCCTCTGATGCTGCTGGCCGTCACCACACCGGCCCAGCGGCCGCGGCCTGTGCGCGAGCTGCTGCTGGCCGTGCTGGCCGCACCACTGCTGGCCACACCCGTGGCCCTGAGTCTGGGCGCCAGGGCGGCGAGCCACACGCTGGATGTGCTGTTTGCCCTGACGCTGGCCGCCTGCGCCTGGGCCGCCTGGCAGGCCATCCGCCGCGGCAACCGCGCGATGCGCCCACTGGCGATGAGCCTGCTGCCGGCGTGTGCGGGCGGCGTGGCCAACGTGCTGCGCGACGCCAACCTGATCGCGGCCACCAACTGGCTGGCCCAGTACGGGCTGCAGGTCGGTTCGCTGGTGACCGTGCCTCTCATGCTGTGGGTGCTGCAGCGGCGCGCACGCGAGATGCGCGACGCGGGCATGCTGCACGCGGGCGGCTCACAGCTGGACCCGGCCACCGGGCTGACGAGCGAGCGCGTGGCGCGCCTGCGCATGGAGCGCATGTGGTTGCGAGCGCGGCGCTTTCGCCACCGCAGCGGGCTGCTGCTGGTGGAACTGTGCAACCTGGACGCGCTGCAGGCCCAGGAGGGACGCCGTGCCGCCGAAGCTGCGCTGCTGGTCGCCGCATCGAGGCTGCGGCGCATTGCGGGCGACTTTGACACCGCCGCGCGCTGGCACGGCAACCAGTTCCTGCTGCTGCTGGAAGGCCCCTGCAGCGACGACGAGCTGATGGACTGCGCCACCCGCATCGTGGCCGCCGGGCTGAAGCGCTCCCCGCTCATCCCCGGCCCGACACCGCTGCAGTTCAGGGTGGTCATCAGCTCCATCGACGACCAGGGCCCCCAGCCGCAACACACCTTGCAGGCCGCGACGGCGGCAATGGACACGTTGCGCACGCAGGAGGACGGGCGCGCCATCCTGTGGGTGCGACGCGAAGGCCCGACCACCGTCTGACGCTATCAATTTTATAGCGGCGTATCCAGCACTGGCGGGGGCTGGAGGCCGAAAAGGTCTATAAATTTCGGGCCGAGAAGGTGTCGCAGGCCTTCACGCTGCCGGTCTTCAGCCCGGTGGCAAACCAGCGCTGGCGTTGCGCACTGGAGCCGTGGGTGAAGCTCTCGGGCACGACGGCGCCGCCGCTTGCGCGCTGCAGCGCGTCGTCACCGATTTTGGCGGCGGCGTTCATGGCCTCTTCCACGTCGCCCTGCTCCAGAATCTTGCGGGCGTTGTGGGCATGGTGGGCCCACACGCCGGCAAAGCAGTCGGCCTGCAGTTCCAGCCGCACGCTCAGCGCGTTGAACTCGGTGGGGCTGACGCGGGCGCGCATCTGCTCCATCTTCTGGCTGATGCCCAGCAGGTTCTGCACGTGGTGGCCCACCTCGTGGGCGATCACGTAGGCCTGGGCAAAGTCGCCGGGCGCGCCCAGCCGGGTCTTCAGCGTCTCGTAGAAACCCAGGTCGATGTAGACCTTCTGGTCGGCCGGGCAGTAAAACGGACCCATGGCCGCTGCCCCGTGGCCACAGCCCTGGGTGGCGATGCTGCCGCGGAATAGCACGAGGCGCGGCTCGCGGTAAGTGGCGCCTCCCTGGGTGAACACCTGCTTCCACACATCTTCGGTGTCGGCCAGCACGGTGGACATGAAGCGGGCCATCCGGTCGTCCGCCGGTGGACGCTGTGCCGGCGCCTGCTGCTGCACCGGTGCGGGCGAGCCCCCACCAGACAACAGACCCAGCACGGTGAGCGGGTTGATGCCGAAGATCCAGCCGGCCAGCAGGGCCACCACCACCGTGCCCACGCCGATGCTGCGCCCGCCACCCAGGCGGGGCAGACCACCACCCGCGCCGCCGCCAGCGCGGCGGTCTTCCACGTTGTCCGACTCGCGGTTGCCTTCCCATTTCATGGTGTTCCCCTCTCTGGCGCGAAAACTGCATCCTACCGGGCACCCTGCTGCGTACAGCTGGTAAGGTGACAAAAATGACAACTCTGGGCAGCTTTCACGGACGGGTTGACGCTTTGCGTCAGCTTTTGGCCGGATTGCTGCTGGCCTGCCTGACCCCGATGGCGATGTCCCAGGGTGCCGCGATGCCCGCCACGCCGGCCCAGGCCTGGGTCATCCAGCCTGAAATCTGGCTGGACACGGAGGGGCGCGCCACTGCGGAACAGGTGATCGCCCGGACTGAGGGCTGGAAGCCGTACCTGGGCACACTGGACCTGCCGCGCGGCGGCATGGCCAGCGCCTGGCTTCGCTTCCGGCCGGCGCCGGGGGGCAACGGGCTGCTGTACTTCGAGACGCAGTACCCCAGCACCGACCATGTGGACCTCTATGAGCCCCAGCCGGACGGCAGCTGGCGCTTGCAGCGCAGCGGCGACAAGGTGGCGCCGGCCGCCTGGCCGGTGCACGACCGCCTGCCGGTGCTGAAGATCACCCACCCGGATCCGGAGCGGATCTACCTGGTGCGCGTGCGCAACGCAACCGCCATGAAGATCGGTGCGCGCTGGCTCAGCCAGGAAGAGTTGGGCGAGACGCGCAAGCTGGTCTACCTGCTGATGGGCGCCTACCTCGGCCTGGGCGGGCTGGCCCTGCTGGCGGCCGCGGCCACCAGTTGGGTCTACCGCGACCGGGCCATGGGTGTGTATGCCCTGTACGTGCTTGGGATGATGTTCACCCAGGCCGCCTCGCAGGGGTTTGCTGGCCAGTACCTGTGGGACGAATCGCCGGCCTGGAACCACGCCGCGCGCCTGGTATTGACCTGGATCACGGTGGGCCTGGGGGTCTGGACCACCCTGGAAGTGGCCGACCTGGCCACGCTGAACCCGCCCATGCGGCGCTGGATGATCGGCCTGGCCCTCGTACAGATGGTGCTGGCACCGGCATCGGCCTGGGTGCTGGAGCAGTACGCCCTGGTGGCCATGAACGTGGCCGCACTGGGCTCGATGCTGATCTGCCTTTGGGTACTGGTGTACGCCCACCGGCGCGGCAACCGCCACGCGCTGGGGACAGCGCTGGCATTCCTGCCCATCCTGGTGGGCGCCCTGGTGCCGATCTTCCGCAACCTGGACCTGGTGCCCAACATCGGCGTGATCGCGCAGTTCTCGTTTGCGGCCGGGGCGGCGATCGAGATTCCCCTGCTGCTGTGGGTGTTGCTGCGGCGCAGCCGCGACCTGCGGGAGTTTGAAGCGGTGGACGCCGCGCGGGCCACCACAGACAAGCTGACCGGCCTGGCCAACGCCGAAACGGCGCTGCAGCGGCTGGAGCAAACCACCGTGCGCGCGCGCCGCTATGGCCAGCAGGCGGCGCTGCTGGTGTTTGACCTGGCCAACCTGGAGACGATCCAGACCCGCTACGGGCGCGACGCGGCCGAAACCGCGCTGGTCGAAGTGGCGCGCCGCCTGCGCCCGGTGACCCGCGACGTGGACACGCTGGCGCGCCTGCGCGGCGGGCGCTTTGCACTGATCGCCGAGGGGCCGCTGGAGCAACAGCAGATCACCGACATGGCCACGCGCATCATCGCGCGCGGGCTGGTGCTGCCTTCTCCGCTGCCCGAGCAGACCACGCTGCAGTTCAGCGTGGTGGTGGCGCCGGTGGACCCGGCCAGCCGCTCCAGCCGCTCGCTGGCGGACCGCGCGCAGGACATGCTGGACCGCGCGCCCGCCCAAGGCGCAAAGGCCATCCGCTGGCTGGACGACCCGGATTCCACACTGGTGCCCCTGGCCGCATGAAGCGCATCCTTCTCACCGGCTTTGAGCCTTTTGGGGGCGACGCACTAAATCCCAGCATGCTGGCCGCGCGCGCCCTGCATGGCCGCCAGGTGGGCGGCCACCGGATCGTGGCTGCAGGGTTGCCCACGGTCTTTGGCTCGGCAGATGCCATGCTCGGTGGCCTGCTGCGCCAGCACCACCCGGCACTGGTGCTGTGCACGGGGCTGGCGGGCGGCCGCGAAGGCTTCTCGCTCGAGCGCGTGGCCATCAATGTGGACGACGCCCCCATCGCCGACAACGCCGGCGCACAGCCAGTGGACGCACCGGTGGTGGCGGGTGGGCCGGCGGCCTACTTCACCACGCTGCCGATCAAGGCCATGCTTGCCGCGCTGCAGGCGCAGGGGTTGCCCGCCCGGGTGTCAGATTCGGCGGGCACCTTTGTGTGCAACCATGTGTTCTATGGGTTGATGCACCAACTGGCCACCGGGCGCGGGCTGCGCGGCACCCGGGGTGGCTTCATCCACCTGCCCTGGCTGCCGGAGATGGGCAGCCCGTCACTGCCGCTGGATGCAATGGTGCTCGGGCTGCGTGTGGCGCTGGGCGCAACGCTGAAAGACGTCAGCCGTCCAGTCCGGCCAGATCGGTCCAGTTGATGATGGCCTGGGCGTCGCGCACGCCGTCACCCGGCAGGTACAGGTCTATCGTCAAGGTCGTCAGGGCCGCGATGAGGTTGACGTAGCCACCCTTCTTGTCCGTGACGCGCAACGTGCCGGAGGTCGGATAGATGTTGCCGAACACGATGGTCACCGGGGTGCTCAGGGAGTAGCCGGCGCCGTTGAAGACCACATTGCCATTGAGTGTGGCCGTGGGGTTCACACCGGACACGTCGAACGCCACCGTGTGGTAATACTTGGCAGAGCGCGTGTTGAACACGACATCCACGCCGTTGTAGGTGAACGACATCGACGTGTTGGTGGCGGTGACGGAAGCAGACCCGTTGAGGTTGGACGAATTGGTGCCGAAGTTTCCGTAGACGACCGTCATGCGCACAGTCGCGCCAGGCCCGGAGCCCGACACGCTGTTGACGGTGAACGCCAGGGAACCCCAGACGGCCGGTTCGCCCGAAGAGAACGCGCAGTTGGTGAACGAATAGGTGATGGAGTCGCCGGCATCCAGGATCAGGTTGTTGTTGGCGTCATTCGCGGTGATGCTGAACGAACCGGTGTGGTCGCACATCACGGTTTCGCTCGATACCGCCTGGGGTTGCTCAAGCGACACGGTCGCGTCGCTGACGATGCGCTGCACCGTCCTGAACACCAGGCGGGATGTGCCCGCTGACAGCACGCCCTGCGCGCCACCCGCTGACGCCGAACCACCCAGGCCCAGCGCCGAGGCGGACGCGTCCAGCATCAGGTTGCCGCCCGATTCGCCGACGCCCACGAACGCCCCCAGCGTGAGTGGCGTGTCGGTGCCCGGGGAGTCCGAGCCGCCGCCTCCGCCGCAGGCGCTGAGCAGGGCAGCGGTACACAGTGAGAGGGCGCTGAACAGATGTTTCATGAAATAGTCCTTGGGATGTTCCGATCATACGGGGCGCGGGTTCGAATTGCCGTGCGCAAGGCGACTTGTTGAGCGCCGTCAAACCCGGCCCGCTACAGTGACGCCATGTTGAAAAAAAGTGCCCCCGGCGCCCTTGCGATGTGTGACGCCGCACAGACGGCGCATCGCCTGCCGTGGGCGGCACTGGCCGCGGAGATCGCGGCGCTGCTGCGGGACGCATCGGTGCGGGTGCCTGCGCGGATGGTGCTGCCCCTGGCCGGTGGCGCAAGCCTGTTCGTGATGCCAGCGCACGACTTGCGCGTGGCCATCACCAAGCTGATCACCTTCACCCCCGCCAATGCCGGCACGGGACGCGCCACCATCCAGGGTGACGTGGTGGTGTTTGACGTGGCCAGCGGTGAGCGCCGCCTCATCCTGCACGGCCCGACCGTGACCGCCCGGCGCACCGCCGCTGTCTCATTGCTGGCGGCACAACGGCTGGCGCCGAACCGACAGGGCCCTTTGCTTGTGGTGGGCGCCGGCGTGCAGGGTCGTGCCCACCTGGAGGCGTTTGCGCAGGGACTGGGCGTGCGCGAGGCAATGATCGCCTCACGCAGCACCGAAAGCGCCCGCGCGCTGGCCCGCCATGCGCAGGGTCTGGGCCTGCAGGCGCAGGTGGTGACCGATGCGGATGCGGCGATGGCCGAATGCCCGCTGGTGGTGACATGCACACCCGCCGCCCAGGTGGTGCTGCACTCACCGCCCAGGGACGATGCGTTCATCGCTGCCGTAGGCGCCTTCACGCCGCAGATGGTGGAACTGTCGCCGCGGCTGTGCCGCCTGTTTGCGGAGCTGGGCACCGTGGTGGTGGATACCCCCGACGCCCGGCACGAAGCCGGTGATTTGCTGCAGGCCGGGCTGGACGTGGCGACATCCGCGTCACTGGCCGACGTGGTCGGCGGCAACGGCCCTGCGGTCCAGGGCCCAGTGCTGTTCAAGAGCTGTGGCTGGGCCGGGTGGGACCTGGCCGCGGCGCGGCTTGCAGCGGGCGCAACGGGAACACCGGGAATGCCCGGGGCCTGAGGGCTTACGCCTTGGGCAGCGTCACACCGCGCTGGCCCTGGTACTTGCCGCCGCGGTCCTTGTAGCTGGTCTCGCACACATCGTCCGGGTCGCTTTCGAAGAACAGCACCTGCGCGCAGCCCTCCCCCGCGTAGATCTTGGCGGGCAGCGGCGTGGTGTTGCTGAACTCCAGCGTCACGTAGCCTTCCCATTCGGGCTCGAAGGGCGTGACGTTGACGATGATGCCGCAGCGCGCATACGTGCTCTTGCCCAGGCAGATGGTGAGCACGTTGCGCGGAATGCGGAAGTACTCCACCGTGCGCGCCAGCGCAAAGCTGTTGGGCGGGATGATGCAGACGTCTTCGTTGAAGTCCACAAAGCTCTTCTCGTCAAAGTTCTTGGGGTCCACCACCGTGCTGTGGATGTTGGTGAAGACCTTGAACTCGGGCGCGCAGCGGATGTCGTAGCCGTAGCTGCTGGTGCCATAGCTGATGAGCTTGTGCCCGTTGGCCGCCTGTCGCACCTGGCCGGGTTCGAAAGGCTCGATCATCCCGTGCTCTTGCGCCATGCGGCGGATCCATTTGTCGCTTTTGATGCTCATCGTGGCCACTCCTGCGCGCCATTGTAGGCAGGCCGGCGCCTCACGAAACGACGGTGCGCTCCACCAGCCGGTCGTCGCCCAGCACGATCATCGAGAACAGCAGCTCGTCCAGGCTGCCGGCCTGCTCTGCCTTGCGTGCCAGCAGCGGCGTGGCGCGCGGGTTGAGGACCACGAAATCGGCCTCGCAGCCGGGCTGCAGGTTGCCCACCACCCCATCCAGCCCGAGCGCCTGCGCGGCGCCCGCCGTGTGCTGCCACCACAGGGCCTGTGGGCCCAGGCTCATGCCGGGCTTGGTCTGGCCCTCGCGGCCCACACAGTACGCTGCGAGCATGGTGCGAAACGGGCTGAAGCTGGTGCCGCCGCCCACGTCGCTGGCCAGGCCGTAGCGGAAACCGACGCGGTCAGCGCCCGCGTAGTCAAAGAAGCCGCTGCCCAGAAACAGGTTGCTGGTGGGGCTGACCGCCGCCGCTGCGCCCGTGCTGCGCATCAGCGCGCGGTCCTCGTCGTCAAAGTGGATGCAATGCGCGTAGATGGCGCGCTCGCGCATCAGGCCGAAGCCGTCGTACACACGAGATAGCTGCGCGACTGCGGAAACAGCTCGCGCGCCCACCTGATTTCATCCTTGTTCTCGGCCACATGGGACTGGATCCACACATCGGGGTATTGCGCGGCCAGCTCGCCGGCGCCGCGCAGTTGCGCCTCGGTGCAACTGGGCGCAAAGCGCGGTGTGATGGCATAGCCCAGACGGCCCTTGCCATGCCACTTGTTGATGAGCGCTTCGGTGTCGATCAGGCTTTGCCGGGTGTCGTCGCGCACGCCGTCGGGTGAGTGGCGGTCCTGCAGCACCTTGCCGGCAATCATGCGAAGGCCGCGCGCCTGCGCCTGCTGCATGAGCGCGTCCACCGACACAGGATGCGAGGTGGCAAACGTGAGCGCGGTGGTCACGCCGTTGCGCTGCAGCTCGTCCAGGAACACCGTCGCCACCTCGCTGGCGTAATCCGGGTCGGCAAAGCGCGACTCGTGTGGAAAGGTGTAGTTCTCCAGCCAGGGCAGCAGGCCCTCGGCCGGCGAGCCGATCACGTCGGTCTGCGGAAAATGGATATGCAGGTCCACAAAGCCCGGCGCGATGATTCGTCCGGGCAGGTGCTCGACCGCCACGCCAGGGTAGTTGGCCGCCAAAGCGGCGTAGGCACCCACCGCGCGCACCACCTGGCGGCCCGTGGCGTCGGGGCCGATCACGAGCAGGCCGTCTTCTTCGTACCGGGCCGAGCGGTCGTCGTCAAATCTCAGGATGGCAGAACGGTAAGCGCGCATGCGCCTATTTTGCGGCCTTGCCCTGCACGCCCGATACCAAAAAGTTCATGGACTGTATCTGCGCATCCGTCATGACCGCAGCAGCGGCCAGCCGGGACTTGCCTTCGTTGTCGGAGATGGGGCCGGTGAACGGATGCAACTTGCCCGAGGCGATTTCCTTCTGGCGCGCCAGCACCTCGTCCTGCACCGCCCTGGGCACCCGCGCGCCAAAGTCGCCGACGCGGATCATGCCTTCCCTCACGCCACCCCAGATGGCGCCGCTCTTCCAGCTGCCGTCCAGCGCGGCACGGACTCTCTGGGTGTAGTACGCCCCCCATTGGTGCGTCACGGCAACAATCTGCGCGTCCGGGCCGGCCTTGCGCATGTCGGAGTGGTAGGCAACGGCCATCCTTCCGCGCTCCTGCGCGGCCACCATCACGGCGGTGGACCCGGTGTGGAAGGCGATCACGTCCACGTCCTGGTTGAACAGGCTCATGGCGGCGTCACGCTCGCGGGGCGGGTCAAACCAGGCGTTGAGCCAGACGACCTTGACTTGCGCCTTCGGATTGACCGAGCGCATGCCCAGGGTGAAGGCATTGATGCCCTGCAGCACCTCGGGGATGGGAAAACCCGCCACGTACCCCGCCACGTTCGACTGGGTCATGCGGCCCGCGGCAATGCCCGCCAGGTAGCGGCCCTCGTAGTAGCGCGCATTGGCGGTGGCCACATTGGGCGCCGTCTTGTAGCCGGTGACGGACTCGAACTTCACGTCCGGGAAATCCTTGGCCACCTTGAGGGTCGGCTCCATATAGCCAAAGCTCGGCGTGAAGATGAGCGTGTGGCCCTGTTGCGCCAGATCGCGGATCACCCGCTCGGCATCAGCGCCTTCGGGCACGTTTTCCACAAAGGTGGTACTGACCCGTGCACCCAGCGCCGCGTCCACGGCCTTGCGGCCTTCTTCGTGCTGACGGACCCAGCCCGCCTCGGTGATCGGTGCGACATAGACAAAACCCACCTTCAGCGGGCTGGCGGACTGCGAAAGAACAGGGAATGAAAAACAGGCGGCCACGACCGTGGCAGCGAGGTTTTTGTACATGGTGGTCCTCTACATGGCCCCGTGGATGGAATCGCCTGCCGGGGCAGCAGGCTTTGGAAGCCGGCATTTTATCCGAGGGGGCTTGCATAATTGCCCGTCGCTTTGACTGGCTGCCAGGACCGAATACTTGTCTACATCACCTCGACCCCCCGGTATTGCGGGCGTGCTGCGAAACCTGGACGCCGTTGAATGGGGTCTGTTGACCATGCATATCGCTGCGGTGGGTGGCGCTGTCTGGTATGGCCCCAGCTGGCCCGCCTTCTGGCTGTTGCTGGGCTCATGGTTCCTGCGGGCGCTGGGGGCGTCGGCTGGCTACCACCGGTACTTTGCACACCGCGCATTCAAGACCAGCCGGGCGTTCCAGTTCGTGCTGGCGATCCTGGCGATGTCCAGCATCCAGAAAGGCGTGCTTTGGTGGGCCTCCAATCACCGCGTCCATCACCAGTACTCGGACACACCCTGGGATCCGCATTCAATGGTGCAGGGCGGCTTCTGGTGGGCACATGCGGGCTGGTTGCTGGCCCACGCGGATGGCCCGACTGAGCCCCATCGCGTCCGGGACTTTGATGCCTTCCCCGAACTCAGGTGGCTGGACGACCATTACCTGGTGCCGCCGGTGGCCATTGCGGTGGTGATCTGGCTGCTGGCGGGGTGGTGGGGCGTGGTCTGGGGCGTGCTGCTGCCCACCGTGCTCGTGATGCACGGCACTTTCACCATCAATTCTCTCGCCCACTGGAAGGGCAGCCGCCGCTACGCGACCACCGACAACAGCACCAACAACTGGCTGGTTGTGGTGCTGACACTGGGGGATGGCTTCCACAACAACCACCATCACAGTCCGCGCACGGCGCATCACGGCTTCATGTGGTGGGAGCTCGACATCACCTACTTCGTGCTGCGCCTGCTGGACCTGTTTCGCATCGTGTGGGACCTTCGCATCGCCACACCAGAGACACGCACGCGCGACCTGATCCGCGACCCGTCGGCGCCGGCGCCCTAGACCCGGCCGCCCGGATCCGGCCGGAAGCGCGCCCTCAGGCGCCCAGCACGAATTCGTCCAACCGATCCGTCATGCGGCGCCTGAGCTGCGCGTCGATGAAGCTCGCCTCAAAGCTGTTGCGCGCCAGCGTGTAGGCATGCTGTGCCTGCAGGCCGGTGGCGGCAAAGGTCTGGACAAAGTTCTCGTTGAGGTACCCACCAAAGTAGGCCGGGTCGTCGGAGTTGACCGTGGCCACCAGGCCCGCATCCAGCAGTGCGCCCAGGTTGTGCTGCGCCAACGTGGGGAAGACGCAGAGCTTGAGGTTGGACAGCGGGCACACCGTCAGCGGGATGCGGTCTTGCGCCAGCCGCTGCATCAGCAATGCGTCCCGGGTGGACTGCACGCCGTGGTCGACTCGCTCCACCTTCAGCACGTCCAGCGCCGTCCACACAAAGGCCGGCGGCCCCTCTTCACCCGCGTGTGCCACCAGGCGAAAACCCAGCTCGCGGCAGCGTGCGAACACCCGGGCGAACTTCTCCGGCGGATGTCCGACCTCGCTGGAATCCAGCCCCACGCCGATGAACCTGTCGCGGTACGGCAGCGCCTGCTCCAGCGTGGCGAACGCCTCTTCTTCGCTGAGGTGGCGCAAGAAGCACAGGATCAGCGCGGCGCTCACGCCGAGCTTTTCCTTCGCGTCGGTGCAGGCGCGGTGCAGGCCGTTGACCACCGTCTCCATGGACACGCCGCGTGCGGTGTGTGTCTGCGGATCAAAGAACATCTCGGAGTGCAGCACGTTGTCGGCCTGCGCACGCAGCAGGTAGGCCCAGGCCATGTCGTAAAAGTCCTGCTCCTTCAGCAGCACGCTGGCCCCTGCGTAGTAGATGTCCAGGAAGCTTTGCAGGTTGGTAAAGGCATAAGCGCGGCGCAGCTCGTCCACACTGGCATAGGGAATGGACACGCCATTGCGCTGCGCCAGCGCAAAGATCAGCTCCGGCTCCAGCGAGCCCTCGATGTGCATGTGCAGCTCGGCCTTGGGCATCGCACGCAGCAAGGCCGGCAGGCGCTCGGCGGGGATGGGCGGGAAAGGGGTCATCCGGTACTCTCCTGAAAGCAAAAGGGGCCGCGCAAGCGCGGCCCCTTTCAAGCTGGAATCACATCAGTTTCCGGCCGGCACCTTGCCTTCCACGCCCTTGACGTAGAACTTGATGCCGCCCAGGAACTTGTCGTCGGCGACTTCGTCCTTCTTCAGCACTTCCTTGCCGTCCTGGCCAAGGATGGGGCCCTTCCAGATCGAGAAGGTGCCGCCCTTCAGGCCGGCCTTGATCTCGTCCACCTTCTTCTTGGCGTCTTCCGGCACATCGGCGGCCACCGACACCATGTCGATGGCGCCTTCCTTCACGCCCCACCAGGCCGAGCCTGTGGCCCACTTGCCTTCCAGCGCGTCGCGGGTGGCCTTGATGTAGTACGGTGCCCAGTTGATGACGGCGGAACCCAGGTGGGCCTTGGGACCATAGGCCGTCATGTCGCTGTCCCAGCCGAAGGCGCGCTTGCCCAGCTTCTCGGCGGTCTGCAGCACGGCGGACGAATCGGTGTTCTGCATCAGCACGTCGGCACCACCGTTGATCAGCGCGGTGGCGGCCTCGGTTTCCTTGGGCGGGTTGAACCACTCGCCCACCCAGACGACCTTGGTCTTGACCTTGGGATTGACCGACTGCGCACCCAGCGTGAAGCTGTTGATGTTGCGGATCACCTCGGGGATGGGGATGGAGCCGACCACGCCCAGCGTGTTGGACTTGGTCATCTTGCCGGCAATCACCCCCGCCATGTACGCACCCTCGTAGGTACGGCTGTCGTAGGTGCGCATGTTCTCGGCCGTCTTGTAGCCGGTGGCGTGCTCGAACTTCACGCCCTTGTTGTCGGCGGCCACCTTGAGCATGGGCTCCATGTAGCCGAAAGTCGTGCCAAAGATCAGCTTGTTGCCCTGCCCGGCCATGTCGCGGATCACGCGCTCGGCGTCGGCAGACTCGGGCACCTTCTCGACGAAGCTGGTGACCACCTTGTCGCCGAACTCCTTCTCGATGGCCTTGCGGCCGTTGTCGTGCGCGAACGTCCAGCCACCGTCGCCCACAGGGCCGACGTAGGCGAATGCAATCTTCAGCGGCTCAGGCTTGGGCGCGGCCGGCGCGGCGGCGGGGGCGGCCGCGGGCTTGGGCGGCTCTTCCTTCTTGCCGCAGCCCACCAGGGCCGCAGCGGCCACGGCGGTCAGGGCGGCTGCTTTGAGCAGCGAACGTTTTTGCAGGTCGGTCATGGTGTCCTCTTGGTTGGAACGGTGGGGTTGAGAAAAAGATTATGAACCCGGATAGAACGGTTTGCCCAGCGAGGCGGGCATGTTCACACGGATCCAGGCGGGGTTGCGCGAGATCAGCGCCAGCACCACGATGGTGGCGATGTAGGGCAGCATGGTAAGGAACTGGCTGGGGATGTCCACGCCCTCGCCCTGCAGGTGAAATTGCAGCATGGTCACACCGCCAAACAGGTAGGCGCCCAGCAGCACGCGCGCGGGCCGCCAGGTGGCAAAGGTGGTGAGCGCCAGCGCAATCCAGCCCTTGCCGGCCACCATGCCTTCCACCCACAGCGGGGTGTAGACCACCGAGATGTAGGCGCCCGACAGGCCGCACAGCGCGCCGCCAGCCACCACGGCGGCGAGCCGGATGCGGCGCACCGGGTAGCCCAGGGCATGAGCCGACTCGGGCGACTCGCCCACCGAGCGCAGCACCAGACCGGCGCGCGAGCGGTCCAGGAACCAGATCAGTGCCAGCGTGCCCAGAACCGTCAGGTACACCAGCGGATGGTGGCGCGCCAGCGCCGGCCCGACGAACGGGATGTCCGTCAGCAACGGGATGACGAACTTCGCCTGCTCGGGCAGCTTCTCCTGCACGTACTGGACGCCGGCAAACGCCGAGAACCCCGCTCCAAACAGGCTGAGTGCCAGCCCGGTGGCAAACTGGTTGGTGTTCAGCCAGATCACCAGCACGCCAAACAGCAATGCCAGCAACGCGCCCGCGCCCATCCCGGCGGCAAAGCCCAGCCAGGGGTTGCCGGTGTGGACCACCGCGGCAAAGCCAGCCAGCGCTGCGCACAACATCATGCCCTCGGCACCCAGGTTGACGACACCGGCCTTTTCGTTGATGAGCAGGCCCATCGCGGCCAGCGCGAGCACCGTGCCCGCGCTCAGCGTGGCGGCAACCAGCAGCGCAGTGGATTCCATCAGCGCGCCCCCTTGAACAGGCGGATGCGGTAGTTGATCAGCGTGTCGCAGGCCAGCAGGTTGAACAGCAGCAGCCCCTGGAACACGCCGGTGAGCGACTTGGAAAGACCAAGACGCGATTGCGCCAGCTCCCCGCCGATATAGAACATGCTCATCAGGATCGCCGAGAAGACGATCCCCACCGGATGCAGCCGGCCCACAAACGCCACGATGATGGCCGCAAAGCCATAGCCGGCGGGCACGTAGGGCGTCAGCTGGCCGATCGGGCCAGCCACCTCCAGCCCGCCTGCCAGGCCGGCCGCGCCACCCGAGACCAGCAGCGCCACCCACAGCGCGCGGCGCGAGGAGAACCCCGCATAGCGCGCCGCCGCGGGCGCCAGGCCGCCCACCTGCTGCGCAAAACCCGCGCGCGTGCGGAACAAAAACACCCACATCGCCGCCACGCCGGCCAGCGCCATCAGCAGGCCGATGCTCACGCGCGAGCCCTCGAACAGCCGCGGCACACGCGTGGCCGCCTCAAATGTCTTGGTCTGGGGGAAGTTGTAGTTCGCCGGGTCTTTCCAGGGGCCGTACACCATGTAGTTGAGCAACTGGATCGCCACGTACACCAGCATCAGGCTGACCAGGATCTCGTTGGCGTTGAAGCGGTCGCGCAGCAGGGCCGTGATGCCCGCCCAGACCATGCCCCCCAGCACGCCAGCCACCAGGATGGGCAACACGATCCAGCCGCCGGTGTCCTTGCCCGCCAGGAGTGCGACACCACCGGCGGCCAGCGCACCGATGACAAACTGCCCCTCCGCTCCGATGTTCCAGACATTGGAGCGAAAGCACACCGCCAGCCCCAGCGCAATGATGAGCAGCGGCGTGGCCTTGACCATCAGCTCGCCCAGCGCATAGGGCGTGCGGATGGGCTCCCAGAAGAACACACCCAGCGCGCGCACCGGGTCCTTGCCCAGCGCGCTGAACAGCACCACGCCCAGCACCACCGTGACCACCAGCGCCAGCAGCGGTGAGCCCAGGCCCCAGGCGCGCGAGGGTTCGGGGCGTGCTTCAAGCCGCAGCATGGCTGCCCTCCCCGCCGGCCGGTGCGGCGTCCAGCTCACGAAGGTGAGACTGCACCTCGCCGTGCCACAGCCCGCTCATCCATTCGCCGATGAGCTCGACCGTGGCGTCGGCCAGGGCCACCGGGGGCGACAGCCGCCCACGGGCGATCACATGCAGCCGGTCGCATATCTCGAACAGCTCGTCCAGCTCCTCGCTGACCACCAGCACCGCGCAGCCCGCGTCGCGCAGCGCCAGGATGGCACCGCGAATCTGGGCGGCGGCGCCCACGTCCACCCCCCAGGTCGGCTGCGACACGATCAGCAGCGCCGGGTTGGCGTCGATCTCGCGCCCGACGATGAACTTCTGCAGGTTGCCGCCCGACAGCGATCGCGCCACCGCCTGCGGACCGCCGGCCTTGACCTTGTAGCGCCCGATGATGTCGCGCGCCTGCGCCTGCAGCGTGGCCGTGCTGATCCAACCGCCACGGCCCAGCGCCTCGCCGCGCGTGAGCAGCAGGTTGTGCGCCAGCGACAGCGTGGGCACGGCGCCGCGGCCCAGCCGCTCCTCAGGCACAAAGTGCAGGCCCAGGCGGCGCCGCTCGCCCGGGTGCAGGGCGCCCACGTCCTGGCCGCGCACCGTGACGGTGCCCGCCGGCGCCCGGGTGTCCTCACCCGACAGCGCCCACATCAGTTCCTTCTGGCCATTGCCCGACACACCGGCAATGCCCACCACCTCGCCGGCGCGCACCTGCAGGTCGATGCCGTCCAGGTCCACGCCGAACTGGTCTTCGCGCGGCAGGCTCAGGGCCTGCACGCCCAATACCACCTCGCCGGCGCGGGCCGGGCGGTGCTCCAGCGCCGGCGGCTCCGCACCGATCATCAGTCGGCTGAGCGAGGCGTTGGACTCCTCGCGCGGGTTGCACACGCCGGTGACCTTGCCGCCGCGCAGCACGGTGCAGGCGTTGCACAGTTCGCGGATCTCGTGCAGCTTGTGGCTGATGTACAGGATGCTGCACCCTTCGGACGCCAGCTTCTTCAGCACCACAAAGAGCTTTTCCACCGCCTGCGGCGTCAGCACCGAAGTCGGCTCGTCCAGGATCAGCAGCCGCGGCTGCGTCAGCAGCGCGCGGATAATTTCCACCCGCTGCATCTCGCCCACGCTCAGCGTGTGCACCGGCCGGTCGGGGTCGATCTCGAGGCCATATTCGGCGGCCTTGGCGCGGATGTTGCGCGCCACATCGGCCAGAGTCTGGCCGCGGTCCAGCCCCAGCCAGACGTTTTCGGCCACCGACAGGGTGTCAAACAGGCTGAAGTGCTGGAACACCATGGCGATGCCCAGCGCGCGCGCCTCGCGCGGGTTGCGCACCTGCACCGGCTGGCCATCCACCAGCACGCTGCCGGCATCGGGCTTGACCGAGCCGTAAATGATCTTCATCAGCGTGGACTTGCCCGCGCCGTTCTCCCCCAGCACGGCATGCGTCTCCCCCGGCTGCACCACCAGCGAGACATCGCTGTTGGCGACAACCGACGGATAGCGCTTGGTGATGCCGCGCAGCTCCAGGCGGGGGGTGGTCATTCAGCCTTTTCCATGAAATTGTTCGTGTTTTATGGCTCCAGGCCCCGTGGATACTGGTTGACTTGCTATTGTTTTTGTAGCGTTGCCGCCACCGACTTGACCTGCTCGCGCAACCAGCGCGCCGCGCCCGAGGCGTGCGTGCGTTCGTGCCACAGCTGGTAATACATCATGCGCGGAAATTCCACAGGGCATTTCAGGATTTTCACGGGCAACTGGTCTACGAAGCGCTCGCAGTAATGCCGCCCGGTGGTCAGCACCAGCAAGCTTGATGCCACCATGGCCGGGATCAGCCCGAAGTGCGGGCAGCGCGCCGTGATGTTGCGCCGCAACCCCAGCGTGGCCAGGTGCTCGTCGATGATGCCGCGCGCGCCGGGATGGGTGGGCGTGGGCGCAATGTGGCCGGCCTCCAGCCAGCCAGCCTTGTCCCAGCCGCGGCGCACCGCGGGGTGCTCGCTCGAGACCAGGCAGACGATCTCGTCGCCAAACAGCCGGCCCATGTGCAGGTCTTCGGGCGGGCGCAGCCAGTTGCCCACCACCAGGTCGATGTCGCCCATGGCCAGCTGGGCCTGGTAGTCGGCCGCCGCCGACAGCGGGTGGATCTCGATGCGGCTTCCGGGGGCGAGCTGCTGCACCTGCGCCACCAGGCGCGGCAGGAACAGCGGGTCCATGTAGTCGGAGGCCGCAATCCGGAAGGTGGTGTCGGTGCTGCGCGGCTCGAAACCGCGGGCGTCGGAGAACAGCACCTCGGCGGCACGAAGAATGCTTGCACTGGGCTCGATCATGCGCAGCGCGGCATCGGTGGGCACCATGGCCGAGCCGCTGCGCACGAGCAGCGGGTCGCCCGAGAGCTCGCGCAGCCGCTTGAGCGCGGCGCTGACCGCCGGCTGGTACATGCCCAGGCGGACGGCGGCTCGCGAGACGCTGCGTTCAGTCAACACGGTGTGCAAGACCCTTATCAAGTGGAGGTCTATCTTGTCGAAAAGCGTCTGGTCTCTCATACCTTGTCATGCATCGTGTGGATATGGCAAGCTGTATGCAGCCCGTCCGTCACCGCCCTACGCTGTCGCGCATGCCTGAAGCTCCCCAACCCCGTCCCATCCGGCTGATCCGCCGCGGCGAGCCGGTCCGCCTGGTCAATGTACCACCCGATCGCACCCTGCTGCAGGTGCTGCGCGAGGACCTGGGCGACTGCGGCACCAAGGAGGGTTGCGGCGAGGGCGACTGCGGCGCCTGCACCGTGGTGCTGGGCGAAGCGGTCAACGGCCGCATTGAATACCGCGCCATCAACAGCTGCATCCGGCTGGCGCATTCGGTCGATGGCCTTGCGCTGTGGACGGTGGAGGACCTGGCCGCCCCCGACGGCACCCTGCACCCCGCTCAGGAGGCCATGGTGCAGGCTCATGCCAGCCAGTGCGGCTTTTGCACGCCTGGCTTTGTGATGAGCCTGTTCGGGATGTACCAGAACCAGGTCTGCAAGGGCGAAGCCATCACCCGCGAGCGTGCCCAGGAGGACCTGTCGGGCAACCTGTGCCGCTGCACCGGCTACCGGCCCATCCTGGACGCCGCGCAGCAGATGAGCCTGCAGCCCCCGGTGCGCGTGGACGAGGCCGGTTTGCTATCAAAACTGGAGCAGCTCAGCAAGGAACCACGGGGGCCGGAGGCCAATTCGGTCTATATTTTGCCGCGCAGCCTGAAGGCACTGCTGGCCGCCCGCGCAGCGCACCCGCAGGCCCAGCTGGTGGCCGGCTGCACCGACGCCGGCCTGTGGGTGACCAAGCAGCACCGGCGCTTTGCACAGGTGCTGGACCTGACGCGCGTGGCCGAGCTGCGCCGCATCGAGCGCTACCCGAACCACATCGCCATCGGCGCAGCCGTCACCCTGGCAGACGCCTTTGCCGCGCTGGTGGCCGAGCGCCCGCAGCTCAAGGCCTTTGCCGCGCGCTTTGCCGGCCTGCCGGTGCGCAACTCGGGCACGCTGGGCGGCAACGTGGCCAACGGCTCGCCCATCGGCGACGCCATGCCCCTGCTGATTTCCATGGGCGCCAACGTGGTGCTGATGAGCACGCGGGGCCACCGGGAGCTGCCGCTGGAGCAGCTGTACACCGGCTACCGCCAGAACGTGATGGCGCCCGACGAGGTGCTCGCGTGGATCAAGGTGCCGCACTCCCGCAAGGGCGTGGTGCTGCGTGCCTACAAGGTGTCCAAGCGCTTTGACGACGACATCTCCGCCGTCTGCCTGGCGCTGCGGCTGGAGGTGCAGGACGGCGCCGTCACCCATGTGTCGATCGGCGCCGGGGGCGTGGCCGCCACGCCGGTGCGGGCCGTCAAGACCGAGGCCGCGCTGCGCGGCCACCCCTGGACGCAGGGCACGGTGCGCCAGGCCATGGCCGTGCTGCGGGCGGAGTTTTCGCCCATCTCCGACATGCGGGCAAGCGCTGACTACCGCCGCGAAGTGCTGGGCAACCTGCTGCAGCGCTTCTGGCTGGAGACGCAGGGACTGCAGCAGGTGAGCCTGGAGTCCTTTGCGGCCGATGGAGCCCCGGCGTGAACGCGCACAAGGTCACAGGCCAACCTGCGCCCGCCACGGCCGGCGTGTCGCACCCGCACGAGAGCGCGCGCGCCCAGGTGGCCGGCGGCGCCACCTACATTGACGACATCCCCGAAGTGCGTGGCACGCTGCACGCGGCGCCGGTGATGTCCACCGTGGCGCATGGCCGGCTGCGCGGTGTGGACGCCTCGGCCGCGCTCGCGCTGCCCGGCGTGCGCGGCTTTTTCAGCGCGGCCGACATCCCCGGCGCGCGCCACTTTGCCACCCCGAAGCACGACGAACCCGTGTTCGCCATCGACCGGGTGGAGCACGTGGGCCAGGTGGTGGGTGTGGTGGTGGCGCAAACCTTTCAGCAGGCGCGCCACGCCGCCCGGCTGGTCAAGCTGCAGATCGACGAGCTGCCCGCCCTGCTGACGCCGCAGGCCGCGCACGCCGCGCAAAGCTATGTGCTGCCGCCGGTGCAGGTGGCGCGCGGCGACGCCACCGCCGCGCTGGCCGCGGCGGCACACGTGATCAGCGGCCAGTTCGAGGTTGGCGGACAGGAGCACTTCTACCTGGAAGGCCAGGTGGCCTATGTGCTGCCACAGGAGCAGCGCCAGTGGCTGGTGCACAGCAGCACGCAACACCCCGGCGAGGTGCAGCACTGGGTGGCGCACGCGCTTGGGCTGGACGGCCACGCCGTGCGGGTGGAATGCCGGCGCATGGGCGGCGGCTTTGGCGGCAAGGAGACGCAGGCCGGCCACGTGGCGGTGTGGGCGGCCGTGGCGGCGCACCACCTGGGCTGCGCCGTCAAGATGCGGCTGGACCGCGACGACGATTTCATGATCACGGGGAAACGCCACCCGTTTGCCTACGACTACACGGTGGGCTTTGACCCCGACGGCCTGGTGCGCGGACTGCGCCTGGACATGCTGGCCAACTGCGGCTTCTCGGCCGACCTGTCGGGCCCGGTGGCCGACCGGGCGATCTTCCATGCCGACAACGCCTATTTTTTGAGCGACGTGGCCATCACCTCGTACCGCTGCAAGACGCACACCCAGAGCCACACGGCTTTCCGCGGGTTTGGCGGGCCACAGGGCGTGATCGTCATCGAATCGATCCTGGGCGACATCGCGCGCCACCTGGGCCTGGACCCGCTGGACGTGCGCCGGCGCAACCTGTACGGCATCACCGAGCGCAATGTCACCCATTACCAGATGCCGGTGGAGGACAACATCCTCGCGCCCCTGATGGCCGAGCTGGAGCGCACCAGCGCCTACCGCCGCCGCCGCGCCGAGCTGGACGCCTGGAACGCCGACAGCCCGGTTATCAAGCGCGGGATGGCGCTCACGCCCGTCAAGTTCGGCATCAGCTTCACGGCCACGCTGTTCAACCAGGCCGGCGCGCTGGTGCATGTGTACACCGACGGCAGCGTGCAGGTGAACCACGGCGGCACCGAGATGGGCCAGGGCCTGAACACCAAGGTGGCGCAGGTGGTGGCCGACGAGTTGGGCGTGCCGCTGGCGCGCGTGATGGCGACGGCTGCGGACACCGCCAAGGTGCCCAACGCCAGCGCCACCGCCGCCTCCAGCGGCACCGACCTCAACGGCCGTGCCGCGCAGTTTGCCGCGCGCCGCGTGCGCGAAAACCTGGCCGCCTTTGTGGCCGGGCTCGATGGCTGTGGCGCCGGGGCGGTGCAGTTTGCCGGTGGGCAGGTGCGCACGCCCAAGGCGACGCGCAGCTTTGACGAGGTGGTGCTGGCCGCTTACGCCAACCGCATCCAGCTGTGGAGCGACGGCTTTTACCGGACGCCCAAGATCCACTACGACAAGACGACGATGCAGGGGCGGCCGTTTTACTACTTTGCCTACGGCGCCGCCTGTACCGAAGTGGCCATCGACACCCTGACGGGCGAGAACCGCGTGCTGCGCGTGGACATCCTGCACGACGTGGGCCGCAGCATCAACCCGGCCATCGACATCGGGCAGATCGAGGGCGGCTTCGTGCAGGGCATGGGCTGGCTCACCACCGAAGAGCTGGTGTGGGACGCCCGCGGCCGCCTGGCCACCCACGCGCCCAGCACCTACAAGATTCCCGCCACCGGCGATGTGCCGGCACACCTGAAAGTGGCGCTGTGGCCCGAGCCCAACCGCGAAGACAACGTCTTCGGCAGCAAGGCCGTGGGCGAGCCGCCTTTCATGCTGGCCATCAGCGTGTGGGAAGCCCTGCGCGACGCCGTGGCCCGCGCCCGCCCCGGCACCGGGCCCGTGCGCATGGACGCGCCGGCCACGCCCGAGCGCGTGTTGCGGGCGCTGGGCGGGCGCTGAAGCCCTGCTTTCTGCTATGGTTTTTGTAGTGGGTCAGTGAGTACTGGCGCGGGCTGGAGGCCGATTTCCTGCGAATTTCAGGGTCGGCGCACTCATTGCCACACATCATCAGCCCCTTCACGACCCCGCGCCTCTGCTTTATCCAGGCCAGCTCACGCAGGCTGCATCCGCCGCAGCACGGCCGCAGCGCGCGGAGCGGGCAAGCTCAACACCTCGGCATACAAGCCAACGACGACGCGACACAGCAGGGAGGGGTCGTCGCGGAATCGCACCGGTTTTTCCAGCACCTCGGACGCACGCGGGTGGGCAGCGCCCAGGTTGCGAAACACTGCATGCATGTCTTGCTGACTTTGGGATGAAGGCTGCCCGCGTCGGGGGTTCTGCGCTGCACCCTTTACCAGCCCGGCCAGCGCTTCAAAGTCCTCCCTGATTAAAGCCGGAGGCAGTATCTTGAACAGGTTGACCGGCGTCTTGGCCCACTCCGGCCACAGGAAATCAACACAGTCCTGCGGGTTGGCGCCCATCAGGTGACGCATCCCGGCAAACTGGCTGCGCCAGTAGCGCACCAGTTCGGCGTCGGGCGCGGTGCGCATGTACTGTGGAAGGAGCGTGTGGAAAACCGCCTGGGTGTCGCGGTGGATCTCCTGCATGGAGCGACCCTTCTGTACGCCCGTCACCATGATCTCGCGCAATCGATCATAGTTTTTGGGATCATGCTCGGCCATTGCAGCAAAGGCCGGATTCTTTTTGAGTTCGGCCTCGATCCTGCCTGGGTCACTCCAGTGGGCAATGCCCGACAATGCAAACTGCCGTGGATCGACAATTGCATCAACGATCCTGGCCTGCTGAAGCTCTGCAGCGCTGGGGTACCACATGGCATCCGGCCGCGTGGACAATGCGCGATCCACAAACTCCCGGGGGGCACCGTGATCCAGCATCGCGCTGCGAAACTCGTTGTTGAGCGCGTCAATGACGTGGCCTGACTCACCCACGGAAGCGCTGTGAAAGCCCAGACGCCCCTTCTCACTGAGCAGGCGTTGCTTCCCCGCAAGAAAGATGACCGTGCAGGCGCTGGCACAGTCCACAGCCGTAAAGGTCGTGAGCCCGCGCGCCTTGACGAGGCGGTGGATCCTGAACGCCTCACCCATTCGTCCGCCCTGGCTGTTGAGGTGAACCACCTTGACTCCGGGCGCAGAGGCCAGCGCCTGACCAAAAGCCGCCGCTGTACCGTGCCGGATACCACCCGCCAGTTCGATCTCGGTGCCGTCGCGCATGACGCGGATCTGATGCGGAGGGATGTTTTCAACGCCCGAAATGAGACGCACCCCCTCTGTCATCATGGGAACGCCGTTCTGGACCAGATCCGCGCCACCACGCAACACGCCGATGACCACCATCAGCTTGGCCAGTACACCCCAGACTGCATCGGGTTTGAGCTGGCTGTAGCGTGTGGCAGAGCGCCAGATGCCGACAAACTGCCAGACCGTTGCCGGCAGCGCAAAAAGGTACACGCTCACGACGAGCGCCCCGGATGCCCGAGGGCTGACTTCGGAGTTCTGAACGATGACGTCTATGGCCTTTACCAGCGCCATGACGCCCAACGTCACCATCAGGCCGAATCCCCAATATGACGTGGCCAGCGGGTAGAGCCCCCGCCAGTGCTTCGCGACGAAATGAGGCGCCAGCTCGGTTGTTGGTTCGGGTGCTGGCGACTGAGGCGACGAGGCTGACGACAACCCGCATTGCGGGCAATCTGCGGCGAGATCAACGAGGTCGAAGCCGCAACGGATGCATTGCATGAAGTCCCTCCCATGGACCTACGTTGAATGTCCCGGGACAGCTGGCGATCGTCAAGCGGCCCACACGCCCGCGTTGCGGGCCGGCCACAGGCGGTTGGGGCGTCTCAGATCTTGCCGTATTCGCTGGCTTTCGGTCCAAACCGCTCCGCTGACCGCTCCCTGGCCTTGGCGGCCTCGACCTCGCGGTTGCGCGGCTCGGCGTGGGTGACCAGGCTGTCGATCAGCTTGCGCGCCGAGGCGGCGACTTCCTGCACCGCCCTGTCGAAAGCTTCCTCGTTGGCGCGCGACGGGACGGCGAAGCCGCTGAGCTTGCGCACGAACTGAAGCGAGGCGTCGCGGATCTCCAGCTCTGTGGCGGGCGGTTCAAAGTTGAACAGGGTCTTGATGCTGCGGCACATGATGGTGAAGGTTGGAGTTTGGAGGATTGTCGGCCGACCGGGACCGCCGCCCGCGCCGTCGTGGCGGAAAGCGCCACCACGCCGCCGCCACGGCCAGGCCAAAGCCCGTGTAGGCCGCCGTAAACACCCAGGGCGGCCCGTGCCAGAACAACAAGGCTTGCAGCCAGTGCTGGATAAAGCCACCCCCATACGGGGTGGTGCCGCCCTGCGCCCGCAGCCACATCTCCAGCGTGGTCAGGGGGCACTCCAGCCCGGCCCAGGCCTGTGCCGCCACACAGGCAATGGTCGCCAGATGCAGCAGCCGGAACCACAGCGCGTTGACCCAGGCCCAGCCAGTCAGCAAATTGCCCGCCACCACCAGCACCAGCCCGCTCACGACAAACAGGACGACGGCGACGTGCAGGACCAGGACGGCGTCGGCCAGCAGGGCGTAGGGGACGGCGAGTTCCATGTTTACTATGATTTTTATAGTGGGTCAGCAAGCGCCCATGGGGGCTGGAGGCCGATTTTCCTTGCAAACGGCCCTTGCGGCCACTCTGGCCGACAATCGCACGATGACCCACCCCCTCACCATCCTTACGGGCGCCACACGCGGCATGGGCCGCGCCATGGCTTCGCAACTCCTGCGCGCGGGCGGCGTGCTGCTGTGCATCTCGCGCGGCACGGACGCCACGCTGGCCGAAGAGGCCCAGCGCGCCGGCGCCGTGCTGCACCAGTGGCCGCACGACCTGTCGCAACCGCAGGCGCTGACGCCACGCTTGCGCCAGTGGCTGGCCGCACAGCCGGCGGGCAGCTTCAGCCACGCCACGCTGATCAACAACGCCGCGCTGCTGCCGCCCATCGCGCCGCTGCGCGACGCCGAGGACGACGCGCTGGTACCGGCGTTGCGTGTGGGCCTGGAGGCGCCCATGCTGTTGACCGCCGCTTTCCTGGCGGCCACGCGCGGCTGGGCGGCACAGCGGCGCGTGCTCAACATTTCCTCGGGCCTTGGGCGGCGGGCCATGGCCTCTCAGTCGGGCTATTGCGCCGTCAAGGCAGGCATGGACCACTTCACCCGCTGCCTCTCGCTGGAAGAAGCTGCCCTGCCCAACGGCGCGCGGGTTTGCTCGCTTGCCCCGGGCGTGATCGACACGGCCATGCAGGTGCAGCTGCGCGGCACCGATGCCGCGCGCTTCCCCGATGTGGGCAACTTCATCGGGCTCAAGGACAAGGGCCTGCTGGCCTCGCCCGAAGCGGCGGCCCGCCAGGTGCTGGCCTGGCTGGAGCGGCCGGATTTCGGCGCCAACCCGGTGGCCGATGTGCGGGATTGACAACCGGGCGACATTGCAGGCCGTGAGCGACGCAAAAATGCGGCTGTTCCGCCAAAGATGTAAGCGCCACGTAGCCGCCCGGAACCACCATCGGCGGTTTGCCCCAACCCATTTTCCAGGAGACCCGAGATGAGCCGTGAAGTTGTTGTTGTCAGCGGTGTGCGCACCGCCATCGGTACCTTTGGCGGCAGCCTGAAGGACATTCCCACCGTTGACCTGGCAGCCCAGGTCGTGCGCGAGTCGCTCGCGCGGGCCAGCGTGGCCGGTGCTGACGTCGGCCATGTGGTGTTCGGCCATGTGGTCAACACCGAGCCGCGCGACATGTACCTGTCGCGCGTCGCGGCCATCAACGGCGGTTGCGCCGAGGGCACGCCCGCCTTCAACGTGAACCGCCTGTGCGGCTCCGGCCTGCAGGCCATCGTGTCGGCAGCGCAGTCCATCCTGCTGGGCGACGCCGACATCGCCATCGGCGGCGGCGCCGAGAACATGAGCCGCGGCCCCTACGCCAGCCTGTCGGGCCGCTGGGGCGCCCGCCTGGGCGACGCCAAGCTCACCGACATGGTGGTTGGCGCGCTGCACGACCCGTTCCACACGATTCACATGGGCGTGACGGCCGAGAACATCGCCGCCAAGTGGGGCATCACGCGCGAAGACCAGGACAAGCTGGCCGTCGAAAGCCACAACCGCGCCGAGCGCGCCACCCAGGCCGGCTACTTCAAGGACCAGATCACGCCGGTCATCCTCAAGAGCAAGAAGGGCGACGTGGCCTACGCCACCGACGAGCATTTCCGCTCCGGATGCACGATGGCCGACCTGGCCAAGCTCAAGCCCGTGTTCGTCAAGGAGAACGGCACCGTCACCGCCGGCAATGCATCGGGCATCAACGACGCAGCCGCGGCCGTGGTGCTGATGGAAGCCGGCACCGCCAAGGCGCGCGGCGCCAAGCCGCTGGCCCGCCTGGTGGCCTACGCCCACGCCGGCGTGGACCCCAAGTACATGGGCATCGGCCCGGTCCCCGCGACCAAGCTGGCGCTGCAAAAGGCAGGCCTCACGGTCAACGACCTGGACGTGATCGAAGCCAATGAAGCCTTTGCCGCACAGGCCTGCGCCGTCACGCGTGACCTGGGCCTTGACCCGGCCAAGGTCAACCCCAATGGATCAGGCATCTCGCTGGGCCACCCCATCGGTGCGACCGGTGCGCTGATCACGGTGAAGGCGTTGTACGAGCTGCAGCGCGTCAACGGCCGCTATGCGCTCGTCACGATGTGCATCGGCGGCGGCCAGGGCATCGCGGCGATCTTCGAACGCATCTGATGCGCCTGCCCCCGCAGCCGGGAGCGCCGGCTCAGGCGCCCGCCTGAGCCGCAGCAGCGGCGTCTGCCGCAGAGGCGCCGTCGTCCTGAAAGCCCCCGGCGCGCAGCGTCACAACCAGGGTGTCGCGCCAGCCGCCTTCGCCCAGCGGCTGGATGGGCGTGGACTCGTGGATCACGCGGGTATCGTCCAGCAGCACCAGGCTCCACGGCTGCGTCAGCGTGAACCGCTGGCCGTTGGGGCCGTCGGCCTCGAAAACCCGCGTCTCGCCACCCTTGATGCCGTGGCGCGCGACCAGGAAGACGGCCACCAGGTCCACGCCGTCGCGGTGTGCGCCCTCGGGCGTGGGCCGGCCAATGCCGTCGGTGGTGTCAATGCGGAACTGGTGCGCCTCGATGAACCAGGGCTGCAGGCCGCGTGCGTGTGACGCCACGGCCGCCAGAGAGCGCATCAACCGGCCCCAGGCCGGTTGGGCCACCGTGGTGGTATCCACCGGCTCGAACCATCGCTGCATGCCGCCGTGCAACGCGTTGTACGCCACCGGCTGCCAGTGCGCGCGGTGCGGCACTTGTGTGAGCGCGTCGCCGTCCGCAATGAAGCAGGAATGCCGGCGACGGCGGTAGCGTCCGCCGTCCTTGAGGTACTGGTCGGGCGGCAGGTCCGCCCAGGACGGGGCCAGTTGCGCCAGCTGCGGTGGCGTGCAGACAGCCAACTCGCACACACCCTGCGTGCTCAGCACGGCATAGCCCTGTTGGCGCAGCTGGGTGGGGAGTTGGTCGGGGTAGGTGTAGGCGGGCTCGGGCGACATCCGGCTAGCTTAAGCGATGCCCGCCGGGCTGCCGGACCCGGGGAAATTCAGGCGCCGACCTTGACGCCCTTCCAGAAGGCCACGCGACCACGCACCATGTCGGCCTCGGGTTTGGGCTCGGGGTAGTACCAGACGGCGTCGATATTGAGCTCGCCCTTGACCAGCAGCGAGTAGTAGCTGGCCTGCCCTTTCCAGCCACAGGTGGTCTTGTGGTTGCTGAAGGCAACATACTCGCGCTTGAGTGCGCTCTCCGGGAAATAGTGGTTTCCTTCAACCACGACGGTGTCATCGCTTTCGGCGACGACGACGTCGTTCCAGACGGCTTTCATGGCTTTCCTCTCAGTGGGGTGCCTCCAGCCAATGCAGGCTGAACAGGCGTTGCGGATCGGTCCAGGCCGGCCCGGGTGTGAATCCTGCACGCACGGCCAGCGCGCGCAGGCTCTCGATGGTGAACTTGCAGGAGTTCTCGGTATGCAGGGTCTGCCCCTGCGCAAACTCAAAACGCTCGCCGTCCAGTTCGACGTGCTGCGCGCACCGGCTGACCAGGTGCATCTCGATGCGCTGCATCGGGGCATTGTAGAAGGCGCTGTGGTCAAACTGTGTGGGCACGAACCGGGTGCCCAGTTCGCGGTTGGCGCGCACCAGCAGATTGCGGTTGAAAGCCGCCGTCACGCCCTGCGCGTCGTTGTAGGCGGCGTGCAGCACGGCCGGGTCCTTGACGAGGTCGGCACCCAGAAGCAGCGCGCCGCCACGCAGCACCGAGGCCGCCCGCTGCAGGAACTGCAAGGCCTCGGCGTTGCTGAAGTTGCCGATGGTGGAGCCGGGGAAAAAGCCCAGACGGCGGCCATGGCCCGGTACGGGGGCGGGCAGCAGCAGGCGGGTGTAGTCCGCGGCAACGGGCTGCACCTGCAGGCCGGGGTAGTCGCGCCGCAGGGCTGCCGCGGCCGCGGCCAGCGGCTCGGCCGAGATGTCGATGGGCAGGAAGCGCACGGGCGAGTCCAGGGCGTCCAGCAGCACCCGCACCTTGATGCAGGCGCCGGCGCCGAACTCCACGATCTCGGCGCCCGGCCCGGCCAGAGCCGCGATCTCGCCCGCGCGCGCGCGCAGGATCGCCATCTCGGTGCGTGTGGGGTAGTACTCGGGCAGCTCGCAGATTCGCTCGAACAGCGCCGAGCCCGCACTGTCGTAAAAGTACTTGGGCGAGATGCTGCGCGGTCTGGAGGACAACGCCTGGCGCAGGTCGTGCGCGAAAGCCTGGCGCGCGGCGTCGACAGCGGCGTCACCGGCCAGGCTGTGCGGCGAGCCTTCGGTCGGACCGACCGGCACAACCTTGGGTGCCATGCGCGGGCTCAGCATGGAAAGTCCCGCGCCAGGCGCAGCCCGCTGAACTGCCAGCGCGCCGCGGGCGGAAAGAAGTTGCGGTAGGTGGCGCGCGCATGGCCCGCCGGCGTGGCCTGGCTGCTGCCCCGCAGCACCAGCTGGCCCACCATGAACTTGCCGTTGTATTCGCCCACGGCACCCGCCAGCGGCCGGAATCCCGGGTAGGGGTCGTAAGACGATCGCGTCCATTGCCAGGCCACGCCGTGCTGCTGCGACATGCCCGGCAGCGCGCAGGCGGCTTCCCACTCAAATTCGGTGGGCAGACGCGCGCCGGCCCACTCGGCGTAGGCTGCAGCCTCGTAAAAGCTCAATTGCGTCACGGCGGCGCTGGGGTCCAGTGGCTGCACGCCATGCAGGCCAAACTTCTGCCAATGTGCGGCCGGGGCTCGCGGGTCTTGTGGCGCAAGCCAGTACGCAGGGGCCTGCCAGCCGTTGGCCTGCACCGCCGCCCAGCCGTCAGACAGCCACAGCGAGGCGCGGGTGTAGCCGCCGTCGGCGATGAACTGTGCGAATTCGCCACAGGTCACCAGCCGGCTGGCCATCTGGCAGGGCGCCACCTGCACCGTGTGACGCGGTGTCTCGTTGTCAAAGGCAAACCCGTTTGCCCGAATGGCCCACGGCCACCGGCCCGCCCGGCACATCGATCCACTGCAGCGCCACGCCCCCCGACTCAGCCGCGGGCTGAGGCTGGGCGCCTGGCCGGTAGGCTGGCAGCAGCGGGTTGCACCAGAAAGCGTGCAGGATGTCGGTCAGCATCAGCTCCTGGTGCTGCTGCTCGTGGTGCAGGCCCAGCGTCACCAGCGGCGCGGCCGCGTCCCAGGTGGTGGCGTCGGCCTGCATGATGAACTGGCGCATGGCGGCGTCCACATGGGCACGGTAGTCCAGCACCGCCGCCAGCGACGGGCGGCTGAGCACACCGCGCTGCGCGCGCGCATGGCGCGGACCCAGCGCCTCGTAGTACGAATTGAACAGGTGGTGCCAGCGGGCGTCAAACACACGGTAGCCCGGCTGGTGGGCCTGCAGCACCACCGCCTCGAAGAACCAGCTGGCATGCGCCAGATGCCACTTGGTGGGGCTGGCATCGGGCATGGACTGCACGGACTGGTCTTCTGGAGACAGCGGTTGCGCACGCCGGAGGCTTTCGGCCCGGACGACGTCGTACCACTGCGCCAGCGTGGCGCGCTCGCCCAGCTTCGGCCGTACGGCCTGCGTGTCCTGCATGCGTCGCTTCTCCTTGTCGGGGTGGGCCCCGGCTGTCAGTCGTGCTGGAGGCCCGTTCATTACACGGCCGGCACGGGCAATCGACACCCAGTGTTGCAGCTTCATGACCTGTGTCAAGCCGGGTCGCGCCAATCCCCCGCAAACTGCGCGCTTTGCGCCCCCAAAGGAATGCCATGGCTTCTTTGCAGTGGTCCGACGCCCTGTCGCTGGACTTGCCCCTGATGGATGACACGCACAAGGAGTTCGTCGATCTGCTGGCCGCCGTCGATGCCGCGCCAACCGACGGCCTTGTCGCCGCGTGGGACGCGCTGGTGGCGCACACCCAGGCGCACTTCGACCGCGAGGACGCATGGATGCGCCAGACTCGCTTCGCGTCGTCCAACTGCCACAGCATGCAACACCGGGTGGTGCTCAACGTGATGGGCGAGGTCCAGAAGCGCTGCGCCTCGGGGCCGGACGAGCCACTGCTGCGCGAAATGGTGATCGAGCTGGGCAAATGGTTCCCCCAGCATGCGCAAAGCATGGATGCGGCTCTCGCCCTGCACTTGCGGCGCCTGGGCTACGACCCGCAAACCGGCATCGTCTCCGCGCCCCATGCGCTGCCGCAAGCGCTGATAGAGGGATGCGGGGGTGCCAGTTGCAGCGATGCCCGCGCCACTGCCGAAGCGGCCTGATCAAGTCCCCTTTGGCCCCGTCAGCGCCATGATGCTGGAGGTCCTGCTTGTGGCACTCGCGCTGGTCACCGCCTTGCTGGCCCAACCCTGGCGCATGCTCAGGCGCACGCCCCTGATCACGCCCTTGCTGGCCATCCTGGTGATCCTTCCCTGGTTGTGGGCCCTGCCACGGCTGCACGCGATGCCGCTGCAATTGCAGTGGTCCGGCGCCTGCCTTGCCGTCCTGTTGCTTGGCTGGCCACTGGCCATACCGGCGCTGACACTGGTCGCGCTGATCGCTGCCCTGCTGGCGCAGACCCCCATGGACACGATGGTGGCGCAGCTTGCGTGGCAGGGTGTGGTGCCCGCCACGCTCGCGCTGGTGCTGGGTGCGCTGGTGCGCCGATGGGTTGGCACGCACCCGTTTGTGTACCTGCTTGGCCGCGCCTTCCTGGGCACGGCGGCGTGCGCGTTCGCGGCCGCAACGCTCTCGCAGTTGGCCGGCCACGGCCTGCGGGGCATCGACCCCGGACTCGCCCTGGTGGCCCGCTGGCTGATGTCCTGGGGCGACGCGTTTGTGACCGGGCTGGTGGCGGCCGTGTTCGTTGCTTTCAGGCCGCAATGGCTGGCCACATGGTCCGACGGGCTGTACCTGCGTCGTTGAAACCGAGCGGGCGTGGGCGTTGGCGGCTGTCGCCTAGGCAACCCTGACACCCCCGGACGCGGCTTAGCATGCCGGCTTCGTCCGAAGGAGCCCCCATGTCTACTGCCATCGCCAATGCCGTCAACCAGCAAGTCCGTCTGGCCCAGCGCCCCGTGGGCACGCCCGGGCGCGAGTGCTGGAATTTCACCACCGAGCCGGTCGCCGGGCCCGCCGAAGGCGGCGTGCTGATCCAGACCCTGGCGCTGTCGCTGGACCCGGCCATGCGCGGCTGGATGAACGAAGGCAAGAGCTATATCCCGCCAGTGGGCATCGGCGAGGTGATGCGTGCCGGCGGCATCGGCCGCGTCGCAGCCTCACGCAACCCGAAGTTCGCCGTGGGCGATGTGGTTTCCGCCGGGCTGGGCGTGCAGTCCTGGTGCCTGGTGCCCGAGGCCGAACTCCGCCGCAGCGGCGTCGCCAAAATCGATTTGTCGCTGGGCAGCATGACGCAGTGGCTCAACGTGCTGGGCATGCCGGGCATGACGGGCTACTTCGGGCTGATGGATGTGGGCCAGCCCAAACCGGGCGAGACCGTGGTGGTCTCTGGCGCAGCCGGTGCGGTGGGCCAGACGGTGGGGCAACTGGCCCGGATCAAGGGCTGCCGGGTGGTGGGCATCGCCGGGGGCCGCGCCAAATGCGACTGGGTGGTCAACGAACTGGGCTTTGACGCCTGCATCGACTACAAGGCCGGCAACGTCAAGGCGGCGCTCAAGGAGCAATGCCCCAAGGGGGTGGACGTGTACTTTGACAACGTGGGCGGCGAGATCCTGGACGACGTTCTGGCCCGCACCACGCGCGGCGCGCGCATCATCATCTGTGGCGCCATCAGCCAGTACAACAACACCACGCCGGTGCAGGGCCCCAAGAACTACCTGAGCCTGCTGGTCAACCGCGCGCGCATGGAAGGCATCGTGGTGTTCGACTACGCCGACCGCTACCACCTGGCCATTGCCGAAATGGCGGGCTACCTGAAGGACGGCCGCATGAAGAGCAAGGAAGACGTGGTGGAGGGCCTTGAAAACTTTCCCGAAGCGCTGCTCAAGCTGTTCTCGGGCGCCAACTTCGGCAAGCTGGTGCTGAAGGTCGCCGACTGAGCTAGACGCCGCCGGTCGGGTGCGTCGGGTCCACCCACAAGACCTGCTCGGGCTTTTCGGCGGGCTCGATGTCCAGGTTGACCGCTACGGCCTGACCGTCGCTGCGGCACAGCACGCATTCCAGCGTCTCGGTGGGGCTGGCGTTGATCTCCTGGTGCGGAACAAACGGCGGCACATAGATGAAGTCTCCGGGCCCCGCTTCGGCGGTGAATTCCAGGCGTTCGCCCCAACGCATGCGTGCTCGGCCACGCACCACATAGATCACGCTTTCCAGCGGGCCGTGATGGTGTGCGCCGGTTTTTGCGTTGGCGTGGATGGTCACCGTGCCTGCCCAGAGCTTTTGCGCGCCGACCCGGGCAAAATTGATTGCCGCCTTGCGGTCCATGCCGGGGGTGGACGGTACGTTGCCATCCAGCTGTGTGCCGGGGATGACGCGCACACCGTCGTGCTTCCACGGGGTGTCGCCAGATGGATGTGGATGCGGGTGAGGGTGCGTATGTTCATGCGTGCTCATACGTGACAGCCTACACCAGTGCCAGCTATATTCAACACTGAAAACACACGGTGCTGGGCACCAACGAGAGGAAAGTCCGTCATGAAAAGCAAGTGGATTCGCTGGACACTGGCAATTTTGCTCGGCCTGGTTGTCTTCGCGGCGCTGGTGGCCGCAGTGGGCGTGCAACGCGCCAACAGCAAGATGATCCGCCAGGTGGATGTGCCGGTAAAGCCGGTGGCGTTCCGTGACGACCCGCAGTCGCTGGCGCGTGGCAAATACCTGTATGCATCGCGCGGCTGCGTGGACTGCCACGGCGCCGCCGGCACCGGGGCGATCTTCGCCGATGACGGCAAGGGCCTGCGCATCGGCGGCCCCAACATCACCACCGGCACTGGCGGCGTGGTAGCGGGTTACCAGCCGGTGGATTGGGTGCGCAGCATCCGCCACGGCGTCAACCCCAAGGGGCGCGCGCTGATGATCATGCCCAGCGAGGACTACAACCGGCTCACCGACGACGACCTCGCCTCGCTGGTGGCATATGTCCGCTCGCTCGCACCCGCACCGGGCCAGGGCGCCGTCGTGGAGCTGCCACTGCCGGTGCGCGTGCTGTACGGATTTGGCGCCATCAAGGACGCGGCCGCCAAGATCAATCACAGCCTGCCCCCGCAGCAGCCCGTGGCCGAGGGTGTGACGCTGGCGCACGGCGCCTATGTGGCCAACATGTGCATCGGTTGCCACGGCGAGAAGCTCGCTGGCGGCAAGATTCCCGGTGGACCGCCGGACTGGCCGGCTGCGGCCAACCTCACGCCGGGTGAAGGCAGCGTGATGCCGCAGTACCCCACCGACGAGGCCATGACCAGGATGTTCAAGACCGGCAAGCGCCCGGACGGCAGCACCGTCAAGGTCATGCCGTTTGTGTCGCTGCGCGAAATGAACGACACCGACCTGCGTGCGATGTACCTCTACCTCAGGAGCCTGCCGCCCCAGCCCAAGGGCTGACCCGCGCAGGAAGGACGCGCGGCCGTTCAGGCGCCGTAGCGCTGGCGCGCCAGCGCAGCCCCTTTGGCCAGCGCGTCCAGCTTGGCCAGAGCCACCTCGCGGCTCATGGGGGCCAGGCCGCAGTTGGTGCAGGGGATCAGTCTTTCCCGGGCCACAAACTGCAGCGCGGTGCCGATGGTGTCGGCCACCTGCTCGGGTGTCTCCACCACGTCGCTGGCCACGTCGATCACGCCCACCATCACGTCCTTGCCGTCCAGCAGGCGCATCAGGTCGGGCGGCACGTGGCTGTGGAAGCACTCCAGGCTCACCTGCTGGATGCTGCTCCTGGCCAGCGCAGGGAACACGGCCTCGTACTGCCGCCACTCATCGCCCAGCGTCTGTTTCCAGTCGACGTTGGCCTGGATGCCGTAGCCGTAGCAGATGTGCACGGCGGTGGTGCAGGCAAGGCCCCGCGCCGCACGCTCCAGCGCCCGCACGCCCCAGTCGGCGGCCTCGGCCATGTAGACATTGAAGGCCGGTTCGTCAAACTGGATGATGTCCACGCCATCGGCCTGCAGCGCCAGCGCCTCCTGATTGAGCAGTTCGGCAAAGGCGAACGCCATCTTGACCCTGTCGCCATAGAAGCTGTCGGCCACCGTGTCGACGATCGTCATCGGCCCGGGCAGGGTGAACTTGAGCTTCTTCTTGGTGTGGGCGCGCGCCAGCTGCGCCTCGAAGGCATGCACGCGGCCCCGCAGCCGCAGGGGCGCTACAACCTGCGGCACCATGGCGTTATAGCGGTTGTTGCGGATGCCCATCTTGACCTTGTTCTCGAAGTCGATGCCCTCGACCTGCTCCAAGAAGCCGTGCACAAAGTGCTGGCGCGCCTGCTCGCCGTCGCCCACGATGTCCAGCCCCGCGTCCTCCTGCGCCTTGATCCACAGCAGCGTGGCGTCCGCCTTGGCCTGGCGCAGCTCGTCGCCCTGCGATTTCCATTGCGGCCACAGTTTCTGCGTCTCGGCCAGCCAGGCGGGCTTGGGCAGGCTGCCGGCAACGGCTGTCGGAAAGGCGGGCATGGTCGACTGGGGCACTGACTGTCTCCTAGAGTTTGACGGATTCTGGCATTCCGAATGAAACTTGCCCGACCACGAATTGTGTCCCCCCCCGACCCCCCCCCCCCCCCCCCCCCCCCCCCCCCCCCCACCACCCCCCCCCCCCCCCCCCCCCCCCCCCCCCCCCCCCCCCCCCCCCCCTTGTGGAATCATCGCGCAAAAAGTGTCGAAGAACCTTGGTTGCGCATCAGGTCGAAGATTGGATTTGCTCCAGACGAACCACTTCATGCTTCGACTGACTTTGACCGCTACAAGAATCATCTTGATTTGCTTGCGGAGTTTTTCAGACAAGGCGCATTCATTCGACATGTGTCCATAGTTGACGACGCGACGAAATCAACTTTCGACCCTTTCATTACCCTACATGCTGGTTTTCCGAATGTCTGTCGCCGCGCGACACACCGCCCAATCGATCGAGTCGTTTACATCGTCGAACACGAAGCGCACTCGCTGCCAACTCCTCAGGCCAAACACCTCCCCCCCCCTGGGGGGGGGCCCCCCGGAAAACCCCCCCCCCCCCCGGACTGGGGGCCCTTTGTAATGCATGCTGCTCAGGGCCGGTAAAAGCCCGTAGAGAAACGCATGACAAATGCGACGAGTTTCCAGGCTGTTTTTCGAAGGTTCGATCACTTTGTCAATCATGGAGATCAACGAGGCCCTCCACCTCGCCCCCCCCCCCCCCCCCCCCCCCCCCCCCGCCTGCCCGCCCCCCCGAAAAACCTTTTCTAGAAAATGTAGATAGAGCAGCGTTTCTGTCTCCGTTTGCTACCATTTTTATAGTGGGTAACCAAGAATCCACGGGGGCTACAGCCGGATTTTTCCCAAATTTCCCTCGTTCAGCCAATCAAACCCAATTCACGAGCCAACAGCTCATATGAGCGCTGCTGCGCGGCCGGGTCGTGCGTCCAGGTGATGACGGCCAGCTCGTCCACGGCGTGCTGCGCGGCCAGCGCGCACAGCTTTTCGGCCACTTGAGGGCCGCTGCCCACCAGCGCGCCCTGGCGCAGTTGCTCCAACGCGGCGCGTTCGGCTTCGCTCCAGGCGCGCTCGGCATGTTCGGGCGCGGGCAGCGGGCCCAGGCGACCGAGGTTGCGGTCCATGCGCATGCGTGCGCGGCTTTTGAAGAGGTGCCAGGCCTCCGCCTCCGTATCGGCGGCCAATGCCCAGACACACAGCAGCGCATGGGGCTGCGGGTTGACGTCATTGGGCCGGTAGCCGCTGCGGTACAGGTGCAGCGCCTCGGCCGCGCCCAGGCCATCGGTGATGAAGTAGGCAAACGCATACGGCACGCCCAGTTGCGCGGCCAGCCGCGCGCCGTAGTCCGAGCTGCCCAGCATCCACAGTACGGGCGCTGTTGTGCCGTGTGGCAGGGCATGCACGCCGTGGCCAGGGTGCCCCGGTGGCATGCCGCCGGTGTGCACGCCCTCGCCCACCCAGGCCTGCAGCTCCAGCACTTGCTGGGCAAACTGCTCCGAAGCCTGCGGGTCGGGGTTCAGCAGCATGGAGGTGCGCCGGTCGCTGCCGGGTGCACGACCCACACCCAGGTCGATGCGCCCGGGCGCCAGCGCGTCCAGCACACGGAACTGCTCGGCCACCTTGAGCGGCGCGTAGTGCGGCAGCATCACGCCGGCGCTGCCGATGCGGATGCGCCGGGTGCGCGCGGCGATGGCGGCCATCAGCACTTCGGGCGCGGTGCCCACGATGGTGGGGTGGCTGTGGTGTTCGCTCACCCAGAAGCGGTGGTAACCCAGCGTTTCGCAGCACCGGGCCAGTGCCAGCGTGTGGCGGATGGCCTCATCCTGCGGCCGCCCGGCGGCGGCGACGGACTGGTCCAGCACGGAAAGGCTCAGATCGGGCCGAGTCATGCGCCGGCACCGCCGGATTGCTGGTAGGCCGGCAGCGGTGCCCCACAGTGTTGACAGTAAATCGCCTGAGGCAAATGGCCTTCCGTGAGGCATTCGTGGCAGGTACGCGTGGTAGGTTGGGGTGGCTGGACCCGCCTGAAGGTCATCTCCGCAGTGACGATGCCGGTGGGAACAGCCAGTGTGCCCCAACCCAACAGCATCATCATGGAAGCGATCAATCGGCCGAAGTCGGTCTTGGGCGTGATGTCGCCAAAACCGACAGTGGTCATCGTCGTAATCGCCCAATACACCGAAGTCGGGATACTGGTAAAGCCATT
Organism: Ramlibacter sp.; assembly: GCA_016713005.1. Lineage (GTDB taxonomy): Bacteria > Pseudomonadota > Gammaproteobacteria > Burkholderiales > Burkholderiaceae_C > JADJPY01. Next base: position 427,980 of record JADJPY010000003.1, on the reverse strand, counting down.
CCTCGGGCCTTCCACCACATACATCACGGTTCCCATGATGACCACAACCATAAGGACGACCGACAGGAACACCAGGATCTTGCGGCGGCTGGCCACCAGCGCAGCGCCCAATGCCTGGTACTCGCTCACGTATTCGGCCAGTTTGAACACGCGGAACACGCGCAGCAGCCGCAGCACCCGCACATCAATGAGAGCGTGCAGTTCGGGAAACAGCAGCGCCAGGTAGGTGGGCAGTATGGCCAGCAGGTCAACAATGCCGAAGAAGCTGGTGGCGTAACGCAAGGGGTGGCGCACGCAGGTCAGGCGTGCGATGTACTCCACGGAAAAAAGCACAGTGAACAGCCACTCCAGGGAAAAAAACACCAGATGAAAGCGCCGTTGCAGTGCTTCCACGCTGTCGGCGGCCACCACGACCAGGCTGACGAGGATCAGGGCGATGAGCCATCTGTCAAACAGTTGCCCCGCTCGCGTATCTGCTTCGAAGATGATCGTGTATAGCCACAGGCGCCAGCCTCGCATGGGCTTGCCCCAGCGGTCCGATCGGGCATTTGGGGAAGAGAGGTCGGTCATGAAATTTCGTGGCGCACAGCAACGCGGATTGTGGCGCAACTGAGTGCAGCCGTCTCGCATAATCCCCGCATGTCCTATGTACCTCCTGCGTCTCGCCCCCGCGTCGTCATCATTGGTTGCGGATTTGGCGGGCTCGAGGCGGCCAAGGCCCTGCGTGGCGCGGCGGTTGACGTGACGCTGGTCGACAAGACCAACCACCACCTGTTCCAGCCGCTGCTCTACCAGGTGGCCACCGCAGGGCTGTCGGCTCCGGCCATCGCGGCCCCGATCCGCCACCTGTTCCGCCAGCAAGGCAATGTGCGCACGCTGCTGGGTGAAGTGACCACGATTGACGCACTGTCACGCCGGGTCTTGCTCAGGGACGGGACCGCCCTGCCGTGGGACCACCTGATCGTGGCCGCTGGCGCCACCCACAGCTACTTTGGACGCGACGACTGGGCGACATATGCGCCAGGCCTGAAGACACTGGACGACGCCTTTGAGATCCGCCGGCGCATCCTGCTTGCCTTTGAAGCGGCCGAGAACGAGCCCGACGACACCAGGCGCGACGCCTGGCTCACCTTCGTGGTGGTGGGCGGAGGACCGACTGGCGTGGAAATGGCCGGCACGCTGGCCGAGATCGCCCGCCATACCCTGCCCGGCGAATTCCGCCGGATTGACCCGGCCAGCGCCAGGATCATCCTGCTCGAGGGCGGGCCACGCGTCCTGCAGGCCATGCCCGAAACACTGAGCCGGCGCGCCCGCGAGCAGCTCGAACGTCTTGGCGTTCAGGTGCGCCTGAACGCCCGAGTTACGGCCATCGACTCGGGCGGTTTGACAGTCGAATCGGCCTCCAGCCCCCATGGTGCGGACTTGACCCGCTATCAAATTCATAGCAAATGCATGGTCTGGGCAGCCGGTGTGGCGGCCTCGCCTCTGGGGCTGCAGCTCGCAGCGGCAACCGGATGCGAGACGGACCGCGCAGGTCGCGTGCGGGTGCAGCCTGACCTGAGCCTGGCGGGGCACCCCGGCGTCAGCGTCATCGGTGATCTGGCTGCTGCCATGAGCCACGCGCCTGGACGCGAGCCCACGCCCGTGCCCGGTGTGTCACCTGGCGCCAAGCAGATGGGCCGCGCCGTGGCCGCCAACTTACTTCGGCGACTCGCCGGTCAGCCCACCCGGCCATTTCGCTACCGCGACTACGGCAACCTGGCCACCATCGGTCGCAATTCGGCCGTGGTTGACCTGGCCTCTCCCATGGGGCCCGTGCGTTTCTCGGGTTACTTCGCCTGGCTGTTCTGGCTGTTTGCGCACGTCTATTTCCTGATCGGGTTTCGCAACCGCCTGGTGGTGCTGATGGACTGGGCGTGGGCCTACTGGAGTTTTGCGCGCTACGCACGCGTCGTCACCGGTGGAGCACGCGGGAGTGCGCCCACCCCATCGGAGCCCGCCGCCTGATGTCCTGGCTGTCCGGTCGTCCAGCCGAACCACCACCGGTGCCCTCAAGCCAACCAGAGGACCGCGTGCATGTGGTGAGCCCGTTTGGCAACGCGGTGGGTGGTTCTGAATGGCACGCGCTCAACCTGGCCCGGGCATTGCGGCGTGCCGGTCACGAGGTGGATCTGTGGTGCAACCACCGCGAGATCGTCGCCCCATTCAATGCCATGCCCGAGATCCGGCGAACGGGCCCCGGGCCCGGAGAGGCTCCCGAGCGCGGCAATCTGGTGCTGGTGGGTGACTTCTGGGAACCAGGACCGTGGTTTCACACCATGCAGCCGCGGCGCATCGTGCAGGTCCTGACGGTGGTGCGTTCACACCGCCACGAGTGGTTCCGCAAGGTGCTTGCCCGCAGGCGCTGCCCGGTGGAGTATGTGTTTTCCTGCGACGTGCAGCGCCGCCTGTACGACCTGCCGGGCGCGGTGCATCCGGTGCCCATCGACATCGACCTCTTCCGTCCACGCGCTGCGCTGGTGCGTCCCGACCGCTTTGTGGTGGGCCGACTGAGCCGCGACGTGGAAGCCAAACACGACTTTGTCAATGACCCTGCGCTCTACGCGCAACTGCTGGCGAGCGGGGCGCAAGTGCGCCTGATGGGCGCCCATGTGATCCGGCAACTGCTGCCGCAAGGCCACCCCGGGCTGCAATTGCCTGCAGCCGGCAGTGAGCCGGCCATACAGTTCCTGCATGGGCTTGATTGCCTGTTTTTCCGTACTGGACAGGCGTTCGACACCTTTGCCATGGTGGTCTTCGAGGCCATGGCCTGCGGCCTGCCGGTGGTGGCGCACCGCTGGGGCGGGTACGCGGAGTACCTCACCGACGGTGTGGATGCATTCCTCTTTGACACGCAAGCGCAGGCGCTGAACATCCTGGCGCGTCTCCAGGGCGACCCTGCCCTGCGCGAGCGTGTCGGGCGGGCTGCCCGCGCCACCGTAGAGTCTTTGTATGGCAAGGCCGCAAATGACCAGCGCTCCAGCGGTTACGCAGGCGCGGCGCCAGCCCGATGACAGCCAACACCGCACCAGACCGCCGACCCCAGACGGACCGGACGATTCACGTCGTCAGCGAATTCGCCAATGCATCGGGCGGCACCGAGTGGTATGCGCTCAATCTGGCGGCGGCGCTTCGGCAGGTGCACGACGATGTTCGCTGCTGGGCAGACTATGGCGAACCGGACGCCGTTTTCTCGGCTCGCAGGGGCATCGAGCAAATTGCGTTGCCACGCCGCCATCGTCCCGGGTCGGGGCACTTTCCCCGCCGCGGGCATGTGATCCTGCTCGGAGAATGGTGGCTTCCGGGTGCCTGGTTGCGCCTGGGAGACGTCTCGCGCATCACCCAGGTCGCCACAATCGTCTGGGAGCGTGATCACGCGCCCGTTCGCGCGGCCCTGCTGGAAACAGGTTGCCCGGTGGATCATGTTTTTGTGTGCGATGCCCAGCGCCGGTTTTACGACCTGCCGGGCCCGGTTCATCCGGTTCCCATGAGCATCGACTTGTTTCGCCCCCGTGCCGGCGCTGCGCCGTCGGACCGGTTTGTTGTCGGGCGTTTGAGCCGCGATGTGGTCGAGAAGCACGACTTCGTCAATGACCCGCCGTTGTACTCGGCGCTGCTGTCGCGCGGTGCTGCCGTGCGTTTGATGGGTGCCACCTGCATCGCGCCGATGTTGCAACGCCACCCCCGGATGCATGTGATGCCTGTGCGCTCGGAACCTGCCACGGACTTTCTCCACGGCCTGGATTGTTTTTTCTTCCGGACCGGCACCTGGTACGACACATTCGCCACGGTGCTGTTCGAAGCCATGGCCAGTGGCCTGCCCGTCGTGGCGCACCGTTGGGGCGGATACTCCGAGTACATCCGCGACGGTATGGACGCCTTTCTGTTTGACACCCAGGAAGAGGCGCTGGACATCCTGGAGACACTCCGCAAGGATGTGGACCTGCGCATGCGCATGGGGGCGCAGGCCCGCAGGGCCGTGGAAGCGCTGTACAGCCCGCAGGCCGTGCGGGATCGCGCATTGCACTACCTGCGCCCGCCGGTTGCGCCGAAGGCAAGCTGAACTTCGGGGCAGAGGCGGTTCAGGCCACCGGCTGGCTGAACTTCTCCCACGCCTCCCTGGTGGGCGTGGTGCCCGCACCTGCTTCTTGCGGCAGGCGGAAATGCCCGTCCACCACTTCGGCCGGATCGGTGAAGCAATCCTTGATCCAGGGGATGTACTCCAGCACCTGCACCGCCGGGTGGGCGTAGCTGAGGTGGACATGCACCTGGCTCATGTCGCCCGCGTGGGGCGCCACCGGAAGGCGGTAGCTGTGCGCTGTCTCGCACACGCGCAGCACCTCCGTCAGGCCAGCCATGCGCGTCACGTCGGGCTGTACCCAGTGGATGGCGTTCTGGTGGAAGAACTCGGCAAATGCATCCTGTGTGTACAGCTGTTCGCCCAGGGCAACCGGCACCCGGGTGGCGCGCGCCAGCTCGGCATGGCCCTTGACGTCGTCATACCAAAGGGGCTCTTCGAACCAGTAGACGTCCAGCGGCTCGGCACCGCGGCAAAAGCGCAGGCAGGTGGGCAGGTCCCATTTGCCATTGCCGTCCACCGCCAGCGTCACATCGGGGCCGATGGCACGGCGCACCGCTTCCAGGCGCCGCAGATCGCGCTCCACGGTGCTGCCCACCTTGATCTTGATGCCTGTAAAGCCCTGCGCCACAGCGCGCCTGGCGCCTTCGACGAGCTTGTCGTCGGCGATGCTCAGCCAGCCGATGTCGGTGTTGTAGGCCCGAACCCTGTCGCGCACCTGGCCGCCAAGAAGCTTCCACAACGGCACGCCGGCCGCCTTGGCCTTCAGGTCCCAAAGCGCCACATCAATGGCGGCCTGCGCCAGGGTGGTGATGCCTGCGCGGCCCACCCACTGGAGTGCCGGATGGCGGGCGAGCTTGAGCCACAGCCTGCCCACATCATTTGCGTCCTCGCCGAGCAGCAGCGGCGCATGGCAGGTGGCGATGCAGCGGGTGATGAGTTGGTCGCTGGGCAGATGCGAATGCGTGCCGGTGAAGCCGTAGCCCTGCAAACCCGTATCGGTGGAAATTCTGGCGCCGACCACGCCCCAATGCGTGACGGTATGGGTGCTGTCGGCAATCTGGCTGCCCGTGACGGGCACGTGAAGGATGAACGGGTCAACGGCGGTGATCTTCATGCGGCGTCTCCGGCAAGTCGTGGGATTGGTGTACGCCGGACACGCACTGTATGCTTCGTGCGGCCCCACACCAACAGACCCCGATGTTCGCACGAGACGACCACCAGACCAGCCAAAGCATCCATGTCGTCTCGGAGTTCATGAACGCCTCCGGCGGCACCGAATGGCATGCGCTGAATCTTGCACGAACGATCCGCATGGTGCACGAAGATGTGACCTGCTGGAACCAGATGGGCCGGCCGGACCCGTTTTTCTCCGGGCGCTTTGGCATCCGGAACATCGACACCGGTTGGAGAGGTCACGCCCCCCGTGTGGGCCAGTTGATTGTGGTGGGCGAGTGGATGATGCCCGGCCGGTGGTTTCAGGCAATGAAGGTGTCCCGCATCGTCCAGGTTTCGACCGTGCTGTCTCCGGAGCCCCAGGAGCGCAGCCGCCACGCACTTGAGGCCAAGGGTTGTCCTGTAGACCATGTCTTCATCTGCGATGCCCAGCGGCGTGCCTATGGACTGGAGGGTCCTCTGCATCCTGCCCCGGTCGACATCGAGCGCTTCCGGCCGCGCCCCGTGCCGGTCCGAGAAGGCCGCTTTGTGGTGGGCCGGATGAGCCGCGACACTCTGGACAAGCATGATTTCGTGCAAGACCCCGACCTGTACCGGTGGCTGCTGGGGCGTGGCGCGTCAGTCCGCCTCATGGGCGCAAGATGTGTGGCACACATGCTGCCGGTGGCGCCCGGTCTTGAAGCAATGCCCGTGATGACCGAGCCGCCGGATGCGTTCCTGCACAGCCTGGACTGCTTCTTCTTTCGCACGGGCACGTGGTTCGACAATTTCGCCACCGTACTGTTCGAAGCCATGGCCTGCGGCATTCCCGTTGTCGCCCACCGATGGGGCGGCTATGCCGACTACATCAAGGACGGCGTGGACGGTTTCCTGTTTGACAGCCAGTCGGAGGCCAAGGACATCCTGGCTCGGCTGCAGGATGATCCAGGGCTGCGCGCGCGCATCGGAAGCCAAGCACGCGCATCAATGGAAGCGCTGTACTCCCCGGACGCCGAGCGGGCGCGGGCGCTGCACTACCTCAGCCCCCTGCGAAGTTGATCTGCGGGCGCCCCGCCGGGATCAGACCGCACCTCGCCCCTTCTGGCTCTGGAAGTACACCACCTTGCGGGCCCGCTGGACATCGCCCAGCGGCCGGTGCGCCGCCAAGGCCTGCCAGGGATCGATGGTGGTTGCCTCCACTTTGGCAGCCAGCTCCAGGCCCTGCGGCGAAGTGGCATCCTGCGCGGGCAGCATCAGGCGCGCCACGGTGGTGTAGGGCGTGTCCCAGTTGACGGACGCGTCTTCGATCGGGGTCCGGGAATCGTTGACGTAGGGCTGCAGCTGCAGCTCCCAATGCAGCGGGCCGGCCTTGAGGCGGGCATTGAAATCGGCGGACCAATCCTGCTTTGCACCCGCCTTGGGCTGGCCATTGGCCGAGGCGGGCATCAGGCGCACACGCACGGCGTAGGGGCCATTGGCCATGGGTACGCAGCTGTACAGGGGCTCGGTGGCAAAACCGCCGAAGGCCTTGCCAGCGACCTTGAGCATCCTGCCCAGTTGCGCCGGCGCGCCGAACAGGCCATAACGCCGGAAGAGAAACTTGAGCAGGTTGCCGTTGCCGTACGAGGCTGCCACCGCGAAGTCCACGAACTCGGCGCTTCCCCTGAAGGCAAACATTTCCTGGTTGATCAGGGTGAAGTCCTGGCTAGTGGCCGGCCCGCTGCCCAGGGCCGAGTCGCCCTCGACACCAAAGACGCGAAAGGCAAAGCCTCGAATGTCGGGCACGCTGTCGCGGGCCTTGTCAAAACCACCGTTGGACAGGCGCAGCCAGACCTCATGGTCGCGCGGCTGCGCAAACAATCCCTGACGCGCCCAGCCGGGCAGGCCGTCCAGCACCTCCAGCGTGCCGTGCGCAGCGGTCAGCTGCTTGCGGTGCAGCGTACGGCCACTGCCATACCGCTTTGACTTGCGTTGCTGGATCTCGGCGAACTGCGCCGCTGCGGCAGCGTAACGCTCCCCTTCGTCGTCCGCGATCTGCTCTTTCCACTGGGTGCTCGGTGCGTCATTCACGTTCAGCCTCCTGCAGGGTGCGCCACATCACTTTGCCGCTGCCGCTCTTGGGCAGCGCGTCGGTGAACTGTACAACGCGGGGCACCTTGTAAACAGCCATGTTCTCGCGGCACCAGGCGATGATGTCTTCCTCGCTGACCTTGCCCTTGTGGCCCTGGCGCAGCACCACCACCGCCTTGACGCTCTCCCCGCGGTAGGTGTCCTTGGTGGAGATGATGCAGGCTTCCTGGATGGCAGGGTGGCGGAACATCAGCGCCTCCACCTCGGCCGGCCAGACCTTGAAGCCGCTGGCGTTGATCATGCGCTTCAGGCGGTCGGTGATGAAGAAGTAGCCGTCCTCGTCGACCCGGCCCAGGTCGCCCGAGCGGAAGAACTTCTTGCCCTCAAACTCGACAAAGGCTGCAGCTGTGGCGTCCGGGCGCTTCCAGTAGCCCTGGAACACCTCAGGCCCGTGGATGATGATCTCGCCCTGCTCGCCCACCGGCATTTCCTGCAGGGTCTCCGGGTCCACGACGCGCGCATCGGTGCTCATGAACGGGATGCCCAGGCACTGCTGCTTGGGCGCGTCTGTGGGGTTGCTGTGGCTGGGGGCTGCGGTTTCCGTCAGGCCATAGCCCTCCACATAGCGCAGGCCATAGCTGTCAAACAGGCGCTGTGCGACCGCCTGCGGCATGGCCGCCCCACCGCCGCCGATGTGGACAAGGCTGGAAAGGTCGTACTGGTCAAAGTGGGGGCTGCCCAGCAGGTCGATCACCATGGTTGGGATGTTGGTCCAGGAAGTGACGCGCCAGCGCGATATCAGTCGCCCAGCCAGGTCGCGGTCCCAGCGCGGCATCATCACCAGCGTGGCCGCGGTGTAGATGCTGCTGTGCATCAGGCTGACCATGCCGGTGATGTGGAACATCGGCACCACGGCCAGGGTGATGGTCTCGGCCGTGGCATTGCCCCAGACCGCGCTGGACACGGCGTTGTGCATGATGCTCGAGTGGATGTGCATGCAGCCCTTGGGCAGGCCCGTGGTGCCGCTGGTGTAAGGCAGCAGCGCCAGGTCCGCCGGTCCCGTCGCCAGTTCGGGAGCGGGCGTGTCGCCGGCCAGCGCATCTGTCCATGCATGCGCATGTCCACCTGCCAGTGCGGGCAGGGAATGGCGGGTGAGCAGCCAGTCGCGCCAGGCGTCCGGCAGCGAGTCCGGCCCGCTGACACCGGCGTCAAACGCATCGGTGAACTGCGTGACGATCAGGTGAGCCAGGCGGTCCTTCGGAGCCAGGGCATCGCTGGCCTTGACGAGCTCTGACGCAAGGTCACCGGTGGTGATGGCGACTTTCGCATCCGGATCAGTGATGTAGTGCTTGAGCTCCTCGGCGCGGTTCATCGGGTTGACGGGCACCACCACTGCGTTGGCACGCAGGATGGCGAAGTGCGCGATCACCAGTTGCGGGCAGTTCTGCATGCACAACACCACGCGGTCGCCCTTGCGCACGCCCAGGGCGTGCAGCGTGGCGGCCAGCCTTTCGGCCTGCCGCGCCAGTTCGGCGTACGTCAGTTCGCGACCGAAGAAGACGATGGCGGGCTTGTCCGGATACCGCCGCGCACTCGTGGCCAGGTTGTCCCAGAGCGAGGTGGCAGGTGGCGTGAGGCTGTGCGGCAGGCGTTTGGGCCAGAACTTGTGGTGGGGACGGTCGGTCAGGGCAGCCAAGGAAACTCCCATGAAGAGCGGGAAGAACGGGCCCGTATCATCGACCAATCACTCCGCAACAACGCACATGAAAACCCTGAAACTGATTGGTGCCCTGTCACTTTGGTGTCTTGCTGCCCTGGCGCAGGCGCAAGGCTTCCCGAACAAGCCGGTGAAGATCGTGATCGGCTTCCCCGCCGGCGGCCCACTGGACCAGCACGCGCGGCTGCTGTCCGAGCGGCTGCAGGCGGTGCTGGGCCAGCCGGTCCTGGTGGACTACAAGGCCGGAGCCGGTGGCACCGTGGGCGCGCAGGAAGTGATGAAGGCCGCGCCCGACGGGTACACCATCATGCTGGCCAACACCGGCGTGATGGTCATCAACCCGGCCCTGTACAGCAAGCTCCCCTACGGCACGCTCAAGGACTTTGTGCCCATCGCCCGCACAGCCATGCAACCACTGGCTCTCCTGGTCAACCCCAAGGTGCCCGTCAACTCGCTGCAGGAGTTCGTCGACTACACGCGCAAGCGCCCCGGCCAGATCAACTACGGCTCCGCAGGCAATGGTGGCATCAGTCACCTGGTGCCCGAGATGTTCAAGACGTCCACTGGCCTGTTCATGGTTCACATCCCCTATCGCGGCAGCGCCCCGGCGTTCACCGACCTGATGGCAGGGCAGGTCCAGTTCATGGCCGAATCCATCCCGCAGGCGGCGAGCTACCACAAGCAGGGCAAGGTGAAGGCACTGGCCGTCACCAGCCGCGAACGCAACCCGGCCCTGCCGGACACCCCCACGGTGATCGAGGCCGGCATCAAGGGCTTTGAAGTAGTGGGCTTCTACGGTTTCTTGGCACCGGCCGGTACGCCCAGGGACGTGGTGGCCAAGCTGAGCGACGCCTTCCGCCAGGTGCTCACCACGCCGGAGATCCGCAACCGCATGGTGACCCAGGGCGCGGACCCCGCGTTTCTGGGTGCAGAGGACTTCGCGAAGTTCCTCGGTGCCGAAATGCCCAAGTGGGCGGCTGCGGTCAAGGCCTCAGGCGCCAAGCTGGATTGACCATGACCGAGTTGTGGCGCCTTGACGCAGCGGCGCTTGTTGCCGGCTATCGCACGGGCGCATTCACGCCAGTGCAAGCGACGCAAGCTTGCCTGGACCGCATTGCGCACGTCCAGCCCCGGCTCAATGCGTTCGTGCATGTGGACGCAGCCGGCGCACGCATCGCCGCCCTGGCCAGCCAGCCCGATGGGCTGCGGACCGGCCGCTGGGCCCTCTGGACGGTGTGCCACTGACGCTGAAGGACAACCTGCACGCAGCCGGCCTGCCCACCACTTGGGGCAGCCTGCTGCTGCAGGACTTTGCACCGGAAGCCGATGAAGAACCGGTGGCGCGCGTGCGCGCGGCCGGGGCGGTGATCCTGGGCAAGACCAACCTGCCCGAGTTTGCCATGCAGGGTTACACCGGCAACCGCCGCTGGGGCACCACGACCAACCCCTGGAACACAGCACTCACACCAGGTGGATCCTCCGGCGGCGCGGTCGCAGCCGTGGCCTCAGGCTGCGGGCCCCTGGCGCTGGCGACCGACGGCGGCGGCTCGATCCGCCGGCCGGCATCGCACACCCACCTGGTCGGCTTCAAGCCCTCGAGCGGGTGCGTGCCGCGCAGCGGTGGCTTGCCCGAGCTGTTCCTCGACCACGAGGTGCTGGGCCCGATCGCCCGCACGGTCGGCGACATCGTGGCCACCATGCAGGTGCTGGCTCCGGGTTTTGGCACGCTGCCGGCAGCCCCGGCACGGGCGCGCATCATGTTTGTCCCGCGTTTTGGCGACGCCCCTGTGGACCCGGACATCGCCCGCCTCACGCGCGAAACCGCAGACCGGCTGGCTTCGTTGGGCCATGCGGTCCGGGAAGCCGGCACGTTCGACCTGGCCGATGCCGTCAATGCGGCCTGGCCCACGCTGTCGGCGACCGGCCTGGCCTGGATGATGGGGCAGGCTTGGCACTTTCGCGAATTCGGCCTGGCACCGCACGCGTCACCCGACTCCCGCCTGTGTACCGATGGCATACAGGCGACGCTGGCTGCCGGGCGCGCCGCACAGGCAGCCGACATGTTCACCCTGCTGACTGCCGTGCACGCGGCCCGGGCCCGACTGGCCACGGTGTGGTCGCAGCACGATTTCATACTCACTCCGGCCGCAGCCGCCTTGCCCTGGCCGGCGCAAGACATTTACCCGCCGCAGATTGACGGCCAATCAGCCGGGCCGCGCGGCCATGCGGTGTTTACCGGCCTGGCCAATGCCGCCGGACTGCCCGCGATCACGCTGCCTTGCGGCTTCGCGCAGGGGCTGCCAGTCGGCCTGCAACTCATGGCCCCCCGCGGCCATGACGCCGCACTGCTGGCGCTGGCGCTCCAGGTGGAAGCCGCTTTCCCCTGGGCCGGGCATTGGCCCGCGGCGGTGGAGCTCCCATCGTGAGCCCGGCTTCTGCCGGATTCAACCCTGCCGATGCGGCCCGGCTGCTGCTGGCTGCGCACCGGGGCGGATCGCGGCCCCTGCAGCAGGACGTGCGGCCGCCTGACAGGACTACGGCCTTTGCGGTGCAGGATGCGGTGCTGGCCACTCTGGGCCCGGTGGGCGGCTGGAAGGTCGGCGCCAGGGATCCGCAAGCCGAACCGACCTGCGCGCCCCTGCCGGCGGGCGGGCTGTTGCCTTCAGGCTGTACCGTGACCGGCTCGGCCTGGGCGATGCGCGGCATGGAACTTGAAGTCGCCGTCCGACTGGGCCGCGACCTGGACACGGGCGGACGTGTGCCCGACGCCACCGAACTGGCCAGTGTCATTGACGCAGTACTGCCGGTGATCGAAGTGGTCGAGACGCGGCTCGCCGACTGGCGCGGCAGCGACCCACTGGCCCAACTGGCCGACCTGCAAAGCCACGGGGTTCTGGTGCTGGGCGCGCCTGCTGGCGTACCAGCGGCCGACCTGGACCTGCGGCAGGTCCAGGCGTTCCTGGCCTTTGACGGGCAGCCCGTGGCCAGCACGCGCGGTGGCAATCCCGCTCAGGATCTCTGGCGCCTGCTGGCCTGGCTGGCCATGACCTGCGCTCACCGGGGCCAGCCGCTGCGCGCCGGCCAGATCGTCACCACCGGCTCCTGCACCGGGATGCTGTTTGCACCGCAAGGCGCCCGGGTGGTGGGCGAGATCCAGGGCCTGGGCCGGGTCGAACTCCAAGTCTGAGCCGGGCCCGTCTGGCCCGCTTTTGGTGCGGACGCCCACGCAGGGGGCGGGAAATCCCCCGCCTTGGTGCATCAGCCTTGTATACCACGGGCATGATTTCTGCTGTACAAGACGGGTATGGCCACTGCCCCCGAAATCGCTGAACGCATCATGGAAGCCGTCATGGCCCGCAAACTCGCACCCGGCGCGCGCCTGGGCGAGCAGCAACTGGCCATGCTGTTTGACTGCAGCCGCACCATCGTTCGCGAGGCGCTTACCCGGCTGGCCGCGCGCGGCATTGTCACGGTGAGCGCGCGCCGCGGCTGGTATGTGGTGGAGCCGTCGCAGGACGAAGCACGCGAGGCGTTTGACGCCCGCCGCGTCATCGAAACCGGGTTGATCCGCAGCGCGGGCTCGCTGGACAAGCCGGCCCTCAAGAAGCTGCGTGGCCACCTGGCCCGCGAGAAGGCGGCCATCGCCGGCCCGGACGTGGGGCTGCGCAGCTTCCTGCTGGGCGACTTCCATGTGTGCCTGGCCGAGTGCATGGGCAACAACCTGCTGGCAGAGACGCTGAGGGACTTCACCGCGCGCACCACGCTGATAGCTCTGCGATACCAGACCACCGACGACGCCGCGCAGTCGTGCGCCGAGCATGTGCAGATCGTGGCGGCACTGGAGGCCGGCGACCTGGCCCGGGCCGAGCGCCTGATGGCCGAGCACCTGCTGACCTGGCAGAGCAAATTGCGCATGCCCGCCGAACACGATCCGCTGGCCCAGCTGCGCGACGCGCTGGCACCGGTGGACGGCAAGGCACAAGCCTTGCGTAGCCCCGTTTCACCCACCCCCCGAAAACCACGGGCCACCCCCTCGACCTACCTAGGAGAAGTCTTATGAATCCCACCAAGCGCATGTTCTCGCTGGGCCTTGCGGCCGCGGCCGTACTGGGCATGTCCACCGCGCAGGCACAGACCGCGCTGGACGACGTGCTCAAGGCCAAGGAAATCAAGATCGCCATCCCCACCGACTTCCCGCCCTACGGCTTTGTCGGCACCGACCTCAAGCCCCAGGGCCTGGACATCGACATGGCCAACTACATTGCCGGCAAGCTGGGCGTGAAGGTCGAACTGGTGCCCGTGACCACCGCCAACCGCATCCCCTACCTGCAGACCAAGAAGGCCGACCTCGTCATCTCCACCCTGGGCAAGAACCCGGACCGCGAAAAGGTGATCGATTTCACGGCGGCGTATTCGCCGTTCTTCATCGCCGTGTTTGGCCCCAAGACCATCGCCGTCAAGACACCGGCGGACCTGGCAGGCAAGTCGATCTCCGTCACACGCGGCTCGGTGGACGACACCGAGCTGACCAAGGTGGCGCCCCCACCACCGAACTGCGCCGTTTCGAGGACAACAATGCCACCGTGTCGGCGTTCACCGCCGGCCAGACACAGCTGGTCGCCACCAGCGCGCAGGTGGCCGGTGCCCTGATGGCCAAGAGCCCGCAGATGGGCATCGAATACAAGTTCGTGCTGAAGGACTCGCCCAATTTCATCGGCGTGGGCAAGGGCGAGGACAAGCTGCGCGCCAGGGTCAATGAAATCATTGCCGAAGCGAAGAAGAGCGGCGACCTGGACAAGATGGCCATGAAGTGGCTGGGCCGACCCACCGGCGACCTGCCGAACTGACCACAGGCCTGCATGTCCATCACCCTGGACTTTCTGGCCGTCCTGCGGGAGTGGCCCATGCTGCTCAAGGGCGTGGTGTGGACGCTGGGCCTGACCGCCATCTCTGCGCTGATCGGGGTGGCGGTGGGCATTGCCTGTGCCTGGGCCCGCGTCTACGGCGCGACCTGGCTCAAATGGGTGGTGGGCACGTATGTGGAGTTGATCCGCAACACGCCCTTCATCGTTCAGCTGTTCTTCATCTTCTTCGGCCTGCCGGCCGCGGGTTTCAGGCTCTCGCCCGAGACGGCGTCCATCATCGCGATGGTGATCAACCTGGGCGCTTACGCGGCTGAAATCATCCGTGCGGGCATCGAGGCCACGCCACGCGGGCAGATCGAGGCCGCCCTGAGCCTGGCGCTGACGCGCGCGCAGGTGTTCCTGCGGGTGGTGCTGCCGCCGGCGCTCAAGAAGGTGTGGCCATCGCTGGTCAGCCAGATCATCATCGTGATGCTGGGCTCGGCCGTTTGCGGACAGATCTCCACCGAGGAACTGAGCTACGCGGCCAACCTGATCCAGAGCCGCAATTTCCGCGCGTTCGAGGCCTTCCTAATCGTCACGGCCATCTACCTGGTGCTCTCCGTGGGTGTGCGCCGGCTGCTCAACTGGCTGGGGCCGCGTTTCCTGTTCGGCAAGTGATGGAGGACACCCATGGTTGACTTCTCCGTCTGGGACATCTTCCGCAACCTGCTGCTGGCCGCGCGCTGGACGGTGGTGCTGTCGCTCATTGCGTTTGTGGGTGGCGGACTGGTCGGGCTGGCGCTGCTGGTGGCGAGGCTGGGCAAATCGCCCTGGATGCACCGCGCCGTCAGCGGGTATGTGGCGCTGTTCCAGGGCACACCACTGCTGATGCAGCTGTTCCTGGCCTACTTCGGCATCGCGCTGTTCGGGATCAAGACGTCGGCCTGGGTGGCGGCGGCGCTGGCGCTGACGCTGTACACCAGCGCCTTCCTCACCGAGATCTGGCGTGGCTGCGTTGCAGCCATCCCCAGGGGACAGTGGGAGGCCGCGCAAAGTCTCGCGCTCAGCTTTGGCGAGCAGCTGCGTTACGTGGTGTTGCCGCAGGCCACGCGCATCGCCATCCCGCCCACGGTGGGCTTTCTCGTGCAGGTGATCAAGGGCACGGCGCTCGCGTCCGTCATCGGCTTCATCGAGCTCACCAAGGCCGGCACCATGATCACCAATGCCACGCTCAAGCCCTTTGTGGTCTACAGCTGCGTGGCCCTGCTGTACTTTGCCCTGTGCTACCCCGTCAGCCTGTACGCCAAGACACTGGAGCGCAAGTTCCAGGTGAAATCCTGAAAGGCACCCGCCCATGAACGCGATTGTTGAAATCACCGCGCTGAGAAAGTCGTATGGCGCAAACGAAGTGCTCAAGGGCATCGACCTGAAGGTGGCCAAGGGTGAAGTGATTGCCATCATCGGCAAGAGCGGCTCGGGCAAGAGCACGCTGCTGCGCTGCATCAACGGTCTGGAGGCGTTTCAGGAGGGCGCGCTGTCGGTGGACGGCAAGAAACTCATGTACGACAGCCCGGGCGCCATGCGTGAGTTGCGCCAGCGCGTGGGCATGATCTTCCAGAGCTTCAACCTCTTCCCGCACCTGAGCGTGGGCCGCAACATCATGCTGGCCCCGTCCTTGGTGAAGAAGACCGATCCCGTCGCCGCCGAGGCCCAGGCGCGCAAGCTGCTGGACCGCGTGGGCCTGTCCGAGAAGTTTGACGCCACACCTGACCAGCTCTCAGGCGGGCAGCAGCAGCGCGTGGCCATTGCACGCGCGCTGGCCATGGAGCCGGCCGTGTTGCTGTGCGACGAGATCACCAGCGCGCTGGACCCGGAACTGGTGGGCGAGGTGCTGCGCGTGGTGGAATCACTGGCCGAGGAAGGCATGACGCTGCTGATGGTCACCCACGAGATGAACTTCGCGCGCAAGGTCAGCGACCGCGTGATCTTCATGCACCAGGGCCGCGTGCACGAGATGGGACCGCCAGAGGAATTGTTCGGCAAGCCGCAGACGCCGGAGCTCAAGCAGTTCCTCTCGTCCCTGCACTGAACGATCAGGCGGTCTGCACCTCGATGTGGTACAGCCCCCACGGGCACAGGCCAAACCGTTCGCCCACAGGCTTGGCGGCCATGTCGGCAAAGCGGTCGGCGTCGTACACCGCCCACAACGGGCCCAGCCCGCCCAGCGGCATGGGCTTGCCGTCCAGGTGCGTGGCCACGATGAAGCCGTACTTGCGCGCGTCGGCCAGGCTGAGGATCACGTTGTAGCCGTCCACGGCGCGCAGCAGGAAACGCAAGCCTTCCATCGGCGCGCCGGCGGCGCGGGCCACATCGGTGAGCAGCGGGCCCTTGAGCGCGTGCGGCTTGCTGTCGTACTCCAGCGTGGGCCTGATGCTCACCGCGGGCAGCGCAGCCAGTGCGGCAAAGTCAAAAGCATGTGCCTTGTCGAACTTGATCTTCTGCTTGCCCATCATCTGGTCCAGCACCGGATCGAACGCGCCGCGGTTGCCCTTGCCCACGGCGCCGGTCACCGTCAGCAGCACGGGGCTGCGGGCTGCTTTGGGCGTTTGCTGCGCCAGCACCTGTGCGGGCAGGGCCACAGCACCGACGGCGGTTGCGGCGAGAAACTGTCGTTTGTCCACAAGAGCTCCTTTACTGATCTTGGCCGGATGGCCAGTTGCTATGGTTTTGATAGTGGGTAGCCCAAAACTGGCGGGGGCTGGAGCCATTTTTTCATGAATTCCCGCTGTGCAGGGCACCTGCACCGCCAGCAGGGGCATCTTGCGCGGCAGAATGTCTGCATGAACATGTCCATTCCAGGCCCCCGGTCGTCTGGCGCAACCCCGGCAACCCCGCGCGGCTGGCGGCTCGCATACTTGCGCACGGGATGGCTGGCCGCATCGCTGGCCTTGTTGCCCGCGGCCGCAACGGCGCTGGATGTCCAGGGTCACCGGGGCGCGCGCGGCCTGGCGCCCGAGAACACGCTGCCCGCCTTTGAGCAGGCACTCGACATTGGCGTGACCACACTGGAGCTGGATGTGGGCGTCACGGCCGACGGCGTGGTGGTCATCTCGCACGACCCCTATCTCAACCCGGCGATCACGCGCGATGCATCCGGCCAATGGCTCAAGGACAAAGGGCCGCTGGTGCGCTCGCTCACCCTGGCGCAGCTGCAGGCGTGGGATGTGGGCCGCATCAACCCGGACACGGCCTATGGCAAGACCTTCAGCACCCAGGTGCCCAGGGACGGCACCCGCATCCCGACACTGGCGGCGCTTTTCGCGCTGGTGAAGGAGCGAGAGGGGCGCATGGGTGTCGCGGGGGCCCGGCCTGTGCGGTTCAACATCGAGACCAAGATCAACCCGATGCAGCCCGACGACACGCTGGCGCCCGAGCCATTCGTGGCCGCGCTGCTGAAGGTTGTGCGCGACGCGGGCCTGACGCAGCGCGTGACGATCCAGAGCTTTGACTGGCGCACGCTGCAGATCGTGCAAAAGGCCGAGCCCGCCCTACCCACCGTCTACCTGAGCATCCAGACAGCCAACACCGACAACATCCGCGACGGCCTGTGGACGGCGGGCCTGCGCATCGCCGACCACGGCAGCGTGCCGAAGATGGTCAAGGCCGCGGGCGGCGCGGTCTGGTCACCCAATGGCGGCGCGGTGACTCAGGCACTGGTGCAGGAAGCGCAGGCGCTGGGCCTGAAAGTTATCCCCTGGACGATCAACCTGCCCGCCGACATGGACCGCCTGATCTCCTGGGGCGTGGACGGCATCATCACGGACTACCCGGACCGCCTGCGCGACGTGATGCGCCAGCGCGGATTGCCGCTGCCTGTGCGACCCTAGACGTGCCGCTTTGCCGGCGCGGCGGGTCGCAAGCCTGGTGGCTGCGCATCGGCCTGCTGGTGCAGCGCTTCGATGATGTGGCAGCGATCCCCCGCACCCTGGCAGCGCGCCTGCAGTGCCGCCAGTTGTTTTTCCAGCGCTCGAAGCTCGGCCAGGCGCTCCCGCACATGGCCCAGGTGGTCTGACAGCGAGCGGTCGGCGGCGGCGCAGTCGGCCTTGCGGCGCAGGTCCAGCGAAAGCAGCGTTCTCACCTCGTCCAGGCTCATGTCCATGGCCCGGCACAGGCGGATGAAGCGCAGCTGGTGGATGTCAGATTCGCTATAAAAACGATAGCTGTTCATCGAGCGCCCGCGGGGGCTGAGCAGCGATTTGGCTTCGTAAAAGCGGATGTTGGCCGCGTCCACGCCGCTGAGGCGGGCAGCCTCACCGATCCGGTACCCCTGCGCAGACCCCGGGCTTGCCTGTGCCATGGCTTGACCTTCAAGTGACTTTAGACTTTCCAATCATGGCATACCCTCTGGAACAAGGAAATCCTGACCATGTCCGCCCATTGCCACCACGACCACACCGACACCTCCCCTTCGGCCAGTGCCGACCCGCGCTACCGGCGCGTCCTGTGGGCGGCGCTGGTCGTCAACGCCGTGATGTTCGGTGTGGAGCTGTCGGCCGGCTTCGCCGCGGGTTCGGTTTCGCTTCTTGCTGATGCCATCGATTTCCTGGGTGATGCGGCCAACTACGGGGTGTCGCTGCTGGTGCTGACGATGGCCGTGGCCTGGCGCGCCCGGGCAGCAATGCTCAAAAGCGCGAGCATGGTGCTGTTCGGCCTGTTTGTGGCCGCACGCGCGGTGTGGGCGCTGGCGTACGGCGCCCCGCCCCAGGCAGCCACCATGGGGACGGTGGGCATGCTCGCTCTGGTCGCCAATGTGGGCGTGGCGGTGATGCTCTACGCCTGGCGCGATGGCGACGCCAACATGCGCAGTGTGTGGCTGTGCACACGCAACGACGCACTGGGCAACCTGGCGGTGATGGTCGCTGCCCTGGGTGTGTTTGGCACCGGCCGCGCCTGGCCCGACCTGGCGGTGGCAGGCGTGATGTCGGTCCTGGCGATCACGGCCGGCGCAAGCGTGATGCGCCAGGCCCGCCGCGAACTGGCCTGGGACGGACACGGCCGCTGACCCGGGCGCGGGCAGCCAGACGCCCGTTCAGCGCCGGGCGAGGCAGAAAAACAGCCCCCGCACCGGCTCGCGCTGGTCTTCGCGGATGGGCTGTTCCAGCTGTCTGATCACCGCCAGGCCATGCTGCGCCGTCAGCCGTGTCACATACCGCGCCGAATGCGCATAGCGAAGGCTGGGCCGCAGCACCCAATCCTGCGCGTCGTCGGCATGCTCCACCGAGAAGCTGAACACGCCGCCGGGCAGCAACACACGCTGGACGCCCGCAAACACGGCCTCCAGAGCGCCCACGTAGATGAACACATCCGCCGCCACCAGCAGGTCGTGGCGTTCCGGCGTGGCCTGCAGGTGGCCCACCAGGTCCGCCTGGTGCAGATTGCGGTACATGCCCAGGGCGCGCGCCCGCTCCAGCATCTGGCCCGACAGGTCCACGCCGTCGAGCCGCTCCACCAGGGGCTGCAGCAGCGGGCCGCACAGGCCGGTGCCGCAACCCAGGTCCAGCGCGTGGCGCCAGCGCCGCGCATCCAGCGCGTGCAACTGCCGCACCAGCACCCCGGGGGCCCGGTAACGCAGACCCTGCACCAGATGCTGGTCGAACTCTGCGGCGTACTCGTCAAACAGCTGCGCCACGTACCGCGCCGGCGGGTGTCCGGGCGCGACCTGGTCGGACACCGACGCCAGAAAGTAGCGGTTGAGCTGTTCGTCGGCGCCGCTGGCAATGGCCTGGCGAAAGGCGTCGGCCGCCTCGGCCGGGCGGCGCAGGTCCTTGAGGATGCTGCCGCGCAGGCTCCAGGCCAGCCCCAGCGCGGGGTCGCGCTTCAGCGCCTGCGCCAGCGATTCCAGCGCCTCGCCGCTGCGGTCCAGCCGGTGCAGGCACTGGGCGCGATGGAACCACACCGCCGGTCGGCCGGGGTCCAGCGCGAGCGCCGCATCCAGACGGACCAGCGCGTCGGCGGGCCTGCCCAACTCGCCCAGGGATGCACCGCAGTGGCCCAGCGCTTCCACATTGCCGGGCTCGGCATCCAGGGCCTGCTCCAGCACGGGCAGGGCCCGGTCGGGTTGGCCCAGACGCAACCAGGCCACGCCCAGGTTGGTCAGTGTGGACGGTCGCCCCGGCACCAGGTCCAGCGATGCTTCAAAGGCCCGCCGGGCATCGTCGGCACGCCCCGCCTCCAGGCAGGCCACTCCCTGAAGGAACTGCGCGCGGGCGACTTCGAACTGCGTGGCCGGATCGGGGGTGGTTGTGGAAGGTTGTGACATGGCTGGCTGGAACTTTACCTGCCCCTGCGTATCATCCAAGGATGCGTTCAGTCCTGCTCATCCTGATGATCGCCCTGTTGCCCCTGCGCAGCGGGGCAGCAGATGTGATGGCCGTGGCCATGGCGGGAGCCGCCGTGCCCGGCTTCGCGCACCAAGACGGCCCGGCAGAATCCGCTCCCGGCGCTACAAAATTGATAGCGGTTCAGGACCATTCCACGGGGGCTGCAGCCGGATTTTCTTCTGAAAATGCCGCCCAGGCGCCTTGCCATGGCCATGCAGCCCAGCCGGGGGACGCGGCAGATGCCGCGGGCAATGTCGCCAGCGACACCAGCGAGCCGGCCAGCAGCGTCTGCAGCAGCTGCCAGTTCTGCCACTCCAGCGTGCTGGCCCCCACCGTGCCCCCGGTCGCCACGGATCGCCTGTCTGCAACCCCGCCCACCCTGGCGGGCATCCACTTCGCCAGCGCCGTACCTGCGCCC
Organism: Ramlibacter sp.; assembly: GCA_016713005.1. Lineage (GTDB taxonomy): Bacteria > Pseudomonadota > Gammaproteobacteria > Burkholderiales > Burkholderiaceae_C > JADJPY01. The sequence continues at coordinate 407,279 of JADJPY010000003.1, read as the reverse complement.
GGCCTCAAACCGCCCATTTTCTGACCTCCAGGCCCGAGGTGCGTCCGCACTTCGGCAAAAGCGCGCGCTGTCCCCGGACGGCGCGTGCTGTCCCAAGCTCTCTGGAGAGTCCCGTGAAACCTGTCCTGTCCATCTGGGCCTGCTTTGCCCTCGCGTTGCCGCTGGCGTCTGCGGCTGCAGCCCAAACCCTGCCCGACGCCGCCAACCCCGATGCGCCGGTCGCACCGGCCACCTACCGGTCGGTGTTTGCCGATACACCCGTCGGTGTCGAGCCGGAACACTCTGACTGGAAGAAAGCCAACGCCGAGGTCGGGCAGTTCCGCCGCGGGCATGTCGATCTCCTCAAGTGGGAAGACCAGCACAAGCCGTCCAGCCAGCCGTCTGCGCCCGTCCACCCCGCCTCGGGGTCGACACCACGGCCGATCACCGCCCCTTCGGGCCACCAACACTGAGCTGCCATGACACGCCTCATCCCCACCCTGCTCACCACGGCCAGCCTGGCACTGCTGGCGGGCTGCGCCTCACTGTCACCCGACGGCAACTCCGCGGAAATCGCCATCCTCAGCGCCGGCCCCACGGCGGGCGCGCGCGTTCAGCTCTCGCGCGATGACGACGAAGCGACCCGGACCGCCGTTCAAGCGCTGCTCGCAAAGCCGCTGGATGCCGACGCCGCCGTGCGCGTGGCACTGCTGAACAACCCGGGCCTGCACGCCTCGCTCGCCGCTTTGGGCATCAGCGACGCGGAACGCGTGGAGGCGGGCCGTCCCCCCAACCCGCATCTGGCGCTGGGCCGAATGGTCGAAGGCGGCAAGGTCGAAATCGAACGCGGGCTGAGCTTTGACGTGCTGGGCATCTTCACCTTGCCCTGGCGGGCCCGTGCCGCCGACCGGCAGCACGAGCTGGCCAAGCTGGAGGCAGCGCAGGACGTGGTCCGGCTGGCCGCGTCAACGCGCAAGGCCTGGGTTGAAGCCGTGGCCGCGCAGCAGACCGCTGCCTACATGGCGGATGCCAAGGAGGCGGCCGAGGCCAGCGGTGAGCTGGCGAGGCGCATGGCCCGGGTGGGCAACTGGAGCCGGCTGCAGCAGGCCCGCGAGCAACTCTTCCTGGCCGATGCCACGGCGCAGCTGGCGCGTGCGCAGCAGTCCGCAGTGCGCAGCCGCGAGAAGCTCACGCGGCTCATGGGTCTGTGGGGGACGCAAGTGCAGTACAGGCTGCCCGCGCGTTTGCCCGACCTGCCCGCCGCGCCCGCAGATCTGCCCGACGTCGAGGCTCGCGCGCTGCGCGGGCGGCTCGATGTGCGCGCGGCGGTGGCATCGACCCGTAACCTGGCCGACAGCATGGGCCTGCAACAGGTCAGCGGCTACCTGGACGGCTTGACCCTGGGATATGTACGCAACACCACTTTCGACAACGCCGCTGGCACGAAGGAAATCAAGCGCGGCTGGGAGGTGGAGATCCCCCTGCCGCTGTTCGACTGGGGCGGTGCTCGCCATGCCCGCGCACAGGCGGTTTACATGCAGTCGGCCGCACGCGTGCGCGAGGTGGCGGTCAACGCCCGCAGCGAGGCACGCGAGGCCTACCACGCCGCGCGCACCGCGTGGGATATTGCGCGCCACGCACGCGATGAGCTGGTGCCCCTGCGCAAGTTCATCAGCGAGGAAACCCTCCTGCGCTACAACGGCATGCTGCTCGGGGTGTTCGACCTGCTGGCAGACACACGCGCCCAGATCCTCACGGTCAACAGCGCCATCGAGGCCCAGCGCGATTACTGGCTGGCCGATACCGACCTGCAGATGGTGCTGAGCGGCACGTCCCCCGGCGGCATTGCTGCGCTCACCTCCTCTCCCGGCCTGCCGGGTGGCCAGGCCAAAGGACACTGAAATGCATCGACGCAAATTCTTCGCGGGCGCTGCCACCGCCATGGCCGCCACCGCCGTCAGCAAGGTGGCCATGGCCGCCCTTCCGGAACCTGTGATCCAAGCGCGGCCGGACACCATGCCGCCGCTGGCGCCCAACTCGGGCCGGCCCTACAACCCGGTGGTCACGCTCAACGGCTGGACACTGCCCTGGCGCATGAACAACGGGGTGAAGGAATTTCACCTGGTGGCCGAACCGGTGGTGCGCGAGATGGTGCCTGGCTTCAAGATCAACATGTGGGGCTACAACGGCCAGAGCCCGGGCCCGACCATTGAGGTGGTGGAGGGTGACCGGGTGCGCCTGTTCGTGACCAACAAGCTGCCCGAGCACACCACCGTCCACTGGCACGGCCAGCGCCTGCCCAACGGCATGGACGGCGTGGGTGGCCTGAACCAGAAGCAAATACCCGTGGGCAAGACCTTCGTGTACGAGTTCGTGGCGCGGCGGCCGGGCACCTTCATGTACCACCCGCATGCCGATGAAATGACGCAGATGGCGATGGGCATGATGGGTTTCTGGGTCACCCACCCGAAAGCCAAACACCCGTTGATCGACGAAGTGCAGCGCGACTTCTGCTTCCTGCTCAACGCCTACGACATCGACCCCGGCAGCATGACGCCAAAGATCATGACCATGCTGGACTTCAACCTGTGGAGCTGGAACAGCCGCGTGTTTCCCGGCATCGACACGCTGAATGTCCGGCTCAACGACAAGGTGCGAATCCGCGTGGGCAACCTCACCATGACCAACCATCCCATCCACCTGCACGGACACGAGTTCGTGGTGACAGGCACGGACGGCGGGACTACGCCCAGGTCGAGCCGCTGGCCCGAGGTCACGACCGACGTGGCCGTGGGCCAGATGCGCCAGGTCGAGTTTGTGGCGGACGAGGAAGGCGACTGGGCCTTCCACTGCCACAAGAGCCACCACACCATGAACGCCATGGGCCACGACGTGCCCACCATGATCGGCGTGGACCACCGCGGTCTGGTCCGCAAAATCATGAAGGCCGTGCCCGACTACATGGTGATGGGCGAGCGCGGCATGGCCGACATGGGCGAGATGGAGATGGCGCTTCCCGACAACACAGCGCCCATGATGACGGGCACCGGGCCGTACGGACCGGTCGAAATGGGGGGGATGTTCACCACGCTGAAAGTGCGGCGTGACCAGAAGCCGGGTGACTACAAGGACCCGGGCTGGTACAGGCAGCCGCCCGGCACGCAGGCCTTTGAGTGGACCGGCACGCTGCCCGAGCCCGCACGACGCCAGGCGGCAGTGGCGTCCGACAGCGGCTCCGCAGCCCGCGTACGAAAGCCTCATGGCCATGGTGGCCACTGAAATCACGGAGACATCATGAACAAGCGAAACTTCAGCCTGGCATTGACACTGCTGCCATTCACCGCGCTGCATGCGCATGCCCATGGCGATGCTCACGCCAGAAACGCCTCCATGACAAAAAAGGAACAGAAACCCTGGGGCATTGCAGGCGATGCCAGGGCCGTCAGCCGGACTGTCGCGGTCGGCATGGCCGACAACATGCGCTTCTCGCCCGGGAAGATGGAAGTGAAACTGGGGGAAACAATCCGCCTCACCATCAAGAACAGCGGGCAGGTCATGCATGAGTTCGTGATCGGCACAAGGAAGGAACTCGACGAGCACGCGGCGCTGATGGTGAAGTTCCCAAAGATGGAGCACGACGAACCGTACATGGCCCACGTGGCCCCGGGCAAGACCGGCGAGATCGTCTGGCACTTCAATCGTGCAGGCACCTTCGACTTCGCCTGCCTGATCGCCGGCCACTACCAGGCGGGCATGACAGGCACCATCATCGTCACACGTTGAAACCGGAAAACATCATGAAAAAACTCGTCACGCCCCTCCTGATCGCCCTCGCATCCACGTTGGCTCTCGCCCAGTCGCCGGCTCCCGAGATGGCCGATGCCGAAGTCCGAAAGGTGGACAAGGAAGCAAGGAAAGTCACGCTCAAGCATGGCCCGATCAAAAGCCTGGACATGCCCGCCATGACCATGGTGTTCCAGGTGCGGGACACGACGCTGCTGGAGAAGATCACCGCAGGTGACCGGATCCGTTTCACGGCCGAGCAACAGCAGGGGGCCTACGTGCTGACCCATGTCGAGCAGGCCGCCAGATGATGGCCCGGCGGCATGGATAATCGATTCATGCCCCCAGCAACCCGCGTGCGCAAGCCCGGCTCCATCACCGATGTGGCCGGCATTGAAGTCGGCCACTTCACGGACACGCGCCGGCCCACCGGCTGTACGGTGGTGCTGGCGCAAGACGGCGCGGTGGCCGGGGTGGACGTGCGGGGCGCCGCGCCCGGCACCCGCGAGACCGACCTGCTCTCGCCCGTCAACCTGGTCGACCGCGTGCACGCCGTCATGCTGGCCGGCGGCAGTGCCTGGGGACTGGATGCTGCCAGCGGCGCGATGCGATGGCTCGAGGAGCGTGGCGTGGGCTTTGATGTGCGTGTGGGCCGCCTGCCCATCGTGCCGGCAGCGGTGCTGTTTGACTTGTTGCTGGGCGATGCGCGGATCAGGCCGGACGCCGCTGCCGGCTATGCGGCCTGTGAAGCGGCGTCCGCCCGCAGACCGTCCGAAGGCAACGTGGGCGCAGGCACTGGCGCAGCCGTGGGCAAGATTTTTGGCATCGACCGGGCAATGAAGGGCGGCATCGGCACCGCTTCGCTCACGGTCAATGGCGTGACGGTCGGTGCCCTGGTGGCGTGCAACGCGCTGGGAGACGTTCTGGACCCGGATACGGCGCAAGTGGTGGCCGGCGCGCGCACCGCTGGTGGCAAAAAGCTCATGGACACCCGGCGCGCGTTGTTGCGGGGCGAAGCGCCCAGGCCTCTGCTGGCGGGCACCAACACCACCATCGGTGTGATCGCGACCGACGCCGTGCTCACCAAGGTGCAAGCCACCAAGCTTGCCCAGATGGCCCACGACGGGCTGGCGCGCAGCATCAACCCGGTGCACACGATGAGCGACGGCGACACGTTGTTTGCACTGGCCACCGGGCGCTCGACATCCGAGCCTGGAATGATGGTGCTTGGCACGATGGCGGCCGAGGTGACTGCGCGAGCCGTGCTGCGCGCCGTGCAAGCTGCGCGCGGCCTGCGAATCGGCACGTTGCACCTGCCTGCGGCCAGCGACCTGTAGCCGCACCGCAGAAGCGGCGTCAGTTGCCGCCGCTCTTCTTGCCGCCGGCTTCGTCCAGGGTGTTGCGCAAAGCCATCTGGGCAACGGCGTCCAGTGCGTTGTCCACCACATGCCCGTCGGAAATCACGCGGATGAGCCCCTGCACACGCAGCTTTTCCATGGTGCGGCGCGACATCGAGTGCGCCAGTCCGCCCCGTGAGGTGAACATGAACAGCGTGCGGTGCGGACTGGCCCAGGTGAGTTGAACACGCACCCACTTGCCATCCAGCATCAACTCGACCCAGGTGCCCGTGGCGAGCGGCTGGGCAGCCACAGAACGCTGTGTGGCGGCATCCACCGCTTCTTCGTTGCCGGTGACATCGATCGGCAGCACCGAGTCGGCGTCCAGGTAACCCGCCTCGGTGGCCTCGCGCCCGGCCAGCCAGAAGCCAGCCTCTTCCTCCGTTACGCCGGAGAGCGTTGGTGCCGCTTCGGCCTCGGATTCCGGCGTGGCGCCGGGCTGAGCCGGCGGCGGGCGCGACTCTTCAAGAGCCCGCTCGTGCACCGCGATCAGCTGGTCGAAGAACCGGTTGACCAGGTCGGCAGGAAAGTCAATCAGCTGGAGTCCCTGGCGCAGGCGCACCAGCAGACTGGGCACCAGATCCACCAGTCGCGCCCGATTGCGCTTGGCCACCTTGGGCTGCACGCTCCAGATGAGGTCGTCGGCAAGCGTCAGCAGACCGTCCGGATCCGTGCCGCCAGCCGCCCCGCGCAGTTCGAACTCGGCCAGCACCTGCGCCCACGGCCCGACCACGAATTCGCCCACCTCGGCGGGCGTCTCGGTCCCTTCAACCTTGGCCCGCAGGTCCTGTGCCAGGCGCTGGGCCAGCAAGTTGCGCTGCTCGGCATGAACCAGCGCCCGTGTGGCCTCTTCGCGCTGCTGGCGTGCGGCCGCATCCTCGCGGGCCCAGTAGGCATCCAGCTTCTGCACCACCGGCCCAAAGGGTGGCGGACCCTCGCCGGCGTACTCCAGCAGGGCCGCGATGGCCTTTTCGACGGCCTTGATGAACTTGAGGAAACCCTCATCGCGCTCGGTGGTGAAAGCCAGGCTGCGGTGCGTGACCCGGTCCAGGAATACCCGTGCCGGGTGCTGCTTGTCGCTGAAGAAACGTTGGTCCGCCTTGGCGAGGGTGAGCAAGACACCCTCGAGCGTCTGAAGCATCTGGCGAACGCGCGGCAGCAGGCGTTCGTCCTGGATCAGGTTGTCCAGCATCAGGCGGGTGACTTCCTCGCCCAGTTGCTTGCCCAGTTGCTTGTTGTCGCCGGGTTTGCGTGCAGGCGGCTTGGGCGCCGCCGGATCCTTGGCGCGCTGGGCGAGCCGCTGCACCATGGCCTCGACCTGCTTCATGTCCTGCAGCGCCTGCAGCGAGGCCGGCACGGTGTGCAGGAAATCCTGCGGTCCGCGTGATGTGTCCCCGTCCAGTTCGCCCGAAAGCAGGCGGCGAAGCTTGTCCAGCGTCAGAAGCGTGCGAGCAACCGAACTGGCCGGCGGCGCCTTGGCGGCCACCGCCGGCGAAGGCACCACCGGCGCCGTGTGACCTGCAGGCTCGACACCGTGCGATCGCAACCAGTCGCAGGTCTGCCGGTACAAGGTGCGAAGCCCCACGCCCATCCGCCCTGCCGCAGGTGTAATCAGCGCATCGCGCATGGAGGTGTCGGGCACCTGGTCCAGCAGGCATTCGCGCAACGCGCGCACGAACACCTCTGGGCGCATCGGATTGATCTGGGCGTGAATGGTGATCCAGCCCAGCAGCGTGCTCATCAACGCATCGACGGCCGGCAGTTCATCGCCCGCCGCCATTTCCACTTCCTGCTGCGCCCGGGCGATCTCGATGCTTTCGTCGAGCTGGCCGTCTTCGTACGTCTGCAACTGGTCAAAGCGCAACAGCATGTCGCCGGCGCCGTTGCTGGAGTGGCCCACGCCTTCGAACATGGCCACGCGAAGGTAGCTCAGGAAGCTGCTGCGCACCGATTGCTTGTGCTGGACGATGTGCTCGATGGCCGCCTTGAGCACCGGTTTGTTCTCAGCCGACGACGCCAGCGTCTGCGAACGGGCGGCCGAAACGGCGAGTCCGTCAATCACGCTGTCGATCAGGTGCTCGCTAAGGCGCAGGACAGCGTCCAGGCACTCCCGCAACGAGGGCGCCGAAGCACCAGCGTCGTCAGCAACGCCCAGTCGTTTCGTGAGCCCCTCTTTCATGTCGGCATTCCGGTTCCTGGTCAGCGCAATGGTTTATACCGCACCCGCTTTGGCTTGGCGCCCTCTTCACCGAGGCGTTTGCGCTTGTCGGCTTCGTATTCCTGGTAGTTTCCGTCAAAAAACGTCCACTGGCTGTCACCTTCGGCGGCCAGGATGTGGGTGGCAATGCGGTCAAGGAACCAGCGGTCGTGGCTGATCACCATGACGCTGCCGGCAAATTCCAGCAGAGCGTCTTCGAGGGCGCGCAGCGTTTCCACATCCAGGTCATTGGACGGCTCATCCAGCAGCAGCACGTTGCCCCCTGCAATCAGGGTCTTGGCGAGGTGCAAGCGTCCCCGCTCCCCGCCCGACAAGGTGCCCACGCGCTTTTGCTGGTCGCCTCCGTTGAAATTGAAGCGCCCGCAGTACGCCCGGCTGGCCATCTGGAACTTGCCGACATTGAGGATGTCCAGCCCGCCGGAGACGTCTTCCCAGACCGTCTTCTGGTTGGCCAGTTCATCGCGATGCTGGTCAACAAAGGCCATCTGGACGGTAGAACCGATCACGACCTCGCCGGAATCGGGCTTTTCCTTGCCCGCAATCAGCTTGAACAGCGTCGACTTGCCGGCGCCGTTGGGTCCAATGATGCCGACGATGGCACCCGGCGGCACGGTAAAGCTCAGATTGTCGATGAGGAGCCGGTCGCCAAACGATTTTGTGACATTGTGAAACTCGATCACCTGCTGGCCCAGACGCTCAGCCACCGGGATGAAGATTTCCTGGGTCTCGTTGCGCTTCTGGTATTCGATGTCGCTCAGTTCTTCAAACCGGGCCAGACGCGACTTGCTCTTGGCCTGGCGGGCCTTGGGGTTCTGGCGCGACCATTCCAGCTCCTTCTTGAGTGCCTTGGCATGGGCTTCCTCGCTCTTCTGCTCTTGCGCGAGCCGGTCGCCCTTTTGTTCCAGCCAGGTGCTGTAGTTGCCCTTCCAGGGAATGCCGTTGCCGCGGTCCAGTTCCAGAATCCATTCGGCGGCGTTGTCCAGGAAGTAGCGGTCGTGGGTGATGGCCACCACGGTTCCCGAGAAGCGCTTGAGGAACACCTCCAGCCACTCCACCGACTCGGCGTCCAGGTGGTTGGTGGGCTCGTCCAGCAAGAGCATGTCGGGGCGCGACAGCAACAGGCGGCACAGCGCCACGCGGCGCTTCTCGCCGCCAGACAGCACGCCGATCTTGGCCTCCCAAGGGGGCAGGCGCAGGGCGTCGGCGGCAATCTCCAGCTGGTGCTCGGAGTCGGTACCGGCGGTGGCGATGATCGCTTCCAGGCGCGCCTGCTCGGCGGCCAGGGCGTCAAAGTCGGCGTCCGGCTCAGCATAGGCGGTGTAGACCTCCTCAAGCTTGGCCTTGGCGGCGAATACCTCGCCCATGGACTCTTCCACGCTTTCGCGCACAGTGTGCTCGGGATTGAGCTTGGGCTCCTGGGGCAGGTAGCCGATGTTCAGGCCCGGCATGGGCATGGCCTCACCTTCGAACTCCTTGTCGACCCCGGCCATGATCTTGAGCAGGGTGGACTTGCCGGAGCCATTGAGCCCCAGCACGCCTATCTTGGCGCCCGGGAAAAAACTCAGGGAGATGTCCTTGAGGATATGTCGCTTCGGCGGAACAATCTTGCCGACGCGGTTCATCGTGAAAACGTACTGGGCCATGGGGGTGTGAGTCGCTTGCAGGGGCTGGTAAAACGCCAATTATCGACTCATGCGACAATACGCCGGTTGCGGGACCCAGTTGCCCGCCGCACCGGCAGCCTGCCGGGGCCGCTTCCAAACGGACGCGCGCCATCCCTGAACCCTATCTGCCTTTGACTGGCCCGGTGCCCAAGCACCGGAACAGGCCGATTCCCAGTGCCCCGGAACGGGCACCTCACCATGAACTTTGACGACCTGAAACTGGCCGAGGCCATTCTGAAAGCCGTGCACGAGCAAGGCTACACAACACCCACACCCATCCAGGCCGAGGCCATCCCCGCCGTACTCGAGGGCCATGACCTTCTGGCCGGCGCACAGACGGGGACCGGCAAGACCGCCGCCTTCGTGCTGCCCATCCTGCACATGCTCTCGCTGCGTGAACCGGGACGCAACCGCTTCGGCGGCAAGGCAATCCGCACGCTGGTGCTGACCCCGACCCGGGAACTCGCCGCACAGGTCGAAGAATCCGTGCGCGACTACGGCAAATACCTGAAACTGGACTCCACCGTGGTGTTCGGCGGCGTGGGCATGAACCCCCAGATCGACCGCATCAAGCGCGGGGTGGACATCCTGGTGGCTACACCGGGACGCCTCCTGGACCTGCAGCAGCAGGGGTTTCTGGACCTGAGTGCCGTTGAGTTCCTGGTGCTGGACGAGGCCGACCGCATGCTGGACATGGGATTCATCCACGACGTGAAGAAGATCCTTGCCCTGGTGCCCAAGCAGAAGCAAAGCCTGCTGTTCTCCGCAACCTTCAGCGACGAGATCCGCGACCTGGCCAACGCGCTCTTGCGCGATCCTCGCAGCATCCAGGTCACGCCGCGCAACAGCACGGTGCAGCGCATCGAGCAGGTCATCCACCCTGTGGGCCGCAACCGCAAGAAGGCTGTGCTTGCGCACATCATCCAGCAGCACAACTGGAGCCAGGTGCTGGTGTTCACCCGCACCAAGTTCGGCGCAAACAACGTGGCCGACTACCTGACCAAGAATGGCATCAACGCGATGGCGCTGCATGGCAACAAGAGCCAGACCGCGCGGACACAGGCGCTGGCCGGGTTCAAGAGTGGCGACATCCGGGCGCTGGTCGCAACCGACATCGCCGCGCGCGGCATCGACATCGAGGACCTGCCCCACGTCGTGAACTACGAAATCCCGAACGTGCCCGAAGACTATGTGCACCGCATCGGCCGCACGGGTCGCGCGGGTGCCAGCGGCGCCGCGGTCAGCCTGGTTTGCATGGATGAAGAAGGCTTCATGATGGAGATCGAACGCTTCACGAAGCAACAGATCGCGGTGCAGCCCATCGAAGGCTTTGGCCCGGAAGCTGGCGAAAAGGCTGAACCCATCGCCATGGGCCGCCAGACGCTGTGGGGCGGCGCTGGCAAACCGCCCAGCCGTGAGGTCATGAACGCAGCCGCCCGCGCCGCCCGCACCGAAATGATGCAACGCATGCGCGAAGGCAAGTCATCCGAGGGCAAAAGCGGTGGCGGTCAGGGGCGCGGCGGCAATGGCCGCTCTGGCGGAGGGCAAGGCCGCAATGGAAGCGGGCCTGGCCGCTCGCAGGGCAAGGCGCAAGGCGGGGGTTATGGGCAGCGCCCGCCCCAGCTTGCGCGCGAGGTGCAGTCTCACGACGGCGGCTCGCGCGATCACGATGAATTGCCGCGCCATATCGACCCTCTCCAGACAAACCTGCACAATCGGCGGAATGACAACCGGAAATCCAGCGGTTCCAGCCAGGGCGGACAGCCAGACCCCATGCGCACCAGCATCGACAGCATGGCCGGGGGCGGTCGCCGCGGCGGAGGCGGGCGGTCGAACCGTTCTGGTGGCGGGGGCTTCGGGCCTCGTGGGCCGGGAAATCCTCCGCGCTCTTTTGGTCGATGACAGTGTTGCGGTTGTCCACACAGTGGGCCGCCGCACGCTTTCGATCACGCATCCCAAGCTGGTACAGCATGTGGCGGATTTCGCTGCCCTGCCACCGCTGCCCACCCTGAACGAAGCGTTTATCGCGCTTGGAACGACCATCAAGACCGCTGGCAGCCAGTCTGCGTTCCGTTCCGTGGATCATGATGCAATTCTGGCCGTAGCCCGCACTGCTATTGGGTCTGGCGCTACAAAAATAGGAGTGGTCAGTGCCATGGGTGCGGATTCAGGCTCAGGCATTTTTTACAACCGGGTCAAGGGCGAGACGGAAGACGCGTTGCGGGCAATGCCGCTACAGACCCTGGCGATTGCCCGCCCATCGTTCCTGGCCGGCGATCGTGAAGCGCTTGGCCAGCCTCGCCGGACTGGCGAACGGTGGGCACTGGCCGTCAGCCGGGTTTTGCGTCCGCTCATGCCTGCCAACTACCGTTCCATACAACCGGAGCAGGTCGCGCGTGCGCTGATCCGGTCGGTGCGGGGGCCAGCAGGCACCCATATCCTGCTGTCGGGTTCGATGCAGTCGGCCTGAGCGGTTTCAGGCGTCCAGCGAGGCCAGCCAGCGCACCGCGCGGTCCACCACCTCGTGCGCAGGCACATCAACCTCGCAGGCAAGGAACCGCTCTGGCGACTTGGGTTCCTCCAGGATTTCAAGTTGACTGTCCAGCATCCCGCTGCCCATGTAGTGCCCCGTTCGCGCGGTCAGGCGTTCCAGCAGGAGCGCGCGGTCTGCGCGCAAATACACCAGGGCCAGGCGAGGACAGTCGGTGCGAAGGAGATCCCTGTATTGCCTCTTGAGCGCGGAGCAGGACACGACAAGCCCCGTCCCAGACGAACCCGCAAGCGCGAGCCGCTTGGCGATGGACTCGAGCCAGCCCTGGCGGTCGGCGTCGGTCAGGGACACTCCGGCGGCCATCCGCGCCACGTTCCGGGGCGAATGCAGTTGATCGCCTTCCAGGAAGGGCCGGCCGAGCCGCTGCGCCAACAAGCTGGCGACGGTGCTCTTGCCGCTGCCACAAACACCCATCACCACCACCGGCACCATCCCGGGCATCACGGACTCCGGCTTACTTCGTCACACGCACGGTGGCATCCGCGCGGCTGTGCAGATCAGGAAGAAGCTCCAGGCCCAGCCCGGGCTTGTCATTGAGGCGCACCATGCCGTCCTGTACCCGCGGCAGTTCGGTGACGAGTTCGCGATACCAGCCGGTGTAAAAGGCGCGCACGCTTTCCTGGACAAGTGCATTGGGGGCGTGGAGTGAAAGGTGCGTGGACGCCGCCCAGACGACCGGCCCAGTGCAGTCGTGCGGTGCCACCGGCAACTGCCATGCGTCGGCCATGCCGGCAATCTTGCGCGCCTCCGTCAACCCACCGCACCAACTCAGGTCCAGCATCACCACCCCGGCGACACCGGTCTGCAAGTAGTCCTTGAATCCCCACTTGTAGCTGAGCGTCTCGCTGGCGCAGATGAGCGCCTCGCAGTCCCTGGCGTACTGCTGCAGAAGGTCCAGCGAATCCATGCGGATGGCGTCCTCGTGCCAGAACGTATCGAACTCCCTGAGCGCCCGCGCGATTTTGCGCGCCATCGGAAGTCGCCACAGGCTGTGGAACTCGACCATGATGTCCATTCGGTCGCCCACCCGGTTGCGGATTTTCCGAAAGGGCTCCAGCGCGACATCCAGGTCGGCATTGCTGATGTACTGCCCGTCACTGCGTTCGGCCGCCGTGTCAAACGGCCAGATCTTCATGGCCGTGATTCCCTCGGAGAGCAACGACTCGGCCAGTTCGTCGGCATGGTGCAGAAATCCCTGCAGATCCTCGTACGGTCCAGAGCTGTTGCCCAGTCCCCAGTTGGAACTGGTCTGATTGCGGTTGCTGCGGATGTACTGGTAGCCCGCACAGGTGTTGTAGACCCGGATCGCTTCCCGGCTTGCCCCCCCCAGCGCGGTATGGACCGGCATGTTGGCAGCCTTGCCGAACAGATCCCAAAGCGCGATATCCACAGCGGAATTGCCGCGCGTTTCCACGCCCGAACCGCGCCAACCCAGATAGCCCATCAGCTCCCGGTTGCGTGCTTCAATCGCCAATGGATCCTTGCCAATGAGCCGGGGGCCAGCCCATTCATGCAGGTAGGCTTCTACGGCCGCTGCGCCCATGAAGGTCTCGCCAAGGCCGACCAGCCCTTCATCGGTGTGCAAGCGCACCCAAAGGATGTTGGGGAACTCGCCCAGACGGATGGTTTCAACCCGGGTGATCTTCATCGCCTGACACCTCCCAGGGACAGCGTTGGCCCGGCGACAGGCCGGGCCATGCTCCCCACGCTCCGCAAACTCACCCCCCCCGGGCCTTCTTCAGGGCATCCAGAACCGTCGTGACTGCCTCGGCGCCGATGGTCGGAACGTTCTTGTCGTACACAGGCTTGACCTTCTCGAACATGCGGCGCTGCTCGGCCGGCGTGATCTCGTTGACCTGCATGCCCTTGGCCTTCAGGCTGGTCAGGGACTTCTCGTTCAACGTGCGGTTGGCGGCGCGCTGGACCTTCTGGCCCTCCATGGCTGCCTCACGCAGCACCGCCTGCTCCTGCGGGCTGAGCGTGTCCCACAGCTTCTTGCTGTAGAGGACCAGGAAGGGTGTGTAGGCGTGCCGGGTGACCGACAGGTATTTCTGCACTTCATTGAACTTGGACGTTTCGATGGTGACGAACGGGTTCTCCTGGCCATCGATCGTCTTCGTTTCCAGCGCCGTAAACACTTCACCAAACGCCATCGGCACTGCGTTGGTACCCAGTGTCTTGAAGGTATCCAGGAAGATGTTGTTCTGCATGACGCGGACCTTGACGCCATCAAAGTCTTCCACCTTGGCCACGGCGCGCTTGCTGTTGGTCAGATTGCGGAAGCCGTTCTCCCAATAGGCCAGATTGACGAGTCCGGCTTCCTCGAGCTTCTTGTTGAAATACACACCGGCGGGACCATCCAGCACCGCATCCGCTTCCTTTTCGTTGGCGAAAAGGAAGGGCAAATCGAACACGCCGAGTTCCTTGACAATGCCCACGAGCGGCGAGCTGGACGTGCAAACCATCTCCTGCGTGCCTGCGCGCAGGGCCTGCGTGGCCGGCAGATCGCCGCCGGCAGAGCCGCCCCAGAACGCGCTGATCTTCATCTTTCCGCCCGTCTTGGCAGCCAGGATTTCCTGCATCTTCTTGACGCCAACTCCCACCGGGTGGTCTTCGTTCACGCCATTGGTGAACTTGATGGTCCTCTCGGCAAACTGCGCGAAAGCGGAGGTGGCGACCAGCAGCGAGGCGCCGGCCAGCATGGATACGAGGGTTCTGCGTTTGAACATGGTTGTCTCCTTCGGGGTTGGTTCAGGGTTGGGGAAGCGTTGCGCGGTCATCAGTGCATCCACCACTTGAGTGGCACCAGCACGATCTCGGGGAAAAACACCAGCAGGAACAGCACCGCCAGTTCTGCCAGGAAGAATGGCATGACGCCCTTGAATGCGTCATCCATGCTGATCCTGGCCACTCCACACACGACGTTGAGGACAGTCCCCACGGGTGGTGTGATCAGCCTAATGGCGTTGTTCATGATGAACATTACGCCGAAATAGACGGGGTCGATGCCGGCCTTGAGCACCACCGGCATCAGCACTGGCGTGAGGATCAACACGGTGGGGGTGAAGTCCAGCGCAGTGCCAACAACAACGATCAGCACCATGATGACGAACATCAACAGGATCCTGTTGCCCATGAAGGGCGAAAGCATTTTGGCCACTTCCGTCGGGATGTTCGCCACCGTGATGAGCCAGGCACTGACCATCGCAGCCGACACAAGAAACATGACAACGGCCGTCGTCTTCCCTGCCGACAGCACCAGCTGGTAGAGAGCGCGCACCTTCAGTTCTCGGTAAATGAACATGCCCACGACGAAGCTATAGACCGCGGCAACCACTGCAGCTTCGGTCGGGGTGAAGACGCCGAATTTCATGCCGCCCAGGATCAGCACTGGCAGTGCAAGCGCGAAGCCGCCTTCGGCTGTGATCTTCAGGCGCTCGGCCATGCCGACCTTGGGTGCGGGCTGCACGTTTTCCCGGCGGGCGACCCACCACCAGGTGATGCCGATCGCCAAACCCATCAGGATGCCCGGCACAATGCCGGCCAGGAACAGTTTGGTGATCGACACATTGCCCGCCACGCCGAAAATGATCAGGCCGATGGAGGGCGGTATCACGGGGGCAATGATGCCGCCGGCAGCAATCAGCCCGGCGGACCGGTTCACCTGATAGCCCGCACGCTTCATCATGGGGATCAGCAGCGCCGACAACGCCGCCGTATCGGCCACGGCTGAGCCCGACAGAGAGGCCATGATCACGGCTGCGATGACAGCGACGTAGCCCAGGCCGCCACGGAAATGTCCAACCCAGGCCATCGCCATGTTGACGATGCGGCGGCTCAGGCCACCGGCGTTCATGAATTCGCCGGCCAGCAGGAAGAACGGCACCGCCAGAAGCGGGAAATTGTCGGCGCCGTCAACAAAACGCTGGGCCAGAATCTGGCTGTCAAATGCCGGCAACGCGCCGGTTGCGGCCATGAACGACATGAGCGCAAGGCCGCAGATCAGCAGGGCGTAGGCGATGGGCATGCCAATGGCCATCGCGCCCAGCAGGCTGAATACAAAGACGGCGACGGTCATCGGCGCGCCTCCGCAGCGTCCACCGGCAGGTTGTGCGGCACATCTTCGGATTCGACCACTTGAACAAGCTCATCCTCGCTCAGTTGTCCGGTGAAAAGCCGATACAAAACACTCAGGTTGAACAGACCCATCACCACGGCCACGACATAGCCCACGCCATAGATCCAGATCATGGAAATGCCGACAACCGGCGACACGTTGCTGACCTGAAGGTCATGCATGCGCCAGGTGCCCAGAAGGAACAGCCCGTTGCACCAGAGCATCAGCGACTCGCTCAGGAACAGGCAGACTTTCTTGCCCGCTCGCGGAAGGTGCTTGACCAGCGTATCCACTCCAAGATGGCCCTTCTCGCGCATTGCAATCATGGCTCCGATGTACGTCAGCCAGACAAAACAATAGCGCGACATTTCATCCGACACCGTGATTCCGGAATTGAATCCGTAGCGAAGCACGACATTGCCGAAGACCATGACCACCATGGAGACCAGCGCCACCACAACCAGCAGCTCCAGGAGCCGGAAGAATCCGTCAACGCAACGTCCGATCAATTGGGTCATGGCGATCACGCAGCCCGCAGAAGAGGTGCCGGCATGTTCAACCGGGGCAGCCGGCGGCGGGAGTTCAGCACCGCCTCGATATCGTCGTGTGCGCCTTCGATCAGCACGATGACGGCGCGCTCCGCCTTTGCCGGCTGGTGCGCAATCACCGCATCCAGCACCGCCCTGTGAAGCGGCAGAGAGTTCCGTGGACCGTCCTTGCGGCTGGTGGAAATCTCGAAACTGGTGCGCAACAACGCGCCGAGCGCCTTGCTCATCTGGACAAGCATGCGGTTGCGGCAGGCCCTGAGCAAACCCTGGTGGAACATCAGGTCGTGGGTCACATAGTCTCCGCCCTCTTCCACCGCCTTCTTCATTCCGGCAAATGCGGCTTCTATCGCAACAATATCCTGCACAGTCGCACGCTCGGCCGCCAGACGCACGGCGGCAGGCTCGACTACACGCCGAAGGTCCTGCAGGTCGCGCAGGAACTCGGCCGTGAGGCCCGCCTTGGACTGCCAGATGATCACATCCGGGTCAAACCAGTTCCACTGGTCTTCGGCAAGAACGCGGGTGCCCACCTTGGGGCCTGTGCTGATCAGCCCCTTGGCGACCAGCGACTTCATGGCTTCACGCACCACCGTGCGGCTGACGCCAAGTTCCTCGCACAGCATCGGCTCCGGGGGAATGGCGCTTCCTGCCGGGTAGCGGCCAGCGACGATGGCTTCGCCCAGGTGGTCCACCGTGTTGCCATGAACGTTCTTGATCATCGGTCAGCCGCGCACAAACAGGGTGATGAGCGGATCAGGCCCGACCTGGCGACTCCAGTGGCCATGGACCGCCGGATCAAATGTGGCGCCATCGGGCAAGGTGTCCGCCGAGTAGAAATGCTCGCCCGCCCTAAAAACGCGGGACACGCCACCCTGCAGGCCGATCTCCATCTGGCCGCTCAGGATGAACACCCATTGCGGACTGGGCGTGCAATGGAAGCTGCTGCGAAAACCCACCGGGCTCTCGCGCAGCTGGTAGCCACCGGATGCGAACAGCGGCGAGAGTCTGGCCTGGGGTGAGCCGCCGTCCAGCGGCACGGCCTCCTCCCGAAAACCGGCCCGGCCATCGGCGCCTGTAAACAAAACGGTCTTGGTAAAAACGCTCATACGGTTGTTATCATATGATGATTGAATCCTGTGGGTTCCATGGAAAACCCGAATGAACGCACCCAAAAAGAAACCCGAAGAGCTCCGCTCCCAGCAATGGTTTGGTCGCCAGGACCGTGATGGCTTTGCCTACCGCAGCTGGGTCAAGGGCAAGGGCGTGCCGCACGACCAGTTCGACGGCCGCCCCGTCATTGGCATCTGCAACACCTTCAGCGAACTCACACCCTGCAACAGCCACTTCCGAACACTGGCCGAGCAGGTGAAGATCGGCGTTTACGAAGCGGGTGGCTTGCCGCTCGAATTCCCGGTGATGAGCCTGGGCGAGACCTTGCTGCGCCCCACGGCCATGCTGTACCGCAACCTGGCGAGCATGGATGTGGAAGAGAGCATCCGCGGCAACCCGATCGACGGCGTGGTGCTGCTGATGGGCTGCGACAAGACCACACCTTCCCTGCTGATGGGAGCGTCCAGCGCCGGCCTGCCCACCATCGGTGTGAGCGGCGGCCCCATGCTCAACGGCAAATGGCGCGGCCAGGAGCTTGGCTCCGGCACGGGCGTGTGGAGCATGAGTGAGCAGGTGCGGGCCGGCACGCTCAAGCTGCAGGACTTCTTTGAAGCCGAAAGCTGCATGCACCGCAGCCACGGACACTGCATGACCATGGGGACGGCTTCCACCATGGCATCCATGGTGGAAGCCCTGGGCATCGGCCTTCCGGGCAACGCCGCCTACCCCGCTGTTGACGGCCGGCGCAACGTACTGGCGCGCAATGCGGGTCGCCGCATTGTGGAAATGGTTCACACCGACCAGACCATCAGCAAGGTGCTGACGCGCGAAGCGTTCGAGAACGCCATCCGGACCCTGGCCGCCATCGGCGGCAGTACCAACGCGGTGATCCACCTGATCGCCATCGCCGGACGCCTGGGCCTGAAGCTCACCGTGGACGACTTTGAGAAGCTCGGCAGTGAAATGCCCTGCCTGCTGAACCTGCAACCCAGCGGCGAGCACCTGATGGAGGATTTCTGCTATGCGGGAGGCTTGCCCGTGGTGATGAAGGAAATCCAGCACCTCTTGCATCGCGATATCGTCACCGTCAGCGGCAAGACGGTGGGCGAGAACATCGCTGACGCGCAGAACTACGACCCGCGCGTCATCAAGGCCTTTGACACCCCCTTCAAGGAAAAGGCCGGTATCGCCATCCTGCGCGGCAACCTCGCGCCACGAGGTGCGGTGATCAAGCCCAGCGCCGCCACACCAGCGCTGATGGTGCACACCGGGCGCGCGGTGGTGTTTGAAGACAGCCACGACTTTCACAAGCGCATCGACGACGAAAACCTGGACGTCGACGAAACCTGCATCCTGGTGCTCAAGAATTGCGGCCCCAAGGGCTACCCCGGCATGGCCGAGGTGGGCAACATGCCGTTGCCGCCCAAGGTCCTGCGCAAGGGCATCACCGACATGGTGCGCATCAGCGACGCACGCATGAGCGGCACGGCCTACGGCACGGTGGTGCTGCACACCACGCCCGAGGCGGCTGCCGGTGGCCCGCTGGCCATCGTGCAAAACGGCGACATGATCGAACTCGATGTGCCGAAGCGAAAGCTGCTGTTGCTTATCAGCGACGAGGAGCTGGCGCGCCGCCTGGCCCACTGGAAGGCACCGCCGCCAGCCCTGTCATCGGGCTACTGGAAGCTGTACATCGACCATGTGTTGCAAGCCGACGAAGGTGCCGATCTCGACTTCCTGGTCGGGCAACGCGGCGCATTTGTCCCGAAAGACAACCACTGACGATGCCACGGCGGTACGACGTCGTGGCGCTGGGCGAGGGCATGGTGGAGTTCAACCAGACCCACGCAGGCGAACCGGTGTACCTGCAGGGCTTTGGTGGCGACACCAGCAATGCCGTGGTCGCTGCGGCCCGCGCGGGCGCACGCACCGCCTACCTGAGCCGCGTTGGCAATGACTGGTCCGGGGACCGGCTGATGGCACTCTGGCAAGCCGAAGGGGTGGATTCGTGCGCGGTGGATCGAACGGACGACGGCCCCACCGGACTCTACTTCGTCACCCACGGTCCGGAAGGTCACGAATTCGGCTACCAGCGCCGCGGCTCGGCGGCCGCCCGCATGACACCGGGCTGGTTTACCGGCGCGCCACACGCTGTTGTGGCGCAGGCGGGCATCCTGCACGTGTCGGGTATCTCGATGGCCATCTCGGCCACGGCTTGCGACACGGTGCTTGCCGCGATGCAGGCCGCGCGTGCGGCGGAATGCAGGGTCTCGCTGGACAGCAATTTGCGTCTCAAGCTCTGGCCGCTTGACGAGGCGCGTGCCGCCATCGCTCGTGCGGCGGCGCTGTGCGACTGGTTCCTGCCCAGCATGGACGATGCCGTGCACCTGAGTGGTCACGCCGACCCGCAAGCCGTGGTGGACTGGGCGCACGGGCTCGGTGCGCCCAAGGTGGTGCTCAAGCTCGGCAGTGAGGGCTGCCTGATCAGCGCAAACGGGCAGCGCGAGCACATCCCGGGCCACGCCGTACCGCTGGTGGACGCCACGGGTGCAGGCGACTGCTTCTGTGGCAACTTGCTCGCTCGCCTGGCCACTGGCGACACGCTTTCCGAAGCGGCGCGCTATGCCAATGCAGCTGCGGCCATCGCAGTCCAGGGATTCGGCGCCGTCGCCCCACTGCCCCGGCCCGGCGTGGTGAGGACACTGCTGTGAGAGGTCTGGTTGCAGTCGACTGGGGCACCAGCTCGTTGCGTATCGCCCGGATGGACGCGCAGGGACGGGTTATCGAAGAACGAAGCTCCGCACAGGGCATCCTGATTGTGCCGGGCGGCGATTTTGCTACTGTTTTTATAGCGGCATGTGCAGACTGGGTGCGGGCTGATGGCAGTTTTTGCCTCATGTCCGGGATGGTGGGCAGTCGACAGGGCTGGCTGGAGGCGCCGTACTGCGCCTGCCCGGCAGGCTTTGCCGACGTAGCCGGCGCGCTGGCGTGGTTGATGCCTGCACCTGGCGGAGCCCGCGTCGCCATCGTGCCCGGCCTGAGCTGCGAGCACGACGGAGTGCCCGACGTGATGCGTGGCGAGGAAGTGCAGGTCTTCGGCGCGCTGCAGGTGCTGGACCTGCAGGACGCGACGCTGGTGCTCCCCGGCACACACAGCAAATGGGTGACCGTGCGCGGCCAGCAGATTCACGGCTTTTCCACCTTCATGACAGGCGAGTTCTACTCGCTGTTGCGCCAGCATTCCATCCTGTCGCGCACCCTCCCCCCGGAAGACGGCGCATTGGACGAAGCAGCATTTGACCGCGGTGTGACCCAGGCATTGGCCGGCGGCAGCCTGCTTTCGACCGCATTCAGCGTGCGTACCCTTTCGCTGATGGATCGCATGGCCGCGCAAGCCCTGCCCAGCTACCTGTCGGGTCTGGTGATCGGCGAGGAGCTGCGCGCCAGCGCACCCGCCGGTGGCATGGTGGTGGTCATGGGCGCCCCGGCACTTGCCGTCCGCTACGAACGTGCACTGGCACATTTGGGTGTCCCGACCCGCCGCGTCGGTTCCGAAGCCACATGGCGCGGCTTGTGGGCCATCGCACAAACACTGGAGCGGGGAACACCATGACCACACCGCAGGACAAGTTCAACGCCGCGATGGACTCCCTGCCGCTTGTGGCGATCCTGCGCGGCATCCAGCCTGTGGAGGCGCCGTCTGTTGGCACGGCCCTGACGCTGGCGGGCTGGAGGTTGATCGAAGTGCCGTTGAACTCGCCCCGGCCACTGGAAAGCATTGCCGAGTTGTCGGGCCGGTTCACGCAGGCACTGGTCGGCGCCGGGACCGTGCTCACCAGCGGCGAGGTGCGCGATGTGCACGCCGCGGGCGGCCAACTGATCGTGTCCCCCAATTTCGATCCCGAAGTCGTGCGCGAAGCGTTGCGCCTGGGGCTGGTGTGCCTGCCCGGCGTGATGACCGCAACCGAGGCGTTCGCGGCGCTGGGGGCGGGCGCCAGCGGGCTCAAGCTGTTCCCGGCCGAGATGGTCACGCCGGCCGCAGTGAAAGCGTTGCGCGCGGTGTTGCCCGACGGCGCGCTGCTGCTGCCCGTGGGCGGCATCACGCCTGCCAACATGGCGGCGTATCGTGCCGCGGGCGCCGACGGTTTCGGCATCGGGTCAGCGCTGTACAAGCCCGGCATGACGGCCGCCCAAGTGTCCGAGTCTGCTATGAATTTCATAGCGTGTCACGCTGATACCATGCGGGCATGAGCCACTTTTCCTCTGAAAAAAGCGCAACAGTCTCGTTTGGCCTGCGCGGCCGGGTGGCCATCGTCACCGGCGGCGCGCAGGGCATTGGCGAAGCCTGCGCGCGGCGCTTTGCGCGCGAAGGCGCACAAGTCGTCATCGCCGACATGGCCGAAGGCCCCGGCCAGGCACTGGCCGCAGAGCTGGGCGCGCTGTTCGTGCATTGCGATGTGGGCGACAAGACGCAGGTAGACGCTCTAGTCGCCTCCGTCATGGCCATGCACGGCCGGATCGACATCCTGGTCAATAACGCAGGCATCTTCAAGGCCGCTGATTTCCTCGAAGTGACAGAAGCCGACTTTGACGCCGTCCTGCGCGTCAACCTCAAGGGCGCTTTTCTGGTGGGGCAGGCCGTGGCCCGCGCAATGGCCCGCCAGCCTGCCCACCCGGGGGATGGAGACAGCACCTCCCGTGGGGCCATCATCAACATGAGCTCGGTCAACGGCACACTGGCGATCCCCACGATAGCCAGCTACAACGTCAGCAAGGGTGGCATCAACCAGCTCACCCGGGTGATGTCCCTGGCGCTGGCCGACCACGGCATTCGCGTGAACGCAGTGGCGCCGGGCACCATCGCCACCGAGCTGGCCGCCCAGGCGGTACTGACCAGCGGAGACGCGAGGCAGCGCATCCTGAGCCGCACGCCCATGAAACGCCTGGGCCAGCCTAGTGAAATTGCCGACGTGGTGGCATGGCTGGCCAGTGATGCGGCCAGCTATGTGACCGGGGAAATTGTCGTCGTCGATGGCGGGCGCATGACACTGAATTACACAGTGCCGGTCTAGCCCGGCGTATCAGCCCGCGGCGTGCACCGCGTAAAGCTTTTGCATGCCGCCGATCCAGCGGTCATAGTCCTGGGCCTTGCCACGGAAGTAGTTCAACACCTCGGGGTGCGGCAGCACCAGGAACTTCTCTTCACTGATCGTCTGCATGACAGCTTCTGCAACCTGCGCCGGCGTGAGGATGCCGTCGTAGCGGGCGGAGCCACCATCGCCCTTGACCATGTCGGTCTGCACCGACTGCGGGCACAGGCAGGCCACGCGCAGGCCCTTGCGGCCATAGGCAATGCGCAGCCATTCGGCAAAAGCCAGCGCCGCGTGCTTGGTCACGCCATAGGGCGCCGACTCCACGATGTTCAGCAGGCCGGCCGCCGACGCAGTGACCACAAAACAGCCCTCGCCGCGAGCCACCATCTGCGGCACCACGGCACGCGCGGCCCACACATGCGCCATGCCGTGGATCTGCCACATCTTGTCCCACAACGCGTCCTCCAGTTCAATGCCTCCAGGGCGACCCAGGATGCCGGCGTTGGAAAAGTACGCGTCCACCTGGCCATATCGCGCGACCGTGGCGGCCACCAGCGACTGGATGTCGGCCTCCTGGCTCACGTCACAACGCACGGCCAGTCCACCCACTTCGGCAGCGACGGCCTGCGCGCGTTCGATCTGGACGTCGGCCACCACAATGCCGCGCGCTCCTTCCTGCGCCAGCCGTCGGGCCAGGCCCTCGCCAATGCCACTGGCGCCACCGGTCACGATGGCCACTTTTTCGCGCAGGTTCATGGGTCTTTCCTCCAAAACGGGCGAGTATGAAATGCAGCACGGCATGCCCATGCCGCCTCGGCGACAGCCTGTCACGCTCGCGCGCCCCGCGCTACACTTCGGCGCATGTCCAGTCCCGCCGACACGTTCTACGCGCTGCTGGGTGTGGCGCAGCAGGCCACGTCCGGCGACATCCGCATGGCGTACCGGCGCCGGGCACAGAAATACCACCCCGACAAGTACCGGGGACGCGGCGATGCTGCCGCCCTGATGGCGCAATTGAACAGGGCCTACGAAGTCCTGTCCGATCCGCAGCAACGCGCCGCCTACGACCGCGACATCGCCGCTTCAGGCGCGGGTGGCCGCCAGCCGCCGGCCGTGCCGCTCGACCTGGGTGGCAAGCCGTGGTACCTGTTGTGGTTCACACTCAGCGTGATCCTGCTGACGCTGGGCTTTGTCGCACTCAAGGCGCTGTCATCGCCCCGCAGTGGCGTGGTGAACGTGCCGCCGGTTGCCGCTCCGGCCTTGCCCGACACCAACGCGGCAGCCGCCGCCATCAAGCCCTGGACGGAGCCACCCCAGAGGCCCGTGCCGCAGGCCGATGACCCGGTGGCCCGGCTGGTGCGCGACGGCGTGATTGAGCGGCCAGCGAAACGACCTTCGCCCTGACCAGCGGCACCCGGCAGCCGACGACCCTTCAGGCCAGAGCGGCCTGGCTGGCCCTGGTCTTGCGCAACGCCTGAACCGAGTGGTTGATCCGGGCGGCAACCAGTCCCCAATGCATGGCACGCCGCACGCCGGCGACCGGCGCCTGATCCCCAAGCCAGCGCATGAACTCCATCGGATCGTTGTAGACGCCCAGGTCGGCCCTGGGGCCGCCGTCGGGCTCGTCCAGCACAAACGTGGCGAACGCGTCCTCGCGCCCGTTCCAGATCGTGTCACCGTTGCGGTGTACGCCATAGCCCACCTGCCAGCCCTTCCTGTGCAACTGGGCGCGGGCAGCGGCCATGTACCGCAAGTCGTAGACATGGGTATCGGTGCGCTGCCAGCGTTCGCCCAGCCAGATCTCGACCATGGGGTGGTTGACCGGCTTCGTGGTCATCACCAGGCCCCGCCAGTGTTGCGGCCCCAGCCGCACCATGCGCAGCCGCGCAGGGATGTGGCACAGGCGCAGCAGCGAAATCAACAGCGTGGACTTGCCGTACCAGCTGCCGCCCCTGTCGTCCAGCACCTCACGGGCCGTGGCTGCTGTCAGGTGGGTGGGCACGAAAAAGCGCAGTGCCTTCACGTAGCCATAAATGGCCATCGCCTGTTCGGGGGGTGAAGCGCGCAACTGGGTGAGGGTACGGGCGCGCAGGCGCAGGCGGTCATCGCCGAGATCAAGTATCGGCGTGGTTCCCAGCCAGAGATCCGGGCTGGAATCGATCCTCAGGTGCGGCGTCGGCATGGCCTGAAAAATCTCCCTTGCATGGCGCAGGTTGCCGCGCGGCCCGCAGACTGTCAAACAGCAACACCGACACCCTTGGGTGAAAACGGGTATTGCGCACAGTGGGCTGCGGGCGGCCCCCCGGATCAGCGCCGCGCCGCAAGCGTGGCCGGTGTGCGCGGCCAGCCAGGCCGGCCAAACCATGCGCCACCTGCGACGGACCATGCGTTGACTGCGCCATACACCACCATGGCCGCGGCCTGCGCCGCAAAGACGATGGTGAGGTCACCTCCCCAGCGCAGGGCCAGCCAGCCCCCGGCTGCCGCAACAGCCAGCCGCGCGCCGTTGCCGACCACGGGCCACAGCAACTTGCCCGCGCCCTGCGACGCAAAGTACAGCACCAGTCCCAGCCCAAAGAAACCGTAGAACGGCCCCACCACTTGCAGATAGCGGGCGCCAGCTTCGATCATGGCCGGGTCGCTGTCAAACAGCCCCAACCAGGGCCGTGGGAACAGTGCCGCAGCCAGGCCGATCGCCTCCGCCAGTGCGAACGCCATCGCGGCTCCCACCCAGGTGGCTCGCAAGGCCCGCTCGCGCTGCCCTGCGCCGATACAGGTTCCCACCATCGCCAGCAACGGGCCACCGATGCCAAACACCAGCGGCACCAGCAGGTATTCCAGGCGCGAAGCCGTGCCGTAACCCGCAATCGCTGCGGGACCGAAGGCCCCGGCAAACGCAGTGGCGATGCCAATGCACAGGTTGGTGGCAACGGTGGACACTGCCGCCACCAGCCCGACTCGCAGGATGTCCTGGAACAGCGGCCAGCGCAAGCGGGTGTGGGCCAATGACAGGCGCATCAGGCTGCGCGGCGAGCGCAGGTAGGCCACCAGCACCAAAGTGCCCAACGTGTAGTAAACCAGCAGCGCAACCGCGCCACCGGCAATGCCCATGGAAGGGATTGGCCCCCAGCCAAAGATCAGCGATGGCGACAACGGCACCAGCAACACCAGACCCACCGTGGCCACCCCGGCCGGCACGGCCATGTTGCCCGTGCCGCGGATCACAGCCGACAGCGCATTGAAAACCCATATGACCACCGCGCCGGCAAAGACCCAGCCGGAATACACCAGCGCCGCGTCCAGCGACGCACCGGAACCACCCATGCGCGCATACAGCGCCCGGCCGAACACCAGCAGGACCGCAGTGAACACCAGTCCAAACAGCACTGCGATCACCAGGGCATGGAACACCAGCGCATTGGCGTCGTCGCGGCGGCGCGCGCCCAGCGCACGTGCGATGGCTGACGCGATGCCACCACCCATGGCGCCGGCCGACATCATCTGCATCAGCATTACGGCAGGAAACACCAGCGCCATGCCGGCCAGGGCGTCGGTGCCCAGTTTTCCGACAAACCAGGTCTCGATCAGGCCTGCCGCTGCCTGCGCCAGCATCAGCAGCACATTGGGTGCGCCCAGGCGCAACAGCGTGGGCGCGATGGGCCCTTCCAGCAACTGCCGCGTGCGCGGATCCAGCGTGGTGGTGGTCACGCAGCGGCTGCGCCGCTGGGGGCACGGTCAGGCAACCGGGCTTCGCGGATGGGCAGATGGATCAGCGCCGCGCCCACAGCCAGCACGATATCGATGTACCAGACCCAGTCGTATGCGCCCGTGGCCTCAAACACCTTGCCGCCCAGCCACGCGCCCAGGAAGCCGCCAACCTGGTGCGTCAGCATGACGATGCCAAACAGCGTGGCCATGTTGGCCGGTCCGAAAAACTTGGCCACCAGCCCGGCCGTGGGAGGCACGGTGGACAGGAACGTGAGCCCCATGACAGCGGCGAACACCAGCATCACCGGGCCGGTCTTGGGCGCCAGCAGGAACACCAGCACCGCCAGGGCACGCGTGGCGTACACCAGTGACAGCAGCGACTTCATGCGCCAGCGTCCCACGGCCCAGCCCATGGTGACGCTGCCCACGATGTTGAACAGGCCGATCATGGCCAGCGACCAGCCCGCCCATTGCGTGGGCAGGCCGCATGAGGCAATCACCCCCGGCAGGTGGGTGGCCAGGAAAGCCACATGAAAGCCGCACACGAAAAAACCCATGCCCAGCAATACATAGCTGCGGTTGCGCAAGGCTTCGCGGATGGCCTCACGCGTGCCCTTGACCTTTTGCCCGGCGAGCGCCGCCTGCAGCGAATTGCCCTTGAGCAGGAACGCCGCCGGCAGTGCCAGCAACACGATCAAACCCATGACCTGCATCGCACTGGCCCAGCCGATACCCACCATCAGCGCCGCGGCAATCGGTGCCATGATGAACTGGCCGAACGAGCCACCGGCGTTGACGATACCGGTGGCCAGCCCGCGCCTTTCGGGCGCGATCAGCCGCGTGGTTGCGGCCATCAGCACCGCCGGCCCGGCCATGCCGGCGCCACCGGCCGAGAGCACGCCAATGGCCAGGATCAGGCCCCAGGTGGTCGTCATGTAGGGCGTGATGAAGGTGCCCAGCGCCACCAGCAAGGCGCCTGCAAACAGCACCCGGCCTGCGCCCACCTTGTCGGCCATGGCCCCGGCAAAAGGCTGGGTCAGCCCCCACCAAAGCTGGCCAAAGGCGAATGCCAGACTGATGCTGCCCAGCCCCAGCCCGGTGGCGGTGTTCAGCGGGCTGAGGAACAGCCCCATGGTCTGGCGCGTGCCCATGGTCAGCGCAAACGTGCCGGCCGCCGCCAGCAGCACCAGCCAGAACGCCACCGTCTTCCTGTCAGTCGTCATTGATTTCTCCGGGAGGCGCGGGCGAAAGCCGCGCCAGGCTGTCGTCAATCAGGGCATGCAGTGCCACCACGTTGGCCTCACCCAGCGTCTGGTTGATGGCTTCCTGCGCCACGCGCCAGCGGCGTTGTGCCTCCTGACGTTTTTCGCGCCCCTCGTGTGTGACAGTTACCAGACGGCTGCGGCCGTCGGCGCCCGACTGCAGCATGAGCCAGCCGGCTGCCACCAGTGGCTTGAGGTTGCGCGTGAGGGTGGAGGCATCCACCTTCATCTCGCGCGCCAGGTCGCCGGGCCGGATCGGGCCGAGCTTGGCCACATAGGACAGCAGCGAGTACTGCGTGCCTTTCAGACCGGTCTTGCCGACCTCGGCGTCGTAGTGCTGCGCCACGCGGCGCATCAGCTGGCGCAGCTTGAGATTGGTGCAGCCCTGCGGCTTGACAGCGGTGTCCATGCAGATTATTGTATCTGCAATTATTGTATATGCAAGTAAATTCCCGGCATCACCTGAATGGAACCAGCCATGTCCCAACACAACACACTTGAAACCTGGCTCGCGCAGGAGCGCGAGTTGCTGGCCCGCATGAACAGCGGTGAAGGCCCAGGGGTGGCCCGCCCCGAGCAGGTGGCCGGCAAGACCGGCCTTGAAACGATGCAGGCCATGCTGCGCGGCGAGCTGCCCTACCCACCCATCGCAAAGACGCTGGACTTCACCCTGATGGAAGTCAGCGAAGGCGTGGCGATTTTCCAGGGCACTCCAGGGCCGGCGCACCTCAACCCAATGGGCACCATCCATGGTGGCTGGTATGCCACGCTGCTGGACTCTGCGCTGGGCTGCGCCGTGCACACCATGATGCCCGTGGGCCGTGGCTACACCACCGCCGAGCTCGGCGTGAATCTCGTGCGCGCCATCAATCTGAAAAAAGCCCCTCGGGTGCGCGCCGAGGGCAAGGTCATCCACTGCGGCCGCCAGCTGGCGACAGCCGAGGCACGCCTGGTCGGCCCGGACGGCACGCTGTATGCCCACGCCACCACCACCTGCCTGGTGTTCGAATTGCCCAAAGCCGGCTGACCGACCTGCCGAAAGCTCACCTGCCGCCGCAACCCGATAATGCGGGGATGCGAATCCTCCACACCATGCTGCGCGTGGGCAACCTGCAGCGCTCCATCGATTTCTATACCCAGGTGCTCGGCATGAACCTGCTGCGCACCACCGAGCGGCCCGGGCAGCAATACTCGCTGGCTTTCGTGGGGTACGGCACCAACCCGGACCATGCCGAAATCGAGCTGACCTACAACCATGGGGTGGACCGGTACGAACTGGGCACCGCTTTCGGGCATCTGGCCCTGGGCGTGCCTGACGTGCACGCGGCGTGCGCGCGCATCCGGGAGCAGGCCGCGCAGCATGGCGGCGCGATCACGCGCGAGCCGGGTCCGGTCAAGGGCGGCACCACCGTGATCGCCTTCGTCACAGACCCGGACGGCTACAAGATCGAGCTGATCGAGCGAAAAGAGGAGACGGCATGAGCGTCGTAGGGCTTGTCCCGGGCGCGAAGGCCCCCTCGGGGGGCAGCGAGCCACATGAAATGGGCGAGCGTGGGGGCCATTGCGAACCGGATACAAGCGGCGCGCCGGTACGACGCTTCACCGACCCGGCCTACCAGCCGGTGGCCACCACACTGGGCGAGTTGCGCCAGCGCATCGATGCGCTGGACACCCAGATCGTGGCCCTGCTGGCCGAGCGCGCGCGCTGTGTGCGCGACGCCACCCGTTTCAAGCAGGACGCCTTCCAGGTCGCCGCACCCGCGCGCCAGCAACAGGTTTTTGACCGCGTGCGAGCCCTCGCCGCGGCGCAGGAGGCCGCCTTCCCCGGCCTGCCCGATATCGTCGAATCCACGTACCGTACCCTCGTCGCCGGCTATGTCGCCGCCGAAGGAAATTTGTTCCAGGAAACCGAAAGGATCGCCCCATGACCACCCGCCCCGCCCCTGCCCTTCGCACCATGCTCAAAGGCCTGGCCGCCGTCACGCTGGCCGCCGCCTGCACCGCCGGCTGGGCCCAGTCGGCCTGGCCCAACAAGGCGATCCGCGTGATCGTGCCGTATGGGGCCGGCTCCTCGCCCGATGTGATCATGCGCATCGTGGCCGAGCGCCTGTCCCCTCGCCTGGGCCAGCCGGTGGTGATCGAGAACCGGGCTGGAGCCGGCGGCAACACCGGCTCGGGCGTGGTGGCCAAGTCCCCGGGCGACGGCTACACCTTCCTCATCAGCACCAACGGGCCGCTGGTCTACAACACGCAGATCTACAGCAAGCTGGGCTACGACCCGTTCACCGAGTTGCGCCCCGTCGTCCTGGCCGGCGGGCAGGCCAATGTGTGCGCGGTGCGCAGCGACTCGGGCATCAACACCTTGAAGGATCTGGTCGCCGAGATGAAGAAGAACCCCGGCCGGTTCAACTTCTCGTCCACCGGCGTGGGCAGCCTGTCTCAATTGGGCGTGGAGCTGCTCAAGGTCAAGACCGACACCTTTGCGGTGCACATCCCCTATGCGTCCTCGCCGCTGGCGATCCAGGCGATCCTGCAGGGCGACGTGCAGTTTGCCTGCGTGCCCGCGGTGGCGGTGATGCCACAGGTCAAGGCCGGCAAGATGCGCGCGCTGGCGGTGTCCACCGCCAAGCGAAGCGAACTCACGCCGGAAATTCCCACCATGAAGGAAGCCGGTCTGCCCGAAATCGAGAACATGGCCTGGATGGCCGTGATGGCCCCAGCCAGCACGCCCACCGACATCGTTCAGCGCATGAACCAGGAGATCAACGCCGTACTGGCCATGCCCGAGGTCAAGAGCCGCCTGCATGCGCAGTTCATGGAGCCGATCGGTGGCTCCATCCAGGACCTGCAGAACTTCATGCAGCAGGAGTTGCGCGTGATGACGCCCATCATCAAGCGCACCGGCCTGAAGATCGACTGATGCAGCTGGCGGCCGCGCACGCACCCGCCAGCGAAGGCGAGGTTGCGCAGGCGCTGGCCGGACTGGACGGCGCGCCAGGCATCTGGCTGGGCGGTGACGCGGGTATCCCCGGGCTTCACCCGCAGCAGGCGGTGCTGGTGGTACGACCCGCCCTCATCCTGCGACCCGGCACCACCGGCGTCACCGTTCAGGCCCACTCACCGCTGGGCCACGGGCTGTTGACCCAACCGGCTATCGCCGCATGGGCCACAGCATCCGCACCCGGAGCCGGCCGGGCCACGCTGGCGAGCCTGCGCGCCTTCATGGCCCTGATGGAGAGCGTGCCCGAAAGCCTGCTGACCGGCGCGCTGCCCTTTGAGGCCTGGTGGCTTGCACCGGGTGCCGCGCCGCCAGGCGGGCATCAGACGCTGGGCGTGCTGTACCTGCCCGAGGTTTACTACGAGCGCGACGCGCAGGGCCGCTGGAGCCGGGTCACTCTCAGCGCGCCAGAGGTGCCGCCACAGGCGTTGCCCGACTTGCCGGCGGACACCCCGTCCGACCCGGCCACGCCGCAGGACGACTTCCCCCCGGGCGGACATGCAGACATGGTGGCGCGCGCCGTGCAGCACCTGCGCGCGGTACCCCTGGTTTCGCTCACGCTGAGCCAGAGTTTCCGGCGGCCGTTCACCGGTTCCGCTGCCGCCGCGTTCGGGCGGCTTCGCCAGGCCAACCCGGCACCGATTGTTTTCATGGTCAACGATGGCGCGGGTGGCCACCTGTTTGGCGCCTCGCCCGACCTACAGCTGGTCGTGCGCGGACGCACGGTGCAATCGCTTCCGGTCTGCGGCACCGTGGCCCGCAGGCCCGGACCGGTGGGCGAGGCGCAGTCGCTGCGGGAGCTGTTCAACGAAGAGGTGGACGCTGCCTCGCTGGCGGTGTGCAGCGATGCGTTGCGCAACGATCTGGCGCCGCTGTGCGAACCCGGCTCGTTGCGCCTGCTGGACCGCCGCCGCCCGATGTCACTGGCCACAGTGGTGCACACGGTGGACCGCCTGCAGGGTCGCATGCGCGATGGCGTCGACGCCTGGGACTGCATCGCCGCCACCGCTGCGCCGGTGATGGTGACCGGTACGCCACGTGCCCTGGCACTGGCCGCGATCGACCGGCTGGAAGCCAGCCCGCGCGGCTGGTACGGCGGGCTGACCGTGCTGGTCCGCGCCGGGGGCGACGCGCTGGTCGGCACCATCCTGCGGGCCGCATCGATCCGCGGTGGCGTGGCCGAAGTCCGCACCGGAGGTGACCTGCTCGCCGACTCCGTGCCCGAGCGCGAGGAAGCCGAGTCGCGGCTCAAGGCGCTGTCCTTGTGGCGCGCCCTGGGCCTGGACTCCGCCGGACATCCCCGTGCGGCGGCGGGAGCACCCGAACCCGCGTCGCTGCCACCGGCGGTGGCGTTGCTGGACGCGCAGGATCCGCTGGGGGCATCCGCGCAGGACGCGCTGGGCGCACTGGGCATTGCCCTGGTCGGGCCCGGCGCCACGGACCTGCCGGCCGTGCTGGTGGGCGCAGACGGGCCCCGCTGCGCGGAGTTGCTTCAGTCACGCGGCGGAGCGCACCGGCTGCTGGCCTGGGGCGATGCGGCGGCGCATGTGCTGGCCCAGGCCGGCTTCGCCATCGGCACGCATGAACCGCGTCACGGGCGCCCCGTGCCATGCAGGCCCACGCCGCAAGCCCCGTTCGCCGAGGCTGGCACGATGACGGTGGCCCGCTACGCCACCGCCGGCTTGCGATCGGCCAGCGACCCGCTGCCTGCCGGGTGGATCGTGTGGGCCCACGACGGCGACGGCCTGCCGCTCGTGCTGGTCCACCCGGGCCAGCGCACCGCATGCCTGCTGTACCGGCCCGATTCGCTGATGTGCGAACCCACGGCCGGTGCAGTATTGCACGCCGCGCTGGCCCTCATTGCCTGAGCGGCCTTCGCCGGTTCGTCAATTGCTATCTTTTTGATAGTTGGTCAGCAAGACCCCATGCGGGCTACAGGCCAATTTTGCATAAATTCAGACGATACGGAGGCGCCACAGCGAGGTGACTTCGCGCGCGCGCGCGGCGTGCAGCGGATCGCTGGAATCGGCCGCCTTGGCGTGGCGCGGTTTCGCATCCAGCCGCCCCGCCACCTGCAGGCCCGCATCGGCGATCCACTGCAGCAGCGCTTCGCGAGGGCGCAGGCCCAGGTGTTCGGCCAGGTCCGAAAGGATCAGCCAGCCCTCGCCACCCGGCGCGAGATGTTCGGCCAACCCCGACAGGAAGCCGCGCAGCATGCGGCTGTCCTCGTCGTACACGGCGCGCTCCACCGGGGAGGACGCGCGCGCGGGCAGCCATGGCGGGTTGCACACCACCAGGGGAGCACGACCCGGCGGGAACAGGTCGGCCTGCAGCACCGTCACCTGACCGGACAGGCCCAACTGCGCAATGTTCTGGCGGGCACAGGCCAGCGCACGCGGGTCGCAGTCGGTGGCCTCAACCCGCGCCACGCCACGCCGGGCCAGCAAGGCCGCCAGCACGCCGGTGCCGGTGCCAATGTCAAAACCCAGCGAAATAGCGGGCAGCGGCGCCTGGGCCACCAGATCGAGGTATTCGCCTCGGACCGGTGAGAACACGCCGTAGTGCGGATGGATGCTGGCTCCGCCCAGCACAGGCAGCGGCACGCCCTTGCGCCGCCACTCAAACGCGCCCACCACGCCTTGCAACTCGCGCAGCGAAACCACGCATGGCAGGGGTGCATCGCCCCAGGCCTGGGCACATGCGGCGCGCACGTCGGGCGCGCGACGCAACGCAATCTGGCCATCGGCCTCGATGGCCACCAGCAGCATGCCCAGCACCCTGGCCCGCTGCCCCTGCTGCTGGCGGTGCCGGTGGAACAGGTCGGCAGGCGATGCACCGGGAGTCACATCGCGCGCGCGTCGGGCCTGCTGGCGGTCCACGCGTCGCGCCAGCGCCTGCAACAACTGGCGTGCGTTGTGAAAATCGCCTCGCCACAGCAAGGCTGTGCCTTCACACGCCAGCTTGTAGGCGGCGTCGGCGCTCAGGGTGTCGTCGGCGAAGCGTACGCGGGCCGGCGGTGGCACACCGGCCTCGGACTGCCAGCGCGCGTGGCGGGCCTCACCGGCTTCCAGCCAGAGTTGGGCGTCGCCCGTCACACAGCGGCCTTGCGCCCCATGAGGCGGCGCACCAGCAACACACCGGCCAACACCAGCCCGCCAGCGACCACACCGGCAACGGCGTCGAGCAGGAAGGGGCGCCAGGGCGCCCAGCAGCACACCGGCGACGGGGATTCCCGAAGCGGCCGCGCCCAGCGCTTCAATGCCATGGTGCAGCGGCCCGATGCCATGGGTCAGGATGCCGCCGCCCACCAGGAACATCGCGGCGGTACCGGCCACCGAAAGCGCCTTCATCAGCCAGGGGGCCAGCCGCAGCAGGGCCACCCCGGTCTGCCGCGCCAGCGCGCCCGGGCGGCAGCTCAGGGCCAGCCCGGCGTCGTCCAGCTTGACGATGCCTGCAACCAGCCCGTACACACCCACCGTCATCAGGATGGCAATGCCACTCAGCACCGACACCTGCGTGATGAACGGGCTGGCGGCCACGGTACCCAGCGAGATCACGATGATCTCGGCCGAGAGAATGAAGTCGGTGCGCACGGCACCGCGAATCTTGTCCTTCTCAAGCGCCACGAGATCCACCTCCGGGTCGACCACCGCTTTCACCAATTTGGCATGGTGGGCCTTGTCCTCCGACGGACTGTGCAGGAACTTGTGCGCCAGCTTCTCAAAGCCCTCAAAGCACAGGTAAGCGCCGCCTATCATCAGCAGCGGCGTTACCGCCCAGGGCGCGAAAGCGCTGATGGCCAGCGCCGACGGCACGAGGATCGCCTTGTTGACGAAGGATCCCTTGGCCACCGCCCAGACCACCGGCAGTTCGCGGTCTGCCTGGATCCCCGCAACCTGCTGGGCGTTGAGCGCCAGGTCGTCGCCCAGCACGCCGGCGGTCTTCTTGGCAGCGACCTTGGTGAGAACGGAGACGTCGTCCAGCAGCGTCGCAATGTCGTCAAGCAGGGCAAAGAAGCTGGAGGCCATGGGTCGGTTGCCGGCGGTGAAGCGCAGCGGGCGGATGGGAAGACCTCCATTGTGCAATCAGCGACCCGTCTTCAGGCAAACGGCTTCGCGAACACGAACATCATGGCCACGCCCACCCCGATGAGAAAGTTGGCGTCGATCAGGCCGGCCAGCACAAACATCTTGGTCTGCAAGGGCTCCATCATCTCGGGCTGGCGCACTGCCCCGTCGATGAAGCGCCCCCCCATCACGCCGATGCCCAGGCAGGCGCCGATGGCGCCCATCCCGATGATGAGTCCGCATGCAATGGCAATGGCTCCGGTGTCTGTCATGGTCGTTCCTTTCTGTGGTTGCTGGGTTGTTGCCGGTATCGTCGCGCCGGAGGCGTCGCAAATCCATTACCCCGCAGGTCATGTTGCCCTGCCTATACTGCGGCTGCCCATGGAAGCCATTACCGTCGTCCACGAGGACCAAGCCCTGCTCGTGCTTGACAAGCCCGCGGGCCTGCTCTCGGTGCCCGGGCGGGGGCCGGACAAGCAGGATTGCCTGGCCCGGCGAGCGCAGCAGCGCTGGCCCGACGCACAGGTGGTGCACCGGCTGGACATGGCCACCTCGGGCCTTGTGGTGATGGCGCGCGGCGCGGCGGTGCAGCGCCGGCTCAGCATGGCGTTTGAGGCTCGCGCTGTGGACAAGCGTTACGTGGCCGTGGTCGCGGGGCGGCCCGACGACGACCAGCGTGACGCGCACGGCTGGTGCGACATCACCCTGGCGCTGGCCGCCGACTGGCCGCGCCGGCCGCTGCAGCGGGTCGACCCCGAACACGGCCGACCCAGTCACACCCGCTGGCGCCTGCTGCGGCACGACGCGTCGACCGGTACCACGCGGCTGGAGCTGGAACCCCTGACCGGCCGCACCCACCAGCTGCGGCTGCATCTGCAAGCCATCGGCCATCCAATCGTTGGTGACGCGCTCTATGCCGACACCGCCACGCGGGACCTGTCGCCGCGACTGCTGCTGCACGCCACGTCGCTGGCGCTAAGCCACCCGTCAAGCGGGCAACGGATGCGCTTCGAAAGTCCGGCACCGTTCTGACCGCGGGACGCGGCCCGCCGCACGGGAACTTGTCCGCCGGTGTCACGCTCACACCCTCATGCTCAAGACCCGTCTCCCATGAAATCACCACGCAAACAGATGCCCCGCCGCACCGCGCTGGGCCTGGCCCTGGTGGCCATCCCCGCGATCTGGACTGGCGCGCGCGCGCAGGCGCCCGCGGTGCGCCGCGCGACTCCGTCGCAAACCGAAGGCCCGTACTACCCCGTGCGCCTGCCCGACGACAGCGACGCAGACCTTTTGCGAAACGGCCGGCTGGCCTACGGCAAGGGCCAGGCAGCCTGGATCAGCGGAAGCGTGACCGATCTGGGTGGCAGGCCGGTAAGCGGCGCGGTTGTTGAAATCTGGCAATGTGATCACGCCGGCCACTACCACCACCCGGGCGACGGCGACCGCGCCGATCCGGCATTCCAGGGTTTCGGGCGAGTGGTTGCGGGTGCGGACGGACAGTACCGCTTCCGTACGATGCGACCTGTGGCCTACGCCGGACGCACGCCGCACATCCACTTCAAGGTGCGGCTGGGTGCAAAGGAACTGCTGACCACCCAGCTTTACGTGGCTGGAGATCCCGGCAATGAAAGCGATTTCCTCTGGCGCAGGCTGGACGCCGCATCGCGCAGCGACCTCACCGCTGCATTCAGTCCCGGCCCAGATGGCCTGCAGGCCCGTTTCCCCATCGTCGTACAGACCTGATCCCGACCGCGTCCGGGGCGGCTTCAGGCCGGCACGGACAGCGCCACCAGTGCGCGCAGATCCGCCATGCCGTCCACTCCCCTG
This sequence comes from Ramlibacter sp., assembly GCA_016713005.1. Lineage (GTDB taxonomy): Bacteria > Pseudomonadota > Gammaproteobacteria > Burkholderiales > Burkholderiaceae_C > JADJPY01. The sequence continues at coordinate 370,957 of JADJPY010000003.1, read as the reverse complement.
CAGGCTGCAATCAGCCTCCCGCTGGCCTGCGCGCCCAGCACCGGGTCGGTGAGGCTGTGGAACTTCGCATCCAGCTGGGCATCGGTCATCGGGTTTTGCAGGGAACCGATGGCGTGTTCAATGAACACATGCACGCGACGGCCATCGGTCAGCACGGCGGTCACGTCGGCACTGGCTTCGTCGATTGCCTCGTCCACCGTGGCCACCACCTTGCGGCGCAGTGTCACCATGTCGGGACGCGTCACCACATCGTCGGCGAACTCGGGCTCGCCGGCCTGCCCGAAGGTCAGGCCGGCGGCACAGCCGTGGTACACGCTGAACTTGGCCTGCAGGCCGTCTGCGGGCTCCTTCTTGCCCGTGAGCTCAAGCACCAGTGAATGCACTTTCAGCTCGATGCGTTCCACCTGGTCTGGCGTGACGCCCCGGGCCCGCAATTGGGCGCAGGCGTCGATGGCCGGGTGGATGACGATGCCGCAGGCAAAGGGCTTGTAGCTGTTGAACGAGATCTCGAAGCGCTGGCCCAGTTCGTGGCTGATTTCACGCCAGTCGCATTTGGAGGAGATGGTCTGCATCATGCCGCGCGGCGCCTCCAGCGCACGGAGACTGGCGGTGTAGCCGTGCCTGGCCATCAACGCTGCCATCAATCCGGCCCGCGCTGCACCGCCGGGATGAAACGGTTTGGTCATGGTGCCAAACTGCTCACGCATGCCCACGGGCTGCGACGCGGCGATGCCCAGCGCCATGGCGGTCTGGCTCGCACCCAGGCCGAGCAGACGCGCGCAGCCGGCCGCCGCACCCACTGTGCCAGTCGATCCGGTGATGTGCCATCCCCGGTCGTAGTGGTCGGGGTACATGGCGTTGCCCACCCGGCACGACACGTCAATTCCCAGTACCAGCGCGTCGATCAGCCGCCGGCCAGAGGCACCCGTCACTTCCGCCAGCGCCAACAGAGCCGACGCCACCGGTCCGGCCGGATGGATGATGGTCTTCAGGTGGGTGTCGTCAAAGTCAAAGGTATGCGAGGTGATGCCGTTGACCAGCGCGGCGCTGGCCATGTCCACCCGCTCCGCCCGACCCAGTACGGTCGCCTGGGGTGCTGGCTGCAACATGGCCACCGCCGCGAGCGCAGCGTCCGCCGCGTCGTGCCGGGCGGCCCCCACCGCACAGCCCAGCCAGTTCATGAAGGTGCGGTGCGCCTCCACTTCAACAGCGTCGCTCCAACCGCGGGACGGGTGATCCGCCACATGACGGGCCAGGATGTCGGTGACGGGCGGGGCGTTGTGGTCGGCTGCGACCTGGGTATTGCGGGCCATGAGAAAAACAGCAGTGTGAAACGGGAGGTTAAAAAAACGATCAGCTCTCAAGCTGGATGTTGCGGGCACGGGCCAACGCGGTCCAGCGTGCAATGTCGGTCTTGATGAAGTCACCCAGTTGTTCGGGCGACATCACGATCGGCTCGATGGCCTCGATGGACAGCTTCTCGCGCAGGTCCGGTGCGCGCAGAACCGTGGCCAGCGTGTCGTTGAGCTGCTTCACCACGGCCGCGGGCATGCCGGCGGGACCGACCACGCCATACCACTGCTGCGCGTCAAAGCCCTTGAAGCCCGCTTCGTCCAGCGTGGGCAAATCCTTGTACTGCGGGTGACGCGCGAGGCCGGTGACAGCCAGTGGCCTGACCCGGCCCGAGCGGATGTGCGGCGTGGCGGCGGCCAGACCGGGGAACATGGCCTGCGTCTGCCCGCCCATCAGGTCGGTGAACGCAGGCGCAATGCCGCGGTAGGGGATGTGGACCATGAACGAGTTGATCTGCTGCTTGAACAGTTCCATGGTCAGGTGCGTGAGCGATCCCTGCCCGGCCGAGCCGTAACTGAGTTTGCCCGGATTCTTTTTGACGTACGCGACAAACTCGGCCACGTTGGTCACAGGCAGATTGGTGTTGACGACCAGTACGTTGGGCGTGGCGCCGATCATGCCCACGGGGGTGAAATCCTTTACGGCGTCATAGGGCAGCCTGCGCGTGGCGGGACTGGTGCCATGGGTGGCCACATAGCCCTGCAGCAGGGTGTAGCCGTCGGGCGCTGCCCGCATGGTGCTCTGACAGGCAATGACGCCACCGCCTCCGCCCTGGTTGTCCACCACAAAGGTCTGACCGAGCAACTTGCCCCAGCGCTCGGTGACCGTGCGGCCCACCATGTCGCTTCCGCCGCCTGCCGCCACCGGCACGATGTAGCGGATGGCCTTGTTCGGGTAGGCCGTCTGGGCGTGCAGCCCGGGAGAAGCGGCGGCCAGTGCAGCCAGGGTGCCCAGCAGTTCGCGGCGGTTCATGGGTGGTCTCCTGGATTCTCGGGACCCCCATTGTGTCGAATCGCGCGGCCCGCAACCAGAGCGGGGGCCAATGCGGGTCATGCCCGGAACAGGCGAACGATCTGCGCGCGCAGCCACTGGTTGCCGGGGTCGGCCTCGAAACGGCGGCTCCAGTGCAGCGACACAGCGAAATCGCGCAGCGCAAATGCGGGCTCGACGATGGCGTAACCACCCGCAAAGCCCAGCGCGATGGTGCGCGGCATCACCACAGCCAGATCGGTCGCCTGCACGATGGACGGCAGCACCATGAAGTGCTCGGTGGTCAGGCGCACACGGTCCTGCAGACGCAGCTGCTGCAGCGTGCGCAGCGTATCGGCATGGGTGCGCACACAGACGAACTCCAGCTGCTGCAGCGCCTCTGTGAGTGCCCCGGCACGCTTGTGACCGCGCAGGCGCACAAACGGGTGACCCGCGCGCAGCATCACGATGTAGCGGTCCTTGAGCAACTGCACGCGCTGTGACTCCTTGACCATCGGCAGGAAACCAAACGCAAAGTCGATCTGCCCGCTGTCCAGCGCATCGTTGATGGACGCCCGCGGCAGAGGCAGTGTCTCGATCTGCACGCCCGGCGCCTGCTCGCGCAACAATTTCATCAGCTCAGGCAGGAAACGGCCCTCGCCAATGTCGCTCATGTGGATGCGAAAGCTGCGGCGCGACTGGCGCGGGTCAAACCCCGCCGACTCGCCCAGCGCCTCCTCCAGCACCGCCAGCGCCTGGCGCACCGGCTCGGCCAGCCGCATGGCACGCGGCGTGGGCCGCACGCCTCCACTGGCGCGCATGAACAGCGGGTCCCCGAGCAACGCCCGCAGGCGCGTCAGACCCTGGCTGGCAGCGGGCTGGGTCAGGTCCATCGCTTCGGCCGCGCGGCTGACGCTGCGCAGGCGATACACCGCGTCAAACAGCCGCAGCAAGTTGAGGTCAATGTCCTTGATATGCATTGAGTGAATATTACTTAGTTTGATTATTTTATTGATTTATGAGACCGTGACGGCCACACTGACGCAGCTTCAGGAGACGGCGATTGGAAGTTTCATTCAGCAAGGAGATCGAGTCGCTGCGCCTGGGCGCGGGTGACACCTTCCATGGCGAGGGCATCCTCGCCATCACCAAGGCCCTGCTGCAGTCGGGCGTGGCCTATGTGGGCGGCTACCAGGGCGCGCCGGTGTCACACCTGCTGGACGTGATGGTCCAGGCCAAGCCTTATATGGACGAACTGGGTGTGCACGTGGAGGCCTGCTCCAATGAAGCGTCAGCCGCGGCCATGCTGGGCGCGTCCATCCATTACCCGCTGCGTGGCGCGGTCACCTGGAAAAGCATTGTCGGCACCAATGTCGCCTCCGACGCGCTGAGCAACCTGGCATCGCCCGGCGTGGTGGGCGGCGCGCTGATCGTGGTGGGCGAGGACTATGGCGAGGGCGCCTCGGTGATCCAGGAGCGCACCCACGCCTATGCGCTCAAGAGCAGCCTGTGCCTGCTGGACCCGCGACCCGACCTGCCGCAGATGGTGCGCATGGTCGAACATGGCTTTCGTCTGTCCGAAGCGTCGAACATGCCCGTGATCCTGGAGCTGCGCATCCGGGCCTGCCATGTGCGCGGCAGCTTCCAGACGCGGGACAACCTGTCGCCGGCCATCTCCACCCGCGCGCTGATGAGCGATCCGGCCGGCTTTGACTACATGCGCCTGGCCCACCCGCCGGTGACCTTCCGCCACGAAAAGCTCAAGGGCGAACAGCGCATCCCGGCTGCGCGCCACTACATCAGCGAGCAGGGCCTGAACGAACTCATGCCCGGCAAGCATGCCGATCTGGGCATCATCGTGCAGGGCGGGCTGTACAACTCGCTGATCCGCAGCCTGCAGCAACTGGGCCTGGCCGATGCGTTTGGCCAGAGCGACATCCCGCTGCTGGTGCTCAACGTCACCTACCCGCTGGTGCCCGAACAGGTGTCCGACTTCTGCATCGGCAAGCGCGCGGTGCTGATGGTCGAAGAAGGCCAGCCCGAGTACATCGAGCAGGAAATCGCCACCCTGCTGCGCCGCCGCGACATCCAGACGCCGCTGCACGGCAAGGACCTGCTGCCCGCAGCAGGCGAGTACAGCGTGGAGGTGCTGGCGGGCGGACTCACCACCTTCGCCGAAAAGTACCTGGCCGGCGCCGCCACCCGCGAAGCGCGCGTCTGGCTCGATGGCAACCGCGAGCGCCGAGCTGCCATCGCCGCGCAGCTCGACCGTGCCCTGCCTGCGCGGCCCCCGGGCTTTTGCATCGGCTGCCCCGAGCGGCCGGTGTTCTCGGCGCTCAAGCTCGCGCAGCAGGATGTGGGCGAGGTGCACATCGCAGGCGACATCGGCTGCCATGCCTTCGGCACCTTCGAGCCGTTTTCCATGGGCCACAGCATCCTGGGCTACGGCATGAGCCTGGCGAGCCGCGCCGGCGTGTCACCCATGATGCAGCGGCGCTCCATCGCCATCATGGGCGACGGCGGCTTCTGGCACAACGGCCTGCTCACCGGCGTGCAGAGCGCGCTGTTCAACGGCGACGACGCGGTGCTGCTGATCTTCAAGAACGGCTACACCTCGGCCACCGGCACGCAGGACATCATCTCCACTCCTGATGAGATTGCGCGCACCGGCGCAGTGGACAAACAGCTCAGCCAGGTGCACACCAACCAGACGATTGAATCCACGCTGCAGGGCCTGGGCGTCAAATGGATGCGCACCGTGCACACGTACGAGGTCGCGCAGATGCGCGCCACGCTGAAAGACGCCTTCACCAGCGACTTCAATGGCCTGAAGGTGATCGTGGCCGAAGGCGAATGCCAGCTGGAGCGGCAACGCCGCATCAAGCCCTGGATCGCCAGCCTGCTGAAGAAAGGACAGCGCGTGGTCCGCGTGAAGTATGGCGTGGACGAGGACGTGTGCAATGGCGACCACGCCTGCATCCGCCTGTCGGGCTGCCCCACGCTCACGCTCAAGGACAACCCCGATCCGCTGAAAGTCGACCCCGTGGCCACCGTGATCGACGGTTGCGTGGGCTGCGGCCTGTGCGGCGCGAACGCCCATGCCGCCACACTGTGCCCCAGCTTCTACCGCGCCGAAGTGATCCAGAACCCGAAGTGGCACGAACGCCTGTTCCACTCCTTGCGCAGCACGTTGGTGCGCGCACTGCAGCCGGCATGACGCAATGACTCCACAACCCATCTCCCTGCTGGTGTGCGCCCTGGGCGGCGAAGGCGGCGGCGTGCTCACCGAATGGCTGATCGACACGGCGCGCCATGCGGGATACGCCGCACAGGCCACGTCCATTCCCGGCGTGGCGCAACGCACCGGCGCCACCACCTACTACATCGAAGTGTTCCCGGTGCCTCTGACGCAGCTGGGTGGCAAGCGGCCGGTGTTCAGCCTGAACCCGGTGCCCGGCGCGCTGGACGCCATCGTCTCGTCGGAGCTGCTTGAAACCGTGCGCCAGGTCAGCAACGGCATGGCCACGCCGCAGCGCACGCGGGTGATCACCTCGTCCAGCCGCACGCTGACCACGCAGGAGCGCATGCAGCTGGGCGACGGCCGCGCCGACAGCGCCAGCCTGCTGGGTGTGGTGCGCGCGCACAGCCACAGCGCCCAGGTGTTTGACATGGTGGCCATGGCACGCGAGTGCGGCACCGTGGTCAGCGCGGTGATGCTGGGCGCCGTGGCGGGTGGCGGGCTGTTCCCGTTCCCGCGGGAGGCGTATGAGGCGGTGGTGCGTCGCGGCGGTGCCGGCGCCGCCACCGAGGCGAGCCTGCGCGGCTTTGCCCGCGCGTTCGACCAGGCACACGCGGGCGTCGCGCAAACAGTTCTTGTCGAAGAATTGCTATCAAATCAGGAGCGGATCAACAAGCATGCAAGGGGCCTGGAGGCCGATTTGACTTCCAAATTCCCTGCAGCGACGCACCCCATGATCGCCCTGGGCCACGCGCGCCTTCTGGACTACCAGGGCCCTGCGTATGCCTCGCTGTATCTGCAGCGCTTGACACGGGTGCTGCAGGCAGAGCGCACCGCCGATTCGGCGGGCGACAGCAACTTCGCCACCACGTGCGAAATGGCGCGCTGGCTGGCGCTGTGGATGGCGTTTGACGACATCGTGCGCGTGGCCGATCTCAAGAGCCGCGCCAGCCGGTGGCGGCGCGTCAGGGGCGAGGTGAAAGCGCAGGACGATGACCTGCTCAAGGTCTATGACCACTTCAAGCCCGGTGCGCCCGAGTTTGCCGCGCTGCTGCCGCTGGCGCTGGCCGACCGCGTGCTGGCGTGGGACCGGCGCCGCACCGCCGCAGGCAAGGCCCCCTGGGCGCTGCCGCTCAAGGTCGGCAGCCATTCTGTTGGCGGCATGCTGGCGCTGCGCACGCTGGCCAGCCTCAGGTGGCTGCGCGTGCGTGGCAGCCGCTACGCAAACGAGCAGCAGATGATCGAGCGCTGGCTGGACGGCGTGGTGCAGGGCACGCAGCGCCATTGGCAGCTGGGCCATGACATCGCCCTGTGCGGCCGTCTGATCAAGGGGTACGGCGCAACCAATGAGCGCGGCAAGGACAACCTGCTGCACGTGCTGGACCACCTGGCCCACGGCACCGATGCCGCGGCAGCCTCCCGTGCCGTCGCTGCCGCGCGCGAAGCCGCGCTGGCCGACGATGCCGGCAAAGCCCTGGACGCTGCGCTCACGAGCCACGGCGCCCCGGCACGCCCCGTCAAGGCCCAGCCCATAAGATGGATGCGCCAGCCGCGCAAGGCCTGAACCGAGAATCACCCCGGAATCCCGCAAGAGAAGGAGACGCCCATGACATCACCATCCACCCCGTCGCGCCGCAAGGCGTTCACTGCACTGGCGGCGCTGGCCACATTGGCTGCAGCATCCGCCGTGCACACTTCCGCGTCGGCGCAAGCGGCAGCAGCCTGGCCCACCAAGCCGGTGCGCGTGATCGTGAGCTTTCCGCCAGGTGGCGCAGCCGACCAGATTGCACGCGTTGTGGCACAGCCGCTGCAGGAAGCGCTGGGCCAGCCGGTGGTGGTGGAAAACCGAGCAGGTGCCAATGGCAACATTGCCGGCGAATTCGTCGCCCGCTCGCCCGCCGACGGCTACACCCTGCTGATGAGCTCCGGCGGCACGGTGTCAGTCAACCCGCACATCTACCCGCGCATGCCGTTTGACCCGGCCAAGGACATCGTGCCCGTGGCCTCGGCCGCGCGCGTACTGGTGTACCTGGTGGCCAAGCCCAGCCTGCCGCCCAACAACATCCGCGAGTTTCTGGCCTACCTCAAGGCCAACCCGGGCAAGACCTCCTTCGGTTCGCCGGGCAACGGCAGCTCGCCCCACCTGGCGGCCGAAATGATGAAGTCACAGGCTGGCGTGTTCTCGGTCCATGTGCCCTACCGGGGCGCGGCACCGGCCCTGCAGGACCTGCTGGCCGGCCAGCTGGACTTTTACTTTGACCCGGGCATCGGCCTGCAGCAGGTGCGCGCCGGCCGGCTCAAGCTGCTGGCGGTGGGCAGCCCCAAGCGCTCGTCGCTGTTCCCCGACGTGCCGACGATGGACGAAGCCGGCCTCAAAGGGTTTGACGCCGACACCGTGTTCGGCTTCTACGCGCCAGCCGGCACGCCAGCCGACGTGGTGGCGCGGCTGAACCGCGAGATCAACCGAATCCTGGGCACGCAGCCAGTGAAGGACCGCATCACCGCGCTGGGCGGCGAGGCGCTGCCGCTCACGCCGGCCGAGTTTGCGGCCAAGGCCACGGAAGATTCAAAGCGCTTCGGCGCCATCATCCGCGAACGCAAGATCTCGGGCGACTGAGATAGCCCCCACGTTCGCCCGCTTCGTGTGGCTCTTTGCCCCCGGGGGGCCTTCGCGCCCCGGGGCGGCCCGGCGCGCATCGTGTGGTTCCCCAACATCTTTCCCTGGATCGACGCGGCCTCGCGCCAAAAACTTTGTGCAGCGCTACCGCATCCAGCGTGGTGACGACCTGATCATGGAATGCGACGAGGTGCGCATTTTTGCGGCGCGGCGCGACGGCGGCGGCACCGCCATCCGCGCGCTGCCGATTCCGCCGGACATTCGTGCCCTGTGCGAGTAGTTTTCAGACCATATCGGTCTACAGCCCTCATGGATACTTCTTCATCTGCTACGAAATAGATAGCGCCCGAATTCTCCCCGGACGGCACTGACCAGATTCGAAGGGCGACCTCTCGCTTCAGCCCCCGACCTGACGCACGCTGGCCAGATACGTTGCCACATGCTCGGCCAGCATGTCGGCCACAATGCGGCCGATGCGCGGGCTGGAGCGGCTGGCGCTCATGGCCACCCCGATGGTCTGGGGCTGGGCGTTCCTGTCGCTCAGGGGAATGAAGCGCACGCTGCCGTCCAGAATCTCCGGGCCGGCGTCCAGTTCGGAGGTCAGCGCTAGATGGCTGCCGCTCTTGACCAGGCTCTTGACGAGCTGCAGCGAATTGGTCACAAGTGGCGGGCGGGCCTCCTGCAGCAGCCAGCTGTGGCGGCGTTCCAGATAACGGCGGATGACCAGCGCGTGGCTTTGCACCGCCAGGGGCCAGGCGGCGACCTCCTTGAAGCTGACCTGCCCGCACGCAGCCAGCGCATGCCCGGTGGCCACCACGCAACCCAGCGGCAGGTCGGCCGACCAGACCAGGTGAAGTTCGCGCTGGGGCTTGAGGTTGAAGGCAATGGCCAGGTCGACCGCACCGTCGGTGAGGCAGCGCACAGCCTCATCGGTGTTGACGATATCCACTTCCAGGACGATTCCCGGGTGCTCGTGCGCCACGCGGTGGATGAAGCCCGGCAGAAAGCCGTTTGCGTGGCTGTCCATGGCCGCCAAGCGGAGTTGCCCCTGGCTGACGCCCTGCAACTGCTTGACGTCGGACATCGTGCGGTTCAGATCGGTCTTCCAGCGCTGCGACAGCGCCAGCAGCAGTTCGCCGGCCGCTGTCAACCGCATGCCGCGCGGCAGCCGCTCGAACAGGGGCACGCCCAGGTCTTCTTCCAGCAGCAGGATCTGGCGGTCAATGGCCGACGCCGAAATCGACACTTCGCGCGCAGCCGCCTGCACCGACCCGAGCTGCGCCACAGCGGCCAGGTAACGCAAGGCCTTGGGGTGCAAAGGCGAGTTCAGCGAAGTCATGCGTTGCAAAAAATCGAATTGAACATGCTTAATTATGCGATGGACAGCAATGCAGGCGGCCTGCACACTGACTTCCATGACCAGCCTCAGCAACCCGCTCCCTCTGTCCATTGCTGCACTCCAGGCGCTGGACCACGCTGGTTTTGTGGACCGCCTGGGTGGCGTCGTGGAACATTCCCCGTGGGTGGTGGAGCGTGCCTGGGTGCAGGCACCGTTCGCCTGCTTCGACAGGCTGTACGACGCGCTGACCCGCTGCATTCACAACGCTTCGCAGCAAGAGCAGATTGCCCTTCTCCGTGGGCACCCCGAACTGGCCGGCCGCGAAGCCTTGGCCGGCACCATGACGCCCGATTCGAGCGCCGAGCAGGCGAGACTGGGCCTGACGGCCCTGAGCCCGCAGGTCATGCAGCGGCTCACCACACTGAACCGCGCCTACCAGGCCCGGTTTGGCTTTCCCTTTATCGCGGCGCTGCGCCTGCACGACTCGCTGGAGTCCGTGCTGCGGGCCGGCGAGGAACGCCTGAACCACGATCCGGACTCTGAATTGCCGATAGCACTGAGCCAGGTCTGTGAGGTGATGCGTGGCCGCCTGGCGCGCGCCGTGCATGACAACGCCTGATCGACTCCCCCCTTTTTTAGTCCCTGTTCAACTGCCCCAAGGAACCTGCCATGACCTCCAGACGCCACTTTCTCCTTGCCAGCGCTGCCGCCACGATGTTGCCGCTGGCCGCCCCCACCGCCCACGCCCAGGCCTGGCCGCAGAAACCCATCAAGATCATCGTGACCTTTGCGCCGGGCGGCTCGTCGGACATCGTGGCGCGGCTGATTCAGCCTGGCCTGGCGGAGAAGCTGGGGCAACCGGTGATCGTGGACAACAAGCCGGGCGCAGGCAGCACCATTGGGGCCAACGAAGTGGCCAAGGCACCGGCCGACGGCTACACGCTGCTGCTGTCCAACACCGCGCCGATCAGCATCTCGCCCTTCATGCTTGAGAAGTCGCCCTACGACCCGGTCAAGAGCTTCACGCACGTAGCCTACATCGGCTCAGTGCCCAATGTGTTCGTGGTGAATCCTTCCGTGCCGGCCAAGACCATGCCCGAACTGGTGGCCTGGATCAAGGCGCAGACCAAGCCGGTCAACTACGGCTCGGGCGGCGTGGGCTCCATTGGCCACATCGTCGGCGAAATGTTCAAGCAGCAACACGGCCTGAACATGGAACACGTGCCTTACAAGGGCTCCGGACCCATGCACAGCGACCTCCTGGGTGGCACGCTGCAGTTCGCGGTGGACACGCTTACGCAGAACGTGCCATTCATCAAGGACGGCAAGCTGGTCGGCATTGCGGTCACCTCGCGGGCCCGCATGGCGATGGCACCCAGCGTGCCCACCGTGATCGAGGCCGGTTTCCCCAAGCTGGTGGCCGAGAACTTCCTGGGTCTGTCCGCGCCAGCCGGCGTTCCGAAGGACGTGGTGGACAAGGTGCACAAGGCGCTGACCGAGATCGTGGCACGGCCCGACATCGTGAAGCGGCTGGACGACATGGGCATTGCCACGCACAAGATGAGCCAGCCCGAGTTTGCGGACTTCGTGGCCAAACAGGTGGCCGACTGGGGCCCGGCCGTCAAGGCGTCGGGCGCCCGGCTGAACTGAACCGGCGCGAGGCATCCACGATGAGCGGAGGTCTTTCGATCCATTGTGTTGACGTGGCCAGTGGCCGGGTGGCCACAGGGCTGCGGGTCACGCTGCACCGCCTCGGGCCTGACGGCGAGCCCCAGGGCGGCGCGCTGGCCGAGGGGCACGTCGGAAGCAATGGCCTGCTGCAGCATCCCGCCCTGATGAGCGACGCCATCGCAGTCGGCGGCTACGAAGTGCGTTTTGAGGTGGGCCCGTTCTACCGGGCACAGAACGCCTCCAGTCCCACGCCAGCGTTTCTGGAAACGGTGCCCTACCGCTTTCACATCGCCGACGCCAGTCAGCACTACCACCTGCCGTTCAAATTCACGCCCTGGGGGTTCTCGCTGTTTCGCGGCGGCGCCTGACTGGGCGCGTTGCGCACCGCCGCGCCAGATCAAGGCGCTGGCCCCTCGCCCGGGGACCGGCAAAGCCGGTTCCGCGGTGACCCCGTACAGTCACGCCATGAGCAAAGAGACCATTTACACCCTGCGCGTCGAATTTGGCGACTGCGACCCTGCACGCATTGTCTGGTTCCCCAATTTCTTCCGATGGATCGACGCCGCCTCGCGCGACTTTTTCGTCCAGTGCGGCGTTCCGCCCTGGCACGAGACCGAAGCGCGCCTGGGCATCATCGGCACCCCGCTGGTGGACACGCATGCAAAGTTCATCCAGACCGCCAGCTACGGCGACGTTCTGCGTATCCACACCCGCATTGCCGAGTGGCGCGGCAAGAGTTTTGTGCAGCGCTACCGCGTGTTGCGCGACAACCCGATGGCCGAAGGCGGCAACGACCTGATCATGGAATGCGACGAGGTTCGCATCTTCGCGGCGCGCCGTGATAGCCATGGCACGGCCATCCGTGCAGTGGTTGCGCCGCCGGAAATCCGCGCACTGTGCGACGCGTGAGGCGGCCCCTGCGCGCGTCAGACGCCCGCAAGACGCTGAAGGCCGCCCGGGTCAATCACGTTGAGCACGGAGCCGGACTGGCTGATCACGCCGCTCTCACGCAGGTGCCGCAGGATGCGTGACAGCGTCTCGGGTGCGATACCCAGCTGCGCCGCGATCGAGCGCTTGCGCTCGCGCAGGGGCACGGTGATGCCACCGGAATCGGTGACTTCCGAATGGTGCAGCAGCCATTCGGCGCAGCGGGATTCGGCATCCTTGGCCATCAGCCCCAGCGCCGCCTCGGTCTGCTGGCGATTGGCCATGGCCAGCTCAAGCATCATCTGGCGCTGACCGACCGGCAAGGCGGCCAGCCACTGGCGCATCGAGGTTGCGGGCACCTCCAGCAACTCGCCGGGTGTTTCTGCCAGGAAGTCCGCCGTGTGCTGCAACTGGTGCAAGGCGGCCGCCGGGTCCAGCCAGGCAGGGCCGGTGCTGTCCATCACGCGGTGGGCCATCTGCCCGCTGTCCATCAGGCCGATGGCGACCCGGCCCTTGAGGAGATACACCATGCGCTCGGCCGGTGCGTGACGCCTGAGCACTTGCTCACCAGCGGCCATGGCGCGACGCCGGGCGCCAAACGGGGGGGATTCGAGCCAGTTGGACATGGCTGCTACTGTGCGGTGTGACCGCCAGCCCGACCTTGAGATAACTCAAATCGGGTCGATTTGCCGCGATTCTGTGGCCTACATGACCAGAATGGCGCGGAAGTCGTTGACGTTGGTGTGGGTCGGACCGGTCACTACGAGTCCACCGATGGGCTCAAAAAATCCCACCGCGTCGTTGCGATCCAGGCAGTGCTCCACCTTCACGCCACGCGCCCCGGCGAGTGCCAGTGTGTCGGGCGACACAAATGCACCCGCGTTGCTTTCCACGCCGTCAATGCCGTCCGTGTCGGCCGCCAGACCCCATACGCCCGCCTGCCCCTGCAGCGCCTGCGCCAGACCCAGGCAGAACTCGCCCGCCCTGCCGCCGCGGCCACGCGGCGTGCCCTCGGGCTGCGGCCGCACGGTGACCGTGGTCTCGCCACCGCTCAGGATCACGCAGGGGGTTTTCCAGCCGCCCTGTCCGCGTGCCACCGCGCGCGCCATCGCCGCGTGCACCTTGCCCACCTCACGAGACTCGCCCTCGATCTCGTCGCTCAGGATGTGTGCTTCTATCCCCGCCGCGCGCGCCAGCGCCGCCGCCGCTTCCAGCGATTGCTGGGGCGTGGCGATCAGGTGCACCTCCTGGCCGGCAAAGGCCGCGTCGCCGGGCTTGGGCGTCTCCTGTGCGCCGCTGCGCAGCGCCTGCTCCACCGCGGCAGGAACCGCGATGCCATACCGCGCCAGGATCGCCAGCGCATCGACGCAGGTGGTGGCGTCGGGCACGGTTGGGCCGCTGGCGATGGTGCTGGGGTCGTCGCCCGGCACGTCGCTGATGGTGAGCGTGACGACCCGCGCCGGCGCGCAGGCCGCGGCCAGCCTCCCGCCCTTGATGCGCGAGAGGTGCTTGCGCACGCAGTTCATCTCGCCAATGTTGGCCCCGCTGTTGAGCAGCTCCCTGTTGATGCGCTGCTTGTCCGCCAGCGTCAGGCCTTCTGCGGGCAATGTCAGCAGGGCCGAGCCGCCGCCGGAGATCAGGCACAGCACCAGATCGTCGGCCGTCAGGCCCTGCGTCAGCGACATGATGCGTTCGGACGCGGCCAGCCCGGCCGCATCGGGCACGGGGTGCGAGGCCTCCACCAGCTCGATGCGCTGCGGCAAGCCGGCGGGACGCGGCGGAATATGGTGGTAGCGGGTGACCACCAGGCCCGAGAGCGGCGCCTGCGGGGGCCACAGCGCCTCCACCGCCTGCACCATCGAGCCCCCGGCCTTGCCGGCACCCAGGACCAGAGTCCGGCCGCGGGGTGGTGCTGGCAGGAAGGCCGCTGTGTTGTGCAAGGGCAAGGCACGCGCGACGGCGGCCTGGTACAGCGCCTCGAGAAAGGCTCGGGGTTGCGTGGCGGGGTCGGGCGGACGCATTCGGGGTCTCCTGGCGGAATTTTGGCGTCAGGGCTCCAGCAGCAGACGCTGGAGCTCCTTGCGCGCCACCGCATCCAGACCGATGCCTTCCCGCAGGTAGGCCTCGAGGCCGCCGTGGTCGTGCTCCAGCGCGTCAAAGGCCGCCTGCAGGAAATCGGGCTGCACCCGGTGCAGCACATGCGCCACCGGCGCGGGCAGGCCGGGAAACGGGCCACGTGCCGCCAGGCGGGCATTGGTCAACAGATAGTCATGCATCACAACGTCCTGCGGGACCCCCAGCGCAAGCTGCAGCAGCGCGGCGGCAAAGCCGGTGCGGTCCTTGCCCGCGGTGCAATGGAAAACGATGGGGCTGTCCGCCTGCGCATCCAGCACGTGCGCGAACAGCGAAGCGAACCGCGGCGTGTTGCCACGCACGAAGCCACGATAGGTGTCCTGCATCAGCGCCACGGTATCGGCCTCGGTCAGCCGGGCACCCGCGTCCAGCAGGTCAGTGAGCTTTTGCACGATGGTCGGCTCGATCGGCAATGAGTGCACCTCGGCCGCCGGCAGGCTGCATGCGGCCGTGGTGCGCTCGTTCACCCCGCGCAGGTCCAGCACGCGAAACCGCGTGCCTGGCCCCGCGGCCAGGCGATTCAGGTCGTCCTGGGAAAGCTGCCCCAGGTGGTCGGAACGGAAGACGCGGTGGTGCCGCAGCGCGCGGCCACCGGCGCCGCGGTAGCCGGTGTCGCCAGCGAGGTCACGGAAGTTGGGCGCCCCGGTCAGGGCGAGTGTCGAAGTCATGACCGCCAGTATCGCAGCGGTCCGTCGCTGCGGTCCGCGCCGGGGCTATTTCTTGCCCAGGCCCAGCCGCGCCGCCCCTTCGGTGTACAGGCGTGTCTTGTCCTTCATGAAGGCGTCCATCTCCGCCGGCCCGATGTTGATCAGCTCAAAGCCACTTTTGGCGGCCAGCTCTTTCATCTCCGGGTCGGTGTTCAGCGCCATCCACAGGTCGGCCATTTTCTTGCGCGCCTCTGGAGGCGTCGATTTCGGCATGCCGATCCCGCGGTAGGCACCATCCACCCAGTCCACGCCCAGCTCCTTGAACGTGGGCACATCGGGCAGCAGGGGATGGCGCTTTTCCATGGCCACGGCCAGGGCGCGCACCTTGCCCCTGTTGTTGATGGCAAACGCGGTATAGGTCACGGCTCCGGTGATCTGGTTGCCCACCACCGCCAAAGCCATGTCGCCCGTGCCCTTGTACGGCACATAGGTGCTCTTGATGCCGAATGCGGCGTTGAGCCGCTCGTGCGAGGCATGGTTGGCCGAATTCAGGCCCGAGCCACCCAGGTTCATCTTGCCGGGGTCTTTTTTGGCGGCAGCGATGAACTCGGCAAAGGTCTTGTACGGGCTGGCTTCAGGCACCACCAGCGCATCGGGTGTGAAGTGGAACCAGAACACCGGCGTGATGTCGGCCGTCTTGTACTGGACTTCGCCTTCGATCGGCTGGAACACGATGTGCGGCAGGTTGACGCCCACCACGTTCAGCCCGTCGCCGGGCAACTGGTTCATCTGGCTCCACATCAGCGCGCCACCCGCGCCCGCCTTGTACTGGATGATGGTGTCGATGGCGGCGCACCGCTTCTTCAGCACCACCTGCTGGTGGCGCGCCGACAGGTCGGACTCCCCGCCAGGGGGGAACGCCTGCCAGTACAGGACATTCTTTTCCGGGCAGGCAGGCAATGCGCCGGCCGCGGGGGCCTGGGCAGCCGCCAGGGGCGCGAGCAGGGCCAGGCCGAGGGCACCGATCATGTTCTTCATGGCTAGTCTCCTTTTTGGTGGGTTGTCGTCAATAAATCTTGTCGTTGCCTCAGGCGGCCTGGCGCGTGTCCAGGGCCGCCGCGAGCCGCGCGCAGACCGCCGCCGTCACCTGCTGTGTCGTGGCCGTGCCACCCAGGTCCCGGGTGTGCAGGTTGCGATCCGCCGTCACCGATTCAATGGCCGCCATCAACACGCGTGCGGCTTCCTCTTCGCCCAGGTGCTCCAGCAGCATCACGCAGCTCCAGAAGGTGCCCACCGGATTGGCGAGACCCTTGCCCATGATGTCAAAAGCCGAGCCGTGGATGGGTTCGAACATGCTGGGGTAGCGGCGCTCTGGATCGATGTTGCCCGTGGGCGCGATGCCCAGACTGCCGGCCAGCGCGGCGGCAAGGTCGCTCAGGATGTCGGCGTGCAGGTTGGTCGCCACGATGGTGTCCAGGCTCGCCGGCCGGTTGACCATGCGCGCCGTGCAGGCGTCCACGAGTTCCTTGTCCCACTTCACGTCGGGAAACTCCAGGCTGACCTGCAGCGCAATCTCATCCCACATCACCATGGCGTGGCGCTGCGCGTTGGACTTGGTCACCACCGTCAGCAGCTTGCGCGGGCGTGAGCGGGCCAGCCTGAAGGCGAAGCGCATGATGCGCTCGACACCGGCGCGGGTCATCATGCTCACATCGGTGGCCACCTCGATCGGGTGGCCCTGGTGGGCGCGGCCGCCCACGCCGGCGTACTCGCCCTCGGAGTTCTCGCGCACGATCACCCAGTCCAGGTCCTGCGGGCCGCAGCGCTTGAGGGGTGCGTCAATGCCCGGCAGGATGCGCGTGGGCCGCACATTGGCGTATTGGTCGAAGCCCTGGCAGATCTTCAGGCGCAGTCCCCACAAGGTCACATGGTCGGGGATATGCGGGTCGCCGGCGGAACCGAACAGGATGGCATCCATGCCGCGCAACGCGTCCAGGCCATTGGCCGGCATCATCTCTGCGTGGGCGCGAAACCAGTCGCCGCCCCAGCCAAACGAGGTGAAGTCGAAACGCAGATGCCCGAGCGCCTGTGCCAGCGCCTGCAGCACCTGCTGCCCGGCGGGCACCACTTCCTTGCCAATGCCGTCACCGGGGATGCAGGCGATCTTGTAGGTCTTCATCAGGGCTCCTTGCCGTACGGGTCTGTCGTGCACTGTACGGCTTGCCTCGTTCAACGGAGGGCGATAAAGTTATCTCATTGTTTACTTTGATTCAACAATGTCAACCCCGGTATCCGCCCCTTCCGAGATGGCTTTTTTCAGTGTGCTGGCGCGTGCCGGCAGCTTCTCTGCGGCCGCGCGCGAACTGGATGTGACAACACCCGCCGTAAGCAAGCGGCTGGCACAGATGGAGGCACGGCTGGGCGTGCCGCTGATGAGCCGCACGACCCGGCGCATCAGCCTGACGCCCGAAGGGGAGATCTACCTGGGCCATGCGCGCCGCATCCTCGCCGAGATCGACGACATGGAGCAGCTGGTGACGCGCACCAACACCGCGCCCCAGGGCCTGCTGCGGGTCAACGCCACGCTGGGGTTCGGGCGCAGCCATGTAGCGCCCGTGATCTCGCGGTTTGTGCGCCGCCACCCCCAGGTCGAGGTCCAGCTGCAGCTGTCAGTCAACCCGCCGTCGCTGACCGAAGACAGCTTTGACGTGTGCATCCGTTTTGGCGAACCGCCGGACGCACGCGTCATCGCGCGGCGTCTGGCGCCCAACCGCCGCCTGCTGGTGGCATCGCCCGCCTACCTGGCCCGGCAGGGCACGCCTACCCAGCCCCGCGACCTGGCCCGGCACAACTGCATTGGCATCCGCCAGGGCGACGAAGCCTACGGCATCTGGCGGCTGGCCATCGGCCGCGCCGACGGCAAGGCCGGCCAGTCCATCAAGACGCGTGGCAACCTGGCGACCAACGACGGCGAGATCGCGGTCAACTGGGCACTGGACGGCCACGGGATCCTGATGCGATCCGAGTGGGACGTGGTGCGCTACCTGCGCAGCGGACGGCTTGTCGAGGTGCTGCCCGGCTGGCGCACGCCACCCCCGACATCCATGCGGTGTACCCGGTGCGCCACCAGACGTCGGCCCGGGTGCGCGCCTTCACCGATTTCATCGCCGACGCCTTCGCCACGCTCAACAGTGCGCGTCAGGCGGATTGAGCCACCGGCCTTGCCGTATGCTGGACGCACCATGCCCACCCTGCTGATCCGCCACGCCACCTGCGTGGCCACCCTGGACGATGCGCGCACCGAATGGCGCGACGCCTCCATCCTGGTCCGCGACGGTTTCATCGAGGCCGTCGGGCCGGCCAATGACCTGGCGCAGACGGCCGACGAAGTGATCGACGCGCGCGGCCACCTGGTCGTGCCCGGCCTGGTCAACACCCACCACCACATGTTCCAGAGCCTCACGCGGGCCCTGCCCGGCGTGCAGGACGCTGAACTGTTTGGCTGGCTGCGCGGCCTGTATCCGGTGTGGGCAGGCCTCACGCCCGAGATGATCCACGTGTCCACCCAGGTGGCCATGGCCGAACTGCTGCTGTCGGGGTGCACCACCAGCAGCGACCACCTCTACATCTACCCCAATGGCGTGCGCCTGGACGACTGCATCGAGGCCGCGCGCGCCATCGGCATGCGCTTTGTGGCCACGCGCGGAAGCATGAGCGTGGGCCACAGCGCAGGCGGACTCCCACCCGACCGCGTGGTCGAGCGCGAGGACGCCATCCTGCGTGACACGCAGCGGCTGATCGAGGCGTACCACGATGCACGCCCCGGCGCGATGGTGCAGGTGGGCGTGGCGCCGTGCTCGCCTTTCAGTGTGAGCCGCGACCTGATGCGCGAATCGGCAGCGCTGGCGCGCAGCTTTGCCGGCCAGAACGTGCGCCTGCACACCCACCTGGCCGAGAACGACCACGACATCGCCTACAGCCGCGAGAAGTTCAACCGCACGCCGGCCGAGTACGCGCAGGACCTGGGCTGGCTGGGCAGTGACGTCTGGCACGCCCACTGCGTCAAGCTGGACGAAGAAGGCATCAGCCTCTTTGCCGCCACCCGCACCGGTGTGGCGCACTGCCCCTGCAGCAACATGCGGCTGGCCAGCGGCATCGCGCCGGTGCGCCGCATGCTGGACGCGGGCGTGCCCGTGGGGCTGGGCGTGGACGGCAGCGCCAGCAACGACGCCGCACAGATGGTGAACGAGGCCCGCCAGGCCATGCTGCTGGCACGACTGCGCAAGTCACTGGATGCGCCCGGCACCGACGCGCAGGGCCGGACAGTCTTTGGCTGCGATACCGCCCCGATGGAGATGACGGCGCGCGACGCGCTGGCGCTGGCCACGCGCGGCGGCGCGCAGGTGCTGGGCCGCCGCGACATCGGCCAGATCGCGCCGGGCCTGTGCGCCGACCTGGCGCTGTTTGACCTGCGCACCGTGGCCATGGCCGGCGGCGCGGTGCACGACCCCGTCGCCAGCCTGCTGCTGTGCGCCAGCCCGCAGGCGGCCTACACCGTGGTCCACGGGCGGGTGGTGGTGCGCGAAGGCCAGCTCACCACGGTGGATCTGCCGCCGCTGCTGGAGCGGCACAACCGGCTGGCGCGGGAACTTGCCGGTCAATCCCGCTGAACGAACCCTCGCATTCGTACGCGCATCGCACAGGCGTATTGCCACGCATCGCACTGTGGCGGTCTGCCGTGTTCCGTTCATGTCCCCCGGACCGGCTGCGCCGGTCCTCCTCCTTTACTTCACTGCACACGGCAGCCCACCACAGCGCTCCAAGGGGCACGACCTCAAGGCAAAGAAGGGGCGGCGGGGGACACGAACGGAGCCGTTTGCACGCCAGCCCCGTCTAACAGGACTGGTTCAGTCCGTCTTTGCGCCCGCCTGGTACCACTCGCCGATCAGCGCGCGCTCGGCGTCGGTGATCTGGGTGGCGTTGTTCATCGGCATCTGCTTCGTCACCACCACCTGCTGGTAGATGCCCTGGGCATGCGTCTTCACCAGTGCAGGAGAGTCCAGCCGGACGTTCTTCATCTGCACCTGGGCGCCGTGGCACTGGGCACAGCGCTGCTCCAGGACCTTGGCGACTTTTTCATAGGGAAATTGGGCTGTAGCCCCCGTCAATGCTTGCTGACCCGCTACACTTTTTATAGCAGCTGAAGCCTGTCTTTCAGCCGGCGCCAGCGCCACGATCACCGCGGCGATCAGCGCCACGCCAGCGAGCGCCCAGGGCAGCGGGTTCTTCGCCCGGCCCAGGTGGTAGCCGTGGCGCTGCACGAAGAACTGGCGGATGCCCGCGCCGCCGGCCATCATCACGAACAGGACCAGCCAGTTGTGCGCGTGGGTGTACAGGAAGCTGTAGTGGTTGCTCAGCATCGCAAAGATCACCGGCAGCGTGAAGTAGGTGTTGTGCACGCTGCGCTGCTTGCCGCGCTTGCCGTGCAAGGCCAGTTCTTTCGGGTCGAGCCGCACGCCGCTGGTCATGGCCGCCACCACCTTGCGCTGGCCGGGGATGATCCAGAAAAACACGTTGGCGCTCATCGCCGTGGCGATCATCGCGCCCACCAGCAGGAAGGCCGCGCGCCCGGCAAACAGGCTGCAGGCCAGCCAGGACGCAAAGGCCACCACGGCGAGCATCAGCACGCCCACGATCAGCTCGCCGTTCTTGCGGAAGCCGAACGCCTGGCAGACCAGGTCGTACACCATCCAGAACACCACCAGGAAGCTCAACGCGACGCCGATGGCCGCGCCGGGCGACCAGTCCATCAGGCTCTTGTCGATGAGGAAGGTACAGGCATTCCACAGGTACAGCACGGTGAACAGCGCAAAGCCGCTCAGCCAGGTGGAGTAGCTCTCCCAGTAGAACCAGTGCAGCTTGGTGTGGATCTTCTTGGGTGCAACCAGGTATTTCTGCGGGTTGTAGAAGCCCCCGCCGTGCACGGCCCAGATGGCGCCGTCCACGCCTTTTTCCAGCAGGTCCGGGCTTTGCGGCCGGATCAGGTTGTTGTCCAGGAAGACGAAGTAGAACGACGAGCCGATCCAGGCTATCGCGGTGATGACGTGCACCCAGCGCAGCAGCAGGTTGGCCCAGTCAAGCAGGTAGGTTTCCATGCAATGGCTCCGACCTGCTCACCACCGCGGGCGCTGTGAGCAGCATGAAGATCGCGAACAAAGGCCCCTGGAAGAGGCCCCGCTCCGCTGCGATTTTGTCCACCGAAGTGTATACACTTTTTGCATCTGCTGCACGCATTACCGGTTCAGGAAGGTTGCGCACGCTGTTGCAACAACTGTGCCGCCACCGCGACGGCGATCACTTCGGGCTCCTTGCCCTGGATGCCCGGGATGCCAATAGGACAGGTCACGCGGTCCAGTTCCTGGGCGCTGAAGCCGCGTTCCTCCAGCCGGTGGCGAAAAGTCGCCCACTTGGTCCGGCTTCCGATCAGGCCGATCCAGGGCAGGTCGTCCTGCGCGCGCAGGCGACGCAGGCAGGCCGCCACGATGTCCAGGTCCTCGGCATGGCTGAAGCTCATCACCAGCACCGCGCTGCCAGGCGCCAGCGTGGCCACTGCGCCCTGTACCGGGTCGGAATGCTCGCAGTGGACGCTGGCGGGCACGTCGCCCGGGAAAACGCCGTCACGGCTGTCGAACCAGCTCACCGTGTAGGGCAACGTGGCCAGCACGCGAACCAGCGCCTGGCCCACATGGCCCCCGCCAAACAGCGCCAGCGGTTGCAACCGGGCGCGCAGGTGCTGCGTCAGGGTGTCCACGCAGCCCGCATCGATGGATTCAAACTGAAGGTGCACCACCCCGCCGCAGCATTGGCCCAGAGATGGCCCCAGCGCAAAACGGCGCATCTGGGGCGTTGCTGCCGGCGCGCCATCGGGCACTTGCGCAAGCAACGAGCGCGCCTGCGCGATGGCGTCAAACTCCAGGCGCCCGCCGCCAATGGTGCCCAGTACCCTGTCCCCCGACACGGCCATCCATGTGCCTGCGTCCCGCGGGACCGAGCCTTCTGCGCGCACCACGGAGACAAGCACGGCCGGCCCGGACCGGAGCAGGTCTGGCAGGTGCGACAGGAGATCGGACATGCCCGGATTATGATGACCCGAACCCATACACCGGCCCCGTGCGCCATGAATATCCTGCTGACCATGTGCTACCTGCGGGACCGCAGCGGCGCCGAATGGTTCACCCTGGACCTTGCGTTGGCACTGCACCGCCGGGGCCACAGGGTGGCGGTGTTCACCTTCGGTGGATTCGGTGACATGGCGCAGCCGCTGCACGACGCCGCGATCCCCTGCCTGACACGGCTGCAGCAGCTCACCTGGCTGCCCGATGTGGTCATCGGCAACACCCACGACGAGACGGTGGCGGCCGCAGCCTTTCTTCCCGGCACGCCACTGCTGCCGGTGTGCCATGACGCCGACGCACAGCACGGTCTGCCGCCCGGGGGCCCCGATGTACACGCATGGTGCGCGGTGGACCTCGCCTGCCTGCAGAGGCTGACCCTGGACTGCGGCATCGACCCCGGGAAAATCCGGCGGATGCACAACGGGGTGGAACGCGGGCGCTTTGCGCCGCGCGCGGCATTGCCAGCTCGGCCGGTACGCGCGCTGATCTTCAGCAACTACTCCACGCCCGGGCCGGAGACCGACGCCCTCCTCGCAGGCTGTGAGCGGGCGGGCGTGCAGCTGGACATGCTGGGCGCCGGGCTGGGGCAGCAAAGTCCGGACCCCGGCGCAGTGCTCGGCAGCTATGACCTGGTCTTCGGCGTGGCTCGCTGTGCAGCGGAAGCGCTGGTCACAGGCTGCGGCGTGGTGCTGTTCAAGCAGGGCTTCGGGCTGGGGCCGCTGGTCACACGCGATCGGATTGCACACGTCCATGCGTGGAACTTTGGCCGCGGCGAATTGACTGCGCCGGTGACGGCGGAGCGGGTGGCGGCCGAAATCAGGCGCTGGGACGCGGACGATGCGATGGCGTGCGTCCACTGGGCCAGGGGCCATTGCGATCAGTCTGCGGCCGTGGACCGCTGGGAGGCGCTGTGCCGGGAAGCCGTCGCCCTGCGACCACCCGGGCGGGCTCCCTGGTCGGCGCTTCGCCGTCGCTGGTTGAGGTGGCGCGGCTCAGGCAGCCCGTCGCGCCGCCTCGCACGCTAGGAGGATGCGCTCCGGGGTTGCGGGTGCGTCCAGCTGCACGTCGGCCCGCGGGCCGCCTGCGGCGCCCACCGCGTCCTTGATCGCGAAAAACGCCGAAAGCGCCAGCATCAGCGGCGGCTCGCCCACTGCCTTGCTGCGGTAAGGCGTCTCCTTGACGTTCTCCGTGTCGTACAGGCTGACCCTGAAGTGCTCCGGGATGTCGCTGGCCACCGGGATCTTGTAGGTGCTGGGGCCGTGCGTGAGCAGCTTGCCCTTCTTGTCCCACACACACTCCTCCATCGTGAGCCAGCCCATGCCCTGCACGTAGGCGCCCTCGATCTGCCCGCGGTCAATTGCCGGGTTGATGCTGCGACCGACGTCATGCACGATGTCCACCGCCTTGAGCCACCATTCGCCGGTGCGGGTGTCAATCTCCACTTCGGTCAGCGCGGCGCCGTAGCAGAAGTAGTAGAAAGCGCGCCCCTGCAGCGTCATGAAGTCGTACTTGATCTCCGGCGTCATGTAAAAACCGGTCTGCGACAGGCCGACGCGCTGCAGCCAGGCCTGCTTGACCAGGTCTTTCCACGCGACGGAATTTTTGGGGTCATTCTGGCCCTCAGCCCCCGTCCTTCTTGCCTGACCTGCTATCAATTCGATAGCGTCCGGAGCGCATTTGAGCAAGCCCGCGGCAACCTCCACCAGCCGCTGGCGCAGGGGCGCACACGCCGCAGCAATGGCCGCGCCGTTGAGGTCGGCGCCCGCCGATGCGGCGGTGGCGCTGGCGTTGGGCACCTTCTGCGTATCCGTGCCGGTGACGCGCACCCGCTGCACATCGCAGCCCAGGCCGTCCGCGGCCACCTGGGCCATCTTGGTGTTGAGGCCCTGGCCCATCTCGGTGCCGCCATGGTTCACGCTGACCGAGCCGTCCTGGTAGATGTTCACCAGCGCGCCGGCCTGGTTGAGCATGGTCGCGGTGAAGCTGATGCCGAACTTCAGCGGGCTGATGGCCAGCCCGCGCTTGCGGTACTTGCTGGAGGCGTTGAACGCCGCCACCGCGGCGCGGCGCTGTGCGTAGCCGGATTCGGTTTCCAGCTGGGCCATCACGCCATCGGCGATGAAGTCCTCGATCACCTGGCCGTACTGCGTGGTCATGGAACCGGCCTCGCCCGACACCGCCGGATCGCGGTACAGGTTGGCCCGGCGCACCTCCTGCGGGTCCTTGCCCAGCCGACGTGCGATCGCCTCGATCACCGTTTCAATGCCAAACATGCCCTGCGGCCCGCCAAAGCCGCGAAACGCCGTGGCCGACTGGGTATTGGTCTTGCAGCGGTGGCTGATGACCTTGAGGTTGGGCAGCCAGTAGCAGTTGTCAATGTGCAGCACGGCGCGGTCGTTCACCGGGCCGGAGAAGTCGGCGCTGTAGCCGCAGCGGGACGCCAGCACGAAATCGGCGCCCAGGATACGACCGGCGTCGTCGAAGCCCACGTCGTAGTCGATACGGAAATCGTGCCGCTTGCCCGTGATCATCATGTCGTCGTCGCGGTTGACGCGCAGCTTGACGGGCAGGCCCAGCTTGTGCGCCGCAAGTGCCGCGCTCTGCGAGAAGATGCTGGCGTTGCCTTCCTTGCCGCCAAAGCCGCCGCCCATGCGCCGGCAGATCACTTCCACGTCGGCGGTGGACAGGTTCAGCGCTTCGGCCGCCTCGCGCTGGTTGCCGTCGGGGTGCTGGGTCGAGACAAACAGCGTGAGCTGCCCGTCCTCGCGCGGGACGGCGTAGGTGATCTGGCCCTCCAGATAGAACTGTTCCTGCTGGCCACAGTTGGTGCGGCCCTGCAGCCGGTGTGGCGCGGCCGCGATGGCCGCAGCCGGCTCGCCACGCGTGATGCCCTTGGGCGGCATGATGAAACTGCCCGCCGCCATGGCCTCGTCAATGGTCAGGATGGGCGCCAGTTCCTTCACGGCCACGACGGCTTTCTTTGCAGCCTCGCGGGCGTAGAGCATCTCGCGCGCCACCACCACCGCCACCGGCTGGCCGACGAAATCCACCTTGCCAGCAGCCAGGAAGGGGTCGTCGGGGATGATCGGGCCACAGTTGTTCTTGCCGGGGATGTCCTTCGCTGTGAAGACGGCGACAACGCCGTGCTGCGCAAGCAGCGCGCCACGGTCGATGCCTTCGCCCACCAGCTCGCCATGCGCCACCGGCGACAGCACCAGCGCCGCGTACAGCGTGCCGGCCAGCTCGGGCATGTCGTCGGTGTACGTGGCCGTGCCGGTCACATGCAGATGGGCGGACTCGTGTCGCAGCTCGCGGCCCTGGGCACCGGCGGGCAGCAGTTCCTTCAAGGTGGTGGGGGCATTCATGCGGTGGCCTCCTCGGTGCTCAACGACTCTTCAACAAACCGCATCACCAGGTTGCGGGCCACCAGCGAGCGGTAGGCCCAGGTGGCGCGCAGCCCGTCGCGGGCGGTAAAGCTGGCTGCGATCGCCGCGTCGATGTCCTCAGCCCGCACGGCAGCGGGTGCCTTGCCTTCCAGCGCGGCCTCGATCCTGGGCGCACGGCACGGCGAGGGCGCCAGTCCATTGCAGGCCACGCGCACACGGCGCAGCACGCCGCCTTCCAGCTCAAAGGCGGCTGCAAAACAGGTGGCCGAAATGTCCTGGTCAAACCGCTTGCTGATCTTGTGGGCGCGAAACGCTCGCCCCGCGACCGGCCTGGGGCACAGCACCGCCTCAATGAATTCGCCAGGCTGCAGCACGGTCTTTTTCTGTCCCGTGTAGAACGCATCCAGTGCCACCTCGCGCGTGGCCTCGCCCCGGCGCAGCACAAGGCGCGCCTGCAACGCCATCAGGCAGGGCATGCTGTCGCCAATGGGTGAACCGTTGGCGATGTTGCCCGCCAGCGTGGCGGTGGAGCGGATGGGCGGCGAGCCAAACCGGCGCAGCACCTCCGCGAAATCGGGGTAGGCGGTGGCGACGAGCGCCATCACCTGCTCCAGCGGCACGGCCGCGCCGATGCGCCAGGTGTCGCGCGTTTCGGTGACCTGCCGCAGTTCGGCCACATTGCCCAGGTAGACGATGTGCTCGGGCCGGCTGAACTGCTTGTTCACCTGCAGGCCGATCTCGGTGCTGCCGGCCAGCAGGGTGGCGCCGGGGTGGCGCTGCAGGTAGTGCGCCACCTCGTCCAGCGTGGCGGGCGATACGAACTCGCTGCCCTTGCGGGTGCGCACCACCGGCTGCACGACGATCTCGCCGTCCAGGCTGTAGGTGGGGGCAGTGTCGCGGCGGATCTCGCGCAGCAGGGGCAAATCGGCCGCGTCGTCGATTTTCAGCTCTTCGCGCGGCGCGGCACAGGCACGCTGCGCGGCATCGATGATGGGCTTGTAGCCGGTGCAACGGCACAGGTTGCCCGAAAGTGCATCGCCGATCTGCGCCCGGCTGGGGCAGGCATTGCCTTGCGACAGGTGCGTGAGGCTCATCACGATGCCCGGCGTGCAGAACCCGCATTGCGAGCCGTGGCACTCCACCATGGCCTGTTGCACCGGGTGCAAGCTGCCGTCGGCGCGCCGAAGGCTTTCCACCGTCTTGACCGACTTGCCATCCAGCGACGGGAGCAGCTGCATGCAGCTGTTGACGGGTGCGTAATTCACCGCCGAGCCATTTGCGTCCAGTTCGCCCACCAGCACCACACAGGCGCCACAGTCGCCTTCGGCGCAGCCCTCCTTGGTGCCTGTGCGCTGAAGGTCCTCGCGCAGGTAGTCCAGCACGGTGGTGGTCCGGCGGCGGCCCTGGGCCTCGACGATCCGCCCGTCAAGCACGAAACGGACGGAATTGGTGACTTCGCTCATGGGGATCCTTGGGTGGGACTGGGCATTTTATTCGCCACCCCGGGGCAACGTGGACGAATCCGCAGCTGCGTCAGGAGCCCCGGTACGTGCTGTAAGTCCAAGGTGTGCAGACCAGCGGCACGTGGTAGTGCTGGTCGGCGTGGGCCACCCCGAAATCAATGCTCACCTGGTCCAGAAAAGGCGGATCGGGCAACTGCGCGCCCCGGCTGCGGAAATACGCCGCCACATCAAAAACCAGCCGGTATGTGCCACGGCGCAGCGATGCGTTGTCGTACAGCGGCCCGTCGGGGTTGCGCCCGTCGTTGTTGAGCACAAAGCGGCGCACCAGCTGCGCCTGGCCACCGGCCACCGTGTACAGCGCGACGCCCATGCCAGCGGCAGGACAGCCGTTGGCCGTGTCCAGAACGTGGGTCGAAAGTCCCATGGCTTCTCCTGAGCGTGTCGGGGCGATGCGCCAAGCCTGCGGCGGCGAGGATTGTCGACCAAAGTGTATACACTTTTTGGCAATCCGGCTATGATGGTCCGATGGAATCCTCGACCACATCGAGCATCGTGGCCGCGATCACGCGGGCCATCGTCGAACACCGCCTTCAGCCGGGCAGCAAACTGGCGGAGCAAACCCTGGCCGGCCATTTTGGCGTCTCACGCACGCTGGTGCGCCAGGCCCTGTTCCAGCTGGCGCAGAACCGGCTGGTTCGCCTGGAGCCCGCGCGTGGCGCCTTCGTGGCCGCGCCCTCGGTGACCGAGGCGCGCCAGGTGTTCGCCGTGCGGCGCATGCTCGAATCCGAGATGACGCGCAACTTCGCCCGTGAGGCCACCCCCGCGCGCATCCGCGCCCTGCGTGAACATGTGGCCCAGGAGCGTGCCGCCGTGCAGCAGCCCGATGTGGCCAACCGCACCGAGCTTCTGGGCGACTTCCACGTGCGCATGGCCGAGCTGATGGGCAACGAGGTGCTGGCGCAGATCCTGGGCGAGCTGCTCTCGCGCTGCGCGCTGATCACGCTGATGTACCAGACGGCCAGCGCCGCCGAACACTCCAACGATGAGCATGCCGAAATCGTCAAGGCGCTGGCTGCCCGCGACGAGGAACGGGCCGTGCGCCTGATGAACGAACACCTGCTGCATGTGGAAGAGGCACTGACCTTCGACCGCAAGGTGCCCACCCACGACGTCGCCATGGCGCTGTCCTGAGCCTGACATGACCGTTTACGACTCCACCCGGGACTACCCCCGCGACATGGCCGGATACGGCCGCAACCCGCCGCACGCGCAGTGGCCCGGCAACGCCCGCATTGCCGTGCAGTTCGTGCTGAACTACGAGGAAGGCGGCGAGAACAACGTGCTGCACGGCGACGCAACGTCGGAGACCTTCCTGTCGGAGATGGTCACCGCGCAGGCGTTCGAGAACCGCCACAACACCATGGAGTCGATGTACGAATACGGCTCGCGCGCCGGCATCTGGCGCGTGCTGCGCGAGTTCGAACGCCGCAGCCTGCCCCTGACGGTATTTGGCGTGTCCATGGCACTGCAGCGATACCCTGAGCTGGTGCCGGCCTTCATGGAGCTGGGCCACGAGATCGCCTGCCACGGCTTCAAGTGGATCCACTACCAGAACCTGCCTGAGGCGACCGAGCGCAAGCACATGGCGCTGGCCACCCACATCCTGAAGGACCTCACCGGGGGCGAATGGCCACTGGGCTGGTACACCGGCCGCGACAGCCCCAACACGCGTCGCCTTGTGGTTGACCACGGCGGCTTCGAATACGACAGCGACTACTACGGCGACGACCTGCCGTTCTGGATGAAGGTGCGCAAGACCGACGGCAGCGTGGCGCCGCATCTGGTGGTGCCCTACTCGCTGGACTGCAACGACATGCGTTTCGTGCAGGCACAGGGGTTCAACACCGGTGAGCACTTCTTCACCTACCTGCGCGACAGTTTTGATGCGCTGTACGCCGAGGGCGAAGACGCCCCCAAGATGATGAGCATCGGCATGCACTGCCGCCTGCTGGGCAAGCCGGGGCGCATCGGTTCGCTGCAGCGCTTCCTGGACCACATCGAAAAGCACGACCGCGTGTGGGTGTGCCGGCGCATCGACATTGCGCGGCACTGGAAACAGGTCCATCCTTTTCCGGGCTGAACATGACACTGAGCCTTGACCAGATCAACAATGCGGCGGCGGACGTTGCAGCCGGGCTGCTGGACGGCGTATACGAGCATTCCCCCTGGATCGCGCAGGCCGCCCTGGGGCACCGGCCCTTTCACTCGCTGGCGCAGCTCAAGCACCGCATGGCCCAGGTCGTGCGCGACGCGCCGCCCGATGACCAGCTCGCGCTGATCCGCGCCCACCCCGAACTGGCGGGCAAGGCGATGGTGAGCAAGACGCTCACCGCCGAATCCACCCACGAGCAGGGCAAGGCGGGCCTGACAAGTTGCACCCCCGAAGAGTTTGCCCGCATCCAGCGGCTCAATGCCGACTACAACGCGCGCTTCGGCTTCCCTTTCATCCTGGCGGTTCGCGGGCCGCGCGGGACAGGACTGGGCAAGGCCGAAATCATCGAGACGTTTGCCAGGCGCCTGGACAACCACCCCGATTTCGAGCGGGCCGAAGCCTTGCGCAACATCCACCGGATTGCCGAGATCCGCCTGAACGACAAGTTCGGCGTCGAGCCCGTGCTGGGCAACCGGGTGTGGGACTGGCAGGAGGCGCTGGCACAACACAGCGACCCGGGGTTCGCCGAGAAAGGCCAGCTCACCGTGACCTACCTGACCGATGCCCACCGCGCCTGCGCGCAGCGCATCAGCGCAACGATGCGCGAAGCCGGCTTTGACGAGGTGCACATCGACGCGGTAGGCAATGTCGTGGGGCGCTACAAGGCGTCTGCGCCGGGCGCAGCGACCCTGATGACAGGCAGCCACTACGACACGGTGCGCAATGGCGGCAAGTACGACGGGCGCCTGGGCATCTTCACGCCCATGGCCTGCGTGCAGGAACTGGCTCGCCAGGGGCGGCGCCTCCCGTTCGATCTGGAGGTCATCGGCTTCGCCGAAGAAGAAGGGCAGCGCTACAAGGCCACATTCCTGGGATCGGGCGCGCTGATCGGCCAGTTCAATACAGCCTGGCTGGACCAGAAGGACGCCGACGGCATCACCATGCGGACGGCCATGCAGCACGCCGGCCTGAATGTGGACGACATCCCCGGCCTGAAGCGGAACCCGGCGGACTACCTGGGTTTTGTGGAGGTGCACATTGAACAGGGGCCGGTGCTCAACGAGCTGGACCTCCCGCTGGGCATCGTCACCTCCATCAATGGCGGGCGGCGATACCTGTGCGAAGTGATCGGCATGGCCAGCCACGCCGGCACCACGCCGATGAACCGGCGGCGCGACGCCGCCGTGGCGGTGGCCGAGCTCGCCCTGTACGTGGAGCAGCGCGCCGCGCGCGATGGCGATTCGGTGGGCACCATTGGCATCCTGAATGTGCCCAACGGTTCCACCAATGTGGTGCCCGGGCGGTGCCAGTTCACGCTGGACCTTCGCGCGCCCACCGACGCGCAACGCGACGCGCTGGTGGACGACGTGCTGGCACAGCTGGCCGCCATTTGCGAGCGCCGGGGCCTGCGCCACACCTGCGAGGAAACCATGTGCGCCGCCGCCGCTCCCAGCGACGCCGCCTGGCAGCAGCGCTGGGAGCGCGCCGTCGACGCGCTGGGCCTGCCGCTGTTTCGCATGCCCAGCGGCGCCGGTCACGACGCCATGAAGCTGCACGAGGTGATGCCCCAGGCCATGCTGTTCGTGCGCGGGCAAAACGCCGGCATCAGCCACAACCCGCTGGAATCGACCACCAGCGACGACATGCAACTCGCGGTTGAAGCCTTCCTGCACCTGCTGGACGGCGTGGCCCGCGCTACCCACTGACCCATGACCGACTATCAAGCCCTCGATGCGTGGATCGACGCGCACTTTGACGAGCAGATCCGTTTCCTGCAGGAGCTGATCCGCGTGCCCACCGACACGCCGCCCGGCAACAATGCGCCGCACGCCGAACGCACCGCGACCCTGCTCAAGGACTTCGGTTTCGACGCCGAGCAGTTTGCGGTGCCCGAAAGACGAAGTGCGGGCTGCCGGCCTGGAAACCATCACCAATCTGGTTGTGCGCCGCCGTTATGGCAACACAGGAAAGACCATCGCCCTGAACGCACATGGCGACGTGGTGCCCCCCGGCGAAGGTTGGACACATGACCCCTACGGCGGCGAGATCGCGCAGGGCCGGATCTACGGCCGCGCCGCCGCCGTGAGCAAGTGCGACTTCTCCACCTTCACGTTTGCGGTTCGCGCCCTGGAGGCCGTGCACAGGCCGCGCGACGGCGGCGTGGAACTGCACTTCACCTACGACGAGGAGTTCGGTGGCGAGGTCGGCCCCGGCTGGCTGCTGCGCAACGGCCTGACCAAGCCCGACCTGATGATCGCGGCCGGCTTCAGCTACCAGGTGGTGGTGGCGCACAACGGGTGCCTGCAGATGGAGGTGACGGTCCACGGCGAGATGAGCCACGCCGCCATCCCCGACAGCGGCACCGACGCGCTCCAGGCCGCCACGCACATCCTGAACGCCCTGTATGCACTGAATGCGGACTACACCAAGGTGACGTCCAGGGTCACCGGCATCACCCACCCCTACCTGAACGTGGGCCTGATCTCGGGTGGCACCAACACCAACGTGATCCCCGGCAAGGTGGTGCTCAAGCTCGACCGCCGCATGATCCCCGAGGAAGACCCGGCGCAGGTGGAGGCGTCCCTGCGCGCAACCATCGAAGCAGCGGCGAAATCGTTCAACCCGCCGCGCGGCGGCAAGTCGGTGGGGGTGGACATCAAGCGCATCCTGCTCGCACGCGCGCTCGAGCCGCTGCCCGGCAACGCGCCGCTGGTGGCGGCCATCCAGCGGCATGGCGAGGCGGTTTTTGGTGAGCCGATCCCGGCTGTGGGCACCCCGCTCTACACCGACGTCCGGCTGTACGGCGAGCACGGCATCCCCGGCGTGATCTACGGCGCCGGCCCGCGCACCGTGCTGGAGAGCCACGCCAAGCGCGCCGATGAGCGCCTGGAGCTCGAAGACCTTCGGCGCGCCACCAAGGTCGTCGCCCGCACACTGGCCGATTTGCTCGCCTGATACGGGGATAATGTTTCCAGCACCCCACCGTACCCGGCACCAAAATTGCTTACCCCTTCCTTGACCACTTATCCCCTGGAGATGACATGAAAAAGCGTTCCTTCCTCAAAACCGGTGTCGCGCTGGCCGCCACCGCCCTGATCGGTGCCACCGCCCATGCGCAGGCCACCACGCCCATCAAGTTCCAGCTGGACTGGCGATTTGAAGGCCCCGCCGCCCTGTTCCTGGCCTCCACCGCCAAGGGGTACTACAAGGCAGCGGGCCTGGATGTGACGATCGACGCCGGCAACGGCTCTGGCGGCACCGTCACCCGCGTTGCCTCGGGCAGCTACGACATGGGCTTTGCCGACCTGGCCGCGCTGATGGAATTTCACGCCAACAACCCCGACGCCCCCAACAAGCCGGTGGCCGTCATGATGGTCTACAACAACACCCCGGCCGCCGTGCTGGCGCTCAAGAAGAGCGGCATCACCAAGCCTTCCGACCTGAACGGCAAGAAGCTCGGCGCACCGGTGTTCGACGCCGGCCGCCGCGGCTTCCCCGTGTTCGCCAAGGCCAACAACATCACCGGCGTGCAGTGGACCAGCATGGACCCGCCCCTGCGCGAGACCATGCTTGTGCGCGGCGACATCGACGCCATCACCGGTTTCTCGTTCACCTCGCTGCTCAACCTGGAAGCCCGTGGCGTCAAGACCGAAGACGTGGTGGTGCTGCCCTACCCGTCCTATGGCGTCAAGCTGTATGGCAACGTGATCATTGCGTCCCCCAAGATCCTCAAGGACAACCCCAACGCGGTGAAGGCGTTCCTGTCCGCCTTCACCAAGGGCGCCAAGGAAGTGATCGCCAACCCGGATCCGGCCATCGACTACGTCAAGGCACGCGACGGCATCATCAACGTCGACCTGGAAAAGCGCCGCCTGCGCCTGGCCATTGACGCCGTGGTCGCCAGCCCCGACGCGCGCGCCGAGGGCTTTGGCGCCGTCGTGCCCGGGCGCCTGGCGCTGATGGCCTCGCAGGTCTCCGACGCGTTCGCCACCAAGACCCGCGTCAACCCCGACACGGTCTGGACATCGGCCTACCTGCCCTCCAAGGCAGAGCTCAACATCCTGCCCGCGGCCAAGAAGTGAGCTACTTCGTCGACTTCCGCAACGTCTGGCTCGCCTACAACGACGAGCTGCTGGCCGCCGGCAACTTCGCCGTCGAGGACATCTCGCTGCAGGTCACCGAGGGCGAGTTCATCGCCATCGTCGGCCCTTCGGGTTGCGGCAAGTCGACGTTCATGAAACTGACCACCGGCCTGCGCATGCCCAGCAAGGGCACCATCCAGATCGGTGGCCAGCCTGTCACCGGTCCGCTCAAGATCTCCGGCATGGCGTTCCAGGCGCCGTCACTGCTGCCCTGGCGCACGACGCTGGACAACGTGCTGCTGCCGCTGGAGATCGTCGAGCCCTACCGCACCAACTTCAAGACCCACCGCGCCGAATACGAGGCGCGCGCCGTCAAGTTGCTGCAGTCGGTCGGCCTGGCCGGCTACGAACGCAAGTTCCCCTGGGAGCTGTCGGGCGGCATGCAGCAGCGCGCCAGCATCTGCCGTGCGCTCATCCACGAACCCAAGATGCTGCTGCTGGACGAACCGTTCGGCGCGCTGGACGCGTTCACCCGCGAGGAGCTGTGGTGCACGCTGCGCGACCTGCAGGCGGCGCAGAAGTTCAACGTCATCCTGGTCACCCACGACCTGCGCGAGAGCGTGTTCCTGGCCGACACGGTGTACGTGATGAGCAAGAGCCCGGGCCGCTTCGTCGTGCAGCGCCAGATCGACCTGCCGCGCCCGCGTGACCTGGAGATCACCTACACCAAGGAATTCACCGACATCGTGCACGAGCTGCGCGGGCACATTGGCGCCATGCGCAAAACCGGCGTGGCGGTACCCCAATGAAAATCCCCCGTCATCTCGAACGCTGGTCGCCACTGGTCCTGCTGGTGATCGTGCTGCTGCTGTGGCAGCTCATTGTCTGGGGCTTCAGCATCCCGGACTTCATCTTCCCCAGCCCCTGGCAGATTGCCGGGCAGTTTGTGGAGTTCGGCGGCCCGCTGTTCGAGGCCGCCTGGAAGACCTTCTGGGTCACCATGCTGGGCTTTGGCCTCTCCATCGTCGTGGGCGTGATGCTCGGCTTCCTGATCGGCAGCTCGCGCCTGGCCTACACCGCGCTGTACCCGCTGATGGTGGCTTTCAACGCCGTGCCCAAGGCCGCCGTGGTGCCCATCCTGGTGGTCTGGTTCGGCATTGGCCTGGGCCCCGGCATCCTCACCGCCTTCCTGATCTCGTTCTTCCCCATCACCGTCAACATTGCCACCGGCCTGGCCACCCTGGAGCCCGAGCTCGAAGACGTGTTGCGCGTGCTGGGCGCACGGCGCTGGGACGTGCTGGTCAAGGTCGGGCTGCCGCGGTCCATGCCCTACTTCTACGGTTCGCTGAAGATCGCCATCACCCTGGCCTTCGTGGGCACCGTGCTGGCCGAGATGACCGCCGGCGACTCCGGCATCGGCTACCTGATGCAGACCGCCGGCTCGCAGCAGCGCCTGCCGCTGGCCTTTGCCGGGCTGGTGACCATCGGCGCGATGGCCATGGCCATGTACGAACTGTTCAGCGCTGTCGAGAAGCACACCACCGGCTGGGCGCACCGCGGCTCGCAGCACTGATGTCGCCGCAGCAGGCCGTGCGTGCCCTGCGCCGCGCCAATGCGGTGGCGCAGCGGGCACTCACACTGGGCCGCCACCCGTTTGGCGCGGTCCTGGTGGCACCGGATGGCGACACCGTGCTGGCCGAGCAGGGCAACGTGGACAGCGTCAACCACGCCGAATCCACGCTGGCGCGCACCGCTGCCCAGAACTACGCCGCCGAGTACCTCTGGGCCTGCACCCTCGTCACCACGGTGGAGCCCTGCGCGATGTGTGCCGGTACCCAGTACTGGGCGCACATCGGGCGTCTGGTCTACGGCCTGAGCGAGCGCCGCCTGCTGGTACTGACCGGCAACCACGCCGAGAACCCCACCATGGACCTGCCCTGCCGCGACGTCTTTGGGCGCGGCCAGAAGCGCATCGAGGTGCTGGGCCCCGTGCCCGAGGTGGAAGAAGAAATCGCGGCGCTGCACCGGGGATTCTGGCAGCGGCACGCCGCTTAAACTTGGCCACATGCCGTGGCACGCCCGACTCTCGCTTGACTACACCCTGGAGGCCGGCCGCAGCGTCGCCCGCTTCGAGCACGACGGCCCGCTGCGCATCCTGCAAAGCCTGTACCCCGAAGGCGACGAGGTCTGCCACAACGTGCTGGTGCATCCGCCCGGCGGGCTGGTGGGCGGTGACACGCTGGACATCGACGTGCGTGCCGCCAGCGGCACCCACGGCCTCATCACCACGCCCGGCGCCAGCCGCTTTTACCGCAGCGCCGGCGAGCCCGCGGTGCAACGCACACACCTTCAGCTGGCGCCCGGCGCGCGCATGGAGTGGCTGCCACTGGAGGCCCTGTGCTACAGCGGATGCCTGGCGCAGAACCGCCTGCGCATCGAGTGCGCGCCCGGCGCGGAGCTGCTGGGCTGGGACGTCACCGCACTGGGCCTGCCGCTGTCTGGCCAGCCCTTTGATCGCGGCAGCCTGCTGCAGGAGATCGAAGTCCCCGGCGCCTGGCTTGAGCGTGGGCGCATCAGCGCCGACGACACCCGCGTGATGGATGGCCCGCTGGGCCTGGCCGGACACCGCTGCCTGGCCACGCTGTTCTTTGTGGCGGGCGAGCCGCTGGCGCGCCCGCGCCGGGAGCGGGCGCTGGAGCTGGCGCGCACGCTCATCGGCGACAGCCCGCTGGACGCCACCAGCGGCGCCACCAGCCCCAACCCGCAAGTGGTGGTCGTGCGGGTGCTGGCGCCCGTGGTCGAACCGGCCATGGCGCTGCTGCGCGGGGTGTGGGCCGCCTGGCGCGAGAATTTCTGGTCCAAATCGGCCTCCAGCCCCCGTGGATGGTCAACCTGATGCTATGTTTTTTATAGCAAACACCGCCAAGGAACTCGCCCCATGACCGCATCCGCTGCCGCAGCTGGCGTGCAAGTGCTCGCCTTTGACATCTTTGGCACCGTCGTCGACTGGCACGGCAGCATCGTCAGCGAGATGGCCCGAGAGCACCCTCAGGTGGATGGCGCCGCTTTTGCCACCGCCTGGCGCGCCGGCTACAAACCCGCCATGGCCCGGGTGATGTCGGGCGAGCTGGGCTGGACGCTGATTGATGACCTGCACCGCATGATCCTGGACGACATCCTGCCGCGCTTCGGCCTCGCACACCTGGACGAGCCCGCGCGGCGCCACCTCAACCGCGTCTGGCATCGGCTGAACGCCTGGCCCGACAGCGTCGAAGGCCTCACGCGGCTCAAGCGCAAATACACCATCTGCACCCTGTCCAACGGCAACATCGGCCTGCTCACCAACATGGCCAAACGCGCCGGCCTGCCCTGGGATTGCGTGCTCAGCGCCGAAGTCTTCCGCGCCTACAAGCCCGACCCGGCCACCTACCTGGGGGTGGCCAGGGTGTTTGACCTGCAACCCGCGCAGGTGATGCTGGTGGCCGCCCACCACGATGACCTGGCCGGCGCGCGCGCCTGCGGCCTGCGCACCGCCTACATCGAGCGCCCATGGGAGAACGGCCGCGCCACGGCCAAGGACTGCTCGGCCCAGCCCGGCAACGACCTGCACGCCCGCGACTTGAACGCCCTGGCCGACCAGCTGGGCTGCTGAACCTTGCCCTAGCCGTCCTGCTGCATCCAGGTCACGCCCTGCTCCCACGACACCAGCGGCAGCCGGTGCAGGTTGTGGAAGTAGTGGTCGAACTCCTTGTCCGCCAACTCGGGGCGCAGGTCGGCCAGCGCCACCGTCGGGGCACTCAACCTGAAGACGCCCACCCCACAGTCAATGCGGAAGATGCGGAAATCCACCCCGGGGCTCTGCACGAGTTCAAAACCCACTTTCCAGACGTCACCGGTCCACATCGACGGATCGATGCACGGCACATGCTGCTCCACCCAGGTGCGCGGCAGCATGTCGTGCAACACCACCCAGCCGCCCGGTGCCAGGCAGGCCACGGCGTTGGCCACATCGCGGCGCACCTGCTGGTAGTGGTGCAGGCCGTCGATGAAGATCACGTCAAACGACTCGTGGTTGTCGGCAAAGAATTCGTCGGACGTCTTGCGCACCGTGCCGCCCCGCGCCGGATCCACGCCGACCTTGTGCGGCGTGGCCACCGAATGGAAAGTGAAGTTGGAGTCGCAACCGATCTCCAGGTAGCGGCAGCCAGGCTTGCCCGCCACCAGCAGGTTGATCAGCGCAATGCGGTTGAACGGCATGGACCACCAGTCCCAGTCCAGCGTCTGGTCAAACGCATGGTGTTGGTACTGCTGGCGCCGCTGCTCCAGGGGTGTGGGCGCCGGCGTCCGCCGCAGCCAGTCAAGGAACGCCACAACAGGCTCCGGGGGTGGCGAAACAGCGATGCGACTTGGCAGGCATGTGCATGGGGCGGCTCAGGTGCGCTTCAGCGCGGTCACTTCAATCTCGATCTTCATTCGCGGGTCCAGCAACCCGGCGGTGATCATCATTGCGGCCGGCCGGGCCTGGCCGAAGTACCGGCGCAACACCGGCCAGCACGCCTCGAACTGTGCCGCGTCCGGCAGCACATAGTTGACGCGCACCACGTCGTCCATCGTCGCACCGGCCTCGCGCAGCGCAGCCTCGATGTTCTTCAGACACTGCTCGGCCTGCGCCTCCACGCCGTCGGCGATTGTCATCGTGGTGTAGTCAAACCCGGTGGTGCCCGACACAAACACCCAGTCGCCGGCCACCACGGCGCGCGAGTAGCCGATCTGGGTCTCGAAGGTGGAGCCCGAGCTGATGAGGCGGCGCTTCATTCCGGCGTGTCCGTGTTGCCGTCACCGCCCGGGTGCGCCAGCGCCTGGCGCTCCAGCTCCTCATCGCTCAGGGGCGGCGCTTCGTCCAGGGCGCGCATCTCCTGCAACAGCTCATCGGTCGGTTCCTCACCATGGGCGATTGCGTCCTCCACGGTTTGCTGTGGCACCGGGGCCGCCGGCTGGGGCGACGTTGGCCGAAGGGAACCCGCACCTTCAAGCAGGGCTGCAAAGTCACCGTCCTTGGGGGCTTGGGTACTGGGCATGTCAGATCGTTTTCAGTTGGATTGATGAGTCTGCCAGATCACGCGGGGTTCACCACTTCGGGGCGAGGCACTCGCCGGGCAGGATGTCGTACGGGTCGGCCCAGCCGGGCATGGCCCGCAGGCGCTCCAGCCAGGCGGCAATGGAGGGGTAGCGATCCTGCACGGGATACCCGCTTTCGTCCGCCGGATAGAACAGGTAGCCGCACAGCGAGATGTCGGCAATGGTGGGGCCACTCCCCACCAGCAACTCGCGGCCATGCAGGTGCTTGTCCACAATGCCGAACGCATTGTCCAGCCGGCCACGCAACCAGGTCATCACGGCCGGATCGGGCGCGGTGGGGCCGAAAGCCTTCATGAAGCGGTACGTCGCGAAATAGCTGGTGAACTTGTGGTTGTCAAAGAACAGCCAGCGCAGCACCTCGCGCCTCTCTTGCGGCGTGTCGCCCCCGAAAGCACCGTGGCGCGCGGCCAGCTCGGTGAGGATCACACCCGACTGCGTCATGCGGCTGCCGTCGGCTTCTTCCAGCACCGGCACCTCACCCATCGCATTGGCCTGCTCGCGCCAGGCTGGAGTACGCGTCACGCCGTTCATGAAATCCACAAACACCGGCTCCCAGGGCTGGCCCAGCGCACGCAGCAGGAACGCGACCTTGAACGTGTTGCCAGACTGGCAGAAGCCGTGCAGCCTGTACATGACTTTTCCTTTTGAATGGATGGTGTGCACTATAGCGCGGCACCGGCGGCGGCCCGCAGATGCCATGGCAAGCGGCTCGCTACTTTTTTGATAGCAATCTATTCAGCACTGGTGGGGGCTGGGGTCATATTTCATTCACAAATTTCACTGCGGCGGCTCACCCGGCCAGACCTGGCTGCATCCGCGCCCCGCAGCCGTCCGCCCATGACCTCCCAGGTCATTGCTGTGCCGCCGCACCGGCCAGACACTGGCGGCCATCCAGCAACCAAGGAGTATCCCCGCCATGCCACGCCTCATCCTGTTCCTCACCCTGGCCGCCTTCTCGGGTCTGACCGCCGTTGCCCTGTGGCAACACGGCTACTGGGGCATCCTGGCGCCGCACTTCCAAAGCACAGGCGGCGGGCAGGTGTTGGCCGACCTGGTCATCGCGCTCAGCCTGTTCCTGGTGTGGATGTGGCGCGATGCCCGCGCCACGGGGCGCAACCCCTGGCCCTGGATCGCCCTCACGGCAGTGGCCGGTTCGATCGGAGCGCTGCTGTACCTGCTGCTGCGCAAGCCGTCAGCGCGCGCCACCTGGTGATGTTTGGTGCGAGTGCTGCCCGTATCAGCCCGGGATGTCCGGCTCAACCAGCGTGGCCAGCTGCGCCAGTGATTCCTGCCAGCCCAGGTAGCACATCTCCAGCGGGATCACCTCGGGGATGCCGGCCTGGGTGATGCTGAGCTCGGTGCCGCACACCACGGGCTTGAGCGACACGGTGACTTCCAGCACGCCGGGCAGGTTGGGGTCTTCAAACCGGTCGGTGTAGCGCAGGCGCTCGTTGGGCACCAGCTCCAGGTATTCGCCCCCGAACGAGTGGCCGTTGCCGCTGCCGAAGTTGTGAAACGACATGCGGAACGTGCCACCCACCCGCGCGTCCAGGTGGTGCACCGTGCAGGTAAAGCCATAGGGCGGGCTCCACTTGGCCATGGCGGCCGCGTCCACAAAGGCGCGGTACACCTTGTCTGGCGGGGCCTTGAGGACGCGATGAAGGCGGACGGTGCGATCTGACATGAAAATCTCCCGGCAGGCGGTTTGAACGGTCAGCCCGCATTCTCACCGAGCCGCAGCTCCATGAACACGCTGTGCGGGTCTTCGACATAGCTGCCAAACGGGCCCGACGGCACAAAACCGTGGGCGCGGTACAGGGCATGCGCCGGCCCGAAGGCCGGGTGCGAGCCCGTCTCAAGGCTCAGCGTCTGGTAGCCGCGCTGGCGCGCCACGGCGATGATGTGGCGCAGCACGGCCCGCCCGGCCCCGCGGCCGCGCGCCGCTGCCGGTGTGCGCATGGACTTGATCTCGCCGTGCACGGGCGACAGCGCCTTGAGCGCCCCACAACCCATCAGCGCATCGCCCTCCCACACCGTCCAGAAGGTGATCTCGGGTACGCGCAGCCGGGAGAGATCGAGCGCAAACACGTTCTCGGGCGGGGAGAGCTCGTACATGTTGCGCAAGTGCTCTTCCAGGAGCGCATGCACCTGGGGGCGGGTGAGGTCGTCGGTTTCGATGCGCATGGGGCAACGGTTTGTCTCTGTGCTTGATGCTTCGCACCGCTACGCCGCAAGCTGCACCCGGGCCGCAACCTGGCGACGGATGTCGTCCATGGTTGGCAGGGTCTTCAGGTCGTAGTTGGCCTGCATGACCAGCCAGGACGCAGCGTCGCCACCAAAGTACTTGGCCAGCCGGGCAGCCGTGTCGGCTGTGACGGATCGGCGCTCCTTGACGATCTCGTGAATGCGGGTCGCCGGAACACCCAGCGCCACGGACAGTGCGTTCACGCTCAGCCCAAGCGGCGCCAGGTAGTCTTCGCGGAGAACTTCGCCCGGGTGAACCGGACGCATGCGATTGACCAAACGTGCCATGTTGATTCCTTCAGTGGTAGTCCACGATTTCGACGTCGGTGGGGCCAACGCCTGACCAGACAAAACAGATTCTCCACTGGTCATTGATACGAATGCTGTGCTGTCCTTTCCGATCACCCTTCAGTGCTTCAAGGCGGTTGCCCGGAGGAGCTTTCAGGAAATCCAGGGTCTGGGCAGCCTCCAGTTGAGCGAGCTTGCGTTCTGCGACTGGCTGGAACGCACGGAATCTCCTGGGAGACCCACCCTCATACAAAGCCTGGGTGTCTTTGCACTTGAACGACTGGATCATGAAGGAATTTTATTACGTCTCGCGTAATAGCACAAGCACTCAGTGTCCTCCACCAGCGCGCGGTCAAGACACACTTTTGCTATCGTTTTTATAGTGGGTCAGCAAGCGCGGACGGGGGCTGGAGGCCGTTTTTGCCCAGGAAATCTGGAATGGTCAGGTCCAACGTGGGAGCTGGGCGGGCGACAACGGCATACCGCCACGCTCGGTCAGGCCGCGGTTTCATGGGGATCGAAGTCGTCACCGAGATCGAAGTCCCCGCGGCGGAACGCGGCTACGACGTCCTTGGCTTCAGCGAGTTGCGTGCTGGGCACCCTGACACTTGCGCCGCCCACAGCAATTGAGAGCAGAGAGTGGGCCTGGACAATATGGGTGTCACCCGCGTCCGCATGAATGCCGGCCGACTGAAGGCACGAGGAGAGCATGTGCGCCTCGGTTGGTGTAAGGCCCCGCTCCAGAATGACCATGTCTCCAAGATACGCCTCTTCGGCTTCCTGGTCCTTCACGGTAACCGGGGGCACCGGAACTCCGCGGCGCACAAGCTCTGCCGCGGCCAGCGCTTGGGCATCCGCAGCAAGGCCCCCCGAGGCAACTCTTTCCGTGAGTTCATCGTCGGCAAGCTGCGAAAAGAGTGAGATGAGGTCCGCGTTGCTCATTTCTGCGGCCCAATGTTTGGCACGAACGCCGTGGCGGTGGCGTGGACCGCGAGTTTTCCGTCCACGCCCCACAGCTTGGCCTCAAGAAAGACGAGCTGCTTGCCAGCCTTGATGACGGATGCTTCACCTCGTGTCTCACCCAGCATCAATGGCGCCACGAAGGTGCTCTTGATTTCCACCGTGGGCAGCCAGGCCCGTGTTTTGGCGTAGGCGGCAACGGAAATCAGGACATCGATCAAGGCCACGGCGAAGCCGCCCTGGACATTGCCGTGGTAGTTCTTGAACGCCGGCTGCGGTGCGAAGCGAAGAACCACCCGACCGGCGTCGAAGTCGGCGTCCTCCACCGAGAAGGGAGGCAGCGCCGAACCGTCAAGCTTGGGCTGACTGTCAAGGAGGGTTTGGAGTTCTGCGGCCTTGGGCATGATGGTGATTCTGACGCCTAGCGCAACGACGGCATCTCGATCTTTCCGGGCGCCGGATGTTACATAATCGCGACAAGAGGAGCGCACGCCATGGCTGACATCCCTTGCACCACCCGGCGCACCGCGCTCGCGGCCCTCGCCGGCACTTTTCTGGCCCCCGGCGCACGAAGCCAGCCCGCCTGGAACACCGAACGCATCCAGGCCCTGGAAGCGCAGTTGCGCGCCGCACCCCATGTGCGCGCCCTGCTGATGGAGCGCCGCGGCGCCAGCTTCGCGTACTACCAGCAGGGCACCACCGCCTCGAGCCGCATCAACGTCGCGTCGGTGACGAAATCGGTCGTGTCGCTGCTGGTCGGCATCGCCATCGAGCGCGGGGCGATCGCGAGCGTTGAGGAGCCTCTGGCCGCTTTCTTTCCCGAGCACGCGCAAGGCCCGGGCGCCGCGGCGTTGCAACGCGTCACGCTGCGGCATCTGCTCACCATGTCCTCGGGATTCGGCCGTGCAACCACGTACGACGACTACATCGACCTCTCGCGCCGGCTGTATGCGCCTGGCTTTCTGGCGTATGCGCTCGCCCGGCCACTCGCGTACGAGCCCGGCAGCCGCTTCCAGTACGACAGCACCGATACGCACCTGCTCGCGCTGGCGCTCGCGCGCCGGCTCAAGGTGCCGCTGATGGAGTTCGCGCAGGAAGCGCTATTCCGTCCGCTGGGCATCGACGGCGCGGAATGGCCGGCGGGGCATGACGGCGTTCCGATCGGTGCGGCGGAGTTGCGCTTGACCGCACCGGAGATGCTGCGGATCGGCCAGATGATGCGCGCCGGCGGCAGCTGGCAGGGTCGCCAGGTGGTGCCGGCGGCGTTCGTGCGCGAGGCGACCACACGCAAGATCGCGACCGACATCCCGCCGCGCGGCCGCCCGGAGCTGTGGGGCTACGGTTACCTGTTTTGGCTGTCGTCCATCCCCGGCGACG
Organism: Ramlibacter sp.; assembly: GCA_016713005.1. Lineage (GTDB taxonomy): Bacteria > Pseudomonadota > Gammaproteobacteria > Burkholderiales > Burkholderiaceae_C > JADJPY01. Next base: position 327,737 of record JADJPY010000003.1, on the reverse strand, counting down.
ATTTGCCGGCCTACAACGCGTCAGGTTTCGGCGGGCAATTCATCTACGTCGTGCCTGCGCTCGAGGTGGTCGTGGTGACGCTCACAGACGCGATTTCCCGGGCGGTGGCGATCCAGACCGCGACGATCATTCGCGAAACAGCGCTGGCGGCGGCGCGCTGAAAGGGCTGCTTTCGCCGACTTTCGGTACCCGGGGACTCGCCTTCTTCTGGTTGAACGGGAAGGAGGAAGCGCGCTGTTGCGAGGTGCCACAGCGTCCTTTTCAGGGGTTCGGGGTGCGGGCGCAACTGCCGGCAACTTAACTTCCGAGGCAACTGGCCCGCAATACTCGCGGCGAAGCCGCCTCCTGTAGTTGTGGATCCGTGTTGGCCGACCTGTCAAAACCAAAGCCGCAACCATGACGGCATGAGATGTTGGTGCGCAAACTCATCTTCACTTTCTGCCAGTGATTGAAAGTTCCAGTGCATCGGCTGCTCGGTCCACAAAAAGTCGTGTTCCATCAGTGAATTCCAACAAGACTTCTGTTGGTCTATTGCGAATCACCCGCGCAACCACTTTCCCACGGAGCAACTCCGATGCGCGCTCCGCTGCATCTTCGAGTTGGGCAATTTCGTCTGGCATGAGTTTTAACGTGCGTGTAACCGGCGACATGCTCCAGGAGGGAGCGAAACGATCGGACGCCGAAAGGCGTCCGTGTTGACTAGCTTATTAGACCGCACCAACGGAACCTTTGCGCGTTCCTCTAGCGGTGGGACCTGCCTCGCGGACAGGACCACAAACAAACACCTTTGCCTCTGCCAAGGAGGCGGGATAGTTCACCCTGATCTCCCCGATTTCGGTACGTTCGTAGACTGAGTAGAAGCGGAAGCCCTGCTCCACAAGGAAACGAACCTTTTCCCATTGGCCCAAGTCCCGAGTGCGGGGCGCCTTGAACTTGCGACTGAGTTGTATGAGTTCTTCGCCGCATTGTGGGCACCGCCGCGGAGCGGGACTCGCCGGCTTCTTGAACGACTTTTGGCACGGGAGGCAGACGTGGGGAAACAGGAACGCCTGAACGTCTCGCGCCTTCGGGAAGTACTTGTGGTGCTTGAACGCCATGGTGCTCCTGTGCGGTCTAACGTTTGACTTAAGCGACCTGCCGAAGGCAGGTCCGCTTGAAGGAAGGGTTAGGCGTCATCGCGCGGCCAGTTGGGAGGAACTGTCTTCCGGTATGCACTTGCTAGTGCTACTCGTTCCGGCGGAGAGAGAAGTTCGGGGGAAACTCCAATCGCAAACAACGCGTGTTGCAGATGAGAAGCTACACGCGACCACTCAGCGTTGAACGACTGCTCCTCGTCGTCCGTGACGAACGCGCGATCCCCGTCCAGTTCACGCGCCCGTTTCGTTAGCTCGGCGTGCAAGACCGAAGTCGCATTGCCTACTGGCGACCTTGGGGCCCGTGCGCCGACTGCAATAGTGTTGCTGTGGTCTTGACCCAGGTAGGGTGATGACGAATCCACCTGCGAAAGCCATCGGGTCCAGACCTGGTTGTGCAAGGTCTCGGCACGCTCGTCGGTAGACCTCCCGAGCAATGCCTTCTCTTCGGCGGAAAGGCTGCTGACGCTAGAGAGAAGATCTACAACCGCCTTTCCGTTGTGGTCGAAGAGTACTGCGAGCGGCACCTCCTCTTCAACGTGCACGGCGGTGGCTCGTGTGTACGCGGCGTAGGCAAGGGGCTGCTCTGGCGCCTTCCGGAGAATGCGAACTTTCCACAACCGCCCTGGCCACTTCGCAAGGATCGCTGACTGCGGCGTGTGATCCACAACGATCCATGGGGGGCGATCATTGAAGTTCCCTACACGCGTTCCGGCGGAAACTGATGCCATTGGGCCAGTCTCACCGTGAGCGACGTAGACGAAGCCAGTTGCTGCGGCCCCGCCGATCGGTGCATCGTTGCTGGTGGCGGAGCGGTTTCTGAGCCAGCGAATGAGGTCAACCATGGCGCCTAACGTTTGACATGAGTGGCGGCCAAGGGCGCTAGCCCTTGGCCGCCACTCTCGATGGAAGGGTTGGGCCGCAGCGTGCGATGCGTTTGCATGGCTTAACTCTTTGGCTTGGCCATGACCATGACTGGCATGCCCGGAGGCGGCAACCCGTCTTCAACTGATCGCCACTTAGTGGCGTTTACATCGACCCAAGTCTTGGGACTTCTGCACTCTAGTGCCACCCAGTCGGGACGGTGGTACAGGCGCAGAGCGAGAACCACCACCGCATTTGTGAAGCGAAACCTCGGGTCTTGAAGCGGGTAGCCCGCCTCTTTCGGAAGATCGGATCGAAGCGTGGAGCACAACCCTTGGATACGCGGGCTTGCGAAGGATGTTCCGTGTTTCTCGTGGGCGAACTCGTTCCGAACCTTTCGGATCAGCCCAATCTCGTTGTATTCAAACTCGTCGATGAGACCAAGGGCGTAACACGCCTCTGTTCTTGAAGAGAAGGAGCCGAGTGGGGAGTTCCCTTCGTCGAGTAGCTTTGAGGCGCTCGGAACTTTGCAGAAGAACGAGCGAAGTGTTTCGGCGAGGCGATCGTCAATTAGTGCTGCTGCTACTAATGGGAGGCCACGGTCGGTCTCGCGCTTGAGTTCTTCAACGAACTTGGCTAGGTCTTCTGCGGTAGATAAGAGCATCCGTTTGCTCCTCTGCGGCCTAACGTAATGTATGCCGCAGATTCTGCGTATTAATCTGGCGGCTGCGGATTAATCTGGTCAAGAAAATCCCCCAAGAATGGCTTGTGGCCTTGGTTTCCGGGGGTTGTACTGTATTTTTATACAGTTATAAATCTGCCCATGAAACCCGGCGCCCCTCCACTGCGTTCCGCCCGCTTGCTGGATCAGGTCCGGGAGCGCGCAAGGTATTTGCACTATAGCTTGAGTACTGAAAAGGTGTACCTCTTCTGGGTGCGCTTTTTCATCCGCTGGCACGGTTTGCGGCACCCGCGCGACATGGGCGCGCCCGAGGTAGAGGCCTTCCTGGCCATGCTGGCCACCGAGCGCAAGGTTTCGGCCTCCACCCACAACCAGGCACTTAGCGCCCTCCTCTTCCTGTACCGCGAGGTGTTGGCCCTGGATTTGCCATGGATGAGCAACATCCAGCGGCCCAAACAGCCGCGCCGCATCCCCAGCGTGTTGACTCGCGACGAGGTGATCGCCCTGCTGGCGGGGCTGGACGGCGAACTGGGCTTGCTGGCCCGCCTGCTGTACGGCACGGGCATGAGGCTGATGGAGGGTATACGCCTGCGCATCAAGGATGTGGACTTTGACCGCCATGTCGTCATCGTCCGCCAGGCCAAGGGCAACAAGGATCGCGTGGTCATGTTGCCGCGCACGCTGGCGCAGGCGTTGGGCGCGCTGGCCGCGCCACCAGAGCCCGCGCCCCCACGGGTGCTGCGGGAGCCTTTGGCGCTATCGTTTTGATAGCGGGTCATCAAGCACTGGCGGGGGCTAGAGGCCGATTTGGCTTGTAAATTTGCCCACGGGCGGGTTTTGGGGCGTTTTTGGCCCGCCGGGCCTCAGATCGCCACCAGCTGGCGTATGCCCTTGGCTTCCATCTCGCTGCCGGGGCCGCGGGCGATGAACTCGCCGCGCTCCATCACCAGGTAGTCGTCGGCCAGCTCCTGGGCAAAGTCGTAGTACTGCTCCACCAGCAATATGGCCATGTCGCCCCGGTCGGCCAGCATGCGGATCACGCGGCCGATGTCCTTGATGATGCTCGGCTGGATGCCCTCGGTCGGCTCGTCCAGGATCAGCAGCTTGGGCTTGGCCGCCAGCGCGCGGGCAATCGCCAGCTGCTGCTGCTGCCCGCCAGACAAGTCGCCCCCGCGGCGCCCCAGCATCTGCTTGAGCACGGGGAACAGCTCGTACAGCTCGGCCGGTATGGGCGTGGCCGCGCTCTTGTACGCCAGGCCCATGCGCAGGTTTTCTTCCACCGTCAGGCGGGCAAAGATCTCGCGGCCCTGTGGCACAAAGCCGATGCCGGCGCGGGCGCGCTCGTAGGGCGTGGCCGTGTGGATGGGCTTGCCGTCAAATTCGATGCTGCCGGTCTTGATGGGCACCAGGCCCATCAGGCTCTTGAGCAGCGTGGTCTTGCCCACGCCGTTGCGGCCCAGCAGCACGGTGACCTTGCCCAGTTGCGCGCCCAGGCTCACGTCGCGCAGGATGTGCGAGCCGCCGTAGTACTGGTTGATGTTTTTCACTGTCAACATGTCAGCGGCCCAAATAGACTTCGATCACGCGCTCGTCGGCCTGCACCTGGTCCAGTGTTCCCTGGGCCAGCACGGCGCCGTCGCACAGCACGGTCACGATCTCGCTGATGGTGCGGATGAAGCTCATGTCGTGCTCCACCACCATCAGGCTGTGCTTGCCTTTCAGGGTCAAAAAGAGTTCCGCCGTGCGCGCCGTCTCTTCGTCGGTCATGCCGGCCACGGGCTCGTCCAGCAGCAACAGCTTGGGGTCCTGCATCAGCAGCATGCCGATCTCCAGCCATTGCTTCTGGCCGTGGCTCAGGTTGCCGGCCATGCGCGCCACGCTGTCGGCCAGGTGGATGGTGTGCAGCGTCTCGGCCAGGCGGTCGCTCTGCACGCTGTCCAGCCGGAAGAACATCGACGACTTGACGCCCTTGTTGGTCTTGAGGGCGAGTTCCAGGTTCTCAAACACGGTGAGCTGCTCGAACACGGTGGGTTTCTGGAACTTGCGGCCAATGCCCATCTGCGCGATGTCGGCTTCCTTGTAGCGCAGCAGGTCGATGGTGGAGCCAAAGAACACGGTGCCCTCGTCGGGCCGCGTCTTGCCGGTGATGATGTCCATCATCGTGGTCTTGCCCGCGCCGTTGGGGCCGATGATGCAGCGCAGCTCGCCGGGGGCAATGTCCAGGCTCAGCTTGTTGATGGCCTTGAAGCCGTCAAAGCTGACGCTCACGTCTTCCAGATACAGGATGCGGCCGTGGGTGATGTCCACCTCGCCCGGCGCGGCGGCCACGCGCGAGAAGCCGGCCGCGCGGCCACCGGATTCGGTCTTGCCGGGTTCGGCCTTGATGGCGTGCGCCTCGATGCGCCGCGCGCCCTCGGCTTGCAAGTCCGGCGTCATGCCTTGCCCCCGCGCTTGAGCCGCTTCCACAGCCCCACCACGCCCTGGGGCAGGAAGAGCGTCACCACGATGAACAGCGCGCCCAGGAAGTACAGCCAGTATTCCGGCGCGGTCACGGTCAGCCAGCTCTTGGCGCCGTTGACAAGGAAGGCGCCCACGATAGGGCCCACCAGCGTGGCGCGCCCGCCCACCGCCGCCCAGATGGCGATCTCGATGCTGTTGGCGGGGCTCATCTCGCTGGGGTTGATGATGCCCACCTGCGGCACATACAGCGCGCCGGCCACGCCGCACATCACGGCCGAGATCACCCAGATGGTGAGCTTGTAGCCAATGGGGTTGTAGCCGCTGAACATCACGCGGCTCTCGGCGTCGCGGATGGCCTGCAGCACGCGGCCAAACTTGGCCGTGACCAGCCAGCGCGCGAAGAGGAAGAACCCCAGCAGCGTGCAGCCCGTCAGCACAAACAGCACCATGCGCATCGACGGCGTGGCAATGGGGATGTTGAGGATGCGCTTGAAGTCGGTAAAGCCGTTGTTGCCGCCAAAGCCCGTCTCGTTGCGGAAGAACAGCAGCATCGCCGCAAACGTCATGGCCTGCGTGATGATCGAGAAGTACACGCCCTTGATGCGCGAGCGGAAGGCGAAGAACCCGAACACAAACGCCACCAGCCCCGGCACCGCCACGATGAGAAACAGCGTCGCGGCAAAGCTGTCGGAGAACGTCCAGTGCCAGGGCAGCGCCTTCCAGTCCAGGAAGACCATGAAGTCGGGCAGATCGCTCTTGTAGTTGCCGTCGCGGCCGATCTGGCGCATCAGGTACATGCCCATGGCGTAGCCGCCCAGCGCAAAGAACATGCCGTGGCCCAGGCTCAGGATGCCGGTGTAGCCCCAGATCAGGTCCATGGCCAGCGCGCAGATGGCGTAGCACATGATCTTGCCCACCAGCGCCACGGCAAAGTCGCTCATGTGGAAGACGCTGTCCTTGGGCACCACCAGGTTGAGCAGCGGCGCCACCGCGCACACCACGATCAGCGCAATGACAAAAGCCGTCCAGCCCATGCGGCTGAGCACGGCGGGTTTTTCGGGCAGGGAGACAACCACGCTCATGCTTCGGCGCTCCGGCCCTTCATCGCGAAGATGCCTTGCGGGCGCTTCTGGATGAAGATGATGATGAACACGAGCACCGCGATCTTGGCCAGCACCGCACCGGCCCAGCCCTCAAGGAACTTGTTGAGCACGCCCAGGCCCATGGCCGCGTACACCGTGCCGGCCAGCTGGCCCACGCCGCCCAGCACCACCACCATGAAAGAGTCCACGATGTAGCCCTGGCCCAGGTCGGGGCCCACATTGCCCACCTGGCTGAGCGCACACCCGGCCAGGCCCGCAATGCCCGAGCCCAGTGCAAACGCATAGGTGTCCACCCGCGCCGTGTTGACGCCCATGCACGACGCGATGGGTCGGTTTTGCGTGACGCCGCGCACAAACAGGCCCAGGCGCGTGCGCCCGATCAGCCAGGCCATGCCCAGCAGCACGGCCGCGGCAAAGCCGATGATGATGATGCGGTTCCAGGGCAGCTGCAGGTTGCCAAAGATGACGACGCCGCCGCTCATCCAGCTGGGGTTTTCGACGCCCACGTTCTGCGCGCCAAAGATGGTGCGCACCAGCTGCATCAGCATCAGGCTGATGCCCCAGGTGGCAAGCAGCGTCTCCAGCGGGCGGCCATACAGAAAGCGGATCACGCTGCGCTCCAGCGCCGCGCCCATCAGCGCCGACGCCATGAAGGACACCGGCACCGCGGCCACCAGGTACCAGTCAAACGCGCCGGGCATGTACTTCTGGAAAACGCCCTGCACCACATAGGTGGCGTAGGCGCCAATCATCATCAGCTCGCCGTGGGCCATGTTGATCACGCCCATCAGCCCGTAGGTGATGGCCAGGCCCAGTGCCACCAGCAGCAGGATGGAGCCCAGGCTGATGCCGCTGAACATGGCGCCCAGGCGGTCGCCCCAGGCGAGCGACGCTTCCACCGTGCGCAGCGAGGCCTCGAGCGCGGCCTTCACATCGGCCTCGGCCTCGCTCTTGATGCGCTCCAGCAGGATGGTCTTGGTGCCGGCGTCGCGGCTGCTGCCCAGCAGGCGCGCGGCCTCCAGGCGGCGGGCCTTGTCGCTGCTGCCCAGCAGCGCGGCGGCGCGCACCAGGCCCAGCTGCACCTTGAGGGACTCGTTGGTCTCGGCGGCCAGGGCTTTCTCGATCAGCGGCAGGCGGGTTTCGTCGGCCTCGCCCTGCAGCGTCTTGATGGCATCGCGGCGCACCTTCTCGTCTTTGGAGAAGAGTTTGAGCGCGGCCAGCGCGTTGTCGATCTCGCCGCGCATGCGGTTGTTGTTGATCACGTCCTCGGCGCCTTCGGGCACGGGCAGCTCGGCGCCCGTCACCGGGTCGCTGCCCTTGCCGTCGCGCACGATGATGGCCTTGCCACCGGCCACCTTGACGGCGTCGTCCGACATCGCCTGGATGAAAGCAGCGGTGCGATCGTCGGCCGCGGCCGCGGCCTTGTTCAGCGCCTCGATGCGGGCATCGGATTCACCGGCCGCCATGCCCAGCGCCTCAGCGGCCGTCAGGGCATGGGCGGGCGCAGCAAGGATTGCCGCGAGCAAAACGAGAAACTTGATCATGTGAAGAACCTGTGTAGTGGGCGGCACGCCGCCCACCGCGCAAGTGCCTCAGGGCTTACTTGCTCTTGCCGTCCGGCTCATCCTTCTTCTTGTCGTTGCCTTCGATGTACGGAGACCAGGGCTTGGCCTTGACCGGGCCGGGGGTCTTCCACACCACATTGAACTGGCCGTCGGCCTTGACTTCGCCGATGAACACGCTCTTGTGCAGGTGGTGGTTCTTCTCGTCCATCTTGGACACGATGCCCGACGGTGCCTTGAAAGTCTGGCCGGCCATCGCCTTGATCACGGCGTCCACATCGGTGGTCTTGGCCTTCTCGACGGCCTGCTTCCACATGTTGATGCCGATGTAGGTGGCTTCCATCGGGTCGTTGGTCAGCGGCTTGTCCTTGTGGCCGGCGATGCCCTTGGCCTTGGCGTAGGCAGCCCACTTCTTGATGAACTCGTCATTGGCCGGGTTCTTGATCGACTGGAAGTAGTTCCAGGCGGCCAGGTGGCCCACCAGCGGCTTGGTGTCCACGCCGCGCAGCTCTTCTTCGCCCACGGAGAAGGCGACAACCGGCACGTCCTTGGCCTTCAGGCCGGCGTTGCCCAGTTCCTTGTAGAAAGGCACGTTGGAGTCACCGTTGATGGTGGACACCACGGCGGTCTTGCCACCGGCGGCGAACTTCTTGATGTCGGCCACGATGGTCTGGTAGTCCGAATGACCGAACGGCGTGTACTTCTCGTCGATGTCCGTTTCCTTCACGCCCTTGCTCTTGAGGTAGGCGCGCAGGATCTTGTTGGTGGTGCGGGGGTACACGTAGTCGGTGCCCAGCAGGACCCAGCGCTTGGCGCCGCCGCCTTCCTTGCTCATCAGGTAGTCCACCGCGGGGATGGCTTGCTGGTTGGGGGCCGCGCCCGTGTAGAACACGTTCTTGGACAGCTCTTCGCCTTCGTACTGCACGGGGTAGAACAGCAGGCCGTTGAGTTCTTCAACCACCGGCAGCACCGACTTGCGCGACACGGACGTCCAGCAGCCGAAGATCACGGCGACCTTGTCCTGCGTCAGCAGCTGCTTGGTCTTTTCGGCGAACAGCGGCCAGTTGGAGGCCGGGTCGACGACGACGGGCTCGAGCTTCTTGCCCATCACGCCACCCTTGGCGTTGATTTCGTCAATGGCCATCAGGACGGTGTCCTTGAGGACGGTTTCCGAGATGGCCATCGTGCCGGACAGGCTGTGCAGGATGCCCACCTTGATGGTGCCGCCCGCCTGGGCGAAAACGGAGCCCGCGCCCGCCAGTGCGACGGCGGCGGTGAGCGCCTTGAGGGTAAAACGACGTTGCATGTGAATGCTCCTGAAAAAAGGATTGACCCGAGTGAAAAACCTGAATTTCGCCCCACCTCCGCCCCTTGAAGGGCGCCTCTGATGCGGACGAACTGATCCTAGGGAGAACCCTCGCGCCGGGATATACGCCACGTGGCGTATGCGCCAGCCGTCCGGGGAAGACGCGGGGTGGACAATCGGGGGGTCGCCAGCCGCGCCCGCCATGCCAATCCGCCCCACATCCCCCCGCCCTGTTGCCTCGTCCCCCGTGCGCCACAGCCGCTGGCTGGCTGGCCGGACCCGGTGGACAGGGTGTCTGGCGATGGGTCGGCTGGTGCTGGTGGCGTGGCTGGGGCTCGCCACCACTGGGGCGCTGGCGCAAGGCTCGCCACGCGCGCAGCCGCCGTTTGAGGACACGCTGGCCCAGCGCGTGGCCGCCTGCACCGCCTGCCATGGGCCCCAGGGCCGCGCCGGCCCGGACGGCTACTACCCGCGCATCGCCGGCAAGCCCGAGGGCTACCTGTACAACCAGTTGCTGAACTTCCGCGACGGGCGACGCCAGTACGGGCTGATGACGCATCTGCTGCAACCCCTGGACGACGCCTACCTGCGCGAGATCGCCCGCCACTTTGCGGGGCTGCAAGTGCCCTACCCCGCACCCGCGGCAGCGGCAACCGCCAGCGCCGAGACGCTGAAGACCGGGGAACGGCTGGACCGCGAGGGGCTGCCATCGCGACGCGTGCCCGCCTGCGCGAAATGCCACGGCGCCGCGCTCACCGGCGTGGCGCCGGGGGCGCCGGGCCTGCTGGGCCTGCCGCGCGACTACCTCAACGCCCAGCTGGGGGCCTGGCGCACAGGCCAGCGCCGCGCCCATGCGCCCGACTGCATGGCCGACGTCGCGAAAGCGCTCAGCCTCGAAGAAGTTTCGGCCGTGTCAACCTGGCTGGCGGCGCAACCCGTGCCCGCGTCCGCGAGGCCTGGAGCGCGAGCGCCATCAGCTTCTGCCCTTGCACCTGCTCCTGCGCTTCGCACGGCGGCAGATGCCGTGCCGCGCTGTGGCTCGGCCGATGCCACGGCGGCGGCCGCTGTGCCTGCAGCGCTGCCCACACCCAAACCCGACGCGCTTGTGGCGCGTGGTGCCTACCTTGCACGCGCGGGCAACTGCATGGGTTGCCACACCGCGCTGGGTGGCGCCCCATGGGCCGGCGGCCGCGCGATCGAGACACCGTTTGGCGCGGTGTACAGCAGCAACCTCACGCCGGACAAGGCCACCGGTCTCGGGCTGTGGACGGCGCAGGACTTCTGGCAGGCGCTGCACCATGGGAGATCGCGCGACGGGCGCCGCCTGGTGCCGGCGTTTCCGTACACCAGCACGACGCTGGTCTCGCGCGCGGATTCGGACGCGCTGCACGCCTACCTGATGAGCCTGCCTGCCGTGTCCTCGCCCAACAAGGCCCACGCGCTGCGCTGGCCGTTTGGCACGCAGGCGGCGCTGGCGGTGTGGCGCACGCTGTTTTTCACGCCCGGTGGCTTTGAGCCACAACCGGGGAAAAGCGAGGCCTGGAACCGGGGTGCGTACCTTGTGCGCGGGCTGGGCCATTGCGCGGCCTGCCACGCGCCGCGCAATGCGCTGGGCGCCACACGCAGCGAACTTGACCTGGCGGGAGGGCTGATACCGCTGCAGAACTGGTATGCGCCTTCGCTGACCCGCGCCGACGAAGCGGGCGTGGCGCACTGGACGCAGGATGAGGTGATGGCGCTGCTGCGCGACGGCGTTGCGCCGCGCGGCTCGGTGGCGGGGCCGATGGCCGAGGTGGTGCTGGGCAGCACCCGCCATCTGGACGCGGACGACCTGGCCGCCATGGCCACCTACCTGCGCGACCTGCCCGGTGCGCAGTCAACACCGGCGGCCGGCGCGCCACCTGCAGCAACATCGGCCGCGCCCGTGGCCGCCACAAGGCTGGCACGCGGCGGCAAGCTCTACGGCGAACATTGCGCCAGCTGCCATGGCGACGCGGGACAGGGTGTGCCACGCGCCTACCCGCCGCTGGCCGGCAACCGTGCGGTGACACTGGCCGACCCGGCCAACCTGGTGCAGCTGGTGCTTCAGGGCGGATTTGCACCCGCCACGGCAGGCAACCCGCGGCCGTTTGGCATGCCGCCTTTTGTGCTTGTGCTGAGCGAACGCGACGTGGCCGATGTGCTGAGCTATGTGCGTGCGTCCTGGGGCAACCGCGCGGGCGCCGTGAGCGAGCTCGACGTGAGCCGCCTGCGCGCCACCGTGCCGCGCTGACGCAGGGCTCCCTTTCCGCCCGCAGGCCTTGCCGCCGGCGCCGCTGCTTCAGCTCTCGAACTGCGGGTTGAGCTGGCGCATCCGGTTCATGGCCATGGCGGCGGCGGCGGTGCGGGTCTCAACCCCGAGCTTGGCGAACACGCGCTCCAGGTGCTTCTTCACCGTGGCGGGGCTGGCACCCAGGATGTCGCCAATATCACGGTTGATCTTGCCCTTGACGACCCAGTACAGCACCTCGGCCTCGCGGGCGGTGAGCTTGAAGGCCAGGCTCATGGACTCGATGATGGCCGTGTCCGACACCTCGCGCATCACGATCAGCCATTCGTCGTCTCCCGTCTGTTGATGCAGCCGAAACGTCAGCCGCCGCGCCCCCAGCTCGGCCGTCAGGCGGGGCGGCTCGATCTGCGCCTCGGCGTCCTTCAGGTGGCGGCGCAACCACTGCACCACCGGCTCTGGCGCAAGGTTGCTGCCCGGCGCACTGGCGGGAAAGTACTGCACCAGCAGCTGGCGCGCCAGCGCCGTCTGCCACATCAGGCGGCCATCGCTGGCGCGCACCGTGATGCTGGCGTAGCCAAAGGCGTCCAGCGCGTTGCGCGTCTGGCGCCGCTCGCGCGCGCCCTGCAGGTGCACACCCATGCGGGCGAGCACTTCCTTGGGCTTGATGGGCTTGGTGACGTAGTCCACGCCGCCGGCTTCGAGTGCGGCCACCAGGTATTCGGTCTCGGTCAGGCCGGTCATGAAGATGATCGGGATGTGCGCGGTCTGCGGCTGGGCCTTGAGGCGTTTGGCCACTTCAAAGCCGTCCATGCCGGGCATCATCGCGTCCAGCAGCACGATGTCGGGCAAGGCCTGCGAGGCACGCGCCAGCGCGGCCTCACCGCTAGTGGCCACCAGAACGGTGTAGCCGGATTCGTCCAGCGCGTCGTGCAGCACGGCCAGGTTGTCGGGCACGTCGTCCACGATCAGGACCACGTCGCTGTTGGCGCGGTCGAGTGTGACCCCTACCCCTGCGCCTTGGGGCGGCCCGGCGGCGCTCATGGCGTGGCCCCCACCAAAGCATCGTCCAGCAGGCGGCTGATGGCCTCGAACTGGAACTGGCGCGCCAGCTCGCGCAGCTCGCCCACCACCGCGGCGCTGGCAGGTTCGGCGGCTTCCATCTCATCCAGCTGGTTCATGATGCCGCGATAGTAGCCAAGCTGCACCAACTCCTGCAGCGCCGCCAGCCGGTCGCGCTGCGGCCAGACCCTTGGCGGCGCAACGCCTGCCGGCCCCGAAGGCTGCGCCGGCTGTTCGAGCCAGCGCAGTCCGAGCTGGCGCTCCAGCCAGTCCAGCAGCTCGCTGTGCCGCACCGGCTTGAGGATGAAGTCCTCGGGCCGGATGGCAACGTCGTTCTCAAGTCCCTTGTCAAACGCGTTCGCCGAGACGATGGCCACTTTGGCATGCTTCGGATCGATGCGGCGCAGCCGGCGGATGGTTTCCCAGCCGTCGATGCCGGGCATGGCCAGGTCCATGAAGATCACGTCGGGCTGGTAGCCGGCAGCGAGCAGGTCCAGGCAGTCGTGGCCGCTGGCGGCGGTGCGCAGCTCAAATCCCAGCGGCTCCAGCAGGTGCACCAGCAGGTCGCGATCGGCCTCCTCGTTGTCCACCACCAGCACCTTGCGGCGCGGGCCGTCGTAGCCGCGGCGCGGCCGGGGGGCGGGCAGCGCGGCCTTGCCGGTTTGCGCAGGCAGGTGCGCCTCGGGCAGGAACAGCTTGACGCGGAACACCGACCCCTGGCCCGGCACGCCGGTGGCGCTGAGCTCGCCGCCCATCAGGTCGGTCAGCATCTTGGCGATGGTCAGGCCCAGGCCTGCGCCGGTGGCGGCCTGGGTGGAGGCGTTGCCGCGCGCAAAGGGCTCGAAGATCTGCTCGATCTCGGCGGCGCTCAGGCCGGGGCCGGTGTCCTCGATCTCGATGTGCGCCATCTCGCGCGCATGGCGCACACGAAATGTGACCTGCCCCTGCGCGGTGAACTTGATGGCGTTGCCCAGCAGGTTGATGAGGATCTGGCGCACGCGCTTCTCGTCGGCGCGCACCACCTCGGGCAATGTGCCTTCGGCCTCGAAGCGGAACGCCAGGCCCTTGGCAGCGGCCTGCGGCTCGAACATGCCGGCCATCTCGTGCACGCAGTCGGCAAAGGCCATGGGCTTGACGTTGAGCGTGAGCTTGCCGGCCTCGATGCGGGCAATGTCCAGCGTGCCTTCAATCAGGCTGAGCAGGTGCTCGCCACCGCGCTTGATGACGTTGACCGCCTGCTTGCGGTGGGCCGGCACGCTGGTGTCCTCGCCCATGAGCTGCGCGTAGCCCAGGATGCTGTTGAGGGGCGTGCGCAGCTCGTGGCTGATGGCGCTGATGTAGCGGCTCTTGGCCTGGTTGGCCTGCTCGGCGCGCTCGGCCACCAGCTTGGCGGTCTGCAGCGCCTGATCGGTCTGCCGGTGGGATTCGATCTCGCGCATCAGCAGGTGCGTCTGGCGGTTGGACTCCTCCTGCGCAACCTGGCGGCTCTTGTGCGCAAGCACAAGCCACCACGCCACGATGCCGGCAATCACCAGCAGCGCCATGTAGGCCTTGAGGAAACCCGAGCGCAGCGTGCCGTCGGCGGCGGCCTCACCCACGGCCGCAAGCGCGCGCAGCTCCTGGTGGTAGAGCAGGCCGAACACCGTGGCCAGCAGGGGCACGATGATCAGCATCAGCAGCAGGAAGTGGCCCAGCCCGGTGTCCAGGTACGGCCAGATTCGACGTGGCAGCAGCCAGCGCAGGGCGCCCGACCATTGCGCCGACAGGCTCGCATGCGGCTTGCACAGGTCGCCGCAACGCGCATCCAGCGTGCAGCACAGCGAGCAGATCTGCCCCTGGTAGGCGGGGCAATGCGCCATGTCCGGGCCCTCGTACTCACGCTCGCAGATCACGCAGCGCTTGACCGCCAGACGCTGGTACTCGCCAGGCGCGGTGGCGGCATCGTGGGCATCGGCCGCACGTGCGATGTAGTAGCGGCCTTTCGTGGCCCAGGCAATCAGCGGGGCTGCCACGAATGCGGTGGCCATGGCGATCACGGCCGAGAACGCCTGTGCCGACGGCCCGAACAGGCCCAGGTGCGCCGTGATCGACAGCGCCGAAGCCAGCACCATCGCGCCCACCCCCACGGGGTTGATGTCGTACAGGTAGGCGCGCTTGAACTCGATGCCCTTGGGCGACAGGCCCAGCGGCTTGTTGACCACCAGGTCGGCCACCACCGCCATCATCCAGGCGATGGCGATGTTGGAGTACAGCCCCAGCACATCGCCCAGCGCCTGGAACACGTTCATCTCCATCAGCATGAAGGCGATCAGCGTGTTGAACACCACCCACACCACCCGCCCGGGATGGCTGTGCGTCACCCGCGAGAAGAAGTTGCTCCACGCAAGCGAGCCGGCGTAGGCATTGGTGACATTGATCTTGAGCTGGGAGATCACCACGAACAGCGCCGTGGCCGCGACGGCCCAGCCGTAGTTGGGAAAGACGTACTCGTAGGCCGCCAGGTACATCTGGTTGGGGTCGACGGCGCGATCGCTGGGCACCATGTGGGTGATGGCCAGATAGGCCAGCAGCGCGCCCCCCAGCATCTTGATGACGCCCAGGATCACCCAGCCGGGCCCACCCGCCAGCACACCAAACCACCAGCGCCCCCGGTTGGCCGGGGTTTTGGCCGGCATGAAGCGCAGGTAATCCGCCTGTTCGCCCATCTGGGTGATCAGGGCAATGCCCACCGTCAGGGCTGCACCAAACAGATGCATGTTGAATCCGGAGTCCGCGCTTTTTTCACCGATGTAGTGCGAAATCCCGTTGAACGCACCAGAATCGTTCATCAACACATAGGCGAAAGGCACCACAAGCATGACAAGCCAGAGCGGCTGCGTCCAGACCTGCAGCCGGCTAATGGCCGACACGCCGTGCGTGACCAGCGGGATGACCACCAGCGCGCAGATCAGATAGCCCCAGCTCGGTGGAATGCCCAACGCCAGTTCGAGCGCGTAGGCCATCACCGCGGCCTCCAGCGCGAAGAAGATGAAGGTGAACGAGGCGTAGATGAGCGAGGTGATGGTCGAGCCGATGTAGCCAAACCCCGCGCCACGGGTGAGCAGGTCCATGTCCACGCCGTAGCGCGCCGCGTAGACGCTGATGGGCAGCCCCGCCAGGAAGATGATCAGGCCGGTGACCAGGATGGCCCACAGGGCGTTGGCAAACCCGTACTGCACCAGCAGGGTGGCGCCCACGGCCTCAAGTATCAGGAAGGAAGCGGCCCCGAATGCGGTGTTGGCCACCCGCCACTCGGACCACTTGCGAAAGCGCTGGGGGGTGTAGCGCAGCGCGTAGTCTTCCATCGTCTCGCTGGCCACCCAGCTGTTGTAGTCGCGCCGCACCTTGACCACCCGTTGCGGCGCGTCGTCTCCCGCCGGGCGCTCAGGCGTGTCGCTGACGGCGATGATGGGGATGACGGGCTTCACGGGGAGAAATGGCGCCGGGCTGGCACCCCTGTGGTGCAGGTTCCGTGCCCAGAAGCGCCCGCAGATGCGCCGTTGGGCGTATGGCACGGCACAGGGCTTGCAACATAATGACCGAAGACCACCCACGCCGCCGCGCAAGCCCCGCCCATGGAACTGACTCCCCGCGAAAAAGACAAGCTGCTGATCTTCACCGCGGCCCTGCTGGCCGAGCGCCGCAAGGCGCGCGGGCTCAAGCTCAATTACCCCGAAGCCGTGGCGCTGATCTCCGCCGCCGTGATGGAGGGCGCCCGTGACGGCAAGACCGTGGCCCAGCTGATGAGCGAGGGCCGCTCCGTGCTGACCCGGGCCGATGTGATGGACGGCATCGCCGAGATGATCCCGGACATCCAGGTCGAGGCGACTTTCCCCGACGGCACCAAGCTCGTCACTGTTCACCAACCCATCGTCTGAGTGCCCGCCTGGTCGCACGCTCCCAACCAATTTTCATTGTCAAAAACGCCTGTAGCCCCCGTCCACACTTGTTGACCCACTATGAAAACCATAGCAAACCTTCTCAAGTTCATCCTCGGCACAGCACTCACGCTGGGCCCGGCACTGGCCCTGGCGCACACCGGTGCCGACCCGCACACCCATTCCGCCGGCTTTCTGGACGGCTTCACGCACCCCTTCACCGGGCTTGACCACTTGGCAGCCATGCTGGCCGTGGGCCTGTGGAGCGCGCTGGCGGTGCGACCTGCCTGGCTGGCGCCGCTCGCTTTCGTCGCGGTGCTGGTCGTCGGCGCACTGGCCGGCATGGCCGGATTCGCGATTCCGGTGGTCGAGCCGATGATCGCCGCCTCGTTGCTGGTTGTGGGACTGCTGCTGGCCTGGCGCCGTCGGGTGCCCGCCGCCGTGGCCGCGGCGCTGGCGGGCACGTTCGCGTTCTTCCACGGTGCCGCCCATGGCGTCGAGCTGGCCGGCGGCAACGCCGCCTCCCTCCTGGCCGGCATGGTGCTGGCCACCGCGTTGCTGCACGGCGCGGGCCTTCTGCTGGGGCACCGCCTGTTGGCACGCTCGCAGGTGCTGGCGGTTGGGGCGGGCGCTGGCGTGGCCCTGTTCGGCGCAGCGCTGTTGCTGCGTCTGGCCTGAGGAGTGACCCGGTCATGATCCCCGGCGAACTCATCACCGAAGAAGGTGAGCACGTACTCAACCCCGGTCGCCGCACACTCACCGTGGTGGTGCAGAACCGGGCCGATCGGCCGATCCAGGTGGGCTCGCACTACCACTTTGCCGAGACCAATGGCGCGCTCCGGTTTGACCGCGACGCCGCGCGCGGCATGCGGCTGAACATTGCCTCGGGCACTGCGGTGCGCTTTGAGCCGGGACAGCAGCGCACGGTGGAGCTGGTGGACTTGGCCGGCGAGCGGGTGGTCTACGGGTTTCGTGGCCTCGTGCAGGGGAAACTGTGATGGCAACGATCGGGCGCCGCGCCTACGCGGAAATGTTTGGCCCAACCAAGGGCGACCGGGTTCGCCTGGCCGACACCGAGCTGGTGGTGGAGGTCGAGGACGACTACACACTGCGCGCCGGCGGCTATGGCGAGGAAGTCAAGTTCGGCGGCGGCAAGACCATCCGTGACGGCATGGCGCAGTCGCAGAAAACGCGTGCCGAAGGTGCAATGGACTGCGTGCTGACCAACGCACTCATCATCGACCACTGGGGCATCGTCAAGGCCGATATCGGCATCAAGGGCGGGCGCATCGCGGCCATCGGCAAGGCCGGCAACCCCGACACGCAACCCGGCGTGGACATGATCATCGGTCCGGGCACGGAAATCATCTCCTGCGAAGGCAACATCGTCACGGCGGGCGGCATCGACAGCCACATCCACTTCATCTGCCCACAGCAAATCGAAGAGGCGCTCACTTCGGGCGTCACCACCATGCTGGGCGGCGGCACCGGACCGGCCACCGGCACCTTTGCCACGACCTGCACGCCCGGCCCCTGGAACATCGAGCGCATGCTTCAAGCCGCCGACGGCTTTGCCATGAACCTGGGTTTTCTGGGCAAGGGCAACGCCAGCCTGCCCGCTGCGCTGCGTGAGCAGATCAACGCCGGCGTGATCGGCCTGAAGCTGCACGAGGACTGGGGCACCACGCCTGCGGCCATCAGCAATTGCCTGGACGTGGCGGAAGAGACGGACACGCAAGTGGCGATCCACTCCGACACGCTCAACGAATCCGGCTTTGTGGAAAACACCATCGCGGCCACCAAGGGCCGCAGCCTGTGCGCCTTCCACACCGAGGGCGCCGGCGGAGGGCATGCGCCGGACATCCTGCGCGTGGTGGGCGAGGCCAATTTCCTGCCCAGCTCAACCAACCCCACCATGCCCTACACGCGCAACACGCTGGACGAGCATGTGGACATGCTGATGGTGTGCCACCACCTGGACGCTGGCATTGCCGAGGACCTGGCCTTTGCCGAAAGCCGCATCCGCAAGGAGACCATTGCGGCCGAGGACATCCTGCACGACCTGGGCGCCATCAGCATGATGAGCAGCGATAGCCAGGCCATGGGGCGGGTGGGCGAGGTCATCATCCGCACCTGGCAGACCGCGCACAAGATGAAGGTGCAGCGCGGCAAGCTGCCTGAAGACTCCGCGCGCAACGACAATTTCCGCGCCAAACGCTACATCGCCAAGTACACGATCAACCCCGCCATCGCGCACGGCATCAGCCACGAAGTCGGCAGCCTGGAGACTGGCAAGTGGGCCGACCTGGTGATCTGGAAGCCGGCTTTCTTCGGCATCAAGCCGGCGCTGATCCTCAAGGGCGGCTTCATAGCGTTTGCGGCCATGGGCGACCCCAACGCGTCCATCCCCACACCCCAGCCGGTGCACTACCGCCCGATGTTCGGCGCCTTTGGCGGCGCCCTGGCCCGCGGCTCGCTGACCTTTGTGTCGCAGGCCGCACTGGCCGCGGGCGTCAAGGAACGGTTCGGCCTGGCCAAGACGGTCAGCGCCGTGAAGAACATTCGCCAGGTGCGCAAGCAGCACCTGATCCACAACGGCTATGTGCCGAAGATGGAAATCGACCCGCAGACCTATGCGGTGCGCGCCGACGGGCAGCTGCTGACCTGCGAAGCCGCTGTCACCCTGCCCATGACGCAGCGCTATTTCCTGTTCTGATGCTTCAAGTCTCCAAGTTGCTGGCCGGCGGCCAGGGCCTCTCGTCCGTGCTGCTCAAGCGCGCCGCCACCGTCGAGCTGGACTGGGATGTGCGCCAGAAAAGCCGCTTTGATGCCACTGACTCGCAAGGCCGGCACATCGGCGTGTTCCTGCCGCGCGGCACGGTGGTGCGCGGTGGCGACGTGCTGGTGGCCGAAGACGGCTCACTCATCGCCGTACAGGCCGCGCCGCAGCCGGTGCTGGTCATCACGCATTGCAGCCAGCACGGCACGCCGTTTGACCTGACACGCGCGGCCTACCACCTGGGCAACCGCCATGTGCCCATCGAGCTCAAGCCGGATCACCTGAAGATCGAGCCCGACCATGTGCTGGCCGGCATGCTGCGCGCCATGCACCTGATCGTGAACGAGGCCAACGCCGCGTTCGAACCCGAAGGCGGCGCCTATGGCGCCCAGCCGGGGCATGGCCACACCCGGCATGGCCATTCCGATGGCGGCCACGATCATGATCACCACGACCATGACGGCCACGGGCACCACCATCACTGATGCCTCGCTTCTGCAGCTGATCTGGCTCGCCTCGCCGGCGCTGCCGGTGGGTGGCTTCTCGTACTCCGAAGGGCTGGAATCCGCGGTGGAGCACGGGCTGGTGCGCGACGAACACTCCGCCGGCGACTGGCTGGTGGACCAGTTGCACACGAGCCTGGCGCGCAGCGAGCTGGCCGTGGTGGCGCAGGCCATGACGGCCTGGCGGACAGGTGACGCCGAGCGCGTCGCCTCGCTCAACCGCTGGGTGCTGCACACGCGTGAGACCGCCGAGCTGCGCCAGCAGTCCGAACAGATGGGCCGATCCCTTGTGGAGTGGCTCAAGTCCGTAGACCCGCAAACGGCGGCGCGGGCGCCGACGCCCCTGACCTGGCCCGTTGCCATGGCGCTGGCGCTGGAACGGTCCGGTGCGCCGGTGCGCGACGCCCTGCTGGCCTGCGCCTTCGGCTGGGCAGAAAACATGATGCAGGCCGCGATCAAGTCCGTGCCGCTGGGCCAGGGCGCCGGCCAGCGCATCCTGGCCCGCCTGGCCGCCGCAATCCCCGAGGCTGCGGACCACGCACTTGCCTGCGACGACGACCAACGTCAGGCCTTCAGCCCGATGCTGGCGATTCTCTCTTCCCGCCACGAAACACAGTACTCACGCCTGTTCCGATCATGACCACTTCTGCCCTGCACCATATTCCGAACCGCAGCCGCAGCTGCCACCGCTGCGCGTGGGCATCGGCGGGCCCGTCGGCTCCGGCAAGACGACCTTGCTTGAGATGCTGTGCAAGGCCATGCGCGACAAGTACGACCTGATCGCGATCACCAATGACATTTACACCAAGGAAGACCAGCGACTGCTGACCGTGAGCGGCGCGCTGGCAGCCGAGCGCATCATGGGTGTGGAGACGGGTGGCTGCCCGCACACCGCGATCCGGGAGGACGCGTCCATCAACCTGGAAGCCATCGACCGCATGCTGGAGCAGTTCCCCGACGCGGACATCGTGTTCGTTGAAAGCGGCGGCGACAACCTGGCCGCCACCTTCAGCCCCGAGCTTAGCGACCTGACCATCTACGTGATCGATGTGGCGGCGGGCGAGAAGATCCCGCGCAAGGGCGGCCCCGGCATCACCAAGAGCGACCTGTTCGTGATCAACAAGACCGACCTGGCGCCGCATGTGGGCGCCGACCTGGGCGTGATGGAAGCCGACACAAAGCGCATGCGCCGGGACAAGCCCTACGTGATGACCAACCTGAAGACGCTATCCGGCCTGGCAGAGGTGGTGGCGTTCATCGAGAAGCGGGGATTGCTGGTCGCGGTGACCTAAACTCGCGACCATGAACCTCACCGATTCGATCTGGCGCCACTGCGCCGGGAATCCCGCGCGCATCGCCATCACGGCCGGGAAAATCCGGGTGCCCTACGGTTCGCTGCGCGTCACCGTTGAAAACATCATGCGCCAGCTGGCCGCCCGTGGGGTCAAGCAGGACGACTGCGTGGCGGTGAGCGCGGCGCAACCCGCCGCGCACCTGACGATCCTGATTGCACTGGCCCGCATGGGCGCGGTCTCAACTCCGTTTGATCCGCGCTGGCCAGACCCTGCCAAGAACGCCATGCTGGCGCGCCAGCCGGTCGCATTGTTGGTCTGCGAACGGGTGGACGCCTGGAGCGGCGAGCAAGCCCGGCGCCTGCCGCAGGCCACACCCGCGGAGTTGTTCGCGGCGGCGCCAGCCGGCCTGCCCGAGGTCCGCGTTGCCACGGAATGCGTGGACCAGGTGTGGCGCATCGCATTGACCTCTGGCACGACCGGTCAGTCCAAGGGCGTCCCCTGGACCCAGGGTGCGACGCAGGAGCTGCAACATATCTCGGCACAGATCTACACCAGCGGGCCGCCCGAGCGGCGACTGATCCGGGCGGACCTTCGCATCGGATTTGCACTGGGCCATGCGCTCATGCAGCTGTCCGCCGGGGGAGAAGTGGTGTTCCCGGAGTCTGGCAAGGTCGAGTCTGTGGTGGAGGCACTGGGCACGCCCGGTCCGATCGGTCTGGTGACCACCACGGCACTGGCCATCGAACTGGCCAACCACCTGCACAAGCAGGCCGGGCAGGCTCCTGTGCCTGCCGGCAGGGTCGAATCGATATTGATTGGCGGCAGCCGGGTACCAGCCAAGGTGCTGGCCACATTGCGCGGCTTGCTGACACCCAACATACGGGTCACCTATGGCTCCACCGAAACCGGCACGATGGCGCTGGCGACAGACCCACAGCCGGATGGGCCGGACGGCGAAGCGGGACAACTCGCCCCGTGGATCACGTGTCAGGCACTGGACGAATCCGGAAATCCTCTCGAACCGGGTCAGACGGGAGTCCTCCGTTTTCGTGGCCCGGCCATGGCGGGCGGCTACATCGGGGCGGCTGCCGGTGACACCAGCGGCCTGCGTGAGGGCTGGTTCTATCCGGGAGACCGCGGCTCTGTTGCCCCCGACCGGAGACTTGTCCTGGCCGGCCGCTCTGACGATGTGCTCAACGTCGGCGGCATCAAGGTGGACCCGGCACTGATCGAGCAGGTGCTGGACAGCGATGAACAGGTGGTGGAATCCTCGGTGGTGGTGGTGGAAGACGACAACGGCGTGCGCGTGCTGGCCGCCGCAGTGGTGTGCCGCGGCCCCCTGGATGCGGAAAAGCTGCTGGCCCATTGCCTGAAGTCGCTGGCGCGGCCCACGGTACCGTCCAGGATCGTCATCACCGAGGACTTGCCGCGCAATCCCGGCGGCAAGGTGATGCGCAGGCAGGTCGAGACGATGGTGAAGGCGCGCATCGCGCAGGGTGTGCAGGGATGAACGGGAATCGCATGAGAACGGCATGGTCCGGTTTGCGCCGCAGCGCGGGTCTGGCCTTGATGGCCGCGGCAGCGCTGTGGCCGGGCCTGTCGGGCGCGCAAGGTGCAGTGGCGCCACAGGCCCGCATCATCGTGCCCACGCCTGCGGGTGGCCCGCTGGATGTGCTGGCCCGGGCGATGGCACTGGCCTGGCACCGGCTCAAGGGCGAGACCCTGTTGGTGGATAACCGCCCGGGCGCGGGTGGCGCCATCGGCACGGAAGCGGCAGTGCGGGCCGCGGCCGACGGACGCACCTTGCTGCTGGGCTCCGGATTTCTGGCCACCAACAGCGTATTGTCGAAGACGCCTTTTGACCCGCAGGCAGACCTGAGGCCGGTGCTGGAGTTGTCTCAAGCCGGGATGTTGCTGGCGGTGCGCAGGGAGTTGCCCGTCACCACGCTGGACGAACTGGTCGAACTGGCCCGCAGGACGCCACAGGGCCTTAACTGCGGCGCGCCCACCGGAGACCTGTCGTTCGGTTGTGAGCAGATGCGTGAGGCCTTCGGGGCGCCGGTGGTGGCCATTCCCTATCCCGGACTGGCGCCCGCGATGAACGCGCTCTCCGGCGGTCAGGTGGACTTCCTGTTCAGCACCTACGATGCCGCGCTGCCGCTGGCCGAGGGCAAGCGCATCCGCGTGATTGCCCATGCAGGCACCTCACCGACCCTGCCGCCATTTGACACGCTGCCCCTGCTGAAGGACCGCTGGCCAGGGCTGGACGTGGTGGGTTTCATCGGAATCTTTGTGCCGGCCAAAACTCCCGACGAAGTGGTGGCGGCCCTGCACCGGGACCTGCTGGTGCTGATGCGCGACCCCCAGATGGCGGAGCTGATGCGCGCGCGGGGCAGCCAGTTTGTATCGGCGGGACCGGAGAAGCTGGGTCAGACCCTGGCTGAGAGAATGGCCCTGTACCGTCGGCTGGCGCCGAGGCTGGCCGCCAAGGCGCCCTGAGGCCCCTGGCGGAAGCGGTGAGATTCGAACTCACGAACGGTTGCCCGTTGCCGGTTTTCAAGACCGGTGCAATCGACCACTCTGCCACGCTTCCTCAAGCGCAGGATTTTAGCGCCCGGTCGTGCACTCCCGCGGTGGCTATGAAAGCGTCTTTGCCCCTGCCGCGATCAGCACGAGCCCGAGGGCAAGTTGCAACCATCGTGAACTGAGCCGGCGCGCAAGCAGGCTGCCCAGCGCCACCGCAGGCAAAGAGCCCGCCAACATGCTGACCAGCATCCCGCCGTCGACCAGGCCCGCCAGCAAGTATCCGGTCCCGGCCACCACGGCCAGCGGTATGGCATGGACCAGGTCTGTGGCAACCAGACGGTGGGGTGTCATTCTCAACGGGTAGAGGTACAGCAGGACGACGCTGCCAATGGCTCCTGCACCGACCGACGTGAGTGCGACACACAGGCCCAGCACCGCACCGGCTATCACGGTCAGCGCGGGCTGCTTTGCCTTGAACGCTGAGGGATTGCCGATACGGCGCTCCCGAGCCGCCTGGAGCAGGCGCGGCGCCGCCAGAAGGCCCACACCGGTGAGCACCACCACCAGCCCGATGGCCTGAGTCAACCACGGCAGTTTCTGCACGCTGCTCCCCAGGGCAACCAGGGTCACAATCAAAATGGCCACGGGCAAACTGCCCCACCACAGCCGCCTGACCACCACCCAGTCGACCTGCCCACCCTGCTGGTGAACCCGGGCCGCAACAACTTTCGTGATGGCCGCAAACCACAGGTCGGTTGCAATGGCCGTGGCGGGAGCCACGCCGAATATCAACAGCAAGATGGGCGTCATCAGGGCCCCGCCGCCGACACCGGTCACCCCGACCACAAAACCGGTGAAGGCACCAGCCGCAGCAAATCCGGGATCAATCACGGTGCCTCCGCCGGAAGGCCGGACATCGGGACACCCGAGGCGATGAACGCCGGATTGAGGAATCCGGATTTGCCGTAGCCTAGTTCCGTTCCGTCCAGACGGGCGATGCGCCCGCCAGCAGCGCGGAGCACAGCGTGTGCCGCGGCTGTGTCCCACTCGCAGGTCGGTCCGAACCGCGGATAGACGTCCGCAGAGCCTTCAGCGACACGGCAGAATTTCAGGGAACTGCCGGACTGGATCAGGCAGTGCGGACCCAGCCCGGAAATGAAACGGGCTGTCTGGTCATCCATGTGGCTGCGACTCGCCACCACGCGCCAGGGCCGCGACGGCTGCAGCGAAACGCGAATCTCCTGGCTGCGGTGCGGGTCGCAGCGAAATGCGCCAAGGCCCAGTCCGCCCCAATAGGTCTGTTCGAGCACTGGAGCCACCACCACCCCAAACACCGGAAACCCGTCGCGAACCAATGCAATGTTTACGGTGAACTCTCCGTTGCGGTCAATGAACTCCCGGGTTCCGTCCAGCGGATCGACAAGCCAGAAATCTGAGCCCCGGAGACGCTCTGCAGCGGGTTTGGCGCCTTCTTCCGATACCAGAGGCACATGAGGGCACAGGCGGCCGAGCCCGTCGGCAATGATGTTGTGGGACAAGACGTCCGCCTCGGTCAAGGGTGATCCGTCCGCCTTGTCGCTGCGGCCCGGCCCTCGAACGCCGTCGCCTAGCGCCTGCCACCGCCGGTACACAGCCAGAACGCCTGCCCCGGCAGCCTCAGCGAGGGCCACGATCTCTGATGACCACTCGGCCAATTCACTTGTTTGTCGCATGATTGATTTTTTCATGGAATTTCGCGAGCCGGACGGGAAATCCTCAGCAAAATCCATCAAAATCGAATATTGATGCATATTGCGACAACCTGATGCTGTTTTGGCCATGAATCTGTTCGGTCTTGATCGCCCTCAGGCTTGGGACGTCGGTGCCGCGTTCGAGCACCTGCGCCAACTTGGCGTGGCCGACAGCCGGCGCACCACCGAGCGCCGGTTGCACGAGTTGGGAATCCTCCCCCGGGAACTCGCCGCCACAGACATCCGAGACGAGTTGGGTCGCGCGCCTTCGACCAAGCTGCTGGATTGGGAGATCGGCCTGGCGCGCGGCAAGCGGCAACGCGTCCTGTTTGCCAGTCTGCACATCCTGGGCACGGGCAGGGACACTCGGACGTTGCTCGCCGCCAACGACGCGCGGGGAGCCCGCTATTGGGTGCCACTGGAAACCATGGAACCGGCCTCCGGTGACATTGAACGGGCGGCAAGCTCTTTGCGCGCCCTCATTGGACGGGACCTCGCAATCCTGCCGCACGGTCCCCTGGCAGGTCTTTGCCGTGATCACGAGGGGCTTGCGAAACTGGGTGTGCGCATGGCCAGTTACCCGCCGTCCATTCCCGCTGCGCGAAAGTCGCCCCCAACGCATTCCTATCCCATAACGCCTCACCTCAAGAGGCTTGAGGCAGAGAGCATCCACATCATCCGCGAAGCTGTGGCTGAAAGCGAAAACCCGGCCATGCTGTATTCCATCGGCAAGGACAGCTCGGTGATGCTGCATCTGGCGCGCAAGGCTTTCCATCCTTCGCCGCCCCCTTTCCCGCTGCTGCACGTGGACACCCGGTGGAAGTTCCAGGAGATGTACCTCTTCCGCGACTTCATGGCACGTGAAAGTGGCATGGAGTTGCTGGTTCACATCAACCCGGAGGCGATTGAACGCGACATCAATCCCTTCGACCACGGATCGGCGCTGCATACCGACATCACCAAGACCGAGGGGCTCAAGCAGGCCCTGAACCACCACCGCTTTGATGTGGTGTTTGGAGGAGCCCGCCGCGATGAAGAGAAGTCGCGTGCGAAGGAGCGGATTTTTTCCTTTAGGACAGCCACGCACCGCTGGGACCCCAAAAACCAGCGTCCGGAACTGTGGAACCTGTTCAACACACGCAAGGCGCCCAGCGAAAGCATCCGGGTGTTCCCGCTCTCCAACTGGACCGAGCTGGACATCTGGCAGTACATCCTGCATGAGGAGATCCCGGTCGTGCCCCTGTATTTCGCCAAGCCAAGGCCTGTGGTGGCGCGCGAGGGCATGCTCCTGATGGTGGACGACGACAGGATGCGCCTTCTGCCCGGCGAGGAAATCCAGCTGCGAAACGTACGCTTCCGCACGCTGGGCTGTTACCCGCTGACGGGAGCGGTCGAATCCGCGGCAAGGTCGCTGCCCGAAATAATCCTTGAACTGGTCGGCGCGAAGACCTCCGAGCGGCAGGGACGTGCCATCGATTCGGACAGTTCGGGCAGCATGGAACGCAAGAAGCAGGAGGGATACTTCTGATGGCGTTCCCCGCAAACCCGCCGCCCCCTGAAACCGTTGAGGAATTCCTCAAGCAGCAGCAGGGGCAAGACCTTTTGCGTTTCATCACCTGCGGCAGCGTGGACGATGGCAAAAGCACACTCATAGGCCGGTTGCTGTGGGAGTCACGACAGCTCTACGATGACCAGCTCGCTGCGCTCGAGCGCGACTCCAGGAAGCACGGAACCCAGGGCGACGCGATCGACTTTGCCCTGCTCGTTGACGGTTTGTCTGCCGAAAGGGAGCAGGGCATCACGATCGATGTGGCATACCGCTTCTTCTCGACGAGTCGGCGCAAGTTCATCGTGGCCGACACACCGGGACATGAACAGTACACGCGGAACATGGTCACAGGAGCATCGACGGCCGACGTCGCCCTGATCCTTGTGGATGCCACCCAGGGCATCCTGCGCCAGACCCGCAGGCATGCGTTCATTGCGTCGTTGATGGGCATACAGCACGTCGTGCTGGCGGTCAACAAAATGGACCTGGCGGGCTTCGAGGCCAGCGTGTTTGAGGACGTTCGTGCGTCGTTCCAAAGCATTGCTTCGAACCTTGGGTTCGGGAGCGTGACTGCCATACCCCTGTCGGCACTTCAGGGTGACAACATCGTGCAATCCTCAAGCCGGATGCCGTGGTACCGCGGCCCGACGCTGCTGAAATTTCTGGAGTCGGTGCCGGCCACAGCCGCATCTGCCGGCACGCTCGCCTTTCCTGTGCAGTGGGTCAACCGGCCCAACGCAAACTTCCGGGGCTTCAGTGGAACAGTCGCACAGGGCTCTGTGAGCGTGGGAGACACGATCCGGGTGACTGCCTCAGGGCAAACGGCACGCGTCAAGGAAATCGTGACCATGGGGCACTCCCTGCAAGTTGCCGTGGCAGGTCAAGCAGTGACGCTCACCATGGACCACGAACTGGACATCTCGCGAGGAGATGTGCTTTCCGCCGCTGACCGCCCGCTCCAGCTCACCGACCAGTTCGAAGCGCATCTCGTCTGGTTCAGCGATGAGGGCGGAATGCCCGGGCGCAGCTACGACATCAAGCTTGCGACCCAGTGGGCCACAGCCTCGCTGACCGGCATCCGCGACAAGATCGACATTGCAACGTTGTCGCCGGTTCCAGGCAGATCCATGGAACCCAATGACATTGCCCGCTGCACGCTGGCCGTCAGCAAGCCACTGGTTTGCGACAGTTATGCGAACTCCCGCACCCTCGGCAGCTTCATCCTCGTGGATCGCTTCACGCATGCCACGGTCGCCGCCGGAATGATCCGCCACAGCCTGCGGCGTGCAGACAATGTTCACCGGCAGGCGCTGGCGATTGCCCGCCCCGACAGGGAACGGCTCAATGGACACCCGGGACGGGTGGTCTGGCTCACGGGCCTTTCAGGATCGGGCAAATCAACACTGGCCAGCGCCCTCGAGGCCCGCCTCCATCACATGGGTCGGCGGACCTATATTCTTGACGGCGACAACGTACGGCTCGGCCTCAACAAGGATCTCGGTTTCACGGAAGCGGATCGGGTGGAAAACATCCGCAGGGTCGCAGAAGTCGCCAGGCTGATGCTGGACGCCGGCCTGATCGTCATCACTGCCTTCATCTCGCCCTTCGCGCGGGAGCGCGCCATGGCCCGCGAACTCATCGGTGCAGCCGACTTTCTTGAGGTGTATGTCAGCACTTCGCTGGAGGTCTGCGAGCACAGGGACGTCAAGGGCCTTTACCGGAAGGCCCGGGCAGGGCTGCTGCCCAACCTCTCGGGACTTGGAAGCCCCTACGAAGTGCCGGAACAACCGGACGTCACGATTGACACCGAGAATCAGACCATTGCGCAGTCGGTGGACCAGATACTTTCTGTGCTGAGTGCCCAAGCAGGCTGACCAGCGTTCCAGTCCTTCAGAGAAAAAGCGACTGCAGGTCGCTGAGGAAGTCGAACCCGCGCGCGGTCGGTCGGACCTGCACCAGGTCGCGCTCGATCAGGCCGCTTGCCTGCGCGGCTTCCAGGCCACTGGCGATCGCACTCACCGCCAGACCGGTGCGTTCACAGAACTGCTGCAGCGAAAACCCTTCCCGCAGGCGCAGTGCATTGAGCATGAACTCGAAGGGCAACTCGGCGCGCGGCACTTCATCGTCCTGCGCCAACGCCATGCCGGCCAGGGCGTTGTCCATGTACAAACGCGGCTCGCGGTAACGCACCTGGCGCACGATTCGGTGCGCGAAGCTGAGCTTGCTGTGCGCACCGGCACCAATACCGAGGTAGTCGCCAAACTCCCAGTAGTTGAGGTTGTGCACGCATCGGTGCCCCGGCCGGGCGTAGGCCGACACCTCGTATCGCTCCAGCCCGGCCACGCCGGTGCGCTCGGTCAGGCGATCCAGCATCGCATAGGCGAGATCGTCCTCCGGCAACTTGGGCGGGAATTTGGCGAACCAGGTGTTGGGCTCGATGGTGAGGTGGTAGACCGACAGGTGCGGTGGCGCCATCGCCAGTGCCTGGGTCAGGTCCTCGTCCAGCTGCACAAGAGTCTGGCCTGGCAGCGCGTACATCAGATCAAGATTGAACGTGTCAAATGCGTGGGCGGCCTCCTCCAGCGCGGCGATGGCCTGGGCGCGGTCGTGCACGCGGCCCAGCGCCCGCAGGTGAGCGTCGTTGAAGCTCTGCACCCCCACCGACAGGCGCGTGACCCCCGCGCTGCGAAACGCACGGAAGCGGTCCTTTTCAAACGTGCCCGGATTCGCTTCCAGCGTGATCTCGCAACCCGGCTCAAGTCGCAGCCGGGCCCGGATATCGCCCAGCAGCCGGTCCAGCCCGGCAGGAGAAAAAAGGCTGGGCGTTCCGCCCCCGATGAAAATGCTGTGGATGGTGCGGCCCCACACCAGCGGCAGCGCGGCGTCCAGGTCGGCCACCAGCGCATCCAGGTAGCGCTGCTCCGGCATCTGGTCGGGCCGCATCTCGTGCGAGTTGAAATCGCAGTACGGGCATTTCTTGAGGCACCAGGGCAGGTGCACATACAACGACAGGGGTGGCAGGCTGGCCAGCTGCAACAGGCCCGGTCGCATGTAGTGCTGGACGTCTTTCACGGTGGCGGTGCCTGGAACCAGTTCGCACGCATCAGGGCGAGCATCTGCGCGGCGGCGCGGCCGCGATGGCTGTAGGCATTCTTCACGTCCACGGGCAACTGGGCGAACGTCTGCCCGAACTCGGGGATGTACATGACCGGGTCGAAGCCGAAGCCGTTCTCTCCAACCGGCTCCCGGGCGATCTCGCCGTTGACCCGTCCCACCGCGATCAGCGGCTCCGGGTCGTCTGCGCTTCGCAGTGCCACGAGCGTGCTGACCAGAGCGGCACGCCGGTCCTCGTGCCCGGCCAGTTGCTCCAGCAAGGCGCGCACGTTGCTGGCATCCCCCTTGTCATAGCCAAACTGCGTGGCATAGAACGCGGTGTCCACTCCGGGCAGGCCACCGAACGCCTGGACACAGAGACCGGCGTCGTCGGCGATGGCGGGCAGCCCGCTCAGCCGCGCGGCGTGGCGCGCCTTGGCCAATGCATTTTCGACAAAGGTGCGGTGCGGCTCGGGCGCTTCGGGTATGGCGAGCTCGGACTGCGGCACCAGCGCCACCCCCAACGGGGCCAGCAAGGCCCGCAGTTCCGCCAGCTTTCCGGCATTGTTCGACGCCAGAACAATTTTCATGGAGAAATCAGGCTGTAGCCCCCGCCAGATCTTGCTGATCCGCTATTATTTTGATAGCGATCCACGCTGCAAGCGAACCAGATCGGCGATGCCGCTTTCCGCCAGAGCCAACAGCGCGTCCATCTCGCGGCGCGTGAAGGCGGCGCCTTCGGCGGTGCCTTGAACCTCGACATAGTGGCCGGCGCCGGTCATCACCACGTTCATGTCGGTGTCGCAGGCCACGTCCTCGGTGTACTCCAGGTCCAGCAGCGGAGTGCCCTGCACGATGCCCACAGACACGGCGGCCACATGGTCGGTGATGGGCGACGCGCTGAGCTTGCCGGCGGCGATCAGGCTGGCCACAGCGTCCTGGGCCGCCACAAAGGCGCCCGTGATCGCGGCAGTGCGCGTGCCGCCATCCGCCTGCAGGACGTCGCAGTCCAGGTGAATGGTGCGCTCGCCAAGCTTCTTCAGGTCGAACACCGCTCGCAGGGACCGCCCGATCAGGCGCTGTATCTCCTGCGTGCGGCCGCTCTGCTTGCCTCGTGCGGCCTCGCGGTCGCCGCGCGTGTGGGTGGCGCGGGGCAGCATGCCATATTCGGCTGTGACCCAACCTTCGCCGCTGCCCTTCTTGTGCCCGGGGACTTTCTCCTCCACCGACGCCGTGCACAGCACACGGGTCTGGCCGAACTCGACCAGCACGGACCCCTCGGCGTGGATGGTGAAACCGCGGGTGAGCCGCACAGTGCGCAGCTGGTTGGCGGCGCGCACGCCGCTTCGGGTGAATGTGCTCATGGTTTAGATGGATTGAGGGCAACGGGCCGGCGCCGCGCCTGCCCGGTTTTGTCAGGACTTGCGGGCGGCAGAGCGCCGGATGGCTTCGTTGATTTCGGCAATTGATCGCTCAATCGCGGCGTCGTCCAGATCCTCGACCATCGTTTCGAGCACACCTGCCTGGATGGTCGAGGCGAACACGCCATCGCTGATGCTGTCGGTCGAGATGCCACGCGTCGACTCGAAACTGTCGGGGGTTTCCCACTCCATCGCGATCACGGTCACGTTGTCGCTGTGGTCCCCCGCGCGGCGCAGAGCCAGCTCGACCAGTTCGGGCACGGCGTCAGACACCGATTTGTCAGACAACTCGTTGACGATGACCTGGTCTTCCAGCGTGCCCCACAGCCCGTCGGAACACAGCAGAATCTTGTCCCCTTGCTGCAGCGTCACTGGCCCGGAAACGTCAAACACCGGTTTTGTGGGAGAACCCAGGCAGGTGAACAGGATGTTGCGATTCACGCGGTCAAGCTTGATCACGCCGGCGCCCTGCTGCTCCAGATATGAATGGTCGCGGGTACGGGTAAGCAATTCGCCGCCTCGAACCACGTACAGGCGGGAATCCCCACAGTGCACCCAGCTCGCAGCATTGCCCTGCACCACCGCTGCGACCAGCGTCGTGCGTGGCGTGTCAAGCATCCCCTTCTCGCTGGCGTAGCGGATGATCTGGTGGTGCGCCGCCATGAGGGATGACGAGAGGAACTCCGGAACATCCTTGACAATCGGGCGTGCTTCTTTCTGGTACAGCGCCGACACGGTCTGCAGCGCCAGCTGCGCAGCAACCTCACCCTCGGGATGCCCCCCCATGCCGTCGGCCAGCACGAACAGGCCGGACTCGCGGGTGTAGCAGTAACCCATGCGGTCTTCGTTCTTCTCTCGACCACCGCGGCGGCTGACCTGGAACACGGAAAACTTCATTTGGCCTTGACCCCACCGGACGTGGGCTTGCGTGCGCCCTTCTTGGTGTCGTTGACCATGCTGTCAAACTGCATGCGCATCTTCTCGCTGACCGAGAGCTTGGTGTAGCGTCGCTCGCCTTCACGGCCGAGCTCCTTTTGCAAGGCAAACACCGATTGCGGGCGGGACAGCGGATCAAGGGACATGCACCACTCCACCACCTCGATCAGGTTGTCAGAGTAGACGCCGCGCAGTCGCGAAAGCGCAAGCGCCAATCGGTCTTTTTCCAGCCGCTGGGGCGCATCGTTGGGCGGATAGCCCTGCATGCAGGCATAGATGCAGGCACCGATGGCGTAAATGTCGGTCCATGGACCCATGGATGAGTCGCGCCGGTACATTTCGGGTGCAGCGAACCCCGGGGTATACATGGGCCGGATGAAGTTCCCTTCCTTGGACAGCACCTCACGCGCCGCGCCAAAATCAATCATCACGGCCTTGTTGTCGTCGGTGATGAAGATGTTGGCCGGCTTGATGTCCAGGTGCAGCATCTTGTGCTGGTGCACGATGCGCAGACCGCGCAGGATTTCGTCGAACAGGCTGCGGATGGTGGATTCCCGGAACACTTTCTGCTTTTTGAGCTCCCGCGCGGTGATGATGAAATCCTGGAGCGTGCCGCCCTCCAGGTAATTCATCACCATGTAGACGGTTTCGTTCTCGCGGAAAAAATTCAGCACGCTCACCACGGATGCGTGGGAAATCTGGGCCAGCGAGCGGCCTTCCTCAAAGAAGCTCTTCAAGCCAAGCCGGTACAAAGACAGCTTTTCGGGCTGGACCTGTGGCAGCAGCTCACCTGGGGGTCGGGTGGCCAACGACGAAGGCAGGTACTCCTTGATCGCGACCTGCTGACCTTCGTTGTCCACCGCGAGATAGACCACGCCGAAACCGCCGGCCGAGAGCTTGCGAACCACGCGATACCCACCGATCACGGTGTCGGGCGGAACCGGCGCGGGTTTCAGCTTTGACATAATGTGACAGCGATGGGCGCCTGATGCAGGATCGCCCTGGAATCCTCAACGAAATCACAATCTTCGGGCAGACCAGTTCGTGTCAGTTTACAGCATGACCGGCTATGCAAGCCTGCAGTCCGGAGACGGGTTGGCGCAGGGCGAAGAGCCGTCCAGACTGCCGCAAAAGCCGCGCCTGGCCATCGAACTCCGCTCGGTAAATGGCCGGTTTCTGGATCTGTCATTTCGCCTGCCCGACGAATTGAGGCTCGCAGAACCGTCCTTGCGAGAGCGTTTGGGGCGTCACCTCAAGCGCGGCAAGGTGGAGATGCGCGTCAGCGTTGAGCAGCCTGCGGGACAGCATGTGCCCGAACCTTCAGACGAGTTGCTGGCCAGCATGGCGGCACTGCAAGACCGCATCCAGAATCATCTGCCAAGCGCCGGCGCCCTCACGGTTTCGGACGTCCTGCGTTGGAGCGCCGGCACATCCACCTTGGCGCATGACTGTCTGGGCGAGCTGGAATCGCTGGCCGCAGCAGCCATCTCCGCACTGATGACTGCGCGGGAGCGGGAAGGCGCCCGGCTGACGACCATGCTTCGGGAACGAATCGAGGAGTTGCGCTCCCTGGCAGAGCGCGCCCAACCGCTGGTCCCCGTGTTGGTGGAGCAACAGCGACAGCGCTTTCTGGATCGGTGGAAGGAGGCCATGTCACTTGCGCCGGACAACACCGCCCCGCAGAGTGCGCAGGACCGGGCGATGACCGAGGCCACTGCCTTTGCCATACGGATTGACGTCGCCGAAGAGCTGACCCGTCTGCGTTCGCACCTGGATGAACTGGAACATCTGATCCAGCGGGGAGGTGACATAGGCAAGCGGCTGGATTTCCTGATCCAGGAACTGCATCGCGAAGCCAACACGATGGGCTCCAAGTCCACAGCCCTGGAGATGACCCGGATTTCGGTGGACATGAAGGTACTGATCGAGCAAATGCGCGAACAGGTCCAGAACATCGAGTGACGCTACACTCGGCCCAGCCTCCAGACCCCCCTCCGCATGGATTACCCCGGAAACCTGTTTGTCGTTGCGGCCCCAAGCGGTGCCGGCAAATCCAGCCTCGTCAAGGCGTTGATGGAACTGGATTCCCGTGTCCAGCCATCGGTCTCGCACACCACCCGACCGCCACGTGGGCAGGAAAAGCACGGTCGGGAATACTTCTTTGTCTCCGGCCCGGAGTTCGACGCCATGGTGCTGGGAGAAGCCTTTCTGGAATGGGCCCATGTACATGGCCAGCGTTACGGAACGTCCAAGAAAGCAATTGAGGACCGGATCGCGCAAGGTGCCGACGTCATCCTCGAGATCGACTTCCAGGGTGCGCTTCAGATCAAGAAGATCTTTGCCAACGCCATCCTGATATTCATCTTGCCTCCTACATGGGAGGAACTGAGGTCCCGGCTGGAACGCCGGGGCGAAGATCCCCCGGACGTCATCGACCTGCGGCTTCGCAATGCCGCACTTGAGATGGCGCAGGCCAAAGAATTTGACTTTGTTATAATCAATGAGTTATTTGAACGGGCGCTTTTTGACTTGAAAGCGATTGTTCACGCCCAGCGACTGAAGTACCCGGCCCAGCGACGAGCACGTGCCGCGACGTTTCAGGCGCTGAACATCCACTAGCCCCCCGAAATCCGGAGTTCCCATGGCCCGCATCACCGTCGAAGACTGTCTCCAGCAGATCCCGAACCGATTCCAGCTGGTTCTCGCAGCCACCTATCGTGCACGCATGCTGAGCCAGGGGCACACACCGAAAATTGAAAGCAAGAACAAGCCGGGCGTGACGGCATTGCGCGAGATCGCCGAAGGCAAGGTTGGCCTGGAAATGTTGAAAAAGGTCCCGATCTGAGTCGGCCACCTCGGCATTGCAATCAAAAGGCACCTCACGGTGCCTTTTTTCATGGCAAACCGCTGCGACCGTTGCCGCGCTACAGTTGAGGGATGCTTGGTGAGCTCAAGCCCCCCTCCAAATCGTCAAGTCGTTCCGGCGCGGGACGTACGACCGACCTGGCTGCCGCGAACGCGGCAGCCGCGAGTTTCGCCGCCCTGACGGCGCGTCTGGACTATCTTGAACCGGTCGAAATAGATCAGGTCCGCAAAGCTTACCGGTTCGCGGACGAAGCTCACCTCGGACAGATTCGGGCCAGCGGCGAACCCTACATTACGCACCCGATTGCTGTCGCCGCCCAGTGTGCCGAATGGAAACTGGATGCACAGGCATTGATGGCGGCGCTGCTGCATGACGCCATCGAAGACTGCGGGGTGACCAAACCAGAACTCATCGAGCGCTTTGGCGCACCGGTCGCTGAACTCGTGGATGGCTTGACCAAGCTTGACAAGCTCCAATTCGACACGCGTGAGGAAAGCCAGGCGGAGTCGTTCCGCAAGATGCTTCTGGCC
Organism: Ramlibacter sp.; assembly: GCA_016713005.1. Taxonomy (GTDB): domain Bacteria; phylum Pseudomonadota; class Gammaproteobacteria; order Burkholderiales; family Burkholderiaceae_C; genus JADJPY01. The sequence continues at coordinate 292,154 of JADJPY010000003.1, read as the reverse complement.
ATGGCGCGCGATGTGCGGGTCATCCTGATCAAGTTGGCCGACCGCACCCACAACATGCGCACACTGGAGAACGTGGCCCGCGAGAAATGGGCTCGAATCTCTTCGGAAACCCTGGACATCTACGCGCCGATCGCGCACCGGCTGGGGCTGAATCAGACCTATCGTGAACTGCAGGACCTGGCCTTCCGGTACCTGCGGCCGTGGCGCTACGCTGTCTTGACCAAAGCCGTCACTCGCGCGCGCAACCGCCGGCGCGACCTGATACAGAAAGTCCAGCGCGACGTTGAGGACACTTTCCGGGCGGCTGGCCTGCCCGTTCGAATTTCCGGCCGTGAGAAGACGCTGTATTCGATTTACAGAAAAATGGACGACAAGCACCTGAGCTTTGCCCAGGTCACGGACATATACGGCTTTCGGGTGATCGTCCCTGGCGTTACGGATTGCTACACCGCGCTCGGGCTGCTGCACCAGAACTACAAACCCGTGCCCGGAAAGTTCAAGGACCACATCGCCATACCCAAGGTCAACGGCTATCAGTCGCTGCACACCACGCTGGTCGGACCTTCAGGCGTCAACGTGGAATTTCAGATGCGTACAGAAGCCATGCACCTGGTGGCCGAGTCCGGAGTGGCCGCCCACTGGCTCTACAAGGCCAGTTCGACCGACGGGACTGGCGGGGACAGACTGGGTACAAAGTGGCTGCAATCCCTGCTCGACATCCAGCACGAAACCAGGGATGCCGCGGAATTCTGGGATCACGTCAAGATTGACCTGTTTCCTGACGCGGTCTACGTTTTCACACCGAAGAGCCAGATCATGGCCTTGCCCCGGGGCGCCACTGTGGTGGACTTCGCCTACGCGATTCACAGCGATGTTGGCGACCATACGGTCGCCGTACGCATCAACGGAGAACAGGTGCCACTGCGCACCGAACTTAAAAATGGCGATGTGGTCGAGGTGGTTACGGCATCCGTGTCGGCGCCCAACCCGGCTTGGCTGGGGTTCGTGCGTACCGGACGTGCCAGATCCAAGATCCGCCACCATCTGAAAACACTCGCACACGCTGAGTCCCAGGAACTGGGGGAGAAATTGCTGGCTCAGGCCCTTCGGGCCGAAGGCCTGGAGAAACTGCCAGAGGAGGACGAGAAGCATCGCGTCATCTGGGACAAGCTTCTGCGCTTCACCGGCAACCGCAACCGTGCGGAACTCCTCACCGACCTGGGGCTTGGCAAGCGCATCGCCAGCATTGTGGCAAAACGGTTGATGACCCTTCTGGCGGAGATCGGGGAGAAACCGGACGCCTTGCTGATTTCGCGGGAGCGGTTCACCGCACACGAAACGGTGTCTCAGGGCGCTGTGATGCTGGACGGAAGCGAGAACGCATCGGTCCAGTTCGCGCGATGCTGTCGGCCCATCCCTGGGGACGCCATCGTCGGGTATCTGGGACGTGGTGAGGGGCTTGTGGTGCACGTGGAAGAGTGCCCCGTCGCACGCAAGCTGCAAGCCAAGGACAGTGAGCGCTTCATTGCGGTGGAGTGGTCGGACGACCCCGTGAGGCCGTTCGAAACGAGTGTTCTGGTCACTGTGTCGAATGGCAAGGGAGTGCTGGCCCGGGTAGCCGCCGCCCTGGCGGGTGCCGAGGCCGATATCACCCATGTCGACATGGGGGACGAGGCGGCCCAGGACGCCACCGACTTGCGGTTCGTCATCTCTGTGCGGGACCGGGCTCACCTGGAAGCGGTGCTGCGCAACCTCAAGCGCACGTCCTCAGTCCTGAGGGCCAGCAGGATGCGCCAATCGGGGACGGTTGACTGAACTGGCTAGCCCGACGAAGCGGGGTACTCGACGGAAAGAATCTCGATCTCCTGGCCGCCAGCAGGTGTGACAAGCCTGACCGAGTCACCCACACGCGCTTTCAGCAGCGCCCTCGCAATCGGCGACACCCAGCTGACCTGTGCCTCCGAACTGACCGCTTCATCGACGCCCAGGATGGTGACCGTACGTTTGAGACCCGCTGAGTCTGCATACGTGACCGTGGCACCAAAGTAGATCTGGTCGCTGCCATGGTGAACGGCCGGATCGGCTATCTCGGCAATCTCGAGGCGACGCGTCAGGAACCGGATTCGCCGGTCGATCTCGCGCAGCCGCTTTTTGCCGTAGAGGTAGTCGCCATTTTCGGAGCGGTCACCGTTCCTGGCCGCCCAGTGCACTGCCTCCACAACCTTGGGCCGCTCGACGTCTATCAAGCCCAGCAGCTCCTGCCGAAGTCGCGCGTACCCTTGTGGGGTGACGTAGTTGCGCGCGCCACCGGGGGCCACCGGCACCGGCTCATCGTCCTCTTCGGAATCGGTTTCCCGGGTAAACGCCTTGCTCATGGTGCATCAGCTTCTCGAGCACAAGTACGAAGGGCCAGCCGCTTTCGCGGCTGGCCCCCCAGGGAAATGGTGCGGCTGGCAGGATTCGAACCCACGACCCCTTGGTTCGTAGCCAAGTACTCTATCCAACTGAGCTACAGCCGCGCAGCCGCTAATTATAGCAGGGAACAATTGGTAGGGCGTGTTGGACTTGAACCAACGACCAAAGGATTATGAGTCCTCTGCTCTGACCAGCTGAGCTAACGCCCCGACCGAGCGGAGGATTGTAGGCGCCTTACCGATGATGGCTTAACGCATTGCTCACCAACTTGGCCGTAATGTCCACGATCTGGATCATCCGGTCGTACGGCATCCGAGTCGGCCCGATGACGCCCAACGTGCCAACAACCAAGCCGTCTACCTCGTACGGCGCGCTCACCACCGACAACTCTTCAAATGGGACGACCTTGCTTTCGCCGCCAATGAAAATCCTGACACCTTCGGCCTGACTTGAAACATCCAGCAAACGCATGATCTGGGTCTTTTGCTCGAAAGATCAAAAGCGCGCCGCAGGTGGGTCAGATCACCGGAGAAGTCGCTGACGGCCAGCAGGTTGCGTTCACCAGAAATCACCACATCATCAGTGGCCTGCTCAAGGGCTTCTGAACCAACTTGCACTGCAGCCTGCATCAGTGCGGCGATCTCGCCACGCAGCTTGTCTACATCCTGTCGCAGCCGCTCGCGAACCTGGTCAATTGTCATGCCCGCAAAGTTGGCGTTGAGGAAGTTGGCTGCCTCAACCAGTTGGGACTGTGAATAGTCGCTTTCGGTAAAAATGACCCGGTTTTGCACATCACCATCGGGAGACACGATGATGACGAGCAAGCGCCGCTCCGACAGACGAAGGAACTCCATATGCCGAAACACCGAAGTCCTTCGCGGAGCAACGACTACGCCCACGAACTGGGACAGATTTGACAGCAGCTGCGCAGCGTTGGCTATTACCTTCTGCGGCTGCCCAGGCGCCAGGCTGGGCGTCGCGAGATCCTGACGATTGGCCGTCAGCATGGTATCGACGAATAACCGATACCCCCGTGCGGTTGGGATTCGACCGGCTGATGTGTGGGGGCTTGCGATTAACCCCAGGTCTTCCAGATCCGACATGACATTCCGGATGGTTGCCGGTGAAAGGTCCAAACCGGATTCCCTGGACAGCGTGCGCGAACCGACAGGCTGGCCGTCGGCGATATACCGTTCAACCAAGGCCTTGAGCAACAACTTGGCACGTTCATCTAGCATTCCACGATTGTACGGAGCTATGTTGTAATTTGTGGATGAAATCCCGCTTTCGCCACGTTGCGCTGATCGGCAGGTACCAGGTTGCGGGCGCGGGCTCTTCGCGCGCGGCACTTGAAGACATTGCGCACTTTCTCACAGACCAAGGTTGCGAAGTGTCCCTGGAGCAGGATACAGCGCGCGCCAGCGGAATAGGCAACTACACCGAACTGGATGTCACAGCCATCGGGACACAGTGCGACCTTGGTCTCGTCGTTGGTGGCGACGGCACCATGCTTGGCATCGGGCGGCAACTTGCTCGCCACGGTACCCCGCTCATCGGGATCAATCAGGGGCGGCTGGGTTTCATCACCGACATACCCCTAGAAACGTATCGCACCGTGCTTACCCCCATGCTGGCTGGTGAGTACGAAGAAGACCATCGCAGCCTCATGCACGCCAAGGTCTGGCGGGAAGGACATTGCGTATTTGATGCGTTGGCGATGAACGACGTCGTTGTCAACCGTGGAGCCACATCCGGCATGGTGGAACTTCGCGTTGAAGTTGACGGCCACTTCGTCGCTACCCAGCGGGCCGATGGGTTGATCATCGCATCCCCACCGGATCAACCGCCTACGCACTTTCGGCGGGTGGGCCCCTCCTGCACCCTTCTATTCCGGGCTGGGTGCTCGTCCCCATCGCTCCCCACACGCTTTCCAACCGCCCCATTGTTCTGGCCGATCCGGCCGAAATCTCGATTGAACTGGTGTCTGGCCGGGACGCCAGCGCCAATTTCGACATGCAGTCGCTGGCCTCACTGCTGCACGGCGACCGCATCGTGGTGCGCAGATCCCAGCACCATGTGCGTTTCCTGCATCCCAGGGGATGGAGCTATTTTGATACCCTGCGAATGAAGCTGCATAGTGGTTGTCCGGGAAGGAGCGACGAGATCCGAAGTCAGTGCAGAGTTCGATGCCGGCCCCGTGGTCGAGGAGGCTCGCGGAAGCGGGTTTCAATGCGGACGAGGCACTGATTTTGCGACGCTCCGTCGACGCAAACGGGAAAAGCCGTGGCTGGATCAATGGCAGCGTCGCCACAGCAGCCCAACTGCGCGAGGTCGGAGCGCATCTGGTCGACATTCACGGACAGCATGCCTGGCAAAGCCTGACGCGGCCTGAAGAAGTGCGCTCCCTTCTCGACCGCTATGCCGGAGTTGACACGACCGAGTTGAACCGTCGATGGAATCACTGGCGCGAATCGGATCGTGCCCTTGCTGCAGCACGGACGGCACAGGACACGCTGCAAAACGAACGAGAACGCCTCTTGTGGCAGGTGGCAGAACTGGAGAAGCTGTCACCCGGTAGCGATGAATGGGAAAGCCTCAACACCGATCACCGGCGCCTCGCCAATGCGCAGGCACTGCTTGAGGCGGCCCAGGCCGCCTTGGACAACCTGGAAGATGAGGATCGTGGAGCGGTCAGGCCGCTTGCACGTGCTCTGGCAATCCTGCAATCCCAAGAAGGCGTCGCGCCGGAGTTCAGGGACCTGTCGCAGATTCTTGCGTCCAGCCTGGCGCAGATGGAGGAAGTCGCCCGCTCGCTGAACGCCTGGCTGAGGCAAACCGATCTTGATCCTCAGCGCCTGGGCGAGCTGGATGCCCGCCTGTCATTGTGGGTGTCAACGGCGCGGCGGTACAGGCGCACACCGGCTGAGCTTCCAACGCTCCTGGCGTCCTGGCATGTGGAGTTGTCACGCCTCGACGCAGCAGTCGACCTTGGTGCACTTCAGACAGCGACGTCGGCCGCCCTGGAAAGCTACATGCAGGAAGCGCACCGGGTCTCGCGAATGAGGGCCGAGGCAGCCCCGAAACTGGAGCGCGCCATTACCTTTGCCATGCAGGGCCTGGGAATGCAAGGAGGCAAGTTCGAGGTCGCCGTTGATCGTGCAGAGCCGGGGCCTCGTGGCGTGGAACAGATCCACTTTCTGGTCGCAGGTCATGCGGGCACCAGCCCGCGCCCTGTCGCGAAAGTCGCCTCTGGCGGGGAGCTTTCCCGCATCGCTCTGGCGATTACCGTCACGACCAGTCAACTCGGGTCAGCCGGAACGCTGATATTTGACGAGGTCGATTCCGGTGTGGGCGGTTCTGTCGCCGAAACGGTGGGACGCTTGATGAAGCAACTCGGTCGTGATCGCCAGGTACTCACCGTCACCCATCTGCCTCAGGTGGCCGCCTGCGCAGATCATCACTATTTGGTCCTGAAGAAAAGTGATTGTGTCGCCACAGAGAGCAGTGTCAACACGGTGCTGGGCGAAGCCCGTGTTGCCGAGATTGCCCGCATGCTCGGTGGCGAGCATCTGTCCGGAACCACGCTTGCGCATGCCAAGGAAATGCTTGCGCACGGTGCGCCCCGGGGGCGTCGGTGAAACTCGAACTGGTCATCATCACAGGGATGTCGGGTTCGGGGAAATCCGTCGCTTTGCACGCGCTTGAGGATGCGGGCTACTACTGTGTCGACAACCTGCCACCCGAGCTGTTGCAGCAGTTCATCGCACTGGATCGTGCGGATGGAGTATCCCGCGTCGCGATAGCGATGGACGTGCGCAGTGCGTCCGCCCTTCCCCTGGTTCCCAGGCACCTTGCCCAGATCAGGGAGCAGGGCGTAGTGGTGAAGTCGCTGTTCCTGGACGCCAATACGGCCACCCTGGTACGGCGATTTTACGAAACTCGCCGCAAACACCCGCTTTCTAGGAACGAAGGAGCGACCGACGCTGCGCAGCGGCAACATGCGCTGGTTGATGCGATTGAGCTTGAGCGCGAACTCCTCTCGGACTTGCGCGAACACGCGCATGTCATCGACACCAGCATCATTCGGCCTTCGCAATTGCAGGGGCAGGTCAAGTCACTTCTGGCGGCGGCCGATAGCCAGTTGACTTTGGTGTTTGAATCATTTGCGTTCAAGAAAGGCATCCCGATGGATGCCGACTACGTGTTTGATGTGCGGATGCTCCTAACCCCACTACGACGCAGTATTGCGTCCACTGACAGGGCGCGACGAACCGGTGATTGCGTTTCTTGAGCAGAGTGACGAGGTACACCGGATGTTCACCGACATCGAGAATTTCATGTCCCGCTGGCTGGAATCCCTGGCTCACGACCACCGGAGTTATGTCACGGTCGCGATCGGGTGCACGGGGGGCCAGCATCGCTCCGTCTACCTGGTAGAGCAATTGGCCAGGTTGTTCAGTGCGCGATGGGTGACCATCTAGCGACATCGCGAACTTGACACTTGAGATCCGCGCCTCCGGATGGATGTGCAATTCCCGGTGGGTGAGCGCGTGCCGAAACACAGCCCCCTCAACCATGCCTGTGAGCAAGGGAGTCGCAAGCGAACCTTCCAGCGCCACCCGGTCGCTGAACACGGGGAAGCAATACAGACTCGCCCATATTCCTGAAGCAGGGCGACGCTCGAGCCACACTTCACCTGCTCGGGACCGAGCGTGCAGCAGCCACAGCGCCATGACTTCGCGGCGCGGCCGCCGTGTTCGTACCGGATACCGCTCTGGGTCCCCCGCGAGTGCAGCTGCGCACATGGTCCGTACAGGACAAATGCCGCAAGCGGGATTCTTCCGGTGACAGACTGTGGCCCCGAGATCCATCAACCCCTGCGTGTACCGAGGCATGTTGGCCGAGCTGTGAGGTCCGGGCAACAACGCAGTTGCCAATTCCCACAGTTGGTCCTGATGCTTGGCTGCCGAAAGGTCTGCTTCAAATGCGCAAACACGTGAAAGTACCCGCCTGACGTTCCCGTCGAGGATCGCCACCCGCTCGTTGAAGCAAAAGGACGCAATGGCGGCGGCTGTGGATCGACCGATGCCAGGGAGTTCCTCCAGACCACGGGCCGACGTCGGAAAATCGCCTCCAAGCTGCGAGACCACGACCTTGGCGCATTGGTGAAGGTTCCGCGCACGGCTGTAGTAACCCAAACCGCTCCACTGGCCCATGACGTCGTCCTCAGGAGCCGCCGCGAGGGCATGCACCGTGGGGAATCTTCGGATGAACTTTTCGAAGTAGCGGAGAACGGTTGAAACCTGGGTCTGCTGCAGCATGACCTCTGAAAGCCAGACCCGATAGGGATCGCGGATGGATTGCCAAGGCAGGCCCTGACGCCCGTATCGTGCCTGCCACGACACGATGGCACGGGAGAAACCTCCCCGACCGCCGGTCATGCTGTCAAGCGGTCTTCTGCTGTTTGCGCGGGCACGGGCTGATCGACGAGATGGCCAGTCAACTCCAGAAGCTTGTGGTCCAGACCATCAAGAGCCGCTTCATGCTGGTGAATCTCGCCAATTCGCTCATCCAGCCCACTGGCTGCCTGCTGGATTCTTTCGATCGCTTCTATTCGACGGACAAAATTCCGCCGCCGCTCGCGCAACTGCGCGTCCAGCTGAGAGGCTGACGATTTGTTCCAGAGCTCAACTTCACCCAGTGCCGATTCATAGACCACCCTCAATCGCGTGCCCAAGGCACGGACCAGCCGGTCTGCAAACTCGGGCTGCGCCAGCTTCAATACATTGGTCACGCCCAGATATTGCTCGTGGCTGCGTTGCACAAGTTCCAGATCGCGTCCATACCGTGCCAGGTCAGGCTCCTTTGGGGCCTGAAGGGAAAATCCGAACTCGGCGTTGAGCTGACGGAAGGTGCCGGTCAGCATGGCATGAATTTCGCCATTCAGCGCTGCTGCGCGGGCAATGTTCTTCTGCAGTCGATCAAATGTCTCGGCATAGGCCTTCTTGACCCCGAGCTTGATGCCCGGCTGTCGCAAAGCCTCATTGAGTTGCCTCAGTTCCGACTTCAGCGACGCCGTGCCGAGAAGTCCAAACACCTCACGCAAAAGCTTGAGGTGAACCGACCGTACCGCGTGAATCTTCGAACCACTTGAATCGAATTCTCCCTGCTCCTGCTCGATTCGGGTGCGCATGTGCTGGATCACAGCGGCGTTTTTGCCGCGCAAGCCTTTGAGCTCCATCATCTGCTCGGCCAGATCTCGCCTGCGAATATTGATTACCCGCCCGGCTTCGTGCCGCAAATCATTGATGCCGCCCGCAACGGCACCGCGCAGGATCTTCTGGCGTTGCCCCATGAGCCCGTGACCCAACGCCGCCTCCAGCGCCGGGAGCTGGCTGGCCTGCAGCAGTCGGTCGTCCCGATTAACTTTGGCCAGCAAACCCTTCTGTGCGGAAACCGCAATCACCTGCTCCTCGGGCAAACCCAGAATGCTCGCCGAGGTCGCCCGCTGTCGATCAATCTGGGCGCGCACCTGTTCCTGGGTGCTCAGTGCGTCCCACATCGTGTCAATCTTGTTAAGTACCACCAGCCGCGATTCGGTCCCGGAAGACTCGGTGACAAGGTGCTCGCGCCAGATGGACAGATCGGACTTTGTCACCCCGGTATCGGCCGCGAGGATGAACACAACAGCGTGCGCCTGCGGAATCAGGCTCACCGTCAATTCGGGTTCAGCTCCGATGGCGTTCAGGCCGGGAGTGTCCAGAATGACCAGGCCCTGCTTGAGCAGGGGGTGAGCAATATTGATCAGTGCATGGCGCCATTTCGGGACCTCCACGATGCCATCCGCATCTGCCATCGGATTGTCATCGGGCGTGTCGTCGTGCCAGAAACCAAGGGCTCTGGCTTCGTCCTTGGAAACCTTGCGTACTTCGGCAACTTTTTCGAGCGCCTGGGCCAGTTGCGCCGGATCGTTCACGTCGAGGTCTACCCGCATCCACTTTTCCGGGGCAGTGCGCCACTCCATCAATGCCTGCGGCTGAAGACGGGTCTCAATCGGAAGCAATCGCAAACAGGGCGGCACCTCGGCGTCGTAACCCAGTTCTGTCGGGCACATTGTCGTGCGCCCCGCGCTGGCCGGCATGATCCGCCGACCATAGCCGGCGAAGAAGATTGCATTGATCAGTTCGGACTTGCCGCGGGAGAACTCCGCAACAAAAGCAACCATCACCTTGTCCGAACGGACCTGGGACTCAAGTCGGCGCAGTCGTTCTTCCACAGCCGCGTCGAGCAACTCGTGGTCCTTCATCCATTCGGCCAGCAGCTTCAGGCGCAAGGCGAACTCACGTCGCCACGCGCCATGCTGGTCAAACTGCTCGTTGAATGATGTAGCCAATCTGTCCCCGATCGAGCCGGTCAATATAGCATCGAAGCCCGCTACCTGATCAGGATTTCTGACACACGGGGCAGTAATAGCTGGATCGCTGGCCCTGACGGACCAGCTTGATCGGGGTCGCACATACCCGGCAAGGTAGGCCTTCCCGTCCATAGACCATCGCGCCGGACTGGAAGTGTCCTGGCGCTCCATCACTCCCCACGAAGTCACGCAGCGTGCTACCCCCTTTCGACACGGCTTCGGCCAGCACTGCCTTCACCGCCTGATACAGCCGCACGGCCGCCGACCTGGACACGCGGGAGGCACGCACGGTGGGACGTATGCCGGCCCTGAAAAGTGCCTCAGAGGCGTAAATGTTGCCGACACCAACCACAAGTTCACCGCCCAACAGGACCTGCTTGACCGGGGACTGGCGTTGCCTCAGGCCAGTCAGGAATCCCGACTCGGTGAAATCAGGTCCGAACGGCTCTGGCCCGAGCTTTCCCAGTAGTTTTTGGCCCCATCCATCGCCCTCGTGCGCACATCGAACGACGGCCCCGAACCGGCGCGGGTCGTGCAAGCGCAACGTGCCCTGGTTGGTCTGCAGATCAAAGTGGTCATGCGGACCCGCCGGCCCCGGCTGCCGATCAAAGGCAAGGCTCCCGGACATGCCAAGATGCACCAGTAGCAGGCCCCGGTCCAGATCAATCAACAGGTACTTGCCGCGCCTGCGAACCCCCTTCACGTGACGTCCCACCAGGGAATCGGGGTCGCACCCCAGCGGCCAGCGCAATGGCTTTCCCACGTGAACGCCCGAGATCTCCGCGCCGGCAATCCGGTCCGCGAATCCGCGACGGGTAACCTCGACTTCCGGCAGTTCAGGCATCGGGCGATGGGCGTATTGTCATTGGATTATTATGGTCCGATGCCGATCCAACGCCCCCTCCTGATGCTCTTGGCGAGCACCTGGTGCTTTTGCGCAAACGCGCAAGCCCCAGCTGCGCCGAGCCCCGAAGCACCACCCAAGCCACTGCGCAATTCGGCACTCAACTCGGAAATCCTCTACCAGGTGCTGCTGGGCGAGATCACCGCCCGCAACGGCGAGCCCGGTGCTGCCTATTCCCTTATGCTGGACGCAGCGCGCAAGACGAATGAGCCGGACCTGTACCAGCGTACGGTCGAGATCGCCTTGCAGTCGCGCTCCGGCGAGCCTGCCCTGCAGGCTGCAAGGGCCTGGAAGCTGGCCCATCCGTCCTCGCGGGACGCCAACCGGTATGTTCTCCAACTGCTGATTGCACTCAATCGGCTGGCAGAAACGACCGACCCGCTGAAGGCAGACATCCAGCTGGCTTCAAACGATCAAAAAGCTGCTGCGCTCGCCTCGGTTCCCAGGCTTTATGCCCGCGCAACGGACCGCAAGCTGGTGGCGTCCATCGTGGAGCAAGCACTGGCTGAATTCCTGTCTGCAACGGCCACCGGAGCGCCGGCCTGGACGACGGTGGGGAGGCTGCGGCTGGCTGCGGCGGATCCAGCCGGTGCGCTTGAAGCGGCACGGCGTGGCCAGACGATGGATCCTGCAGCCGAGGGGCCCGCGGTTGTTGCCCTGGAACTCATGGACCCCAAGCGACCGGGCGCGGAAGAACTTGTCAAGGTACACCTCTCCCGCAACCCCAGGCCTGACTTCCTGCTGGGCTATGCACGGGTGCTGGTTGATTTCCAGCGCAACGCCGAAGCGACGCGCCAGCTCGAACGCCTGACCACCGATCACCCCACCCTGGCGGAAGCCTGGCTGTTGCTCGGGACACTGCAGTCCCAGGACGTCCAGACCACAGGTGCCGAGTCGTCCCTCAAGCGCTACCTCGAACTGGCACCTGCACTTCCTCGCCAGGAGCGAGAACGCGGGTTGACAGAGGCCTATCTGGGGCTTTCGCGGATCGCCGAGAAGAAAAAGGACTATCCGCTTGCACAGGCGTGGCTGGACAGGATCGAAAATGCACAGGACCTGGTAGCCGCCAGAACGCAACGCGCTTCCATTCTCGCGCGCCAGGGGCGTCTTGAAGAAGGCCGACAGTTGATCCGGTCGATTCCGGACAAGACACCCGGATCGGCCCGGATGAAGCTCATGGCAGAAGTGCAATTGTTGCGGGAAAACAAGCGATACCAGGCTGCGTATGACCTGCTGAACGAAGCTGCTGCCCGTTCACCCGGAGATTCCGAGTACCTGTACGACCTGGCGATGCTGGCCGAGAAAATTGGCTCCCTGGGCGAAATGGAGCGTCTCCTGCGGCAGCTCATCGCGGCCAAGCCAGACTATCACCATGCCTACAACGCCCTGGGATATTCACTGGCGGATCGCAACGTCCGCCTGCCCGAAGCCCGGCAGCTTGTGCTGAAGGCGCTGGAGTTTGCACCGGATGACCCATTCATCCGCGACAGCCTCGGCTGGGTGGAGTTCCGCATGGGCAACCAGGCCGAGGCACTGCGCATCCTTGAAGAGGCCTACAAGGCGCGGCCGGACGCCGAGATTGCCGCACACCTCGGCGAGGTCCTCTGGGTCGCCGGTCGGCGCGAACGGGCTCGCGCCATCTGGAAGGAAGGCCTGCTGCTCAACCCCGAAAACGAAACGCTGACGGAAACGCTCAAGCGCCTGCGTGTCAGCCTGTGAGCGCGATTGCGTCGCGGGCAGGGGCGGCTGGACGACGTGTCATTGGGCTGATTGCTATACTTTTGATAGCGGGATGTGCAGTAACCACGCGGCCTGAGGGCAAAAATGACACCGAAAAAGCATCTTATTTCAGCGGCCGGATCGTTGTGCGCATTGACGCCGATCCGCCGCAGCAGTTTGCCGCGGAATTTGAACTGCGCGGTGCCTCCAATGCCGGCGAGTTGGCGCTGAGCACGCCATTCGGCAATACCTTGGCACGCCTCGCCTGGGATGCCAGCGGCGCCCGGCTTCAAAGAGGCGATGCGATACAGCAGTTTGCTTCGATCGACGACCTGACCCAGGCAGCCGTCGGTGCACCGGTGCCACTACCCGCCTTGTTCGACTGGTTGGCCGGTCGGGCAACGCAGGTTTCTGGCTGGAAGGCTGATCTGGGAGCCATCTCCAGCGGACGTCTGGTCGTGTCCCGTGTAAGCCCGTCGCCCACAGTTCTTCTTCAAGTGCAGTTATCGCCATGAAGTCCCTGCTGGACGTCCCCGCACCGGCCAAACTGAACCTCTTCCTGCATGTAACGGGGCAGCGCAATGACGGCTACCACTTGCTCCAGTCCGCTTTCATGCTCCTGGACTGGCACGACGTCCTGCACTTTGAAGTTCGCAACGACGGACGGATAACGCGGGAGGATTTGGGCTGTGGCCTGCCGGACGACGACCTGTGCGTGCGCGCAGCCACATCACTCCAGCGCGCCGCCTCTTGCCCGCTGGGTGTCCACATTGGCATCCGGAAGCAGATTCCCGTTCAGGCAGGCATGGGAGGCGGATCCTCCGACGCAGCTACGTGCCTGTTGGCGCTCAACCGCCTGTGGGGACTGGGATGGAGCGTCCAGCAGTTGATTCAGGTCGGGGTCAAGCTGGGCGCCGATGTTCCTTTTTTTCTGGGGGGGCGCAACGCCTGGGTGGAGGGCATTGGCGAGCGACTGCGCCCGATCCAACTCCCCCCAGGCCGGTTTGCGGTGGTCAAGCCGACAGGGGGACTGGAGACCGCCCGCATCTTTGCAGACCCCGGACTCAAACGCGACACTCAAACTGCTATAATCTCAGGCTTTGCTGCGGATCCATATGGCTTCGGCCACAACGACCTGCAGCCCGTGGCCCTGCGGTTATGCCCGGATGTGTCCCTGGCCCTTGAGTGGCTGGGTCGAATCGGATTTAAGCCAAGGATGACGGGCTCTGGAAGTGCGGTTTTTGCACCAATAGGGCAGGACGCGGACCTCCCACAGGCCCCCTGGGGCTGGGAAGTGCGCAAATGCCGCAATTTGGAGGTTCATCCCCTGTGGGGCTGGGCCACCAGCGACAATTCATCGGTGGATGGTTGAGTTTCGGCACGACCATCAACCCGTGTAGGGGAGTCGCCAAGCTGGTTAAGGCACCGGATTTTGATTCCGGCATGCAAAGGTTCGAATCCTTTCTCCCCTGCCAAGTACGTTCAACGCCCAAGACGTAGAGGCCCCGATTGATCGCTGAAACACCCATGCAGCATCACCCTGATTTCATGGTATTCACCGGGAACGCCAATCCCGGGATGGCGGCAGAAATCGCACAGCACCTGGGCATCTCGCTCGGTGCTGCCAGCGTCGGCCGCTTCTCGGACGGCGAAGTCACTGTGGAAATCAACCAGAACGTCCGGGCCCGTGATGTGTTCGTCGTGCAGTCGACCTGCGCACCCACCAACGAGAACCTGATGGAACTGCTGATCATGGTGGATGCGCTCAAGCGCGCCTCTGCCGAGCGGATCAGCGCCGTCATCCCCTATTTCGGGTACGCGCGGCAGGATCGCCGCCCGAGATCGACCCGGGTGCCGATCTCGGCCAAGGTCGTTGCCGACCTGTTGCAAACGGTCGGCGTTGCCCGTGTTCTCACCATGGACTTGCATGCCGACCAGATCCAGGGGTTCTTTGACATCCCCGTGGACAACATCTACGCCTCGCCGGTCCTGCTTGGCGACCTGCGCCAGAAGAATTACGAAGACCTGATCGTCGTCTCGCCGGACGTCGGTGGCGTCGTACGCGCGCGCGCGCTGGCCAAGCAACTCGGCTGCGACCTCGCGATAATTGACAAGCGGCGGCCGCGCGCCAATGTCAGCGAGGTAATGCACGTGATCGGCGAGATCGACGGGCGCAACTGCGTGATCATGGATGACATGATCGATACTGCCGGCACCCTGGTGAAGGCCGCAGAGGTCCTGAAAGAGCGTGGAGCCAACAATGTGTATGCCTACTGTACACATCCCATCTTTTCGGGTCCTGCCATCGAGCGTATCGCCAAGGGGAATGCGCTCGATGAGGTGGTGGTGACCAACACCATCCCGTTGAGCGATGCCGCACGCGGCTGCCAGAAGATACGTCAACTGTCAGTTGCACCACTGATCGCCGAAACGATCCAGAGAATCGCGACTGGAGAGTCCGTAATGAGTTTGTTCTCGGACCAGGACAACCTGTTCTGATCCGGGGTCATTGAGCGGGTCGCAAGGCCCATTTTTGCAACGGGAGCCTGGCTGGTCGCGGCCGGTTCCGATCTGGAGATTGACATGAAATTCGTCGCTTTTGAGCGCGCAAAGCAGGGTACGGGTGCGAGCCGCCGTCTGCGCAATACCGGCAAGACACCGGGCATTGTCTATGGCGGTGAGGGACAACCCCAGCTGATCGAGCTGGACCACAATGCGTTGTGGCATGCCCTGAAAAAGGAAGCCTTCCACTCCACCATCCTCGAAATGGAACTCGCCGGAAAGGCGAGCCAGGTCCTGCTGCGCGATGTGCAGTACCACCCGTACAAGCAGCTTGTCCAGCACGTGGACTTTCAGCGCGTGGACGCCAAGACCAAGCTGCACATGAAGGTGCCGCTGCACTACGTCAAGTCCGAGGAATCCCAGGCGGTGAAGTTCGAGCATTGCGTGGTCAACCACGTGATGTCGGAACTGGATATTTCCTGCCTGCCCGCTGACCTGCCCGAATTCATCGAGGTGGATCTGTCCGGTCTCAAGAAGGGTATTTCCCTGCACCTGGCCGACATCAAGTTGCCCAAGGGCGTGACCGCCGTCACGCATGGCAAGGCAAACCCGGTACTGGTTTCGGTCGTGGCAACAGTGGCCGAAGAAGCCGCTCCGGCTGCAGCCGCCGCTCCGGCTGCAGATGCCAAGGCTGCGGCTGCGCCCAAGGCGGCGGCACCTGCCGCCAAAGCTGCTCCGGCCAAGAAGTAAGGCGCTTCGCCCAGCTTCAGACGGCTCGCCACGGCGGGCCGTTTTGTTTGGTGGAGCAGCTCATGCGCAGCCGCGATAATCGCTGGCCATGATCAAGCTGTTTGTCGGATTGGGCAATCCCGGCCCGGAATACCAAGGGACCAGGCACAACGCCGGATTCTGGTGGGTGGATGCCCTGGCCCGCGAACTCAAGGTCACCCTGCAACCCGAGAAAAGTTTTCACGGCCATGTCGCACGCACAGTCGTGCATGGGCAGACTGTCTGGCTGCTGGAGCCACAGACCTACATGAATCTCTCGGGCAAGTCGGTGTCGGCTCTGGCACGTTTCTACAAAATCGAGCCTGCGCAGGTGCTGGTTGCCCATGACGAGCTCGACGTCGTGCCTGGTCAGGCCAAGCTCAAGTTTGGCGGGGGTCACGCCGGCCACAACGGTTTGCGCGACATCCATGCCCAATTGGGTACACCCGACTACTGGCGCCTTCGCCTTGGGATCGGCCACCCCGGCGTGAAGGCAGATGTGGCCAACTGGGTGTTGCAGAAGCCGGCGCCCGACCAGCGGGATGCCATGGAAGACTGCGTGTCTCGTACCATCAAGGCCTTCCCGGCCCTGATGGCGGGCGAAATGGAAAAAGCCACCCTCCTGGTGCACACCCACAAGCCCCCCAGGCCAAAGCCACCCCGGCCCGAGCAAGTCTAGACGGCGCCAGACGCCTCCGACTGGAGGCGGCGGTACTTTTGCCAGAGCGTCTCCTGGCTTTCCAAGTACTGAGGATTGATGGGTATGCACGCCACAGGGCACACCTGCACGCATTGGGGTGCTTCGAAATGCCCTACGCATTCCGTACAGCGGCCCGGATCTATCTCATAGATGTCCGCCCCGAGAAAGATCGCCTGATTCGGACACTCGGGCTCGCAGACGTCGCAGTTGATGCACTCGTCGGTGATCATCAGTGCCATGGGTGCGCTCCGTTCATTCTGGCATTATCCGGGCCTTCATGAGCCTTTTCCTCTTCAAGCGAACCATCACCCTGCTTGCAACGCTGGTTGGTGCTTCGGTTGTGATTTTCCTTGTGCTGGAGATCCTGCCGGGCAACGCGGCGCAAATTCTGATGGGGCCAGACGCCACTGCCGAAACCGTCGAGGCACTTGCGTCCAAGCTGGGGCTGGATCGCCCCCCGCTGGAGCGCTATTGGACATGGATCAGCGGAATGCTGACGGGCGACCTCGGGCTGAGTTACGCCTACAGTGTCCCCGTATCGGAACTGATCCTGGAGCGGCTCGGCGTCACCGTACCACTGGCGCTTATGGCGATGGCAATTACAACGATATTGGCGATATCGGCGGGAGTATTTGCGGCGTCACAGCACAACAAGTTGGGTGATGTGGGGATGATGGGCATCACCCAGGCAGGAATCGCCATTCCCAATTTCTGGTTTGCCATCCTGCTGATCCTGCTTTTTTCGGTTCATCTCAAGTGGTTCTCTGCCGGCGGCTTTCCGGGATGGGAAAACGGCCTGGGCGCTGGCCTGAAGGCCTTGCTGCTGCCAGCGATCTCGTTGGCCGTGGTCCAGTCCGCCATCCTGGCGCGCATCACACGCTCTGCCGTTCTGGAAGTGCTGCGTGAGGATTTTGTTCGGACGGCACGGGCCAAGGGCCTGTCTCGGCGGGCCACACTCTGGGGGCATGTATTGCGCAACTCCCTCATTCCGGTGGTCACGGTCATGGGGCTGCAATTCGCGGAACTGCTGGCGGGAACGATTGTGGTCGAGAACGTGTTCTATCTTCCCGGTCTGGGCCGACTTGTTTTCCAGTCCATCGCCAATCGGGACGTGATCGTGGTGCGCAATTGCGTCATGCTGCTCGCGGCGATGGTGGTGATCGTGAATTTCTTCGTTGACCTGTTGTACGCGGTGATCGACCCTCGCGTGAAGGCAGGGGACGTATGAACACTGCAGTTGCGGTGAGGCCCGTCATCCCGGGCTTCTGGCAGAGGGCGCTGGGTCACCGCAGTTTTGTGATCGGTGGCGTGCTGACGCTGCTTCTGCTGGCTGCAGCAGCCCTGTCCCTTGTCTGGACTCCTTACTCGCCCTACGAGATGGACTTGCCAGGGAGATTGCAGCCGCCGAATGCCCGCCACTGGCTGGGCACCGACCCTTTTGGGCGCGACATTTCGTCGCTGCTGCTCGTGGGCGCCCGAAGCTCCATTTTGGTCGGCGTCATCGCCGTGGGCATCGGCCTGTTGGTGGGCACGGCCCTGGGCTTGCTGGCCGCCGCGCGCCGTGGCTGGGTCGAAGAACTCATCATGCGGGTGTCTGACTTCAGCTTTGCGTTTCCTGCCATCCTCTCGGCCATCATGATGACTGCCGTATTCGGAGCAGGCATCGTGAACGCCATCATCGCCATCGGCATCTACAACATCCCCACGTTTGCACGCATCACCCGGGCTTCGGCCAACGCCATCTGGTCGAGGGAGTTCGTGCTCGCTGCGCGGGCCTGTGGCAAGACCAACCTGAGCATCACGATCGAACACATCCTGCCCAACATCCTGTCCGTTCTGATCGTACAGACCACCATCCGGTTTGCCATCGCGATCCTGGCCGAGGCCGCGCTGTCCTACCTCGGGCTTGGCACGCAACCCCCCCAACCTTCCTGGGGCCGCATGCTCAGCGAAGCGCAGACGCTGATGTATCAGGCACCTCTTCTGGCGGTCTTTCCGGGGCTTGCGATTGCGCTGGCGGTGCTGGGCCTGAACCTGCTTGGCGACGGCCTGCGTGACCTTCTGGACCCGCGACTGGCAAGGAAGCGCTGAATGCCTTTGCTGGAAGTCGATAGCCTCCGCATCAACCTGCTGACTCAGCGCGGTCGCGCGGACGCAGTGCGCGGTCTGGGATTCAGTCTTGATCAGGGAGAGACCCTGGGCCTCATCGGTGAATCCGGCTGTGGCAAATCGATCACCGCCATGGCACTGCTGGGGCTGCTGCCCGAAGGCTCTCAAGTCAGCGGCAGCATCCGTTTCGGTGGCCGTGAGCTTGTCGGCATGTCCGATCAGGAGTTGTGCACCATCCGCGGGAACCGCATCGGCATGATTTTTCAGGAGCCGATGTCCGCACTGAATCCTGTGCACAGCATCGGACGCCAAGTGGCAGAGCCGTTGCGCCGCCATCGCGGCCTGCCCGCGGCAGAAGCCAACAGGCAGGCCCTCGCATTGCTGGAGCGAGTCGGCATCCCCGACGCAACGCGAAGGTTCGATGCCCATCCTCACCAGTTTTCCGGCGGGCAGCGTCAGCGCATCACCATTGCCATGGCGCTGGCCTGCGGTCCTGATTTGCTGATTGCCGACGAGCCGACGACTGCGCTGGATGTCACGATCCAGAAACAGATATTGGACCTGATACGCGAGATCGTGGCTGAGCACGGCATGGCCCTGCTGCTGATCTCGCACGATTTGGGCGTGATCGCGCAAAACGTTTCACGCATGCTGGTGATGTACGGTGGAAGCGTGGTCGAAAGCGGTTCCGCCACAGCGGTGTTCGGGCAGAAAACACATCCCTACACGCGGGGCCTTTTTGGCGCGCGGCCCAGCCTGCAATCCCCGCGGGGACAGCGTCTTGCCACCATCGCCGGCACGGTTCCCGATCTTGTGGACTTGCCCGCAGGATGTGCCTTCGCGGGACGTTGCCAGTACACCGTGGACGCCTGCCATTCAACCGTTCCATTGCGCGAGGAAATCACTCCGGGCCACCACGTGGCTTGCAGCCGCCTGGACGTCGTGGTACAGGATGCGGGCAACATGCCATGACGACTCCCCTTTTGCAGGTCACGGATCTTGTGCGGGAGTACCGGTTGCCCCGGGAGCACCTGCTGGGCCCATCCCCTACCGTACCCGCACTCAATGGCGTCAGTTTCACCTTGGAGGCTGGCCGAAACCTGGGCATCGTCGGGGAGTCCGGTTCGGGCAAGTCCACCCTCGCCCGGCTGGTCATGGCGCTGGACCGCCCCACTTCGGGAAGCGTGCGCCTGATGGGACGCGATCTCCATTCGCTGCGTCACGCCGAATTGCGCGAGGCCCGGCGGGATTTCCAGATGGTGTTCCAGGATCCGTACGGCTCGCTCGACCCGCGTCAGACCGTGGGACGCATCGTGGCAGAGCCACTGTCCGCCCATGGAGACACCAACCATGCAAGCCAGCGTCGAAGGGCAATCGAGGCTATGGAATCGGTCGGGTTGCGCGCTGCCGACCACGAAAAATACCCCCACGAATTCTCTGGCGGGCAGCGCCAGCGCATTGCGATTGCCAGGGCCCTGGTGACCCGGCCACGACTCATCGTCGCCGATGAACCCGTGAGTGCCCTTGACGTCTCGGTTCAGGCACAGGTCCTCAACCTCATGCAGGACCTGCAGGCCCAGTTCGGTGTCACCTATATGCTCATCAGCCACGATCTGGCTGTCGTCCACCACCTCTGCCCGGACGTCGCGGTGATGTGGCAAGGACGCATCGTCGAGCGGGGCTCCCCGGAAAAGCTCTTTAGTGACGCGGAACACCCCTATACCCGTGCACTCGTGGAGGCCGTTCCCCTGGCAGTCCCGGGGGGACATGCCGCTTCGAGGCATGGCTTGCGGTGATATGCAAATCCCTCTTGCGTACCCCGCGGCATCTCGCGGATGATTCGTCTACAGTCCGGATGCCGGATCCCGTTTTTCTACGGCCTACCCATGGAGTGAGATCATGTTGAACCGACGCACCATTCTGACCACAGCCGCCCTGGCTTCGGTCCCGCTGTCCCTTCCCCAGACGGCTTTTGCCCAGGGGCGCAAGGA
The DNA here is from genome assembly GCA_016713005.1 of Ramlibacter sp. GTDB lineage: Bacteria > Pseudomonadota > Gammaproteobacteria > Burkholderiales > Burkholderiaceae_C > JADJPY01. The sequence continues at coordinate 271,632 of JADJPY010000003.1, read as the reverse complement.
CGCCATCGTGCTGGCGATGGCACTGGAGCCCACGCCCGGGCTGGATCCCACAGGGGGCGCTGCCTCCTCCATCTCCGAAGTGGCGCTGTACAACATCTTTGAAACCCTCACGAAAATCAACTCGGATGGCTCGGTATCGCCACTTCTGGCCGAAAGCTGGGAGATCTCCCCGGACTTGCGCACGTATACATTCAAGCTGCGCAAGGGAGTGAAGTTCCAGAACGGCGAACCCTTCAATGCGCAGGCAGTCAAGTTCTCCTATGACCGGGCGGGCGCCGAGAAAAGCATCAACAAGGACAAGCGGACCTTTGCCAACCTCACCACGCACGTGATTGATGACCACACGGTGGTCCTGCTCACAAAGGAACTCGATCCGGACTTCCTGTTCCTGCTCGGTCAGGGGACGGCGATCATCGTCGAGCCCAAGAGCGCCGAATCCAACGGCACCAAACCGGTGGGAACCGGGCCCTACAAGCTCGAGAACTGGGTCAAAGGGTCCTCGGTCACCCTCACCAAGTGGGATGGCTACCGCGCAGCGGCCGGCATCCGGCTCAAGCGTGCCACGTTCCGCTTCATCGCCGACCCTGCAGCGCAGGTCGCAGCACTCCTGGCTGGTGACGTGGACGCTTTCCCCCGAGTCACGCCGCGCAGCGTCGCGCAATTCAAGGACAACGCCAAGTTCCAGGTCGTCGTCAGTGGTTCCCGGGCCAAAACCATCCTGGCCATCAACAACAAGAAGAAGCCGCTGGATGATGTCCGCGTGCGCCGTGCCATTGCTGCCGCCATCGATCGCAAGGCCGTGATCCAGGGCGCTGGCGACGGCTACGGCGCGCCGATCGGAAGCCACTACGTGCCTGGAGCCTTCGGGTATGTCGACACCACCGGCATCAATCCTTTCAATCCGGACAAGGCCAAGGCGCTGCTCAAGGAGGCGGGCATCACGTCACCGCTGGAGCTGACGATCACTCTGCCGCCACCACCTTACGCCCGCCAGGGCGGCGAGGTGATTGCAGCCCAGTTGGCCAAGGTCGGCATCGTTGCCAAGCTTCAGAACGTGGAGTGGGCACAGTGGCTGTCAGGCACGTACGGCAACAAGAACTACGACCTGACCATCATCTCCCACGTCGAGCCATTTGACCTCGGGAATTTTTCCCGTCCGGGTTATTACTGGAACTACGAGTCGCCCAAGTTCAACGATCTGTACAACAAGTACAAGAACTCGCCGCGCGAGGCGGACCGCAAGAAACTGGTGGGCGACATTCAGAAACTCGTTGCGGAAGACAGCGTGCATGCCTTCCTGTACCAGCCTCAGTGGGTCACGGTGGCGAACAAGAACCTCAAGGGCTTGTGGAAGGACTTCCCCGTGTTTGTCAACGACATATCCGCGCTGTCCTGGTCTTGATCCGCCGGCTGGCGGGCCTCCGGAGGGGCCCGGCCGGGGCTGCCATGCCCACCAACCAGGGACCACCATGTCCACCCTGACCTCTGATCCCCTGGGCAACGCGATCACCCTCAACGAACCGGCGAGTCAACAGGGTATCAACGACTTCGTGGATGGTTTCCTGCGCTGCGAGGCGCGGGTTGCAAATGTGCTGGAGGCCGGAGCGCACGATGACAGCCCGTACGTGCAGGCCTGCTGTGCAGCGTTGCACATGTTCAGCGAATCAGGCGAAGGGCCGCCGAACGCACGGCCGTTCATCGCGCGTGCCAACTCCTCTGGGCTGGAGATCACTTCCAGGGAGCGCCTGTTTGTCGCCTCCGTGAGCTCCTGGGTGAACGGCGACATCGAAAGATCCGTGGCGTTGCTGGAGCAACTGCTTCAGGAGCACCCCCGCGATCTGGCTTCGCTGAAGCTCGCCCAGTACCATCTCTTCAACAAGGGCGACAGCGCGGCGATGCTGCGTCTCGCTCTGCAAAGCATGGGCAGTGCTGCCGATGTGGCGCAGCTTCATGGCATGGCGGCTTTTGGCTGGGAGCAATGTCATTTCCTGGAGCAGGCCGAAAGTGCGGCACGCCGTGCCATCGATATGGAACCACGAGAGCCCTGGGCCCAGCACGCGCTCGCGCATGTCATGCTGACGCAAGGGCGCGTTGGGGAAGGGAGAGCCTTCATGCAAGCCGCCAGCCCGGGTTGGACCGGCTTGAACTCTTTCATGGTGACCCATGCCTGGTGGCACCTGGCACTCTTTCTGATCGAACTGGACCTGCACGATGAAGCCTTGGTGCTGTACGACACCCAGGTGTGGGGAGTGGTCAAGGCCTACAGCCAGGACCAGATTGGTGCCGTGTCCCTGCTTGCACGGCTCGAACTGGCGGGCGCGGATGTTGGGAATCGGTGGCAGGATGTGGGCCGGCACGTTCTCGCGCATACCAGTGACCATGTCCTGCCGTTCCTGGATTTGCAGTATCTCTATGGCCTGGCGCGGGCAGGTCTGCCCCAGGCAGACACGATGATCCAATCCATTCAGGCGCATGCGGCAACTCGCAATGGTCCGGACGGCGAGATATGGCGCTGCGTATGCGTTCCGGCAGCACAGGGCTTGCTGGCCCACGCGCGTGGTGAGTTCGCGACTGCGGTGGAGTCGCTGGGCGTGGCATTGCCCCGCCTGATCGAAATCGGGGGGAGCCACGCACAACGCGATCTCTTCGAACAGGTGCACCTGGACGCCCTGATTCGCAGTGGCCGAAAGGGCGCCGCACTGCACCTGGTGCAGCAGCGGGCTCGTCAGGCACCTGAGTCAAGGCGGTTGCAGCGCCTGGCACGCCAGGTTCACAAGGCAACCGGCCTGGCCAATTGGCTCTGAACTCGGCCGGTTGGTGGCCTTGCGGTCAATTGCCCAGCGTCTCGCGCACCTGCGCCAGCTGGCGGCGCGACACGACCAGCAGTTCATCAATTCCCTGCAAGCGCACAGCCCACGAATCCCCCTCGACGGCGTCCATGTGCTTTTCAAGAGACCGTATCGCCCGACGCGCGACAAGCGCATTGCGGTGCACCCGCAAGAAATGCTCCGGGTAGCGTGTTTCCAGTTCCGCCAGCGCTGCGTCAAGGATGTAGCTTCGCAGGGCCGTGCGTACGGTTACATACTTCAGCTCGGCCTTGAGGTACAGCACCTCGCCCAGGGGCACGCGCTCGGTGCGGCCGCGGTCCTGAATCACCAGCGCGCCTTCGGTCAGGTCGGGCATCTGGCTGGCACGGGCCTGCACGTAACGGGCAGCCTTGTCCAGTGCCTGCTGCAGTCGCTCCATGCGCACCGGTTTGGTCAGGTAGTCCAGCGCCTCCCGCTCAAACGCCTGGATGGCGTGCTCAGCGTGCGCCGTGACAAACACCACGGCCGGGCGGGGCACCACAGTGCGCAAAGCTGCAGCCAGGTCCAGTCCGTCGGTTGTCGGCATCTGGATGTCCAGCAGCACCGCATCCACCAGTTCATGCTGCAGCAGCCGAAGCGCCTCGGCAGCCGTAGCCGCTTCCAGGGGGGGCAAGGCGACACCCGTGCACTCTGACAACAGCGCTTTCAGTCGACTGCGCGCCAGAGTTTCGTCATCCACGATCAGCAGCTTCAAGTTCAAGGCAACTCCCCCGGCCCCGCAGGCACTTCAATACGAACCTGATACACCCCATCCTTGAGCACATTCTGGAAGCGGCCTTGTACGTCATGCAGCAACGCGAGGCGGTCACGTACGTTGTCCAGCGCAATCCCGTGCCCGCTGGAGACACGCCCGGAACGGCCGACGGTGTTGGTTACCTTCACCACCACAGTGCCACCCCGTCGCTGCGTGGTGATGCGCACATCGGCACCCTCCGGGCTTGGCTCAACGCCATGCTTGATCGCGTTTTCCACCAGCGGCTGCAACAACAGTGGTGGCAAACGTGCATCATCGGCTTGGGGGTCCAGCGCCCATTGCAGCCGCAAACGGTCGCCGAACCGGATGGCCTCAATCGCAAGGTAGCGCCGAGCCAGCTGGATTTCGTCGGCCAGGGTCACCGACTCCCCGTGCTCGACCAGGGCGTGCCGGAACAGCTCGCTGAGATCCTCCAGCACGGCCTCGGCCTTCTTGGGCTCGGCGCGGACGAGCGCGATGGCACTGTTCAGCGTATTGAACAGGAAATGGGGGCGAATCCGGGACTGCAGTTCACTCAGGCGGGCCGCGGTGGCGGCCGGTGTGCGGCCACGCGCCCGCAGCGCCAGCACGGTCATCAGGCAGCCGGCCAGCAGCATCCCGGCGGCAGCGCTCGCAAGCCACCGGCCATCGGCAACGAAACCGGTCAGGACCAGCATCGCGCATCCGTAGACACCCGCCAGCCCCCCGAGGCTCGCACCGACGGCATGTTGCAGCGCGGCCGGCAGGCGGGACATCGCCCGCCCCAGGGCGCAGGCCGCAATCAGCCAGCACAAAGTTGCCGGAAATGCGCCCCCGGTCAGGATCGAGAAGCGGCTGAGCCACTCCATCAGGGAGTCCGCGCCAAACAGCGCACCGACCGCCACCACCACCTCAACGAACAGGACAGCCCGCAACACCACGCCCACATGGCATGCGTCAAACGCCGGCGACACCGGTCGAGCCACCGGCGGGATCGGCGCGGCCAGCTCGTGGAAGCTGGATAGAATTTGGGAATCCTTCATCTGTTTCAGGTGCAGTCCGGCGATTATTGGCGATAGCCGCCACAATCCCAAGCAAACCCTGGCTGCCACCGAACCCTTGCATCCCATGTCCTCAAACCAGCTCGACAAGAAATCCGAAGCGTGGTCGGCCCTTTTTTCAGAGCCGATGAGCGACCTGGTCAAGCGCTACACCTCCAGCGTGTTCTTCGACAAGCGCCTGTGGCAGGCCGACATCGCCGGCTCGCTGGCCCACGCCGGCATGCTGGCCGCGCAGGGCATCATTTCCCCGGCTGATCTCGCCTCCATCCAGAAGGGCATGGCGCAGATCACCCAGGAGATCGAGTCGGGCGCTTTCGAGTGGAAGCTGGACCTGGAAGACGTCCACCTGAACATCGAGGCGCGCCTCACGCAGCTGGTGGGCGACGCGGGCAAGCGCCTGCACACCGGGCGCAGCCGCAACGACCAGGTGGCCACCGACGTTCGGCTGTGGCTGCGCGGCGAGATTGATTTGATCCACGGCCTGCTGACCGTCCTGCAAAAAGCCCTGGTGCAGATTGCCGACCAGCACGTGGACGTGATCCTGCCCGGCTTTACCCACCTGCAGGTGGCCCAGCCGGTGAGCTTTGGCCACCACATGCTGGCCTATGTGGAGATGTTTGCCCGCGACGCCGAGCGCCTGGCCGATGTGCGCCGCCGCGTCAACCGCCTGCCGCTGGGCAGCGCCGCGCTGGCCGGCACCAGCTACCCGCTGGACCGCGAGGCCGTGGCCCGTGCGCTGGGCATGGTGGACGAACAAGGCCAGCCCTGCGTCTGCCAGAACAGCCTGGACGCGGTGAGCGACCGCGACTTTGCCATCGAGTTTGCCGCTGCAGCCAGCCTGTGCATGGTGCACATCAGCCGCCTGAGCGAAGAGCTGATCCTGTGGATGAGCCAGAACTTCGGCTTCATCCAGATCGCCGACCGCTTTACCACCGGCAGTTCGATCATGCCGCAGAAGAAAAACCCCGACGTGCCCGAGCTGGCGCGCGGCAAGACCGGCCGCGTGGTCGGCCACCTGATGGGCCTGCTCACCCTGATGAAAGGCCAGCCCCTGGCCTACAACAAGGACAACCAGGAAGACAAGGAGCCACTGTTCGACACGGTGGACACGCTCAAGGACACGCTGCGCATCTTTGCCGAGATGGTGGGCGGCATCTCCGTCAAGCCCCAGGCCATGGAGCAGGCCGCGCTGCGCGGCTACGCCACCGCCACCGACCTGGCCGACTACCTGGTCAAGAAGGGCCTGCCTTTCCGCGATGCGCACGAAACGGTGGCCCTTGCCGTCAAGGCCGCCATCTCGCACAACGTGGATTTGTCGGAACTGCCACTGGCGGTGCTGCAATCCTTCAACCCTTCCATCGGGAAGGACGTCTACGAGTGCTTGAGTTTGCGCGGCTCGCTGGGCGCCCGCAACACCCTGGGCGGCACGGCCCCGGCGCAAGTGCGCGCGCAGATCGCGCGCCATCGCCTCCGTCTGGGCTGAGCAGCCCCGAACGCTTGCGCCCCGAGACCCTGAAATTTGTCACGGCCCGGCCTGTGGATTTCGGCTACGCTGTGCTCCGCACAGGAGGCACGCGTGGGCACATTCACGAGGGGTTTGGCTTTCGCCGCCATGGCGTTTTCGGGCGTGGCCGCGCAAGCCCTGCAAGTCACCAGCGTCTCGCCCCAGGGTGAGGTGGCGCGCGTGCGCCAGGTGGTGGTCAAGTTCGACGAGGCCGCCGTTCCGTTGGGCAACCCGCGGGCACCCACGCCGGTGTGGCTGTCTTGCAGTGACGCGCAGGCCACGCAGGGAGGTGGCCGCTGGGTGAGCGAACGCGAATGGGTGTTTGATTTCCAGGAAGACCTGCCCCCCGGCATCAGCTGCACGGTGCAGACCCGCGCCGGGTTCAAGTCACCCCGCGACGCGACGCTCGCCGAACGCAGTTTCCAGTTCCGTACCGGCGGGCCATTCGTGCAGCAGGTGCGCCCCGGTACCTGGCAGCGCATCGACGAGGAGCAGGCGTTCATCCTGCAGCTCAACGGCCCGGCCAGCCCCGCCAGCCTGCAGGCCGGCCTGTGGTGCGCGGTCGAGGGCCTGGGCGAGCGCGTGCCGGTGCGCCTGCTGGAGGGCCAGGACCGCGCGGCGTTGCTGGAGGCCTATCGCGTCAGCAAGGCCGCTGCGGCCAACCCGCTTAACTACGTGGCGATGGCCTGCAACCGCCGCCTGCCCGCCAACGCGCGGGTGCAGCTGGTCTATGGCAAAGGCATAGCCACCCCAAGTGGTGTGGCCAGCACCAGCGAGCAGCGCTTCACCTTCCAGGTGCGCGAGCCCTTTGCCGCCAGCTTCACCTGCGAGCGCGAGAACGCCCAGGCCGCCTGCCTGCCCATCCGCGCCCTGCACCTGTCTTTCAATGCGCCGGTGCCGCGGGCGCTGGCGGCGCAGATCCGCTTGAAGGGCACGGCCGGCACCCACACGCCCACGTTTGAGGCGGAGGGCGAGGACGCAGACGCGCTCGTCAACAGCCTGCGCTTCAAGGCGCCGCTGCCACCACAGGCCAGCTTCACGCTGGAGCTGCCGCGGGACTTCAAGGATGCCTCGGGGCGGCCGCTGCGCAACGCCGACAACTTCCCGCTCAAGGTGGCCACCGGGCCGCTGCCACCGCTGGCCAAGTTCGCGGCCTCGCCGTTTGGCATCGTCGAGCGCTTTGCCGAGCCAGACGGTCAGACCTTGCTGCCGGTCACGCTGCGTCATGTGGAGCCCGACCTGAAAGCGCAGACGCTGGCTCCCGCCCGCGTGGGTGACCTGCAACCCAAAACCGACGCCGAAATCATCGCGTGGCTACGCAAGGTGGCGCGGTACAACGGCTACAGCGTTTCGCGCAAGGAGGCCGCCGCCGATGTGCGCGGCGAGCTGCCGCGCGTGCTTGACGCAGCGGACAAGGACTGGGTGCAACCGCGCATGGTCTCGCTGCTGGCCGGGCGCGGGGACGTCAAGACGCTGGATCTGCCCCGCGCGGCTGGCGGAGACCCACGCCCCTTCGAGGTCGTGGGCATCCCGCTTGCGCCCGGCTTTCACGTGGTGGAGATCGCCTCGCCTGTTCTGGGCGCAGGGTTGCTGGATGCGCGCCACGGTGCCGCGCGCACGATGTACGTGCGCACCTCGGCACTGGTGACCAACCTGGCCGTGCACATCAAGCTGGGCCGCGAAAACGCGTTGGCCTGGGTCACCACACTTGACCGCGGGCAGCCGGCGCCCGGAGCGACCGTGCGCGTCTCCGACTGCAATGGTCGCGAGCTGGCCCGCGGTGTCACCGACGCACAGGGCATCGCCCGATTCAATGGCCTGTCGCCCGAGGCGCCGGCCTGCACTGGCGCAGGCGACAGCGACGACGCCGGACGGCAGGCCTACTTTGTGAGCGCCCGCGCGCGCGATGCCCAGGGCGTCGAGGACATGACCTTCGCCTGGAGCGACTGGAACCGCGGCATCGAGGCCTGGCGCTTCAACCTCCCTACCTCCAGCGAAGCCCAGGCCGACGAGCGCGCCCACACCGTGTTTGACCGCACGCTGCTGCGCGCTGGCGAGACGGTGTCGATGAAGCACCTGCTGCGCGCCCAGACCGCCCAGGGCCTGGGCCTGCCGGCCGTGCTGCCGGCCACGCTGATCGTCACCCACACGGGCAGCGGCCAGCAGTACACCCAACCCTTGGCCTGGCGCAAGACGCCCACCGGCGGGCAAAGCGCCGAAAGCCGCTGGCAGGTGCCGCCGGCCGCGCGACTGGGCCAGTACGAAGTCACCCTTCGTTACGCCGGCGCGCGCGGCCGCAGCCTGGACTCCGGCAGCTTCCGCGTCGAGGAGTTCCGGCTGCCCGTGTTTGAAGGCCGCATCGCGCCTGCCGACAACCAGCCTCTGGTGGCGGCCCGTGTGGTACCGGCTGCGGTGCAGGTCCAGTATGTGGCCGGCGGAGGCGCGGCCGGTCTGCCGGTGCGCGTGTCTGCCCTGGTGCGGCCAAAGTCGCTCTCATTTCCCGACCATGACGGATTCAGCTTCCGGCCGCCGCGCGGACCCGGCCAGACTGAAGACGAGGAAGAACAGGCGGAGGGCGCGGACCAGCGCGTTGTGGCCGACAAGCTGGCGCTCACCTTGGACCGCACCGGCGCCGGCAAGCTGTCGATCCCCGACATTCCGGCCTCGCCGCGCCCGCGCGACCTGGTGCTGGAAGCCACCTACGCGGACCCGGGCGGCGAGGTGCAGACCTTGCGCAGCGTCACACCGCTGTGGCCCGCCAGCGTGATAGCCGGGCTGCGCACCGAGGGCTGGGTCTCCGCCAGCCAGAAGATGCGCTTCCAGGCGCTGGCGCTCAACCTTGCCGGCCAGCCCCAGGGCGACGTTGCGCTGGAGGTCAAGGCGCAGGCCCGCATCACCACCACCAGCCGCAAACGCATGGTGGGTGGCTTCTACACCTACGACAACAAGACCGAGCTGCGCGACCTGGGCACCGTATGCACCGGGCGCAGCGATTCGCGCGGCCTGCTGTTGTGCGAGGCCTCCATCCAGCAGGCCGGCGAGATCGAGCTGGTTGCCACCGCGCGCGACGCCGCCGGTCGCACGAGCCAGGCGGCGGGCTCGGTGTGGGTCACCCGCCAGGGCGAGTTGTGGTTTGGCGGCGAGAACCACGACCGCATCGACCTGCTGCCCGAAAAGAAGGCCTACCAGCCCGGCGAGACAGCGCGCTTGCAGGTGCGCATGCCGTTTCGACACGCCACCGCACTGGTGGCTGTGGAGCGCGAAGGCATCCTCGAGACCCATGTGGTGCAGCTCAACGGCCAGGACCCGACCGTGCGGCTGCAGGTGCGCGAACACTGGGGACCCAATGTCTATGTGAGCGTGCTGGCCCTGCGCGGGCGCCTGCGCGAGGTGCCCTGGTACAGCCTGTTCACCTGGGGCTACAAGGCACCGCGCGAGTGGTGGACGGCCTTCTGGCACGAGGGCCGCGAGTACATTGCCCCCACCGCCCTGGTCGACCTGAGCAAGCCCGCGTTCCGCCTGGGCGTGGCCGAGATCCGCGTGGGCACCGCCGCGCACCGCCTGGACGTGGCCGTCAAGGCCGACCGCGCCAGCTATCCCGTGCGCGCCACCGCCACCGTGACGGTGCGCGCCACGCTGCCGGGCGGCAAGCCGGCCGCCCACGCCGAGGTGGCCCTGGCTGCCGTGGATCAGGCGCTGCTGGAGCTGATGCCCAACACCAGCTGGAACCTGCTGGAGGCAATGCTGCAGCGCCGCGCCTGGGGCGTGGAGACCGCGACCGCGCAGCAGGAGATCATCGGGCGGCGCCACTATGGGCGCAAGGCCGTGCCGGCCGGCGGCGGCGGCGGACGCAGCCCCACGCGCGAGCTGCTGGACACGCTGTTGCTGTGGAACCCGCGCGTCACGCTGGATGCGCAGGGCCAGGCGACGGTGCAGGTGCCGCTGAACGATGCGCTCACCAGCTTCAGGGTGGTGGCCGTCGCTGACTCGGGTGCAGCCCTGTTCGGCACCGGCCAGGCCACCCTGCGCACCACGCAGGACCTGCAGCTGATCAGCGGCCTGCCGCCCCTGGTGCGCGAGGGCGACACCTTCCGCGCGCAGTTCACCCTTCGCAACACCACACCCAAGGCCATGACGGTGCAGGTCACGCCGCGCGCCACGCTGCTGACGCTGCCCGCGCAGGAGGTGGTGCTGCCCGCCGGCGAGTCGCGCGAGGTGGCCTGGTCGGTCACCGCGCCGGGCCAGCTGGCGTTCACCCGCAGTGAGGCGTTGCTGTGGGAGATCGAAGCCCGCGACAGCGCCAGCGGCACACGCGACGCCCTCAAGGCGAGCCAGCGGCTCGTGCCCGCCGTGCCGCTGACGGTGCAGCAGGCCACCCTGGTGCAGCTGGATGGCGCGCTGTCGCTGCCGGTTGCAGCGCCCGCGGATGCGCTGCTGCACGAAGGCCGCGCACGCGGCGGCCTTCGCCTGGCGCTGCAGCCGCGCCTGGCGGACGGCTTGCCGGGCGTGCGCGACTGGTTCCTCAACTACCCGCATGCCTGCCTCGAACAGAAAACCAGCAAGGCGCTGGGCCTGCGCGACGCCAGGCTCTGGCAGGCCGTGGTGGCGCAGTTGCCCGGATACCTGGACAGCGACGGGCTGGCCGGCTATTTCCCGCCGCGCGACGGTGACGCGGGCCGCGGCAGCGACACGCTCACCGCCTACCTGCTGGCCGCAGCGCACGAGGCCGCGACCATCAACCCGGCATTCGGCCTCGGCGATGAGGCCCGCGCGCCGCTGGAGCGCGGCCTGATCGCTTTTGTGGAGGGCCGCATCCAGCGCGACGTGTGGGCACCGCGCAAGGACCTGGACGTGCGCAAGCTGGCGGCGCTGGAGGCGCTCTCGCGCTACGGCAAGGCACAGGGTCGCATGCTGGGCAGCATCACCTCCGCGCCCAACCAGTGGCCCACCCACGCGGTGATCGACTGGCTCAATGTCCTGCGCCGTGTGGCCGATGCGCCCCAGCGCGAGGCGCGCATGGCCGAGGCGATGCAGGTGCTGCGCGCGCGGCTGTCCTGGCAGGGCACACGGGCCGTCTTCAGCACCGAGCGCGAGGACCACTGGTGGTGGCTGATGGCCAACGGCGATGTCGCCACGGCACGGCTCATCCTCGCCGTACTGGACGACCCGGCCTGGAAGGACGACCTGCCCCGCCTGGCCAATGGTTTCCTGGCGCGCCAGCAGCGCGGCGCCTGGTCCACCACCAATGCCAACCTGTGGGGCGGCCTCGCCCTGGAGAAATTCTCGGCCCGCTTTGAGGCCACGCCGGTCAGCGGCCTCACCCGCGCCACCCTGGGCACCGCCACCGCCGCGCTGGACTGGCGCCAGCCGCGCGCGCCGCTGCAGCTGGCCTGGGGCGCGCCCGCCGCCCCCGCAGCATCCGGCGCGCCGGGCGCGAACGACACCCTGGCGGTCACCCACCAGGGCAGCGGCAAGCCCTGGCTCACGGTGCAGTCGCTGGCAGCCGTCGACCTGAAGGCGCCCTTTGCTGCGGGCTACCAGGTGCGCCGCACCGTCACGCCGGTGGAACAGGCCGCGCCCGGACGCCTGAGCCGCGGCGACGTGCTGCGCGTCACGCTGGATATCAGTGCCACCAGCGACATGACCTGGGTGGTGGTGACCGACCCGGTACCCGGCGGAGCCACCGTGCTGGGCAGCGGCCTGGGACGCGACTCGCAGATCGCCACGCAGGGCGAAAGGCGCACCGGCGGCCTGGCACCGGTGTTCGAGGAGCGCGGCTTCGAGGCGCTGCGCAGCTATTACGACTACGTGCCCAAGGGCAGCTTCCAGGTCACCTACACGCTGCGGCTCAGCAACGTGGGCGACTTTGCCCTGCCCCCCACCCGGGTGGAGGCCATGTACGCGCCCGAGATGTTCGGCGAATCCCCCAACGCGCGCGTCCGGGTGGAGGCCGCGCGATGAGCCTGCGGGCGCTGCCACCGCCGGCGCGGCGGCTGATTGCTATTGTTTTTATAGCTGTCCAGCCAGCAATGGCGGGGGCTGAACCCACTTTTGATGAGGTAAAAGCCGCTGCGCGCTCGTCCGAGCTGCGTGTCCTGGACGCATCCGGCGCGCCGCTGCACCGCCTGCGCGTTGATGCCAGCGTGCGTCGCGGCGACTGGGTGGCGCTGGCCGACATCTCGCCCGCACTGCGCCGCGCCATCGTGCTCAGCGAGGACCGGCGCTTTTACGAGCACAGCGGAGTGGACTGGCAGGCCGTGCCCGCCGCCGCCTGGGCCAACCTGTGGAACACCCGGACGCGCGGTGCTTCCACCCTGAGCATGCAGCTGGCCGGCCTGCTGGACGAGGACTTGCGCCAGCGCACCGGCGGCCGCAGCCTGCCGCAGAAGATCGGGCAGGCGATTTCGGCCAGCGGGCTGGACGGACGCTGGAAGAAGCACGAGATCCTGGAGGCCTACCTCAATCTCGTGCCGTTTCGGGGCGAGGTCGTGGGCATCGACGCGCTTTCGCGCACCCTGTTTGGCAAGGCGCCCTCGGGGCTGGACGAACGCGAGGCCGCTGTGGCTGCGGCGCTGGTGCGCGCGCCCAACGCGGAGCCCGCACGGGTGAGCCAGCGCGCCTGCGGCGTGTGGCGCGCCCTGCAGGCGGCGGACGCCCCTGCGGAGGCGGTCACGGCGGGCGCTGCCAGCAAGGCCCCGGATTGCGGCGCGCTGGACCTGTTCGTCACCGGTGCGCTGCAGCGGCGCGCTTTCGACGTGAGTGAGGGCGACGCGCCACACCTGGCGCGCAGGCTGCTGGCCGAATCCACCCGGATCGATGCCGCCCTGTCCCGCCAGGGCGGTAGCGCCCCCGCAGACCCGGTTCGAACGGTGCGCAGCACCCTGCGCGCGCCGCTGCAGCGCTTTGCGGTACAGACACTGCAGCAACACCTGCGCGAACTGCGCGCCCGCCATGTGCAGGACGGCGCCGTCGTCGTGCTGGACAACGCGAGCGGCGGCGTGCTGGCCTGGGTAGGCTCGTCGGGCGAACTCAGCCAGGCCGGCGACGTGGACGGCGTCACGGCGCCGCGCCAGGCAGGCTCCACCCTCAAGCCTTTCCTGTATGCGCAGGCCATCGCCCAGCGGCGGCTCACCGCAGCCTCCCTGCTGGACGACTCGCCCGCGCTGATTCCCACCGCGGGCGGCCTGTACATCCCGCAGAACTACGACCGGCGCTTCAAGGGCTGGGTCTCGGTGCGCACCGCGCTGGGCGCCTCGCTGAACGTGCCCGCGGTGCGCACGCTGGTGATGGTCTCGCCCGACGCCTTCCACCGCCAGCTGGTGTCCCTGGGCCTGCCGCTTCGGGAAACCGGCGACTACTACGGCTACAGCCTCGCGCTGGGCAGCGCCGAAGTCTCCCTGCTGGGGCTGACCAACGCCTACCGCGCGCTGGCCAACGGCGGGCGCTTCGGCGAGGTGTCGCTCCGCCCCGTGGCCAGCTCGGTCGCGCGCGGGGCGCCGCCTGCAACGGGCCGGCCACCCGTGATCGACCCGGCCGCGGCCTTTGTCGTGGGCGACATCCTGAGCGACCCCAACGCCCGGGCGCGCACCTTCGGCACCGACAGCGTGCTGGCCACCCGTTTCTGGACGGCCGTGAAGACAGGCACCAGCAAGGACATGCGCGACAACTGGGCCGTGGGCTGGTCGCAGCGTTACACCGTGGGCGTTTGGGTGGGCAACGCCAGCGGCGAGCCGATGCGCGAAGTCAGCGGCACGCACGGCGCCGCGCCGGTGTGGGCGGCGGTAATGCAGTACCTGCATGCGCGCGAGCCCAGCCGCGCGCCCGCTGCCCCTGCTGGCCTGGTGCAGACGGCGACGCGTTTTGGCGACAACCTGGAAGCCGCGCGCGACGAGTGGTTCCTGGAAGGCACGCAACAGCCGTTATTTGCTATCAATTCAGGAGCGGATCATCAAGCACTGGCGGGGGCTGGAGGCGGATTTGATGCCAAAAATCCGGCTGCGGCGGCCAGCTGGCGCATCCGGGCGCCGGCTCCAGGCACGGTCTTCGCGCTGGACCCCGACATTCCGCCGCAACGCCAGCGCGTGCAGCTCAGCGCGAGCGGCGGGGGTGCGCCGGCCGCCGGCCTTCGCTGGCGTGTGAACGGCCGCGACGTGGGCCGCGGCGCCAGCGCGAGCTGGCAGCCCTGGCCGGGGCGCCACGCCCTCCAGCTGGTGGCCGCCGACGGCACAGCGCTGGATGAGCTGCGGATCGAGGTGCGAGGCGCGGGCGTCCGGGTGGGCGGTCTGGCGAGGACCGCCGCAAAATAATTTCACGCCGCCGGCGGCGGGTTTCACGCCGCCGCGCCAGGTGGGTCGCTACCATCGTCGCATCCCCAGGAGACCTCCATGCCCGTGATCACCAACATTGAAGACCTGCGCGTGCTCGCCCAGAAGCGCGTGCCGCGCATGTTCTACGACTATGCCGACAGCGGCAGCTGGACCGAGAGCACCTACCGCGCCAACGAATCGGATTTCCAGAAGATCCGGCTGCGCCAGCGCGTGGCGGTCAACATGGAGAACCGCACGACCGCAGTCAAGATGGTGGGCCAGGACTGCAAGATGCCGGTGGCCATCGCGCCCGTCGGCCTGACCGGCATGCAGCACGCCGACGGCGAGATCAAGGCGGCCCGTGCGGCCGAGCAGTTCGGCATCCCGTTCACGCTGTCCACCATGAGCATCTGCTCCATCGAGGACATCGCCGCCCACACGCAGGCGCCTTTCTGGTTCCAGCTGTACATGATGCGCGACCGCGACGCCATGGCGGCCATGATCGAGCGCGCCCGCAAGGCACGCTGCAGCGCGCTGGTGCTGACGCTGGACCTGCAGGTGATCGGGCAGCGGCACAAGGACCTGAAGAACGGCCTGACCGCCCCGCCGCGGCCCACGATGGCCAACATCATCAACCTGATGACCAAGCCGCGCTGGTGCCTTGGCATGGCCGGCACGCGGCGCCACACGTTCGGCAACCTGGTGGGCCATGTCAAGGCAGTGAGCGACATGAAGTCCCTGGCCGCCTGGACCAACGAGCAGTTTGACCCCCGCCTGTCATGGCCCGACGTGGCCTGGGTCAAGGAGCGCTGGGGCGGCAAGCTGATCCTCAAGGGCATCCAGGATGTGGAGGACGCGAAGCTCGCCGTGCAAAGCGGAGCCGACGCCATCGTCGTCAGCAACCACGGCGGACGCCAGCTGGACGGCGCGCAAAGCAGCATCGAGGCGCTGCCGGCCATCGTGGCGGCCGTGGGCTCGCAGATCGAGGTCTGGATGGACGGGGGCATCCGCAGCGGCCAGGACGTGCTCAAGGCCTGGGCCCTGGGGGCACGCGGCACGATGATCGGCCGCGCCATGGTCTATGGGCTGGGCGCCATGGGCGAAGCCGGCGTCACCAAGGCGCTGCAGGTCATCCACAAGGAACTGGACATCACCATGGCGTTTTGCGGCCACACCAATCTGCAACACGTGGACCGCAGCATCCTGTTGCCGGGGACCTACCCCACCTGAATGACTTGTCCGGGTGCCACACCCGACGGCATCAGGCTGGCGGCAGCGGCTCGGGCGTGTGCAGCCCCAGGATCAGGTCCAGCAGGGGCTCGGCCGCGGCCCACCATGCCGGCGCGTCGATGGACCCGGCGAGCTCGCAGTCCAGATACACCAGCCCGCCTGCGTGCGCCAGACGCTGCAGGGGCGCATGGTCCGCATCAATCGGCGCCAGTCCGATGACCACCGGCCGGTGCGACAGCCGCGCACAGGCGGCCACCAGCCGCTGCACCAGCTGGGTGTCGCGCACCGGGTCGCCGGCCAACAGCAGGATGACGTGGGAATAGTCGGGCAGGAACGCCTGGGTCAGGCCAATCTGCAACCCGTTGCGGGCCATGGCGATCACGCGGCGGACGACCGGGTCGCAGGCCAGGTCCACATAGTCGGTGGCCACATCACGCGCATCGGCGCGGCTGCCGGCAAATCGGCGATGCACCACCTCGGCGTCGTGCAACTGGCCCAGCCAGCGCACCAGTTCAAAGGAGTCGGCGCCTTGCGCGCTGCACACCATGACGCGCTGGAAGCGGTCGCTTTGCGCCTGCTCGGCGGCGCCCGGGTGCGTCATGGGCGTGGACAGGCGGCGCCACACGGTGGCCGGGTCCATGTCCTCGCCCGCACGGTGCAACTCGCGCAACGCCACAACGCGGCCGGCGAATTCCGAAGGCCGCTCGTGCGCCTGGGCCATGGCCATGGACCAGGGCTCGGTGAGCCGGCGCAGGCCGCGGCTGGCGTGCAGCAGCTTGATCGAGCGGTGGCGCGGATCCCGCGCGACCCGCGCCATCACGGCGCGCACGCCCTGCGCAGGGCCTTCCAGCCATTCGAGAAACCAGCCGCTCTGGTAGAGCAGGGCCACGTGCACGCCGTCCGCCACATTGCGGCGCAGCGCATGCTCCCGGATGCGGTGCATTTCCTCGAACACGCCGCCCTGGACACAGCACAGGCTGGCGTACATCAGCCGGTCCACTTCGCCCGGGGGGATGGACACCGGGAAATCCTGCCAGCCGCTGCCGGTCGAATCGTGCACGCCAATGACCTTTCTGGCCCGAAGAAAAAGCCCACCCTGGGGCGACATTGGCATCTTGCCTGCACGGCGCCCGATTGCAATTGACTCAAATCAAATTTGACTCGGATCAAGCTGACGGCGACTGCCATGGCCCGGCGCTATGCTCCCGGCGTGACTGCACCGACACGCCGCATCGCCCATCTTGACATGGACGCGTTCTACGCGTCGGTCGAACTCCTGCGATACCCGCAGCTCAAGGGCCTGCCGGTGGTGATCGGCGGTGGCCGCACCCGGCTGGACGAAGCCCTGCGCGAGAAGTACTCGGACACCGCGCTTCGCTTCATCCCGGTGGAGGCGTTCCCGGTGCTGCGCGACTACACCGGGCGCGGCGTCATCACCACCGCCACCTACGCGGCGCGGCAGTTCGGCATCGGTTCGGCCATGGGGATGATGAAGGCCGCCAGGCTGTGCCCGCAGGCCGTCCTGCTGCCGGTGGATTTCGAGGAGTACCGCAAGTACTCGCGTGCGTTCAAGGCCGTGATCACCGAGATCGCGCCGGTGATGGAGGACCGCGGTGTGGACGAGGTCTACATCGATTTCACCGCCGTGCCCGGCGGCCAGCGCGAGGGGGGCCGCGTGCTGGCCCGGCTGATCCAGAAAAGCATCCTGGAGGCCACCGGCCTGACCTGCTCCATCGGGGTGGCGCCCAACAAGCAGCTGGCCAAGATGGCCAGCGAGTTCAACAAGCCCAACGGCATCTCCATCGTGCACGAGGCCGACCTGCAGGAGAAGATCTGGCCACTGGACTGCCGCAAGATCAACGGCATCGGCCCCAAGGCGGAGGCAAAGCTGGCCGCCCAGGGCATCCATACCGTGGGCGACCTGGCCGCACGCCCGCGCCAGGCACTGGTGGAAGCCTTCGGCAAGGCCTATGGCGCCTGGCTGCACGACGCCGCCTGGGGCCGCGACGAGCGACCGGTGGTCACCGAAAGCGAGCCGGTGTCGATGAGCCGCGAGACCACCTTTGACCGCGACCTGCACGCCGCACACGACCGCGCCGAGCTGGGCGCCGTCTTCACCCGGCTGTGCGAGCAGGTCGCTGCGGACCTGCAGCGCAAGGGTTACACAGGCCGCACCATCGGCGTGAAGCTGCGCTACACCGATTTCAGGATCGTCACGCGCGACCAGACCCTTGCCCAGCCGACCGCCGACGCCAAGACCATCCGCCACACCGCCGGGCTGTGCCTCAAACGGGTGGACCTGGCGCGGCGCTTCCGTCTGCTGGGGGTGCGCGTGGGCGGCCTGCAACGCCTGGATTCATTGGGAAAACCGGCTGCAGCCCCCGCCAGTCCTGGTCAGGCAGCTACAAAAACAATAGCAGACTCAGGCTCGTTGTTCTGAACCGGCTGCCAGCACCACGGCGATCTCGTCCTGGTGGTTGGCAATGTGCATGCTGTGCGCAAGCGCGTAGTCCGCGCGCGACAGCGTGCCGTAGGCGAAGTGCGGCTTGAGCGGCCCGCTGGCGGCCTGGAAGCCGCCAATCGCCTGGCGCAGCCGCTGCGCCGACACCCGCCAGTCCCCCTGCAGCGCGAGCGCTGGCGCGCCGGGGATGGGCTCGGCCAGCCCGTGGCTCATGCGTCCGCGCCACTTGAACACGGTGAACGCTGCAGTCCCCAGGGTTGACTGGAACAGCGCGCTTCTGGGCGCCGGGAAACCGCGCACGCTCATCTCGATGCTCTGCGCCAGGTGCTCCAGCACGGCCACCAGCGGCCAGGTGCCGGTGGCACGCACGCTGGCGGCGCGCTCCAGGTGGTCCAGCCAGCGCAGCGCATCGTCCAGCGACTGGACCTTGGGCAGATCGGCCATGGCGGCACCTCCGGTCAGCAACACGGGCATCAGCAGGACATCGCGACGCTTCATGCCGCGGATGGTAGCAGCGGCCTCGGGGCCGGTTTGCCCCGGCTCGGCACTCGGGTATGCACAGGCTGCATCCGGCTGCCGGAGCGCTGCGTACCAGTGGGGCGCCTCCCATTTTTTCTTCCAACCCGACACACCTTGACGGAGCACCCGATGACACACGCGATCCGAGCGACGGCCCTGGCCATCGCCGCACTGGGCTGCGGCCTGGCCCAGGCCGAGACCGGCAAACTGCTGCTGACCGGCGGCGTCAGCAGCATTGACGGCGCGGCCGGCGGCGGCCTCACCCCCTGGGCGGTGATCGGCAGCAACGCCACGGCGGGCGAGACCGGCTTCACCGCGCACCTCTCGCGCGCCCGCACACAGGACTACGGCCTGACCACCTACGGCGTCGCGCTGGGCTGGCGCGACCGCGTGGAGCTGTCCCTGGCACAACAGGACTTTGACGCCGCAGCGGCGATTGCCCTCAACGGCATCGCGCCGTTTGGAGTGACTCCAGGGCAGCACATCAAGATGGACATCCTGGGCGTGAAGGTCCGCGTGGCCGGCGACGCCGTGCTGGACAGCGACACGCTGATGCCGCAAATCGCGGTGGGCCTGGAGCACAAGCGCTCGCGTCCTGGCTCGATCAACTCGGTCTACAACTTCCTGGGCGTCAAGGACAGCGGGACGGACCTGTACGTGAGCGCGACCAAGCTGTTCCTGGCCCAGGGTGTGCTGGTCAACGGCACGCTGCGCTACACCCGTGCCAACCAGAACGGGTTGCTGGGCTTTGGCTCGGCCGCACCCGGGCGCAACAGCTACAGCCTGCAGCCGGAGTTCTCGGTGGCCTACCTGCTGCGCCGCGACCTGGCCATCGGTGCGGAATACCGGTTCAAGCCCAACAACCTGGAAGCGCTGGGCGCCGCCGCCGGCCTGGGCAGCGCGCTGCGCGAGGACGACTGGAAAGACATCTTTGTTGCATGGGCACCGTCCAAGAACCTCTCGCTGACGCTGGCCTGGGTCGACCTCGGCCGGGTAGTGCCCGGCATCACCGGCGGCCGCAAGCAGACCGGTGCCTATGTTTCGGCGCAGATGGCGTTCTGAACCCGCTTTCCGACTTTCGAGGAACCTTCATGAAAAAATCTCTCGCAGCCTGCCTGGTGGCCCTGTCGGCCGTCTTCACCAACCCCGCATTCGCCCAGACCCCGCCGTCCCCGGAGCTCTTGCAGAGCTTTGGCGGCACGCCCGGCCTGGTGAAACTGATGGACGACTTCATGGTCCGCCTGCTCGCGGACCCGCGCACCGGCCCCCATTTCAAGCCGGTGAACCAGGCGCAAGTCAAGGAACGGCTGGTCGAGCAGTTCTGCGTGGTGATGGGCGGCCCCTGCGTCTACAAGGGCGCGGACATGAAGTCGGCGCACGCCAATCTCGATATCAGCAAGGCGGACTTCAACGCGCTGGTCGAGGTGCTGCAGCAGTCCATGGACGCGCAGGGCATCGCGTTTCGCGCGCAGAACCAGCTGCTGGCGCGGCTGGCGCCCATGCACCGCGACACCATCACCGTGAAGTGACCATCATGCGCATTCCAGCCTGTTTTGCTACGCTTTTCATAGCGGGTTGTGCAGCATCCATGGGGGCTGCAGCCGGAACTGTCTCTGTAACGGTGCTCGACAAGGAGGGCAAGCCGGTGCAGGACGCCGTGGTGGTGGTGCTGCCGTCGGCTCGCGGCACGCCCAAGTCGGCACTGCCCATGGCCGCCACGGTGACGCAGGAGAAGATGCGCTTCATTCCGGCGGTCAGCGTGGTGCCGGTGGGTGCGAAGGTCACCTTCGTCAACAACGACTCCTGGGAGCACCATGTGCGCGGCTCGGCTGCGGGGCTGGCGCAGTTCTCCAGCACCGGCGGCTTCGAGCTTCGCCTGGACGGCAAGCCCGACGGCAAGCCCGCAAAGGCGGCCGAGGTCACGCTGGACAAGGCCGGTGCCGTGCTGCTGGGCTGCCACATCCACGGCTCGATGCGCGGCCATGTGTACGTGAGCGAGTCGCCCTGGGCACAGCGCACCACGCCGGAGGGCCAGGCCGTGTTTGACGACGTGCCCGACGGCGCGGTGCAGGTGCGCGTGTGGCACGGCGAGCAGTTGCTCGACCTGCCGCTGCAAAGCCTGACGGTGGGCGCCAGCCCGGCAAGGGTGACGGTCCAGCTCCAGGTCGTGCCGCGGCGCCGCAGGGTCTGATCGGGGCAGAACCGCCGCAGCGCACGGGGCGGGCGTGTCGGGCGGTTGACGGTGGCTTACGCGTGCCTTACAGTCTTCTCCAGGCCCCAGGAGACCGCTTCCATGACCCTCGCCGAGCTGCAGCGCATCAAGCAATGGCACGTCGCGCACCGTGCAGAACACCCGCTGGAGTACCACCTGTGGGATGGCGTGCTGACGCTGTGGCTGCTGGGTTGGGTGGGCATGCTGCCCGTGGCGATTTTCGGCGTCGTGCTGGCTTTCCCGCTGTGCCTGGTTGGCATCGCCGCACCCGACCTGTACATCGCCTGGCGCACCCGGGCCCACCGGGCCAGCCGGTTGCGCTGCGACTGGATCGTCGCCTGAGCCGGCTGGCGCGCGGGTGACCCGCCCCGGCCTGCCGGGCGGCTACAGTTCCGGGCAAGGAGATCCGCCCATGAACTGCTTCACGCTCGAACACCACGACCACATCGCCCACCTCGTGCTGAATCGCCCCGAGGCGATGAACACCATGAACCCGCAGTTCTGGCGCGAGCTGGACGACACGCTCACGCAGCTTCACCGCCAGGGCACGGCACGCGCGCTGGTCATCAGCTCCACCGGAAAACATTTCAGCGCCGGCATGGCGCTGGAGACATTTGGCGGCGCCATCACCATGGACGACGCCAGCCCCGAAGGCCGCGCGGCCATCGCCGACATGCTGGCCGAGCTGCAGGGCACCTTCACCAAGCTGGAGACGCTTCGCATCCCGGTGATTGCGGCCATCCAGGGCGGCTGCATCGGCGGCGCGGTGGACATGGTGACGGCCTGCTGCATCCGGTATGCGACCGCAGATGCGTTCTTCTGCATCCAGGAAATCAACATCGGCATGGTGGCCGACGTGGGCACATTGCAGCGCCTGCCCAAGCTGGTGCCGCTGGGCGTGGTCAAGGAGCTGGCCTATACCGGCCGGCGCCTGCCGGCGGCCAGGGCCCTTGGCTACGGCCTGGTCAACGAGGTGTTTGACACGCCCGAGGCCATGCTGGCTGCGGCCATGCAGTGCGCCCGGGAAATCGCCGCCAAGCCACCTGTGGCGATCTGGGGCACCAAGCAGGTGATCCACTACACACGCGACCATTCGGTGGACGACAGCCTCAGGCAGATGGGCTGGGTGCAGGGCGCGATCTGGAGCAACGCCCATGTGCGCGAGGCGGTGGGCGCGATGAAGGCCAAGCGCCAGGGGGAGTTCCCGCCGCTGGCCGCGCTGCGCAACTTCGGCGAATGAACAGCCAGCCGGACAGATGGCGGCGGTGACGTCTATTGCCGCGCGGTCCTGATGTTGGCCGGCAGCGACTGGGGGTGGCTGGTTCGCAAGGGGTTGATGTCCAGACCGCCACGGCGGGTGTAGCGCGCGAGCACCGCGAGCCTGGCCGGCTTGCAGCGGGACATGATGTCCATGTAGATGCGCTCCACACAGGGCTCGTGGAACTCGTTGTGGTTGCGAAAGCTCACGATGTAGCGCAGCAGACCGCCCTGGTCGATCTGCGGCCCGCTGTAGGCGATGCGCACGCTGCCCCAGTCGGGCTGGCCGGTCACCAGGCAGTTGCTCTTGAGCAGGTTGCTGGTCAACACCTCCGTCACGGGCTGCTCGTCCATCGCAGCCACCAGCAGTTCGGGCGCCGGCTGGTAGTGGGTGCACTCGATGTCCAGCCGGTCCAGGTTGACGCCATCGAGCTCGTGCACGGCCTCGCGGTCAAACTGCTCCGGCAGCACCAGCCGCACACCCACCGAGGACATGACCACTCCCCCGCGCCAGACCGCCTCGCCCACGTCGGCCCGGATGCGCTCGCGCACAGCTTCGGCAGACGCGAAGGCGGTATTGCTGAAGCTGTTGAGGTAGAGCTTGAACGACTTGCTCTCGATGATGTTGGTGGACTCGCACGGCACGGTGATGTGCGCGATCGCCACCTGGGGCTTGCCGCGTGGTGTCAGCCAGCTCAACTCGAAGGCGGACCAGAGGTCTGCGCCCGAGAACGGCAGGTCTGCCCCAGGCCGCAAACCCAGCGCCTGGCGCTGTGGCGCGCGCGGCATCGGGTACAGCAGCGTGGGGTCGAGCCGGTCGGCGTAGGCGACCGGTTTGCCCAGACCGGATTGTTCGGGGGTATTCATTCAGGGCCTCTCGTTTCAATGCGCCTGCAGGTGGGGCAACATGGCCGCCAGCAGCATGGACACCACAGGCGGCGGCAGGTCATGACCCATGCCCTCGAAGCCCACAAACCGCGAATCAGGAATGCGCCGCGCCGTGTCCTGGCCACAGGCGTAGGGCACGAGCGGGTCGGCCTTGCCGTGCAGGACCAGCGTGGGCACGGCCACCTTGCCCAGCTCTCCTGCCCGCCCGGTGTCGTTTGCGATGGCCACCATTTGCCGCGCGGTGCCGGCTGGTCGCCAGCTGCGCTCCAGGCCGAACGCGATGCGCTGGCGCATCTCGTCCACCGGCGTGGGGAAGGCTGGGCTTCCGATGGCGCGGTACAGCTTCACATAGTGGTCCACCACCGCGTCGCGCTGCGCGCTGGCGGGGCGCGCCATCATCACGCGCAGCACGCTGGCGTCCGCGCGCGGCAAGCCGCGAGCCCCGCTGGAGCTCATGATGCTGGTGAGGCTGCGCAAGCGCTGCGGGGCAGCCAGCGCCATGCGCTGCGCAATCATGCCGCCCATGCTCACACCCACCACATGGGCGCGTGCCACGCCCAGCGCGTCGAGCACGCCCAGTGCGTCGCCGGCCATGTCGTGCAGCCGGTAGGGCGCGTCCGGCGTGAAGCCCAGGCGGTGCTGCAGCATGACCCAAAGCAGGTTGGGCACACCCAGATGGTCGAACGAGGTGCTCAGGCCGATGTCGCGGTTGTCAAAGCGGATCACCCGGTACCCGGCTTCCAGCAGCGGGCGCACGAAACCGGGCGGCCAGGCGATCAGCTGCATGCCCAGCCCCATCACCAGCACCACCACCGGGCGGTCGGCCTGGGAGCCGTCGGCACCGCTGTCCTCGACCTCGATCTCGATCTGGTTTGCTCTTATTTTCATAGCGGGTCAGCCTTGTAGTACGCGGGCTGCAGCCCGTTTTTGTCAAAAAACAGCCGGTTCAGGCAAACTCGCGCTCACGCAGCCACTTGGTGGCAATCCATTTCTCTCCGGCCTTCACCGGTGCGCCGCCATGCAGCGTGCGCGTGGAGGGGTGCGCCCGCGCGTAGCTGAAGAAGACGCCATGCCCGCGCTTGGGCGCCACCTCCATCCCGATGTCCGGGAAGGTCGTGCCGCCGCCGCGCTCCGGCTCGTTGAGGTACATGATGATCGTGGCCACGCGCTGGCCACCGCGCTTGAGGATGGTGGGCGTACCGGGTTCACCCGGATCGAAGTAATCGTAGTGTGGCTTGTACTCGGCACCAGGCCGGTAGCGCAGCACCTGAAGGCCTTCGCCGTTCTGCACCGGCCAGTCCACCAGCCGGGCGATGCGCGCCTCAATGCGCCGCGCCAGCTCGTTTTCGGCCCGCCCGAAGAACATGCCGTCGCTGGTGCGGTCGGCGTTGAGTTCTTCCCCGCCCGATCGCACCGCCACGGTGAGCGAACGCGCCAGCCGCGGGCGCGCCAGCGCAATCAGCTCATCGCATTCATCGTCCGACAGCAGGTTGCCGAACACCACCACACGCGGGTTGGCCAGCGCCGTGATCACATGCACCTGGCGGTCACCCACATCCAGATACAGCGGCGACTCGCCCAATCGGGGTTGCGGCACCGGCACCGCCGGAGGCAGCGCATCGGCGCCCTTGAGACTGTCCACGTGGTCGCGCAGGGTGGATTCCATGGCCTGGATGGCCACATCCTCATCCCAGCCGGACGCTTTCATGGCTTGCAGCACGGAAGGTGCGTCGTAACCGGCCTGGGCCTGTTCGACGATCCAGCGGCGCAGTTCGGGCGTGATGGTTTGCGGGGTGGTGTTCACACCAGCCTCCGCCGGAACACCAGCCGCCCGGGCGTGGACGCGGCCGGATCGAAGCCATATCCTTCCCCGGCAAACGCCTGCAATTTCCGCGGTGTGGTCACCCGGTGGGCAATGGCCCAGCGCGCCATCAGGCCCCGGGCGCGCTTGGCCATGAAGCTGATCACCTTGTAGCGGTCCGCGCGCCACTCTTCAAACACGCACTCCACGACCCGCGCCTTGAGGACCTTGAGGTCCACCGCCTTGAAGTACTCCTGCGAAGCGAGGTTCACCACCACCGGCGTGAGATCCGCGGCCAGACGCCTGTTCAGGCTTTCAGCGATCCGCGCGCCCCAGAACTGGTACAGATTGGCACCGCGCGGCGTCTTCAGCGCCGTGCCCATTTCCAGCCGGTAGGGCTGCATGCGGTCCAGCGGACGCAGCACGCCGTACAGGCCGCTGAGGATGCACACATGCGCCTGCGCCCATTGCAGGTCACCCGCGTCCAGGGACTTTGCGTCCAGCCCGCCGTACACATCCCCATTGAATGCCAGCACGGCCTGTCTGGAATTCTGGGCGGTGAAACGGGGCACCCAGGCCTGGTACCGCGACACGTTCAGCGCCGCCAGCTCGTCGCTCAGGTCCATGAGCCGCGCCACCTGCGCGGGCGACTGGCGTCGCAGCACGCCGACCAGTTCAGCCGCTTCGTTGACGAATGCAGGCCGGGTGTGCGGCAGGTCGCCCACGGGCGTGTCGTAATCGAGCGTCTTGGCGGGGGACAGCAGGAACAGCATGGCGTGCGGGGGGCAGGAAAAAGGCTTCCCGGAGGAAGCCTGGATTATCCCGAATCGGAACCGCGCGTGCCTACTTCAGGTCTCCGGCGAGACTGGCCAGGGTCTCGGGGGCGATGCTCACGTGTGCGGGATAGTTGGTGTGGTCACAGCCGAGCTTGACGGCGGCGCCCGCACGCACGGCTTCTCGCATGGCGGGCGTCAGCTCAAAGCGCACGAAATGCACGGCCGAGGTCTTCTCGTCGTTCTCGCGCTCCAGGTCCTCGTCGGCGATGGCATAGACGCGGGCGTGGCCTTCGACCTCGACAAACATGCGGTCCTCCACACCAATGAGCCGGGCCAGCTCGCGCTTGCGTTCGTGGATGTCGGTGTACTCCAGCAGCATGGTCGCCTTCCAGTTGGTGCCCGAGGGCACCAGCGGCGCATAAGCCTCGATTTCCTGCTCGATGCCCTCCTCTTCGAAGATTTTCTCCACGCGCAGCATCTCCTGGATCTGGTAGCGGATCGACAGCTCGCTCTCGAACTGCACATTGATGTTCTCGCCCAGCATCACGCTGCGCAGGCGGCGGTGGGCATAGATCTCGGCCTTGTGGGCCTTGCGGTACTTGCTGTAGGCCTCCAGCGTCATGAGGCTGTCGCGGGTGATGTGGCCGGTGACTTGCATGGCGGTAACTCCTGGGTTTTATTTCAATCCGTAGGCGTGGCGCACCAGGCTCAGCGGGTGCTGCAATTCGGGCGCGCCGAGGCCATTGACCTCGAAACCCTGGGCAATATGGTGTCCGCCCAGCGGGCAATCCGAGCTGATGTAGTCGGGCTTCGCGCCGTCCTTCATCGTGGCCATGGCCTTGAACACCGGCTTTCCGATCTTCATCGCCTGCTGGTGGGTGGCCTTCTTGACACCAAAGGTGCCGGCGTGGCCCGAGCAACGCTCCACCGTATTGATCGTGGTGTCGGGGATCATCTTGAGCATTTCCTCGGTCTTGCGCCCGATGTTCTGCACCCGACCGTGACAGGGAATCTGGTAGCTGACGTTGCCCAGCTTCTGCGGGAACTCGGTCTTCAGCAAGCCGTCGCGCTTGCGCGCCATGAGGTATTCGAACGGATCCCACATGTGCTGGCCCACCAGCTGTACGTCGGCGTCGTCCGGGTACATCAGCGGGATCTCCTGCTTGAACATCAGCGTGCAGCTGGGCACGGCGGCGAGGATGGCGTAGCCGTCCTTCGCGTACCTGGCCAGCACCGGGATGTTGGCTTCCTTGGCAGCGTTCACAGAGTCCAGGTCACCCAGCTCCAGCTTGGGCATGCCGCAGCACTGTTCCTTGTCGACCAGCACGTACGGGATGTCGTTGTGGTCCAGGATTTTCCGGAGGTCGTGGCCGATGCCGGGCTCGTTGTAGTTGACATAGCAGGTGGCATAGATGGCAACCTTCCCCGGCGTCTTGGCGCCGTCCACCACCGCCGTGGCGCGGGCCGCGGGCGTGCCCGAGCGGAACTTCTTCGTCGCCAACCCGGGCAGCCACGCGTCCTTGTCGACGCCGGCCACGCTCTCCATCACGCTGCGGGCCGTCTTGTTGCGGGTGACCGCATTGGCCACTTGCACCACGACAGGAATGCCCGCAAATGAGCCATGAAGATCTGTGGACGCCAGCAGCCTCTCGGCCGTCTTGACTTCGCCCTTCTTGAACTTGATCGCCTTGGCGCGCAGCATGGTGTGCGGAAAGTCCAGGTTCCACTCGTGCGGTGGCGTGTACGGACACTTGGTCATGTAGCACAGGTCGCACATGTAGCACTGGTCGACGACCTTCCAGTAGTCCTGCTTGTCCACGCCGTCGACCTCGCCGGTCTTGCTCTCGTCCACCAGGTCAAACAGCGTCGGGAAGGAGCCGCACAGGCTCACACAACGGCGGCAGCCGTGGCAGATGTCAAAGATCCGCTCAAGCTCGTGGAAGGTCTTGGCTTCGTCGTAGAAGTCCGGGTTCTTCCAGTCCAGCGGATGTCGGGTGGGGGCTTCCAGGTTGCCTTCGGTGGCCATGGGGCTCTCTCTTTATTTGGGATCCGGGTTTTCGGGAAGGCTCCAGGATTGAACCTTCGCGAAAACCGCCACGCGGTGCCGCGTGGCGATTTACAGCCGACGAGGTATCAATCCACCAGTTCGGCCAGGGCCTTGGCGTAACGGTTCGCGTGCGAACGCTCGGCCTTGGCCAGGGTCTCGAACCAGTCGGCGATTTCGTCAAAACCCTCTTCGCGGGCCGTCTTGGCCATGCCCGGGTACATGTCGGTGTACTCGTGCGTCTCGCCGGCGACGGCCGACTTCAGGTTGTCGCGGGTCGGCCCGATGGGCAGGCCGGTGGCGGGGTCACCCGACTGCTCCAGGAACTCCAGGTGGCCGTGCGCATGACCGGTCTCGCCTTCGGCGGTGGAGCGGAACAGGGCGGCAACGT
Source organism: Ramlibacter sp. (assembly GCA_016713005.1). Classification (GTDB taxonomy): domain Bacteria; phylum Pseudomonadota; class Gammaproteobacteria; order Burkholderiales; family Burkholderiaceae_C; genus JADJPY01. The sequence goes on along the minus strand of JADJPY010000003.1, from coordinate 243,603 downwards.
CGTTCTGGCCTTCCACGTCGGCCTTGTTTGCGAAATACAGGTAGCGGCGGTTGGCCTGCGATTCGCCGGCGAAGGCGTCCTTCAGGCACTGTTCCGTCTTGGAGCCTTTGAGTGCTGCCATGGAAATCTCCTAGTGGGTTGAACAAAAAAACTTCTTCGCTTTGAGGGCCGATCGGCTTCAAAGACCGGCTGAGGGTAGCCCGCTTGCGCCCGGCCGTCCAATTGGCCGCGTCAATATGGGGAATTGACATCGCCTATGAGGCGATAGATATTGATATTCATTCTCAATACCGAGGGGTTTTCCGCTTGGCGGGGCCAAATAATTACGATACAGTAAATCGATTACGGAATAGTAAACTCCGCGCCAGACCCGCCACCCAGCCGCTTCACAGGAGACATGCCATGGCCGCCGTCCTCAAGGACCTTGCCGCATTGCCCGCGCCCGCCCCGATCCACCAGCTCCACCACTATGCCTACCGGGCCAGGGATGCCGAGGAAACCCGTCACTTCTACGAGGACATCCTGGGCCTGCCGCTGTACCACATCATCCAGAGCGATGTGGTGCCCAGCACGGGGGAGTATTGCCCGTACACGCACTTTTTCTTCCGGCTGCAGGACGGCTCGTTCATCGCCTTCTTCGACCTGGGCAACGACGAGGCGGCCCTGCCTTCACCCAACACGCCGCTCTGGGTCAACCACATCTCTTTCCGTGTGGATTCGGTGCAGGCACTCACCGACATGAAGGCGCGGCTGGAGGCGCACGGCATCGAGGTGCTGGGCATCACCGACCACCATATTTTTGACAGCATCTATTTCTTTGACCCCAACGGCGTGCGCCTGGAGCTGACCGCCCAGCGCGCCGACGAGTTCCAGATGCTGCAGGAGAGCCGCACGGCGCATGCCCGCCTGAACGAGTGGACGGCGCGTAAGGAGCAGTGGCGCCGTGACCGCGCCGCCGGCAAGGTGGCCGCGCCGCTCAAACCCCAGCAGAACGACCGCCCCGAGTTCGTGCCCAAGACCTGAACATCACGCCATCCGACGGACACAGGAGACACCGTGCCCAGCTACGAAAAAGCCGCATTCACCAATGGCTATGAGTTCACCCAGGGCTCGGGGTATGTGCTGCCCGAGTATCCGTTTGTCGAACCGCCGGAACTGCGCACCGGGCAAACCGGGCGCGCGCCGGTGGTCATCGTGGGGGGCGGCATCACCGGACTGACCCTTGCATGTGCCTTGGCGCAGCGCGGCGTCGCGGCGGTGCTGCTGGACGAAGACAACACCGTGGGCGTCAAGGGCGCGTCGTCGCGCGGCATCTGCTACACGCAGAAGTCACTGGAGATCTTCCACCGGCTGGGCGTCTATGAGCGCATCGCCGCCAAGGGCATCCAGTGGAGCGTGGGTCGCACTTTCGCCGGCGAGGACGAGGTCTACTCGTTCGACCTGCGCCAGCAGGGTGCCTACAACCTGTCGGCGCAGCCGCCTTTCATCAACATCCAGCAGTTCTACATCGAAGCGTTCCTGGTGGACCGCATCCGCGAGCTGGGTTCGGTGGACCTGCGCTGGAGCAGCCGCGTCACCGCCTTCACGCAGGATGGGCGCGGCGCGACGCTGACCGTGCAGACACCGGCGGGCAGCTACCGGCTGGAGGCCGACCATGTGGTGGACGCCACAGGCTCGCACAGCCCGTTTCGCCGGTGGTGCCAGGCCAGCGTGACCAGCCGCCGCGGCGACGACCGCTGGTGCATTGCCGATGTGCGCTTCTCCAGACACCCGCCCACCGAACGCCACACCTGGATCGAGGCACCGTTCAACGAGAACCGCGCCGTCTGGCAGCACCTGATGGGCGACGACGTCTGGCGCATCGACTACCAGATGGCACCCGACAGCGACCCGGCCGAGGTGAGCCGTGAGTCGGTGGTGCGCGAGCGTCTGGCGCGCCAGTTCGGGCCTGACACCGAGGTGCAGATCGTCTGGGTGGGGCCGTATGCCTACCGCAGCGAATGCATCGACCAGATGCGCCACGGGCGGGTGTACTTCATGGGTGACTCGGCCAAGGTGGTCAGCCCGTTCGGCGCGCGTGGGGGCAACACCGGCATTGCCGACGCCGACAACCTGGCCTGGAAGCTCGCCGCAGTGCTGGCCGGTCGCGCCACGTCGCGCCTGCTGGACAGCTATCACGAGGAGCGCCACGAGGCCGCGCAGCAGAACGTGCTGGTCACCAACCGCACGGCGCGCTTCCTGCGGCCCGCCGATGGCGCGGAGCGGCTGCTGCGCGACGCGGTCATCAGCCTGGCGCGCGAGCACGCCTTCGCTCGCCCTCTGGTGAACACCGGACGCATGGCGGTGGCCAACCCCTACAGCCGCTCCAGCGCGTGTGAGGCCACGGGTGGGCAATCGGTGCAGAACGTCGCCTTCCGCTGGGCCGATGGCAGCGAGGGCACGGTCAATGACCTGTTGCGCTGGGTCGACGGGCGCCTGCTGCTGCTGGTGTTCGGCGACCTGCAGGCCCACAGCCTGCGCCGGCTGCGCGCGATCAGCGAGGGCACGCCCGTGCGATGCGTGCAGGTGCTGGGGCCGCAGGGGCGGGCCGGCGCGCTGGAGCATGTGCGTGACGTCAATTCGCGCGGCGTGGGCCACCTGCAGGGGGCGTGCCACGTGTTCGGCCACGCCTGGGCGCTGGTGCGGCCGGACAGCTACCTGGCCGCCACAGGCGAGAGCGTGGACACGTCGCTGTTGCGCGCCATCGAGAAATCCATGGGAACGTCCGGGGAGGACGCATGAAAACCGCCGCCAACTTCCAGGACGCCGACGGCTTCTACGAGCAGTTGCTGGACGCCCATGCCGGGCTCAGCCGCGAAGCGTCCGAACTGCTCAACGCGCGTCTGATCCTGCTGCTGGCCAACCAGATCGGCGACGCCCGCGTGCTGCGCGACTGCATTGAAGCAGCCCGGCCCACGCAGGACTGAGCCTCCCCGCGTGCGGGGGATCGGGTGTGGTGCTACGCTGTCCGGTTGAAACCGGCAGGAGACTGTTAGATGACCTCATCCCGCGCGGCCGCGCCGCTGGCCGACTCGCGCTATGCCATGGGCCGCCTGATGGTCACGCTGGCGCTGATGACCATCGGTGCCGCCGGCATGTATGTGGTGCCCGTGGTGCTGCCGGCGGTACAGGCCGAGTTCGGCGTGGCGCGCGCAGACGCCTCCCTGCCCTACACGCTGCTGATGGTGGGCTACGGCTTGGGTGGCCTGCTGATGGGCCGGCTGGCCGACCGCTTTGGTGTGATGCTCCCACTGCTGCTGGGCGGCGCCTGCCTGGGGCTGGGCTTTGCGCTGGCCAGCGTGTCCACCAGTGTATGGATGTTCGCGGTGGCGCACGGGCTCCTGATGGGGCTGCTGGGCAGCTCGGCCACCTTCTCGCCGCTGCTGGCCGACACCTCGCTGTGGTTTGTGCGCCGCCGCGGCATTGCGGTGGCGGTGTGCGCCAGCGGCAACTACCTGGGCGGCGCGATCTGGCCGCCCATCGTGCAGCATTTCACCGCCACCGTGGGCTGGCGCCAGACCTACCTGGGGCTGGGCCTGTTCTGCGCGCTCAGCATGATGGCGCTGGCCCTCCTGATGCGCCAGCGCCCGCCAGCGCAGGTCGCGGCTGCCGGCCCGGCCGGCGCCCCGTCGGAGGGTGGGCGCCCGTTCGGTCTGGCCCCTGCGCAGGCGCTGGGCCTGCTGTGCGTGGCCGGTGTGGCCTGTTGCGTCGCCATGTCCATGCCGCAGGTGCACATCGTCGCCTACTGCACCGATCTGGGCTACGGCGCTGCGCGTGGGGCGGAGATGCTCTCCATCATGCTGGGCTTTGGCATCCTGAGCCGGCTGATCTCGGGTGCGATCTGCGACCGCATCGGCGGGCTGCGCACCCTGCTGCTGGGCTCGGTGCTGCAGGGCGTGGCGCTGCTGCTGTTCATCCCGTTTGACGGGTTGGCTTCCCTGTACCTGATCGCCGCGCTGTTCGGGCTGTTCCAGGGCGGCATCGTGCCCAGCTACGCCATCATCGTGCGCGAGCATTTCCCCGCCGCGCAGGCCGGCGCGCGTGTCGGCGCCGTCATCATGGCCACCATGGTGGGCATGGCGCTCGGGGGCTGGATGTCGGGCAAGGTGTTCGACCTCACCGGCTCGTACAACGCGGCTTTCCTCAACGGCATTGCGTGGAACGCGCTCAACCTGGTCATCGCCTTCAGCCTGTGGCGCCGGGTGCAGCAACAGCGCCGCGCGTGAACGTCGAATAAAATCGGGCTTTCCCCCTTCCGGTCACCAGCGGCACCTCCGGGTGCCGTTCGCCATTTGATTGCACCATGAGCGACGCCCCGCAACAGCCCGGCCTGAACAGCCTGCCCAAGTCTTTCGAGCCCGCCGCCATCGAGGCGCACTGGGGCCCCGAATGGGAGAAGCGCGGCTATGCCGCTGCCGGCCACCGCGGCAGCGGCTCGCCCAGCGCGGGAGAACCCTCGTTTGCCATCCAGCTGCCGCCGCCCAACGTCACGGGCACGCTGCACATGGGCCATGCGTTCAACCAGACCATCATGGACAGCCTGACGCGCTATCACCGCATGAAGGGCTTCAATACCCTCTGGGTACCCGGCACAGACCACGCCGGCATTGCCACGCAGATCGTGGTGGAGCGCCAGCTGCAGGAGCAAAAGCTCAACCGACATGATCTGGGCCGCAAGAACTTCGTGGCGCGCGTGTGGGAGTGGAAAGAGCAGTCGGGCAACACCATCACCACCCAGATGCGCCGCATGGGCGACAGCGTGGACTGGAAGCACGAATACTTCACCATGGACGAGGGCCTGTCCCGCGTCGTGACCGAAACCTTTGTGCGCCTGTACGAGCAGGGCCTGATCTACCGCGGCAAGCGCCTGGTCAACTGGGACCCGGTGCTCAAGACGGCCGTGAGTGACCTGGAGGTCGAAAGCGAGGAGGAAGACGGCTTCCTGTGGCACATCGCCTACCCGCTGGCGGACGGTTCTGGCTCGTTGACCGTGGCCACGACGCGGCCCGAGACCATGCTGGGCGACGTGGCGGTGATGGTCCACCCCGAGGACGAGCGCTACACCCACCTCATCGGCAGGATGGTGACGCTGCCCCTGTGCAACCGCGAAATCCCGGTGATCGCCGACGAATACGTGGACAAGGAGTTCGGCACCGGCGTCGTGAAGGTCACGCCCGCGCACGACAACAACGACTACGCCGTGGGTCAGCGCCACAAGCTGCCAATGATCGGTGTGCTGACGCTGGACGCGGCCATCAACGACAACGCGCCCGAACAATACCGCGGCATGGACCGCTTCGTGGCGCGCAAGCAGGTGGTGAAGGACCTGGAGGCCCTGGGCCTGCTGGTGGAGACCAAGAAACACAAGCTCATGGTGCCGCGCTGCGCCCGCACCGGCCAGGTGGTGGAGCCCATGCTCACCGACCAGTGGTTTGTTTCAATGACAAAACCTGGCCCGAGCGGCGTCAGTATTGCCCAAGGCGCTATCAAAGTTGTAGCGGACGGCGAGGTGACCTTCGTGCCCGAGAACTGGGTCAACACCTACAACCAGTGGATGAACAACATCCAGGACTGGTGCATCAGCCGCCAGCTCTGGTGGGGGCACCAGATCCCGGCGTGGTACGACGAAGACGGCAACGTGTACGTGGCGCGTGACGAGGCGCAAGCCCAGGCCAAGGCTCCCGGCAAGAAACTCACTCGCGACGAGGACGTGCTGGACACCTGGTACTCGTCGGCGCTGGTGCCGTTTTCCACCCTGGGCTGGCCTGAAGTGCACGACAGCCCCGTCAGCGACTACAACCTCTACCTGCCCAGCACGGTGCTGGTCACCGGCTACGACATCATCTTCTTCTGGGTCGCCCGGATGATCATGATGACCAGGCACTTCACCGGCCGCGTGCCGTTCAGGCATGTGTACATCCATGGCCTCGTGCGCGACTCGCACGGCAAGAAAATGAGCAAGTCCGAGGGCAACGTGCTTGACCCGGTGGATTTGATCGACGGCATCGCCCTGGCGCCGCTGCTGGACAAGCGCACCACCGGTCTGCGCAAGCCCGAGACCGCACCCGTGGTTCGCAAGAACACCGAGAAGGAATTCCCCGACGGCATCCCTGCCTACGGTGCCGACGCGCTGCGCTTCACTTTTGCCGCGCTGGCCAGCCTGGGCCGCAACATCAATTTCGACCCCAAGCGCTGCGAGGGTTACCGCAACTTCTGCAACAAGCTCTGGAACGCCACCCGCTTTGTGCTGATGAACTGTGTAGGCCACGACTGCGGCCTCAAGGACCACACCAAGGAAGAGTGCGCACCCGGGCGGTCCGTTCCACGGCTACATGCAGTTCAGCCAGGCCGACCGCTGGATCTCGTCCATCCTGCAAAAGACCGAGGCCGAAGTGGCCAAAGGCTTTGCCGAGTACCGCCTCGACAACGTGGCCAACGCCATCTACGACTTTGTCTGGAACGAGTTCTGCGACTGGTACCTGGAGATCGCCAAGGTGCAGATTCAGACCGGCAGCGAAGGCCAGCAGCGCGCCACCCGCCGCACCCTCATCCGCACTCTGGAGGCCATCCTGCGCCTGGCGCACCCGGTCATCCCCTTCATCACCGAAGAACTCTGGCAAAAGGTGTCGGTGGTGGCCGGTCTGCCCGGCGAGTCGGTCAGCATCACGCGGTATCCCGAGGCGCAACCCCAGAAGATCGACGAAGGCGCCATCGCCCACGTGGCCAGACTCAAGTCACTGGTGGACGCCTGCCGCACGCTGCGCGGCGAGATGAATGTGTCACCCGCCACCCGGCTGCCGCTGTACGTGCTGGGCGGTTCCGTGGAAGTGGCCGCCTTCCTGCGCGGCGCGGCGCCGGTGCTGCAGGCGCTGGCCAAGCTCAACGAGGTCAAGGTGTTTGAAGACGAGGCCACCTGGGCGGCCGCGGCGCAGGCCGCGCCAGTGGCGGTGGTGGGTGAGGCACGCCTGTGCCTGCACATGGAGATCGACGTGGCCGCCGAGAAGGCCCGACTCGGCAAGGAGGCCGCGCGGCTGGAGGGTGAGATCGCCAAGGCGAATGCCAAGCTGGGCAACGAAGCCTTTGTGGCCAAGGCACCCCCGGCCGTGATTGACCAGGAAAAGAAACGGGTGGCTGATTTCACCGCCACACTGGCCAAGATGCGCGACCAGCTGCAGCGGCTGGGGTAACCGCAGCAACCTTGGCTTGCTACTGTTTTTGTAGTGGGTCAGCAAGCACCCATGCGGGCTAAAGGCTGATTTGGCACTAGCGGATGATGAACTCCGGCTCGCCCCATTGGGAGGGCGACCCGGGTGAGGGAAGTTCCAGATCCATCGGGGCACTGAAACCCCCTTCACCCGGCGCGCGGGCGCTGATCGCTTCGTGCAGGCGGTGCGCCACATACCAGCTTGCCCGCAACCGTGCTTCCAGCGTGTGCGAGCCCAGACGGGGCGTGATGAACAGGTTGTCGCAATCGTGCAGCGGCGATTCCTTTGAGGCGAAGCCCTGCTCGGCGCCGTCCAGCAGGCAGGCACTGATGCGTCCGTCCTTCAGCGCGGCCGCCAGTCCCTCGGGCTCGAACAATGCGGATCGGCTCGAACCCACCCAGACCTGACCCGGCTTGCAGGCGGCCAACACCTTGGCGTTGATGAAATGCCGGTACCGGGAGGCGTACATGATCTGCGCCGACACTGCATCGGATTGCGCCATCAGGTCAGCCAGACCCACTGGCTGGATGCGCAGTTTGTCCCACACAGGCGCGGTATGGTGCACGGCCGGGTCGTAGCCGATCAGGCGCACTCCAAGCTGGGCCAGCATCTGGGCCAATGCATGCGCCGTGGGGCCCAGTCCCAGAATCCCGACCACGCTGCCGTACAGTTCGCGCCCCAGGTGAACGGAAGCGTGCCTCTGCCCGGCCAGGGCGTCAAACATGCCTCGCCGGTACAGCATCAGCAGGGCACCCAGAAGGTATTCGGCGTTGGAGCGGACATTGGCGGTCAGGGCCTGTATGACCTTGACACCGCGCTCGCGGCAGGCTTCGAGGTCGGTGTTGTCGGTGCCGGCGTGCATGCGGGCCACCACCTTGAGCTTGGGCGAGAAGTCCAGGAACTCCTGGGTGATCACCAGCTTGCGCGGCAACACCACGCCGCGAACCTTGTACATGGCGCTTCGCAGCGCGCGGCTGTCTTCGGCCAGCTCCGGTCGGGTCGCTACCTGGTGACGGCTTTCGAGCCAGGCCACGGCCTCTGGCACCATCGCGTCAAGAAGTAAGATGTCCACTGGAAGTTGGTCCTGGAATCTGGATAGCGGAACCAGGCAGCGACTGGTTCAAATCTGTCTGCAACGCGCAACACTTTAGCGGCAACCCTCTGCCCTGTCGATGCAAAAATTCACAAAACTGAACAAGGCGGTTTTCCCGGTTGCCGGCCTGGGTACGCGCTTCCTGCCGGCCACCAAGGCCCAACCCAAGGAAATGCTGCCCGTGGTGGACAAGCCGCTCATCCAGTACGCGGTGGAGGAAGCCTATGCGGCGGGCTGCCGCCACATGATTTTCGTCACCGGTCGCAACAAGCGTGCCATTGAAGACCATTTTGACGCCGCCTACGAGCTGGAAAACGAGCTCGAAACCAAAGGAAGCCAGGCGCTGCTGGAGTTGGTGCGTTCGGTGCAGCCACCCGACATGGATTGCTCCTACGTGCGCCAGCCGCGCTCCATCGGGCTGGGCCACGCCGTGCTGTGCGCGGGCCACCTGATCGGCGACGAGCCATTTGCCGTGTTGCTCGCCGATGACCTGATGAGGGGCCCGGCCGGCGGACAGCCCGTGCTGGCGCAGATGGCCGACCAGGCCATGGCGCTCAACTCCTCCGTGATCGCCGTGCAGGAAGTCCCCCCCGAGGAAGTGTCACGCTACGGCATCATCGCCGGCGAGCCGCTGAACGACCGCCTGACCCGGGTGCGCCGCCTGGTGGAAAAGCCTCCGCTGTCGGAGGCGCCTTCCCGGATGGCGGTGGCCGGACGATACATCCTCAGCCCGGCGGTTCTGGGGTACATCCGGCGGCAAAAACATGGTGCCCTGGGCGAAATCCAGTTGACGGATGCCATCGCCGCCATGATGGCCGACGAGCCGGTGCACGCGTGGCGCTACGAGGGAAAACGCTACGACTGTGGGAGCAAGCAGGGGTTCCTGCGGGCCACGGTCGAACTCGGTCTTCAGCACCCGGACGTGGGCGCGGATTTTCGCGAATACCTGAAAACGCTGCAGCTGGACTGAGGCCGCCGGGCGGGGCCGGCCAGCCAGGGGCGCAGAAACTGAAGCAAGCGCTCAGCGGCGACGCAGGATGTGGATGAACTCTGCGCCTGCGGTTTGCTGCTCGACCAGCTCGTTGCCTGTCTGTCGTGCAAACGCCTGGAAATCGCGCACAGAGCCACCATCGGTAGCGACCACGCGCAGCAATTGGCCGCTCAGCATGTCGTTGAGCGCCTTCTTGGCCTTGAGAATCGGCAGCGGGCAGTTCAGGCCCCGGGTGTCGAGTTCCTTGTCGATGTTCAGGCTCATGCGTGCGTCCTTGGGAGAGGCCCCGATTTTAGTCTGCGCCGCCCGGGGATGCCGGGAGGTCGCCCCACTCAGCCGGACTTGAGCAGCAGCTGGATATCGGACGCCAGCGCCGCCGCCCCACTGCCGTAGCGCGTGTACAGGCGCACCCGACCCTGGGTGTCGAACACATAGCTCCCGGCCGAGTGGTCCATGGTGTAGCTGGTGGGCGTCTGGCCGCCGACCTTCTTGTAGAACACCTTGAAGTCCTTCGCCACCACAGCCGTCTGCTCCGGCGTTCCGCGCAGGGCCAGAAAACCCGGGTCGAAATTGCCCATGTAGGCCTTGAGCACCGCCGACGTGTCACGTTCGGGGTCGATCGTGACGAAAAGCCCTTGCAGCTTGTCGCCGTCCTTGCCCAGCGCGCGCTTGACTTCTGCCAGCTCGGCCATCGAGGTGGGGCAGACATCGGGGCACTGGGTGTAGCCGAAAAAGATCACCACCACCTTGCCGGCGAAATCCTTGAGGCTGCGCGGCTGGCCGTTGTGATCGGTCAGCTGGAAGTCGCGCGCGTATTCGGCGCCGGTGATGTCGATGGCGCGGAACTGAGGTTTCTCTCCGGTACAGGCCATCAAAACGGCTGCAGCCCCCGTGGATATTGATGTTCCCACTATTAATTTGATAGCAGATCTGCGTTGCATGGTGGTTCAGAGCAGGTAATGGTCAAGCAGGAGCGCGGCAAACAGCAGGCTCAGGTGCACCAGCGAAAAGCGGAACGTCCTGCGCGCCAGTTCGTCGGAATAGGCGCGCCACAGGCGCCAACCGTACGCGCAGAACCCCGCGCTCAGCGCCACCGCTGCGGCCAGGTACAACCAGGAGCTCATGCCGTAGGCAAAGGGCATCAGGCAGGCGGCAAACAGCACCAGGGTGTAGAGCAGGATCTGCAGCCGGGTGAACTCGTTGCCATGCGTGACCGGCAGCATGGGCAGGCCGGACTTGCGGTAGTCCTCCACCCGGTACAAGGCCAGAGCCCAGAAATGCGGCGGTGTCCACAGGAAGATGATGAGGAACAGGATCAGCGCTTCGGGTCCCACGTCGCCGGTCATTGCCGCCCAGCCCAGCACGGGCGGCATCGCGCCAGAAGCACCGCCGATCACGATATTCTGAGGTGTCAGCGGCTTGAGGATCACGGTGTAAACGACGGCGTATCCGACAAAAGTGGCGAACGTCAACCACATCGTCAGCGGGTTGACCCACACGTACAGCAGCCAGGATCCCGCCGCGCACAGCACGGCCGAGAACAGCAGCGTTTGCCAGTCGCTCAGCTCACCTTTGGCGGTGGGCCTCCAGGCAGTCCGCTTCATGCGGGAATCGATGCCCTTCTCCACAATGCAGTTGAACGCCGCGGCAGCGCCTGCAACCAGCCAGATCCCCAGGCAGGCCAGCCCCGCCAGGCGGGCCTCGGCCAGCGAAGGTGCACCCGGCACCGCCAGCACCATGCCAATGAGCGCACAAAACACAATGAGCTGGATCACGCGCGGCTTGGTCAGCGCATGAAACTGGCGAACCCGCGAGGGTGCCCGCACGGCCGGAGAAACGCCTTGCGGATTCATGCGGACTGGCCTGTGGCGTTGAGCCGTGAAGCCGACACGGTGGCTGTGGCCGCACGGCTGGCCGCCAGCGCCCAGGTCAGCACCACGACCAGCGCTGCGGCGCCACCGGTGTGCGAGACGGCGGCCAGCAGCGGCCAGCCCAGCACCACATTGGACACGCCGGTGGCCAACTGCCACAGAGCCAGGACGGCCAGCCAGAGCGACTGTGACCGCAAGGCCGGGGACCGGCGCAGGCGCCAGGAGGCGAGGCCGATGGCCGCCAGCGCGACCACGGCGGCCATGCGGTGCGTGTAGTGGATGGCCGTCAGCGCGCCAAAGCCGATATGCTCGCCCGCGCCGGTCTTGCCCAGCTCTCGCCACAGTTCAAAGCCCGCACGGAACTCCATGTACGGCCACCAGCTGCCCTGGCAGGACGGAAAGCCCGTGCAGGCCAGCACCGCATAGTTGGTGCTGACCCACCCGCCCAGCGCGGACTGCACCACCACCACGGCCAACGTGCCCCACAAAACGGCCCTGGTCATCTGCGACGACGGAACCGGGATCTGCTCACGGTGGGCCTGCGCCTGGCGTACGGCCTGGGCACACAGCAGGGCGAGCAAGGCAAACCCGCCGAGCAGGTGCAGCGTCACGATCGCCGGAAAAAGCTTCATCGTCACCGTCAACGCGCCAAATGCACCCTGCACGCAGACCCACACCAGCGTCAGCGTCGGCCACCAGGGGTCGACTGGAACGCCGCCCTGGTTGCGCCTGCGGTGCCACCATGCAGCGGCCGCCAGTGTCAGGATCAGCGCCCCGACTCCGGTGGCCAGGTAGCGGTGAACCATTTCTATCCATGCCTTGGCCGGCGTCACCGGCCCGGTGGGCATCTCTGCCTGCGCCGCAGCGATGTCGTCACGCGCACCGATCGGGCTGGCGTGGCCATAACACCCCGGCCAGTCGGGGCAACCCAGGCCTGAGTCGGTCAGCCGGGTAAAGGCCCCGAACAACACCAGGTCGAAGGTGAGAAACAGAGTCAGCAACGTCAGTGCCTGCAGGCGCCGGGCCAGTGGAGCGCCGCGATGGCGCAGCCAGATCCACCCCAGAGGTCCGGCAGCAACCAGCACGCCCATGAGGAGCAGGCGTGCCAACGGGCTGAAGTCGTAGGGCAAGGTCGCTTCCATGGTGTCAGGGCCGGCCCGCCGTGTCCCACGATGCCGCAGCGCGCATCAGCCGCTCCAGGTCGCGCTTGATTTTTGCGGCAGAGACCGTGTCCACCGGAGAGATCGCGAAATCGATGGCCGGAAACCTCATCATCCAGTTGCCCAGCGGGTCGACCAGGTAGAGGTGATCCGAGAGCTGCCGGCCCGCAGCCGGCTGCAGCCATTGGGCCAGCGCCGTCGCGTCAACGCGCAGCACGGTGCTGGACGCCAGCGCAGCCTGAACGCCGGGAGCGAGGGGCGCCGAGTCGGTGATGAGCCAGACACGGTCGAGCCGGTCCTTGTCCTTGCCCAGCGCCTCGCGCAGCTGGCGTTGCAGGTACAAATGCTTGGCACAGGCGGCGTCGCAGCCCGCGCCAGAGACACTGACCAGCAGCCACTGGCCCTTGAGGGCTGTCAGCGGCGTTATCTGGCCATCCTGCTGCGTGGCAGCCAAAGGCGGAAGCGGCCGCTGGGGTTGCACCAGTTCACCATAATTTCGGCGCCCTTCCGGACGGACGACGTAGTAGGTGAAATAGGACGCTATCACCGGCGCAGCGCACACCAGCAACACCGCCAGCATGCGGATGCGGCCGCGCGCCGTGCGTCCCGCGTCCACAGCCACCGAAGCCTGCGGGCTGGGCAGGTCGTAGACGGTCAGGCCCAACGGCTCGTCAGGAGCGGCGGGCGTGTCGACGGGCGGCGATGAATTGGAACCAGACATACAGGACGAGTATCAGCCCGGCCAGGCCGAACCATTGAAATGCATAGCCGTAGTGCTTGTCCACGCCGGCAGCGGGCTGGGGCCAGTCGCGTTGCAACCCCTCGGAAGCCGGACCGGTCTGCAGCACCGTGAAGCCGGTCAGTGGCAAACGGGTCTCGGCTGCAAATGCGCCGAGGTCGAGATTTTGCCGGATCACGGCAAACCCCTGCTGCTGCAGTGGCGCGCCGGCACCTGGCAACTCATACAGGCGTGCGGGAGCCAGCGCCATCCGTCCTTCAATCTGCACCGCGCCCGCCGGTGTCTGGATCGCCGGCAATACGGCCCGGTCCACAAAGTTGCGCGGCGCCCAGCCACGCTGCACGAGCACCACCGCGCCGCTGCCTTCGAGCTCCAGCGGCGTCACCACATAAAAGCCCACACGGCCGCTCATGGGCCGGTTGTCCAGATACACGGTCCATGGCCCGATCCAGCGCCCCCGCAAGCGCACTGGCCGATGCTGGGCGGCCCGCGCATCCCGCAGGTCCGCAAGGTCTCCATTCACCAGCAACGGAGCGGCGCGGCTGGCCTCGATCCCGGCCTGCAAGGCCAGTTTGTCAGCCGCACGAGAAAGCTGCCAGATCCCCAGCGCGCAGGTCACCAACACGCCGGCCGTCGCGGCAGCGGTGGTCAACCCGAAACGCCAGCGGTGCAAACGTGTCACCGTGTACCCCCGTCACGCGGGCGGGCCTGGCGAACCGCGATAATCGTGGACATGAAATACCTCGTCATGCTGGCGTTTGCCGCCATCCTGGGCAGCCTGGGGGCGGCGTTGTACTTCATGATGAAGGATGGCCGCGACGGCAAGGCAAAAAGCAGCAGCATGGCGCGGGCACTGGCGTTCCGTGTGGGATTCTCGGTCCTGCTTTTTGTATGCGTCCTGCTGGCCTGGAAGTTCGGTTACCTGAAGCCCACCGGGTTGCCTGTCGGACGCTGACGCACCGGCCGGAGCTCCAAACAAAAAAAGCGCCTCGCGGCGCTTTTTTCATGGCCTGCGAGCTCACATCCAGTACACCAGGATGTACAGGCCAAGCCAGACCACGTCCACGAAGTGCCAGTACCAGGCGGCGCCCTCGAAGCCGAAATGCTTGTCGGGTGTGAAGTGGCCCTTCATCAGGCGCAGCGTGATGAACAGCAGCATCAGCATGCCCACGAACACGTGAAAGCCGTGGAAACCCGTCAGCATGAAGAATGTCGAGCCATACACGCCCGACGACAGCTTGAGGTTGAGGTCGCTGTAGGCGTGCGCATACTCATAGCCCTGCACACAGAGGAAGATGATGCCCAGCGCCACGGTGGCCCACATGAAAGCGATCGTCTTGCCGCGGTGGTTCTCCCGAAGTGCATGGTGGGCAATGGTCAGGGTCACGCCCGATGTGAGCAGCAAAGCGGTATTGATCGTGGGCAACCAGAAAGGGCCCATCGTCTGGAAAGGCTCCACGATGCCTGCAGGCGAAGCGGTGGCACCAGCGGCAATGCTCGGCCAGACCGCCTTGAAATCGGGCCAGAGCAGTGCGTTCTCAAGGCTGCCCAGCATCGGCACCGAGTGGGCACGTGTCCACCAGAGTGCGGTGAAAAATGCGCCGAAGAACATCACCTCGGAGAAGATGAACCAGCTCATGCTCCAGCGGAACGAAATGTCGATCTTGTGGCTGTACAGACCGCCTTCGCTTTCGCTCACGGCATCACGGAACCACTGGTACAGCACGCCCAGCCAAACCACCAGACCCAGCGCCAGGGACCACTTGCCCCAGTCGGCTCCATTGATCCACTGACCTGCCCCGAAGAACAGGAAGAATATCCCGAGCGCCGCCATGGCTGGATGGCGTGAAGGCTGGGGCACGAAGTAGTGCGGGGTGGTGCCGTGTGCGGTGGAACTCATTGCTTCTCCTGTATCTCTCTCAAACTAGGCGTGAGGGCTGGCAACGCTAGCGCGCCACCACCCAATTGACCAGCGCGACCAGCGCCAGCACCAGCAGGGCTGCGCCGGCAAGGCCAACTGCGATCACGTGAAACGGGTTGACGGAGGCGAGATCCTTGCGGTATTCGCTTCCTTTTCGGATACCGACAAAGGACCAGGCGACGGCGCGCACCGTGCGCAGGAACGAGGCCTGCGGCTGCGCCTGGTTGTCTTGGACGGGCTGGTTCATGTGCGGGATTCGGCGGTCACACGGCCTGCGGCATCGGCCGTTGGCGCTGCGGGCGTCTTGCCCCCGACCTCGAAGAACGTGTAGGACAGGGTGATGGTGGTGACGTCTTTCGACAGCTTCGGATCGATGACGAACGCCACGGGCCAGAGCTTCTTTTCGCCGGGCTCCAGCGTGTACTGGTTGAAGCAGAAGCACTCGAGCTTGTTGAAATGGGCTGCGGCCTGCCGCGGCGCATAGCTGGGAATGGCCTGCGCTGCCATGCGGCGGTTCTGCACGTTCTGGAACTCGTACATCACGGTGGTCAGCTGTCCGGGATGCACCTGCACCGAACGTTGCGCGGGCCGGAACTCCCACGGGCCACGCGAGTTCGCGTCAAACTCCACGGTGATGGTGCGGCTGGTATCGACTTGCGTATTGGCGGCTGCGCCGCGCGCATCGCGTCCGGCGACACCATTGCCGGGCACCTGCCGTTCAGACAGGGACAGGATGTTGATGCCCGTCATCTCGCAGATGGCCTTGTACATCGGCACGAGCGCATAGCCGAAAGCAAACATGCCAACCGTCACCACGGCCAGCTTGCCAACCATCCGGAGGTTTTCGCGATGTGCGCCCATGGCTCGTCCCGGACTACCGGCCCAGCAGGATGATCTTGGCGAAAAATCCCGCCAGGAACACCGCAGCCACAGACGCCAGCACCAATGCCGTGCGCAGGTTGGCCTTCTTTTGCTCGGGCGTCATGTCTGCAATCCTCAGCCGATGACGCGGGTCGCCGTCGCGTCCAGCTTGGGCGGCGTCTCAAAGGTGTGGAAAGGTGCGGGTGAGGGCAGTTCCCATTCGAGGCCTTCGGCGCCTTCCCACGGCTTCTGCGGGGCCTTCTCGCCCTTGCCCATCATCGTGGGCAACACGATGAACAGGAAGAAGTACACCTGGGCGATCCCGAAGAAGAACGCACCCACGGACGCAATGGCGTTGAAATCGGCAAACTGCATCGGGTAGTCGGCGTACCGGCGTGGCATGCCGGCCAGGCCCAGGAAGTGCATCGGGAAGAAGGTGACGTTGAAGGCAATCAGCGACCACCAGAAATGGATCTTGCCCCGCGTCTCGTTGTACATCACGCCGGTCCACTTCGGGGCCCAGTAGTAGTAGCCGGCAAACAGGGCATACAGGGAACCCGCCACCAGCACATAGTGGAAATGCGCGACGACGTAGTAGGTGTCCTGCAACTGGATGTCAATCGGAGCCATGGCCAGGATCAGGCCGGTGAAGCCGCCCATGGTGAACACAAAAATGAAACCCACGGCAAAGAGCATCGGTGTTTCAAAGGTCATCGACCCCTGCCACATGGTGGCGATCCAGTTGAAGATCTTCACGGCGGTCGGCACCGCAATCAGCATCGTGGCGTACATGAAAAACAACTGGCCCGTCACCGGCATGCCGGTGGTGAACATGTGGTGCGCCCAGACGATGAAGCTCAGGATCGCGATGGAGCTGGTGGCATACACCATGGAGGCGTAGCCGAACAGCTTCTTGCGGCTGAACGCCGGCACGATCTGGCTGATGATGCCGAACGCCGGCAAGATCATGATGTAGACCTCGGGGTGTCCGAAGAACCAGAAGATGTGCTGGAACATCACCGGGTCACCGCCACCCGCGGGGTTGAAGAAGCTGGTGCCAAAGTGGCGGTCCGTCAGCGTCATGGTGATCGCGCCAGCGAGCACCGGCATCACCGCGATCAGCAAATAGGCCGTGATCAGCCAGGTCCAGCAGAACATCGGCATCTTCATCAGCGTCATGCCCGGGGCGCGCATGTTGAGGATGGTCACGATGATGTTGATCGAGCCCATGATGGAGCTGGCACCCATGATGTGCAGCGCAAAAATGCCCGCGTCCATGCTCGGGCCCATCTGCAGCGTCAGCGGGGCGTAGAACGTCCATCCGGCGGCAGGTGCGCCACCCGGCATGAAGAACGAGCCCGCCACCATGACGCCAGCGGGGATCAGCAGCCAGAAGCTGAAATTGTTCATCCGCGCGAACGCCATGTCCGCTGCGCCGATCTGCATCGGAATCATCCAGTTGGCGAAACCCACGAAGGCCGGCATGATCGCGCCGAACACCATGATGACCCCGTGCATGGTGGTCAGCTGGTTGAACAGCTCGGGGTTGACGACCTGCAGGCCGGGCTGGAACAGCTCGGCTCGGATCAGCAGCGCCAGCACCCCGCCCAGCATCAGCATGGTGAAGGCGAACAGCAGGTACAGCGTCCCGATGTCCTTGTGGTTTGTGGCAAACACCCACCTGCGCCAGCCGGTGGGCGCGTGGTCGTGGTCGTCGTCGTGTGCGTGGCCGGCGTGTCCGTGCGGGTCGAGAACTGCGCTCATGTCGTGATCCTTCTCAATTCTGTTCGTGCGTGCGGCGCTCAGTTGCGCGCGGCCTTGACATCGGCGGGCTGGACCAACTGGCCTGTCTTGTTGGACCAGTTGTTCTTGGTGTAGGTGATCACGGCAGCGATCTCGGTGTCGCTGAGCTGCTTCCATGCAGGCATCGCGCCGTTGTTCTGGCCGTTGAGCAGCACCGCAATCATCTTGCCCTTGTCGGCGTCCAGCGCCACAGCGGAACCATCAATGGGCTTGATCGCGCCGGCGCCCTTGCCGCTGGCCTGGTGGCAGGCCGCGCAGTTGCCCGCATAGACCTTTTCGCCGCGGGCCGCCAGATCGGCGAGTGTCCACACCTTGGAGGGGTCATCCGCCTTGGCCGCCAGCTTCTTCTTTTCGGCGTCGACCCACTTGGCGTAGTCCTGATCGGACACCACCTTGACGTGGATGGGCATGTAGGCGTGTTCCTTGCCGCACAGTTCGGCGCACTGGCCGTAGAAGTCACCGGTCTTCTCGGCGCGGAACCAGGTGTCACGCACAAAACCGGGGATGGCATCCTGCTTGACACCGAAGGCGGGCACCATCCAGGCGTGAATCACGTCGTTGGCGGTGGTGATGATGCGGACCTTGCGACCCACCGGGACCACCAGGGGGTTGTCCACCTTCAGCAGGTAGTCGTCAGGAACAACGCCCTTGGCGCCGCTGTCCGACATGGCACGGTGAGAGCTGTCCAGGGAAGAAATGAACGCGATGCCCTCGCCCTCGCCCTTGAGGTAGTCGTACCCCCATTTCCACTGGTAACCAGTGGCCTTGATGGTCAGGTCGGCGTTGGTGGTGTCCTTCTGGGCCACCAGCACCTTGGTGGCCGGCAGGGCCATCAGGATCACGATGATGAAAGGCACGATCGTCCAGATGATCTCGACCGTGACCGACTCGTGGAAATTGGCCGGCTTGTGGCCAACCGACTTGCGGTGCTTCCAGATCGAATAGAACATGACCGCAAACACGGCCACGAAAATCACCGTGCACAGGATCAGCATGAACCAGTGCAGCCAGGCCTGTTCTTCGGCGATCTTGGTGACCGCAGGATGCAGGTTGAGCTGGTTGACGGCCGGGCCGCCCGGCAGGTCCTTGACCGCCCAGGCTGCCGTGCTTGCCCACGCACCCGCGGCTGCGGTGATCCAGGACAGCCAGTTAGAGATGGTTTTCATCGTGTTCACTTCTCGTTTGCCTCAATCTCGGATTCAAATCAGGTTGGCGGGTGCATAAACGTTTGTCAGGCCCCGCGCAATGCCATGCGCAACTCGCGGGCCAGTTCGGGACGCAGCTCGGGGCGCACAAAGCGCCCCACCGACATCGTGCGCCCGTGCCCGGACACCTCAATCAGCGAATGGTCCCCCGCCGCGGGCTCAACACGTACCCGGTCACGGCTGAATTCGGCCCGCGACAGGCGTCCGGCCGTCTCCAGCTCGACCACCAGCCGCGCTCCCTGCAGGGAAATTCGTTCGCCATCCGTCGCGTGTCGCGCGTACGCCAGGAAAGCGAGGGCCACCGCCACCAGTTCGACAAAGGCGAACGGCAGGACCAGCCTGGCACCCATGGACCAGAAGAAAGCCGTGATCACCATCGACACCAGGACCAGCGAGGCGTACATCCACCCCAACTGGACCGGTGTGACCGAGCAATTCCGCTTGAGGAACCAGTGGATGCCCTGGCCCTGAACAGTTGCAAATCGGAAAACCGGATTGGACACGGAGTGATGCTCAAAAAAACAGCCCGCGAGCCCGAAAAAAACGGCTCCGGACGCTGGACGGTGTATCAGCCTGACTGGAGCCAAATTGTAGCGGGGTTTGCGCGCCCTTCTGGCGCTGTCAAGCCCGCCGCTCAAGAATTCGGGCGCCCGGCCTTGACTTTGCGCAATTCCTCGCGAAGCCCCTCCACGGAAACCCCGCCAGAGACGGGCAGACGGGGGGCGGGACGCAGCGCATGGCCGTAGATCACTTCAAACGTCAGCGACAACACCCCTTCTCCCTGACGCTGCGCCAAAGCCGCCTCAAGCGCCGCCTTCCATTGCCGCCCGCGCAACCCCTGGAACCGCCCCGGAAACAGGTTGCGCCCGAGCGTGCGCAGCTCCTCGATCAACCGGACGGGGCTGGAGAACGTGAGCGTGATGCGCTCCATGTCCATCACAGGCTCGGCAAATCCCGCACGCACCAGCATGTCGCCCCAGTCGTGCATGTCTGTAAACGCATGGGAGGGCGGCGGCCAGTCCGACGCCTGATAGATCTCACGCAACTCGCGCAGCGTATCCGGTCCCAGCGCCGAGAACATCAAGAAGCCATCGGTCTCCAGCGCCCGGTGCCACCTGGCAATCAGGGTGGCCGGTTCGTGCTCCATGTGAAGCGCCATGTTGGACCACACCATCTGCATGGAGCCGTCGGCGGGCAGCCCCACCACCGGCTGGGGGCGGCGCCAGTGCGCCAACGTCCACCAGGGGTCGGCCAGTCGCGCCAGGGCCGGCCGGTCGTGCGGCGATGCCGGCACCAGGTGGCACGCCGCCCGTGGGTAGCGCGCCTGCACCAGCCCGTGCGCGCCCAGCCCTCCGCCCAGCGGGTGCCAGTCGGCCCAGGACGCGGGATTCAGCCGGATCCACTCCAGGCGCTGCGCCATGCGCCGCCCGATTTCCTCGTGCAACCAGGGCGCAGACTGGTGCGCAGCCGCCTGCCAGCGGCGGGCGGCCACTGGGTCCATCGTTGGGGGACGTTCATCGGTCATGCACGGCGAGTATATTGACGGGCGCCACCTTGCCCGGCGCCCCGTTTGCTCTTCGAATTTCTTCATCGCACCGCCCGGCTGATTCCCAGCCAGTGCCAGATCTGCCACGCCTGGCCATCGCAGCCGGTGTGCGCCACTTGCATGGCACGCCATGCCCCGCCACGCAGCGCCTGCCTGCGCTGTGCCGCTGACCTGCCCGCCCTCGCCGAGCCAGCGGCTCCCGTCGCCATATGCGGCGCCTGCCGCGTCCGCCCGGGTCCGCTGGACGCGTGCCTGGCCGCCGTGGACTACGCCTGGCCCTGGGTGGACTGCATCGCTCAGTTCAAATACCGCTCGCAGCCCGGGATGGCGGCCACTCTGGCGGGCCTGATGCGTGCCGTCCCAGGGGTTGCAGGGGCCCTGCGGCAGGCCGACCGAGTGGTCCCCATGCCCCTGGCGCCGCAACGGCTGCGTGAGCGGGGTTTCAACCAGTCGCACGAGCTGGCACGTCGGCTGGGCGCCGGCCCCTGCGACCCGCTGTTGCTGTTGCGCGTGCGGGAGACGCCGCCCCAGGCCGGGCTGAATCGGGCGCAGCGGCTGGTCAACGTGAGGGGCGCCTTCGCGCTGGAGCCCGAACAAGCGGGTTCGGTGCGCGGTCAGCGCCTGGTGCTGGTGGACGACGTGATGACCACCGGCGCCACCCTGCATGCCGCGGCGGACGAACTGCGTCAGGCCGGAGCCAGCCACATCACAGCCGTCGTCTTCGCCCGCGCACCCGCGCCCGACACCGTGCCCTGATCAACTCCCCGAAAATCAGCGGCATGTTTCATATCGTCCTGGTCCAGCCCGAGATCCCGCCCAACACCGGCAATGTGATCCGGCTGGCGGCCAACACCGGCTGCAGCCTGCACCTGGTGGAGCCGCTGGGCTTTTCGATGGACGACCGCTTGCTGCGCCGCGCCGGGCTGGACTACCACGAGTACGCCGAGGTGCGCCGCCACGCGGACTGGGAACAGTTCCTGGCTGCCTGTTCGCCCTCACCCCGGCGTCTGTTCGCGCTGACCACCCGCGCCACACGCGCCGTGCACGCGGTCGCCTTCGAACCCGGCGACTGGCTGGTGTTTGGCAGCGAAACCGCGGGCCTGCCCGACACCGTGCGCGCAGCCTTCGGGCCCGAACAGTGTCTGCGCCTGCCCATGCGGGCGGGCCAGCGCAGCCTCAACCTGTCCAACGCCGTGGCGGCCACCGTGTTCGAGGCCTGGCGCCAGAACGGCTTTGCCGGCGCCGCTCAGGGGTAGCGGCGCGACAGGGTTTCGGCGACACAGACGGGCTTGTCAAAGCCCTCGCGCTGGATCGAGACGCTCCAGGTCATCTGCAGGCCATCGTTGTCGATCGGCTCGCACGCCAGCAGCGTCATGCGCGCGCGCAGGCGGCAGCCCACCGGCACCGGCGCGGTGAAGCGCACCTTGTTGAGCCCGTAGTTCACACCCATGCGGGTCTGCACCACCTCCAGCGAGGATTCGAAGAACTTGGGGATCAGCGACAGCGTCAGGAACCCGTGTGCGATGGGCGCGCCAAACGGCCCGGCCTTGGCGCGCTCGACGTCCACATGGATCCACTGGTGGTCGCCGGTGGCCTGGGCAAACAGGTTGACCTGTTCCTGCGTGATGGTGAGCCAGTCGCTGACAACGACTTCCTGCCCCACCAGGGCGGCCAGCTCGGCCTGTGTCTGAAAGGTTTTCATGGCGCCCACTGTAGCGGGCACCTGCGGGCTCAGTTGTCCAGCCAGCGACACAGGCCTTCCCACTGGGCCAGGTCCTTCTCGACCCGCCCCGGCGCCACGTCAAACAGCGTCAGGCCGCGCGCGGCCAGGTGGATGTAGTTCTGCGTGTCGCGCAGCATGGCCAGCACCGGCAGGCCAAGGCCCTGGGTGAAGTCGGCCAGCTTGTCGGCCGAGATGGTGCGCGAGTCCACCCGCATGCCCACCAGGCCCACCTGCATCTTGCCGGCGTGGCGGTGCGTGGCCAGTTCGTCCAGGAAGCTGCGCGTGGCAAAGATGTCAAACACACTGGGCTGCAGCGGCACGATCACCTTGTCGGCCATGCGGATCACGTCATTGAAGCGCCAGCCGTGCAGCCCCGCCGGCGTATCCAGCACCACGTGGGTGGTGCCCTTGGGCGGGCGCGCCAGGTGGTCGGCGGTCAGCTCCCAGGTGTGGATGGGCCGTGCAGTGGGCGGACGCAGCCCCAGCCACAGGCGTGAGGACTGCTGCCGGTCGGCGTCCCCCAGCATGACCGAATGGCCGCGGCTGGCGAAGTAGCCCGCCACATTGGTGGACAGCGTCGATTTACCGACGCCGCCCTTGGGATTGGCAATGACCACAACCGGCATGAACGTCTCCTTGCGTTGGGGAACAGCAGGCGTTTTGCGCTATGTTACAGGCATGCCACCCCCAGCCCCCACCCCCGACTTGACCCCCGACAAGGCTCGCGCAGTAGCCGGCGCCGCACAGCGGGTCTATGTGCTGGCCGCCCATCCGGACTGGCGCGATTCGCGTGTCAACAGCCGCTTGCTGGCCGCCGCGCAGGCGGTTCCCGGCATGGATGTGAACGACCTGTACGGCAGCTACCCCGACTACGCCATTGATGTGCCCGCCGAGCAGGCCCGTCTGGCCGCGGCGCAGCTGGTCGTGCTGGTGCACCCCGTACAGTGGTACTCGATGCCTGCGCTGCTCAAGCTCTGGCTGGATGAGGTGCTGACCTGGGGCTGGGCCTACGGAGCGGGCGGCACCGCCCTGCGCGGCAAGGACCTGTGGCTGGTGGCCACCACGGGCGGGCCCGAATCGTCCTACCACCCGCAGGGCTACAACCGCTACTTCTTTGACGCCTTCCTGCCGCCCTACGAGCAGACGGCCGCGCTGTGCGGCATGCGCTTCCTGCCACCCCTGGTGCTGCATGGCGCCCACACCGCACCGCAAGCTGAAGTGGATGCTCACATAGCCACCTTTGGCCAGCGACTGGCCAGCTACCCCGCCTGGCCCGAACTGGATGAGCTGGCGGAGTGCCCGGCCTGCGAAGTCCCCGCCTCCGACCGCCCGTCGGAAGAGGTGGCGAGCGTCGCCGGGCTGTCCCAGGACGCGAGGGCCCCCTCGGGGGGCAGCGCCGTACACGCAGTGACCAGCGCGGGGGCACAGTAAAACCATGGAACACGCCCCCGCCTGGCTGACAAGCAGCCTGATCTACCTGGGCGCCGCGGTGTTCGCGGTGCCGCTGTCCAAGGCCCTGGGACTGGGCTCCATCATTGGCTACCTGGCCGCCGGCATCGCCATCGGGCCCTGGGGCCTGGGGCTGGTGACGAATGTGGAAGACATCCTGCACTTTGCCGAGTTCGGCGTGGTGCTGATGCTGTTCCTGGTGGGACTGGAGCTGGAACCCAAGCGCCTGTGGAACCTGCGCCGGCCGATCTTCGGCTGGGGCAGCGCCCAGGTGCTGGGCTGCACCGCGCTGCTGTTTGCCGTGGCCTGGGCCGCCGGCGTGCCCTGGAAGATCAGCCTGGTGGCCGCGCTGGGCCTGGCACTGTCGTCCACCGCCATTGCCCTGCAGGTGATGGGCGAACGCAACCTGCTGCCCACCTCCAGCGGGCAGGCGGGCTTTTCGATCCTGCTGTTCCAGGACGTGGCCGCCATCCCCATCCTGGCCCTGCTGCCACTGCTGGGCACGGTTTCAGGGTCGAATGAGGCTGCAGCCCCCGCCAGTTCTTGGTTGGAAGCTATCAAAATCATAGCAGTCATCGCCGGCATCATCCTTGGCGGGCGACTGCTGCTGCGCCCCGCGCTGCGCTGGATTGCCAAGAGCAACACCCCCGAGATCTTTACCGCCGCGTCGCTGCTGCTGGTGGTGGCGATCGCCGCGCTGATGCAGCTGGTGGGCCTGTCGATGGCGCTGGGCGCCTTCCTGGCCGGCGTGCTGCTGGCCGAGAGCGAGTACCGGCGCGAGCTGGAGACCGACATCGAGCCCTTCAAGGGCCTGCTGCTGGGCCTGTTCTTCATCGCCGTGGGCATGAGCATCGACTTCGGCGTGCTGATCAAGTCGCCGGGGCTGATGGCTTTGGTCGTGGTGGGATTCCTGGCCATCAAGGGCGTGGTGATCTACGCCCTGGCGCGTCTGATGGGCGTTCCTTTCCAGGAGCGGCCCGTCTTCACCTT
Source organism: Ramlibacter sp. (assembly GCA_016713005.1). Lineage (GTDB taxonomy): Bacteria > Pseudomonadota > Gammaproteobacteria > Burkholderiales > Burkholderiaceae_C > JADJPY01. The sequence goes on along the minus strand of JADJPY010000003.1, from coordinate 219,007 downwards.
GCTGCTGGCGCAGGGCGGCGAGTTCGCGTTTGTGGTGTTCCAGGCGGCAGCGGCAGGGCGCGTCTTCCCGGCGGAAACCGCTTCGCTGCTGATCGGCGCGGTGGCCATTTCGATGCTGCTGAGCCCGCTGGTGCTGGTGCTGGTGGACAAGCTGGTGCTGCCGCGCTTTGCCGATTGCAACGTGGCGCCAATGGACGAGTTGTCCGAGCCACAGGACGCCGCCATCATCATCGCGGGCTTTGGCCGCTACGGCCAGATCATCGGGCGCATGCTCTCGGCACACGGCATCCCGGCCACCGTGCTGGACCACGACGCCGAGATGGTGGAGGCCGCACGCACCTTTGGCTACCAGGTGTTTTATGGCGACGCCTCGCGGCTGGACCTGCTGCGCACCGCCGGCGCGGCCGACGCGAAGCTGCTGGTCGTGGCGGTGGACAGCATGGAGCAGTCCCTGGCCATCGTGGACCTGGCACAGGCGCACTTCCCCAACCTGCAGATCGTGGCGCGCGCGCGCGACGTGACGCACTGGAACGAGCTGCGCGACCGCGGCGTGGTGCATGTGGAGCGCGAGCTGTTCGAGTCCAGCCTGCGCAGCGCGCGCACCGTGCTGGAAGTGCTGGGCCACACCCCGCACGAAGCGCGCCAGCACGCCATGCGCTTCAGGCGGCACAACATCGAGCTGTTCGAGCAGATGTACGTGCACCACAAGGACCGCGCCAAGCTGATCGCGGTGGCCAAGCAGGGCCGCCAGCAACTGGAGCAGCAAATGGCCAAGGAACGTGCCGAGCGCGAGGCGCGCTACGCAAAGGGGGACGCGCGACCGCAGGGCTGGGACACCCGGCGCGACTAGAGCAGGTACGAGAAGCCGTCCCACACCAGCTTGCAGCCGGTGAGGAACATCCCCGCATAGATGAAGCGGTAGAACAGCACCGGGTTGATGCGCCGCGCCACCCGCACGCCCACGAACACGCCCAGCGGCGCCAGAGGCAGCAACACGATGGAGGTGGCCAGGTTGCGCATGTCCAGCAGGCCCAGCCAGGCGTAGGGCACCCACTTGCTGAGGTTCACAAAAAAGAACAGGAAGGCCATGGTGGCGGTGAACACCACCGGCTTGAGCCTGAGCGGGATCATGTACGCATTGATCGGCGGGCCACCCGCATGCGCGATGAAGCTGGTGAAGCCCGCCGTCACCGTGAGCAGCGCGCCCACCCAGCGCGGCGGGGGCGGCTGGTCGGCCCGCGGCGGGAACAGCAGGCGTTGCGCCAGAAAGACCAGCGTCACCACGCCCACCAGGCCCGCCACCAGCCGCGCATCCAGCACGCGGAACAGCACCGTGCCCACCACGGTGCCCACCAGCGCGCAGGGGATCAAAAACCTGAGCAGCGCGCGGTCAAAGTCGCGGCGGAAGGCCGCCATGCCCAGCAGGTCCATCACCAGCAGCACCGGCATCAGGATCGCCGCAGCCTGCGGCACGGTGACGGCCAGCGCCATCATCGGCACGGCCAGCGAGCCAAAGCCGGCGCCAAAGCCGCTCTTGCTGATGCCCAGCAGGAGCACGGCCGGAATGGCCACGGCGTAAAAGAACGGGTCGGTGATGAGCGGGAAGGTCAAGGCTGGCATTGTCGCCGCTGCACCGGGCGTGGGTGTGCGGCAATCTCGGGCAACAATCCGGCCATGGTCATGCCCTCCCCCGCCCGCCCATGACGGGCAAATCGAATCACCTGCGCCCCGGCTGGAGCCACCTGCTGGGGCAGTGGCAGCGCGACGCCGTGGCCTGGCTCGCGCTGATGGCGCTGCTCACGGCCTACCGCGTGTGGCTGGCCGGGCCCCACCTGGCAGACGTGGGGCTGGCACAGGGCCTGCACGCCCTGTGGACAGGCGCGCGGTTTGACAGCGTGTTGGCCACGCTGGTGGTCATCCCCACGCTGGCGCTGGCCTGGGTGGCCTCGGTGACGGGGCTGGCCCTGCCTGTGGACAGGATGCGGCTGGTCTTGCTGGCCGCCGCGCTGGTGGTGACGGGTATGCTGTATGCCGCCAACGCCGAATTTGTACGGGTGCTGGGCACGCAACTGGACCAGCGCGCGCTGGCCGTGCTGTACGACCCCGATGGCGCCGTGCGCACCATGATCTGGCAAGCCCATTCGCCCGTGGCCCGCGCCGCCGCAGGGCTGGCTGGCGCAGGGCTCGCGCTGGCCGCCATCGCCTGGCTTGTGCGACGGGTGCCGCACACGGTGCACACCACACACGGTCCGCTGGTGAGATGGCTGGCCCCGGTGCTGCTGCTGGTGCTGGTGGTTGGCCTGGTGCGCGGTTTTTCGTGGTCCGTCTCGCCCATCCGCATCCGCAATGCGCATGTCAGTGCCTCGGTCGAGCTCAACCGCGTCATCCCCAGCCCCTGGGCTTTCCTGCTGTTCTCGCTGGAAGACCAGTCGCGCGCCCTGGCCACACCCCAGGGCGACGAACTGGCCCGGGCGCTGCAGACGCATGAACTCGCGGCGGGGCTTCCACCCGGCCAGGGCCTGGACATCGCCGCGCGCCTGCAACGTCAGGCGCCGGGCGCCACCGCGCAGCCGCGGCATGTCTTCGTGCTGGTGCTGGAGGGGCAACACGGCTTTCCGCTGCTGCAGGAGTACCGGCGATGGGGCCTGTACCCCGGCCTGGCCCGGCTGGCCGACCAGGGCGCGTGGTTCGACCGGTTCGTGCCTTCGGGCCGCCAGACAGACAACACCCTGGGCGTGCTGGTGGCGGGCACGCTCACGCCAGACCTGGTGGTGCTGATGGACCCCGGCGCCCACCGCGAACTGCCCACTTCCACGGCACCGCACTTCAGGCGGCTGGGGTACACCACGCGCTTCTTTTACGGGGGCTACGCGGGCTGGGGCCGGCTGGACGAGTTCGTGCTCGGCCAGGGCTTTGAGCGCCTGCACACCGCCAGCGAGCTGCCGGCGGCCCCCGGCAACGCCTGGGGGGTGTGGGACGCCCACCTGCTGGACCATGTGCTGGCCACTGTGGACGCCAGCCAGCCCAGCTTCAATGTCATCCTGACCACCAACAACCACTCACCGTTTGACCTGCCTGAATCGCTGCTGCCGCCACAGCCGGTCCTGCCGGCGCAGGCCCCGGCGTGGGACACCATGACACGCCGGGTGCTGCAACACGAGATGTACGTCGACCGCGAAGTCAGCCGGTTTGTGGACGCGGCGTCGCGCCGCTTTCCCGACGCACTGTTTGTAATCACCGGCGACCACCAGGCCTATGCGGCCCGCTACACGCTGCCCCATGCCGACCCGCTGCATCCCATGACGGTGCCGCTGATCTTCACCGGGGCCGGCCTTCCGGCGAACCTGCGCGGCCGGCACAGCCACCCGGCATCGCACCTGGACATCGCACCCACGCTGTACAGCCTGCTGGCGCCGGCGGGCTTCGCCTACCGCTCCATGGGCGCCAACCTGTTTGCGCCGAGGCCCGCCGCCCACGCGCTGGGGCAGGACAAGGTGCTGGTCAACGCCGGGCTGGCCAGCGCGGCCATGCCCGCACCCCCCGCCCCTGGCCAGCCCCCACCCCCGGCGGCAGCCGACGTGGAGCTGGCACGGCGCCACCATGCGGCCGTGCGCACGGTGTCCCGCGCCATGCTGCGCTCACCCGGCGCGGGCGCCACGGCCAACCGCTAGGCCAGGCCGTGCAGCGCCGCCCAAACTCGGGCAACATCACCGCATGACCGACCCCACCCCCGCCCCCTCCTCCCCCACGCCCTACACGCCACCCAAAGTCTGGACGCCGCCCGCTGCCAGCGGTGGCCGCTTTGCCAACATCAACCGGCCGGTGGCCGGCGCCACGCACGAAAAGCCCTTGCCCGTGGGCAAGCATCCGCTGCAGTTGTATTCACTGGGCACGCCCAACGGCGTCAAGGTCACGGTGATGCTGGAGGAGCTGCTGGCCCTGGGCCACAGCGGCGCCGAGTACGACGCCTGGCTGGTGCGCATCAACGAGGGCGAGCAGTTTGGCAGCGGCTTTGTGGCGGCCAACCCCAACTCCAAGATCCCCGTGATGGTGGACCACAGCGGGCCGCAGCCGGTGCGCGTGTTCGAGTCCGGCGCGATCCTGATCTACCTGGCCGAGAAGTTTGGCGCCTACCTGCCCACGCAGACAGCGGCGCGGGCCGAAACGCTTAGCTGGCTGATGTGGCAAATGGGCAGCGCGCCGTTTCTGGGCGGCGGCTTCGGGCACTTTTATGCCTACGCGCCCGAAAAGATCCAGTACGCCATCGACCGCTACGCCATGGAAGTCAAGCGCCAGATGGACGTGCTGGACCGCCGCCTGGCCGAGACCCGCTACATCGCAGGCGACGACTACACGATTGCCGACATGGCCATCTGGCCCTGGTATGGCCGACTGGTCAAAGGGCAGGCCTACGGATCGGGCGAGTTCCTGCAGGTGCACACGTACACCCACGTGCTGCGCTGGGCCGACGAGATTGCGCAACGCCCCGCCGTGCGCCGCGGCCGCATGGTCAACCGGGTCGAAGGTGAGCCGGCCAACCAGCTGCGCGAACGCCACGACGCCAGCGACTTTGACACGAAGACGCAAGACAAGGTGGCCCCGACATGAACCCACCCGCCGCCATGCTGACCCTGTACGACTGCGCCACCGCCCCCAGCCCGCGCCGCGCCCGCATCCTGCTGGCCGAGAAAGGCCTCACCCATCACACCGTCCAGGTGGACCTGAAGACCAACGAGCAACTGGGCGACGCCTACCGCGCCATCAACCCCCAGTGCACCGTGCCCGCGCTGCGCACCGAAGAAGGCGCCGTGCTGGCCGACAACGCGGCCATCGCCGCGTACCTGGAGGCCCGCTACCCGCAACCCACGCTGCTGGGCACCACGCCGCTGGACAAGGCCGAGATCGCCAGCTGGAACTGGCGGGTGGAGTTTGAAGGCCTGCTGGGCATCGCCGAATGCCTGCGCAACAGCTCGCCCGCCATGGCCAACCGCGCCCTGCCCGGCCCGGTGGACTATGCGCAGATCCCCGAGCTGGCCCAGCGCGGGCTGGCGCGCGTGCAGCAATTTTTTGCCACGCTCAACACCCGGCTGGAGGGGCGCGAGTACATCGCGGCCAACCAGTTCAGCATCGCCGACATCACCGCCGTGGTGGCCGTGGACTTTGCCCGCATCGTCAAGGTCAAGCCCGGCGAGCAGCACCCGCATCTGGTGCGCTGGCGGGCTGCCATGGCGCTGCGGCGGGCGATGGCGCTGTAGCTTCTGGAGCCCGGAACGCTATTGTTTTGATAGTGGGTCAGCAAGACTGGGGACGGGCTGGAGGCCGGCTTTTCATGTAAAGCCGCCCTTCAAACGTGACGGGTCGCTGTATCAGACGGGAATCAGGGAGAATTTGGACGCGATTGATTGCTTCTACCGATTCGCTGAGTCAAATCGCCCGGCGGGCGGCAGACTATTCGGATGGTTCATTTTGAATTCCGCGTCCTGTATTGGTTATGAAACGCATTTGCGGTCCAATCCTCAGCGCAAGCCTCCTGCTATTCGGGGGTTGTACTTCTCCAGATGCAGGTGAATTCAGCCTTGCGCTGGGCAAAAGGCTGAATTCAGAGCGTCAGTCTGTTGTAGATATGACCAAGGTGTCTTCTCTTTCTTGGGATGAGCTGTACATTTTTGAGCCGTACTCTGTTCGCGAGGAAAGTTGCAAGCTGCTTCGTTTGAACTGGTTTGAGTGTCGGCTCATCATTCCCTCGTCTGTCAGCGAGGGAGAATATTTTCTCGTGTTCAGGGCGAAGCAGGCAATCATCCATTCGGAGCATCACGCTCGCGCCAATGGCGATTTCTATTCCCCAAATGTCCGCCGGCCGCAACCGGTAGTTCACTCTTCCGCAAAGTTCAAAGTGGTACCTACGAGCGACACCACGCCTCAGGGGAAACAGTGGCTTCGTCTGGAATACGTTGGCCCATAGAGAAAAAAGCACGTTGAATTCCAACCCAAACCATGCGTAAAGCCAGCCTCACCACCGCCTGGATCCTCAGCTTCGGCGTCGCGGCGTACGCGATCGTCATGTACGGCTTCGGCCCGGGCGCGGCGCGCCTGCACCCGGAGATGCGCGCCGCGTTCGAGAGCCACGCGCTGGGCATCCAGACCCACATCTTCGCGTCGGCCTTGGCGCTCCTGCTGGGGCCGTTTCAGTTCTGGGCACGCCTGCGCGCCGAGCGGCCGACGCTGCACCGCTGGCTGGGGCGCGTCTACCTGGGTGTGGGGGTCGCGGTGGGCGGGGCGGCGGGCCTGTACATGAGCTACTACGCCTTCGGGGGCGTGGTTGCCAAGCTCGGGTTCGCCGGCCTGGCCGTGGGGTGGCTCTACACGGGGGTGCGCGCCTACGCGGCAGCCCGCGGGCGTGACTTCGCGGCCCACCGCCGCTGGATGATCCGCAACTTCGCGCTCACCTTCGCGGCCGTCACGCTGCGCCTGTACCTGCCGCCCGTCTTCATCTTCGGCCTGCCTTTCGCCACCGCCTACGCCGCCATCGCATGGCTGTGCTGGGTGCCCAACCTTGTCGTGGCGGAGTGGCTGGTAAAGCGGCCGTAGACGGCGTTGGCCTGGCCACGGGGCAGAAGCGGGGCAACACTGAAGCACCAAGAACGCTATGGTTTTGATAGCGGGTCAGCGAGCATGGATGCGGGCTGGAGGCCGATTTTTCGTATAAATCCCGCCTGAGGCTGGTTTTGCGGGGAATATTGCCGTTGAAGTGGCCGCGTTTCGTGGCAAATTGTTGGCCACCCACACCAAACGCCCATGCTCCAAATCAAAAACGCCCGCATCCAGTCCGCCAGCTTCGGCCCGCGCGTGCAGGCGGTGGACACGCTGGTGCTGCACTACACGGCACTCGATCTGGAAGCCTCTCTGCGGGTGCTGCGGTACCGGGGCGTCAGCGCGCACTATGTGCTGGCGCCGGACGGCACGGCCTACAAGATCCTCAACAACGACGAGGTGGCCTGGCACGCGGGTGTGTCGATGTGGCGCGGCAAAAAGCAGGTCAACAGCCGCTCGATCGGCATCGAGATCGTCAACCTGGATGGCAACAAAGAGGCCTACCCGGACGTGCAGATCGCCGCGCTGGCGCAGCTGTGCCAGCGCATCGTGCAGGAGAACCCGGCCATCCGGCCGCGCAACATCGTGGGCCACTCGGACGTGGCGCCCAAGCGCAAGGTGGACCCGGGAACCAGGTTCCCCTGGAAGGCGCTGGCGGCCAGCGGCATTGGCCTGTGGCCCACGCCGTCTGCCGCCACCGCCGTGGGCAGCGACGCGCAGATCCAGGCCCTGCTGGAGCAATGCGGCTACGCCCGGCCGCATGGCTATGGCAAGAAGGGCGAAACCTATGTGATGGTGGACGACCCGGCCGCCCCGCCTGCCGGCGTCAGCGGCGTGGTGCCGGTGGGCACGCGCGACATCCTCCGGGCCTTCCAGCTGCACTACCAGCCGGGCGCGGCCAATGGCGTGCCCACCCTGGCCACCCAGCGGCTGCTGGAGGGGCTGGCGGCGGCGCAGTAGCATCCTGTGCACAACTTTCTTTAACCAGGAGCAACCATGAAGTTCAACCTCCCCGCCCTGTGTGTGGTGGCCTGCCTCGCACCCGCGGCGGCTTTTGCCAAATGCGACAAGGATGTCAAGACCGTCTTCTCGTGCCAGACGGCCAAAGGCAAGGTGATCGAGGTGTGCGACGCGGGCAAGACCATCAGCTACTCGTTCGGGCTGCCCACCGCCAAACCCGAGATCGTGGTCACCGTGCCCCGGGCCCAGGCCAGCACGTCCCAATGGGAGGGCGTTGGCCGGTACATGTCCTATTCGGTCAACATCCCCAACGGCAACGGCGTGTACAGCGTCTACTGGGCCGCCGACAGGATGTCGGACAAGCACGGCATCGAAGCCGGCGTCAACGTCGAAATCAACAAGAAGCAGGTTGCCACCGTCAAGTGTGTCGGCGACAACATCGTGCAGAACATCGAAGGCATCCAGCTCAAGCGGGCCGAGTGAGTGCGCGCCACGCTGCGCAGCGCCGCGCGGTCGGTGCACCGCGGGCATGTCTTCCGCCGGGCCATGCGGCGTTTTCTGGATGACCCCGGCGCCTGCGCCGACCCCGCCAGCGCCGCGCTGGGCGAGCTGATCTATGGCTGGGGCAATGAGTCCTGGAGCGCTTCGGGCCACTACCTGGCCGGCTGCATCCGCCATGCGCTGGACACCCGCGGCCCCACGCTGGAATGCGGCTCCGGGTTGTCGACCATCCTGCTGGGCGCCATCGCCCGCCAGAGGGGCGAGCGCCACTGGGCGCTGGAGCACGCGCCCGAGTGGGCCGCGCGGGTGCAGGCCTGCCTGCACCGGTACGGGCTGGACTGCGTGGCGATGTGCGCCAACCCCCTCAAGGATTACGGCCCGTACAGCTGGTACGACGCGCCGCTGGATTCGATGCCCGAAAGCTTTGCCCTGGTGATCTGCGACGGCCCGCCGGGCAGCACCCCGGGCGGGCGCTATGGGCTGGCGCCGGTGATGAACACCCGCCTGGAGCCCGGCTGCGTGATCCTGCTGGACGACGCCGGCCGCGAGCCCGAACGCGCCATCGCCCAACGCTGGGCGCACGAGCTGTGCGCCACGCAGGAGACGCTGGGCGAGGCCAGGCCCTATATCCGCATGACGGTGGGGGCGCGCCCATGACGCAAGGCCTGGGGCTTGTCTCGCTGGTGGTGCGGGAGTACGACGAGGCGCTGGCGTTCTTTGTCGGCAAGCTGGGGTTTGTGCTGGTTGAAGACACCGATGTCCCCGAGCAGTCCAAGCGATGGGTGGTCGTCTCGCCCCCCGGGGCGAGCGAGTCGCGCCTGTTGCTGGCCCGCGCCTCGACGCCAGAGCAGGTGTCGCGCATCGGCGCGCAAACCGGCGGGCGCGTTTTCCTCTTCCTGTACACCAGCGACTTCTGGGCCGACTACGCGCGGTACCAGGCGGCGGGCGTGGAGTTTGTGCGCCCGCCCAAGATTGAGCCCTACGGCACCGTGGCCGTGTTCAGGGACCTGTACGGCAACATGTGGGACCTGCTGCAGCCCGCTCAACCCGGCGACCGGCTGCTGGACGAGGCGGCGGGTCCGGGTTGATCCATGAAGTTTGGCCCCCTGCTGACGCCCACGCGCGCCGCGATTCGTGGACGCGCATGCCGGATTTTCTGGTGGAATGCGCTATCGATTTGATAGTGGGCCAGCGAGCGTGGACGGGGGCTGTGGACTGATTTGGCTTGAAAACATGCCGTGAGCTAGCTTGTCGATAAACAACTAGCGCCCCACGGCTCTCCATTGCGGATAGAGTATCCAGATGTCAGGCATATCTCGCAATGCTCGCTGCCCTTGCGGAACTGTTGCAAAGTACAAGTTCTGCTGCTTGGGTAAGGTCGATTGGGACGCCATCGAGCGAGGCGATGGTGATCGCTATCAACATCTTAGTGTTCGCGGACGAAATCTCGCCTTCACTGACCTAATTTGCGAACTGCTGCTACTCGACTCTGATCGCCATCTGAGATCACTGGAACACTATAAGAAGGCATTCACCGCTCAGAACGTGAGAAAGCTCTACGAGGGCATCGTACGCATCTGGCCACCTGACCTTGATATCCATGCAACGCTGCGGTCCATCCGGGGCGGCGTTTCCGGACTCTATGTCGGTGACTACGAGAAGGATCAACTCCTTAGAGGTCTTGTCCGGCATTCAGCGTATGCATCAAAACTACTGGTCTGCGACCCGTTCGTTTATCCGTTGAGTGTTCGGGACGAGTACAGCCCAATTCTGAACCCAGATCAGCATCGGGCGCAGACACTGCGCAATGTCAATCTTTGGCTGAGTCTTTTTCCTTGGATACATGCTGATCTAGTTTCCGTTATCCGAACTCCCTGCGACTTTGATCGCCAATTGAAGTGGGATTCGATGAAGGAGCAAGAGCAGAAGTTCGCAACAAATGCCGAACTAGCGGAAGCTGCAGAAGTTTCCGTCGAAGAAATGATGAGGCGCCACTCGGAAGGATGGAAGTTCCGTGACCTCATACTGTCCATGCCCGACGGGGCATTGCTTGAACAAATGAAAAATGTGGTCGGTACGTCCGGCAAAGTCACGAAGGAGGGCCTTCTGGCGTACGTGCATCAGCGTCGCGCAGCTGATCCAGATTTCCTTGCACCGCTAGGCCCGGAAAACGATACGCAACTCCACGCAGTTAGTGCCGGTGCAGGCTACAACATCGCTTGCATGGTTTCGGAGCTAACAGGCTCCTATTTGGTTACAGATTTGCACGTCAAGTGGAAAGAGATCGAGGTAGATCGCCGTAGCCGTGCAGATCAAGTTGATGCGTGGTCCCCCTTCGCCAAAGCCATGCAAGAGGCCACACTCAAAAACTTGGATGACGTAAGCCTTGAAGACGCACTAGCAATTCGAAAAGACGGTCGCCTCGAAGGCTTGCGGGTCTTTCTTCGAAAGGTTTGGAAGCAAGCTTGCGATACGTCCTCATACTCCTCCGTGAACGGACAGCTGTTCGCGGAGGAACTTCAAGACGAGATTCGAAAAACCGAGTACGAATGGGCTCAACTCGACCAGGAACTTCTCAGGCAAAGTGGCGCTATCGGCGCAGGTCTAGCAACGGCCTCTACGCTCTTGGGTAGTGGTCAAGGAGAGTTTCTGGCAGCTGCAACAGTTGTTGCAGGAGCTCCATTACTCGCCGCATCCGCCTGGCAAAGACATGAATTCCCAAAGAAGTTTCCTGCGGCCTTCTTCCTTCGCTTAGGGCGCTAGCTACTTTTGCCACTAGCGTCGATCAGATTTGGATCCCTCAGTTTTGCATGGGCGTCAGTCCCTGCACGCCTCACCGAGAAGCCGCCCCCATCGGCGCACTCGCAGCCGGCGCACCCGTAGCACCCGTAGCACCCGCCTCATCATCCACCGCCTTCTGCACCGCGCGGTAAAACGCCTCGCGTGCTTCGCTGGCGGCGGGGTCGCGGGCGCCGTTGGCCCAGTTGGCGTTGGAGGCGATGACGATCTTGCGTTTGGGGTCGATAAAGATGCCCTGGCCAAAGATTCCGCGGGCGGCAAAGCTGCCGTCGGCGTACGTCCACCACTGGTAGCCGTAGCCGCGCCCGGGCACGCCGATCTCGGTGCGGGCGGTGGTGGCCTCGGCCAGCCAGGTGTCGGGCACTATTGCCTGGCCGTTGACGCGCGCGCCGTCCAGCACAAACTGCCCGAACCGCGCGTAGTCGCGCGCCGCGGCCTGGATGCAGCAGCCGCTGATCTCGTGGCCGCTCTTGCTCAGGATCCAGGTGGCCTGCTGCTCCATGCCCAGGGGCAGCCAGATCTTCTCTTGCAGGTACTGCGACAGCGGCTTCCTGGTGGCCTGGCTGATCAACAAGCCCACCAGGTTGGTCTCGCCCGTGCTGTACAGCCAGCGCGTGCCGGCGGGCACGTCGCGCGGCAGCTTGCGCATGTAGCTCACCACCGAGTCCACGCCTTCTTCGGGCTTGTGGTTGTTGAACTTCGCCACGTCCGAGTTGGGGTCCGCGTAGTCCTCGTTCCACTTGACGCCGGATGTCATGGTCAGCAGCTGGCGGATGCTGACGTCGTCGTAGGCCGAGCCTTTCATCTGCGGGATGTAGGCGCTGACCTTGTCGTCCAGGCTCTTGATGTGGCCGTCGCGCACGGCCGCGCCCACCAGCGTGGAGGTAAACGACTTGGCCACCGAGAAGCTGGTCCACCGCCCTGCGGCGTCAAAGCCCAGGCCATAGCGCTCCAGCCGCAGCTTGCCGTCGTGCATCACCAGCAGCGCGGCGCTGCGCTGGCCGGCCATGTAGGCGTCCACGTCCAGCGCAAGCTTGAGGGGCGTGCCAGGCGGCAGCGCGCGCGGCGTGGCAGGGGCGGCCACATCGCGCCACTTGGCCAGCACGGGCAGGCGGTCCAGCGCGCGGAAAGCCGCGTCGCGCTGGCGCTCGCTCCAGAAGAGCAGGTCACGGTTGGTGGGCAGCGCAGCCAGCAGGCCGCGCGTCTCCTTGTCCAGGCTGAACCAGCCCGCCGTGCCCGCCACGGCCAGCACCGCCAGCGCCCCCAGGGCAATCTTCTTGAGTTTCAACGCGGTCTCCTCGGTGTTGTGTTTGGTTTTGTCTGCAAGGCAGGATTTGACACGATGTGCCCCTGGTTTGCCAATGATCCCGTGGGTGCGCACCAATGGGTTACAGCGCCAGGGCGTGGCGCGTGGCTTCTATAGTTGGGGGTTGTGCGTGTATCGCTTCGCATGTCCCCCAAGCCCCCCACCCACCCCCTGCTGATCGCCAACCTCATCGCCCAGCTGGCCTTTGGCCTGCTGGCCATGACGATCTGCATCCCTTCGATGCAGGAGTGGGGCGCGATCTTTGACGCGGGGCAGCCGGCGGTGCAGCTCACCTTCAGCGGCTATGTGGTGGCCTATGGCTGCCTGCAGCTGCTGTACGGCCCGCTGTCCGACCGCGTGGGCCGCAAGAAGGTGCTGATGACGGGGCTGACGCTGGCGTTTGTGGGCTCGGTGCTGGCGGCGCTGGCGCCGGGCCTGCCCAGCCTGACGGCAGCGCGCGTGCTGCAAGGCGCAGGCTGCGCAGCGGGCATGGTGGTGGGGCGCGCCATGGTGCAGGACTTGTTCAGCGGGCCCGAGCGCACCCGCGTGATGGCCTATGTGGGCATGTGCATGGGCCTGTGCCCGCCGGCGGCCACCATCCTGGGCGGGCAGCTGCATGTGCGGGTGGGATGGCAGGCCAACTTTGTGCTGATGGCGGTGCTGGCGGCCGGGCTGTGGGTGGCCGCGTGGCGCGGCCTGCCGGCGCACCAGCCCCACACCACCGTGCAGCCGCACTGGCTTCGCGCCATGGGCGCGGCCTACGCGCGGCTGGCGCGCGAGCCGGCGTTTTTGCTGTACGTGAGCATCCTGTCGATGACGGCGGCCACGTTCTACACCTTCCTGGGCGGCGCGCCCATCGTGCTGGGCAGCTACGGCGTCGGGCCGGACCGGGTGGGCTTCTACATCATGTTCATCCCGCTGTCCTATATCGTGGGCAGCTTCATCACCAGCCGTCTGTCGCACCGCGTGCCCGACGCTGCGATGGCGCAGGCGGGCCACACCTGCACCGTGGCGGGCGTGGGGTTGATGCTGGCGCTGGGCCTGGCGGGCGTGCACAGCCCGCTGGCGTTTGCCCTGCCGCTGGTGCTGATGGGCGCGGGCCACGGGTTGCTGATGCCGTCCACGCTGGGGGGCACGGTGGGCGTCATCCCTGCCCTGGCCGGCGCGGCGGCGGCGGTGGCAGGCCTGATGCAGCAGCTGATGGGCGCCACGGGTGGCTACCTGGTGGGGCTGGTGCCGCACCAGGGCTCGGTCAACCTGGCCTGGCTGATGCTGGCCTTTGCCGTCAGCGGCGCGGCGGCGCAGGTGCTGCTGCGCCGGCTGCAGCGCCGTTTTGCATGAGAAAAGTGGCTCCAGCCCTCATGGGGGCTCGCTGAACCGCTACGGTTTTGATAGCAACCCAGGGGCGCGTCAGACGCGCTCGAGGATCACCGCGATGCCCTGGCCCACGCCGATGCACATGGTGCACAGCGCGTAGCGGCCGCCGCCCTGGTGCAGCTGGCTCACCGCGGTGGTGGCCAGGCGCGCGCCGCTGGCGCCCAGCGGGTGGCCCAGCGCAATGGCGCCGCCCCAGCGGTTGACGCGCGGGTCGTCGTCCTGCAGGCCCAGCTGGCGCAGCACGGCCAGGCCCTGTGCGGCAAAGGCTTCGTTCAGCTCGATCACATCGATCTGCGCCAGCGTCAGGCCGGTCAGCGCCAGCACTTTCTGCGTGGCGGGCGCGGGCCCGATGCCCATGATGCGCGGGGGCACGCCGGCCGTGGCCATGCCCACCACGCGGGCCTTGGGGGTCAGGCCGTTCCTGGCGGCGGTCTTTTCGTCGGCCAGCAGCAGGGCGCAGGCGCCGTCGTTCACGCCGCTGGCGTTGCCGGCCGTCACCGTGCCGTCGGGGCGGACCACGCCCTTGAGTTTGGCCAGCGCCTCCAGGCTGGTCTCGCGCGGGTGCTCGTCCTGCGCCACCACCAGCGGGTCGCCCTTTTTCTGGGCAATGCTCACCGGGGTGATCTCGGCGGCCAGGTGGCCGGCCTTCTGTGCGGCCACGGCCTTCATCTGGCTGGCCAGCGCCATGCGGTCCTGCGCGTCGCGCTGGATGCCAAAGTCGGTGGCCACGTTCTCGGCGGTCTCGGGCATGCTGTCCACGCCGTACTTTTCCTTCATCAGCCTGTTGATGAAGCGCCAGCCGATGGTGGTGTCGTACACCGCGTTGGTGCGGCTGAAGGCCGTATCCATCTTGGGCATCACAAAGGGCGCGCGGCTCATGCTCTCCACACCCCCGGCAATCATCAGCGTGGCCTCGCCCGCGCGGATGGCGCGCGCCGCCGTGCCCACAGCGTCCAGGCCCGAGCCGCACAGGCGGTTGATGGTGGCGCCGGGCACCTCCATGGGCAGGCCGGCCAGCAGGCTCGCCATGTGGGCCACGTTGCGGTTGTCCTCGCCGGCCTGGTTGGCGCAGCCGTAGATCACGTCGGTCACGGCCGTCCAGTCCACGCCGGGGTTGCGCGCCATCAGCGCCTTGAGCGGGACGGCGCCCAGGTCGTCGGTGCGCACGCTGCTGAGGGCGCCGCCGTAGCGGCCAAAGGGGGTGCGAATGGCGTCGCAGATGAAGGCTTGGGTCATACCCCGCATGGTAGCCAAGCCGCCGGCAGGGTGCCGTAGCGTGGGCGACAATCCGGCGATGTTCAATCCGTCCCAGGCCGATGTGCGGCGATTCTTCTGTGCGGTGCACGCCAAGGCGCGCGACGGCCAGCCCATGGAGGCCATCGAGACACTGGCCAGCCTGTGGGTGGCCGAGCACCCCGAGCACCACGCCGCGCTGTCGGACGTGGACGCGGCGCTCGCGCTCAACTACGACGCGCCGGGCGCCGGCACCAACCCTTTCCTGCACCTGTCGATGCACCTGTCCATCAGCGAGCAGTGCTCGATCGACCAGCCGCGCGGCATCCGCCAGGCGGTGGAACTGTTGGCCGCACGCCGCGACAACCTGCACGACGCGCACCACGAGGTGATGGAAGAACTGGGAACGATGCTGTGGGAGGCGCAGCGCAGCGGGCGCGCGCCCGACGGTCAGACCTACATCGACCGGGTGCAGCGGCGCGCCACTCGTGACTGAAGCTGGCGGGCGGCCAACAAAAAAGCCGCCCAAGGCGGCTTTTTTTGCGGGGGCTGGCTGATCAGCGGAACTTGGACTCGGGGATGGTCTTCAGGTCGCCGGGCAGCGAGGCCATGTACTTGGCCAGCTCCTTGAGTTCGTTGTTGGAGAACTGCTTGGCAATGCCGCCCATCACACCGTTGCTGCGGCCCCAGGTGGCGTTGCCTTCGGTCTTGTAGGACTTGAGCGCCACATACAGGCTGTCGGCGTGCTGGCCAGACAGCTTGGGGTAGGAGGGGTCAATCGGCTTGCTGAAATTGGCACCGTGGCAGGACACGCAGGCGCCCTTCTTGAGGAGCTCGGCCACCTGGGTGCTGGGCTGCACGGCGGGGGTTTCGGGCAGCTTGTCGCCGTCCTTGGCGCCATGGGTGCTGTAGTAGGCGGCCAGATCGGCCATGTCCTTGTCGCTCAGGCTGTCGGCGTTGCCACGCATGGTGGGGTGCTTGCGCTCGCCTTTCTTGTAGGCGGCCAGGGCGTTGGAGATGTATTTGGCGTTCTGGCCGGAGATCTTGGGCACCTTGTAGATCTCGGGGAAGCTGGCCTGGTAGCCGGCGATGCCGTGGCATCCGATGCAGGCGGCGTTTTTGCGCTCGCCGGCCTTGGCGTCACCCTTGATTTCCTGGGCATGGACGGCGGCGGTCGCAAACGCGACAGCCAGGGCAAACAGGGTAGACAGCGGTTTGTTCATTTTGCGCGGAGAATCAGGGGCGTTTGATGCAAATCAGCGGGCGATTATAAGCCTGCTGCCTGCACCGGCATGGCGGGAGGGCCCGCCTGGCGAAACTGCACAACCCGACACCTGACCCATGAAATTCCAAGGCACCCCAAACTACGTCGCCACCCAGGACCTGATGCTGGCCGTCAATGCGGCCATCACGCTCAAGCGCCCGCTGCTCGTCAAGGGCGAGCCCGGCACCGGCAAGACCATGCTGGCCGAAGAAGTGGCCCAGGCGCTGGGCATGCCGCTGCTGCAGTGGCACATCAAGTCCACCACCAAGGCCCAGCAGGGCCTGTACGAGTACGACGCGGTGAGCCGCCTGCGCGACTCCCAGCTGGCCGATGTGGACGGCGGCGAGCGCGTCAAGGACATCCACAACTACATCGTCAAGGGCGTGCTGTGGCAGGCGTTCACGGCCGACAAGCCGGTGGCGCTCTTGATCGACGAGATCGACAAGGCGGACATCGAGTTCCCCAACGACCTGCTGCGCGAGATCGACCGCATGGAGTTCTACGTGTACGAGACACGCGAACTCATCCGTGCCCGCCACCGGCCGCTGGTGTTCATCACCTCCAACAACGAAAAGGAGCTGCCCGACGCCTTCCTGCGCCGCTGCTTCTTCCACTACATCAAGTTCCCCGACGCGGACACGATGAAGCAGATCGTGGATGTGCATTTCCCCGACCTGAAGAAAGAGCTGCTGACGGCGGCCATGAAGACCTTCTACGACGTGCGCAACCTGCCAGGCCTGAAGAAAAAACCCTCAACCTCCGAGCTGCTGGACTGGCTCAAGCTGCTGGTGGCGGAGGACATCCCGCTGGAAGCCCTGCAAAGCAAGGACGACAAGGTCGCCGTGCCGCCGCTGGTGGGCGCGCTGCTCAAGAACGAGCAGGACGTGACGCTCTTTGAAAAGCTGGTGTTCATGCAGCGGCACAACCGCTGAACCAGCAAGGCTGGCCACACACATGAACTCGCAACTTCTGGAAGGCCTGTCCGACGCAGTCGGCTTCGTGGGTGGCGCCCTGTTGGGCTGGTGGCTCGGCCAGCTGCTGGGGCTGGACCCGATGGCCGACGGCTACAGCGCGGCCACGCTGGGCGGCATCGCCCTGTGCGGCATTGGCGGCGGAGTGGGCCTGCAGCTGGCTCGGCGCTGGCGCGCCGCCCGCAATACAGCCGACTGAAGGCCCCCTGCGACATGCGACCCCTGACCCGCCATCCGTCTGTCCGCCACCGGTCTGCATGGCACCCCTGTGCCGCGGCGGTTCCAGCAGCGGCCGTGCTGGTGCCGGTCAAACCGGGCTCGGCCGCAGGCAAGCGTGCGGCATGCGCCAGGCTGAGAACGGCATGAGCGCGCGCTTCGTCGAACCCGTCACCCTGTCGGCGCGCGGCGTGCGCCTGGTGCCGCTCACGCTGGACCACGAAGCCGGCCTGAAGGCCGCCGCCGCCGACGGCGAGCTGTGGAACATCCGGGTGACTTCGGTCCCTGGGCCGCTGGAGACACGCAAGTACATCGAGGACGCATTGAAGATGCGCGAAGACGGCAACCGCTTCCCCTTTGCCGTGATCGACGAGGCCAGTGGCGAGGTGCTGGGATCCACCAGTTACCACGACATCGTGCCGGCCATCCGCCGCATTGAGATTGGCTACACCTGGTATGCAAGGCGCTGCCAGCGCACGCACATCAACACGACTGCCAAGCTGCTGATGCTGGCGCATGCGTTTGACACGCTGGGCGCGCAGCTGGTGGGCTGGCGCACCGACAACTACAACTTCGCCAGCCAGCGCGCCATCGAGCGCCTGGGCGCGCGCAAGGACGGCGTGCTGCGCCACCACGCCCTGCGCCGCGACGGCACCGTGCGCGACACCGTCATGTACAGCCTGACCGCGGGCGAGTGGCCCGAAGTCAGGGCCCACCTGCAGTACCTGCTGGACAAGCCCCGGGCCTGAGCCTGCCAAGGAGACCGCGATGCTGATCGACTTCTTCTACACCCTGCGCAGTGCCAAGCTGCCGGTTTCGGTCAAGGAATACCTGACGCTGCTCGAAGCCCTGCAGGAGGGCGTGGTCGGCCCCAACAACCACGACGACGACGGCAGCGGCTGGAAGGTCGATGACTTTTATTACCTCAGCCGAACGGCGCTGGTCAAGGACGAGAAGCACTACGACAAGTTCGACCGCGCGTTTGCCGCGTACTTCAAGGGGGTGGAGCTGATTGCCGACTTCACCAAGGACATCCCTCTCGAATGGCTGCGCAAGAACCTGGAACTGGAGCTCAGCCCCGAGGAGAAGGCGAAGATCGAGAAGATGGGCTGGGACGAGCTGATGGAGACGCTCAAGAAGCGCTTCGAGGAGCAGAAGGAGCGCCACGAGGGCGGCAGCAAGATGATCGGCACCGGCGGCACCAGCCCGTTTGGCGCCTATGGCCAGAACCCGCAGGGCATCCGCATCGGGCAGGACAAGAGCCGCAACAAGAGCGCCGTCAAGGTGTGGGACCAGCGCGCCTACAAGGACTACGACGACACCCAGGAGCTGGGCACGCGCAACATCAAGATTGCGCTGCGCCGCCTGCGCAAGTTCGCGCGCGAAGGGCACGAGGACGAGCTGGACCTGGACGACACCATCCGCTCCACCGCCGCCAACGCCGGCTGGCTGGACATCAAGATGCGCCCGGAGCGCCACAACAACGTCAAGGTGCTGCTGCTGATGGATGTGGGCGGCACGATGGACGAGCACATCGCGCGGGTGGAAGAGATGTTCTCGGCCACCAAGACCGAGTTCAAGCACATGGAGTTCTATTACTTCCACAACTGCGTGTACGACTTCATGTGGAAGAACAACCGGCGCCGCTTCAGCGAGAAGTTCGCCACCTGGGACATCATCCGCAAGTACAACAAGGACTACAAGCTCATCTTCATCGGCGACGCCACGATGAGCCCCTATGAGATCCTGCAGCCGGGCGGCAGTGTGGAATACAACAACGAGGAAGCCGGCGCCGAGTGGCTGCAGCGACTTACCCATGCGTTCCCCAAGTTCGTCTGGATCAACCCCGAGCCGCAAGGCGTGTGGCAGTACCGCCAGAGCATCAGCGTGGTGCAGCAACTCATGAGCCACCGCATGTACCCGCTGACCATCAAGGGCCTGGAAGAGGCGATGCGCCTGCTCAGCAAGTAACAGGGTGTTGCTCCCGCGCGGTGGCAGCGGGCGGTCGCGTGATTGGCAGGCCTGCATCCGGCTGATAGCATGCTGGCGTGAACCGAGCCACATCCCCCGCCCCACTGGGTGCTCCGGCACCCGCATCGGCCATGAGTCCGCTGCACGGCGGGCTGCTCGCATTGGGTGTGGCGATGCCGCAGTCGCTGGCGCTGGTGGGCATTGCCTACGCCCCGCTGATGGCCCTGGGCATGGCCCCCAACCCGCTGTGGTGCCTCTGGTCGGCGATTGCCGGCGCGCTCTTGATGGCGGCGCTCACGCGGGGTGGCGCTGCCATCTACGGCGTGCGTCCCAGCGCGGCGCTGCTGTACGGCTCCACTCTGGCGGTGTGCGCCACGCTGGCACCGTCGCTCAAGCTGGGCGCCATGGGCGTGCTGGGCCTGACGGCGGCGACCATGATGCTGTCGGCCGCCGTGATCTGGCTGGCGGTGCGCACCGGCGCCACCGTGTTCGCCCGTTACCTGCCCGCGCCCGTGGGCCGTGGCCTGGGCCTGGGCATCGGCCTGACCATCCTGTGGCTGCAGGTGCGCGCCGTGAACGACTGGTTTGTGGGCCCCGGCGGGCGGCTGGCCATTTCCACCGTGGTGATGGTGGTGCTGCTGGCCCTGCTGGTGCGCCTGGCGCTGGTGTGGAAGCGCAACCATCCGTCCAAGCCCTACCTGCTGGCGCTGCTGCCGGTGGCAGCCGCCAGCGTGTGGGTGATCGAGGTCGCCACCGGCCTGCCCTTCATGTGGGTGAGCGCGCCGGCCGTCGCCAGCTTTGGCGACCTGGTGCCGCCGTCGCTGGCGGCGAACTTTGCCTACGAGCTGTTCCATGCCGACCACTGGGCGGTGGTGCGCACTGCCCTGACGGTGCTCTCGGCGCAGGCGCTGTTCGTGGCATTCACCTTCATTGTGGACAGCGCGGGCAACGCCGTGCAGCTCGAGCAGGCCACCGGCCGGCCCTACGACGTCAACAGCGAGCTGCGCGCCGCAGCGCTGGCGATGGCGGTGCTGCCCTGGTTCGGCCTTCTGCCGGTGGGCTCCAACTTTGCGGCCACCCGCCCGCTGATCGACGGCGGCATGCGCGACGAGCCGTCATTGCGCGCGTCCAACGCCACGCTGGCGTTTGGCCTGGCGCTGATGCTGGCATTGGCTTTCGTCGGGCTGAACCGCGTGCCGGTGCTGTTTGTCACGGCCGCGCTGATCGTGATCGGCCTGGGCATGCTCGATCCGGTGCAGCTGGCACGGCCTGCCGCCGAGCCGGGCGCGCGCCAGATGTGGTGGCAGACCTGGATGATCGGTCTGGTGTTCCTGTTCACCAGCGGGGTGTTTGCCATGCTGGCCGGCTTTGCCGTGGCGGTGGCCCAGTTTGTGCGCGGCGCCGAGGGCGCGGTGGTGCGCTCGGTGTACACGCTGCGTGAACTGCGCTCGCGCCGCTGGCGCGGCAACGACGAGGAGGCGATGCTGCGCCAGTATGCGCAGCGGGTGGTCATCGTGGTGCTGCAGGGCACGGCCAGCTTCGCCGTGGCGCGGCGCATCCGCGAGGAGATCAGCCGCATCGCCCAGCCCGGCGAGGTGGATGTGCTGCTGGTGGATGCCCAGCGCGTCGCCCAGTGGGATGTGACCGCGCTGGACAGTTTTGCGCGCATGGCACGCGAGCTGCGCGCCGGTGGCGTGGCCATGTTGCTGAGCCACCCCTCGGACACCGCGCGCAAGACCCTGGCCAATATCGCGGGCCTGTTTGACGACACCGACCACGCCCTGGAGTGGGCCGAGAACGAACTGCTTCGCCGCAAGGGCCTGGAGGTGGCCCAGGTCAACCGTCCGCTGGCCAGCGCCGCCGACCTGCCGTTGTGCGCGCGTCTCTCCCCCGAGGCGCGCGCCAGCCTGCCCGGCTTTGGCCTGGTGACCACCCTTCGTGCGGGCGAGCAGGCCTTCAACACCGGCGACCGCGACAGCAGCCTCATGGCGCTGCTGTCGGGCAGCGTCAGCATCGAAATGCCGGCCATGGGCAAGACCCTGCGCGTGGCCACGTTCGTGCCCGGCATGGTGTTTGGCGAAATGGCGTTTCTTGACGGTTCGGCCCGCTCCGCGCGCGCCGTGGCGCTGGAGCCCAGCCAGGTGTTCTACCTGCCGCGCGAGCGCTTTGTGGCCTGGGCGCAAAAGCACCCGCAGGATGGCCAGCGACTGCTCAACGCGCTGGCCGCGCAGATGTCGCAGCGGCTGCGCTTCACCACCGCGCAGCTGATTGCCCTCAACCCCTGAGCGCTGGCGCACTCAGGCGCCGGCACACCCCCACACACGCGTCTGGCAATAGCGCCCGCCCCGGCTCTGGCAATACTGTGTGGCGGCATTCTGGGCCTGACCGACGCTGGGCGCCGTGGCCCACCCGGTCGCGGTGCTCCCCTGGGACTGGTCCACGCTGTAGGCAGCGCAGGTGTTGGCAAACCGCATCACCACCGAACACCTGCCACCGCACTGAGACTGGGCATAGTTGTCTGCGCTGGCCTGGTTGTCAAAATTGACTGCCCAACCGTAGGCCCTGCCCTGGCCGTAGTCAACTGCAAGGCTGCCGTACTTGTTGCGGCGCTGCTGCTGTTGCTGGTTGTTCTGGTAGCCGTACTGCTGCTGTTGCTGCTGACGCTGCATCTGGGCGCGGCGCTGCTGCTCTTCGTAGGCACGGCGCTGCTGCTCCATCTGGGCACGGCGCTGCGCCTCCTGTTGGGCCCGCTGCTCGCGCGCCTGGCGGTTTCGTTCAGCCTGGACCTGGGCCTCGTGCCGGGCCTTGGCTTCACGGGCGCGCTGTTCGGCCTGGCATTGGGGATGGCTGGGCGGGTAACAACCGCCAGCCATGGTGGCAGACGCCTGCTGCGGCGCAAAAGACCAAAGTGCCAGGATTGCGGCAAGGGCCGCCAGGGGCTGGGCAGGGTGCTTCAAGATCGCTCTCCGTGCAGATTGGGGCGGATTTCATGATCCGTATCCCTCCTGCGCCGGACAACCGGGTCTACCCGGGGTGCCCCTTAAAGTGCGGTCCGCCCGCGCGGCTCCGGCGCGCGGCCACCTCAGCGATCGGTGCAACCCCAGGCGCGCATCTGGCAGCGCCGCCCGCCCCGGTTCTGGCAATTGCGGTTGGCCTCGGCCTGCGCAGTGGCAAGGCTGTTGTTCCAGGCCCAGCCGTAGGCCGTGCTGTTGCCGGCCTGGTCGGCGAAGTAGGCCGCGCAGGTGTTGCGAAAGCGCATGACAACCGTGCAGTTGCCCCGGCATTCGGCCAGCGCACGGCCGTCTGCCTGCCCCTGGCTGGTGTAGTTGACCGCCCAGCCGTAGGCCGCGCCCTGGTTGTAGTCGATGGCCAGCGCGCCGTACTGGGTGCGGCTGCCGGTCGTCCCGCCACCACCAATGTCGGACCCGCCACCGGTGCCACCGCCGGTCCCGCCACCAGTGCTTCCGCCCGTGCTGCCCCCGGTGCTGCCGGCCGCACCCGGCAAGGGGAACGAGCCCGACGGGCCGTTGCCCTTGCGCATTCCGTCGTTGAGCGGCTTGGCGTCAAGCGGGAAGCATTCCGGGTATTTCTGCTGGGCGTTGGGCAGGCGGCAGCGGTTGATTGAAGTGGCCTGCACCTGGGCACACACGGCGCCCAGCAATACCAGGCCCACGATCCTGCCCATCCATCTTGTGTTCATGTGTCTTGCTCCATCGACTGGTGGCCCACTCGGGCCCGGGCAGTCACGATACGTCGGCAGGCAGCGCGGCGCATCACCCGTCCATGGGAGGCCGCAGCGCCCGAACCGTACAATCCGGGGCGTCGCCGCCGTAGTTCAATGGATAGAACGAGCGCCTCCTAAGCGCTAGATATGGGTTCGATTCCCGTCGGGGGCGCCAGACAGGCCCCGCCGCCAGTTTATGTGCAAAAAGAGGCTCCCAGCCCCCGCCATTGCTTGCTGAGCCGCTATCAATTTAATAGCGGCTCAATGGGAGATCCATGGCGTCTTGATGGCGATTGATGCCCTGGGCGTCAACTCAGCGCGCCCGCAGGGTGCGGCTCAGCAGCACCACCGGCACCAGCCCCACCAGCACCAGCGCCAGCGCGGGCAGCGCAGCCTCGCCCAGGCGTTCGTCGCGGGCCAGCTGGTAGGCCACCACCGCCAGCGTGTCGGAGTTGAAGGGCCGCAACACCAGCGTGGCAGGCAGTTCCTTCATCACGTCCACAAACACCAGCAGCGCTGCGGCCGCCGTGGAGCGCCGCAGCAGCGGCCAGTGCACGCGCGCCAGCAGCGCAAGGCCACCCGTGCCCAGCATGCGCGCGGAGTCGTCCACGCTGGTGGGGATGCGCGCATAGCCGCTTTGCACCGACTGCAACGCCACCGCGCAAAAGCGCACCAGGTAGGCCCACACCAGCCCCAGCGCCGTGGCCGTGACCAGCGCACCCACGCCCGACTGCGGCGCCAGCTGCTGCAGCCAGCCCACCGGCAGCAGCAGGCCCACCACCACCACCGCGCCCGGCACCGCGTAGCCCAGCCCGGCCAGTTGCACCACGGCACGCGTCAGCGGGTCCGCGCGGCGGCGCAGCGACCACGCCAGCAGGAGCGCCACCGCAACCGCCAGCGCGGCGGTGACGGCGCCCAGGCGGACACTGTTGAACGACCATTGCACAAAGCGGTCCCAGGGCAACACCGACCAGTCGGCCGCCAGCGGCCGCAACATGAAGACCACCGGCAGCACGAAGCCGGCCAGCACGGGCAGCGCGCACAGCACCTGCGCCGCCAGCCGGTGCACGCCGCTGAGCACCACCGCGCGCGCCTCGGTGCCGGCGGCGCCGCCCCCGCGCGCCGGGGCAAAGCGCATGCGCCGCTGCGCGCGGGCCTCCAGCCACAGCAACAGGCCCACCAGGGTCAGCAGCAGGGTGGCCAGCTGCGCCGCCGCCATGCGGTTGTCCATGGCCAGCCAGGCCTTGTAGATCCCTGCGGTGAAGGTCTGGATGCCAAAGTAGCTGGCCACGCCGTAGTCGGCCAGCGTCTCCATCAGGGCCAGCGCCATGCCGGCCGCCACCGCCGGACGGGCCAGCGGCATGGCCACAGAGCGCAGGCGCCGCCCCAGCGGGGCGCCCAGCAGGCGGGCGGCCTCCATCAGGTGGGTGGCGCGCTCGCCCAGGGCCGTGCGCGCCAGGAGGTACACGTAGGGGTACAGAGTGAAGGTGAACACCCAGACCGCGCCGCCGAGGCTGCGCACCTCGGGGAAGACGCGGCCCTCCAGGCCGAACGCCGCGCGCAGCCCGGTTTGCAGCGGTCCGCTGAACTGGAGGAAATCGGTGTAGGCATACGCCACCACGTAGGCCGGCATGGCCAGTGGCAGCAGCAGGGCCCATTCGGCCACACGCCGGCCCGGAAACTCGAACAGCGTCACCGCGGCCGCGCAGGCCGTGCCCACCGCCATCACGCCCACGGCCACCATGACACACAGCGCCAGCGTGGTGCCTGCGTATCCGGGCAGAACGGTGCGGGCCATTTCTGCCAGCACGGCGGTACCCTGCCCGGTGCCCTGGCCCAGAGGCAGCCAGGAGGCCAGCAGGGCCAGCACGGGCAGCGCCAGGAACAGGGCGAGCAGCAGCAGCAACAGGTCTGGCAGCCGGCGCAACGGCATGGACAGGCTTTCTGGAACGGACCGTCGTGGCCCGGCAATGTAAATGAGAATTGTAATCATCTAGAATGGGGCCATGTTCCTCGATGTCAGCCAACTGGTGGTCCGCTATCCCGGCCTTGCCCGGCCTGCGGTGGATGGCGTCACGCTGGGACTGCGGGCTGGCGACATTGGCGTGCTGATCGGCCCCTCGGGCTGTGGCAAGACCACGCTGCTTCGCGCCGTGGCTGGCCTGGAGCCGGTCCACGCCGGCGAGATCCGCCTTGGCGGCGAGGTGGTGGGCCAGGCCGGCGCAAGCGTGCCGCCCGAGCAGCGCCGCGTGGGAATGGTGTTCCAGGACTATGCGCTCTTCCCCCACCTGGATGTGGGCCACAACATCGCCTTCGGGCTGCATGGCATGCCAAAAGCGCAGCGGCGCGCCCGTGTGGCCGAAGTGCTGGACCTGGTGGGGCTGCAAGGCATCGAGCAGCGCTTTCCGCATGAGCTTTCGGGCGGGCAGCAGCAGCGCGTGGCACTGGCCCGCGCGCTGGCGCCGCGTCCGCGCCTGCTGCTGCTGGACGAGCCGTTTTCCAACCTGGATGTGGACCTGCGCGAGCGCCTGGCACACGAGGTGCGCGCCATCCTGAAGGCCGCTGGCGCCACGGCGCTGTTTGTCACGCACGACCAGCTGGAGGCTTTCGCCATCGGCGACCTCATCGGCGTGATGCACGAAGGCCGGCTGCACCAGTGGGACGACGCCTACACCCTGTACCACCGGCCGGCGACACGCTTCGTGGCCGATTTCATCGGCCACGGCGTGTTCGCGCCCGCAACGCTGCGTGAAGTCAACGGCCAGGTGATGGTGCAGACCCCTTTGGGCGAACTGGCGGACGTGGCCGAATGCCCCCTGCCCTGCGCGTTTGCCGGCGGACAGTGCGACGTGCTGCTGCGCGCCGACGACATCGTGCACGACGACGATGCGCCAGTGAAGGCGCAGATCGTTCGCAAGGCGTTCCGCGGCTCGGAGTTCCTCTACACGCTGCAGCTCAAGACCGGCGAGACGGTGATGGCCCACGTGCCCAGCCACCACGACCACAAGGTCGGCGAGTGGATCGGCATTCGAGCCGAGGTGGACCACGTGGTCACCTTCAACCGCGCCTGCCCGGTCAACAACCGCGAGCTGTGCCAGATGCCCTGCCAGCATGGCCCCGGCGTGCCCTTGCAGCCGGTTTTGGCATCAAAACAGGCCGCAGCCCCCGCCAATACTGGCTGACCCGCTACAAAAACAATAGCGCTTGAAAGCCCTTGACGGGCCAATGCAACGGTCAGCCCGCTTCGCGCAGCGCGGCCACGCGCTCGCGCAGGTCGGCCGCCCAGGCCCGGCGCCCGCGCCCGTTGGCGGCCTCGGGCTCGCCCCAGTGCACCCGCACCTCCAGCGGCGGCGCAGTAAGCGTGCGCCACAGCGAACCCACGAGCGTGTCGTCGTCGATGTAGCGGGCGGCAAAGCTGCGCGCGCCCGTGGCGGCGTCCATGAAGTCCAGCGCCACCGGTTGCACCGGCGCACTGGCCGAGAGCGCGGCCTGCAGCAGGTTGGCATGGAAGGGCAGCATGCCGGTGCCGTCGCTGGTGGTGCCCTCGGGGAAGACCGCCAGAACATCACCGTCGCGCAGGGCCTCCGCCATGCGGTGCACCACACGCATCGCGTCGCGGCGGGACTCGCGCTCGATGTACAGCGTGCCCGCGCCGGTGGCCAGCGTGCCCAGCAGCGGCCAGTGGCGCAACTCCGCCTTGGAGACAAACCGGCAGTGCCGCGCGGCGTGCATCACCAGGATGTCCAGCCAGGAAATGTGGTTGGCCACCAGCAGGACCGGCCCGCACACAGGCGGTGTGCCCCGCACGACCAGCCGGATGCCCAGCAGATTCAGCATTTGCGCGGCCCAGACCTGCACCCGGATGTCGCGCTGGGCCTGCGCCAGCCCAGGGAATGTGAACGTGATGGTCCACCAGCCGGCGCACGCATGCGCCAGCGCGGCCAGCAACCTGCCTGCCGCCCGCAACACGCGCATGTCAGCCGCCGCCGGGCCGCCCCAAGGCGGCTGAAGCCCCCCCGGGGGGCAGCGATGTACACGCAGTGACGAGCGTGGGGGCCATGTTTCAGGCCTCAAATGCAATCTGCCCGCCCACCAGGGTGCAGGTGACGCGCCCGGGCAGCGCGTGGCCGGCAAACGGCGTGTGGCGGCCCTGGCTGCGCAGCGCCGAAGGTTCCACCGCACCTTCGGCCTGCGGGTCAAACACGCAGAGATCGGCCACGCCGCCCTCGACCACCTGGCCCAGGCTGGCCTGAAGTGTGCCCAGGGCGCTGCCCAGCACGCGGGCAGGCTCGCTGGTCAGCACCGCCAGCGACCGCGTCAGTCCGACGCCGCTCTCCTGGCCCCACTTGAGCGCCAGACCCAGCAGCAGCTCCAGACCGGTGGCGCCGGGCTCGGCTTCGGCAAAGGGCAGGGTCTTGGCGTCCTCGTCCACCGGCGTGTGGTCGCTCACCAGCGCGTCGATGGTGCCGTCGGCCAGCCCTTCGCGCAGCGCATCGCGGTCGCGCTGCTGGCGCAGCGGCGGGTTGAGGCGGGCGCGGCTGTCGAAGTAGCCGATGTCGGTGTCGGTCAGGTGAATTGAGTTGATGCTCACATCGCAGGTGAGCGGCAAGCCGTCGGCCCGGGCCTGGCGCACCAGGGCCACACCGGCGGCGCTGCTGAGCCGGCAAAGGTGCACGCGTGCGCCGGTGGCTTTCATCAGCTCGGTCAGCGTATGGATGGCGATGGTCTCGGCGATCACCGGAACGCCGGCCAGGCCCATGCGCGTGGCCAGCGCGCCGCTGGCGGCAACGCCGCGGGCCAGGTGGGCGTCCTGCGGGCGCAGCCACACGGCGTAGCCAAAAGTGGCGGCGTACTGCAGCGCGCGCTGCAACACCAGCGTATCGGTCAGCGGCACATCGGCCTGGCCGAAGCCGATGCAGCCGGCCTCGGTGAGCTGGACCATTTCGGTCAGCGCCTCGCCGCGCAGGCCGCGGGTGAGCGCGCCGAGCGGGTACACGCGCGCCTGGTGGAGCTTTTCGGCGCGGAACTTCAGCATCGCAACCAGACCGGGCTCGTCCAGCACCGGGTCGGTGTCCGGGGGGCACACCAGGCTGGTGACGCCACCGGCCACGGCGGCCGCCATCTCGCTCTCGAGCATGCCCTCGTGCTCGTGGCCGGGCTCGCGCAGGCGCGCCGCCAGATCCACCAGGCCGGGAGCCACCACGCAGCCGCGCGCGTCGATCACCCGGTTGGGCACAAAACCCTGTGTGCCCGCGCCGATGGCGACCACGCGTCCGGCCGCGACGGCCACGTCGGCCAGCGCGTCCAGGTTGCTGGCCGGGCTGATGACCCGGCCGTTCTTGATGAGAATTTTCATGCCGTCCTCACGCCTCATTCCCTGCCACGATACCCATCACCGCCATGCGCACCGCGATGCCAAACGTCACCTGGGGCAGGATCACACTCTGCTGGCCGTCCACCACCGCGGAGTCAATCTCCACACCGCGATTGATCGGCCCCGGGTGCATCACGATGGCGTCGGGCTTGGCCAGTTGCAGTTTTTCGGGCGTCAGGCCAAAGCTCTTGAAGAACTCCTGGCTGCTGGGCAGCAAGGCGCCGCTCATGCGCTCGTTCTGCAGGCGCAGCATGATCACCACATCGCAACCCCGTATGCCTTCTTCCAGCGTGTGGCACACCCGCACCCCCATCTGCGCCATGTCGGCGGGCACCAGCGTGCGGGGGCCGACCACGCGAACCTCGGCGCATCCCAGGGTGGTCAGGGCGTGGATGTCGGAGCGGGCCACGCGCGAGTGCAGCACGTCGCCCACGATAGCCACAGTGAGGTTGCTGAAGTCCTTCTTGTAGTGCCGGATGGTGTACATGTCCAGCAGGCCCTGGGTGGGGTGGGCATGTCGGCCGTCACCTGCGTTGATCACGTGCACGTGCGGCGCCACATGCTGGGCGATCAGGTAGGGCGCGCCGGATTCGCTGTGGCGCACCACAAACAGGTCGGCTGCCATGGCGCTGAGGTTGGCGATGGTGTCCAGCAGGCTCTCGCCCTTGCTGGCCGAAGAACGGGCGATGTCCAGGTTGATGACGTCGGCGCTGAGCCGCGTGGCGGCAATCTCGAAAGTTGTGCGGGTGCGCGTGCTGTTCTCGAAGAACAGGTTGAACACGCTTTTCCCCCGAAGCAGGGGCACTTTCTTGACCTCGCGGTCGTTGACGCTGACAAAGCCTGCAGCCGTGTCCAGGATGTGGGTGAGGATGTCGCGCGGCAGCCCTTCGATGGACAGCAGGTGCACGAGTTCGCCGTGGGCGTTGAGTTGCGGGTTTCGTTTGTAGGGCATGGTCAGGCTCCCTGTGGCTTGTCTTGACGCTTTTCTTCGACCTGGAAGCTGTAGTGCCCTGCTTCACTGCGCGCCAGCGACAGGGACTGTGTGTGAGGCAGCGCCACGCGCGCCGCGGCGAAGTCTGCCTGCACCGGCAGCTCGCGACCGCCGCGGTCCACCAGCACGGCCAGCTGGACGCTGGCCGGGCGGCCGTAGTCGAACAGTTCGTTGAGCACGGCGCGGATGGTGCGCCCGGTGTAGAGCACGTCGTCCAGCAGGATGATGGCCGCTCCATTCACGTCAAAGTCCAGTTGGGTCTGCGCGCTCGCGGCAGCCAGGCCGCGGCGCGAAAAATCGTCGCGGTGCATCACCGAAGAAATCACACCGGCGCGCCCCGGCAAGGCCAGGTCGCGGTGCAGCCGCTCGGCCAGCCAGGCGCCACCCGAGGTGATGCCCACCAGCCGCGCACCGCTGGCCGCCCGCAGGGACTGCACGCCGCGCAGGAGTTCACGGTACAGGGCCTCTGCGTCCAGCAACAGGGCCCCCGTGGCCGCGGCGGCAGTTGTCGCACCGCGGTTGGTTCCGGCATCGCCCGGACTGGTCATGGCAGGCTCCTCAAGAACTGTTCAAGAATGATGCAGGCGGCCGCAGCGTCTGCGTCTTTTGCGCCGGCCTGCAGGGCCTCGGTGGTGCTGTAGCGCTCGTCCACCTCGAACACCGGCAGGCCAAACCGTCCCTGCAGCTGGCGCGCGAACCGGCGCGCACGCTGCGTATTGTCGTGGCTGGCTCCGTCCGGGTGGAAGGGCACGCCCACCACCAGTGCGTCGGGCTGCCAGGTGCGGATGTGCTTTTCGATCGGCGCCCACCGTGCGTCGCCTTCGGCCTGGACGGTGCCGCGCGCCTCGGCAGACCTGAGCAACCGGTTGCCGCTGGCCACGCCGGTTCGCTTGAGTCCGAAATCGAAAGCGAGAAAGGTATGCAGGTGGGGCGGAACTTCGAGCACACGGGTGCTCATGCCAGCCTCCGCCGGGCCGCCCCAGGGAGGCTGCGGCCCCCGCGGGGGGCAGCGACGTACAGGCAGTGAAGAGCGTGGGGTTCCATGCCTACGCGTGCCCCGCTTCACGGGAGAGCATCCAGGACTGCAGGCCCAGCAGCGAGAGTGCGCGGTCGTAACGCTGCGCCACCGGGGTGTCAAAGATGACAGTGGCATCGGCCGCCACGGTGAGCCAGCTGTTTTCGGCGATCTCGGATTCGAGCTGGCCCTCACCCCAGGCCGAGTACCCCAGCGAAACCAGAACCCGGCGCGGACCGGCGCCCGTGGACAGGGCCTCCAGCACGTCTTTTGAGGTGGTCATCTCCAGCCCGCCGGGGATGGCCATGGTGGAGGCGTAGGCAGACTCGCGCGGAGGCTCTTCACCGGCAAACATCGGGTCGTGCAGCACAAAGCCGCGCTCGGTCTGCACCGGGCCGCCGTGAAACACGGGTGCGTTGCTCAGGTCACCCCGGCGCAGGGGCAGGTCGACCTTGTCGAACAGGCCGGCCAGGTTGATGTCGCTGGGTTTGTTGATGACCAGGCCCAGTGCACCACGCTCGGTATGCTCGCACAGGTAGATCACGCTGCCCATGAAAGCCTCATCTTCCAGACCGGGCATCGCGATCAGGAAATGATGCGTCAGGTTGATGGGGGCAGAATCAGAGGGCATCGGGCGAATTTTAACGCCCGCCGCGCGAGGACCCATTTGGACAAGACATACCCCCGGGGCCTGATGTGGTTCAGGCGTGACTTGCGCTGCGAGGACAACGCAGCGCTGTACCACGCTTTGCGCGCCTGCCGCGAGGTGCATTGTGTGTTCGTTTTCGACACCGACATCCTCGATCCGCTGCCGCGCGCCGACCGCCGGGTGGAGTTCATCAGGGAGTCCCTCGTCGCGCTGGACAGGAGCCTGCGCGAACTCGCGGGCCACGAAGCGGCCGGCCTGATCGTGTGCCACGCCGCGGCCCGCACAGACATCCCCGCGCTCGCGGTGAGCCTGCGCGTGCAGGCCGTGTTTGCCAACCACGACCACGAGCCGCAGGCGTTGGGCCGCGACGCGGCGGTGCGCGGGGCGCTGGCGGGAGCGGGCATCGCCCTGCACACCAGCAAGGACCATGTGATCTTCGAGAAGGACGAAGTGCTCAATCAGGCGGGCAGCCCTTACGGCGTGTTCACGCCATACAAGAACGCATGGCTGCGCAAGCTGGACGCCTTCTATCTCAAACCCTACCCGGTGGCCAACTGGAGTGCGGCGCTGGCTGCACGCCCACCCGCGCTGCGCCGCCCGGTACCCACACTCGCGCAGATCGGCTTCGAGGCAACCAATCTGGCGCAGCTGAAGATCCCCACCGGTCAAGATGGCGCGAGAGCGCTGTTTGGCGAGTTCGTGGAACGCATGGACCGGTACCACGAGACACGGGATTTCCCGGCGGTGCGCGGCCCCAGCTACCTGAGCGTGCATCTGCGCTTTGGCACCATATCCATCCGCACCCTGGCGGCGGCCGCCCACCGCCGGGCGGCGCAGGGCAGCGAAGGCGCGGCGGTCTGGCTGAGCGAGCTGGTCTGGCGCGACTTCTACTTCCAGGTGCTGGCCAATTTCCCCCATGTGGTGGATGCGCAGGGCCACAGCCACAGCTTCCGCAGGGAGTACGACGCAATCCGCTGGGAGCACGGCAAGCATGCAGACATGCTGTTTTCCGCATGGTGCGAAGGTCGCACCGGCTATCCGCTGGTTGATGCGGCAATGGCCCAGATCAACCAGACAGGCTACATGCACAACCGCCTGCGCATGGTGGTGGCCAGCTTCCTGTGCAAGGACCTCGGAATCGACTGGCGCCGCGGCGAGGCCTACTTTGCGCTCAAGCTCAATGACTTTGACCTCGCGGCCAACAACGGCGGCTGGCAATGGGCCAGCTCGAGCGGCTGCGACGCGCAACCGTGGTTCCGCATCTTCAACCCGACCAGCCAGAGCACGAAGTTCGACGCGCAAGGCAGATTCATCCGCAAATACCTGCCTCAACTGGCGAAACTGTCCGACGCGGCGCTGCACGCGCCCTGGCAAGCCGCGCCTATGGAACTGCAATCGGCCGGTGTGACACTGGGAGAAAACTACCCGCACCCCGTGGTGCAGCACGCCCAGGCGCGCGAACACACGCTGAAGCGCTATGGGGCCGTCAAGAAATCGCTACAAAAAGAATAGCAAGGCAGCCAGCGCGGGCGCGGGCTGGAGGCCAAATCAGGCCGGAACTTCTGAGGTGTAGTGGCGAACGAGGCTGAGCAGCTCTTCTTCGGCGTACGGCTTGCCCAGGTAGTGGTTGACGCCGAGTTCCATCGCGTGTTCACGGTGCTTTTCGGCGATCCGCGAGGTGATCATCACGATGGGCAGGTCGCCCAGGCGTGCGTCAGCGCGGATGTTTCGCGCCAGGTCGAAGCCGTCCATGCGCGGCATCTCGATGTCCGACAGCACCACGGCCGGGCGCTCCTCCTGCAGCCGCTCCAGCGCCTGCAGTCCGTCGGCGGCGAGCGAGACGCGATAGCCCTCGCGCTGCAGCAGGCGCTGCGTGACGCGGCGCACCGTGATGGAATCGTCCACCACCAGCACCAGCGGAATCTGTGGCGCGGCGGTCTGCAGGACCGGCACCGCCGAGCCCGCAGCCTGGGCTGACTGTTCCAGCACCTCGGGCTGGGCCTGATCGGCGCTGAGCGCCCGGGCCTGGGCACCGAACACGGCAGCCAGGGCCACGGGGTTGTAGATCAGGGCTACGGCACCGGAGGCCAGCACCGTCATGCCAGCAAGGCCAGGCAGTCGGGCCAACTGCGGCCCGAGGTTCTTGACCACCACTTCCTGGTTGCCCAGCACTTCGTCCACGTGCACCGCCACACGCTGCGCAGCGCTTCGGAACACCACAACAGGGGTCGTGCGGCCCTGGGGCTCACTGCTGCGGCGCGAAGACTGCAGCAAGGCTCCCGACCAGAAGAACGGGACCTGCTCACCCATGAATTCATGGAATCCGGTGTTGTAGGCCAGCTGGAGCTCGGCGGTTGTGGCACGGCGGACGATTTCCACGACGTTGGCGGGCACGCCAATGGACAACGTGCCCGAACGCAGCATCACCACCTGCGTCACAGCCGTCGTCAGTGGCAGCACCATCTTGAAGCCAGCGCCCTTGCCGCTTTCGGTGGTGGTCTCGATGCGGCCGCCAAGCGCCGTGACTTCCGAGCGGACCACGTCCATGCCGATGCCGCGACCGGCCAGGCCGGTGACTTCGGTTGCGGTAGAGAAACCCGGCATGAAAATCAGGTTGGCCGCTTCTGCGTTGGACAGCTCCTGACCGGGGCCGATGAGCCCCTGGGACACGGCCTTTTCGCGGATGCGTGGCAGGTTGAGGCCGGCCCCATCGTCGCGGAACTCAACCGACACGTCATTGCCTTCCTGCGCCAGTCCGATGGTGATGACGCCCGTGGCGTCCTTGCCCGCCGCCACACGCGTCGACGGGTCTTCGATGCCGTGCGCCACGCAATTGCGAAGCAGGTGTTCGAACGCCGGTGTCATGCGGTCGAGAACGCCACGGTCCATTTCGATCGAGCCGCCGGTGATGTCCAGCTTCACCTGCTTGCCGGTTTCCTTGGAGGCCTGTCGCACCACCCGGTACAGCCGCTCGGAAATTCCCTCGAACTCCACCATGCGGGTGCGAAGCAGGTCGCGTTGCAACTCACGGGTCTGGCGTGCCTGGGCGATCAGGTCGTCCTCGGTGGCTTCCACCGTGCGCTGCAGGTTGCGCTGCACCGTGGCCACGTCGTTCACCGACTCGGCCATCATGCGCGTCAGCTCCTGCACGCGCGTGAAGCGGTCGAACTCCAACGGGTCAAATCCGGCGGCTGAATCGCGGGCTTGGGCCAGACGGGACTGCATCTGCGTCTCGGCCTGCAGCTCGATGTCGCGAAGCTGTTGGCGCAAGCGGTCCAGATTGCCCGTCAGGTCACCGAGCGACCCCCGCAACTGGCCCAGTTCGGCTTCGAGACGGGAGCGGGTGATCATGACCTCGCCTGCCTGGTTGACCAGTCGGTCCAGCAACTGCGAGCGCACGCGCACAGACTGCGACGCGGCGGTTCTCGGCGTGACCAGGGGTGCGATCGCCACAGCCGCCAGGGCGCGCGCAGGACTGGCCGGCACCTTGCGGTCATCGCCACGAACCGCATCAGAGGCAGACTCGCCCGGCGAGGTGACCACGGAAGGCGCCGGCTGCTGCTGCGTGTCATCGGGCAGGGCGACCTGATCCACATGGCGCAAGGCTTCGAATCGGGTCTGAAGCGCGTCAAATCGCGCGAGCAGTGGCTCGATCTGTGCGGCGCCGCCGCCCGGCTCGACCCGTTCGACTTCCGACTCCATGCGGTGGGCCATTTCGCCCAGCCGCAGGGCGCCAGTCAGACGGGCGCTTCCCTTGAGGGTGTGCAAGGCGCGCAGCACTTCTGCACGCGGCTGCTGGCTTGACGGGCTCGCAATCCATTGCCGCAACGCGCCGCCCAACGTGGGCAGCAACTCGGCACCTTCTTCCTCAAAGATGGGGAAGAGATCGGGATCGATCACGTCTGTCTCGTCGATTTCGTCGTGTTCGTCCTCAAGACGATCCGCCGCTGCACGCGCCCCCGGCAACGGCGCTACCTGCGCCGCCACCGGCTGCTGCGGCACAGGCTGCACCGGCATCGCAGGCGCCGGCACGGCGTCGAGCAGGGCGGGAGGTTCGGGTTCCGGCGCAAAGTCCGGTTGCCCGGCGGGCGCCGGTTCAGGATCCCGCACGGGTTCAGGCGTGCTGAGCTCGACCACAGCGGGCGGTTCGGACGGCGCGACGATGGTCACAACCGGCGGAGCCAGGGCCGCACCGAAATCCAGATCTCCAAAGCCGGATTCGGACGGGGACACAGGGGCAGTCGGCTCATGCCAGATGTCCCGCAACGCCTGCATCAGGTCTTCGTCCACGGGCGCGAGGAAGCCTGCCGCAAACTGGTGGAGGACGCGGTGAATTTCCTCGGTGGCCCGGGAGAACACCGCGGCATGGTGGGGCCCGCCATTCCCGCCGGAACGGGACTGGGACATCGCGTGCTCCAGAGTCTTGGCCAGATCCGACAAGGAGCTGAAGCCGACTGTGGCGGACGCGCCGCTCAAGGCATGCGCCAGACCCACGGTCGATTCCGGCAGCGGCTGACCCAACTCCAGGGACCATTCCGCAACTTCGGTACGCAGACGGCGTGACCACTCGTCGGCCTCATTGAGATAGACGTTGTACAGCGGGATGCCAATTCGCAGATCACCAATCACACGAACCTGATCTGCAGGAACCTGGTCCGCGTCAGATTCCGGCACATCCAGCGATGCTGCCGTGGATGGCGAGACCTCGGGTGCAGGATCGGTGAGCAACGTCGCGAAATCGTCCAGTTCGACAATTGCCTCCGTCTCAGGCAGAGACGGGGCTGCCTCCTGCGCCGTCGCCGGTGGCGGAAGATCCGCCGGGGGATCAAGCGCTGCTCCGAGGTCGAAGTCAAAATCGTCCAGAACCGGGGCCGGCTCTGTGGTCGCTGCGGGGGGTTGAGCGGGACCTGAAGCCTCGGACAAGCTGGCGAAATCGATGCCTTCGATCTCGATGACTTCGGTGGCTGGCGGCGAAGGGCTATCCAGCACAACCGTGCGGGATTCGGACTCCATTTCAGACGCAGCGCCTGCGTCGTCAGGCAATTCGAAATCCGCCACCACATCCGCCGCAGCCAGCACTGGCGCGGGTTCGGGAAGCACGAGGGGCACCAGCCGCCCTTCCAGCCGCATCGGCTCAGCGCTGTCGCGGAAGGCGGAAGCCTTCCAGCCCGTGTCAGCACCCTGATCAATGTCATTGATCCAGCGGCCAAATGCCTCCAACGCACTGGCCGACAAAGTGATCAGCTCGGGTGAAACGGGCTTTTGTTCGGCGAGCCATCCGTTGAGCACCTGCTCCATGGACCAGGCGGCCTCACCGTATTCGGTCAGGCCAACCATCCGCGAGCTGCCCTTGAGCGTATGGAATGCCCGGCGCAACGTGGTCTGGTCGCCCATCGCGCCAGGTTCATCGCGAAGTGCGGCCACGGCGGCCAGGCCACCTTCGATCACCTCCCGCGCTTCCTCGATGAAGATGTTCTTGAGGTCGTCCTCCTCAAAGTCCGGCTGAACGACAGGCGATGCCTCGACGGCCGCACTGGGGGAGACAACGGAGGCCAGTTCGGTCAACGCCTGCGTGGCCGCGGAGCTGTCCCTGGAGACCAGGGCATCGGACGCCTCACGGGCCGTGCGTGCAAGCTGCGGCTGATCAGCCAACGCTGCGTGGGCCGCGATGGTGTCCAGCTTGCCTGCAAGCTGATCACCGGGATGCACGCCGGCAGAATCGAGCGCGCCAAGCGCCTGGCCCGCCAGATCTGCGGCGCCAGCCACAGCGTCGGGGGGTGCAGCGCGGGAAGGAGCGCGCCCCATGAGGGGCTTGAGTTCGCCGGTATCGTCGTCGTACACAAACAGCTGCTTGGCCAGGGCAGGCTGGTAGTTCAGCATGTCGATGAGGAAACCGAGTGCGCCAAGGTTGTTTCCAAGCTTGTCGAACGTACCGGTCGCGCGGGCCCGCTCCTCATCAATTTCCGTGACGAGGATCTCTTCGACACTCTCGCGCATGCGCTGGACCGCCTGGGATGCCTGGTCGAGCCCGAGCACGGAAAGCACCCCCCGCATCTGTGCCAATTGCCCTGGCACATCGCGAAGCACCAATTTTTCCTGGGGATTGCGGAAGAACTGGTCAAGAGACTTTTCGAGTTCGCCCAGATTGACCCGCAACTCGCCCACCACGCTGCCCATCGTCTGCCGGTCGCTGACACGCCGGTACAACTCTTCCATCCAGACTTCCAGCGGCTCAGGGGGAGTGCCAGATCGAACCTTCTCAAGCCGGTCGGCCAACCGGGCCGTGCGCCGCGCCAGTTCGGTGTCGTTGGGGTCAATGTCCTCAAAGACAGCCTCGAGATACAGCACCGAGGTGGCAACTTCCATGGCCAGCTCGGGCCCCGGGGCCTCACCGGAACGGACCACCATCTCGACCGTTCGACCCATCGCGAGTGCCAGAGGTTCGCTGGACGGGTGAAGCTTGACCAGCGAATCGGCAACCAGGCTGAACTGGTCGGCCACGGCCTTGAGCTTGTTGGTATCCCCGCCAGACAGGGCGGACCAGGTGTCCTTGGCCGCACCTATTCGGCGACGGGCCTGCGCCAGCAACGCGGGATCAAACTGTCCGAACAGGCTGACTTCGTAATTGACCGGCACAAACAAGCCAAGCGAGTACGCCTGACGCACAGCCTCCAGGTGGGGGGCTGAGGCCGGGTCCGCGGGTACCGCCTGGGAACAGAAAAACACCAGGTCGTGGGCGAGCCGGTCCGAGACACCCATGTCACCACGCGCGAGGGACACGTACTGCAGAAGTACGCGCGAAGCGGCCCGCTTGACGTACACGTCGACAGGAATCAGGCCCAGGGCAAGGGCTTCAAAGAAGCCGGCGGCGACCTTCCAGAACACGACGGGCTGGCGGGCGGTCTGGGTAGCGGCAAGTCCAGCACAGGTGCTGCTCACCTCGGCCGCCGCAGACGCCGTACCTGACTTGACGATGCGCAGAACCGAACGATCAAGGCGTTCGCGCACAGCCGCGTCATAGGTTGCCGGGGCAACCCCTGAGACAGGGAGCGGGTCATTCCAGCGCCACTGGAGCGGCCACAGATCCGCAGGATGGATACGGTCGGCGCCAGCGAGCTCCTGCACGTCCCTGTATTGCGGAAACAATGCCACCGGCACCGACGACTTTCCGGCAAGCACGCCCTCGAGGTACTCGATCAGGGCAAAGCTGGCGCGCTCGACTTTTGCCGCGGAAGCTTCCGTGCACAGTTCGGGGCGCTGGACAAACTTCTGGACCGCGGCCTCCATGGCTCGAAGCACCTGTGCAGGGGCCACAAGTCCGACCATCTCGAGCGCGCCCACAGCCTGGTGCAGTTGCTGACGGGCAATACGCAACTGGCTGGCGTCTGCCGCAGCCAGATCGGAGCCACGCGCCAGCTCGGTATCCCGGACATAGCGCTTGAGCGCCTTCCCTGCGCCGTCGAGTGACTTGCGCAGCTCATCGAGCACCCAAGCCAGCGGCCCCAGGTCATTGACGGCGAGGTCGAGCCCGGCGGATCCGGAAGTGGAATCGATCTTTGGCATGGGCATTCGCGACGGGCCGGTTGGGGACTGGGAGCGATCAGGCGATCTTGAACCGCGCGACCGACTGGCGCAATTCCTCAGCCATGCGGGAGAGTTCACGCACCTGCTGCGCTGTCGAGCGCGTACCTTCTCCCGTCTGCTCTGTCACCGCAAAAATGTGCTGGATGTTTCCGGCCACCACGTTGGCTGATTCGGCTTCTTTTGACGCCGAATTCGAAATCTGCTCAATCAGGTCGGCGAGCTTGCGTGACACCTGGTCGATTTCGGTCAGGGCGGTACCTGCGTTGTCCGACAGCTTGGCTCCTTCCACCACACCCTGCGTGGATCGCTCCATGGCGGCCACCGCGTCCTGCGTGTCGGTCTGAATGGCCTTCACCAGCGCCGAGATCTGCCGTGTAGCGTCGGCGGACCGTTCGGCCAGTCGCTGCACTTCTTCGGCCACCACCGAGAAGCCCCGTCCGGCTTCACCGGCTGACGCCGCCTGGATGGCTGCGTTGAGGGCCAGCACGTTCGTCTGCTCGGTAATGTCGGAGATCAGCTCGGTGATTTCACCAATCTCCTGCGACGATTCACCCAGCCGCTTGATCCGCTTGGAGGTTTCCTGGATCTGGTCACGGATGGAGTTCATGCCGCCGATGGCGTTTTGCACGGCTGCAAGGCCAGACTCGGCGGCTTGAAGCGACTGGCGTGCCACAAGGGCCGATTCCTGCGCCTGTCCGGACACCTGGTTAATCCGGCCCGCCATGTCCAGCACCGACTGGCCAGTTTCACGAATTTCTCGCAGCTGTTCAGTCGATGCAGCCAGCAGTTCCG
Source organism: Ramlibacter sp. (assembly GCA_016713005.1). Lineage (GTDB taxonomy): Bacteria > Pseudomonadota > Gammaproteobacteria > Burkholderiales > Burkholderiaceae_C > JADJPY01. The sequence continues at coordinate 179,689 of JADJPY010000003.1, read as the reverse complement.
TCGATGTGCTTTCCACCTGGGCTGTCGTCTGGGCCACCCGGGTCGCCGTGTTCTGCACGTTGCCCACCAGCGAACGCAGTTCCTCCACCGTGTAGTTCACCGAATCCGCAATGGCGCCGGTGATGTCTTCCGTCACCGTGGCTTCCTGTGTCAGATCGCCTTCGGCCACTGTCTGCAATTCGTTCATCAACCGCAAAATGGCCGCCTGGTTGGCGTCGTTCACGCGCTTGGCTTCCTGCTCCTGCTGCTCGGCTTCTAGCCGTTGCGATTCGGCAATTGACTGGCGGCGGCGACCGTCCTGCACCTGCACATAGGCCAACCCAATGGAGAACAGCACGGCAAACGCGCCGCTGATCACAAGAGCCGCCAGCGTGGCTGCACCAAGACCGGACTGAGCGGAGAGCTTGGCCTGAACTTCCTGAAGACCACGACGCAACGGCTCACTGTCGGCAATGATGGTGGCCTGGGCTTCACGGGCCGACACCAGACCCTGCAGGTTGCCCAGAATGGCGCCCGCCTGGCTGCGGGTGTCTTCGTAGAGCTTCATCAAGGCTTCAAGGCGCTCACGGGTCTGGGGGTCTTTGGAACCATTGAGTCGCAGCTCGGGACTTCCTTCGAGAAGGCCCTGAGCGATTTCCTTGAAGGAGTTCAAGTCCTTGCCCAGCAGGAACACCGCCTCCGGGCTCACGCCCTCCATCGTCAGGAATTCGTTGGCCGACTTGCCGATGCGTTGGGTCAACATCACCAACTGGCCAGCTGCGGAGACTTCTGCCGCCGGGGCATTCTGCTGAAGCTTGAGTGAGGAAACCGTTTCCGCAATTTCCAGCAGGTCGGAGGACTGCCGGTTAATGGTCCGCAACGCGTTGCCCACCTGCGTCAGGATCTTCTGTTGCGCCATCACGGTACCGGCGTTCTTCTCGGCGCGCTCCATCAGCGGGACCATCTTGTTAACGTCCTCCTGGAGTGCCGCCGCCACAGGCTGAACGCCAAGTTCGGCATCACCCGCCTGCAGCGCCCGCACCGTACGCGCCAGCACGTCCGAGCTCTCCCGCACCTCCGGGAACGCCTGGGCGCTGCCCACCAGTGCCTGCGAAACGGACTTGGCCAGACGTTGCGACTGCATCAGGGACTGGCCGCTGGCGCCCACTTGCTGGGCGACCCGGTCGCCCTGCAAGACGGCGAATGCCGCGACCGCCAGCAGCACGACCAACGCGAATGCAACGAGGATGTAGAGAATCCGCTGGTGCTGCGCAATCGTCCGGTTGCCCAGAATGGGCAGTGACAGCAGTTCTGCCCCAACCTCAGGCGGCTCCCCGTCTTCCGCCGAAGCGATCCGACTTTCTGCAAATCCCCCTGGAGTGCCTACCTCCGGCTGGACCATGGCCACCGTATTGGACGAATTGTCGAGAGAGCCCGTCACAAGCGGGTCCATGGACAAGTCCTGCATGCTCGCGTCGGTACTGTCCTGAGGGGCCTGGGATTTGCGGGAGAACAGCTTCTGGATTTGATCAACAAGAGACATGGTGAGCCTTCCGGGAAAACGTTAAGCACTGATACTCAGGAACAAAGGCAGCTCCGACAGCGCCTGCAGGTTGACTTCCTGCCATTGGGATCCTGCGGCATCCGTATAGCGGCCACCGAAATAGGGCTCGGCGCCCTCCGGGGGTGGTTCAGAACTGACGAAAGCATCCGCATTGCGAAGCCCTGACAGGCGATCAATCAGCAGCGCGCAATTGATGCCCAGCGCGGTGTTCAGGGCGACAAGGCGGGATTCGTTGCGCGCCTGGTCGCTGCGCGGCGCAGGTGCGCTGCCGGTCACAAAACTGGCAAGGTCCACGATGCCATACAGTCCGCCACGCAAATTGGCCACGCCCAGGAACCAGTCCCGCGTGTAGGGGACTACCTGCGGCACGCTCCAGGGAAAAATTTCGCCCGAATGTCCCAGCGGGAAGAGGTACCGTGCGCCGGCGGCTTCCACGGCCAGCCATGACGCGGACATCCCTTGCGACTTTGCCGCTTGCAACCGGTCTGCCAGTCGGCTTTGCAGGTCCCTCAATGCCTGTCGGTTGGCCATGTTCAGTTCCGGGGTGGGTGGGTCAGGAAGTACCGGGCACCCGGCGGTTCAGTTCAATGCCTTGATCTTGGCAAGCAGGTCTTCCACGTTCACGGGCTTTGTGATGTAGTCCCGAGCGCCCTGGCGCATGCCCCATACGCGATCAGTTTCCTGATCCTTGCTCGTGCACATGATGATGGGAATGTTGGCGTACAAGGGATCCCGCGTGATGGCCCGGGTGAGCTGGAATCCGTTCTGGCCGGGCATCACAACATCCATCAGGATGAGATCCGGCTTGTCCTCGGCCAGCTTGCGAAACGCATCTTCCGCATCTTCCGCAGTCTTGACGGTAAAGCCGTTTTTTTGCAGCAGATCCGTCATGAACATCAATTCGGTCTTGGAATCATCCACAACGAGTACTTTCTGGATCGCCATCACACTTCTCCTTGTTTGGCCGCGCCGAAAAGCTGCACGGCCTGCAGCAATTGATCCTTGGTGAACGGCTTCGTCAGGTAGTCCTGCGAGCCCACCATGCGCCCGCGGGCCTTGTCAAAGACGCCGTCCTTGGAGGACAGCATCACGACCGGCGTGTCCGCGAACTTCTCGTTCCGCTTGATGATTGCGCAGGTCTGGTATCCGTCAAGCCGCGGCATCAGGATGTCACAGAAAATCAGCGCCGGCTGGTAGTCGTTGATCTTGGACAACGCGTCAAAACCGTCTTCGGCAAGAAGCACGTCGTGGCCGCCCTGCTTGAGGAATATCTCGGCACTCCGGCGGATGGTGTTGCTGTCGTCAATCACCAAGACCTTGAAACCTGACGCGTTCGTTGTCACTGCCGCTGCTCCTGCTGCCCCTCTTGCCGCACGTCCCGAGACATTGCACCGACCTAGATCTGGACCATCTCAAAGTCTTCCTTGCGGGCGCCGCATTCAGGGCAGGTCCAGTTCATGGGAACCTGGTCCCAGGCGGTCCCGGGGGAAATGCCATGCTCGGGGGCCCCTGTCGCCTCGTCGTAAATCCAGCCACAAATCAGACACATCCAAGTTTTGTTCGCAGTCACAGCTTAAGGGGCCTTCGAATAGAATGCAACGATTGTAGCTACGCCGCTCAAGTCCCAGCCGCGCAGCGCCGGGCAACAGCCTATGGCAAACCCTCATCCCCCAGACGCCGCCTCCGCAAGCTCCGAGACCGATACGGAGTCGTCCCCTCCCTGCGTTGCCATTTTCAATTCCAATGACCCCAGCGGCGCGGGCGGCCTCGGGGGCGACGCGCTGGCTGTCGCATCGGTAGGTGCGCATGCCCTGCCCATTGCGACCGGAACCTATGTGCGCGATACGGCCGAGATCCTGGACCACTTTTCCCTCGACGAGGAAGCCGTGACGGAGCAGGCGCGGTGCGTGCTGGAAGATGTCCCTGTGGCGGCCATCAAGGTGGGTTTTCTCGGAACCGCCGAAAACATCAGTGCCGTGGCGGAAATCGCGTCTGATTACGCCGAGCTGCCCCTCATTGCCTACATGCCCAACCTGTCCTGGTGGGACGAGAGCCGGATCGACATCTATCTGGACGCTTTTCGTGAGCTCCTGCTTCCGCAAACCACGGTGTTGGTAGGCAACCACAGTACCTTGTGGCGCTGGCTGCTCCCGGATTGGGAAAGCGAACGTCCCCCGGGTGCGCGCGACATTGCCCGGGCAGCTGCTGTGCTGGGAGTCCCTTACACCCTGGTGACCGGGGCCGTCGCGCCCGACCAGTTCGTGGAGAACACATTGGCCACCCCACAAACGGTGTTGTGCAGCGAAAAGTTTGAGCGGTTCGAGGCTGTGTTCACGGGCGCAGGCGACACGCTGTCGGCTGCATTGGCAGCGCTGGTGGCGTGCGGCAACGACCTCGGCGCTGCCGCCAGCGAGGCACTGAGCTACCTAGACCGATGCCTGGACAACGGCTTTCGTCCGGGCATGGGTCACGTGATCCCCGATCGCCTGTTCTGGGCGCAGCCAGAGCCCGGCGAAGACGACGACACCAGTCCGGCAATTCCGGGCTTTGAAATGCCACCCCATGACACCAAGCACTGACCGCAACCAGCAGCTCTTCGACCGGGCCCGCAAGACCATTCCCGGCGGCGTAAATTCCCCCGTTCGGGCGTTCCGGGCGGTGGGCGGCACGCCGCGCTTTGTGCAGCGCGCGCAGGGCGCGTACTTTTGGGATGCCAACGGCAAGCGCCATATTGACTACATCGGTTCCTGGGGACCGATGATCCTGGGCCACGGCCATCCCGCCGTGGTGGAAGCCGTGCAAAAGGCCGTACTCGAAGGCTTTTCGTTCGGTGCGCCCACCGAACGCGAAGTCGAGCTGGCCGAGGAAATCCTGGATCTGGTGCCGTCCATGGAGATGGTGCGGCTGGTCAGTTCGGGTACCGAGGCCGCGATGAGCGCGATCCGTCTCGCGCGCGGTGCGACGGGTCGCAGCAAGCTGATCAAGTTTGAGGGGTGCTATCACGGTCATGCCGACGCCCTGCTGGTCAAGGCCGGCTCGGGGCTGGCCACGTTCGGCAATCCAACGAGTGCGGGCGTGCCGCCCGAAGTGGTGCAGCACACGCTGGTGCTCGAGTACAACAATGAGGCGCAGCTGGAAGAAGCGTTTGAGCTGCACGGTCCCGATATTGCGTGCCTGATGATCGAGCCGATCGCAGGCAACATGAATTTCGTCAGGGCCAGCGTGCCGTTCATGCAACGCTGTCGCGAGCTGTGCACCCGCCACGGGGCGCTGCTGGCTTTTGACGAGGTGATGACCGGTTTTCGCGTCGCACTGGGCGGCGCGCAAAGTGTCTATGCCAGGGCCCTGCCCGGCTTTCGCCCCGACATCACGGTGCTGGGCAAGGTGATTGGTGGCGGGATGCCCTTGGCAGCGTTCGGCGGCTCGCGCGCGGTGATGGAACAGCTCGCGCCACTGGGCCCCGTGTACCAGGCGGGCACGCTGTCGGGCAACCCCGTGGCCACTGCCTGCGGCCTGGCCACTCTGCGCGAGATCCGCAAGCCCGGCTTTTTTGAGGCGCTGTCCGCCCAGACCTGCTCGCTGGTCGATGGCCTCAAGACCGCTGCGCTGTCCGCCGGCGTGCCCTTCAGCGCCGACTGCGAAGGCGGCATGTTCGGCTTTTTCCTGCTGGCCGCGCTGCCGCAGAACTATCCGGCGGTGATGAAGAGCGACGGCAGCCGGTTCAACACGCTGTTCCACGGCCTGCTGGACCGCGGCATCTACATCGCACCTGCACTGTATGAAGCTGGGTTTGTGAGCAGCGCGCACAGCGACGCCGATATCGCGGAAACCGTGTCGGCAGCACGGGACGTCTTCCGTTTGCTATAAATTCAGTAGCGGATCAGCAAGCGCCCATGCGGGCTACAGCCGGTTTTTTCCTTAAAAGCAGGCGGCACATGACATCAATGCCGGAAATGGCGCACGCCGCTGAAGACCATGGCGACGCCGCGCTCGTCGGCCGCGTCGATCACCTCCTGGTCGCGCATGGAGCCGCCGGGCTGGATCACGCAGCTGGCGCCCGCATCCACCACCACGTCCAGTCCGTCACGGAACGGGAAGAAGGCGTCGCTCGCAACCACCGTTCCCTTGAGCGAAAGGCCTGCATGCCCGGCCTTGATGCCGGCGATGCGGGCGGAGTCAAGGCGGCTCATCTGGCCGGCCCCCACGCCCATGGTCATGCCATCCTTGCAAAAAACGATGGCGTTGGACTTCACGTATTTGGCCACCTTCCAGGCAAACAACAGGTCCTCCAGTTCGCCCGCCGTGGGGGATTTCTTCGTCACGACCTTGAGGTCAGCGAGCGTCAGCACCCGGTTGTCCGCCGTCTGCATCAGCAATCCTGAACCGATGCGCTTGATGTCCATGAGGTTTCGGCCGTTTTCCCAGTCGGTGTTGCCACCCTGGGGCAGGTCGATCTGCAGGATTCGCACATTGACCTTGGTCTTGAACACCTCCAGCGCCTCGGCGGTGAAGGCGGGAGCCATCAACACCTCGACGAACTGCTGGCTGATGGCTTGCGCGGCAGCGCCGTCCAGCGTGCGGTTCAGGGCGATGATGCCGCCAAAGGCCGAAGTCGGGTCGGTCTTGAAGGCCTTGCTGTAGGCCTCCAGCGAATCCTTGCCTATGGCCACGCCGCAGGGGTTGGCGTGCTTGACGATCACGCAGGCTGCAGTTTCAAAGCCTTTCACGCATTCCCAGGCCGCGTCGGCATCGGCGATGTTGTTGTAGCTGAGCTCCTTGCCCTGCAACTGTCTGGCGGTGACCAGCGAGCCGGGCGCCGGGTGCAGGTCGCGGTAGAACGCGGCCTGCTGGTGCGGGTTCTCGCCATAGCGCAGGTCCTGCAGCTTCACGAAGCGGCCGTTGGCCTGGCCGCCAAAGAGGACTTGCGTTCCATCCTCCTGGATGCGCGACAGGTAATCGCTGATGGCCCCGTCATAGTTGCTGATGCGGTTGAAGGCCGCCACGGACAGCGCGAACTTCGTCCTGTCACTGAGCTTGCCCGCAGTCTTGAGTTCCTCCACCACGCCAGCGTACTGCGACGCGTCGGTCAGCACGCCCACGTCCTTCCAGTTCTTGGCGGCGCTGCGCACCATGGCCGGACCGCCGATGTCGATGTTCTCGATCGCGTCTTCCAGAGTGCACCCCGCCCTGGCCACGGTGGCCTCAAACGGGTAGAGATTCACCACCAGCAGGTCAATGGTGTCGATGCCGTGCGCTTGCAAGGCTTCCATGTGTGCGGGCACATCGCGCCGTGCCAGCAGGCCACCATGCACCATCGGGTGCAGGGTCTTGACGCGACCGTCCAGCATCTCCGGGAAGCCGGTTACCTCGGCAACCTCGGTGACGGGGAGGCCCTGCTCGGCAAGCAGTTTGGCAGTCCCTCCTGTGGAGATGAGCTTCACGCCCAATTCATGCAGGGCTCGGGCAAGTTCAACGACGCCGGTCTTGTCGGAGACGGAAATGAGTGCGATCATTTGATGAGTTTGTGTTCAACGAGTTTCTTGCGCAAGGTATTGCGATTCAGGCCCAGCCATTCGGCAGCCTTGGACTGGTTGTTCTCGGCTCTTGCCATCACGACCTCCAGCAAGGGCTTTTCGACGACCCTGACCAGCATCTCGTACATGCCATCGGGTTCGGTGCCGCGCAAGTCCTTGAAGTACCCCTCAAGGCTGGCGCGCACACATTCTTCTATCTGCTTCTTGCTCATGCCGTTGCTTCCACCGTTTCGTCCAAGTCCTCGCCTGCGGCCACGGCAGCAGGCATGCGATCCATCGATTGGGCCAATTCTTCAAAATAGCCTGCTACAGCCTGCCACTGGGCATCGCTGTCCTCGATCCTGTTCATGGCGGCGAGGAAATCCCCGGCGCCGGGAAGCGCCTTGACGTACCAGGCTATGTGCTTTCGGGCACTGCGCACGCCGGTGAATTCGCCATACAGTGCGTAGTGATCCTGCAGGTGATCCAGCAGCAAGCGACGCACCTCGGCCACGAGCGGCGGCGCCTGAACCTTGCCCGTGGCCAGGAAGTGCTGAACTTCGCGGAAGATCCACGGACGACCCTGTGCAGAACGTCCGATCATCAACGCATCGGCCCCCGTGAGGGCGAGTACGTCGCGCGCCCGTTGAGGCGTATTGATGTCTCCGTTGGCCACCACAGGAACGTTCACCGCGGCCTTGACTGCGGCAACCGTCTCATATTCGGCATGTCCTTTGTATCCCTGCTCGCGGGTACGGCCATGCACAGTCAACATCTGGACGCCAGCGGATTCGAAGGCCCGCGCCAGCGTCACCGCGCTCCTGTTCTCCGAGTTCCAACCGGTGCGCATCTTGAGTGTGACCGGCACTCCGCGCGGCGCACAGGTGGCCACCACAGCCTGCACAATCCGCAATGCGAGTGCCTCGTCCTGCATCAGCGCAGATCCCGCCCATTTGTTGCAGACCTTCTTGGCAGGGCAACCCATGTTGATGTCGATGATCTGGGCGCCGCGGTCAATGTTGTAGGCAGCGGCTTCGGCCATCATCACCGCGTCAGTTCCGGCAATCTGGACAGCAATCGGCCCGGACTCTCCCGCATGGTCGGCGCGGCGCGATGTCTTGAGGCTGTTCCAGAGCTCCCGGCGCGAAGTCACCATCTCACTGACCGCATAGCCTGCACCCAAGCTCTTGCACAATTGGCGAAAGGGTCGGTCCGTCACGCCCGCCATCGGTGCAACAAACAGGTTGTTCGCCAGAAAATACGGGCCGATGTGCATGTGGCGTTGAAGCTTCGGTCTGCTGAAAAATGAGGCACGATTGTAGCTGCCCAAAATTTCAGCAATTGAAATGTGTAGACGCGGATTGCTTCGCGGGGCCCTGCCTATACTCAGCCCCACCCATGGAAGCCTGGCTCGAACACCTGCTGCAATTGTTGGCTCTCCCGAAGTTCGGCCTGAGCACGGTATTTGTGGTGTCGTTCGTCTCGGCCACCCTGCTGCCACTGGGGTCCGAGCCCGCCGTGTTTGGCCTGGTCCGGCTGAACCCGGCCCTGTTCTGGCCAGCCATCCTGGTGGCGACGGCCGGGAACACATTGGGCGGCGCCCTGGACTGGTGGATGGGGTTCGGCGCCCACAAGGTGGTGGACAAGTACGTGCACTCGGCTGTGCACGGGCGCGCATTGACCTGGCTGGAGAAGCTGGGGCCGAAGGCCTGCCTTCTCGCTTGGCTTCCCGCAGTAGGCGATCCGCTGTGCGCCGTGGCCGGCTGGCTCAAGATGCCGTTCTGGCCCTGCCTGGGCTACATGCTGGCAGGCAAGTTCCTTCGCTACCTGGTGATGACCTGGCTGCTGCTGGAGGTCTTCCCGGCTAGCCTGCCTGCTTGAGGCCTGCCGCATCCGGGTTGCGCAACCGGATGTGCAATTCGCGCAGCTGTTTCTCGTCCACAGGGCTCGGCGCCTGCGTCAGCAGGCACTGGGCGCGCTGGGTCTTGGGGAAAGCAATCACGTCGCGAATCGACTCGGCGCCGGTCATCAGCGTGACGATGCGGTCAAGACCAAAGGCAAGGCCGCCGTGAGGTGGTGCGCCGTACTGCAAGGCATCCAGCAGGAAGCCAAACTTGAGCTGGGCTTCGTCCGGGCCGATTTTCAGGGCGTCAAACACCTTGCTCTGCACATCGGCGCGATGGATACGGACCGATCCGCCCCCCATCTCCCAACCGTTCAGCACCATGTCATAGCCTTGGGAGATGCACTTTTCAGGAGCAGTCACCATCCAGTCTTCATGCCCTTCCTTCGGCGCAGTGAAGGGATGGTGCACCGCTGTGTAACGCTGGTTTTCCTCGTCGAACTCGAACATCGGGAAGTCGACCACCCACAACGGGCGCCAGCCGGCTTCGAACAGGCCATTCTTTTTGCCAAACTCGCTGTGGCCCACCTTGATGCGCAAGGCGCCGATGGCGTCGTTGACGATCTTGGCCTTGTCAGCGCCGAAGAAAATCAGGTCGCCGTCCTGCGCGCCAGTACGCTCCAGCACCGCTGCCAGCGCCTTGTCATGGATGTTCTTCACGATGGGGCTCTGAAGGCCATCGCGGCCCTTGGCCAGCTCGTTCACACGGATGTAGGCCAGGCCCTTGGCTCCGTAGATCTTGACGAACTCGGTGTACGCATCGATCTCGCCGCGGCTGATGCCACCGCTTTCCTGCGAGCCACCGGGCACACGCAGCGCCACCACGCGACCGCCCTTCATGTTGGCCGCCCCTGAGAAAACCTTGAAGTCCACATCGGCCATCACGTCGGTCAACTCGGCAAACTGCAGCTTCACGCGCAAGTCGGGCTTGTCCGAGCCGTACAGTTGCATTGCGTCCTGGTATGTCATGACGGGAAACTCACCCAGGTCCACGCCCATGGTATTCCTGAACACGGTGGTGATCATCCCCTGGAACATCTCGCGGATTTCTTCCTCGGTCAGGAACGAGGTTTCGATATCGATCTGCGTGAACTCGGGCTGGCGGTCGGCGCGCAGGTCTTCATCCCGGAAACACTTGGTGATCTGGTAGTACCTGTCGTAGCCGGCCACCATCAGCAACTGCTTGAACAACTGGGGCGACTGAGGCAGCGCAAAGAACATGCCGTCGTGTACACGGCTGGGCACCAGATAGTCGCGCGCGCCTTCTGGCGTGCTCTTGGTGAGCATGGGCGTTTCGATGTCGATGAACCCGTTGGCGTCCAGGAACTTGCGCACCTCCATGGCCACCTTGTATCGCAGCATCAGGTTGTTCTGCATATAGGGACGACGCAGGTCCAGCACCCGGTGCGTGAGACGCGTGGTCTCGCTCAGGTTGTCGTCGTCCAGCTGGAACGGTGGGGTGACCGACGGATTGAGCACCTTCAGTGCGTGGCACAACACTTCAATCCTGCCGCTCTTCAGGGCGTCGTTGGTTGTGCCTTCAGGACGTGCACGCACCAGTCCCTTGACCTGCACGCAAAACTCGTTGCGCAAATCCTCGGCGATAGCGAACATCTCCGGTCGATCAGGGTCGCAGACGACCTGTACATACCCTTCCCTGTCACGCAGATCGACGAAAATCACGCCACCATGATCCCGACGGCGGTTGACCCAGCCACAGAGTGTGACGGTCTGGCCCAGAAGAGCTTCCGTAACGGTTCCACAATAGTGGGAGCGCATTGCCATTTTGAATACTTCCGTAGCTTATGGGACACGCAGGCCTGAGCCGACGTGCGGAGTTATTGGATGTTTGGGTCAGACGGGCCACCCGGAACAACGACACCCATCGAAATGATGTACTTGAGTGCGTCATCAACCGACATCGCAAGTTCAACCACGTCCTGCCGGGGAACCATGAGAAAAAATCCCGAAGTGGGGTTGGGTGTGGTCGGCACGTACACGCTGACGTACTCACCAACGAGATGCTTGGCCACTTCTCCACCCGGGCTTCCAGTCAGGAAAGCAATTGTCCAGGCACCCTGGCGGGGATACTGAATGAGCAACGCCTTGGAAAAGGCTTTCCCACTCCCCGAAAAAAGGGTATCGGCAACCTGTTTGACGGCGGTGTAAATCGAGCGCACCACCGGAATGCGCTGAAACAGCCTGTCCCACTGCCGCACCCACCATTGACCAAACATGTTGGTAACGAAAACGCCCGTGAAGAACACTGCGATACCAACAAGGATCACCCCCAGACCAGGGACTCCGCGCAGCTTTTCTGCCAATGCATGCATGCCCGGGATGACGGAGTCTGCAGCCCCAAGGACAAGCAGGAACACGCTGTCCAGCATCCCGACCAGCCAGAGGAGTACCCAGACGGTAATGGCCAGCGGCAACCAGACCAGAAGACCGGTGATGAAATACTGCTGAATGCGTCGTTTCACGTCGTGTCCTGCGAGCTACTCGCCGGTCGAGGCCGTCTGCGGCGAAGCCACCCGATCAGGCGGCACGGGACTGGAAGAAGCCTTGGGTTCACCTTCCTTGGAAGGTACGTCAGCCGACTTCGCTACTTCCGCGCCCGGTACAGCCGCCGGAGTCGGGCTTGCGCCGCGAAAATCCGTGGCGTACCAACCCGAGCCCTTGAGCTGGAATCCGGCCGCCGTGATCTGCTTGGAAAATGCGGGCTTCCCACAGGAAGGGCAGGTTACGAGCGGGTCATCTGAAATCTTTTGCAGAACGTCCTTGCTGTGCCCGCAGGACGCGCATTTGTAGGCGTAAATAGGCATGGCAGTAGGGGGGTCCGGGATGCAAAGCCTTCAATTATAGGCGGCGACGCGCCAATAACCGACGCCCCCGGCCAGAGCCCCTCAGCCTTTTGGAATGGGGTGGCCCTGATTGCGGATCACCTGAGGCGCAAGCGAGCCAGCAAACATGAGGATGATTGACGCGAAAAGGCCTATCAGATTGGGAGGCACCATTGCATCTGCTGCCACGTTCTGCGCAACCAGCCAGGTCAAGACTCCGCCTACCGCCGAGAACAATGCGCCTTGAGTGGTGGCACGCTTCCAGTAGGCCCCGGCCACCAGTGGCACAAAAGCACCGGCCAGCGTCACGTTGTACGCGTTCTGGACCATCTGGTACATGGTGCTGGTGCTGTTGAGCGCAAACAACAACGCACAGGCGGTGAAAGTGACGAGGATGATGCGCAGCGTGAGGAGGAACTGCCGGTCGCTCATGTGGGGCACGAACGGACGCAGGACGTTCTCGGTGAACAACGACGTCGGCGCCAGCAAGGCGCCGCTGGCGGTGGACAGTATTGCCGACAGCAGCGCACCAAAGAACATCACCTGTGCCCACAGCGGCATCTTGCCCAGCACCAGATCGGGCAGGACCCGCTGAATTTCGCGCGCGTCTTCGGAGGCAAACAGCTTGCCCAGGGACGGATCCGTAACCAGTGCCGCGTAGGCGATGAAAATCGGCACGAAAGCGAAGCAGAAATAGATCAACGCCCCGATGACGGTGCCGCGAACTGCCGTTTTCTCGTCCTTGGCGCTGGTCATGCGCTGGAATACGTCCTGCTGGGGAATCGAGCCGAAGGCAAAGGCGAAGAAGGCGCCAGCCATCGCCCACCAGCCCGCGCTGTCGGATGGGAAGAAGTTGAGCTTGCCGTCTGCAGCGGCCTGCGATATGACCTTGGTCGCGCCGCCGGCCAAGTCGCCCACCAGGATGGCCACCAGCGTCAGGCCCACGAGAATCACGATGGTCTGGAACAGATCCGTGAACGCCACGGACCACATACCGCCAAAAATCGTGTAGACCAGCACAATACCGGCGCCGATCAGGATCGCGTGGTTGAGCGCGAGGGCGCCACCGGACAGCACATAGATCACCAGGCCCAATGCCGTCATCTGCGCCGAGGTCCAGCCCAAGTAGGACGCCACGATGGCGAGGCTGGTGATCACTTCGACGCCCTTGCCATAGCGCTGCTTGTAGAAGTCACCAATGGTCAGCAGGTTCATGCGGTAGAACAGTCGCGCGAAGAGAAGCGCCGCCAGCACCAGGCAGACCGATGCACCGAACGGATCGCCCGGTATTCCCGAGAGTCCGTCTTTGGCGAAGGTTGCCGAGACGGACAGCACGGTTTCGGCTCCGAACCAGGTCGCAAAAACCGTCGCAACGTTCATGTACAGCGGCAGGCTTCGGCCGGCAATCATGTAGTCGCGGGAAGAATGGACGCGCCTGGCCGCAACCAGGCCGATGGTGATGGTGACGGCCATGTAGGCCACGACAAAAACGATCAGGGCGCTCATAGGTTCAACCTCCTCGGCCGGGATTCTAGGGCAGACAAATCACCAAAGTCGTACTCTGACAATGATTTGCATCGCGATCAACCCCAATGCAAAACCGATGCCACCGTAGATGATGGCTTGCAGCAGGCGGTTGGTGCGGCGCTGCTCGGCCAGCAACTCGACCAGCGCCAGGCGCTGTTGACCAGTTTCCTTCTTCAGATAGTCGTTCAAAAGACGCGGCAGGTCGGGTAGCAGTTTGGCGTACCGCGGTGCCTGCGCCTTTAGTTCGTCCAACAGTTTTTGTGGTCCAACCTGCTCGAGCATCCATCGCTCGAGGAACGGTTTGGCAGTGCTCCACAGATCAAGGTCCGGATCCAGTTGACGCCCCAAACCTTCGATGTTCAGCAACGTCTTTTGCAGCAGCACAAGTTGGGGCTGGATTTCCACATGGAAACGGCGTGAAGTCTGGAACAAGCGCATTAAAACCATGCCAAGGGAAATCTCCTTGAGCGGCCGATCGAAGTAGGGCTCACACACGGCCCGCACTGCGGCTTCGAGTTCGTCGACCCGGGTCTGGGAAGGGACCCAGCCGGACTCGATGTGCAACTCGGCCACCCGCTTGTAGTCGCGTCGGAAGAAGGCCGTAAAGTTCTGTGCCAGGTACTCCTTGTCAAACTCTGTCAGAGTGCCAACGATGCCGAAATCGAGCGAGACATACCGTCCGAAGGTGGATGGATCCAGGCTGACCTGAATATTGCCCGGGTGCATGTCGGCATGGAAGAACCCGTCCCGGAACACCTGGGTAAAGAAAATCGTCACACCATCTCGCGCCAGCTTTTTTACATCGACCCCTGCGCTGAGCAGGCGGTCCACCTGGCTGATCGGTACACCGGTCATGCGCTCCATCACGATGACATCGCGGTGACAATACTCCCAGATCATTTCGGGAATCAGCACAAGATCCAGTCCAGCCATGTTTCTGCGGAGCTGGGCCGCGTTGGCAGCCTCCCTCACAAGGTCGAGTTCATCGTGCAGGTATTTGTCGAACTCGGCCACCACCTCTCTCGGCTTCAGTCTTTTTCCGTCGTCCGACAACCCTTCGATCCAACCCGCCATCATGCGCATCAAGGCCAAGTCCTTTTCGATGGCAGGCAACATGCCCGGTCGCAACACCTTGACCGCAACCTCCCGCTGGCGGCCCGAGCGATCCTTGAGCACTGCGAAATGCACTTGCGCAATGGATGCACTGGCCACAGGCTCGCGTTCGAAGCTCACAAAGATTTCGCTGACGGACTGACCAAACGCACGTTCCACTGATGCAATGGCTATTTCGGAGTCGAAAGGTGGAACCCTGTCCTGCAAGCGCGCCAACTCGTCTGCGATATCGGGCGCCAGCAAGTCACGCCGGGTGGAAAGCACCTGGCCAAATTTCACAAAAATTGGCCCCAGTTGTTCCAGCGCTTCGCGAAGGCGCTGGCCCCTGGGCGCTTTCAGATTCCGCCCGACGGATGCAATACGCGCCACAACACGCAACCAGGGCTTGCGCAGGCTCGCAAGGACCAACTCATCCAGGCCGTAACGCAGGATCACCCAAACGATGTATGCGCCACGCAGAAGTCGCGTCATGGGGCGGTACCGCCTGGTTTGGCGGCAACAAACTTGCGCAATGACTCCATGAAGACGCGCCCGGCCTGGCCGAGCGCGTGCGCGGGCGCATCGCCCACCAGGAGGGAAAGGTCCTCTTCCAGGTCCCAACGAACGTGATCCGCAAGCCAGTTTATTTCGGCGGCAAACTGTACGTCGCCCTCGATCCGCACCGATGGCTTCTCACTGTGCAGCGTCGCCCGGATCAGTTCCCAAGGCTCTTCCTCCAGCACAGTGATCGACAGATCGGCATCTCTGTCTTCGGGTGCCAATTCAAAGAGACCTGCCGGTGTCACCGCGAGACAAAGGGAAAACTGGCGCCAATGCAAATGCACCTTGCGTCCTTTGTGTCCGGCCAGCCTTGCCAGCGCTTGAGGCTCCCGCGTCAAGACATGGTTGAGCAGAAGCACCAGGCTCCTCTGCGACTCTTCGACGATCCAGGGAGGCGGGACGACTCTCCCGATCCTGTCTGAAAGGGCTCTCAAAAACGACAAGGGAATCTGCACGTCCATGGCCCCGGATTATGAGGCCCTGACGCCACATCCACAGTTCACTGCAGAGCCTGGACTCCCCCTACCAGCCAGCCGGTGCTGCCGCCTTTTGGCTTGGTCATGTTCCAGACTTCACGGAAGGGACTGGGGCCGGCTGAGGGCTGCTCGCGAATCATGCCCGAGAACTCCACACTCGCCATGTAGCCATCGCCCAGATCTTCGATGCCCAGGAGTTTGGCCTCCAACATCACCACGTCCGTCTTGTTCGGATGGGCCCCGGAAGCATGACTTTCCCTTTCGGCGAGTTGGGATCGGATTTCACCCAGCATTTCGTCCGTCATCATCGAGCGCAACGTCGGAATGTCTGATTGGTCCCACGCGTCCTGTAGTGTGATGAAGTTCCTTTTTGCAGCACCCAAAAAACCCTCGACGTCAAATCCGGAGGGCACGCCCCAGGACTGTGAACCGGACAAAGCCGAACCGATTTGGACGCCTGTCGCGCCACCTTCGTGGGTGGGGTATTTGCCAGCGTCAAACGCCATGCTGCTGCGCTCCCAGGGCCGGGCGGACGCGTCATTCCCGACATGGTCCACGCTGTACTGGCGTGCCAATGGCGCACCACCCGCCGGGCTTGCACCCTGATAGGCATATGCGCTTCCGGGACGTCGGTCTGGCACGCGCGCGCGGAGGATAAAGCCAACGACCATGACTACCACGAGCACCAGCAATGCGACCAGCAAAAACTGGCCGAATGCCTCGCCCAGTCCCAAGCTGTGCGCCAGCCATGCCAAGCCAAGACCCGCAGCCAGACCACCAAGCATCGCGCCCCACGGCTTCTTTGTCGCCACCGGTGGTTGCGCAGCCGCGGGGACTGGCTTTGCAGGAGTGGCTGCATTTTGCGCCGGTGCTGCGGGTGCCGGAGGAGCCGCATTGCGTTGCGTCACGTTGTTGGATTGTTTGCCCAGCGAGTTGCCCCCACCGAGTCGCTTGGCCTGGACCTCCATTGCGGAGAGAGCCATCGCGCCAACCAGAACAAATGCCAACAGTTTCATAAATCGCCTCTTCAAGTCCAATGTGTGCCCGTTCAGCACTTAATTCCGACGTGCAGCGCCACAATTCCACCGGTCAGATTGTGGTAGTCCACATGCCCAAATCCCTGTCGCCGCATCATTTGCTTCAACTCTTCCTGTGAAGGGTGCATGCGGATGGATTCCGCGAGATACCGATAGCTCGCATCGTCGCCCGCGATCAAGCGACCCAGTTCAGGAAGCACTTTGAACGAATACCAGTCGTAGGCTCGCTCGAGCGGACGGGCCACTTTTGAGAACTCCAAAACCAACAAGCGTCCACCTGGCCTCAGCACACGGTTCATTTCGGCGAGCGCGCTGTCTTTGTGTGTCATGTTGCGCAAGCCGAAAGCCACACTGACGATGTCAAACCGGTCCGATTCCAACGGCAGATGCTCGGCATCGCACACGATGGAAGGCACCAACAAACCGGCATCCAACAATCGGTCTCGCCCCACCCGAAGCATGGATTCGTTGATATCCGAGTGCACGACGCGACCCGTTGGCCCCACCCGGCGGGCAAACGCCAGCGAGAGATCACCCGTCCCGGCGGCAATATCAAGCACCTGATCCCCTGCACGCACGCCTGACGCGGCCACTGTCAGAGACTTCCAGACCCGATGCATCCCGCTGGACATCAAGTCGTTCATCAGGTCGTACTTTGACGCGACAGAGTCGAACACCCCTCGCACCCGACGGGCCTTTTCGGTCTCCGCAACCGATTCAAATCCGAAATGTGTGTTACCCATTCTCCGAATGCTAGTTGCATCCGCGCGGATTTTGCCCCTCAACCCTGTCGTGACTCAGGGAATCTGTCGCGAATCAGGCGAAAACTTTCGCCAAGCCGCTTGATACCCGCCTGTCGGCATTCCACATAGCGACCGTCAAGGATGACTGGCGCATCCATGCGCAGTTGACGGCAGAGTCATGGGATCGTCCCGCCCTGCGGACGCAGCAGCCAGGCGACGCTCGTAGTCGGCCCAGAGATCTTCCTGACGGGAGCCCAGAAAGTGAAGGTACTCCCAGGAAAAGATCCCGCTTGAGTGACCGTCGCTGAAAGTTGGCTGGACGGCATAGTTGCCGACCGGTTCCAGCGCAGCCAGCTGGACATCCCTTTTGCCGGTCTGCAACACCTCCTGACCAGGCCCGTGCCCTTGCACTTCGGCAGAAGGTGAATAGACGCGCATCAGTTCGAACGGGATCTTGAAATGCTCACCCTCGGAAAATTGAATCTCCAGAAGGCGAGACGCCTGGTGAACAACCAGGGACAGAGGGCTTCTCACCTTTGCTGGGTCCCGACCGGATATCGATGCCATTCAGAAACGCAATGAAACGTTCAAATGAACCTTTTCGTCACCCTTTTTGGGTGCGCTGGCATTGATGGCCAGAGGCACCACACTGCCTGTCAATACCCTGCCGTAGTCCGCGGATACAGCAAACCCGCCGGGGGTGGAGTATCGCAATCCAAAACCAACGCCAGTCAAGCGATCACTCGCGGGCTTGTTTGTCGCATTGGGGTTGTTGTTGCTCAACCATCCGGCGTCAAGGAACCCTATGCCACGCAGCCCCGTCATCAATTCAGGAGTGGACACTTCCAGAGACGTGAACAGGCCTCGGTCGCCAGAAATTGGGCGCTCCGAAGCCCCACGCACGGATGACGAACCGCCCAAGCCAAACTGCTCGCCAGAAATCAGGGCATCAGGGCTGATCTGCAACTGACCCCGGAGGCTCCACGTCCACTTTGAGGCGAATGCGCCGCTGTAATTGGCGCCGGCGCGCAATGCGATCCAGCGTGCCGTTGTGACGCGGGGATCCTCGGTCACGTACGCCGCCAAATTGTTTCCCGTCCCTCCAGGCAGGTTGAACGCCAAGTCGGCGTTGTAGCCCCAGAACGCAGTGTCGGTCTCGATCTTCGCCACGTACCCAAGGCTCAAGGGGCGCGACCTGCGCATGACTTGTCCCGGCACCGGAATGCCGTTGATCTGGGTTACGTCAAAGACCTTGTCATCGAGTCCGACCGTCAGATAGCTCCGGCGACCGCCTTCCGGAGGAAGATGGTGCGTGTAATTGAAGCCCAGGGTATGACCGGCCCCGGTGCTGCTGAACGCGCCGAAATTGCCCAGCACATCGGAGGTGGTGAAACTCGCACCCAGCACGCCACCCCATTCATACAGGGGAATGCGGTAGGACAGGCCAATCTGCTGGACATCGCTGGGACGCTCCACCGAGGTGGTGTAAGCGCCAATGAATTGATGGTCCCTGTTGAAAAGATTTGAATGACCGCCCGACACCGTCAACCGGTCACGGCCCGTCGCAGTCGAACCAGTGTTGGCCCAGGTCACCGCAAGATTCCACGGCTTGGACTCCCGCACCTGGACGGTCGCATCAATTTTGTCCGGTTCATCGGACTCCTTGAGGGATACCGTGACCTGCTTTGCAGGGCTTTCATTGGCGATGGTCGTCTGAACGGCGAGCCGCTTGAAATTGGGTGTCGTGCCCTCCTTGAGTTCAGGCAAACTCCCGCGGATATTGGCTTCGTCGTACCGCGTCAGACCCGTAATCGCAATCTTGCCGATCGTGAACTTGACAATTTCCAGCGTGACGGTGTCCCCGACTTCCTGGGGCGGCAACGCCACACGGTGAAGGCCATGCCCTTTGTCGCGCAGAGCCGCCTCCAGCGCGGTGGTGGCCTTCTGCAGGGTCTCAATCGTTGCATCGGTACGAAGAAAGGGGGCGAGGACGGCGGTGGTCTCCCCGGTTCCGAGGGGGTTTTCACCAGTGACCTTGAACCCCTTGATGGCAAAAGAGGCGCCTGGGCCAGCCTTGGCCGGTGTCCCCTGAGCCATCGCATGGTTGGGGAGGAAAGACGCCACCACAACGGCAGCAGCCAGCGCAACCGCTGAAACAGCGTGCCCGGTAACCTTCCGATGCACGCCTGCGGGGGGCCCTGATTTCATTTTTCGCTTCCTCAATGCCAGTCGATACCCGACCAGTGCCCATTTTGACACCGGCCGCTACACCTTGTCACCCGATAGCGACCATATGACTCAGCGGCACTGATTCGATGCACGAATGCCCAAGTCACCCAGGACGCTGGTCAGCATCGGGTTTCGGCTGTTGGGCAGAGGAATCTTGTCGAAGTCCAAAAACCGCGGTATGTCGGACGGACGACGGGTATTGCCGTCATCAGCAGCGTACCCGGCTTCACCTTTGCCGAGGTGAAGGATTTCCTTGGCCGTCGCTATCTCGATATGACCATCACGCACAAACACGAACAGACCTTCTTCGTTCTCCGAAAGATTGTTGCTGGAAAACAACTGACTCGGGATATTCACGCGGTCAGGACGATCGGCGTCCAGGGGCATTTGTCCGCCCGGTCGAATTCCCGCTGGCGTAATGATGAGTCCTTGGCCGGCCTGCAGCAGCTCCAGAGCAGTTTGGCCCGTTGGAGTAACCACAATCGAGCCAAGCCAGGTAAACAGTGAAAGGCCGCTGTCCGAGCCGCCCGGCTCGCCTGCACAAGCGCCAGTGCAATTCATGTCAAAACCGGTTCCCCGGATGCCGATGGTCGCAGTAGCGGTACTGAACCCGACGTTGCGGTTGTTGGACTTGGCGATCAAGCCGGTCAGGGCCCGCACGGAGCCACGCAGAAGCGAGACCAGAAAGCGCCCATCGCCAGGATTCTTGTCATCGTAGACAAAATTGTCGACCCGGAAACGGGTGGTCGAGCCCAGAGAGATTCGGCTCTCATCACGGAATGCCAGCACGGCCTTGGTCCCTGAGCCGGTCTCGACAAGATCGCCAGGAAACACACTTCCACCGTCGACAAGGCGCCGGCGCTGCCCGGCGGCATCCACGGCAGAAATCTCGCCTTGCGCCGCAATCACCTTGGCGCTGGCCTGAACCGTATTCGGGCGCGCCCTGTCCGCCACCCGGGACGCTTCTGTCCCGCAATCCTTGATGCAAATACGCGCGTCGAAGTCGGTGCCCCGGATGCCAATGGTGGCGGTATTGGTCTGGATCTTTGCGGCACTCGGTGAACCCTTGGCGATCAATCCGGTCACAGCGCGAAGACCGCCCCGAAGCAACTGCATCACCATGCTGTTGTCCGAGGCGTTCTCCCGGAACTGGTACTGCTGCAACACGACTTCAGAGTTTGGACGTACCGTCATTCGCGTCCCGTCCTGCAGCTTGATGATGGCAGATGCACCGTCCGAAGTTGTCAGTCGGTCACCCTCGCGCAGTGGCAGACCGCGGCCGAGGGTGCGTGGCGTCTGTCCGGGCGTCTGCGCGAAGCCAACACCGCGGGAGAACTCGACTTCACCCGCAGACTGGGACCACGCCTGAACGCCACAAACCAAGAGACACGCGCCAAGCAAGGTAGGGCCGATTCGGCGGGTCGGGTTTCTGTGCGCAATCATCTCGAACCTCCTGATATCCAAGGCATCCGTCGGGCTGAACCATTTCCGGGCCCGACAGGCCCGTGGCCAGGCCGCCCTGATTGGCGGCTTTTCCGGGAATGCCCTACTTTAGGCTTTTTTATGACGTTCCGGTAGCTCCAATGTGCCCCTATTGGCCTCGCGCATCACTCCGGTGCCGTGAGGATTTCACGGAGCAGCGCAATTTGACCTCGCCTAGACCAGCACCCGCTCGATACCACCGTTGTTGGCGGCCGCCACGTACGCAGGCATCCAGTCCTTGCCCAGAATCCGGTTGGCCATCTCCACCACGATGTAGTCGGCTTCGAGCAGCCCGTTGCTCAGATCGTCCTGATAGCGGCTCAGCCCCATGAGGCAACTCGGACAAGCCGTGAGGATCTTCACGCCGTCTTTCGCACCCACGGCGCCCTGATCGCGCAGTATGGCCTCGCCCTTGCGGATTTCCTCCTCCTTGCGGAATCGGATCTGGGTGGATACGTCCGGGCGGCTCAGGGCCAGGCCACCGCTTTCGCCACAGCAGCGCTCGGACTTGACGACACCACTGCCCACCAGCGCCTTGACTGTCTTCATCGGGTCCTGAAGCTTCATGGGGCTGTGGCAGGGATCGTGGTAAAGGTACCCGCCAGCGCCGGCAGCGCCCAGCGTGATGCCCTTTTCCAGCAGGTACTCATGGATGTCAATGATGCGGCAGCCAGGGAAGATGTCTTCGAACTTGTAACCCTGCAACTGGTCGTAACAGGTGCCGCAGCTCACCACCACCGTCTTGATGTCCAGGTAATTGAGCGTGTTGGCCACGCGGTGGAACAGCACACGGTTGTCGGTGATGATCTTCTCCGCGTCGTCGAACTGCCCCGAACCGCGTTGCGGATAGCCACAGCACAGGTAGCCCGGCGGCAGCACGGTCTGAACGCCCGCATGCCACAGCATGGCCTGTGTCGCCAGCCCCACCTGTGAGAACAACCGTTCCGAGCCACAGCCAGGGAAATAGAACACGGCCTCGGTCTCGGCCGTGGTGTCCGCGGGGTTGCGGATGATCGGAACGTAGTCCTTGTCCTCGATGTCCAGCAACGCACGTGCAGTCCTCTTGGGCAGGCCACCAGGCATCTTCTTGTTGATGAAGTGGATCACCTGCTCCTTGACCGGCGCTGCGCCTACCGTGGCAGGGGGCGCGCTGGTCTGCCTGCGCGCCACCACCTTCATGAAGCGGTTGGCCATGCGCTGCGCCTTGAAGCCCAACGCGGTGAGCGCATGCATGACATTGATGGCCCGGACATTGGTGGTGCCGATCATGAACTGCTGGATCAACGCCGCCGGACGCACGCTCTTGCGCCCCATCTTGCGCAGCAGGTTGCGCATGTTCATGGACACATCGCCGAAGTCGATCTTCACCGGACAAGGCGAGAGGCATTTGTGGCACACCGTGCAGTGGTCGGCCACATCCTCGAACTCTTCCCAATGCTTGATCGACACGCCACGGCGCGTCTGCTCCTCGTACAGGAAGGCCTCGACAAGCAACGAGGTGGCCAGGATCTTGTTGCGTGGGCTGTACAGCAGGTTGGCTCGCGGGACATGGGTCGCGCACACCGGCTTGCACTTGCCGCACCGCAGGCAGTCCTTGACGCTGTCAGCGATTGCGCCGATGTCGCTTTGCTGCATGATCAGTGACTCGTGCCCCATCAGCCCGAAGCTGGGCGTGTAGGCGTTGGTCAGATCGGCCTGCAAGCCGGTTTTATGTGCCAAATCGACCTGCAGCCCCCGTCCTGCCTGATTGACCTGCTCCTGATTTCGTAGCAATTTCCCCTTGTTGAAGCGGCCCTCGGGGTCCACGCGATGCTTGTAGTCAATGAACGGCTGCAACTCGGCGTCGGTCAGGAACTCCAGCTTGGTGATGCCGATGCCGTGTTCGCCCGAGATCACGCCGTCAAGCGAGCGGGCCAACTCCATGATGCGCCTGACCGCCTCATGCGCGGTCTGCAGCATCTCGTAGTCGTCGCTGTTGACCGGGATGTTGGTGTGCACGTTGCCGTCGCCAGCATGCATGTGCAATGCAACCCACACACGCCCCTTGAGGACGCGCTTGTGGATCGCCGTGCATTCGTCCAACAAGGGCTGGAAAGCGGAACCGGCAAAGATGTTCTGCAGCGGCGCACGGATCTGGGTCTTCCAGCTGGCGCGCAAGGTGTGGTCCTGCAGGGGCGCAAACAGAGCATCCGCCTGTTCCAGCCAACCTTGCCACAGCGTGCGCACCTCTGTCAGCAGTGCAACGGCCTGACCCACCCGGTCTTCCAGCAATTCAGCGGAGGGGATTTCGCTCGCATCGTCACTCCTGCCCAACGGCAGGTTGCCATGGGCGAAGAAGGCCGTCAGTTCATCAGCCAGACGGATCTTGTTGCGCAGGCTCAACTCGATGTTGATGCGCTCGATGCCGTCGGTGTACTCGGCCATGCGCGGCAGCGGGATGACCACGTCCTCGTTGATCTTGAAGGCGTTGGTGTGTTTGCTGATGGCCGCCGTGCGCTTGCGGTCCAGCCAGAACTTCTTGCGCGCCTCGGGGCTGATGGCCACAAAGCCTTCGCCGCTGCGCGAGTTGGCCATGCGGACCACCTCGGAAGTCGCGCGCGCCACAGCATCGGCGTCGTCGCCTGCGATGTCGCCCACCAGCACCATCTTGGGCAGGCCGCCGCGCTTGCTTTTGGTGGCATACCCAACTGCCTTGAGATAGCGGTCGTCCAGGTGCTCCAGCCCGGCCAGCACCACGCCCGAACGCCGTTGCTCAGAGAACATGAAGTCCTTGATCTCCACGATGCTGGGCACGGCATCGCGCGCATGGCCAAAGAACTCCAGACACACGGTGCGGGTGTGCGCCGGCATGCGGTGGACCACCCAGCGACCGCTGGTGATAAGGCCATCGCAGCCCTCTTTCTGGATGCCGGGCAGTCCGCTGAGGAACTTGTCGGTCACGTCCTTGCCCAGGCCCTCCTTGCGAAACGTCCGCCCCGGAACATCCAGGCGTTCGCTGCGGATAGGTGTTTTTCCATCGGCCTCGAAGTACTTGAGTTCGAAGCTGGCCACCTCCACGTCGTGAATCTTGCCCAGGTTGTGGTTCAAGCGCGTCACCTCCAGCCATTGCGCCTCGGGCGTCACCATGCGCCAGCTGGCCAGGTTGTCCAGGGCCGTGCCCCAGAGCACGGCCTTCTTGCCGCCCGCGTTCATCGCGATATTGCCGCCGATGCACGACGCTTCTGCCGAAGTCGGATCCACCGCAAACACAAAACCGCCTCGCTCGGCCGCGTCGGCCACGCGCTGCGTGACCACCCCCGCCTCAGTCCAGATGGTAGGGACGGGCTGATCCACACCGGGCAGCTGCATCATCTGCACCTCGGTCATCGCTTCGAGCTTTTCGGTGTTGATGACCGCGCTCTTCCAGGTCAACGGGATGGCACCGCCGGTGTAGCCGGTGCCGCCGCCACGCGGAATGATGGTCAGTCCCAGTTCAATGCAGCCCTTGACCAGACCGGCCATTTCGGCTTCGGTGTCAGGCGTCAGCACCACAAACGGGTATTCCACGCGCCAGTCGGTGGCATCGGTCACGTGGGAGACACGGCTCAGGCCATCAAATTTGATGTTGTCTTTCGCGGTCAGCCTGCCCAGCTGACGCTGTGCCTTGCGACGCAGTTCGGCCGTTTCGGTGAAGGCAGAGTCAAACGCGCTGATGGCGTCGTGCGCCGCCTGCAGCAACTCGCCCACCAGCGCATCGCGCTCGCGGTCGGTTGCCGGGTCTCGCCGCTTTTCGATCTCGTGCAGGCGGTGCTGTAGCGCATCCACCAGCTGGCGGCGGCGTTTTGGATTGTCCAGCAGGTCGTCCTGCAGGTAGGGATTGCGCTGCACCACCCAGATGTCGCCCAGCACCTCGTAGAGCATGCGGGCCGAACGACCGGTGCGGCGCTCCTCACGCAGCCGATTGAGGACATCCCAGGCACGGGAACCCAGCAACCGGATCACGATCTCCCGGTCGGAGAACGAGGTGTAGTTGTAGGGGATTTCACGCAGGCGCGGCGCGTCGTCGAGCACGGCCTGGAGCTGGTTGAGCGTTGTGGGAGCGTTCATCGGGTCCTGATCGAACTCAGCCAGAACCTTGACCCGGCTGAAAACGGATGTTACCGCAGTGCAGCATTCCCCTGAAGACGGCACCGGGATCATGGAAACCCCCCTTGTGAGCGTTTTCTGCGATGGGTTAAATCTGCTGTCACAAAACCAACCTAGTCTGACGCTTTCATTCAGGAGATCCCATGAAATTGCAACTTTCCGCGGCCGCAGTGGCCGCCGTGCTCGCATTCCCCGCCCAGGCGCAGACCGAAATCCAGTGGTGGCATTCGATGGGCGGCGCGCTGGGCGAGTGGGTCAACGACCTGGCCAAGGACTTCAATGCCAGCCAGAAGGACTACAAGGTCACACCGACCTTCAAGGGCAGCTATGCAGAGTCGATGACGGCAGGCATCGCTGCCCACCGTGCCGGCAACGCCCCGCACATGATCCAAGTCTTCGAGGTTGGCACTGCAACGATGATGGCATCCAAGGGGGCCATCGTCCCGGTCGCCAAGGTAATGACCGATGCCGGCCTCAAGTTTGACCCGAGCGTGTATGTGCCGGCTGTAGCGGGGTACTACACCGCTCCCAATGGTCAGATGTTGAGCTATCCGTTCAACAGCTCGACCCCGGTTTTCCACTACAACAAGGATGCCTTCAAGGCGGCAGGCCTGGACCCCGAAAAGCCGCCCACCACCTGGCCCGAGGTAGCGCTCGCCGCTGCCAAGCTCAAGACGTCCGGCCACAAGTGTCCGTTCACCACAGCGTGGATCAGTTGGACCCAGTTGGAGAGTTTCTCTGCATGGCACAACGTGCTGTACGCAACCAAAAACAACGGGTTTGGTGGCACCGATACCCGCCTGGCCTTCAACAGCCCGCTGCACGTGCGACACATAGAGAACCTTGCCAACATGGCCAAGAGTGGCCTGTTCGTTTACAAGGGCCGCGAAAACAAGGCGGACGCCACATTCGTCTCCGGGGAATGTGCAATGGCGACGGGCTCATCGGCCCTGGCAGGCAGCGTCAAGCGCAATGGCAAGTTTGGCTATGGCACCGGCACCCTGCCGTACTACCCCGATGTCAACGGCGCGCCGCAGAACACCGTGATCGGTGGAGCGAGCATCTGGGTCATGGCAGGCAAGAAGCCCGAGGAATACAAGGCAGCTGCAGCATTCCTCAATTACCTGTCCAAGCCCGAAGTGGCGGCTGCCAGCCATCAGCGCACAGGGTATTTGCCTGTGACGAAGGCTTCGTTTGAGTTGACCGAGAAATCGGGCTTCTACAAGAAGAATCCGGGGGCCGACGTCAGTGTGAACCAGATGGTCCGCAAGACCACCGACAAGTCACGTGGCGTGCGTCTGGGCAACTTCGTGCAGATCCGCACCATCATCGACGAGGAACTCGAAGGTGTATGGCAAGGCACCAAGCAGCCTAAGGAGGCACTGGACAACGCCGTGCGCCGCGGCGACGAGCAGCTGGAGCGCTTCCAGAAGGCAAACAAGTCCTGATATCTGGATCGACCATGGCGGCTTGCGCCGGTATATTGGGCGCAAGCTGTCATTTGTTTTTGTAGGCGCCGATGGAAAAACGAGTCCTTTTCAAATCAGGCTGGCTGCCTTGGGTGCTGATCGCGCCCCAGATGGCGATCATCCTCGTGTTCTTTTTCTGGCCAGCCGGTCAGGCGCTGTACCAGAGCGTGCTGCAGGAAGATGCCTTCGGCTCGAGCCGCGAGTTCGTAGGCCTGGACAACTTTCGCCGGTTGTTCGCTGATCCGGCCTATCTGGACTCGTTCCGCGTCACGGCGATTTTTTCGGTGCTGGTCGCCGTCGGTGGACTGTCCCTGGCGCTGTTGCTGGCGGTCATGGCCAATCGCGTGGTGCGCGTGGCGGGCGTGTACAAAACCCTGCTGATCTGGCCGTATGCGGTCGCCCCCGTGGTGGCCGGTGTGTTGTGGCTGATGATGTTTGCCTCGCCCTATGGCGTAATCCGCTATGCCCTGATCGAGATGGGCTTTGAATGGAATCATGTCCTCAATGGCAAGCACGCCATGGCGCTGATCGTCATGGCGTCGATCTGGAAGTACATCTCCTACAACTTCCTGTTCTTCCTGGCTGGCTTGCAGTCCATCCCCCATTCCCTGATCGAGGCGGCAACCATCGACGGCGCCACGCCTTGGAAGCGCTTCTGGAGCATCGTGTTCCCGCTGTTGTCACCCACCACGTTCTTCCTGCTGGTTATCAACGTCGTGCACGCGTTCTTCGAGACCTTCGCCATTGTTGATGCCGCCACCAACGGCGGGCCGGGCAAAGATACTTCGATCCTGGTCTACAAGGTCTACTACGACGGTTTCAAGGCACTGGACATCAACGGCTCAGCCGCGCAATCGGTAGTGCTGATGGTCGTCGTCGTCGTGCTCACTGTCGTCCAGTTCAAGCTCGTCGAGAAAAAGGTGCACTACTGAAATGATCCAGCGCAATCCTGTTCTCGACTTCATCTCGCACGCGATCCTCATCCTCGGGGTGGTGGTCGTGTTCTTCCCGATCTATGTCACGTTCATCGGATCGACGCAGACCGCCGAGCAGATCCTGAGCAGCAACCCGATCTCGCTGCTGCCGGGCAGCAACTTCGTCGAAAGCTACCGCTTCGCGCTCTTCGGCGGCAAGACCGAGGCTGGCGCCACCGTTGCGCCGGCCTTGCCCATGATGGGCATCAGTCTGGCCAGCGCATTGATCATCGCCGTCGGCAAGATCGCGATCTCGCTCTTGTCGGCGTTTGCCATCGTGTATTTCCGCTTCCCGTTCAAGAACCTTGTGTTCTGGATGATCTTCGTGACGCTGATGCTTCCGGTGGAGGTACGCATCGGCCCGACCTACGAGGTCGTCTCCGACCTGAAGATGCTCAACAGCATGTCCGGGCTCACGATTCCGCTGATCGCTTCGGCCACCGCCACCTTCCTGTTCAGGCAGTTCTTCATGACAGTGCCCGACGAACTGGTCGAAGCCGCGCGCGTCGACGGCGCCGGACCGATGCGTTTTTTCAAGGATGTACTGCTGCCGCTGTCCAAGACGTCCATGGCCGCGCTGTTCGTCATCCAGTTCATCTATGGCTGGAACCAGTATCTCTGGCCGCTGCTGGTGACCACCGATGAATCCATGTACCCCATAGTCATGGGCATCAAGCGCCTCATCTTTGGCGAGGTCTACATCGAATGGAACGTGGTCATGGCCACCGCCATCCTGGCAATGCTGCCCCCGGCGGTCGTCGTGATGCTGATGCAGAAGTGGTTCGTCAAGGGTCTCGTGGACACGGAAAAGTAAGCATGGCATCCATCCAACTCAAGAACGTCGTCAAAAGATACGGCAAGGGAAAGCAGGAACTGCAGGTCATCCATGGCGTGAACGCCGACATTGCCGACCGCGAATTCATCGTCATCGTCGGCCCCTCGGGCTGTGGCAAGTCGACGCTACTGCGCATGGTGGCGGGCCTGGAAGAAATCTCCGGCGGCGAAATCAGCATCGGCGGGCGTGTGGTCAACGACCTGGAACCCGCCGAGCGCGACATTGCCATGGTGTTCCAGAACTACGCGCTGTACCCGCACATGAGCGTGTTCGACAACATGGCCTACGGCCTGAAGATCAAGAAGGTACCGATCGACGAGATCAAGACCCGCGTGGACAAGGCCGCCAAAATCCTGGAGCTGGGCCACCTGCTGGCGCGCAAGCCGCGCGAGCTGTCGGGCGGCCAGCGCCAGCGCGTGGCCATGGGCCGGGCCATCGTGCGCCAGCCGCAGGTATTTTTGTTTGACGAGCCGCTCTCCAATCTGGATGCCAAGCTGCGCGCCCAGACGCGTCTGGAGATCCAGAAATTGCACCGCGAACTTGGCATCACCAGCCTGTTCGTGACGCATGACCAGGTCGAGGCCATGACGTTGGCCCAACGCATGATGGTGATGAACGCCGGCGTGATGGAGCAGTTCGGCACGCCGGAAGAGGTCTACCACCGCCCGGCCTCCACCTTCGTGGCCAGCTTCATCGGCTCGCCGCCGATGAACCTGCTGAAGAACGCGCCCGGCGCCCGTCCCGGCACCATCATGGGTGTGCGGCCCGAGCACCTGGACATTGGCGCCACGGGCTGGACGCTGCGTGTGGAGACCACCGAACTGCTGGGCGCCGAACGCCTGATCTATGCCCGGCTGGGCGACGAGCAGGTGATCGTGCGCAGCGAAGAGGGCCAGCCTGTGCCGGCCCCCGACAGCACCATCCACGTGGCGCCACGCGAAGACCGCGTGCACTGGTTCGACGCAGCCTCCGGCAAACGCCTGTGAGCCCGGTGGCTGGCATGGCCTCCTGGCCCTACCCCCGCTGGATAGCACACCGCGGCGCCGGAAAGCTGGCACCAGAAAACACGCTGGTCGCCTTCCGGCTCGGCTCGGCGCACGGCTACCGCATGTTCGAGTGCGACGCCAAGCTGTCGGCCGACGGCGTTGTGTTCCTGATGCACGACGCCACACTCACCCGCACGACCAATGGCCGCCATGTGCTGGGCCCGGGTGCCAGCACCACGGGTGGTGACCACCCCTGGGCCGTTCTGTCCCAGCTGGACGCCGGCAGCTGGCATTCCCGCGGCTACGCGGGCGAGCCCCTGCCCACGCTGGACAACGTGGCCCGCTACTGCCTGGCCAATGGTTACCTGCTGAATATCGAAATCAAGCCCACGCCCGGCATGGAAGAACAAACCGGCGAAGTGGTGGCGCGCGAAGCCGCCCGCCTTTGGGCAGGCGCGGTTGTGCCGCCGCTGCTTACCTCCTTCCGGCCCGAGGCGCTGGAAGGCGCCAAGGCCAGCGCACCCGGATTGCCCCGCGGCCTGTTGCTGGACACGCTGTGGACCGGCTGGCTTGAAACCGCACTGATGCTCGAATGCGTGGCCATCGTCTGCAACCATGCGCTGTGGGACACATCGAGTGTGACGCAGGCGCAAAGCGCAGGCTTCCGCACCCTGAGCTACACCGTCAACGACGATTGGGCCGCCCAGCGCCTGATCGCCCTGGGCACCGACGGCATCATCACCGACCGGGTCGACCTTTTCAGTCCGACTTTTTGACGCGGTTGGCCCGACGGCTTCCTAGCCGCGCCGCCAACCCCGCATCAACACAAACTGCACGCAGGCTGCCACCACCCCCATTGCGATGTACGTGGACATCTTGCCGTCGCGGCCATGCCACCAGAGTCCCGCCACCAGGCAGGCCGAACACGCCAGAAAGCCGACGCCAATCCGGATCCACAGAACAGGACAGCGGGCGTCTACGGGCAGGATCCATCGGCCCGCAAGTGCGGTGAGACACGCGACCACCACTGCTGGCGCGAAAAAATTGCCGACATGGACGATAAGGTCCGCGAGATTCATGGGATAGATGATGGGGCATGCGCCCGAACGGGAAATTTTATAATCCGGAAATGGCAGTCTGGGCTCTGGGCATCAATCACACGACCGCACCGGTGGACCTGCGTGGCCGGTTCGCCTTTGCCGTGGACCAGTTGGGGCCGACATTGCGCGGGTTGCGTGAATCGTTGAGTCACGTGCCCGAGGCGGCCATCCTTTCAACCTGCAACCGCACCGAGATCTATTGCGCGGCACAGAAGCAGGCCCTGACCCCCACACTGGACTGGCTGGCCCACAGCGGCGGTGTGTCTCCAGACCTCCTGCGTTCCCACGCCTACACCTTCAGTGGCGACCATGTGGCGCGCCATGCCTTCCGGGTCGCCAGTGGACTGGACTCCATGGTGCTGGGCGAAGCTCAGATACTCGGGCAACTGAAGGATGCCGTACGCGCGGCCGATGAAGCTGGTGCGCTGGGCACGACGCTCAACCAGCTTTTTCAGCGGTCCTTCGCGGTCGCCAAGGAAGTTCGCAGCTCCACCGAGATCGGTGCGCATTCAATCAGCATGGCTGCGGCATCGGTCCGGCTGGCCAGTCAGCTGTTCGAGGACTTGCGTGACATCCGCATCCTTTTCGTCGGCGCTGGCGAGATGATCGAACTTGCCGCCACCCACTTCGCTGCGCGCAACCCAAAAGGCATCGCAATTGCCAATCGCACCCTGGAGCGCGGCGAGAAGCTTGCTGTCCGCTTTGGGGGAGAGGTGATGCGCCTGGCCGACCTCCCGCAGCGCCTGCATGAGTTTGACGCCGTTGTCAGTTGCACGGCGAGCACTTTGCCGCTGATCGGCCTGGGCGCCGTGGAGCGCGCGCTCAAGCAGCGGCGGCACAGGCCGATGTTCATGGTTGATCTGGCGGTGCCACGGGACATCGAGCCCGAGGTCAAGCAGCTCGACGACGTCTACCTCTACACCGTCGATGACCTGGCGGGCGTGGTGCAATCGGGCCAGGCAAGCCGCCAGGCGGCCGTGGCGCAGGCCGAGGCCATCATCGACGCCGGCGTGCAGAGCTTCATGCACTGGCTGGACCAGCGTGATCCTTCCAGCGGGGTCGTCCCCCTGATTCGCCAGCTCAACGCACAGGCCGACTCCTGGCGGGCAGCCGAACTTGCCCGCGCGCGCAAGCTGCTCGCCCGCGGGGACAGCGTCGACTCGGTGCTGGAGGCGCTCTCCCGGGGATTGACCCAGAAGATGCTCCACGGCGCCATGGCAGAACTCAACGCTGCAGACCCCGAACATCGCGACCGGACCAGCCAGGCGGTACAGCGCATCTTCCTGCGCGATCAAGACAAAAACGGGCTCTAGCCCCCGCCATTGCTTGATAGTCCGCTATTTTTTTGATAGCGAAATCCAATCACACGCCTCCGCATGAAACCCTTCCTGAAAAGCCGGCTTGACCAGATCGACGAGCGTCTGGCGCAACTGGACTTTTTGCTGTCTCGCGAGGACATCATGTCCGACATGGGGCAGTTCATGAAGCTCTCACGTGAGCATGCGGAGATTGCTTCCGTCTCGGCCCGCTACGCGCGCTGGCGCCAGCGCGCTGCGGACCTGGCGTCGGCGCGCGAGATGGCGGACGACGCCACCCTGACCGGCGACATGGCGGACATGGCCCGCGAGGAGCTCGATTCGGCGGCGGCGGACATGGCGCGCCTCGAAGAGGAATTGCAGCGCATGCTGCTGCCACGCGACCCGGACGACCAGCGATCCGCGTTTCTCGAAATCCGTGCTGGAACGGGAGGCGATGAATCTGCGCTGTTCGCCGCAGACCTGCTGCGCATGTACACCCGATTCGCAGAGCGCAAGGGCTGGCGGGTCAGCATCATCAGCGCGTCTGAAAGCGAGCTTGGCGGGTTCAAGGAAGTGGTCCTGCGCATCGAGGCATCGTCCCGCAACGCAGGCCCCGAGGACGGCGTCTATGGCACGCTGCGCTTCGAATCAGGGGGACACCGTGTCCAGCGTGTCCCTGTCACTGAGGCACAGGGACGCATCCACACCAGCGCCTGTACGGTGGCTGTGCTGGCCGAACCCGACGAAGCACAGGCGGTACAGATCAACCCCGCGGACCTGCGCATTGACACCTTTCGCGCCAGCGGCGCCGGCGGTCAGCACATCAACAAGACGGACTCGGCCGTGCGCGTGACCCACCTGCCGACCGGCATCGTCGCGGAGTGCCAGGACGACCGCTCGCAACACCGCAACAAGGCGCGCGCCCTGCAGGTGCTGGCCGCGCGCATCCAGGAGCGCGAGCGCAGCGAGCGGGCGGCAAAGGACGCCGCCCAGCGCCGCGGCCTGATTGGCAGTGGCGACCGCTCCGACCGCATCCGCACCTACAACTTTCCCCAGGGACGCCTGACCGACCACCGCATCAACCTGACGCTGTACAAGCTGGCCATGATCCTTGAGGGTGACTTGGACGATGTCGTGGTCGCGCTGCGTCACGCCCACGAGGCGGAGTTGCTGGCGGAGCTGGAAGCGCAGTCCGTGGCGTCCTGACCAGTGCTGCGGGAATGGCCAGGGCAGCCGGGTGCGCTGGCACAGCTCAGAAGGGAGAGCCCGGCATGCCCTTCATTCCGCCCATGCGCTTCATCATCTTCATCAGCCCCCCGCCCTTCATCTTCTTGAGCATGCCCTGCATCTGCTCGAATTCGTTGAGCAAGCGGTTGACTTCCTGGACTTGCACACCTGCACCAGCTGCGATGCGGCGCTTGCGCGTGGCCTTGATCAGTTCGGGCTTGCGCCGCTCCAGCGGCGTCATGCTCTGGATGATTCCCTCCTTGCGCCGGACATCCCGTTCGGCCCGCCCCATGTCGACCTGACCGGCCTTGGCCGCCATCTGCGCGGGGAGTTTGTCCATGAGGCTGGACAGTCCACCCATCTGCTTCATCTGCTGGATCTGGGACAGGAAATCGTTGAGGTCGAATCCCGCACCCGATTTGACCTTGGCTGCCAGCTTCTGTGCCGCCGCGACATCCACGCCGGCCGTGACCTGCTCAACCAGCGCAACAATGTCCCCCATGCCCAGAATGCGCCCCGCATGCCGCGCGGCATCGAAAACCTCCAGGCCATCGATCTTTTCGCTGGTGCCCGCGAACTTGATGGGCACGCCGGTGACATGCCGCACCGACAGGGCCGCACCGCCACGGGAATCCCCGTCGGTTTTGGTCAGCACGATGCCGGTCAGTGGCAGAGCCTGCGCAAACGCGTGCGCGGTGTTCACCGCGTCCTGGCCCTGCATCGCGTCAACGACGAAGAGCGTCTCGACCGGATCGAGCGCCGCGTGCAGGGACCTGATCTCGTTCATCAGCGTCTCATCGATGGCGAGCCGGCCCGCGGTATCCACCAACAGCACATCAAAGTAGTGCCTCCGGGCATGGTCCAGCGCAGCCCGCACGATATCCAGCGGCTTCTGCTCGACCGTGCTGGGGAACCACTCCGCACCCGCCTGCTGGGTGACCATGCGAAGCTGCTCGATGGCCGCCGGCCGATACACGTCGCCAGACACGGTGAGAACCTTCTTCTTGCGCTTGTCAATGAGGTGACGGGCCAGCTTGGCTGTGGTGGTCGTCTTGCCCGCGCCCTGCAGGCCGGCCATCAGGATCACGGCAGGTGGCTGGGTCGCCAGGTTGATGTCGCTGACACCCTCGCCCATCGTCGCCGCGAGTTCGCGGTTGACCACGCCGACAAGGGCCTGCCCCGGCGTGAGCGAACCCAGTACCTCCTGCCCAAGGGCTTTGTCGCGCACCCGCGCAATGAAGTCACGCACCACAGGCAACGCCACGTCAGCCTCGAGCAAAGCCATGCGGACTTCGCGCAGCATGTCCTGCACATTGGCATCGGTGATGCGCGCCTGTCCGCTGATCTGTTTGACAAGGCGGGAGAGTTTTTCTGTGAGGGCGGAGGCCATGGAGGAGCGCCAGGTACGGTGCGAAACGCTAAACTGCAATCATGATACCCGCCAGCGCCCTCTGGACGCCCGCCTTGCTGAGTATGGCGGCGGCAATCGCCTATTCACTCGCTGCTGTCGCCGCACCCCGTCTCGGTGCCAGCGCGGTGCGGGCCGCCCTTGCAGCAGCCTGGGCCCTGCACGGATTGGTATTGGCCTTCGGACTTGCAGAGCAACCGCCCCGCTTCGGTTTCGCACCTGCCTTGTCCATGACGGCCTGGTTGGTGCTGACCGTTTACGCGATCGAGCACCGGCTCTATCCGCAGCTCACTGCGCGCTGGACGCTCGCCATTCTTGGCGCCGGTGCGGTGCTGATGGCCTGGTTCTACCCTGGAGTCTCCTCTGCAGGAACAAATTCGCCGTGGCTGCCCCTTCATTGGGCACTGGGTATTGCGTCATACGGCTTGTTTGGCGCCGCCGTAGTCCATGCCTGGCTGATGACGCGTGCCGAGCGGCAGATCCGGCTGGCCACCTCGGCCACCACGGGCGTTCCGCTCCTCACGCTCGAACGCTTGACCTTCCGGTTCGTCTGGGCGGGCTTTTTCCTCCTCACTGCGACGCTGGTGGCGGGTTGGCTTTTCGGCGAGACCTTCTCCCAGACGCCTCCAACACGGAGGTGGGACCACAAGACCGTTTTCTCGGTGCTTTCCTGGATCACGTTCGCAGTCCTGCTGGTCGGCCGCGCCCGATTCGGATGGCGCGGGCGGACGGCGGTTCGGTTCCTCTACGCCGGCGCAACGTTCCTCCTGCTTGCCTATGCAGGGTCGCGCTTCGTCCTCGAAGTCCTCCTTGGCCGTTCCCCATGAAGTACCTGCTGGTCTTGCTGGTCGTGGGTGTGGCGATCTGGCTTTGGCGCAGGTCGCGCCATCCTTCCGAACCTGCTCGCGGTGAGCAAGTGGCAGGCCGGCGCCCGCCCTCCAAGGGCATGATCCAGTGCACCGTGTGTGGTGTCCACCTTCCTGGCGACGAAGCCGTTGGCCAGGTCAATGGTGGCCTCGGGTGCCCAGAGCATGTCGGCTGAACGGCAGACCGAATGACCGTCAGCTTGAATGCGACTGTGGATGCGGGCGCGGTCCAGGCAGCCGCAGACCGTGAATCTATGATCAATGATTCGGCGTTTGCCCGTCTCTGGAGGGGCTTCATGACGGCACGCGTCATGATCGCGCTGGTCCTTCTGCTGTTGCTGGGCTCGCTGTATGGGTTGGGTCATTCGGTCAGCCCCTGGCTGGTGCTGTTCTGCGTCACCTACCTGGTTGGTACGATCGCCGTAAGGGTTCTGACACGACCCGGCCCGACGGGACGTGCTTTCGACCCGCAATGGGTATTCACCATCGGCGTCGATGTGGTGGCGTATTCCTGGTTCCACTACCTGCAGTTGGGCAACCTGAATTTCACGCCCTTGTTTGCCCTGCCCGTCTTGTTGGCATCGGTGCTGGGCTCCGGCCTTCTGGCGCTTGCGACTGCCGCAGGAATCGCGCTTCTTCTGCTTGCGGACGCCTGGTGGATGGCTCTTCAGTTTCCAGCCGACACAGCCTCCCGATTCCTGCAGGCGGGGCTTACCGGCAGCGGATTTTTCTTGCTCGCGCTGCTCACTCAGCAACTGGCTTCACGTTTGGCTCGCGAAGAGCTCCTGGCCCGCAGAAGCGTGCAGGCTGCGAGACTTCAGGCCGAAGTCAATCAACTGGTCATCGAGACACTCGCCGATGGCATCTTGGTTGTGGACGGAAATGGTGTGGTGCGTGCGGTCAACCCGGCGGCACAACGCCTTCTGGAACCCGGTGCAATCAGTCGACGCCCTCCACCCTTCCTGCTTGCCGCCGAGGCCGCCTGGCAACCTCTGGTAACGCTGTCGCGCCGCACGTTCGTCGAACGGCAGCAACTGGCTGAGGAAGTGGATATTGCCGTGGGCGGGGCCCTGCAGTTCAAGGCCTACGTGCGCACCCGCCTGACTGTCAATCTCGGGGGGGGACATGAGAGTCTGTGCGTGATGTTCCTGCAGGACCTTCGCGAAATGGAAGCCCGGGTCCGGACGGAAAAGCTGGCGGCCATGGGACGGATGTCGGTGGCGGTCGCCCACGAGATCCGCAACCCGCTCGCAGCCATCTCGCAGGCCAATGCCCTTCTGGAGGAGGATCTTGCTGATCCGGCTCTGAAGCGCTTCTCTGCCCTGATCGCACAAAACGCAGCCCGGCTGGCCCGTATCGTCGACGATGTACTGGACGTCTCTCGCGCTCGTCAAGCCCCCGGACCTCAGGCCGTGTCGCTTGCCCTGGACAGGGCAGTCGCCGACATCTGCACCGACTGGGAAAGTCAGGCCAGCCGCGCAGGTCGTATCACGACGAATCTGACACTGCCTGACCTTGCCGTGTTGTTCGAGCAGGATCACTTGCGTCGCGTGCTGGTCAATCTTCTTGACAATGCCGAGCGCCATGCGTCGGGAGCCGGCTTCGAGATCCGGGTAGACACAGCGTTGGCGGACGAAGCATTGGCGCGCTTGAGTGTGTGGACGCCCGGGCCTCCGATCGAACAGGGTGTTCAGCGCCACCTATTCGAGCCGTTTTTCTCCTCTCAGAGCCGCTCGACCGGATTGGGCCTGTACCTTTGCCGAGAGTTGTGCGAGCGCCATTCCGCAGCAATCGGGTACCAGCGGTCGCAACGGGCAGACATGCCGGGCAATGAATTCTTCGTGCTGTTCCGTCCTGTTGCACATGACGCTGCTGGTGTGACGCCTGCTGCGACAATTGAACCGTGAGCAAGACCACTTCAACATCTGCGGCGGCCCGCATCCTCGTTGTCGACGATGAACCGGACCTGCGCACGCTGTACGAATTGACTCTCATCCGCGAGGGCTATCGGGTGGAGTCCGCCGCGTCGGTCGGGCAGGCCCGGGACCTATTGCAGGCCGGCGAGTTCGACGTGGTGATCTCCGACATGAGGTTGCCGGACGGGCTGGGCCTGGACCTGTTGCGCGACCTGTCCAGAACTCAGCGCCCCGAACGCTGCGTGGTCATGACCGCATATGGTTCTGCAGAGAACGCCGTTGAGGCACTGAAAGCAGGTGCCTTCGACTACCTGACCAAACCCGTCGACTTGCGCCAATTTCGTACGGTTGTGGCTTCGGCAGTGCAGGAATCACCCCTTGCGCCTGGTCGTACCGCATCGGCGCATTCGAGGGGGGCGGCTCAGGCGCCGCGGACGGAGTCCGGCGCCGCGACAGGCAATGCCATCAAACGACTGGACGGCCACTCCGCTGTCATGAACGCGGTGCGGGAACGCATTGCCAAAGTCGCGCGCAGCATGGCGCCAGTTTTGATCCAGGGAGAATCGGGCACCGGAAAGGAACTCGTCGCACGGGCAATTCACGCCAGCAGCCACCGTTGCGACGGACCATTCATTGCGGTCAATTGCGGCGCCATTCCCGAGAATCTTCTTGAAGCCGAGTTCTTCGGCGCCCGCAAAGGCGCCTACACAGGCTCTGTCCAGGACAGGGAGGGTTACTTTCAGGCGGCGACTTCAGGCACCCTGTTCCTGGACGAGATCGGAGATCTGCCCTTGGGCATGCAATCCAAGCTGTTGCGTGCCATCCAGGAGCGCAGCGTTCGCCCCCTCGGATCCACACAGGAAGAGGCTGTTGACGCCCGCATTGTCAGTGCGACGCATCGTGACCTCGGTTCCCTGGTGCAGGAAGGCCTGTTCCGCCAGGACCTGTACTTCAGGCTGAACGTCATCGACATCCGTCTGCCGCCACTGCGCGAGCGCCGGGACGATCTGCCAGACCTGTGCAACTCGCTTCTCAGCCGGATCGCACAGGAGTATGGCTTGGCCACGACCCCCAAGCTGTCTGCCTCGGCATTGGCGCTGCTGGCGCAACACCCCCTGGAAGGCAACGTCCGTGAGCTCGAAAACATCCTGTATCGGGCGGTAGCGCTCGGCGAAGCGGGGGAACTTGAGCTGGAGTCGTCTCCGTCCTTCCAGCCCATCTCGCCTCCCCCCCAAAAAAGCGCGCCTGTACCCAACGACCTCCAGGCCTGGCTTGACGACCAGGAGCGGGAGATGCTGGTTCGCACGCTGCGTGAGACCAACTACAACCGCACCGCTGCTGCCGGTCTGCTGGGATTGAGTCTTCGCCAGATCCGCTACCGGATCGCGCGTCTGAACATCTCCACACCCGATTCCGGCGATCCCAATGATGTCGCCACGCCTGACTGATACGACGTGGCGTGACGGCTGGTACCGATACGCCCACAGAATCCCGTCACCCAATTTTGGCGCCCGTCCAATTGGCGCGGCTGTCGACCTTGTCGTCATCCACTCCATCAGCCTTCCGCCGGGCACTTTCGGGGGAGACGAGGTGACCCGATTGTTTACCAACACTCTGGACTGGGCCGCCCATCCCTATTTCGACAAGATCCGTGGCTTGGAGGTCTCATCTCATTTCTACATCCGGCGTGGCGGAGAGTTGATCCAGTTCGTCAGTTGCGAGTCACGCGCCTGGCATGCAGGTGTCTCGCACTACCGAGGCCGGGAAAATTGCAACGACGATTCCATCGGCATAGAACTTGAAGGCATTGAGGGGGGGGTCTTTGAGGTTGCGCAGTACGAGACCCTGGTCAGCCTCTGCAGTGCGATTGCAGCAGGCTACCCGATCCAGTACGTCGCAGGTCACGAACACATCTCCGGGCCACGCAAGCAGGATCCCGGCCCCGGATTCAACTGGGCCACGCTCATGCATGGGCTGTCCTGGCCAGACCGGGTTTTCCCTGAGTCCATTCGGGGCCTTGCATAGAGGGCTCCCTAGCACCGGTTTGGTCGGTTACCGCCCTGCTCATGGCAGGAGCTGTTACCGGGTGTTTCTCCGGGCAGTACACTACCAATAGTGGCTTGAAAAGCTCCGAGACCCCAGATATAGTGTGCAGGCCATCCAAAGACCCATGCGCCCCTTTGGCCCGGACGGCACCAAGGCGGTCTTTGAAGAAACTACATAAAAGTGAAAGAAGAGGAAGCAATGCACGCAGTCCTGAGCTCGGAAAACACCGTCATCACCAATGCCATGGCCATCCACCCGGGCTCCGAGCACTCCAACACCGGCACCAACCCGCTCACCAACTACCAGATCATCCGGCGCAACGGCGCGGTGGTGCCATTTGAGCCGGCAAAAATCGCCGTCGCCATGATGAAGGCCTTCCTGGCCGTTCACGGCACTCAGGGTGCGGCATCGGCCAGCGTACGCGAGACTGTTGATGGGCTTACACAAGTGGTGATTCGTGCCCTTGTACGCTCACGTCCCGGTGGCGGCACGTTTCACATCGAGGACGTTCAGGACCACGTGGAATTGGGCCTGATGCGCGGAGGCCATCACGAGATCGCCCGCGCGTACGTGCTCTATCGCGAAAGGCGTGCGCAGGAACGCGCCCGGCAGGCGGTCCAGGAAGCGCCCAAGGCGCCCCTCTTGCATGTACTGGACGGCGGGCAGCGCGTCGCGCTGGATCTGGATCAGCTCAAGTCCCTGATCGAATCCGCCTGCGCGGGCCTTGGCGCCGACATTCGGCCCGAGCCGATCGTCGCGGAAACGATGCGCAATCTTTACGACGGCGTTCCCATGGACGAGGTCTACAAGGCGTCGATCCTTGCCTCCCGCACGCTGATCGAGAAAGACCCCGATTACACCTACGCCACCGCCCGGCTGCTGCTGCACACCATCTTCAAGGAAGTGCTGGCACGCGACATCGCGCCCGCGGACATGAAGGATGCCTACGCCGACTACTTCCCCGGCTTCATCAAGAAGGGCGTGGACAACGAGCTGCTGGACGAAAAGCTGCTGCAGTTCGACCTGAAGCGCCTGGGTGCTGCGCTGAAGACTGAGCGTGATCTCAAGTTCGACTACCTGGGTCTGCAGACCCTGTACGACCGCTATTTCCTGCACGTGCGCAAGACCCGCATCGAGTTGCCACAGGCCTTCTTCATGCGCGTGGCCATGGGCCTGGCCCTTAACGAAATAGACCGCGAGGCTCGCGCCATCGAGTTCTACGAGGTGCTTTCCAGCTTTGACTTCATGTCGTCCACGCCCACGTTGTTCAACAGCGGCACGCTGCGCTCGCAGCTGTCCAGCTGCTACCTGACCACCGTGCCGGACGACCTGGACGGCATTTACGAGTCGATCAAGGAAAACGCCCTGCTGTCCAAGTTCGCCGGCGGCCTGGGCAATGACTGGACGCGCGTGCGCGCCCTGGGCTCGCACATCAAGGGCACCAACGGCGAGTCGCAGGGCGTGGTGCCATTCCTCAAGGTGGTCAACGACACAGCGGTGGCCGTGAACCAGGGCGGCAAGCGCAAGGGCGCAGTCTGCACCTACCTGGAGACGTGGCACCTGGACATGGAGGAGTTCCTGGAGTTGCGCAAAAACACCGGCGACGACCGCCGTCGCACGCACGACATGAACACGGCCAACTGGATCCCCGACCTGTTCATGCGCCGTGTCATGGAAAAGGGCGAGTGGACCTTGTTCTCGCCGTCAAACGTTCCAGACCTGCATGACAAGTTCGGCGCCGACTTCGAGAAGGCCTACGTCGCCTACGAAGAGAAAGCCAAGCGCGGCGAGATCAAGCCCAGCAAAACGGTGCAGGCCGCCGACATGTGGCGCAAGATGCTCACGATGTTGTTCGAGACCGGTCATCCATGGATCACCTTCAAGGATGCCTGCAACGTGCGCTCGCCCCAGCAGCACGCCGGCGTGGTGCATTCGTCCAATCTGTGCACCGAAATCACCCTGAACACCAGCGACACGGAAACGGCTGTCTGCAACCTGGGCTCAGTCAACCTGCTCCAGCACCTGAAGGACGGGCAGATGGACCAGGAAAAGCTCAAGAAGACCATCACCACAGCCATGCGGATGCTCGACAACGTGATCGACATCAACTACTACGCAGTCAAGAAGGCCCGTGACTCCAACATGCGTCACCGCCCTGTTGGCCTCGGGGTAATGGGCTTCCAGGATGCGCTGTACGAGCTGCGCATTCCCTATTCGTCCGAGCAGGCCGTGGAATTCGCAGACCGCTCCATGGAAGCCGTCTGCTATCACGCTTACTGGGCCTCCACCGAGCTGGCCCGCGAACGCGGCAAGTACTCCAGCTACAAGGGTTCACTGTGGGACAAGGGCATCCTGCCGCTGGACACACTGGACCTGCTTTCCCAGGCCCGTGGCGGATATGTGGAAGTGGACAGGTCCGCCACCCTGGACTGGGATGCCCTGCGCCAGAAGATCGCCAGGGACGGCATGCGCAACTCCAATTGCGTGGCCATTGCACCAACCGCGACCATCTCCAACATCATCGGTGTGGATGCGTCAATCGAGCCATGCTTTGGCA
Organism: Ramlibacter sp.; assembly: GCA_016713005.1. Lineage (GTDB taxonomy): Bacteria > Pseudomonadota > Gammaproteobacteria > Burkholderiales > Burkholderiaceae_C > JADJPY01. The sequence goes on along the minus strand of JADJPY010000003.1, from coordinate 137,933 downwards.
ACCTCTCGGTCAAGTCCAATCTTTCAGGCGAGTTCACCGTGATCAACCACTACCTTGTGCGCGACCTCAAGCGCCTGGGTCTGTGGGACGACGTGATGGTCATGGACCTGAAGCACTTCGACGGTTCGCTGCGTCCGATCGACCGCGTGCCTCAGGAGATCAAGGCCCTGTACGCAACGGCCTTCGAGGTGGAAACCACCTGGCTGGTGGAAGCTGCCGCGCGCCGCCAGAAATGGATCGACCAGGCCCAGTCGCTCAACATCTACATGGCGGGTGTGTCGGGCAAGAAGCTCGACGACACCTACAAGTTGGCCTGGGTGCGTGGTCTGAAAACCACCTATTACCTGCGTACCATCAGCGCGACGCAGACCGAGAAATCAACCGTGACTTCTGGGCGCCTCAACGCGGTTTCTTCGGGCGGTTCGAGCGGTGGTGTGAGCGCACTCGATGCTGCGGCCGCGGCAGCGCAGGCGCAGATGAACGCCACCCCGGCGACCGACATCAAATTCTGTGCGATCGATGACCCGACTTGCGAGGCCTGCCAGTGAGCGTGCATTGCAGGCCAATCGGCATCGATGCAATAGCGCAACAAAACAGGGCACTGATGTGAATGAACACTTTTCATTTCGCAGCACTGCTCACATAATTCACGCATTGGAAAACTTATGTTGACCTGGGACGAAGAAGTCAAGCCCTCATTGCCAACAGCCTTGCAAAGCGATTCGCTCACGAGTCGCGAGGTGCCTCACTCCCTCCGCGAGACCACCGCCTCGTCTCTGCCAAATTCACCCGCTTCTATCCACCAGCCTGCATTGCGGACTCTGGACGATGGCGCTGTAGTGCGCGTCGCACCGGCTCAACCCGTGGCTCGCGCCGCAGTAGCCGTCGTCAACCAGCGCAGGGTGAATGCTGCAGACAAGCGCATCATCAATGGTCAGACAGACGTCAACCAGCTTGTGCCTTTCAAATACAAGTGGGCTTGGGAAAAGTATCTGGCCACATGCGCCAACCACTGGATGCCGCAAGAAGTGAACATGACGCGCGACATCGCGTTGTGGAAGGACCCGAACGGTTTGACCGACGACGAGCGCCGCATCATCAAGCGCAACCTCGGCTTCTTCGTCACCGCCGACTCGCTGGCCGCCAACAACATCGTTCTGGGCACCTACCGCCATATCACCGCCCCCGAATGTCGCCAATTCCTGCTTCGCCAGGCGTTTGAAGAGGCCATTCATACGCACGCCTACCAATACATCGTGGAGTCGCTGGGTCTGGACGAAAGCGAGATCTTCAACGCCTATAACGAAATTCAGTCCATCCGTGAGAAGGATCAGTTCCTGATCCCGTTCATCGAGGCAATCATGGACCCGGGCTTTCGAACGGGTACGCCGGAAGCTGACCAAACGCTTCTCAAGAGCCTGATCGTGTTCGCGTGCCTGATGGAAGGCTTGTTCTTTTACGTGGGCTTCACCCAGATCCTTGCGCTGGGCCGCCAGAACAAGATGACCGGTGCCGCCGAGCAGTACCAGTACATCCTGCGTGACGAGTCCATGCACTGCAATTTTGGGATCGACCTGATCAATCAGCTCAAGCTGGAGAACCCGCACTTGTGGACGCCGGAGTTCAAAAGCGAGATCAAGGCACTGTTCCAGAAGGCGGTCGAGCTTGAGTACAAATACGCCGAGGACACGATGCCGCGTGGTGTGCTTGGCATGAACGCTTCCATGTTCAAGGGCTACCTTCGCTATATCGCCAACCGCCGTGCCACCCAGATCGGCCTTGAAGAGCTCTTCCCGAACGAGACCAACCCGTTCCCCTGGATGAGCGAAATGATTGACCTGAAGAAAGAGCGCAACTTCTTCGAAACCCGCGTGATCGAGTATCAGTCGGGTGGTGCGCTTTCCTGGGACTGAGTCAACTGCGATGAATTCAAGTTTTGCACAAGCTGGAGATCGGGCCAAAGAGCCAGGCGACAGCAAGTGCTCCCGTGTTCATGGCGCTGGGCTTCGAGCTCAACGCCATGAATCACTTCGCGCCCTCCAACAGGCATGAAGTGCTTCTTAGGTTGAAATTTTTCAACTTGATCAAGGAGTAAGAAATGGCAACTGCAAAGAAACCGGCCGCCAAGAAGGCCGCAGCGAAGAAACCGGCAGCCAAGAAGGTAGCCGCCAAGAAACCGGCCGCCAAGAAGGCCGCAGCGAAGAAGCCAGCAGCCAAGAAGGTAGCCGCCAAGAAACCGGCCGCCAAGAAGGCCGCAGCGAAGAAGCCAGCAGCCAAGAAGGTAGCCGCCAAGAAACCGGCCGCCAAGAAGGCCGCAGCGAAGAAGCCGGCTGCCAAAAAGGCCGCCAAAAAGCCCGCTGCCAAAAAGGCCGCCAAAAAGCCTGCGGCGAAGAAAGCAGCGAAAAAGCCCGCTGCGAAGAAAGCAGCGAAAGCACCCGCTGCCAAAGCAGCAGCCGCTCCCGCTGCTCCTGCGGCTCAGACCACTCTGAACCCGCAAGCAGCTTGGCCGTTTCCGACGGCCAGCAAGCCCTGAGCGGGAACAGCGGATTTCCGCTTCAAGCCCGATGCGCCCGCGCATCGGGCTTTTTCATTGGCAACGGCTGGTCAGGCCTCAACCACCCCGGGCGGCAATACGTAGTTCTGCGGCCCGCGGCTTGCTATCTTGATTGATCCGACGCGATTTCCCAATCGGGCACATTGATCGAGCGGCCACCCGCGCTCAAGCCCGTACAGCAGAGCGCCGCGCCAAGCATCGCCACAGCCCGTCGGATCGACCACCTCGCTCGCCTTTATTGGTGGCACAAGTGTCCTCACCCCATCGACCCAGACTTCACAGCCTTCCCCGCCCAACGTCACGACCAGGCCACGAACGCGCCGCGAAATCTCGGCGCTGTCCATGCCCGTCCTTTCGGACAGCATCTTGCCCTCATAGTCGTTCACCGTGACCCACGTCGCCTGATCGATAAACTGGTTCAGTTCCACCCCGTCGAACATCGGGAGTCCCTGTCCAGGGTCAAAAACAAACGGAATCCCCGCATCGTGAAACTGGCGCGCGTGTTGCAACATGGCATCGCGCCCGTCGGGAGAAATGATCCCAATCTTGCGATCTGGCGTCGGCACGATTCGCGTCGTGTGCGCATGCGTCATGGCGCCGGGATGAAATGCAGTGATCTGGTTGTTGTCCCGATCGGTCATGATCATTGCCTGAGCCGTGTACGAATCCTGCACTTCTCGCACGAATTCAGTGCTGATGCCCAGCATCTTCAGCCTCTCCAGGTACCCCGCGCCGTCGGCACCCAACGTGGCAACGGGAATCGGGTCTCCTCCCAGCATGCGCAAGCTGTACGCGATGTTTCCAGCACAGCCGCCGAAATCACGCCTGAGCCCCGGAACGAGAAACGAGACATTCAGGATATGCAGCTGACCCGGCAGGATCTGGTCTGCAAACCTGCCCTCGAAGGTCATGATGGTGTCAAACGCAAGTGAACCGCAAATAAGCGCGGACATCGGACTTCCTCTCTTCAGGGATAAAACGCCAGCACCCGGTACCCGGCCACTCGAACCGCCTCGCCATTGACGGCGGCGCCGGAAACCCGGATGACCACTGCTGCATTCCATTCTTCACCTGGCCCAAGGACGGAGCTTGCGAAGCCCAGTTCCGCCAGGGTCAGGATCTTTCGCAGGACAGTCTGGTCACGCGTGTCGGTCAGCGCAAGTTCAAGTGCTGGCACCGCGACCTGGACAGCTCCGCTGTTGCGCAGCAACAGGCTGAGCTTGTAGTCCCCGTTGCGCAGCTTGTTGAACGACGATCCATCTATCACGATGGATTCGATTTGCCGCAAAGGGGAAACGGCGCAACCAACATACACGCACATTGCGTCGAGTGGCGCCTTCAATCGGGGATCCATTGCCGCCAACCGGTCTCTCTCGTGCACAGTCACCTGAGTGGCCAGCAACAGGATCAGGGCCAGGGAAATCACCCAAAGAATTGCACGAACAGCCGGCGACTGCCAAAGCTGGCGCCGCCGAGCCTGCCGGACGAATCCGATATCTCCGGAGTCCGCGGAAATTTCGTGCGCCTGCGCCAGGTCTGCTTTTTCTGGGCCCGCCTTGGCCGGTTCAGGTTCCTCGTGATCTCCGTCCCCCCCGGCATCCACGGCTCCTTCGTCCGAACCCGCTTCCCCCTTCGCGTGACTTTTGGCGTCGGGCTCCGGGTCATCGGACACTGCTTCCGTCACATTGGGATGAATTCCAGCCGCCTCAAGAGGATCTGGTTGTTGAAGGTCGTGAGATTCGGCGTCCCTTGTCGGGAGATCTTCCGCCGCTGGCTCGGGCTGCAGGTGAACCGCCGCATCAAAAATGCCCGAACAATGGCCACAGCGAACCCAGCCGTCGGATATCCGCAGCTGGTCGGACACCACTTTGAACATCGTCCCGCAGTCCGGACAGCGTGTAATCAGGCTCATGCGCAACAGGAAGGTAGTGGCGGATTGTAGAGTGCCGGAATCCGCAGACACCCTCAGCGCGTGGCCGTCATCAGGATCCAGCCGTCTTCGTGGTCACTGACTTCCAGTGTGACCCAGGGCGCATAAGCTTCTTTCAATTCAGCCGCCTGGCGCTCCAGGATTCCCGCGAGCACAAGGTGTCCGGCTGGCGCGACATGTCCACAAAGCAATGGGGCCAGCATTTTCAGGGGCGTTGCCAGGATATTCGCCAGGACGGTCTGGTACTCGCCACGGGCCTGCTCCGGCAGGCCCACCCTGAGGTTCACATGATTGGCCTCGGCATTGGCCTGGGCGGAAGCGACAGCTCCCGCATCGATGTCAACTGCATCAATGTCAACCGCACCATACCTGGATGCGCCAATGGCGAGGATCCCGGAGCCACAGCCGTAGTCCAGCACCCGCTGGCCTCTCAGGTCCGTCCTTGCAATCCAGCGCAGGCACATGCGGGTGGTGGGGTGTGTACCGGTGCCAAAGGCAAGACCTGGGTCAAGGCGGATCACTTGACGGGCCTGCGACGGAGGTTCGTGCCAGGTCGGAACAATCCAGAACTCGTCGGTAACCGGCACGGGCGCAAACTGCGACTGCGTCAGGCGCACCCAATCCTCGTCCGGAACCACCTTCACGCCGAGTACCTGGCAGTCCTTGAAGAAGTCCTGTGCCTGCAGCAGGGCGGCCGCCTCGGCCGCTGCATCCTGGGCGGGAAACAAGGCCATCAGACGCGAACGCTCCCATCCGTCGCGTGGTGGTGGCATTCCCGGTTCTCCGAACAGGGCCTGCTCTGCGTCTGTCTGGGCGTCCGCGTCCTCCACAGAAACGCTCAATGCGTCCAGGGCCTCGAGCGCCTCGCTCATCGTCTCGACAAGGTGTGCGGGCGCCAGCAGGCGCAGCTCAAACATTCAGCGCTTGTGGTGGGACAACCACTCTTCAAGATAGTGGATATTGGTGCCGCCCGCCATGAACTTCGAGTCCACCATCAGTTCGCGGTGCAGGGGGATGTTGGTGTTGATGCCTTCAACCACGGTTTCTGCCAGCGCCGTGCGCATCCTGGCCATCGCCTGTTCCCGCGTATCGCCATGCACGATGATCTTGCCCACCATCGAGTCGTAGTTGGGCGGCACAAAGTAGTTGGTATAGACGTGCGAATCCACGCGCACACCCGGCCCACCCGGTGCATGCCACATCGTGATGCGTCCGGGCGAGGGGACGAACTTGTACGGATCCTCGGCGTTGACGCGGCATTCGATCGCGTGGCCGCGGATCTGGATGTCGCGCTGGGTAAAGGGCAGCTTTTCACCCGCCGCCACCATGATCTGCGTCTTGACGATGTCGACTCCGGTAATGAGTTCGGTCACCGGATGCTCCACCTGGACGCGGGTGTTCATTTCGATAAAGTAGAACTCGCCGTTTTCATAGAGGAATTCGAACGTCCCGGCACCGCGGTACCCGATCTTCTTGCAGGCCGCGACGCACCGCTCGCCAATCTTCTCGATCAGCTTGCGCGGGATCCCGGGCGCCGGCGCTTCCTCAATCACCTTCTGGTGCCGGCGTTGCATGGAGCAGTCGCGTTCGCCCAGGTACACCGCATTGCGATGCTTGTCGGCCAGGATCTGGATTTCAATATGCCGCGGGTTCTGGAGAAACTTCTCCATGTACACGGCCGGGTTGTTGAAGGCGGCGCCAGCTTCGGCCTTCGTCATCTGCACCGCATTGACCAACGCAGCCTCGGTATGCACCACCCGCATGCCGCGCCCGCCACCGCCACCGGCAGCCTTGATGATGACCGGGTAACCCACGGACTTGGCCGTGCGACGGATCTGCACCGGGTCATCGGGCAATTCGCCTTCGGAGCCGGGCACGCATGGCACACCTGCCTTGATCATGGCCTGCTTGGCGGACACCTTGTCCCCCATCGTGCGGATGTTCTCGGGCGTAGGGCCGATGAACTGGAAGCCGCTCTTTTCCACGCGTTCGGCAAAGTCGGCGTTTTCGCTGAGGAATCCGTAGCCGGGATGGATGGCCTCCGCGTCGGTCACTTCGGCTGCCGAAATGATGGCCGGCATATTCAGGTAGCTTTGCGCGGACGGGGCTGGGCCGATGCACACAGCTTCTTCAGCCAGCTTGACGTACTTGGCTTCCCGGTCCGCCTCCGAATACACCATGACGGCCTTGACGCCGAGTTCCCGGCAGGCTCGCTGGATCCGCAGGGCGATTTCACCCCGGTTGGCTACCAGTATCTTTTTAAACATGAGTGGGCACTTGCGTTCGAATCACTCGATGATGAAAAGGGGCTGGCCGTATTCCACAGCCTGGCCGTTCTCGCAAAGGATTTGCGTGATGGTCCCGGACTTGTCCGCCTCGATTTCATTGAGGATCTTCATGGCTTCAATGATGCAGACCGTGTCGCCTTCCTTGACCTGACTGCCCACCTCGATGAACGCCTTGGCGCCCGGACTCGCCGAGCGGTAGAACGTGCCCACCATGGGCGACTTGACGACATGACCGGCCGGTGCCTCTGCGGCTGCGGAGGGAGCCGGTGCCGGCGCCGCCGGAGACGGAATGGCTGTTGCTCCCGGGGCTGGAGGAATCACCGCAACGGGCTGCGCGGCGGCGGTCTGTACCACCGGGATGCCGCCCTTGACAATCCGGACCTTGCCTTCGGCCTCTGTGATCTCCAGTTCCGACACATTGGATTCGGAAACCAGATCAATCAGGGTTTTGAGTTTTCTTAAGTCCATGGCGTCTCCAACGAAGCTGTCATTGCGAGGCGTGAATTTACATCAAAATTTATCAAAAGAAGACTTCCTCTCGCAAATAGATGAAATCTCCATCTATTTCATGGAGATGGCCAACCGGGAAATCAGTCTCGGCTCCATTGCAGCCATTGCGCCAGATCCGCTGAAGTGACTTTGCCCAGTCGCCTTTGGACGATCGTGCCAGCGCGGCCGAACACGACGGAGAATGGAAGGGCGCCGCTCAGATTGCCGAGGGACTTGCCAAGGTCCGTTCCGTCCAGACCCGCCAATCCTACCGGAAAACGAACCGGCATTTTCTGGAGAAAGGCACGGACTGCGCTGGGCTGATCAATCGCCAAGCCGACAACTTGCCAGCCTTTGGTCGCATTTTCCTGAAAAAAGCGATCCAATAGCGGAAGTTCCTCCACGCAAGGCGGGCACCAGGTCGCCCAGAAATTGACCAGGAGGGGCTTGCCTCGAAAAGCGGCCATGCTCAATGGCTCACCACCCGGCGTCACGAAACTGGACTGCCAGAAACGCACGGTGGCATCGGGAACGACGTCGTGCGGTTGAAGCCGCCACCAGGCAACGCCAGCCCCGGCCAGTCCAGCCGCCACGGCGGCACCCAACAGGTGGCGCCGGCCTGCGCGACGCCCGGTAGCGGCGGTCTGCTCAGCCAATGGGGTGGTCATGGCGGGTCTTCACGCACCAGATTTTGCACTGCACAAAGATCCCCCCTCGGCGTGCGACCTTTTGCATCGGCCTTGAGCGCGCCGCGCAGGTCGTCATGGTCGTAAACCATCAGATGAATTCCGATTGACGCCCGGAGCTCGCGGCTGGGGACCGACAAGCTCAGCGCCTCCACCGACTCCCCCTGAAAACCGGTGACGGTTCGCGGCTCGTAGGCCACATTGTGGTCAATCAACGCAATTTCGGCCGATTTGGGGTCATCGCAAAACAGCTGGATATGGATGTCCGACAGGCGGGTGGCGGTGCCGTGCCACACCGCTCCTGCCAGGTGGGGCCGGAACCCGGCCATGCGCTCCATCCAGACCAGTGCCAGCCGGCGCAGCGCCTGGAGTTCGGCCGGCTGGGTGTCGGCGCAAAACAGCTCGATGTACTCCCGCACGGCATCCTCGACCTCGGCGTTGTCGGGCAACGCCGTCCTGGTGCTCAGGCCCAGCTGCTTCACGGCCCGGCGCTTGGCAGGCCCGTACTCCAGGCCTTCTTCCACCACCATACGGGCGGCGGTGGCGGCAATTTCCGTTCTGCTGCTGTCCATGGGGGTGATTCTGCATTGCCGGCCCCGTGAGTCGCCCGTACAGTCCTTGCACAACACAGGAGACGAGTCGTGAAAAGCACCATGATGGACGTGCCGCTGTCGCTCAACCATCTGCTGGACCGCGCCGGCCAGCTGTTTGCCGGCAACGAGATCGTCTCCCGCCTGCCGGACAAATCACTGCGCCGACACAGCTTTGGCGAGTACTACCGCCGCACCCGCTCACTGGCTTCAGCCCTGAAGCAGCTCGGCCTCAAGAAGGGTGACCGGGTGGCCACGCTGTGCTGGAACCACCATGCCCATCTGGAGTGTTACTTCGGCATTCCGGCTGCGGGCGGGGTGATGCACACACTGAACCTGCGCCTGTCGCCCGACGAGATCGGCTGGATCGCCGGCGATGCCGACGACCGCTTTCTAGTGATCGATGACGTGCTGCTGCCGCTGTACCGGCAGTTTGCCCACCTGCACCGGTTCGAGAAAGTGCTTGTGTTCCCGTTCTCCGGCGCGCCGGTACCTGGGGAATTCAGCGACTACGAGGCCCTGCTGGCCCAGGCCGACCCCGACGGCCTGGTGTACGCCTCGCACGACGAGAACGACCCGGTGGCCATGTGCTACACCTCGGGCACCACCGGCCGGCCCAAGGGGGTGGTGTATTCCCACCGCTCCACCATCCTGCACACGCTGGTGGCCAGCCTGGGGGACTTCTGGGGCCTGCGCGGCACCGACGTGGTGATGCCGGTCACGCCCATGTTCCATGCCAACAGCTGGGGCATGCCGTATGGCGCGGTGATGATGGGCGTCAAACTGGTTTTCCCCGGTCCGCACCTGCATCCCGATGACCTGCTGGACCTGATGCAACAGGAGCCCCCGACGCTTGCCCTGGGCGTGCCCACGATCTGGATGAGCCTGATCCAGACCTACGACGCCGCCCAGGCCGAGAGCTCGCCCAACAAGGGGCGATGGACCCTGCCGCGCGGCATGAAGTCGCTCGTCGGCGGGGCGGCGGTGCCGGAATCCCTGATCCGGGCCTTCGACAGGCACGGCATCTGGATCCTGCAAGGCTGGGGCATGACCGAGACCTCGCCGGTCTGCACCATCTCCTATCCGCGAGCCGAACTGCGCAATGCCAGCCAGGACGAGCGCTACCGCCGGGCCGCCATGGCCGGTGTTCCGGTACCGCTGGTTGACCTGCGCGTGCGCGGCGAGGAAGCCGGCGACCAGCCCTGGGACGGCAAGAGCGTGGGCGAAATCCAGGTGCGCGGGCCCTTCATTACCGGCAGCTACCACGAGGTACCGGTGGAGGCGGAGAAGTTCGCCCCTGACGGCTGGTTGCGCACCGGCGACGTGGCCTCGGTGGACGCACTCGGGTTTGTCAAAATCAGCGACCGCACCAAAGACCTGATCAAGTCCGGCGGCGAGTGGATCAGCTCGGTCGACCTGGAAAACGCGCTGATGTCCCACCCGGCGGTGGCCGAGGCGGCCGTCATCGCCATTCCCGACGAGAAGTGGAGCGAGCGCCCGCTGGCCTGCGTCGTGCTCAAGCCCGGGCAGGCGGTACAGCCGGCCGAGCTGAACGCCCTGCTGTTGCAACGCAGCTTCGCCAGGTGGCAGCTGCCCGAGCGGTATGAATTCATCGAGGCCGTGCCCCGCACTTCGACCGGAAAATTCTGGAAGATGAAGCTGCGCGAGCGCTTTCCGGTCTAGGTCGCGAGCCCCGTTTTGCTATTGTTTTTGTAGCGGGTCAGGTCCATCCCATGCGGGCTGGAGGCACGAAACGCCTGTAAAACTAGAATCCGGGCATGCACATCCACATTCTTGGCATTTGCGGCACCTTCATGGGGGGGCTTGCCGCGCTGGCTCGCGAGGCGGGTCACCGTGTCACCGGCTGCGACGCTGGCGTCTACCCGCCCATGAGTGACCAGCTGCGCGCATTGGGCATCGAACTGATCGAGGGCTTTGACGCCGGCCAGATGGACCTCGGGCCCGACATGTGGGTGGTCGGCAATGTCGTGTCCCGCGCGCGGCTGGCGGACGGCTCGCCGAAGTACCCGCTGATGGAGGCGATCCTGGACGCTGGCGCGCCCTACACCAGCGGCCCGCAATGGCTGGCCGAGCACGTGCTGCAGGGCCGCCACGTGCTGGCCGTCGCCGGTACCCATGGCAAGACCACCACCACGTCCATGCTGGCCTGGGTGTTGGAGCAGGCCGGGTTGCAGCCAGGTTTCCTGGTGGGCGGCGTGCCGATGAACTTCGGAGTCTCGGCAAGATTGGGCAACTGCACCAGCAACGACGTCTTGAGCGCCGCCGGGCCGCCCCAAGGCGCGAAGGCCCCCTTGGGGGGCAGCGCAGTACACGCAGTGACAAGCGTGGGGGCACCGTTCGTGATTGAAGCGGACGAGTACGACACGGCGTTCTTCGACAAACGCAGCAAGTTCGTGCACTACCGCCCGCGAACCGCCGTGCTCAACAACCTCGAGTTCGACCACGCCGACATCTTTGACGACCTGGCCGCCATCGAGCGGCAGTTCCACCACCTGGTCCGCACCGTGCCGGCCGGCGGGCGCGTGGTCGTCAATGGCCTGGAAGAAAGCCTGGCGCGCGTGCTGCATGAAGGCTGCTGGAGCGAGGTGCGCAGCTTTGGATCGGCCGTGAGCGACTTCACCGCCCAGGGCGAGCCCGATGCATTTGACGTGCTGGAACGGGGCACGCCGGTCGCCCGGGTGGAGTGGGCGCTCAATGGCGTGCACAACCAGCTCAATGCGCTGGCTGCCATCGCCGCCGCACAGCACGTGGGCGTGTCGCCCGCGCAGGCGGCGCAGGCGCTGGGGAGCTTTCGCAATGTGCGGCGCCGCATGGAAGTCCGCGGGGAAGTACGTGGCATCACCGTGTACGACGACTTCGCCCACCATCCGACCGCGATCCGCACCACCGTGGACGGGCTGCGACGCAAGGTTGGTGGCGCACGCATCCTGGCCGTGTTCGAGCCCCGCAGCAACACCATGAAACTGGGCGCCATGAAGGCGCAGCTGCCCTGGAGTCTGGAACAGTCCGACCTGGCGTTCTGCCACAGCGGTGGCTTGGGCTGGGACGCGGTGGAGGTCCTCATGCCCATGGGCGATCGCGTGCAGGTATCGGACACGGTGGATGGCGTGATCGCGCAGGTCACCAGTCAGGCCAGGCCGGGTGACCATGTCCTGTGCATGAGCAATGGCTCGTTCGGTGGCATCCACGAGCGCCTGTTGGCCGCGCTGGCCTAATGTGCGCGCCGGGTCCTGATCCGTCGGCCCAGCCTCAGGCGACCTGGAAGCCGGATTCGGTGAATTGTTGCGCAGAGAACCCGGCGGCAACCGCCTCGCCGGTACGAACAGGCAACTGGATGTTCGGCCGACCGGTACCGGATGGACGTGCTCCTCCGTACCCCTGGGCCTGCGCCTTTTTCATTGAGGAAGTTATTGCGCCGGCAAAGTAAAGCCCGGCCATCACGCGTGAGAGTTCAGGTGTTGCCAGCCCGGTGCGTTGCGCCAGGGTGTCAAACGTCCCCGGTGCCAGCGCGAGTTCACGCAACAGGAGTTCGTGACTTTCGTTCAGCCACGCGCGGGGCACGCGCGGCGGACGGCGCAGGTACACCGGCCCGGTGCGATAGCGTGAGGGCAGCACATCGCGCTCGGTGCGCTGGGAATAAGCCCACATCAACTGGGCCACCGTGGTCTGCACAAAGCGCGGCGGCATGGCCCCCGCTGCGAGCGGCCGCTTTTCCCAGGTCGCCTCGTCGAAATCAACGGGTCGCGCAGTGGCGGACAAGCCGACTCGCCATTGCTCGAGGTCAATGACCGCCAGCAGGCGCCCCTTGCAACTGAGGTGGTACACGCCAGGGCGCAATTCGGCCTCACGCTGCATCATGTGGGCCCCAAGGGCAAATTGCGCGCGAAGCGGACGCAGCCAGGCCTCGAACTGCTGCAGCACGCCACGCGCACCGCCCTCCAGCATGGGGTTGAAGGTGTGCCGCGCCTCAAAATCGGTCACGGCCAGCGGGGTTGAAAACGCGATTGGTCGATTCGCTGCCTTCATGTCCAGGCGCAACCGGGAGTTTTCATCGTCATGCGCATGCAGCAACAAGGCGCCTTCTTCAACTGCCACAAGGCTGCCACCGTGGACCCACCAGGCATCGGCGATCACTGAGTCCACGCATTTCCAATGTGGCCACCCCGCCCCCGAAGGGGTCAGCCACGGCTCCAGCTGCTCCCTGAGCTTGACCGGAAAGCCGATCATGCCGAGCCGCAAGGTGGGTTGTTCAATCGACATGGCGTGGTGGGTGGTTTCCCCGGCAACTGCACGCGCACAAGCCGCTGCCCCGGGGTGGTGACGGACTATAGCGTGCACCCCCTGCGGAACCAAGCGTCACAGGGCTTGGTCCGAAGGGTGTTACGCGTCGTAACAAATCCGTCCAGGCCGACGAAGCTGGCCTGTAAAGGACAGGCTCAGCCGCGACGGCGGGCGACCGCGTCGGACAGGATCTCCAGCACCTGCGCCGAATCGTCCCAGCCTATGCAGGCATCGGTGATGCTCTTGCCGTATTCCAGGTCGACAGCCTTGTCCTTGCCCGGCGTGAACTTCTGGGCTCCGGCCTTGAGATGACTCTCCACCATGACCCCGAACACCTGGTGCGAGCCGCCGCTGATCTGCGCCGCAATGTCGCGCGCCACCTCGATCTGGCGTTCGTGCTGCTTGCTGCTGTTGGCGTGGCTGCAATCCACCATCAGCGTGGCGGGCAGCTTGGCGGCCTCCAGCTCGCGGCAGGCGGAGTCCACGCTGGCGGCGTCGTAGTTGGGGGTCTTGCCACCGCGCAGAATGACATGGCAGTCGCGGTTTCCGTTGGTCTGCACGATGGCCACCTGCCCATTCTTGTGCACCGACAGGAAATGGTGGCCACGGGCTGCGGCCTGGATGGCATCGGTGGCGATGCGGATGTTGCCGTCCGTACCGTTCTTGAAGCCGATGGGCGCACTCAGGCCGCTGGCCAGCTCGCGATGGACCTGGCTCTCGGTGGTGCGCGCGCCGATGGCGCCCCAGCTGATGAGGTCGCCGATGTACTGAGGCGAGATCACGTCCAGGAACTCGCTGCCCGCCGGGAGGCCCAGGCGGTTGATCTCGATCAGCAGCTGGCGCGCGATGCGCAGGCCCTCATCGATCCGGAAACTCTCGTCCAGGTAGGGGTCGTTGATCAGACCTTTCCATCCCACCGTGGTGCGAGGCTTCTCGAAGTACACGCGCATCACGACCTCGAGCGTGCCCGCGTACTTCTCGCGCAACGTCTTGAGGCGTCGCGCGTACTCCAGCGCCGCGCCCGGATCATGGATCGAGCAGGGGCCGATGACCACCAGCAGGCGGTCATCCTTGCGCGCCATGATGGACTGGATCGCCCGACGGGTGCGCGCGATCAGTGTTTCCACGGCGGTGCCGCGGATCGGGAAGAACCGGATCAGGTGTTCGGGGGGCGGCAGCGGCATGATGTCCTTGATGCGTTCGTCGTCGGTCTGGCTGGTCTTGTCGACGGGCGACGCATACCAGGCATCGCTGGTGTTGCTGGCGGATTTGGCATTCATTCGAAGGACTCCTTGCAGGTTGCGGGCCGGATGGCGGCGGCAAAAAAAAACCGCCGTGACCGGCGGTTTTCTTGAGATTCGGGTACCTTGGATTCGCGTACGTTCAGACCTCTCGACCGCCTTGGAAGCGTGAGAACCAGTAGAACGCAAAATAAAACTTCGCGGAAACCATGGGTTGAATATAGCACATCACCCGCGCAACCGGTCCCACCAGTGGCGCACCTTGCGCGCCCGCGAGTCGTCCAGTTCACCCAGCGCAGACTCGTTGCGAACCTCGCCCTTGCGCTCCTGCTCGCGCCACTGGTCGTACATGTCAATGAGCAACATGCCCTCGCCCAGGGTGCGCCAAGCCACCAGATCGAAGTCCGCAAAACTCGCGGAGAAGCCGCCATCGGGCTCACCCTCGAGCAGCCACTGACCGATCATCACGCGGAAATTGTTGAGCGCATTGAGGTACGTAGCGTATTCATACAGGCCGCGCCACGCCGGGCTGAGCCCGATCACCAGCGCCCTGTGCGCGCGCAAGAGCGTCAGCAGGTCCATCAGGCTGGAAGCCATCTCATCGCGCCCGAGATTTGCCTTCGCACCTGTCGCGATGGATTCAATCTGTGCGGCCAGCGTGCTCAGCCCGTCGCCTACCAGCATGGCCTCCTCGTCGGCCACGGCCGATTGAAGGAAGCTGCTGAGCTCCCCCGCAGTCTGGATGCTGGGAAGGTGCGTTGAGGGGTCGATCGGCAGGCGCGACGTGGTCATGGCTGCATGCCCAAGGATTGCGGCACCACCGTCGCACGCGCCTCAGGCTGTGCCGCCGACCGTCAGGCCGTCGATGCGCAGCGTGGGCTGCCCCACGCCCACGGGGACGCTCTGGCCTTCCTTGCCGCAGGTCCCCACGCCGCTGTCCAGCGCCAGATCGTTGCCGATCATGGTGACTTTCTTGAGCGACTCCGGCCCGCTGCCCACGATGGTGGCGCCCTTGACGGGATACTGGATCTTCCCGTTCTCGACCCAGAACGCCTCGCTGGCAGAGAACACGAACTTGCCACTGGTGATGTCGACCTGGCCTCCGCCGAAGTTGGTGGCGTACAAGCCCTTCTTCATGCTGGAGACGATCTCGGCCGGGTCCTTGTCACCCGCAAGCATGTAGGTGTTGGTCATGCGCGGCATGGGGATGTGGGCATAGCTCTCGCGCCGCCCGTTGCCGGTGGGCGCCACGCCCATCAGGCGGGCATTCAGGGTGTCCTGGATGTAGCCCTTGAGGATGCCGTCTTCGATCAGGACGTTGCGCTGCGTGGCATGTCCCTCGTCGTCCACATTCAGCGAACCGCGCCGGTTCTGCAAGGTGCCGTCGTCCAGTACGGTCACGCCCTTGGCGGCCACCCGCTGGCCAATCAGTCCGGCAAACGCCGACGAGCCCTTGCGGTTGAAGTCGCCCTCCAGGCCATGTCCCACCGCCTCGTGCAGCAGCACGCCGGGCCAGCCTGGGCCCAGCACCACGGTCATCTCACCGGCCGGGGCAGGGCGGGATTCAAGGTTGGTCAGCGCCGCATTGACCGCATCGTCCACATGCCGGGCAATCTGCGCGTCGTCAAATCCCGAAAGGCCCCAGCGACCGCCACCACCGCCCGAGCCCATCTCGCGACGGCCGTTCTGCTCGGCGATGACGGTCACGCTCAGGCGCACCAGCGGACGCACATCGGCGGCCATGGTGCCGTCCGCGCGGGCCACCATGACCACATCGTACTCACTGGCCAGACCCGCCATCACCTGCACGACGCGCGGGTCGCGCGCCCGGGCCAGCTGCTCCACTTTTTCCAGCAGGCGCACTTTCTGCGTGCTGTCCAGCGTGGCGATCGGATCAATGCCGTCGTACAGGCTGCGGCCGGGCGCAGTGCGCCGGCGCGGCGCCCGCACACGGGCGTCCTGCCCGGCCGCGGCGATGGTGCGCACGGTGCGCGCTGCGTCCAGCAGCGAATCCATGGAAATGTCGTCCGAATAGGCAAACGCCGTCTTCTCCCCACTGACGGCGCGCACGCCAACCCCCTGGTCGATGCTGAATGAACCGGTCTTGACGATCCCCTCCTCCAGGCTCCAGCCTTCGCTGCGGGTGTACTGGAAGTACAGGTCGGCATCGTCCACACGGTGCCCCCCGATCTCGGCCAGCACGCGGGCGATGTGGGAATGGGTCAGCCCGAAGGGCTCCAGCAGCAGCTGGCTGGCCGTGGCCAGGCGGTCTAGGGTGGGTTCGCGGGCGATCATGCCCTGATTCTAGGCATGCCCCAAGAAAAACGGGTCGCTAGCGGCCCATTCACGGTCAGCGCCGCGGGCTTCAACCCGTCTGGTCGTCCAGTTTGGCTGCGGGGGCGTTGGTCTTGCAGGACGCAATGCCGCCGTCGCGCGCTTTTTCTGCCGCGTACATCTGGCTTTGTCCGATGACCTGGCCGTTGCCCGCCTTGAGCGTGAAGTAGGGTGCGCCGCCCTTGCCTGTGAGCCGGACAAAGCGGGTGTCATCCGTTGAATTCCTGCGTACCGATTCAATGCCATTGACGGCGCTGCGCCGGGTTTCGTACATCTCGCTTTGAAGAATGACCTGCCCGTTGCCGGCCAGCAGGTTGAAATGGAATTTCCCGTTCTTGGACTTCTTCAGTTCGAACTTGCCTGCCATGAAATAACTCCGGTTGTGTGCCAAAACACGGTTGGCCGGATCATTGTGCTTCGTCCGGCCTGCTCCGTGAAGCCCCACCAACCCGCGGCGTGCGGTTGTTCACGCACGCGTCGCGTGCTCACACGGGCTGGCCACCCATCAGCTTGAACAGGGCCGCGTCATCCTCGCCCGCCAGCCCGGCGGAAATGGCCTGGGCAAAGACCTGGCAGGCCCGGGCGCCCAGAGGACCCTCAAAACCGGCCTGATCCGCCGCCGCGACGGCCAGCGCAGTGTCCTTGGCCAGCAATGTCACGTGGGCGCGGGGCTCGAAATCCCCCGCCATCGCGCGGCGCAGGCGGTCTGAACCGATCCAGCTCTGGCCGGACGACTGCTCGATCACGTCCAGCGTGCGCGACATGTCCAGACCGAGGCGCTGTGCCAGCGCCATCACCTCGGCCGCCCCAACGAGATTGATGCCGGCCAGCAGGTTGTTCACCAGTTTGGTGCGGGCGCCGTCGCCCGGCGTCTGGCTGATGCGGAACACGCGGCTCGAGAGGGCGGCAATCAGTTCCGCGTGGCGCGCAAACACGGTGTCGGCACACGCCACCATCAGGCTCATGCTGCCATCGCGGGCACGCGCGGGGCCGCCGGACATGGGCGCGTCCACGGCATCGATGCCCCTTTGGGCCAGAGCGGCAGCGAACGCTTCGGTGTCCTGGGGCGCCATGGTCGGGCACAGGAACACGGTGTGCCCTGCCGGCGCCGCATCGGCGATGCCTCCGGCACCGAACAGCACATCGCGAGTCTGGGTCGCATCGACCACGCAGACGATGCTTGCTATCGTATTGATAGTGGCTAACCCAGCACTGGCGCGGGCTACAGCCCCAAAACCTTCAAAAATCCGGGTGCGGTCAGCGTCCACGTCCACCACCTCCACCGGCCAGCCACGCGCCAGCAGATTGACCGCCATCCCCCCACCCATGTTGCCGACTCCGACGATGGCAACCGGTGCGGTCATGACTGGACCAGGCGCTTGGATTTGGCAATGGACATCAGGATGCCCAGTGCCAGACCCAGGGTCACCATGGCTGTGCCCCCGTAGCTGATGAACGGCAGCGGCACGCCCACCACTGGCAGGATGCCACTGACCATGCCCATGTTGACGAAGGCGTAGCAGAAAAAGATCATCGCCACCGCGGCCGCCAGCAACCGTGCGAACAGCGTGGGCGCCTCAAGCGCGATGGCCATGGCCCGAAGAACCAGGAAGATGAAGCCACCGATCAACAACAGGTTCCCCGCGAGGCCGAACTCCTCGGAAAAGGCGGCGAATATGAAGTCGGTGGTGCGTTCGGGGATGAACTCAAGGTGCGTCTGCGTGCCCTGCATGAATCCCTTGCCGAACAGGCCGCCCGAGCCGATGGCGATCATGCCCTGCAGGATGTGAAAACCCTTGCCCAGCGGGTCGCGCGTGGGGTCCAGCAGGGTACAGATGCGTTGCTGCTGGTAGTCGTGCAGCACGACCCAGCGCACGCCGTCGGCACAGAGCCTGGGCTCCAGCGCCACCAGCACGCCGATGCCCGCCAGTGCCAGCAGCACCGGCGGCAGGACCAGCTTCCAGCTGAGTCCGGCGAAGAAGATCACCGACAGGCCGGCGGCCAGCACCAGCAGTGCCGTGCCCAGATCAGGCTGCTTCATGATCAACCCCACCGGAACCAGCAACAGGCACCCCGCGACGGTGAAGTCCAGCGGACGCAACTGGCCTTCACGCTTCTGGAACCACCACGCCAGCATCAGAGGCATGGCGATCTTGAGGATCTCGCTGGGCTGGATGACCGTGACACCCACGTTCAACCACCGTGTGGCGCCCTTGCGCGTCAGTCCAAACAGTGCGACAGCGACGAGGAGCGACACCCCCACCACATACAGGGGCACGGCAAAGCTCATCAGCCGCTGCGGTGGCAGTTGCGCCACCAGGAACAGGATGCTGCCTGCGATCAGCATGTTGCGGGCGTGGTCCGCGAATCGGGTGCCGTGGTCCAGCCCCACCGAGAACATGGTCAGCAAGCCGGCACCGGCCAGCAGCAGGATGCCGACGGCCAGAGCGCCGTCAAACCCCTGGAACAGGGGCAACGCGCGCTGCAGCAGGGAGGGTTTGTCGAACACGGCGGCCATGGCCGGATTATCCCGCCTGCGCACCACCCTCAGGACAAGCGGATCTCCACCACCGTCCGCCCGGGTGCGCTGCTGATGGCGAGCACCGCGCCGATGGCCCTGGCGCGTTCCTGCATTGAAAGCAGGCCCCGGCTGAACGGACGGCTGGAATCGAAGCCGCGGCCGTCGTCCACGATGCGCAGCACGGCACCACCTTCCTGCGCACGCGCCTCGACCGTCAGCGTACGGGCCTGGGCATGCTGCAGCACGTTGGAGAGGGACTCGAACAGCATGAACTGCAGCTGGCGCATGTGGTGGGTGTCCAGGCTGGCGACCGGCTCGATCAGGTCCACATCCCACTTCAGCTCGATGTCAGACACACCCAGGCGCGGCTCCAGCCGGTATCGCAGATTGGCCAGCAGGGCCGTCACGTCGCCCGCTGGGAGGTTCATCGAGTCGATCGACAGCTTGAGCTGATCCAGCGAATCGCGCAACGTCTGCAGCACCGCATCGGGGCTGGCCTTGCCGGATTGAAGCTGCCGGATCGCGGAGCTGATGTGCGAACCCACGCCGTCGTGCATGTCGCGCAGGATGCGGGCCCGCTCGGAGGCACGCTCCTGCGAACGCGCGAGCTGCTCCACCTGTTCATAGCTTTGCTGGAGTTGTTGTTCCTTCTCCTGCACCCGGCGGGCCAGATTCTCGCGAAGGTCACGAGCCTGGGCACTGGCCTCCCGGAACCGGCTGACCACGATATACCCAAGCGCGATGCCAAACAGCACCGACGAGTACCGGATCCAGGTCGAATCTGCGTAGTTGCCATTGATACGGACAGCCAGCCAGTCGCGTATGCCCATCACCAGGTTCAGCAGCCCGGCCAGCGCCACAAGCACGCGCGCCGTATCGGGCTTGCGAAGGGTGGCGCCCAGATAAAAGAGCGCGTACATCACGAAGAACAGGTTGGCAAACCCCAGCCATGCGGTCAGGAAGACGGGCTGGATGGAGGTCAGCGACACTGCGGACGCTGTGAGTGCTGCGACAAACATGGTGGCCATGCCAGCGTTCAGCCAGCGCATGCTGCGGGTATGTTGCCAGCCTGCCAAGTTATGGCAAAACAGCGCCGTGCAACAGATCCAGCCCGCGAAGGCACCGGTGGCCACGACGCCCCACAGCGGCCAGGGTAGCGGCGGGGATTCGATCGCCACGTCGCCCACGCGCAGCGCCCAACTGATCTCCGCCAGCCCGGCAAACAGGTAAATGTTGTCGCGCCGCCCTGCACCGGCAGCCGATGCATCCTGCTGCGTGAACCACAACACCAACGCGATCATGCCCACCAGCAGGCTGAACACCGTGATCGCGAGCGACACGTCCACCCGCAGGAGCCGCGCGCGTTCGTACTCCGCCAGCACCTGCGACGCGGGACCGAAGCGGATCGCGGAAAGGCCACCGCGGCGCCCGTCATCGGCGCGCAGTTCGATGCGCAGCACGTTGTCGATCTCCAGCAACCCCGCAGGCACGGGCACATACGTCGGTGCCTTGGCATGGTCCTGGTCGTTGGCGCGTTCCGGGTCACCGGCCTGCTGGAGCAGGTAGCCGTTGAGCCAGACCCGGTAGCTGTTGCCAATGCGCGGAAAGTACGCGCCCTGCGGTTCGCGGGGCAATTCATCCACGCTGAAGCGGATTTCGAAGACACCCTCTCCGCCACGCGTGGCCTGGGCGCGGTCCCAGTGATAGGGCAGCGTCACGGTTGCCTGTGAGACGGTGCCCGCCACATGCACCGTGGCCACCGCCGTGGTCAGGTCCATCGTCCTGGCCGCAGCGGCTTGGGCGGCCACCGCGATCACGGCCACACACAGCGCACGGGACACCTGCATCGCGCGGTGGCACAGCGTCGGTGCCAGCAAACGCCAGAACGCCAGACTCATCGCATCTGGGGCAGCAGGCCCATCCGGGTGGCCTCAAACACGGCTTCGCTCTTGGAATGCACGGCCAGCTTGCTGTACAGGCTCTTGATGTGGGTCTGCACGGTGTGCACGCTGACGCCCTTGAGGCGTGAGATCTCGGCGTAGGAGAAACCCCGCGCGATCAGTTCCAGCACCTCCTGCTCCCGGCCGGAAAGCAGCACCTTCTCGCCGTCGTCGGGTACAGCGCGGGCCCGGCTTGACGCCATGCCGGTCGCAGAAGCCGCCTGATCGGCCTGCAGCGCGCGGTAGCGGGACAACACGCGCCGCGCGATCATTGGCGAGATGGGCGAAGCGCCGTTCTTCATCTCCAGGATCGTGTGCGCGATGTCGTCCGGCGTGGCGTCCTTGTGGATATAGCCCAGGGCGCCCGCTTCGATGCTGGCCAGGACGTTGTCTTCGTCACCGAACATCGAGATCACCAGCGCCTCGCAGGCCGGTCGACGCAACCGCGCGTGACGGATGACGTCCAGCCCGCTGCCGTCGGGCAGCCCCAGATCCACCAGCAGCACATCCACGACCCGGGCAGGATCGTCCAGGCAGGCCCTCGCCTCGGCCACGCTGCCCACGCTGCCGGCGAGTGCAAGTCCTTCGCAACGCGCCACGCTCGCAGCAAAGAATTCCCGCATCCGGGAGTCATCCTCGACGATCAAAATCCGCCACACAGCTGTTCCTGTCTCAGGGCCGCCCGCGCATTGCGGGACCGGACACCAAGCATAGCGACACCGGCATCCGCCGTGCGATCCACCCAGTCCCATAACCATGGGAGGCACGCCGCCCGCCCGTTTCACTTCCCGCTGCTTCTATGATGGGCGATGCCCACAACGCACCTGCTGTACCTGCACGGTTTCCGGTCGTCACCCGGTTCGCACAAGGCGCAGCGGGTCGGCGCACGGGTGCGCGACCGCCATCCCGGCCTCACCTGGTGGTGTCCGCAGCTTCCCGCGTCTCCGCTTGCGGCGATGGCGCTCGTTCTGCAAGGCGTGGCCGGCTGGCCCCGCGAGAACATGGCGGTGATCGGTTCCTCGCTTGGCGGGTTTTACGCCACCCATGTGGCTGGCGCCTGTGGATGCAAGGCCGTGCTGTTTAATCCGGCCGTCCACCCGGCGCGCGACCTGTCCAGGCACATCGGCGAGCAAACCAGCTGGCACAACCCGGATGAGCGCTTTTTCTTCGAGCCCCGCTTTGTGGACGAGTTGCGCGCCATCGAGGCCGGCCCCGGCGCAGACGCGTCTCGCTGTTTCGCCGTGATCGCCAAGGGCGACGAGGTCCTGGACTGGCGCGAAATGACCCGGCGCTACCGCGGCGCGCGGATCAAGCTGCTTGACGGGGGCGATCACGCCCTGTCTGACTTTGACGACCACATCGACGAAGTGTTCGCCTTCATAGACCCGGCCTGACCCGGCGCGCGCAGGACGCGTGGGACAATCGCGCCCATGTTTGCATTGTTTGAAGAAGCCGGAAAGTTCCAGGCAGGTCGTGTGCTGTCGGAGGCAGAGTCTTCCGCGCAGATCGAGCTGGACAGCGGCAAGCGCGTGAAGGTCAAGTCAGGCAACGTCCTGCTCAAGTTCGAGAAGCCTGCCCCGGCTGAACTGACGGCCGCCGCCCAGGCGCTCAGCCAGACGATCGAACTGGAGCTGGCCTGGGAGTTCGCCCCGGAAGACGAATTCGGCTTCGCCGACCTCGCGCGCGACTATTTCAACGACAAGGCCACGCTGGAACAGCAGGCCGCAGCGTTGTTTCGCCTGTTCGAGGCACCGCATTACTTCCGCCGCGCGGGCAAAGGCCGCTTCCGCAAGGCTCCGGCGGAGATCGTGCAGCAGGCACTGGCCGCCATCGAAAAAAAGAAGCAGGTACTCGCGCAGATTGCCAGCTGGGCCACTGCACTGGGCCAGGGGCAATGCCCGGCGCCGGTGCGTGAGCAGCTGTACAAGATCCTGTTCAAGCCAGACAAGAACGCACCGGAATACAAGGCCGTGGTCGAAGCTTCGCGCGCCACCCAGCTGGCGCCGCTTGAACTGCTGCAGAAGGCCGGTGCCATCGACTCGGCCTACCAGTTCCACTGGAAGCGGTTCCTGTTCGAAAACTTCCCCAAGGGCACTGCCTTCCCGCCCCTGGAGGCACCGCAGATCAGGGACGAACTGCCGCTGGCGGACGTGCAGGCATTCTCGATTGACGATTCGCAGACCACCGAGATCGACGACGCGCTGTCGGTGCGGGGCCTGGGCAGCGGCACTGTGGTGCTGGGCATCCACATTGCAGCGCCCGGTCTGGCGGTGCAACCTGGCGGTGCGGTGGACGATGTGGCGCGCCAGCGCCTGTCCACCGTGTACATGCCGGGTCACAAGATCACCATGCTGCCTGACGATGTGGTGCAGGCCTACACGCTGCTGGAGGGGCGCAACTGCCCGGCGGTGTCGCTCTACGTCACGCTGGACGAATCCAGCTTTGAGATCAAGGCCAGCGAAACCCGGCTGGAACGCGTGCCGATTGCCCACAACCTTCGGCACGACCAGCTTGACAGCCTGGTCACCGAGGAATGGCTGTCCGGGTGGGAATTTTCAGACAAAAACGGCCTGCAGCCCGCGTCCCGCCTGCGTGAGCCGCTATCATTTTTATATCAACTGGCCCGCCACCTGAAGGCACAGCGCGAGCTGGTGCGGGGCAAGCCCGAGAACTTCAACCGGCCGGACTACAACTTCAGGCTGGTGGGCAACCAGGGGGCCGAGCCCGATGGCTCGGAGCAGGTCCAGATCAGTGTGCGCCAGCGCGGTGCGCCACTGGACCTGATCGTCGCCGAGGCGATGATCCTGGCCAACAGCACCTGGGGCAACTGGATGGCCGAACTGGGTGTGCCCGGCATCTACCGCAGCCAGGCCAGCCTTGCGCCGGGCGTCAAGGTGCGCATGGGCACCAAGGCGCTGCCCCACGCAGGCATTGGCGTCAGGAGCTATGCCTGGAGCACCTCGCCGCTGCGGCGCTACACCGACATGGTCAACCAGTGGCAGATCATCGCCTGCGCGAAACACGGTCGCACGGCGGCGCTGGCGGCACCGTTCAAGCCCAAGGACGCCAGCCTGTTTTCCATCATCAGCGGGTTTGACGCGGCCTACAGCGCCTACAACGGCTACCAGGCCGGTATGGAGCGGTTCTGGACGCTGAAATACCTGGAGCAGCAGGGCATCACCGAACTGGTCGCGACCGTGTTCAAGGAAGGGTACGGCGGCAGCTTCATGGTGCGCACCGACGAATTGCCGCTGGTGTTCCCGGTGCTGGGCGCACAGGGCCTGGCGCGCGGCGCGCGGCTGCGTGTGAAGCTGGGCCGGATCGACGAGATCACGCTGGACGTCAGCGGCACGCTCATCGAGCGGCTGGACGCGCCAGCGGCGCCGGATGCGGGAGAGGACGAAAGCGGCGAAGACGAGCCCGTGGCCGGGCCGATCGCCATTGCGGTGGACATGAGTGAAAACGAAGCCGCCAGCGCCGATAATCCACCCTCGTGAACCTCAAGTCCCTCAGCACGCTCCAGATCGCCCTGGGTTTTTCCCTGGCCGTGCATGCGGTGCTGCTGACGGTCCGCTTTGTCGATCCGGAAGCCTTCAACCGCGTGTTCCAGGACTCGCCGCTGGAAGTGGTTCTGGTGAACACCCGCACCAACGAACGCGCCGAAAAGGCCCAGGCCATTGCCCAGACCTCGCTGGCGGGAGGTGGCGACGCCGACAAGGGCCGGGCGACCTCGCCGCTGCCGCCCTCGGCGCTGACGGAGCTGGGCGATGCGGAGGAAGACGCGCATCGCAAGATCGAGGCGCTGCAGGAGCAGCAGGTGCTGATGATGGCGTCGATCAAGCAGCAGCTGGCCACCATGCCCAAGGTGAACCCCAAGCTCGCCGCAATGGACGCGCAGGCGCGCGAGCAAATGGAAAAGCGCCGCCAGATGGTGGAGTTGCTGGCCCAGATCGAGCGCCGGATCAACGAGCAGAACGCCAGACCCAAGAAGCGCTACATCAGCCCGGCCACACGCGAGGAGCACTACGCGATCTACTACGACGGCCTGCGCCGCAAGATCGAGGACAAGGGGACGCGCAACTTCCCCGAGGCGGGCGGGCGCAAGCTGTATGGAGAACTGGTCATGCAGGTGGCCATCAACTTCGAAGGACATGTGGTGGAGGCCGTGATCGAGCAGTCCTCGGGCAACGCCACGCTGGATCGCCGGGCCCAGTCCATTGCCCGCAGCGCCGGTCCCTTTGGCGTGGTTCCCGAGAGGGTTCGCGCGGGCTTGCTGCGCTCGGGCTTCAACCGCCTGGCCTTTGTGCAGACCTTCAAGTTCACCCCCGACGAAACACTGGAAACCCGCCTGGGAACCCGCCAGACGGTGACCCCGCCCTGAACCCTCCACCATGACCGACCTGTATTGCGTGATGGGCAACCCGGTGGCCCACAGCAAATCCCCGTGGATTCATGCGCGATTTGCCGAACTCACCGGCCACTCCATGCAGTACGGCAAGCGGCTCGTTCCAATGGACGGCTTCAAGGCGGCCGTGCTCCAGTTCCGCAATGAGGGCGGCAAGGGCTGCAACATCACGGTGCCTTTCAAGTTCGAAGCCGCCGCGCTGGCGGATCATGAAAGCCCGCGCGCCGCGCTGGCGCGGGCCTCCAACATCCTGAGCTTGCGTGACGACGGAATCCACGCCGACAACACCGACGGAGCCGGGCTGGTCCATGACATCCAGCGAAATGCCGGGGTCGCCCTGGTCGGGCGCAATGTGCTGTTGCTGGGAGCCGGCGGCGCTGCGGCCGGCGTGTTGGGTCCGTTGCTGATGCAACGGCCGCGCCGGCTGGTGGTGGCCAACCGTACGCTGGCCAAGGCCGAGGAACTCGCGACACGCCACACGGCGCTGGCCCAATCGATGGGCACGGAACTGTGCGCCCTGGCGCTGGACCACGCGCCCGACGCGTTTGACGTTGTGGTCAACGGCACGGCGTCCAGCCTCAGTGGCGCCGGCATACCGGTGCCCGCCCGGGTGCTGCGGCCTGGCGCGCTGGCGGTGGACATGATGTACGGCCCGGCCGCAGCAGGCTTCATGCAATGGGCCCGTGAGCACGGTGCCACGGCGCGCGACGGCCTGGGCATGCTGGTCGAGCAGGCGGCGGAGGCATTCGAGATCTGGCGCGGTGTGCGCCCACCGTCCGCCAGGGTTCTGGGCGAATTGCGCAAGACGCTGGAAGTCCCCGGATGAAGCTTGCGCTGCGCCTGTTCGCCCTGGTGGTCGCGGCCGGGCTGTCGCTTCAGCTGTTCTTCGTCGGGCGCGTCGCGCTGATGGCGGTGGTCAACCCGCAATCCACCTCGTTCCAGCGCTCCGAAGCCTGGCGTCTGGCAAACCTGACGACACCGCTTCGCTGGCGCCAGCAATGGGTGCCCTATGCCAATCTGCCAGATGCCCTGAAGCGCGCAGTGATCGCGTCCGAAGACGACGGCTTCGCCCAGCACGACGGGGTGGACTGGGATGCCATCGAGAAAGCCTGGCAAAAGAACGCCAAGGCCGAGGAGCGCGCCCTCAAACAGGGCCAGTGGCCAGCGACCAGGCAGGCCCCGGTGCGTCCGGCCGCGGCCGCCCCCAAGGTGGTGGGCGGCTCCACGATCACCCAGCAACTGGCCAAGAACCTGCTGCTGTCGGGGGAGCGCACGCTGCTGCGCAAGGGCCAGGAACTGGTCCTGACACTCGCGCTGGAGGCCCTGCTGGACAAGCAGCGCATCCTGGAGATCTACCTCAACAGCGTGGAGTGGGGCGAGGGCGTGTTCGGCGCGGAGGCGGCCGCACAGCACTACTACCGCAAGAGCGCCATGCGGCTGAGCCAATGGGAAGCCGCGCGCCTGGCTGTCATGTTGCCCAGCCCCAAGGGCTATGAGAAGCGGCCCAACTCTCCGTACCTGGCCGCGCGCGCGGCCGCCATCATGGCGCGCATGGGCGACTCGGAACTGCCGTGAAGCCGCCGCTGACGGGACGTTAACATCCGACCGATGCTTGCCAAACTGATGAGCTGGTTCCTGCTGGGCCTGGTGCGCGTGCTGACGGGTGCCCAGGCGCGCTGGTATGGCTGCCCCCCGAAGGCGGAGCAGCGCATCTACTTCGCCAACCACCAGAGCCACGCCGACCTGGTCATGATCTGGGCGGCTTTGCCTGCGGAGTTGCGCAGCATCACCCGCCCCATCGCTGCCCGGGACTACTGGACCAGGACGCCTTTCAAGGAGTGGATCACCACCGCGGTGTTCAACGCGGTGTATGTGGATCGGGAGAAGAAGGAAGGCGAAGACCCTCTGCAGCCCCTGGTGGACGCACTCGCAGCGGGTGACTCGATCATCCTGTTCCCCGAGGGCACGCGCGGCAACCAGGAAGAGCCCCAGGCCTTCAAGGCCGGCCTGTACAACCTGGCGCTGCGATTTCCCGGGGTTGTGCTGGTGCCGGCCTGGATCAACAACATCCAGCGCCTGCTGCCCAAGGGCGAAGTGATTCCGGTTCCCGTGCTGTGCTCGGTGACGTTTGGCGCGCCAATCCGGCTCGAAGACGGCGAGGATCGCCGCGCGTTCCTGGACCGGGCGCGCCAGGCGGTGCTGTCCCTGCGCGAAGTCTGACCCCCTCATGAACACCTTCATTCGCGCGCTTACCCCCGGACAACAAGTCGGGCTGCTGTTCGTCGTGCTGTTCGGCGTTCTTGCGCTCGCTTCCCTGATGGCTTTTGCCTATTCGCTGCGCGAGCACGCCGAGGGCGACCCGCGTACGCGGGAACTGGCAGACGTGCGGGGCGTGCTGCAGACGTCCTGGTTCATCGCCATCGTGTTCTGGCTTGGCTGGGCCGCAGGCGAGACCGTGGCCACGGTCCTGTTCGCCATCGTGGCGTTCTTCGCCTTGCGCGAGTTCATCACGCTGTCGCCCGCCCGGCGCGGCGACCACCGCAGCCTGTTGCTGGCGTTCTTCGTCGTGCTGCCTGTGCAGTTCTGGCTGGTGGCCACTGAGCACTTCGACCTGTTTTCTGTGTTCATCCCGGTCTATGTGTTCGCGGCGCTGCCAGTGGTCACGGCACTTGCTGACGACCCGCAGCGCTTCCTGGAGCGCAACGCCAAGTTGCAGTGGGGCATCATGGTCTGTGTCTATGGCATGAGCCATGTGCCTGCGCTGTTGTTGCTGGAGTTCCCACGCTATGAGGGGAAGCAGGCTTTCCTGGTGTTCTTCCTGGCGCTGGTGGTGCAGACCTGCATGGTGGTGCAGTACCTGGTCGGGCGCCGCTGGCCACGCAAGCCCGTTGCTCCCAATGTCAGCCAGAGCTTCAGTTGGGCCAGCTGGTTTGCCGGGATGGCCGCGGGCAGCCTGCTGGGTACCCTGCTGACCGGGATCACGCCGTTCAAGCCGGGGCAGGCCCTGGCCATGGCCGCGCTGGCCTGCGCTACCGGATCGCTGGGCCATCTGGTGATGAAGGCGCTCAAGCGCGACCGCGGCGTGACCAACTGGGGCGGGCAGATGAAATCGGTGACGGGCGCCAACGGCCTGCTGGACAGGGTCGATGCCCTGTGTTTTGCCGCGCCCGTGTTCTTCCATTCGGTTCGATGGTATTTTGGCCTCTAGCCCCCGTCCCTTCTTGCTGAGCTGCTATCTTTTTTATAGCAATGCGAATCCTAGGCATTGACCCCGGCCTGCAGACCACCGGCTTTGGCGTGATCGATGCCGAGGGCGCTTCGCTGGCCTACGTCGCCAGCGGTACGGTGCGCACGACCCACATGGACCGTGCCAACCTCCCCTTGCGGCTCAAGGTGCTGTTTGACGGCATCTGCGAGCTGGTGACGCTCTACAAGCCCGACGTGGCCGCCATCGAGATCGTGTTCGTCAACGCCAACCCGCAGGCCACGCTGTTGCTCGGGCAAGCCCGCGGGGCGTGCCTGACGGCGCTGGTGTCGCGCGATCTGGCGGTGGCGGAGTACAGCCCGCTGCAGATGAAAAAGGCCGTGGCGGGCTATGGCAAGGCCGGCAAACCCGAGGTCCAGGAGATGGTCCGCCGCCTGCTGCGGTTGCCCGGCCTGCCCGGCAAGGATGCGTCGGATGCCCTGGGCCTTGCCATCACCCATGCCCATGCCGCCGGGCTGAGTGCCGCGCTTTCGCGCCACACCGGGCTGCGCCCGGACACCACCGCCACCTACACCCGCGGGCGGTTCAAGTGAGACGCGGCTGGGCCCGGCATCTGCATGATGCGCTGGCCGCTTGGCTGCCCCAGACGCGCTGGTCGGACCGCCTGCTGGCCACGCTGCAGTTCCGCGCCGCCCATGGCCGCTGGCCCGACAGCCACCGGTCGATGTACACCGACGTGCTGCACCACATGAAGGTCAGCCGGGAGATCCTGGACCCGCTGCGTGTCTTCACCACCGACAAGGCGCTCGCCAAGCTGTACATCCATGCCAGGCTGGGTGAGGACCTGGCCGTTCCAACGCTTGCGGTGCTGCGCACGCCCGACGAGGTGGCCAGCTACCAGTGGCCTGCAGACTGCGTCATCAAGCCGACGCACATGTCGGGGCGCTGCATCGTGCGGCGTGCCGGATCACCGGTCGACGTGGCGCAAGTGCAGAGCTGGCTGGTGAGCGATTACGCCCGCATGACCCATGAGGCCAACTACCGGAACCTGCGCCGCCAGGTGATCGTGGAGCCCTTCGCCCTGGGCCAGGCACCGGCGCGCGACTGGTGCTTCTTCTGCGTGCACGGAGAAGTGCGCATGATCGTGGTGGACCACGGGGAAATGCAGGGAACGCGGCCGGTGCGCAGCCGGTACACGGCCGATTGGGAACTCATTCCCGTGGGGGCCTCCGGGGGCCCACCTGGCCGCGCGCACCCGCCTCCGCCGAATCTTGATGCCCTGAAGGACATTGCCGGTCGCCTGGCCGCTCCATTCAGCTTCGTGCGGGTCGACCTGTATACCGACGGAGAAGCGGTGCTGGTCGGCGAGCTGACCCATTGCGCAGGCAATGGCCAGACGCCCTACCCCGACCGTTCGAAAGAGCAACGCCTGACACGCCAGTTGTTCGGCGCCGATGTGGTGGATGCGCAGGCTTTCTTCAGGCCAGGCGCTCGAGCACCAGCACCGCAAAAAAACCGAATGCCGCCAGGATCGTCCACTTGAGGATGACCAGGCCCGCCTTGCGAAAGCGGACCTGACCGGTGCCGGCATAAAAAGCGAACGAGACCCCCGCACCCAGTAGAAGCAGCAGCATCGCCCATCGGAACAGCAGCATGGTTACCAGGCGCGGGCGGGTTGGGCAAAACCGGCCGGCGCTTCGCGCTCGTCGGCGAAGGTGGCAATTTCCCAGGCATCCTGGCGCGAAAGCAACTCGCGCAACAGCCTGTTGTTCAGTGCATGGCCCGAGCGAAAGGCACTGTATGCGGCCAGCAGCGGCTTGCCCACCAGGTACAGGTCACCCATGGCGTCCAGGATCTTGTGCTTGACGAATTCGTCGTCGTAGCGCAATCCGTCGCTGTTGAGGACCTTGTAGTCGTCCATGACGATGGCGTTGTCCAGCCCGCCGCCCAGCGCCAGGCCGTTGGACCGCATGGTTTCCACGTCGCGGGTAAATCCGAACGTGCGCGCACGGGCGATGTCGCGCGTGTAAGAGCCGCTGCTCATGTCGAACACCACGCGCTGGCCGGTCGAGTCGACGGCCGGATGGTCGAAGTCGATCTCGAAACTGAGCTTGTAGCCGTGGAAAGGCTCCAGCCGCGCCCACTTGGCCGTCGGCCCCTGGCCCTCGCGGACTTCCACCGGCTTGACCACCCGCATGAATCGTTTGGGGGCGCGCTGCAGTTCGATCCCGGCGCTTTGCAGCAAGAACACAAACGACGCCGCCGATCCGTCCAGAATGGGGACTTCCTCGGCCGTGATGTCCACATACAGGTTGTCCAGCCCCAGGCCGGCGCAAGCCGACATCAGGTGCTCCACCGTGTGCACCCGGGCGCCGTTGCAGGAGATGGTGGAGGCCAATCGTGTGTCCGTCACCGCCAGGGCCGACACCGGGATGTCCACCGGTTCGGGCAGGTCGACCCGGCGGAACACGATGCCCGTGTCCGGTTGGGCCGGACGCAGGGTCAGCTCAACCCGCTGGCCGCTGTGCAGGCCCACGCCCACCGCACGGGTCAGGGCTTTGAGGGTGCGCTGCTGAAGCATCAGGAGATTTTAAGAGGAGGTGCATGCCCGCGCCTGCCTGTGGACATCACGCGCACCGCACCCCCCCACCCGTCAATCGGCCTGCTTGCGCAGGAACGCCGGGATCTCGAAGTCGTCCATGCCACCCGAGGACAGCGCGTCCACCTTGGCAGCCGCCTGCGTGCGGTTGTTGCGCCATACGCTGGGCACTTCGAGGTTGGCACCGTAGGATGCACCGCCCGCCCCTGCGGCGGCACCCGGGCCGCCCACGGCGTTGTTCACGGTGGGCACATTGAAAGGAACGTTGTCCGTGCCGGTGCGCAGGACCTGCAGCGGCGGTGCGGTGCGGCGCTGGCCCTGGCGGCTCAACCCCGTGGCCACCACGGTGACGCGGATCTCCTCGCCCAGCCGGTCGTCGTAGGCAGCCCCGTAGATCACATGCGCGTCGGGCGAAGCATAGGCACGGATGGTGTTCATCGCCTGCTTGGATTCGCTCAGCTTGAGAGAGTCCTTGGCTGCCGTGACCAGCACCAGCACGCCCTTGGCACCCGACAAGTCGATGCCCTCGAGCAGCGGGCAGGCCACGGCCTGCTCGGCAGCGATGCGGGCCCGGTCCGGTCCGCTGGAAACGGCGGTGCCCATCATGGCCTTGCCCGGCTCGCCCATCACCGTGCGCACATCCTCAAAGTCGACATTCACGTTGCCGTACTCGTTGATGATCTCGGCGATGCCGCCAACGGCGTTCTTCAGCACGTCATTGGCATGCGCAAAGGCCTGGTCCTGGGTGACGTCATCGCCCAGCACCTCCAGCAGCTTCTCGTTGAGCACCACGATCAGGGAGTCGACGTTGGCCTCAAGCTCGGCCAGGCCGGCATCGGCATTGGTCATGCGCCGCCCACCTTCCCACTCGAAAGGCTTGGTCACCACCCCCACCGTCAGGACGCCCATCTCACGCGCCACCCGCGCGATCACTGGGGCAGCCCCAGTACCAGTGCCACCACCCATGCCTGCCGTAATGAAGAGCATGTGCGCGCCCTCGACAGCGTCCCGAATCTCGTTGACCGCCGCTTCAGCGGCCTCACGTGCCTTCTCGGGCTTGCTGCCGGCGCCCAGTCCGCTGGAGCCCAGCTGGATCGTCTTGTGCGCCGCGCTGCGCGAAAGTGCCTGCGCGTCGGTGTTGGCGCAGATGAACTCGACGCCCTGGACATTGCGCCGGATCATGTGTTCAACCGCGTTGCCGCCGCCGCCGCCGACACCGATCACCTTGATCTGGGTGCCTGCGTGGAACTCTTCCACTTCAATCATTTCGATGGCCATTTTTTTCTCCTTGAATATGCAGTTGCCTGAGAATGTTTTGCAATTGTTGGTGCGGGGTGGACTCGCAACGCCCCGGCGGACCGTGGCTTCGCCACCGGAGGCGGGGGCTGCCCCGCGCGAGGAAGTCGGGCCAGCGCATGGTCAGAAGTTCCCCACAACAAAATCGCGGAAGCGGCCAAACGCCGTCTTCATCGAACCCTGCTTGCCAGCCACCCGTGTGCCGCGCACACGCGCCAGCCGGGCTTCCTCGAGCAGGCCCATCACTGTGGCCGCACGCGGCTGCGCCACCATGTCGGAAAGCGCGTTGGCGTACTTGGGGATGCCCCGGCGAACCGGCTTGAGAAAGATGTCCTCACCCAGTTCAACCATGCCCGGCATGACACAGCTTCCGCCAGTGATGACGATCCCCGAGGACAGCACTTCCTCGAAGCCGGACTCGCGGATCACCTGGTGCACCAGGGTGTAGATCTCCTCGACCCGCGGCTCGATCACACCCGACAACGCCTGGCGGCCCAGCATGCGGGGAGAGCGGTCTCCCAGTCCTGGCACCTCGACCTGCTGCTCCGGGTCTGCCAGAAGCTGCTTGGCGCAACCGGATTCCACCTTGATGTCTTCGGCGTCCTTGGTGGGTGTGCGAAGCGCCATGGCGATGTCGCTGGTGATCAGGTCGCCTGCGATCGGGATCACCGCGGTGTGGCGGATGGCCCCCCCGGTGTAAATCGCCACATCGGTCGTACCCGCGCCGATGTCCACGAGGGCGACACCCAGTTCCTTTTCGTCGTCAGTGAGGACGGACAGGCTGGATGCATGCGGATTGAGCATCAGCTGCTCCACATCCAGGCCACAGCGACGCACGCACTTGATGATGTTTTCGGCCGCGCTTTGCGCGCCGGTCACGATGTGGATCTTCGCTTCCAGCCGGATGCCGCTCATGCCAATGGGCTCGCGCACGTCCTGGCCATCGATGACAAACTCCTGCGGCTCAACCAGGAGCAGCCGCTGGTCGTTGGAGATGTTGATGGCCTTGGCCGTCTCAAGCACGCGCGCCACATCGGCCGCGGTGACTTCACGGTCCTTCACGGCCACCATGCCGCTGGAGTTGATGCCCCGGATGTGGCTGCCGGTAATGCCGCAGTAGACGCGGCTGATCTTGCAGTCCGCCATCAGTTCGGCTTCTTTCAGCGCCTGCTGGATGCTCTGCACCGTGGCGTCGATGTTGACCACAACGCCCCGCTTGAGCCCGGTGCTGGGCGTAATGCCCAGCCCGGCCAGTTTGAGCTCGCCTCCGGGCAGGAACTCGGCCACCACCACCATCACCTTGGCAGTCCCGATGTCCAGTCCCACCACAAGATCCTTGTACTCTTTTGCCATCACATTCACCTGTTCCCTTGTTCCTGCCTGGACACCGCTTCGGCCGTGCTGACGCCACGCAACCTCAACGCATAGCCATCCACGTGCCTCAGGTCCGCTGAAGCGAGGGCATCAACCCGCCGCCCGTGGCGTGCCGCCACCTGAGTCAATGTCTGGACGAAGCGCTGCACCTGAGGCACCACGTCCGCCGCAGAGCCGCGCCCGAGCTCTACCCAGGCCCCGTTGTCCAGCGCCAGCTGCCAGCCCCCACGCCCGGACAGCACCAGTTGCTCCACGCCCAGGCCCAGCGGTTCAAACTGGGGCCGAAGCGCCTGGTACATCGCCCACACCAGAGCGGACTGGCCCTCCGGCCCCTGCAGACGCGGCAACTCGTCCTCGTTCAGTTCGCCCACATTGGCCTCGAACACTTCGCCGAAGCTGTTGACCATCCTCGAATCGCTGTCCAGACCCCAGAACGCCACGGGCACGTGCTCCTGCAGGCTCACCCGCAGCCGGTTGGGAAACTCGCGGCGCACCACGGCCTGCCGCACCCAGGGCACGGACTCGAACACCCGCCGCGCTTTCGCCAGATCAAGCGTGAAGTAGCTGCCCGCCAGCCGCGGCGCCACGTTGGCCCGGATGGTCGCAGCGCTGTTGTGGGCCACGTCCCCCGTGACCACGATGCCGCCCAGCGAGAACACCGGATGGCGCAACAGCCAGGCAACTCCGTGGCCCAGAGCGAGCATCACGAAGGCGCCCGCCAACAGCGCCGCGGCAGCGTTCATGAGCCGCACGTCCATGGGTGTGGGGAGATTGGCCGTCATGGCCCGGCCGCTCCTTCCTGGTCGAGCGCCGCCGAGGCCAGCAGCTGGACACAAAGCTCTTCGTAGCTGATGCCGGCGGCCCGCGCCGACATTGGCACCAGCGAATGTCCGGTCATGCCCGGTGAGGTATTGATTTCCAGCAGCGAGGGCTTGCGTGTGGCTGCGTCGATCATCACGTCCACCCGCCCCCAGCCGCGGCATCCGAGGACGCGGTAGGCCTTGAGCACCAGCGCCTGGATGGCCTCTTCCTCGCCCGCTGGCAAGCCGCATGGCACGAGGTACTTGGTGTCGTCCGTGAAGTACTTGTTCTGGTAGTCGTAGTTGCCCTCGGGCGCCACGATGCGGATCACCGGCAGCGCACGGGCCTGCTCGCCAGTGCCCAGCACCGGGCAGGTCACCTCGTCGCCGCTGACAAACTGCTCGCACAGCACATCCGTGTCCAGCGCTGCGGCCGCGTCCACCGCCGCCTGCATGTCCGAGTAGCCCGCCACCTTGCTGACGCCAATGGACGAGCCTTCGCGGGCGGGCTTCACGATCACGGGCAGGCCCAGCTCATCGGGCACCTGGACCACCTGCCCGCGCTGGTAGAGGCCGCGCTGCAGAAGCTTGTAGCGCGGCGTCGGAATGCCCTCGGCCAGCCAGACCCGCTTGGTCATGACTTTGTCGATGGCGATGCTGGAGGCCATGACGCCCGACCCCGTATAGGGAATGCCGAGCAGTTCGAGAGCGCCCTGCACGGTGCCGTCTTCGCCGAATCGGCCATGCAGTGCGATGAAGCAGCGCTTGAAGCCCTTCTTCTTCAGGTCAGACAAATCCCGCTCGGCAGGGTCGAACGCATGCGCGTCCACGCCTCTGGATTGCAGGGCCTTGAGGACGCCGGCACCCGACATGAGTGAGACCTCGCGCTCGGCCGACTTGCCGCCCATCAGGACCGCAACTTTTCCGAAGGACTTGGCGTCTACCACGCTCATGCCGCGCCCCCAATTTCCACCAGCTTGCCCGGTACGGCACCAATGGAGCCTGCACCCATGCACATCACCACATCACCGTCGCGTGCGTTGTCAAACACGGCCTGCGGCATGGCAGCGATGTCGTCCACAAAGACCGGTTCCAACTTGCCAGCGACCCGCAGTGCGCGGGCCAGCGAGCGGCCGTCGGCGGCCACGATCGGCTCTTCGCCCGCGGCGTACACCTCGGCCAGCAGCACCGCGTCGGCGCCAGCGCCGATGACCTTGATGAAATCCTCGAAGCAGTCACGGGTACGGGTGTAGCGGTGCGGCTGGAAAGCCAACACCAGTCTTCGTCCCGGGAATGCGCCGCGTGCTGCGGCCAGCGTCGCCTGCATTTCCACCGGGTGATGGCCGTAGTCGTCAATCACGGTGAACTTGCCGCCGCCGTTCTCCGGCCTGACTTCCAAGTCGCCGTAACTCTGGAATCGGCGGCCCACACCCTTGAACTCGGCGAGAGCCCGCTGCACCGCCGGGTCGGGCACGTTGAGCTCCACTGCAACAGCAATCGCCGCAAGCGCATTGCGCACGTTGTGTTCGCCAGCGAGGTTGAGGACGATGTCCAGGTCAGGCAACGTCACGCCATTGCGGCGCTGGGCGGTGAAATGCATTTGCCCACCCACGGCCCTCACATTGACCGCGCGCACCTGGGCGTCCTCATCAAAGCCGTAGCTTGTGACCGGGCACGAAACCTGGGGCACGATTTCGCGGATGGCGGCGTCGTCGGTGCACAGGATGGCCGTGCCATAAAAAGGCATGCGGTGCAGGAAATCCACAAACGCGCCCTTGAGGCGGTTGAAGTCGTGGCCATAGGTTTCCATGTGGTCGGCGTCAATGTTGGTCACCACCGCCATCACCGGAAGCAGGTTCAGGAAGGACGCATCGGACTCGTCCGCCTCGACCACGATGTAGTCGCCACTGCCGAGCTTGGCATTGGCGCCGGCGCTGTTGAGCCGCCCGCCGATCACGAAGGTCGGGTCCAGCCCGCCCTCGGCAAGCACACTGGCCACCAGACTGGTGGTGGTGGTCTTGCCATGGGTGCCGGCAATCGCAACCCCCTGTTTGAGTCGCATCAGTTCGGCCAGCATGAGTGCGCGGGGCACCACGGGAATGCGACGCGCCCGTGCGGCCACCACTTCGGGGTTCTCGGCCTGCACGGCCGTGGAAGTCACGACCGCATCCGCGCCATCAATCTGGCTGGCCGCATGCCCGACATGCGTGCGGATACCCAGCGAGGCCAGCCGCCGCAGCGTGGCGCTGTCGGAAAGATCCGAGCCGGAGATGGCATAGCCCAGGTTCAGGAGGATTTCGGCGATGCCCGACATGCCGGCGCCGCCAACGCCGACAAAGTGGATGTGACGGATGGCGTGTTTCATGGGGCGAGTTCCTCGCAGGCGGCCACAATCGCTTCAGTGGCACCCGTTTTTTGCATCTTTTTGGCCGCCAGCCCGCATTGCAACAGGGCTGACCGCTCTGTTTTTTGTAGCAAATTCGACAGGAAAGCGACAGACAGATCGCGCTGGCGGACCAGCCATCCGCCGCCTGCATCCACCAGGAATCGCGCGTTGGTGGTCTGGTGATCGTCCACCGCAGCCGGGAACGGCACGAACAGGGCGGCCGCACCCACTGCCGCGATCTCCGTCACCGTGCTGGCTCCGGCCCTGCAGATGATCAGGTCGGCATCCGCAAAGGCCTGTGCGGTGTTGTCGATGAAAGGGGTAAGTTCGGCCTGTACGCCCGCGGCCTCATAGCTGGCCCGCAGCTCGTCGATCTGCGTGGCGCCGCTCTGGTGCGTGACGCGAGGGCGGCGGGCCTCGGGGATGGCGGCCAGGGCTTGCGGCACGATGTCGTTCAGCGCGCGGGCACCCAGACTGCCGCCGACGACCAGCACCTTGAGGGGGTTGTCCTTCACGGCGCCGCGGCCGGCAAACCGCACTTCGGGAACGGGTTGTTGCAGGAACGCGGGACGCAGCGGATTGCCCACCCATTGCGCCTTGGGAAGCACACCCGGGAACGCGCAGTAGACGCGGTCAGCCACGCCTGCAAGCACCCGGTTGACCATTCCGGCCACGGAGTTCTGTTCGTGGAGCACCAGTGGCCGCCCCAGAAGCACGCCCATCAGGCCGGCCGGGAAGGAGATATAGCCGCCCAGTCCGACCACCACATGCGGGCGCACACGCCGCAACACCCGGATGCTCTGCCAGAACGCGCGCAGCAGCCTGAGCGGCAGCAGGGCCAGTGTCACAGGCCCCTTGCCACGCACACCGGAAAAATCTATTGCCTCGAATGGAAAGCCCCGGGGCGGCACGAGCTGGCTTTCCATGCTGCCTGGTCCGCCCAGCCAGTGCACCCGCCAGCCACGCTCGCGCAGTGCTTCGGCGACCGCCAGGCCCGGGAAGATGTGCCCCCCGGTGCCTCCGGCCATGACCAGTGCGACGCGCGTGCTCATGTCTGGCCTCCCCTCATCAGCACCCGGTTTTCCCAGTCGATGCGCAACACCACGGCCAGGGCAACCAGGTTCATGAGAATGGCAGAGCCGCCATAACTCATCAGCGGGAGGGTCAGGCCCTTGGTGGGCAAGGCGCCCAGGTTGACGCCCATGTTGATGAACGCCTGAAAGCCGATCCAGATGCCCACGCCTTGCGCCACCAACCCGGCAAATACCCGGTCCAGCGCGATGGCCTGGCGGCCAATGTGCATGATGCGCCGCGTCATCCACAGGAAGGCGCCGATGACCACGACGACACCAACCAGGCCGAACTCCTCGCCGATGACGGCCAGCAGGAAGTCTGTGTGCGCCTCGGGCAGCCAGTGCAGCTTTTCGACACTGCCGCCCAGGCCGACGCCGAAAATCTCTCCTCGCCCGATGGCAATCAGAGAGTGGGAAAGCTGGTAGCCCTTGCCCAGCGCATGTTTCTCGCTCCAGGGATCGAGGTACGCAAAGATGCGCTCCCGACGCCAGTCGCTCAGTGCAATCATCAAGGTGAATGCCACCAGCATCACTGCCGCGATCAGGAAGAACATGCGGGCGTTGACGCCACCCAGGAACAGGATGCCCATGGCGATGACCGCAATCACCATGAAAGCGCCCATGTCCGGCTCGGCCAGCAGCAGCAGCCCCACCACCGCCACTGCCACTGCCATGGGCAGCACGGCGCGGAAGAAGCGCTCCTTCACGTCCATCTTGCGGACCATGTAGTCGGCGGCATACAGCAGCACGGCGAACTTGGCCAGCTCCGAAGGCTGGAAGCTCACCGGCCCCAGCGCGATCCACCTTCTTGCGCCGTTGACGCCTTTTCCGATGAACGGCACCAGCACCAGCACCAGCAGCAGGAGCGACACGACAAACAGCCAGGGCGCGTAGCGCTCCCACACGGAAAGCGGGACCTGGAACGTCAACAACGCGCACACCATCGCCGTGACCACAAAGATGGCGTGTCGCAACAGGAAGTGGCTGTGGCTGTAGCGCGCAAACTTGGGGTTGTCCGGCAACGCGACCGAGGCCGAATACACCATCACCAGCCCGAACGCCAGCAGCGCCACGGTCACCCACAGCAACGCCTGGTCCAGCGGCTGCACCCGTGCCGGCTTCTGGCTGGCAGGGCCGCCACGGCTGAACAGTCCGAGAAACTGCTGGGCCAGCACGTTCATGGGGTGATCTCCAGCATCACGCCGGCATCCTCCGCCAACGAAGCCACCGCCTGGCGGAACACCCGGGCGCGGTGACCATAGTTGTCGAACATGTCGAAGCTGGCGCACGCGGGCGACATCAACACCGCGTCATTGGCGTGCGCATGCGCAGTGGCAATTTGCACCGCCTCGGGCATCGTGGCGGCGTTCAGCAGCCTGACACCGGTCTCCTGAAGGGCCTGAGCGATGAGCCCGGCGTCGCGCCCCACGAGCACCACCGCCCGCGCGTGCCGCGCCACCGGTGCGGCCAGGGGGGTGAAGTCCTGCCCCTTGCCATCACCACCGAGGATGACCACAAGACTGCGTTCGGCGCCCAGCCCCTGCAGCGCCGCCACCGTCGCACCCACATTGGTGCCCTTGCTGTCGTCAAAGTACTCGATGCCGTTGACGATGCCAACCGGCTCGACACGGTGCGGCTCGCCACGGTACTCGCGCAGGCCGTACAGCATCGGTCCCAGGACACAACCCGCCGCACTGGCCAGGGCCAGGGCAGCCAGGGCATTGACCGCGTTGTGGCGCCCGCGGATTCGCAACGCGTCGGCCGGCATCAGCCGCTGTATGTACAGTTCTTCTGCGTCATCGCCCCGCCTGCGCACCGTTTCGTCGGCTTCCTGGGCGCGGACCAGCCACGCCATCCCGTTGACTTCTTCAATGCCGTAGTCGCCAGGCCGTCGCGGCATGTCTGCGCCAAACGTGACATGCGTCCTATGTGTCACACGCCCCCCCTTGCCACGTACGGGCGCAGGCAGCATGGCCATCACGACAGGGTCCTCGCGGTTGAGGACCATCACCCCTTGCGAACCGAACACGCGCGACTTTGCCGTCGTGTAGGCCTCCATGCTGCCGTGCCAGTCCAGGTGGTCCTGCGTCACGTTCAGCACCGTCGCCGCGGCGGGCTCGAAGCCGTCGACACCGTCGAGCTGGAAGCTGGACAGTTCCAGCACCCAGACCTCGGGAAGCTTGTCTTCATCGAGATGCTTCGCCAGCGTGTCCAGCAGCGTAGGACCGATGTTTCCGGCCACCGCAGCGGCCTTGCCGCAGCGGCTGACCAGCTGGCCCGTGAGCGAAGTGACTGTGGTTTTTCCGTTGGTCCCGGTCACCGCCAGGACCCGGGGCTCATAGCCGCGATCGGCCTTCAGGTCCTTCAGGGCATCTGCGTACAAGCCCAATTCGGTGGTAGCCCTCGCCCCCGCTTGTTGAGCCGCTATCAAAACAGGAGCGATCAGACCAGGTGAAAGGCCCGGGCTGCGCAGCACAGCGTGCAATGGGGACTTCACGAGAGACGCATCGAGCGCGCCGGCAACGAATTGCGCGGACGGGACAAGCTCCCGCAGGGCCTGCAGTTGCGGAGGCGCCTCGCGGGTATCCGCCACCGTGACCTGTGCTCCGCAACGGGCACACCAGCGCGCCATCGCCAGCCCGGAGTCGCCAAGTCCGAGCACGAGCACCGATTGGTCCTTGAGGGCGTCCACGCGGTTACCTCAGCTTCAACGTGGACAGGCCCACGAGACACAGCAACATGGTGATGATCCAGAAGCGGACCACAACCTGGGTCTCCTTCCAGCCACTTTTCTCGAAATGGTGGTGCAGCGGCGCCATCTTCAGGATGCGCCGGCCCTCGCCATATTTGCGCTTGGTGTACTTGAAGTACGCCACCTGGGCCATCACGGACAGTGCCTCGACCACGAATATTCCGCCCATGATGGCCAGAACGATCTCCTGGCGCACGATCACGGCGATCGTGCCAAGCGCAGCGCCCAGGGCGAGCGCGCCCACGTCGCCCATGAAGACCTGTGCCGGATGCGTGTTGAACCACAGGAAAGCCAACCCCGCGCCTGCCATGGCCGAGCAGAAAATCAGCAGCTCCCCCGAACCCGGTATGTGGGGAAAGAAAAGGTACTTGGAGTACACCGCGCTGCCGGTGACATAGGCGAACACGCCCAACGCCGAGCCGACCATCACCACCGGCATGATGGCCAGGCCGTCCAGGCCGTCGGTCAGGTTGACAGCGTTGCTGGACCCCACGATCACCAGGTAGGTCAGGATCACGAATCCGAATACGCCCAGCGGGTAGGTCACTTCCTTGAAGAACGGCACCTGCAGGCCGGCCTTGGGCGGCAAGTTCACGTCAAACCCCGACTGGACCCACTTGAAGAACAGCTCCACCACGCGCAGGTTGGAGCTTTCGGAAATGCTGAACACGAGGTACAGGGCGGCGATCAGGCCGATCACCGACTGCCAGAAGTACTTTTCCCGCGACCGCATGCCTTCCGGGTCCTTGCGCACGACTTTGCGCCAGTCATCCACCCAGCCGATGGCGCCAAAGCCCAGCGTGACGATGAGCACGATCCAGACAAACCTGTTGCGCAGGTCAAACCACAGCAGTGTGGAAACCGCGATGGACAGCAGTACCAGCACACCCCCCATGGTGGGCGTTCCGCTCTTGCTCAGGTGCGTTTCCATCCCGTAGCCACGCACCGGCTGGCCAATCTTGAGCGAGGTGAGGCGGCGGATAACAAAGGGACCGGCGATCAGGCCGATCAGCAATGCCGTCAGCGCGGCCATGACGGCGCGGAACGTCAGGTACTGGAATACCCGGAAGAATCCGAAGTCGGGCGACAGCCCCTGCAGCCACTGCGCCAGGCTAAGCAGCATGGGCATTCTCCTGTCTGGTTTGCCCGCATGCGGTGATCACCTCGATCACGCGCTCCATCCGCATGAAGCGTGAGCCCTTCACGAGCACGCTGGACACGGCCGCAAGCTCGGCACACACGGCCTCATTGAGGGCTTCAATGTCCAAGAAATGGCGCCCGCCCATGGCCCGGGCCTGCTCGCCCAGCGTGTACAGGCGCTCGATGCCGCAGGCACGCGCGTGGTCGCCCACCTCTGCGTGGAACTGGGGGCCCTGGTCCCCGACCTCTCCCATGTCTCCCAGCACCAGCAGATGGGGACCTGGCAGTGCGGCCAGCACCTCAATGGCGGCCCGCACCGAGTCGGGATTGGCGTTGTAGGTGTCGTCCACCACCGTCAGGAGGCGACCATTCACCTGCAGACCAAACGCGCGCGAGCGCCCTTTCACGGGCTCGAACGCCTGAAGTCCGCGCGAGATGGCCTCCAGCGGCGCGCCGGCAGCGAGTGAGCATGCCGTGGCGGCCAGCGCATTGCGCACGTTGTGGGTGCCGGCAATGCGCAGGTCACACGCGATGTCGCCGGCTGGCGTGCGCACGCGCAACTGCCAGTGATCGCCAGACCAGATGGCTTGCCGCATGGCGACGTCGGCGGAGTCCGCCTCGCCAAATGTCAAGCGGCTGTGCGTTGCTGCCAATGCCGTCCACAGCGGCGTGTAGGTATCGCCTTCAGGAAAGACCGCCACGCCCTGCGGGGCCAGTGCAGTGAACACAGCGCCGTTCTCGCGAGCCACAGCTTCAACGGTCTCCATGAACTCAAGGTGCTCGCGCTGGGCGTTGTTGACGAGCGCAACAGTGGGGGAAGCCAGGCCTGATAGGAAGGCAATCTCGCCCGGATGGTTCATGCCCAGCTCGACCACGGCGACGCGGTGGTGTGGCCGCAGCCGCAGCAACGTCAGCGGCAGGCCGATGTCGTTGTTGAAGTTGCCCTGGGTGGCCAGCGCATCGTCCCCGTGCCAGGCACGCAGAATGGAGGCCGTCATTTGCGTCACCGTGGTCTTGCCATTGCTGCCGGTCACCGCGACCAGGGGCAGGTTGAACTGGCGCCGCCAGCCCGCCGCCAGCGCCGCAAGGGCAGCGCGCGTGTCATCGACCTCGATACCCGGGAACCCGTCCGGAAGCGCGCCCGGGCAAGCCAGCGCGGCGGAGGCACCGGCGTCACGGGCCTGCGCAACAAACAGGTTTGCGTCGAAGCGCTCGCCCCGGATCGCAACAAACAGGTCCTGGCTCTTCAATGTGCGCGAATCGGTGTGCACTCGCCGCAGAAGCGTGGACCCGTCGCCATGAAGGCGAGCCCCCGGAATCCACTGCATGGCCTCTTGCAACGTCATCATGCCGGCTGCCTCCTGGCCTGCAGCGCCGCACGCGCGTGCTCCTGGTCCGAGAACGGCAAGCGCAAGCCCGCCACCTCCTGGTAGGCCTCATGCCCCTTGCCTGCCACCAGCACCACATCATTGGGGCCTGCCTCGGCTACGGCCTGTGCGATCGCCCTCGCGCGGTCCACTTCCACGGTGACACTGGCCGGGTCGCTCAGGCCCAGCAACATCTGGCTCAGGATGACTTCCGGGCGCTCACTGCGCGGGTTGTCGCTTGTCAGCACCACCTGGTCGGCGCGTCGCTGCGCCACGGCCGCCATCAACGGTCGCTTGGTGGCATCGCGGTCACCCCCGCAACCGAAGACGCACCAGAGTCGCCCACCGCGGCGGACAGCCAGTGGTCGCAGCGCCTGCAGCGCCTGGTCCAGAGCGTCGGGCGTGTGCGCGTAGTCAACCGCCACCAGGGGCGCGCCTTCCAAACTGATGCGTTCCATCCGGCCGGGAACCGGCAGCAAGTGGGCAATCGCTCCAACCGCCTGCACCAGAGGAATGTCCAGCGCGCGCATCGCCGCCAGCACGCCCAGCAGGTTGTACACGTTGTACTGGCCCACCAGTTGCGTACGCACGGCATGGCTTTGGGTACCCTCGGTCACGGTAAACGCGAGGCCGGCATCGTCGTGATCGATATCCGTAGCCTGCAACCGTGCCGGCGTCGTACAGGCAAATGTCCAGATCGCCGTCCGGCCGCCCTCGAGCGACTTCGCCAGCGCGGCGCCACGCGCATCGTCCACGTTGATCACCGCCGCCTGCAAACCCGGCCAGTCGAACAGCTCTGCCTTGGCAGACCAGTAGGCGTCCATCGTCCCGTGATAGTCCAGGTGGTCCTGCGAGAAGTTGGTGAACAACGCCAGCCGGATTCGCGTGCCGTCGAGGCGCCGTTCGGCAATTCCGACCGATGAGGCTTCGATTGCGCAGGCGCGCACTCCCGCGTCGGCAAAACGCCTCAGGTGGTGCTGCAGCAGCACCGGATCGGGCGTGGTCAGGCCGTTGTACTCCAGCACCGGCGGAATTCCAATGCCCAAAGTGCCCACCAGCCCGCATGGCATGGCGCTCGGGCGCTCCAAATTTGATAGCGCCTGGGACATCCACCAGGCCGT
Organism: Ramlibacter sp.; assembly: GCA_016713005.1. Classification (GTDB taxonomy): domain Bacteria; phylum Pseudomonadota; class Gammaproteobacteria; order Burkholderiales; family Burkholderiaceae_C; genus JADJPY01. The sequence goes on along the minus strand of JADJPY010000003.1, from coordinate 93,540 downwards.
CGAAGTCTTGCCGTTGGTACCGGTGATGGCCAGCACATCCAGATTGCCCGAAGGGTCTCCATAAAAGGCAGACGCGATGGGACCGGTCGCGGCCTTCAGTCCCGCATAGGTGGCCACCGCCTCACCGTCCAGGCCAAACGCCTGGACGCCCTCGCCTTCCACGACACAAGCCGCTGCCCCCTGGGCCAACGCGGCGTGCACGTGACGGCGGCCATCTGTGGCGGCACCTGGCCATGCGATGAATCCATCACCCTCGCCCACCTTTCGGCTGTCGCAGTGCAGTGAGCCGGTCACCCGGCTTTCCAGCCAGCGCGCGGCCTCCTGAGGCGTGTGCAGGGCCTGCATCAGAATGACTCCTCCACAGCCTGGGTAAAGAACTGTGGCTTGACTGCCATGTCGGGTTGCACACCGAGCAGGCGCAGCGTCTGCTGCACGGTGGCGCTGAACACCGGTGCGGCAACGTCGCCGCCGTAGTAGGCCCCGTCGCCGGGCTCATCAATCATCACCGCCACCACGATGCGCGGCTTCTCCACGGGTGCGAGTCCGACGAAAAAGGCGCGGTACTTCTTCTCGGCGTAGCCCTTGCCCTCCTGCTTGCGTGCGGTGCCGGTCTTGCCACCCACCGAGTAGCCCATGGCCTGCGCCTTGGGAGCAGTGCCTCCGGGCCCCGCCGCCATTTGCAGCATGTGTCGCACGGCGATGGCATGGCGTGCATCCATGACACGCTGGCCGGTTGCGGGTTCATTGCTGCGAAACATCGTTGCAGGGACCAGTTCTCCGTCGCGGGCAAACACGGTGTACGCGCGCGCCAACTGGAACAGGCTTACCGACAGCCCATACCCGTAGCTCATGGTGGCCTGCTCGATGGGACGCCATGTCTTGTGCGCGCGCAGGCGCCCGCCCACCGCGCCGGGAAATGGCACCTGCGGCTTCTGGCCAAACCCCACCTGCGAATACAGCTCCCACATCTCTCGCGGCTGCATCTGCATGGCCATGCGCACCGTACCGACGTTGCTGGACTTCTGGATGATCTCGTTGACAGTCAACTCGCCATGGGGATGTGAGTCCGATATCGTCGAACCGGCAATCGTGAGGCGTCCCGGTGCCGTCTGGATTTTCGTGTCGGGTCGGACCAGCCCCTTCTCCAGCGCCAGCGCCGCGATGAAGGGTTTCATCGTCGAGCCGGGTTCGAAAGTATCGGTAAGCGCACGGTTGCGCAGTTGTCCTCCGGACAGGTTTTGCCGTTTCACCGGCGAATAGCCGGGGTAGTTGGCGAGCGCCAGCACTTCGCCGCTGACCACATCCAGCACCACCACGCTGCCCGCACGGGCCTTGTGCTCCAGCACCGCCTCGCGCAGCTTTTGCCACGCAAAGAACTGCACCTTGCTGTCAAGCGACAGCTGAAGGTCCTTGCCTTCCAGCGGCGGAACGGTTTCGCCGACGTCCTCGACCACACGGCCCATCCGGTCCTTTAGGACCCGACGGGAACCTGGCCGGCCTGCAAGGTCGCGGTCAAAGGCGAGCTCCATGCCTTCCTGGCCCTTGTCATCCACGCCCGTAAAGCCGACCACATGCGCGGCGGCTTCCCCCTCGGGGTACTGGCGGCGGTACTCCTTGCGTTGATAAATGCCCTTGAGCCCGAGCGCGGCGACCTCCTGCGCCACAGTTTCCTCAACCTGGCGCTTCAGCCACACAAAGCTCTTGCTCTCGTCTGACAACCGAGCCTTCAGGTCCGCGACCGGCAGTTCCAGCACCTTGGCCAGTCGAGCCATCTGCGCGGCGTCCAGGTCCACATCTTCCGGGGCCGCCCAGATGGCAGACACGGGGACGGACGTTGCCAACAGCAAGCCGTTGCGATCCAGGATGCGCCCGCGGTTGGCGGGCAATTCGAGCGTGCGCGCGAAACGGACTTCGCCCTGCCGCTGGAAGAAATCATTGGCGAACACCTGGACCCACGCCGCACGCCCGGCCAACGCTGCAAAACCGGCCGCGATGGCCGCCACGATCAGCTTGCTGCGCCAGACCGGGGTGCGGCTGGCCAGCAAGGGGCTGGAGCTGTAAGCGACGCTGCGGCTCAAGGGCGCACCCCCGTCCTGGCCGGCGCGCCGCCACTCCAGGAGACATACTGGGTGATGGCCGGGGTGGCTGCACGCATCTGCAATTGCTCGCGTGCCAGCTTTTCCACCCGCGCAGGCGTGGCCTGTGCGCGTTTGTCGACCTGGAGGCGTTCGTTCTCGCTGTCCAGCCTGCGCGCTTCAGCCGTGGCGCGGTCCAGCTCCGCAAACAGGCGTCGGGACTCGTACTGCGTGCGCACGAGATACAGCGCACTGGCCAGAACCGCCACCAGCAGGACCAGATTGATGCGCGTCATGCCTGCACCCCGGTGCGCTCGGCGACGCGCAGGATGGCGCTGCGCGCGCGCGGGTTGGCCGCCACCTCCGCAGTTCCAGGCCGGGAGCGGCCCAGTGCACGCAGCTTCAGGTCGCGCGGCGCGGCGAACGGCGCACGCCTGTCCACCTCGTCGCGCGAATGTCGCGCGATGAACTGCTTGGCGATCCGGTCTTCAAGGGAGTGAAAACTGATCACCACGAGCCGGCCGGCGGGTTGCAGCACGTGAAGGCTCGCTTCTAGCGCCGCTTGCAGCTCTTCAAGCTCGGCGTTGATGAAAATCCGAAGAGCCTGAAATGTGCGCGTTGCAGGGTCCTGGCCCGACTCGCGGGTTTTGACCGCGCCAGCCACGAGCTGGGCCAGCTCGGCGGTGCGCGAAATTGCGCCCCGCTCCTGTCGGCGAGCAACAATCGCCTTTGCAACCTGAAAAGCAAACCGTTCTTCGCCATATTCACGAATCACCTCCGTGATCTGTTGCACATCTGCTGTTGCCAGCCACTGAGCCACGCTCTGGCCACGTGTCGTGTCCATGCGCATGTCCAGCGGGCCGTCCGAACGAAACGAAAAACCACGTTCCGGGTTGTCGATCTGGGGCGAGCTCACGCCGAGATCCATGAGCACGCCATCCACACTGGACGGGGGCAGCTCCCCCAGATGACGAAAGCCTTCGTGGCGCACGGTCAATCGCGGGTCGGCGATGCGAGCCGCCTGCGCAATTGCCTCGGGGTCCTTGTCGAACACCGTGAGCCGGCCGCGCGGCCCCAGCTGGGACAGGATCAGGCGCGAGTGACCGCCACGACCGTAGGTCGCATCGACGTAGTGACCATCCGGCTTGATGTGAAGAGCTGCTACTGCTTCGTTCAACAAGACGGTGGTGTGTTGCCATGCGGTGTCCACCGTCAGCCTTCAGAAAGAGAAATCCCTGAAGACGTCAGGCATGCTGCCCTGCATGGCCTCGGCTTCCCGCGACTCATAGGTCGCCTTGTCCCACAACTCGAAGTGGTTGCCCATGCCCAGCAGCATGGTCTCTCTGGACAGTCCGGCGGCAGCTCGCAACTCGGGCGACACCAGGACACGGCCCGTCGCGTCCAGCTCCACGTCCATGGCGTTGCCCAGAAACACCCGCTTCCACCATTGCGCGGCCATGGGCAAGGCAGCGATCCGGTCACGGAACTTTTCCCATTCCGGGCGCGGAAACACCATCAGGCAACCGTGGGGGTGCTTGGTGATCGTCAGTTGGCCAGCTGCCGTGGCCGCGAGCACATCCCGGTGGCGTGTCGGCACCGACAGACGGCCCTTGCCATCCAGATGCAGTGACGAAGCCCCTTGAAACACCGTATGAACCCCTCTGTTGTCGAATGCAGAGCGCCGCGAAAAGGCCGAACGCACTTTTCACCACTTAATTGCACTTTTTTGCACTGTAGCAGGAAAAGAAATCGCGACAAGGGGGTTGCTACACTTTTTTGCAATGAAATCAATGACTTAGGAGCGAACCTGCATGTTGCTCCGGCACGAAAAACGTTCTAGATTAAGCACTTAGCGCAGGCTGTGAAAGTGAAGACTCAAGAGCCCGCCCGATTCGCGAGGTGTTGTGAGCCTCACAGCCTGCGAAGAACTTCCCTTCGGGGCATGGACGCCCGAGGGGTTCGTGGTTCAGCGCGATCCGGTGTCAATCAACACGAGGGACGACCCGCGCGTGCTCGCTGATACCGATGACGTTGAAGAACGCCGCCACCAGGCGGTGCACCTCGCTGAACTGGATCTGGCGACCTTCGCTCTGGCGGGCTGTGACCCAGTTCAGCAGCGTGCCAGCGGCAGAAAAGTCGACACGGATCAGTTTGGCGCAGGAAATCACCATGATGTCCGCGCCCAACAGCCGCGCCTCCAGTTTCTCAAGTGCCGCCGAGGCATCTCCCTGAATCTGGCCGGCCAGTTCGACTGCGGCGAGCTGCGCCATCTGCGAGCTTGCACCGACCGACCGGCTGTCGCCATACCCGCTCAGGCTGGAGGGCACGGAATCGTGGAAAGCCTCGCCAATGATGGTGTGGCCCGAAACATAACCGCCCTCCGGCGTCAGGGGCTTATAGACGCAGCGGGCGGCTTCCCACGACGGCGGCGACAACTCGTAAGTCACGCAGTAGTCCAGCGCGACCAGTTCGAACTCGTCCGGGCGGTGCATGATGCGCAGCGCTTCCATGCGCAGGTTCCAGAGCTCCTGCCCGACTGACCTGTCGCCGGATGGCGTCAACTCCTTGAGCACTTCTTCGAGGCGCTCGGGCCCCACAAAACGCAACTGAACCGGTTGGGCGCCCCAGCCCGAAAACAGCTTGCGCAGGGGCTCGACGGCACCAGCTTCAATCGCCTTGAGTTTGCTCCAGTCCAGTTGCCAGGGCTGCTGGGCACGCCCCACCGCCGCATTCAACAGGGCCAGGGACTGGGTCCCCACCGACGCTGGCGCGGTCCAGGTTGACGGAAGCGGCTCCTTGGACGACGTGGCGGATGGCACGGCAGCCATGCGCCCCACGATCTCGGGAATGGAAAACCACTGAGGCGCAGAGCGCCCGAATCGGCCGGCAAAATCGATGGCCGCACTCTCGAACCGGTCCTGCTGCCCGGTGGCCCGGTACAAGTCAAACAGGGTCAGCCACGTCTCATCATGGTTGGCGCGGGTGCCGCGCGCGCCCAACGCCTCCAGCAAGCCCGCTTCGGCGCCGGAGTCGTCACCGTTGGCAAAACGGATCGAGGCCTCCTCCAGTTCAGGGTCGTGCGCCATTTCCTCGACATGCACCGCGAACAGCTGGGATGACGAGAATCCAGTCCCGGCGGCGTCGCCTCCGAGCCCATGGATCATGGGCGGCTTGGTCTTGGCGGGCACCTCCGCCTGCGCGGGTGCAGGCGTCGGCAGTGGCGGCGAACGCGGGGCGGCTGCCGCAGGTTGTGGGCTCGCCGCCGGCGCAGGGGTCACGCCGGGCACCACCGGCGCCTGCTGGCCGGACTTGACAACCGAAAGTGGCGCGGGGTCGGTCTTTGCATAGGCCACCGGACTCGCCACGGGCGGCGGGATGGCAGCGGGTACCGAAGGGGAAATATCGCTGTTGACTTCTGACGGGACGGGGAAATTCGTGGTCCGCACGGACGAGTCGGCGCTCTTGGTCTTCCACCACTGCATCGACATCTGGGCTTCGATCTCGTCAATCTTCTTGAGCGTCATGGCCCGGTCGTCCGGCTTGGACGGAAGGCTGCTCTGGAAGAAGGACGGACGCGCCGCCGGATCCTGCCCCGACATCGCCTCGCGGCGGCGCATCTTGCGCAACATGTCGAACTCGCGCTTGCGCACAAAGTCGTTGCGCCGCTTGCGTTCGATCATCTCCTTCAGCATCTGCTTGCTGTAGGTGCTCTCCCTGTCCGTGTCCTTCTGGTCCAGGTCCGCCCAATTGGTGGTCGGATTGCGGACGAACCGCACCACCTTCGAAAGCAGGCCGCTGTTGTCGTCCTTGGACATGGCTGGTGCGTTCCGCGGGTGGTCTCAGCGATGCAGCTCAGTCGCCAAACATCTTCTGCTTGAGCTCCCGGCGCTGCTGGGCCTCCAGGGAGAGCGTGGCGGTGGGCCGGGCCAGCAGGCGCCCGACGCCGATGGGTTCTCCGGTCTCGTCGCAATACCCGTAGTCACCGGCATCAATCCGGGCAATCGACTGTTCGATCTTCTTCAGCAGCTTGCGTTCACGGTCCCGTGTACGCAATTCCAGGGCGTGCTCCTCTTCGATGGTCGCGCGATCCGCCGGGTCGGGAACGATCACGGTGTCCTCACGCAGGTGCTCTGTCGTCTCGCCGGCGTTGTTCAGGATATCCTGCTTGAGCTGGGAAAGCTTGAAACGGAAGAAGGCGAGCTGCTTGTCGTTCATGTACTCCGCATCGGGCATCGCCACCACTTCGGCGTCGCTCAGCTGGTCAGCAGCCTTCGTCTTCCAGTTGTTGGCGAGTTTGGGATCTTTGCGGGCGACGGTGGCAGGCGGGGGAATGAGAACGGGCGTGGACATGGTCTGGATATAACTGGACTTGGCGGCTGTGGAAGCCACCGACTGCGCCATCGAAGGAACGGTAATCTGGGCAAGGCGGGCGGACGCCTTGCTCGATCGCACGGGCGGGGCGGCTGGAGCCACGACAGGCGTTGGCACCGCGACCGGCGCTTTGGGCACCGGTTTGGCCACAGCCTTGACAGGCTTCGCCGCCGGCTTTGGCACCGCTTTGGAAGCCGCTTTCGGAGCCGCTTTGGGAACCGGCTTGCCAGCCTTGACGGCCTTGGCCGGCTTGGCAACGGCCGTGGACTTGGGTGTGGGCTTGGCCTTGACGGCTGCTGGTGCCTTCTTGCCCGACGCCTTGACCGGCGGCTTTGCTTTCGCCTTGGCAACGGGCTTGGGCACTGGCTTGGCTTTGACGGCAGGCTTCGCCGCTACCTTGACCGGCTTTGCTGCGACCTTGACTTTGGCCGCCGGCTTTGCCGGTGCCTTCTTCGCAGGTGCTTTGGCCTTGGCGGCCGGCTTGGTCGCCTTCGCCTTGGTCTTGACCGGTTGGGATTTCACGTCTTGTCTCCTTGCGGAACCCGCAGTCGCATGTGTGCCTTCGTCGCGCACAAAGTCGCATTTTCAGGGCATTGAACGGGCTTCATCGGGATGAGTTATACCCGGTTTGCCACCCGCCAAACGGCGCATTTCCGGGTTTTTCCCGGCGCGCGATGATACCGGCTGGGGCGGCGCAAAACCGGGCAGTTGCGCAAGCGAGACAAACAGACGCCTCAAACGAGACACTGTTCCAGCCCCTGCAGGAAGATTTCCCGGGGCAAATCGAGCCCGATGAACACCATCTTGCTGGTGCGTGCCTCACCCTCGGCCCATTGCGGCCCCAGGTCGCTGCCCATGAGTTGATGCACTCCCTGGAAAATCACTTTGCGCTCGGTGCCCTTCATGTTCAGCACGCCCTTGTAGCGCAGCATCCGCGGGCCGTAGATATTGACGATGGCGCCCAGAAAGTCTTCCAGCCTGGCGGCGTCAAATGCCCGATCAGAGCGGAACACAAAGCTCTTCACATCATCGTCGTGGTGGTGGTGGTGTCCATGGCCCTCATGCGCATGCGACGGGTGGTCGCAATGCTCGCCATGCGCATGGTCGTGGTGGTCATGGTCGTGCCCGTGGTGGTCGTGATCGTCTTCCTTCAGGAAGTCCGGATCGATGTCCAGTTTGGCATTGAGGTTGAACCCGCGCAGGTCGAACACCTCCTTCAGAGTCACCTCGCCGAAATGCACCGCCTTCTGGGGCGCGCGCGGATTCATGTGCTTGAGGCGGTGCATCAGCGCATCCGTTTCCTCCCTGGCCACCAGATCGGTCTTGCTGATGAAGATCTGGTCGGCGAATCCCACCTGACGACGGGCTTCCTGACGGTCGTTCAGCTGCTGGGCGGCGTGCTTGGCGTCCACCAGGGTCAGGATGGAATCCAGCAGGTAGGTCTCGGCAATCTCGTCGTCCATGAAGAAGGTCTGGGCCACCGGGCCCGGATCGGCCAGCCCGGTGGTTTCAATCACCACCCGGTCAAAGTCCAGCAGCCCTTTTCGCCTTTTGGCGGCCAGCAGTTGCAGGGTGGCGCGCAGGTCCTCACGGATGGTGCAGCAGATGCATCCGTTGCTCATCTGGATGATCTGCTCCTTGGACTCGGTCAACAGGATGTCGCTGTCGATGTTCTCCTCGCCGAATTCGTTCTCGATCACCGCGATCTTCTGGCCGTGCGCCTCGTTCAGCACGCGCTTGAGCAGGGTGGTTTTGCCGGAACCGAGAAAGCCGGTCAGGATGGTGGCGGGAATGAGACTCATGTGGCTGCCCAAAACATCGGAAGTGGGTCAGTTTACGGGGGAATCAACCCCTGCCATTCCGTCATTTGCGCACGACCACCAGCCCCTTGAGGTATTCGCCCTCGGGAAACACCAGCGTCATCGGATGGTCGGGCGCCCCGCCCAGACGCTGGGTGATGTAGCCGTCCACATCAGCGTCCACACCCGCCGACGCAACGATCTTGTGGAACAGGTCGGCGCTGATGCCGCCGGAGCACGACCAGGTGAACAGCACGCCCCCGGGCTCCAGCAGCTTGAAGGCCAGGCGGTTGATGTCCTTGTAGGCCCTGGCTGCCCGCTCGGCATGCGCCGCAGTGGGCGCAAACTTCGGCGGATCCAGAACTATGGCGTCGAAGAGCCGGCCTTGTTCGATGAAGGCGCGCAGCGACTTGTTGACGTCGGCTTCGACGAACTCCGCCCGCGACATGTCAAAGCCATTGAGCGCGACGTTCTCCCGGGCTCGGGCGAGCGCCGGTCCGGACGAGTCGATCGAGGTGACATGTGCGGCGCCACCAGAGAGCGCCGCCACCGTGAATCCCCCGGTGTAGCAGTAGCAGTTGAGCACCCGCTGGAACCGCAACCGTTGGGCGTGCTCGGCAAAAACACGCCGACTGTCGCGCTGGTCGAGATAGAACCCGGTTTTGTGCCCGGAGGCGATGTCCAGCGTGAGTCTCCAGCCGTGCTCGCGGATGGTGAGTTCTGTCGGTCCCTCGCCGCGCAGCCAGCCAGTCGCAGCAGGCAGGCCCTCAAGCTGGCGGCTGCTGGCGTCGGAGCGCTCGTACAGGCGGGTCAGGCCCGTCTCGGCCAGCAGCGCGTCGGCGATCACGTTCTTCCATCGCTCTGCCCCGCAGCTGAGGAACTGCGCGACCAGCGTGTCACCGTAGCGGTCCACGATCAGGCCGGGCAGGCCGTCGGACTCGCCGTGGACCAGTCGCAGGCCATCGCTTTGTATGTCAAATCGGGCCCTGGCCCGCACGGCGCTTGCGCAGCCCGCTACAAAAAAAGGAGCATCTATTCGCTGGGCTTCGTCAAAACTCCACGCCCTGGCGCGGATGCGGGAGGTCGGGCTGAACGCGGCCCAGGCCAGAAAGTCACCTTCGGCCGACTCCACGCGCACCGTCTCGCCCGGATCCCCGCCGCCACGGGCCACCGCACCGTCGAAAATCCAGGGATGGCGACGCAGCAGGGAACGCTCCTTGCCTTGCTTGAGTCTGATCGTCTTCATGTCCGTATTGTCAACTGCTGCAGGCCGTCCAGACCTGTGTTCAACTGCGTGCCGAGGTTTGAAACACATGCACCAAATGACCCCCGGGCGCCGCTGGCCCGTCCTCGCGATCGCCCTGCTGGCCCTGTTCCTCGCGCTGACCATGCCGTCGACATCGCCTGCGCGGACCGTGCTCGACCTGGATACCGTTCGCCAACCGGTGGACCTGGCCGACTGGGGTGACTTCTGGGTGGACCCGCACGCGCAGGCGACAGTGCAGTCGGTTGATGCCGGCACTGGCGTGAACTGGACGCCGACGCACAGTGGGGCGGTCTACAACCTGCAGCCGCGCCAGGCCCTGTGGGTGCGTTTCACCATCCCGCCTGCACCGGACGCCGAACGCTGGTACCTCGAAATTCCCTACGCCTCGGTCGACAGGGTGTCGCTCTACAGCCAGGACACGGCGGGTCAGTGGAACGTGCTGGAAGCCGGTGACCGCATTGCCGTGGGCAACTGGCCCGTGCCGCACCGCCATCCCCTGCTGCCGGTCACCGTGTCTGCCGAAGAGCCCCGCAAGTACCTGCTGCGCGTCGAGAACATGCACGCCTTTGGCGCGCCACTGATGTTCATCAGCGAGAGCCGACTCAACCGCTCGGAGCAGCGCGTCTCGCTGATCCTGGGCATCTTCTTCGGCCTTGCCGGGCTGGCAGTGGCCATCTCGGTGCTCAGCGCCGTCTCCCTGCGCGACTCGGCCTACGCGCTGTATGCGCCCGCTGTGGCGCTGACGGGCCTGACGCAGGCATCGCTGACCGGAATCGCCGGGCTGCACCTGTGGCCGCACCTGCCCGCCTGGAACGATGCGTCCGCGCTGCTGCTGCCGGTGTGGACGATGGCCGCCATCGTGCTCTTCATATCCGCCGTGGTTTCGCTGCCGGAGCGTTCGCGCCGTGCACACCTGGCGATGCAGGGCCTGGGTGCGCTGGGCGCGGTGGCGTCGGTCCTCGTGCTGGCCACGCAAGGGCCAACGCGCATGGGCATCATGGCGGGCTACATGGGCTTGACCCAGGCCGCCGTCATCGTCGCCTGCCTGTGGGCCTGGCGGCTTGGCGACCGGTACGCCCCGTGGGTTCTGGTGGGCGGCATCCCCGTAATCCTGAGCGCGCTGTTTCCCCTGGCGCGCATCGCCGGGCTGGTGCCGGTGAGCTTTCTCACCAGCCACAGCATGCAGTTCGGCATCGCCGTCGAGTTGCCGATCCTGCTGGTCATCCTGATGCTGCGCAGCCAGCAGCGCCGGGAGAACTCCCGCCGCATCCAGGGACTGGACCGCGTGGACCCGGCCACCGGCCTGATCAACGCACATGTCTTTGAAGAGCGCCTGGCACACATGATCGCGCGCTCGGTCCGGCTGCGCCAGCAAAGTTCGGTGCTGCTGATGGACATCATCAACACCGAGCAGATCCAGCGCGACTTTGACCGCCGCTCCGCCGAAGAAATGCCGCTGCGTGTGGCCGGACGGCTGCTGACCACCGCGCGCGAGATCGACAGCGTGGCACGCCTGGGCGAGCTGCGCTTTGGCATGCTGGTCGAGGGGCCGCTGTCGCCCCAGGACGCGGCGTCCGCCGGTGCACGCGTGATTGCCCGCTGCCTGATGCCGTTCAAGGACAAATCCCCTGAATGGGTGGCTCAGCTGCGTGTGGCGCAGGCCCTGGTCCCCCTGGACGGCAGCGACGTCAATGACCTGATGCAGCGGCTGCACGCGGTGCTGGCCAACGCGCCCAGAGACAGCCGCCGTGGCGTGTTCGCTCTCAGCGATGCGCCGGGCACCGGGGCCGGCAGCGGATTCGCCCCCTCCGGGCGCGCGCCCCTGTAGCGGCAATCGGCCAGCCGGCCGGCACCCTCAGGGTTTGCGCTTCGAGCGCGGATGGGCCGCGTCGTACGCGCGGGCAAGGTGCTGGAAGTCCAGCCGGGTGTACACCTGCGTCGTGCCAATGCTGGCGTGGCCGAGCAGTTCCTGCACCGCGCGCAGGTCGCCACTTGATTGCAGCACGTGGCTGGCGAAGCTGTGGCGCAGCATGTGGGGATGCACCGGCGTGGCCAGGCCTGCGGCCAGAGACCGGCGGCGAAGGCGCTGCCAGACCGACTGGGCGGTCAGCCGGGTGCCGTGGCGCCCGACAAACAGGGCGGATGAACCGCTCCCGGGTGCGCCGGTCTTCAGGCACTGCGGCCGCACCACCAGCCAGGCGCGCAATGCAGCCAGCGCGGCGCTCCCCACCGGCACGCTGCGTCGCTTGGAACCCTTGCCCAGCACATGGGCCAGGGCGCCTTCCAGGTCAATCCAGCCGCGCGCCTGCACGCCGGCCTGCACGTCCAGCCCCACCAGTTCGTCCACCCGCAGGCCGCTGGAGTACAGCAACTCCACCATGGCGGCGTCGCGGGCGTCCAGCACGGCATCCTGGCCTGTGCCCTCACCCGCCGGCGCGCGCCAGGCGGCCAATTGCACGGCGTCGTCCACGCCCAGTGCCTTGGGCAACGGCTTGCCCGAGCGCGGCGCACGTACGTCCTGCACCGGATTGCTGGCCACCAGGCCCTCGCGGCCCAGCCAGACATACAGGCCGCGCCAGCCAGACAGGATGAGTGCGATGCCGCGCGGGCTGCGGCCCCCGGCGTGCATGCTGGCCACAAAGCGGCGGATGTGGGCGTGCGTCAACGCCGTGAGGGCACAGCCGGCACTGGCGGCAAAGCCCTGCAGCTTGCGCAGGTCCAGCGCGTACAACGCCACAGTGCGCGACGCCAGGCGCTTTTCGACCCGGACATGCTCCAGGTAGCGATGGACCAGCGCGTCGTCGGCGTTCACCGCAGCCGCGAGAGCGCGGCGCCGGCCAGGCCCGCGATGTGTTCGAGGAAATCCGTGCCCATGGCGGCCTGGAAACGCTGCGGATCGGGCGACGCAAGCACCAGCAGGCCAAAGGCCGGGCCAGCAGGCGCGGCGCGCAGCGGCACCAGCGCCACCGACAATGCCAACGCGGCGTCGTCCAGCCATTGCACGGCTTCAAAGCCCGAGTTCACCCCGCAATAGGGCGTGGCGAGCGACGATGCGAAGGTCTTCACGTCCTCACTGACGCCCTGCACAAAACCGGCGTCGGCAAACGCGGCATCCACGTCCCAGATGCGCAGCGCCACCTGCGGCACGAAAAAATCGTCCCGGATGCCGCTGACCACCAGATCGGGAAGTCCCCGCGGCACGTCGTTGCCCAGCAACTGCAGGGTCCAGCGGTGCATGCGGGCGGCGATGACCACGTTCTCGTTGCCGTGGCGGATCATGTCCATCAGGCGGCGCTCCAGGCCCTTGATCTTCTCGCGCAGCATCTCCGCCTGGCGCTCCTGCAGGCTCACGGCGCGCTGGCCATGCGGGCTGGTCAGTTGCACGCTGGCCAGCAGCTCGGCGTGGCGCTCGAAAAAGCCCGGCGTCTGCGCCAGGTAGTTGGCGATGTCGTCTTCGGTGATGGGGGGAATGGTGTGTTCAGTCATGCTGCCTTCAGTCGGGAATGTCAATTTCGCCCTCGAACACGCGGGTGGCCGGGCCGGTCATGCACACCGGCGCCCAATCCGGCCCTTGTGCGCCCGCCCACTCGATGGTGAGGCGTCCGCCACGGGTGTCTACGTCCACGCACGGGTCCAGCAGACCCAGGCGGATGCCGGCAACCACGGCAGCGCAGGCGCCGGTGCCGCAGGCCAGCGTCTCGCCGGCACCGCGCTCGTACACCCGCAGCCGGATCTGGCTGCGGCTTACCACCTGCATGAAGCCGGCATTGACGCGCCGGGGAAAGCGCGGGTGGCCCTCCACCCACGGCCCCTGCAGGCTCACCGGTGCGGTGTCCACGTCGTCCACAACCAGCACCGCGTGGGGGTTGCCCATGGACAGAACTGCTATCAAAACAGGAGCGGATCCGCCAACATCCACGGGGGCCAGCGGCCATTTTTGCCATGAACCAGCAACCTGGGGCGTCAAGCCGGTGGCGTCAAAGGGCACTTGCGCCAGATCGAACACCGGCGGGCCCATGTCCACGGTCACACGGCCATCGCTGCCTTCGCTGAGCACCAGGATGTTGTTGACGGTGCGCACCCGCACCGGGTTGCGCCGCGTGAGCCCCTGGTCATGCACAAAGCGCACGAAGCAACGCGCGCCGTTGCCGCAATGCTCCACCTCGCCACCGTCGGCATTGTGGATGACGTATTCGAAATCGACCTGTGCGTCGGGCGCCGGGCGCACGCTGAGGATCTGGTCGGCACCCACGCCAAAGTGCCGGTCCGCCAGGAACCGGTACTGCGCCGGGCTCAGGCCCAGCAGGCCGCGGGTTTCGTCGAGCACCACAAAGTCGTTGCCCGCGCCCTGCATTTTGGTGAAGCGCACTCGCATGACGGAATTATCGCGCCTGACACCCGCCATCGGGCTGCCGATAATGCAGGCATGGTCAGACCCACCCAACTGCTGCATGCGCAGCGCGAACCCGCCCCGACACGACCCGCCGCGACCGTGCTTCTGCTGCGCGACGGCCCCCAGGGCGTGGAGGTGCTGATGACGCGCCGCTCCATGACCGCCAGCTTCGCGCCGGGCGCCTATGTGTTTCCCGGCGGCGGAATTGACGCTGCCGATGCGGCGGCGCATGCGCACGCGGCGCGCCGGCCCGGCCAGAGCGACTTGCACCTCACACAGGCGATTGCCGCCATCCGCGAGAGCTTCGAGGAGCTGGGCGTGCTGCTGGCGCGCCATGCCGACGGACGCAACGCCGGCGCCGGGGACATCTCCGCGCTGGACCGCAAGGCGCCCTTCGCCGCGCAATGCCAGGCACTCGGGCTGACGCTGGCTGCCGACCGCGTGTACGTGATGGCCCACTGGGTCACCGACCGCGACCTGCCGCGCCGCTTTGATGTGCCCTTCCTCGTCGCCCGCATGCCCGAAGGCCAGGAGCCCGTGGCCGATGAAGCCGAACAGTTCGAGCCGGTGTGGGTGCGTCCGGCCGACGCGCTGCAGCGCCACGAGGCCGGGCAGTTCTTCATCATCTTCCCGACCATCCGCACGCTTGAGCGGCTGCAGCACCATGAATCGGTGGACGCCGTGCTGGCCGCCTGCGCCAGCGAGCAGCCCCTGTGGACCAGTTGCCCGCGTGCCGGGCTGCTGCGCGGCAAGGAAGCGCGCTACATGGAGCACGAGATGCCCTATGGCGAGCTGGCGCTGGTGTGCCCCGACGGCCAGATCCTGCATCACCTGGACTGGCACACCGACCAGCCCGTGCCACTGCTGAAGAACGTGCAGAGGCTGACAGCGCCCAACCCTGGCGTGATGACCGGCCCCGGCACCAACAGCTACCTGGTCGGCGACCCGGACAGCGGCTACATCGCCATCGACCCCGGCCCGGCCGACAGCGCGCACCTGGAGCGGCTGTGGCGCGCGGCTGGCGGGGACATCCGGTTCATCGTGTGCACGCACTCACACCCCGACCACTCGCCCGGCGCGCGGCCGCTGCAGGCCTTGTGCCCAGGCAACCCGCCCGTCCTGGGGCTGCCTTCGGCGCCCACGGCGCGCGCGGCGAGCCAGTTCACGCCCGACCAGGTGCTATCAAATCAGGAGCGGGTCAGCGTTGCTGGACGGGGGCTGGAGCACACTTTGATGGTCATCCACACCCCGGGGCATGCCGCCAACCACCTGTGCCTTGTGTTGCTGGAGGATGGCCTGCTGTTCTCGGGCGACCACGTCCTCAATGGCAGCACCACGGTGATCGACCCGCCCGACGGCAACATGAGCGACTACCTGGACTCGCTGGACACCCTGGCGGCCGCCTGCGACACGCACGGCATTGAATTCATCCTCCCCGCACACGGCCATGTGCTGCGGATGGCCAGACAGGCCATCGAAGGCCTCAAGGCGCACCGCCTCAAGCGCGAGTCCAAGGTGATGGCCGCGATGCGCGCCATGCCCGGCGCGTCGATGGACGACTGGGTTGCCCTGGCCTACGGCGACGTGCCGCCGCGCATGTGGCCGGTGGCCCAGCGTTCGCTGCTGGCCCATGTGCAACGCATCCAGGGGCTGCAGGGCAACCCGGAATGACCTTGCCCGCAAAGACGCCCGACGGGCCCGTGCGGCTGGCAAAACGCGTCGCGGACCTCAAGGGCTGCTCACGCAGTGAGGCCGAGCGCTACATCGAAGGCGGCTGGGTCCGCGTCAATGGAACGGTTGTCGAAACCCCGGCCTTCAAGGTGGCGCCGCAGCAAACCGTGACGCTGGACCCGCACGCCACCCTCATGACCCAGGGTCCGGTGACCCTGCTGCTGCACAAGCCACCGGGCTTTGAGGCCGGCCTGGGCAACGAAGAAGGGCCGCGGGGCAGCCGCAGCCAGGGCGCGGCGCCGGCAGCGCAGTTGCTGGTACCGGGCGCACAGGCGAGCGATGACACCAGCGGCATCCGCGTGCTGCAAAGGCACTTTGCCAACCTCAAGGCCCTGACACCCCTGCCAACCGAAGCCAGCGGGCTGGTGGTGTTCACGCAGGACTGGCACGTGGAGCGAAAGCTCACCGAGGACGCCGAGGCGGTGGAGCAGGAGGTCATGTGCGAGGTGGCGGGCGCCGTCACGCCCGGCCAGTTGCAGCGCCTGTGCCACGGCCTGGGCTTCAACGGCCGGCCTCTGCCACCCATCAAGGTCAGCGTCAGCAGCAGCAACGAAGTCCAGACCCGCTTGCGTTTTGCCCTCAAGGGCATCCGCCCGGGCCAGGTGCCCTACATGTGCGAGTCCGTGGGCCTGCGCCTGCTGGCGCTCAAGCGCATCCGCATCGGCCGCGTGGCCATGGCCGGTCTGGCGCCGGGCCAGTGGCGCTACCTGCTGGCACACGAGCGGTTCTGAACGGGTTTCGTTCCGACGCTGCCAAAGGTTCAGGGCGGCCTACGACTTGCCCTGGTTTCTGCCCCGCGGGTTGACGGCGACGACTCAGTACTTCCCACCTTCCGAGTGAGCCCACGCCACAGGATCAGGCGGGCAGGGGATTGTGCGAAGCGAGGTAAAGGAGGAGGGCTGGCGCAGCCAGCCCGGGGGACACGAGCGCAGCACAGTCCCCTGCCCGCCTGATCCCGAAGCAGCGTTGCCAAAAAGGAGTCCCTGACCCGCCACGTTTCCGAAGAAGCATGGGTTTGAAAAAGTGTGAAGTCCGCCGGTAAGCCGGATTTTGTGCGCCGGGGTTGCCCCCGGCGTGACCGCCATTACTCTGGGCCGGGGGTCGCCCACCCGGCTCGGTGCTACCTACCCGCCAGCTCTGCGGAGCCACATCAACACTGGCCTACTTGGTATTGCTGCGCGTAGAGATTGCCCGTTTCACCCGGACTGAACCGGCTCGTCTCTGTTGCTCTGATCCTCACCTCACGGTGGACAGGGGTTACCTGCTACGCTGCCCTTTGCAGTCCGGACTTTCCTCCAGCGCGCCCTTTCGGGACATGCGCCAGCGGCGGTCTGGCGGGCTTCACACCGATAATTATCACCTGCCTGCTTGATCAACACGAGCCGCCATGATCCGACTGTCCGAAATCAAACTGCCGCTGTCCGAAGCGGAACACCCCGAACCCGCCCTGCGCGCCGCCTGTGCGCGCTTG
Organism: Ramlibacter sp.; assembly: GCA_016713005.1. Lineage (GTDB taxonomy): Bacteria > Pseudomonadota > Gammaproteobacteria > Burkholderiales > Burkholderiaceae_C > JADJPY01. Next base: position 76,433 of record JADJPY010000003.1, on the reverse strand, counting down.
CTGGGTGTGGCCCCGGCCGCCATTGCCGTCCTGCACGTCTTCAAGCGCAGCTTTGACGCACGCAAGGCCGAGTTGATGGCCGTGTACATCGTGGACCTCACGCTCGCCCAACCCGCGCACGAGGCCGCCCTGCTTGGCAAGTTCGGCAAGCACCCGCACATCGGCCCCACACCCGAGATGGAATGGCACCCGCCGGCGAGGGCGCCGGCGGATCTGCCACTGCGCCCCGTGGTGGTGGGCTTCGGGCCCTGCGGCATCTTTGCGGCGCTGACGCTGGCGCAGATGGGCTTTCGCCCCATCGTGCTGGAGCGTGGCAAGCCGGTGCGTGAGCGCACCAAGGACACCTGGTGCCTGTGGCGCAAGAACGTGTTGCAGCCCGAGAGCAATGTGCAGTTTGGCGAGGGCGGCGCCGGCACCTTCAGTGACGGCAAGCTGTACAGCCAGATCAAGGACCCGCGCCACCTGGGCCGCAAGGTGATGCAGGAGTTCGTCAAGGCCGGCGCACCGGCCGAGATCCTGTATGTGGCGCACCCGCACATTGGCACCTTCAAGCTGGTCAAGGTGGTGGAGCACATGCGCGAGCAGATCATCGCGCTGGGCGGCGAGATCCGCTTCCAGCAGCGAGTGACGGACATGCAGATTGACCAGGGCCATGTCCGCAGCCTCACGGTGCTTGACCAGGCCACGGGCCAGCCGTACGAACTGCCGGCAAGCCATGTGGTGCTGGCCCTCGGCCACAGCTCGCGCGACACCTTTGCCATGCTGTACCAGCGCGGCGTGTACATGGAGGCCAAGCCGTTTTCGATCGGCTTTCGCATCGAACACCCGCAGGGCGTGATCGACCGCGCGCGCTGGGGCAAGCACGCCGGCCACCCACTGCTGGGCGCCGCGGACTACAAGCTGGTGCACCACGCCAGCAACGGCCGCACGGTCTACAGCTTCTGCATGTGCCCCGGCGGCACGGTGGTCGCCGCCACTTCGGAGCCGGGTCGCGTGGTGACCAATGGCATGAGCCAGCATTCGCGCAACGAACGCAATGCCAACGCCGGCATCGTGGTGGGCATTGACCCGAAGGACTACCCCACTGACGCCGCCGCCGTGGCCGCCACGCTGGGGGCGGAATTTGGCGAGTTGCCCCCGCCGCCGGGCCATGCCTTCCATCCCCTGGCCGGCATCGTGCTGCAGCGCCAGCTGGAATCCAGCGCCTATGCCTTGGGTGGCAGCACCTACGAAGCGCCGGGTCAACTGGTGGGGGATTTTCTGGCGGGCAAGCCTTCTGCTGCCTTCGGCAGCGTGCTCCCTTCGTACAAGCCGGGCGTCAAACTCACCAACCTGCACAGCGCGCTGCCCGGCTATGCCACCGCGGCCATACAGGAAGCGCTTCCGGTCTTTGGCCGCAAGATACGCGGCTTCGACATGCCCGAGGCGGTACTCACCGGCGTCGAAACCCGCACCTCGTCTCCGCTGCGGATCACCCGCGGGGAAGACCTGCAAAGCCTGAATGTGCGCGGCCTTTACCCGGCCGGAGAAGGTGCTGGCTATGCCGGCGGCATCCTGTCAGCCGGGGTGGATGGCATCAAGGTGGCCGAGGCACTGGCGGTGAGCCACACCTCGGGTCGCTAGCTGGTGTCATCCCCGTACAGGTCGGGGTCCAGATCGCCCTGGATACCCGCCTGCGCGGGAACGACGGCAGGCTCAGGCCTGGGGATTCTGCAGCGCGGCGATGCGCTCTTCAATCGGCGGGTGCGTGCTGAAGAGCTTGCCGATGCCGCCGGCAATGCCCATCGCGGCCATGCTCTTGGGCAACTCGGCCGGTGTCATGCCGCCCAGGCGGGCCAGCGCATTGATCATGGGCTGCTTGCGACCCATCAGCTGGGCAGCGCCGGCGTCGGCGCGGAATTCGCGCTGACGGCTGAACCACGCCACGATGATGGCGGCCAGGAAACCGAGCACGATGTCCAGCACGATGGTGGTGATCATGTAACCGATACCCGGGCCCGAGTCGCTGTTGCTGCCGCGACGCAGGAAGCTGTCCACCGCATAGCCGATGACGCGGCTGAGGAACACCACAAAGGTGTTCATCACACCCTGGATCAGCGTCATGGTGACCATGTCGCCATTGGCGATGTGGGCGACTTCGTGGCCGATCACGGCCTCCACCTCTTCACGCGTCATGCCCTGCAACAGGCCTGTGGACACTGCCACCAGCGCCGAATTCTTGAATGCACCCGTGGCGAAGGCGTTGGGGGCGCCTTCAAAGATGCCGACCTCCGGCATGCCAATGCCGGCCTTGTCGGCAAAACGGCGCACCGTCTCCACGATCCAGGCTTCGTCGGCCGAACCGTTGCCGTCGATGATCCGAACGCCCGCACTCCATTTGGCGATGGGCTTGCTCATCAGCAGCGAGATGATCGCGCCGCCAAAGCCCATGATCAGCGCGAAGCCGAGCAGCGCGCCCAGGTTCAGGCCGTTGGCGGTGAGGTAGCGGTTGACCCCCAACAGGTTGGCAACGATGCCCAGCACCACCACCACAGCCAGATTGGTCAGCACGAACAGGACGATACGTTTCATTGTCAAATTCCATGGGCAGCCCCACACCGGAGGCCGTTGCCGCGAATGGTAGGGGCACCCCGGGGGAAATCAAGGGTCGGGGCTGGTATTCACAGAAACTTTGCGGTTATTGCCTCTTTGGCCGGCGGCCGGAACACCGCAGCATCGTCGTAGAAGCCTGGTGCACCATTGGCGGGCCACCAGTCCGGCACGCCCAGAACCGGCATCGGCGCAAAGGGCTTGCCCGAGAGGTGAACGGCTTGCAGATCATCGGCGAGCCACTCGTCCACCGTGTGCGGGGCCAGGGTCGCTATGCTTTTTATAGCAGTCTGGCCAATATAGACGTGGGCTGTGGCCGATTTTCTTGGGGAAGCCAGTTTTTCCAGCAGGGCGTGCCCCACCAGCTCCAGGCGAGCCTGGCTCCACAGCGGGCGCAGGTCGGTGAAAAGCCGCTTCCAGTCCCGGGCGCGCAGCGCCTGCCACAGGGGATCGGGGGCAAACAGCAGCGCGCCGTTCTCGTCAAGAAGGGTCAACGCGTCCCGCACAGGTCCGCGCACGGGCTGCACGCCATCCTTTGAGATGTGTTCGGCCTGGAGCTGGTTGAGGCGGCGCTTCGCCTTCGGAAAGCGCTGCCAGCACAGGCCGTTGAAGAAGTCGTGCAGGTTGTCCCGGGTCGGCACAAAACCCGTTCGGGCCACGAATGCCTCGTAAGCCTCGCCAGGCAGGGCCGAGGCCACTGGCACAAAGCGCGGCACCGCGTCGCCTGTCGGATGCAGGGCATTGAGCGCCGCCGCCACATCTGCGCCGCGGGCCATGTGGTGGCGACAGGCCCGGATGGCGTCCTTGTGCGGTGCAAACCAGGGTGCAGCGCAATCCAGCGCGCCAAGCTGCGCAGCCAGCGCCGGCTCTTTCAAGCCAGGCGCCAGAGAAGGGGTTCGCCCCCGCGCAGCGGCTTGAGCTGGGCGTCACCAAAGGCAAACTGCTCGGGCGCGTTCCACGACTCCCTGCGAAGGGTGACCGTGCCGCTGTTGCGCGGCAGGCCATAAAAGTCGGCGCCATGGAAGCTGGCAAAACCCTCCAGCTTGTCCAGTGCGCCGGCGGCGTCAAACGCTTCGGCATACAGCTCCAGGGCCGCGTGGGCGGTGTAGCAGCCGGCGCAGCCACTGGCGTGCTCCTTGAGGTGGGCCGGGTGCGGCGCGCTGTCCGTACCCAGGAAGAAGCGCGGGTTGCCGCCGGTGGCGGCCTCGACAAGCGCCAGGCGGTGCGTCTCGCGCTTGAGCACCGGCAGGCAGTAGTAGTGCGGCCGGATGCCCCCAGTGAAGATGGCGTTGCGGTTGTACAGCAGGTGGTGCGCAGTGACGGTGGCGCCGGTGAACCGGTCGGCGTCGCGCACGTACTGGGCGGCCTCGCGCGTGGTGATGTGCTCAAAGACGATCTTGAGCTCGGGGAAGTCGCGGCGCAGCGGAATGAGTTGTTGCTCGATGAACACGGCCTCTCGGTCGAACAGGTCAATGTCGGGCGACGTGACTTCCCCGTGCACCAGCAGCAGCAGGCCGGCGCGCTGCATGGCTTCCAGCGTCTTGTAGGTCTTGCGCAGGTCGGTCACCCCCGCGTCGCTGTTGGTGGTGGCACCGGCCGGGTAGAGCTTGCAGGCCACGACGCCAGCGTCCCTGGCGCGCGCGATCTCGTCGGCCGGCAGGTTGTCGGTGAGGTACAGCGTCATCAGCGGCTCGAAGTTCATGCCCGCGGGCACGGCCGCGCGGATGCGGTCGCGGTAAGCCAGCGCCTGCGCGGCGGTGGTCACCGGCGGCTTGAGGTTGGGCATGATGATGGCGCGGCCGAACTGCGCCGCCGTGTGCGGCACCACCGCTTGAAGCGCGGCGCCGTCGCGCACGTGCAGGTGCCAGTCGTCGGGGCGGGTGATCGTGATCTCGGTTGTCATGGGCGCCATTGTCCCAGACCGCAAATGCGAAGCCGGCGCGAGGGGGAGTACCCCAGTGCCACCGTGGAACCGGCTCCGCCGGGCCACTGGTGTCGCCCCAAGTGGAGGGAGGCGGCCCTGCCGGGCCGCTTCCGGGGGCGTCTATCAGTGCGCCAGGATCTTGTTCAGGAAGTCTTTGGTCCGCGGCTGGCGCGCTTCCGCGTTGCCGAAGAACTCTTCCTTGGGGCAATCTTCCAGGATGCGGCCACCCACATCGATGAAAATCACGCGGTTGGCCACCTTGCGCGCGAAGCCCATTTCGTGCGTGACCACCATCATGGTCATGCCCTCTTTGGCCAGTGTCACCATCACATCGAGCACCTCACCCACCATTTCCGGATCCAGAGCGGAGGTCGGTTCGTCGAACAGCATGACGATCGGGTCCATCGACAACGCGCGGGCAATTGCCACGCGCTGTTGCTGGCCGCCGGACAGCTGGCCGGGGAACTTGTCCTTGTGCGCCATCAGGCCCACGCGGTCCAGCATCTTCAGGCCCCGTGTCTTGGCCTCATCCAGGCTGCGGCCAAGCACCTTGATCTGGGCGATGGTCAGGTTCTCGGTGACGCTGAGGTGCGGGAACAGCTCAAAGTGCTGAAACACCATGCCGACGCGCGAGCGCAGCTTGGGCAGGTCGGTCTTCGGGTCATGCAGGCCGATGCCGTCGACATAAATCTCGCCCTTCTGGAACGGCTCCAGCGCGTTGACGGTCTTGATCAGCGTGGATTTGCCCGAACCGGAAGGCCCGCAAACCACGACCACATCGCCCTTCTTGATGCTGACCGAGCAGTCGTTGAGCACCTGCGTGGGGCCATACCACTTCGAGACGTTCTTGATTTCAATCATGAGGGTTCCCCAACAGGTTTAACGGATGATCTGGACCTTGAGCTGTATGCGGCGCACGGCAAAGGACAGTGCCATGCACATGATGAAGTAGACGACGGCTGCCAGCAGGTAGGCCTCGACCGGACGGCCGAGGTTCTTGCCCGCCGTCTCGAAGCCCTTGAGCATGTCGTACGCCCCGATGGCGTACACCAGCGAGGTGTCCTGGAACAGGATGATGGTCTGCGTCAGGAACACCGGCAGCATGTTGCGGAAGGCCTGCGGCAGGATCACCAGCTTCATGTTCTGGGAATACGTCATGCCCACCGCATAACCGGCGTTGACCTGCCCGCGCGGGATCGACTGGATGCCGGCGCGCACGATCTCGGAGAAGTAGGCCGCCTCAAAGGCAATGAAGGTGATCACTGCGGAGGTCTCGGCACCCAGCGGCCGGCCAATCGCGAACGGGATCAGCAGGAAGAACCACAGCAGCACCATCACGAGCGGAATGGAGCGCATCGTGTTGACGTAGGCCGCTGCGGGCAGGTCCAGTGCCTTGCGGCCGGACAGCCGCATCAGCGCCAGCACGGTACCCAGGGCAATGCCGCCGATGGTGGCAACGATGGTGAGCCAGATGCTGAAGATGAAGCCCTTGGTGACAAACGGGCCTATGACATCCCAGCTGAAGAAGGAAAGGTCGAGATTGCCCATGTCAGTGCCCTCCCGCCATGCCGCCCGCGGCCACAAAACCGGGCACGCGCGTGCGCTTCTCGATGAAAGCCATGGCACGGTTGATGACGAACGCCGTCAGGGCATACAGGATCGTGACGGCCAGGTACATCTGCACAGGCTGGGAAGTCTCCTCGCCCGACTGCCGCGCAAAAAAGGTCAGTTCGGCCACCGACACCGCAAAGGCGACCGAGGAGTTCTTGATGATGTTCATCGACTCGCTGGTGAGCGGCGGGATGACGATGCGCAGCGCCATTGGCAGCAACACGTAGCGATAGGTCTGGGCCGTCGAAAAACCCAGCGCCATGCCGGCGTACCGCTGCCCTCGCGGCAACGCCTGGATGCCGGAGCGGACCTGTTCGGCCACACGCGCAGAAGTAAAAAATCCGAGCGCGAGGATCACCAGCACTTCGGAGGGGAAAGTCTTCATGGCCGGCACAACAGCCGGCACGACGAAATACCAGAGGAAAATCTGCACCAGCAGCGGCACGTTCCGGAACAGCTCAACCCAGACATTGGCCAGACGGACCAGCCATGGGCTGTCAGGCAGGGTTCGAAGCGTCCCGATCACCAGGCCGGCCAGAAGCGCGACCACCAGTGCCGACAAGGCCACGGTCAGCGTCCAGCCCCAGGCGGAGATGATCCAGTTCAGGTAGGTCTGGTCCCCACCCTTGCCGAAGCAGCCGGCGATCACGTCGCCGGTCGTTGTTTCCTTGCAGAAAACCTGCCAATCCCAGGCCATGGGCGCTCTCCTCTTGTTGGTATGGTGCGCACGCCGGCAGACGAAGGGCCCCTGTGGCATTCACCACAGGGGCCCGTCATCATCCGGAATTACTTCTTCGCGTAGTCTTCCATCGGCTTGTCGTTCGGGGTCGCCCAGGCAGCCTTGGTGCTGTCCGAAGCGGCCAGGCCCACGCGCGTGTTCTTCGGCGGGATCGGCTGCATGAACCACTTGTCGTAGATCTTGGCAAGGTCGCCCGACTTGGCCATGGCGGCGATGGCGTCGTTGCCCAGCTTCTTGAACGCTGCGTCGTCCTTGCGGATCATGATCGCGATGGGCTCGACGCTCAGCACTTCGCCCACGATGCGGAAGTCTCCGGGAGTCTTGGCATTGGCGATGTTGCCCGCCAGGATCTGGCCATCCATCACGAAAGCGTCGGCTCGGCCGGTCTCCAGCAGCAGGAAGCTGTCGGCGTGGTCCTTGCCAAACACTTCCTTGAAGTCCACGCCGGTGGCGCGCTCATGCTTGCGCAGATGCTGCACCGAAGTCGTGCCGGTGGTGGTCGCCACGTTCTTGCCGTTCAATTGCGCAATCCCGGTAATGCCGGAATTGGCCTTTACGGCAATGCGCACTTCTTCCACGAACGTTGTGGCGAGGAAGGCCACGTCCTTCTGGCGCGTGGCGTTGTTGGTGGTGGAGCCGCACTCGATGTCCACCGTGCCGTTTTGCACCAGCGGGATGCGGTTCTGCGACGTGACGGGCACGTACTTCACTTCCAGCTTGCGACCGGCGGCCTTCTCGACTTCGGCGATAACACGCTGGCAGACTTCAACATGGAAGCCCGCAAACTTGCCGTCACCCAGGGTGAAGGACAGGGCGCCCGAGGATTCACGCACGCCCATGGTGATCGAACCCGAGGCCTTGACCTTGGCCAGCGTGTCGTTGGCCTGCGCCATGGCGGCGCCTGCGGTGACGGCCAGCACGGCCATAGCGATGATTTGCTTCTTCATGAAGATCTCCTGTGTGAAGCGTTGTGAAAGGTAACCATGAAACGGGATTCTAGAGAGACGGTGCTGAGGGAATACCCGTAAACCTCATGCTCAAAATGGGACTTGATCGGTGGGGTATTTCCAGAAGTCACGCAGCAGGTAGCTCACCGGCAGGTTGAGCGCCGTTCCGCGCGGCGGGATGGGGCGCGTGAACCACTTGTCGTAAAAGGGATAGATCTCGCGGCTGAGGATCAGGCGGCGCATTTCTTCGTCCACCAGCTTCTTGAATTCCGGATCGTTCTTCGAGATCATGATGGCCAGCGGCTCGGTGGTCAGAAACCGGCCCACCACTTTCAGCGCTGCCGGGTTAGGGCGGTTTGCAGCCAGCCCGTACAACAGCACGTCGTCCATCACGAAAGCATCCGCTTCGCCCTTTTCGACCATCTCCACCGCGCGGCCATGGTCCGGTGCTTCCAGGATCTGGATGCGCAGCAGCCGCTCCCGATTGGTCTGCTCCACGGCCTTGAGCGGGGTGGTGCCTTTCGTGGAGACGAGCTTGCGGCCTTCCATGTCTTCAATCCGATCGATCGGGCTGTCGGCCCGCACCAGCATGCGCGCGCCGGTGATGAAATGCGGCACGGTAAAGGCCACTTTCTCTCGTCGCTCGGCATTGTTGGTGGTCGAGCCACATTCCATGTCGGCTTTGCCCTGCTCGATCGCCGGGATGCGGCTGGCCGGGGTCACCATCAGGAATTCCACCGGCATGTCCTTCATGCCGGTCTTGCGCCGGATCACCTCGGCCAGCTTGAGGCACAGGTCCAGCGCATAACCCACTGGCTTGCGGTCGGCATCGACATAGGAGAACGGCACCGAGGATTCCCGGTGGGCGATCACCAGCTTGCCCCCTGCCTTGACGCGCTCGAGCACGCCCGGCGCGGCCCAGGCCGCCTGGCCGGCCATCAGGGCAAGGGCCAGTGCAATTCCCCAACGTGGTGCGCAACTCGTCTTCATGGCTACTCCGCGGATTGAAAGCAGTCTTTGTGCCCGGAGCGGCCTCAGGCGGACAGACCCAGGGGCTGGGTGAGTTTTTCCGGCACCAGCAGCGCCTCGATCTGGGCCCGGGTCAGGATGCCCAGCGACTCGGCCACATCGTCAATCGGGGCACCCGTGGCCATGGCCGTCTTGGCGATCAGCGCGGCTTTTTCGTATCCGATGATGGGGTTCAGGGCGGTCACCAGCGTGATGGATTCGCGCACCCGCCTGGCCAGCAGTTCACGATTGGGTTCGATGCCATCGACGCAGTTGGTCTTGAGGGTCAGGCACGCCTGGCTCAGGTGCTCGATGCTCTTGAACAGGCTCCAGCCCATGATGGGCTCGAAGGCATTGAGCTGCAGCTGACCGGCCTCGGAGGCCATGGTCACGGTGACATCATTGCCGATCACTTCGAAGGCCACCTGGTTCATCACTTCCGGGATCACCGGATTGACCTTGCCCGGCATGATGGACGAACCCGCCTGCCGCGGCGGCAGACGGATGTCGCCAAATCCCGCCTGCGGCCCGCTGGACAGCAGGCGCAGGTCGTTGCAGGTCTTGCTGAGCTTGGTGGCCACGCGCTTGAGCACCCCGGACAGCTGCACAAAGGCGCCCGTGTCCTGGGTGGCTTCGATCAGGTTCTTGGCCTTGACCACCGGGATGCGGCTTTCTTCTGCCAGGTATTTGCACGCCAGGTCGGCATAGCCGGCCGGCGCGTTGATGCCGGTGCCGATGGCGGTGGCGCCCAGGTTGATTTCCTGGATCAGGGCGCGGGCCTCGCGCAGACGGGCTTCGTCCTCCTCGATCATCACCGCGTAGGTCGAGAACTCCTGCCCCAGCGTCATCGGCACGGCGTCCTGCAGCTGGGTGCGGCCAATCTTGAGAATGTCCTTGAACTCTTCCGCCTTGGCCTCAAAGCCCCCGCGCAGCGTGGCCATGGAGCCCAGCAGGCGGTCAATGCCCGACCACAGCGCCAGACGCACGGCCGTGGGGTACACGTCGTTGGTGCTCTGCGAGGCGTTCACATGGTCGTTGGGGTGCAGCACGTCGTAGCGACCTTTATCGAACCCCAGGCGCTCCAGCGCGAGGTTGGCGATCACTTCGTTGGCATTCATGTTGGTCGAGGTGCCGGCGCCCCCCTGGATCACGTCGACCACGAACTGGTCGTGGTGCTGGCCGGCGATGAGCTTTTCGCAGGCACTCATGATGGCGGTGGCCCGCTTGCGGTCCAATGCCCCCAGCTCTGCGTTGGCGCGCGCCGCCGCCTTCTTGACGAACCCGAAGGCCCGGATCAGGTCGGGCATGGCCGATATGGCCGTGCCGGAAATCGGGAAGTTCTCCACCGCGCGCGCCGTGTGCACGCCCCAGTAGGCGTCGGCGGGAATCGGCTTGTCGCCCAGGAAATCATGTTCGACGCGGGTGTTGGAGTCCATCGTGTTCCATCGGTGTCTTCGATGGCGCGAACTGTAGGGCTCATCCCGGCGCAAGGCCAATGCTGTTTGCGCCCCAAACTATGCAAAAAACTTATGATGCTGCCAAAAGCGGCATCCATGCACGGCGTGCATGGATCAAAGCGACCCGCTGCGCCCTCCCTGGCGGGACACCAGGAACTCCCACAGCGCCTGCGCCGTGCTCTTGCTGGCCACCTTGCCGGCGGGCTTCTCGCGGTAAGCGCGCACGTCCATGAGCATGTCCAGGCCGCTCAGTTCGGGCGGCGCGGCACTGACCAGCTTGCGCGCTCGCAGCTCTTTCTTGACCGCGCTTTGCGGCAGGAACGCAATGCCGTGGCCTTCGAGCGCCATGGCTTTCAGTCCCTCGGCCATGTCGGTCTCGTAGACCCTGTCCAGGTGGATGGCCGTGGCCGACTGCTTGAGGATGAGGTCCACGATGCGGCCCAGGTAGGCGCCGGGCGCGTAACCCAGGTAGGGCAGCGGCTGGCCGGCCCTTCCCGGCAACTGGAAGATCGGCGCGCCGGCGGCATCGGGCTTGACGTAGGGGCCCAGCACCTCCTGGCCCAGTGTGACCATCTCGTAGCGGTCCGGGTCGAGCTGGAAAGGCTGGGAGGCATGGTGAAAGGCGATCAGCAGGTCGCAGTTGCCTTCCACCAGCCGCATCACCGCGTCGTGCACATTCAGCGCGATCAACCGGCTCTTGATGGGGCCGAACTTCTCGCGCAGGCTGGACACCCACGCCGGAAAGAAGGTGAACGCCAGGCTGTGGGGCACGGCAAACTCGATGACGTCCTGTCCCGCCGAAGAATGTCCGCGCAGCATGGCGCGCGTGCTCTGCAGGGCCTGCAGCACCTCCAGCGACTGTGCGTACAGCGTCTCCCCCGCCGGCGTGAGCCGCGTCGGGTAGGAACTGCGGTCCACCAGATCGGTGCCGGCCCAGGCCTCCAGCGCCTGGATGCGGCGTGAAAACGCAGGCTGGGTCACATGGCGCAGCGTGGCCGAGCGGCTGAAGCTGCGCGTCTCGGCCAGGCTGACGAAATCCTCAAGCCACTTGGTTTCCATCCGCGGATTATGGGCCGATGCGCGCTCAGGGAGCGTCCACGCGCACCCGCTTGAGGCGACTGGCCGCACCACTCTTGATGGTGACGGCCGACTTGCGACAGCCAAAATGGCTGGCCACCAGCGCGATCAGCGCCTCATTGGCCCTGCCGTCCACGGGTGCGGCCTTGATCTCGGCCAACCATGGCCCGTCGTCCACACCGGGGTGCAGCACGCTGGCGCGGGCGTTGGGCTTCACCTTCACGTTCAGCACCAGCACCGGCATCCGTTCAACCCTTGCGCACGCCCAGGGCCAGCAGCGCCGCGCCGGCCACGATGGCCCCGATGCCGGCCCACACGGGAATGTTCACCGCCTTTTTCTCCTTGACGGACAACTCGATCGGCCCGATCTTCACGTCGTGGGTTTCGCGGGTATAGCTGAAGCCGCCATAGAGCAGCCCCAACAGGCCCGCCACGATGAGCAGGACACCTGCAAGCTTGACTGGGTTCATGTGGGGTTGCTCCGGGTTGCGCCGCCAGAGCCCCGGAACCGGCTGTCCCGACGCAGGCGTGTCGCCGCCCATTGAAGCACACGACGGTGCTGCGCGGTCACGGCCCGGCCTGACGAAGCGAAGGGACATACACGCGTCTCTGGAAGTATGCGGGAGCCTGAACTACTATGATTTTGATAGCAGCCCAACCAGCATCCACGGGGGCTGTGTGCCAATTTTGCCTGTAAAAAGGCTCAGGCGCCCTCGCCAGACTGCTGCAGCGCCCACATGTCGGCGTAGCGGCCGTTTCGCGCAAGCAGTTCGGCGTGGGTGCCGCGTTCGATGATGCGGCCGGCCTCCATCACCAGGATCTCATGCGCGTCGACCACGGTGGACAGGCGGTGGGCGATGACCAGCGCCGTCTTGTTCTGCGCGACGCCCTGCAGCTCGGCCTGGATGGCACGCTCGTTGGCGCTGTCCAGCGCACTGGTGGCCTCGTCGAAGATCAGCACTGGCGGATCCTTGAGCAGCGTGCGGGCGATCGCCACGCGCTGCTTTTCGCCGCCAGACAGCTTGAGCCCGCGCTCGCCCACCATGGTCTGGTAGCCGCGCGGGGTGGATTCAATGAAGCCGTGAATGCGCGCAGCCCGTGCCGCGTCCTCCACTTCAGCGCGGGAGGCTCCGGGGCGTCCGTAGGCGATGTTGTATTCCACCGTGTCGTTGAAGAGCACGGTGTCCTGCGGCACGATGCCGATGGCGGCGCGCACACTGCCCTGCGTCACGGCGCGGATGTCCTGCCCGGCAATGGTGATTCGTCCGCCGTCCTGAGGGTTGCTCACGTCGTAGAAGCGGAACATCAGCCGTGCCAGCGTGGACTTGCCCGAGCCCGAGGGCCCGACCACCGCCACCGTCTTGCCCGGAGGGATCTCGAAGCTCACGCCGTGCAGGATCTGGCGGTTGGGCTCATAGGAAAAGTCCACGTTCTCGAAGCGCACGGCGGGCGCGCCTTGCAGGGCCAGCGGCTGTGCGTCCGGCGCGTCGGCCACCTCGCGCTCACGCTCCATCAGCACGAACATCTTGTCCAGGTCGGTCAGGCTCTGTTTGATCTCGCGGTACAGCACACCCAGGAAGTTCAGCGGGATGTACAGCTGGATCATGAAGGCGTTGATCATCACCAGGTCGCCCAGTGTCATGCGCCCTTCAACGACGCCCTGGGTGGCGCGCCACAGCATCCCCACCAGCCCCACGGCGATGATCAGCTGCTGGCCGGTGTTGAGCAGGCTCAGCGTGGTCTGGCTCTTGAGCCGGGCGCGGCGCAGGCGCTCCAGGCTCTCGTCGTAGCGCTTCGCCTCGAAGCCCTCGTTGTTGAAGTACTTGACGGTTTCGTAGTTCAGCAGCGAGTCCACCGCCTTGGTGTGGGCCGCCGAGTCGAACTCGTTGGCCTCGCGGCGGAACTGGGTGCGCCACTCGGTCACCGTCACCGTGTAGACGATGTACACGGCCAGCGCGATCAGCGTGATCCAGGCAAACCAGGCGTCGAACTTCACCGCCAGGATGGTCAGCACCAGGGCCACTTCGACCAGCGTGGGCACGATGCTGTACAGCGAGTAGGAGATCAGCGACTCGATGCCGCGCACGCCGCGTTCGATGTCGCGGGTCATGCCGCCGGTCTGGCGCTCCAGGTGAAAGCGCAGGCTCAGCGCGTGCAGGTGGCGAAACGTCTCCAGCGCGATGCTGCGCGCCGCGCCGTGCGTGGCCTTGGCGAACACCAGCTCGCGCAGCTCGGTGAACAGCGAGGTGCTCAGGCGCAGCAGGCCATAGGCCACCAGCAGGCCCAGCGGCACCACCAGCACGGCGGCCGGCTCCCCCGGCCGGAAGGACATGGCATCCACCAGGTTCTTGAGCAGCAGCGGCACGCCCACGTTGGCCAGCTTGGCGCACACCATGAAGGCCAGCGCCGCCACCACGCGCCACTTGTACTGCCACAGGTAGGGGAACAGCCGGCGCAGCGTGGCCCAGTCGGTGCGACCGGCGGCCGTTGTGGCGGTGGGCGTGGCCAGCGGGGCGGCCGCGGCGACGGTGGGGTGGGAGGTCGATTCGCCAGCGCGGCGCATGGGGGACAATCGTGCAGAAGCTGCTGTAAAGGAGATTGTGCCCATGTCCGACCATTCAAGTGCTGCGCAGGGTCAGTCTGGCCAGACCGGCGCGGGCCTGCCCACCGACAAGGAACTGGTCCTCAAGGTCATCCCCATGCCGGCCGACTGCAACGCCAACGGCGACATCTTCGGCGGCTGGGTCATGGCGCAGGTCGACCTGGCCGGCTCGGTGCTGCCGGCGCGCTACGTGGATGGGCGCATGGCCACAGTGGCGGTCAACCAGTTCATCTTCAAGCAGCCGGTGCGCGTGGGTGACATCCTGAGCTTCTTTGCCGAAGTCACCCGCGTGGGCAACACTTCCATCACCGTGCAAGTGGAGGTGTACGCCGAGCGTTTCCGCGCCCAGGGCCGCTATGTCAAGGTGACCGAGGCGTCCCTCACCTATGTGGCCATTGACGACCAGGGCAAGCCGCGCCCCATCCCCAAAGCCCCTGCAGGCTGATTGAGGCACGACACGACCGCCGGGCGGTTGCTATTGTTTTTATAGCGGCTCAGTGCCATCCCATGCGGGCTGGCGGCCAATTTGGCATCTAAAACTTGCCGTGGCGGCCTTCGCCGGCGGCAAAGCGCGCGGCACCCTCCAGCCCTTGGGCGATGCACCGCTTGCCGCGCTCCCACTCCTGGTGCAGCGCCTCGGCCAGCGGCAGCGACCCCTGGGCATAGGCGCTGGCGCGGTCGGCGTTCATGGTCCCTTGCGGGAACGCCGCCAGCTGGCGCGCCAGCGCCAGGGCCGCTTCGCGCGCCTGGCCACGCGGCACCACGCGGTTGGCCAGGCCCATGGCCAGCGCCTCCGGGGCCTCGACCTTGCGCCCGGTGAGGATCAGGTCCATGGCATGGCCCATGCCCACGAGCCGCGGCAGGCGCACCGTGCCGCCATCGATCAGCGGCACGCCAAAGCGGCGGCAGTACACGCCGAAGTAGGCGTCCTCTTCCACCACGCGCAGGTCACACCACAGGGCCAGTTCCATCCCGCCAGCCACGGCCGCGCCGCTCACGGCGGCGATCACCGGCTTGGACAGCAGCAGGCGTGACGGGCCCATGGGGCCGAGCGGTGCGGCCTCAGAAGGTGCAAAGTCCAGGTGCGCCAGCGTGCCGTCGTGCCCCTGGGCCTGCAGGCGCGCGCCGGCCTGCAAGTCCCAGCCGGCGCAGAAATGGCCGTGCGCGCCATGGAACACCGCGACGCGGGCATGGTCATCCGCCTCGAACTGAAGGAACGCTTGATGCAAGGCTCTCGCCGTGGCGTCGTCCACGGCGTTGCGAACCTCGGGGCGGTCCAGCGTCACGATGGTGACGTTGTCCACGGTCTCGACGGAGACGGCCAGAGTCATTCCAAGATTAGTCCTGATGCATTGGCGACAAGATATCGGGGGCAACCCTGTAGCCGTGGAATTGCGACGAAAGATATAAACACGGACCGGCAATCAGGAGACACGGTGCAAGTCATACAACTCGTCATCAGCGGCATCGCACAGGGGTGCATCTACGGGCTGATCGCGCTGGGTTTCGTGCTCATCTACAAAGCCACCGAGACGGTGAGCTTCGCGCAGGGCGAACTGATGATGCTGGGCGCCTTTGGCGGACTGGCCTGCATGACCATGCTGGGTTTCCCTTTCTGGATCGCGGTGCCCGCATCGATCCTCGCGATGGGCATCTTCGGTGTTGCCCTGGAGCGCGTGGTGATCCGTCCGATCCTGGGGCAGCCTGCGTTCTCCATAGTCATGCTCACCATCGGCATCGGCTACGTGGCGCGCGGGCTGGTGACCATGATCCCGGCCATCGGTACCGAGACCCACACGCTGCCTGTGCCCTACAAGGACCAGGTCTGGAAGCTGGGCACACTGGTGCTCAATGTGGAGCAGATGGTGGTCATTGCCTCCACCGCCGTGCTGTGCGCCGGGCTGTTCGCCATGTTCCGCTACAGCAAGATCGGTATTGCCATGCAGGCTTCGTCGCAGAACCAGCTGGCCGCCTACTACATGGGCATACCGGTCAAGTCACTCAACGGGCTGGTATGGGGGCTTGCTGCGGGCGTGGCGGCCGTTGCCGGCCTGCTGCTGGCGCCCATCACATTCATCCACGCCAACATGGGTTTCATCGGCCTGAAGGCCTTCCCCGCGGCGGTGGTGGGTGGCTTCGGCAGCCTTCCGGGCGCCATCGTGGGCGGGCTCATCATCGGCATCGTCGAATCGCTTTCGGGCTTTTACCTGCCCGAGGGGTTCAAGGACGTGGCCGCCTACATCGTGGTCCTGGTCATGCTGATGGTCAAACCCAACGGGCTGTTCGGCGAAAAACTGCGCAAGAAGGTCTGACATGCGATTCATCTTCAAGACCGACTACGCGCAGGACATCAAACTCGCCAAGCATGGCGGGCATGTGTTCTGGTACAGCGCCCTGTGCCTGCTGCTGGTGGCGGCGCCCTGGCTGTTCAGCGAGTACCTGCTTGCACAGCTGACCTTCATCCTGATCTATGCGGTGGTGGGCCTGGGCCTGATGCTGCTGGCCGGCTTCACCGGGCTGTTCTCCATCGGCCACGCGGCCTTCCTGGGGGTGGGCGCCTACACGCAAGCGGTGTTCACCGGGATGGGTGTGCCGTTCCCCATTGCGCTGGCCCTGGCCGGCGTGCTGTCGGCGGCGGTGGGGGTGGTGGTTGGCCTGCCGGCCCTGCGCGTGAAGGGCATCTACCTGGGCATCGCCACGCTGTCTTTCGGTTTCATCGTCGAGGAAGTCTTCGCGCGCTGGGAGAGCGTCACCGGGGGCAACGCCGGCAAGTCCGTCGGACAGGCCAACATCTTTGGCTGGGTGGCCGATACCGGCGCATCGTTCTACTTCGTCTGCCTGGTGGTCACTGTCCTGGCCACGCTGGCCTGCGTCAACCTGCTGCGCTCGGCCACCGGACGCGCATTCGTGGCCATCCGCGATTCGGAGATCTCCGCGCAAAGCATGGGCATCCACCTGGCCTACTACAAGACGCTGAGTTTTGCGATCTCCGCCGCGCTGGCCGGCATCGGCGGCGCGCTTTATGCCCACCAGATCCGCTTTCTCTCTCCCGACCAGTTCAACATCATCCAGTCGATCGACCTGCTGCTGATGGTGGTGATTGGCGGGCTGGGCTCGATCCACGGCGCGTTTCTGGGCGCAATTTTCCTCATCGGCCTGCCCCAGGGCATCAGCGCCGTCAAGGACTACCTGCCCGAGGCCATCGCCCAGGCGCCCGGGCTGAAGGCGGTGATCTATGGCGCCGTGCTGATCGGCTTTGTGCTGTTTGAGCCATTGGGACTGTACGGCCGGTGGCTCAAGGTGCGGACCTACATCCAGCTGTTCCCGTTCTACCGCAAGGGCATGTTCAAGCGGCAGAAGTCCTTCCAGAAATCCGACAGGCTGAAGTAAATGAGTGACGTCCTTCTTTCAGCCAGGAACCTCAGCGTGCGCTTCGGCGGCGTGCTGGCGGTCAACAACGTGAGCTTTGACGTCCGCAAGGGCGAAGTGTTCACGCTCATCGGCCCCAACGGCGCGGGCAAGACCACCGTCTTCAACCTGATCAGCCGCATCTATACGCCCACCGAAGGCACGATCAGCTTTGAGGGCGTGACGCTGACCGACCAGCCGCCGCACCGCATCGCCTCGCTGGGCATCGCGCGCACGTTCCAGAACATCGAGCTGTTCGAGCACGCCTCCGTGCTGCACAACCTGCTCATCGGGCGGCATACCCACCGCAGCACCAGCCTGCTGAGCGAAGTCCTGTTCACCCCGAAGGTGCGGGCCGCCGAGATTGCTGCGCGCGAAAAGGCCGAGCAGGTCATCGAGTTCCTGGATTTGCAGCACCACCGCGACTCCATGATTGCGGGCCTGCCCTATGGCGTGCGCAAGGTGGTCGAGATGGCCCGTGCGCTGTGCACCGAGCCCAAACTGCTGCTGCTGGACGAGCCGTCGTCGGGCCTCAATGTGGAGGAAACCGACGACATGGCGTTCTGGATCCAGGACATCAAGCACGAACTGGGCATCACGGTGCTGATGGTGGAGCACGACATGTCGCTCGTGTCCAAGGTGTCAGACCGCGTGGTGGCCATGAACCAGGGCGAGGTGCTCGCCAGCGGCAGCCCGGCCGAAGTGCAATCCCACCCGGGCGTGATCGAGGCCTACCTGGGCTCGGTGGACGACCTGGGCAGCCTGCGGAGGACGCCAGCATGAGCGCGACACCCCCTCCCGTGAGCGACCAGCCCGTGCTCAAGCTGCTCAACGTTGAAAGCGCCTACGGCCCGATCAAGGCGATCCGCGGCGTGAGCCTGCAGGTCCGTCGCGGCGAAATCGCCACCGTGCTGGGTTCCAACGGCGCGGGCAAGACCACCATCCTGAAAACCATCAGCGGCATCATCGACCCGCGCAAGGGCTCCATCGAGTTCAAGGGCGCCGACATCACCGCACGCGATCCGGCCCACATCGTCCAGCAGGGCCTGAGCCACGTACCTGAGGGCCGCGAGGTGTTCCCGCTGCTGAGCGTGCGCGACAACTTGCTGATGGGTGCCTACACCCGCAGCGACCGGGACGGCGTCGCGCGCGACATCGAAACCGTGTTCGACTATTTCCCGATCCTGCGCGAGCGGGCCACGCAGGATGCAGGACTGCTGTCGGGCGGCCAGCAGCAGATGCTGGCCATCAGCCGCGCGCTCATGGCCAGTCCAGACCTGATCCTGCTGGACGAGCCCAGCCTGGGCCTCAGCCCGAAACTCACCAAGGAAATTTTCGAAATCGTGGTGCGCATCAACCGGGACCGGGGCACCACCATCCTGCTGGTGGAACAGAACGCCAACATGGCGCTGAATGCATCGGACTACGGGTACGTGCTGGAGAACGGCCGCATCGTGATGGAAGACACTTGCGCGCGATTGCGCGAAAAGGACGACATCAAGGAGTTCTACCTGGGCATGAAGGAAACCGGCGTGCGCGGTGAGCGACGCTGGAAGAAGAAGAAAAACTGGAGATGAATACGACGCCCCCCGAAGCGGCCTTGGGCCGCCTCCCCCCACTGGGGGGCGCCGCAGGCGGCCCGGCCAAGCCGGAACCGCTGCGGCCCCGAAAGGAATTCTTATGAGCAATTTGTGGGACCTCTCACACATCCAGCCTGAAACCCGTGTCGTGCTGGAAGGCGACACGATTCCCGCGATGTTCTGGAACGGCGTGCGCGCGCGCGGTCCCCAGGTCTGGATGCGCCAGAAAGAGCTGGGCATCTGGCGCAGCTGGACCTGGGACCAGACCGGCACGGCGGTGCGCGAGATCGGCAACGGCTTGCTCAGCCTGGGCTTTGCAGCAAACGAAACTTCATCCATCCTTTCCAACACCGTGATCGAATGGGTGCTGGCCGACCTGGCCGTACTGAGCTGCGGCGGCGTGGCCAATGGCATCTATCCCACAGACGCGGCCAGCCAGGTGCACTACCTGTGCGAAGACTCCGGCACCACGGTGCTCTTTGTCGAAGACGATGAGCAACTGGACAAGGCGCTCGAAGTGCGCGCCCAGCTGCCCAGACTGCGCAAGATCGTGGTGTTCGACATGGAGGGCCTGCGCGACGTCAGCGACCCGATGATCATCAGCCTGGACGCATTGCGCGAGCTGGGCCGCGCCCATGCGGCCGCACATCCCCAGGCGCTGGATGCGCGCGTGGCGGGCTGCAAGCCCGGCGACCTGGCCATCCTCGTCTACACATCGGGCACCACTGGCAAACCCAAGGGCGCGATGCACAGCCACAAGGGGCTGGTCTACACGGTGCGCGGCTACAACACGCTGATCTCGCGCACGCAGGACGACGAATGCATGTGCTTCCTGCCGCTGTGCCACATTGCCGAGCGCCTGGGGGGCGAGTATTTCTCGCTGTACACCGGCGCCAAGCTCAATTTTGTGGAGAACCCCGAGACCGTGCCCGAGAACGTGCGCGAGATTGCGCCGACGGTGTTTACCGCCGTCCCGCGCGTGTGGGAGAAGTTCTATTCCGGCGTGATGATCGCGCTGAAGGAAGCCAGTGCCCTGCAGCAGATGGCCTATGCGTGGGGCATTGGCGTGGGTACACGGATCGCCGAAAAAGTCCTGGCTGGGCAACCGGTGGATGGCTTGCTGAAAGTCAAGTTCACCATTGCCCGCTGGATCGCCCTGAACAATGCGCGCAAGCTCATCGGCATCCACCGCGCCCGCTTCCTGGTCACGGGTGCAGCGCCGATTTCGCCCGATCTGGTGAAGTGGTACCTGGCGCTCGGGGTGCCGATGCTGGAGGTCTGGGGCATGACCGAAACCTGCGGCGCCGCCACCGGCGTGCCCGCAGACCGCATGAAGCCCGGCTCCATCGGACCGGCAGCAGGTTACAACGAGGTGAAGATCGACGCGGACACCGGCGAAATCCGGGTGCGCGGGCCCAACGTGTTCATGGGATACCTCAACCAGCCCGAGAAAACGGCCGAGACCGTCGATGCCGACGGCTGGCTGCACACCGGAGACGTCGGTCTGGTGGACGAAGACGGGTTCTTCCGCATCACCGACCGGATGAAGGACATCATCATCACGGCCGGCGGCAAGAACATCACGCCCAGCGAGCTCGAAAACGAACTGAAGTTTTCGCCTTACGTCACAGACGCCGTGGTCATTGGCGACAAGCGCCCGTACCTGACGGTCATCATCATGATCGACCAGGAGAATGTCGAGAAGTACGCCCAGGACAACGATGTGCCCTTCAGCAACTATGCGTCACTCACGCGGGCGCCGCAGGTGCAGGAGCTGATCCAGGCCGAGATCGACCGCGTCAACAAGAAGTTCGCGCGAGTGGAGCAGATCAAGAAGTTCTTCCTTCTGGAGACGCAGCTCAGCGCCGAGGACGAGGAGCTGACGCCCACCATGAAGCTCAAGCGCAAGCTCGTCGAAAAGAAGTACGCGCCGCAGATCGAGGCCATGTACAAGTGAGCCCATCGCCCTGACGCGTGGTCGCGTACGCGACAAAACGGCCGCCTCCGGGCGGCCTTTTCGCTCCTGGTGAGTCGCCAAGGTGAAACGGTGTCGCTTGGGTGAACGCCCGTTCGGGCACGCCCCAGCAGAATCCTTCCGGATTAATCCCTAATACACAAGAGGCGGAGTCTTCATGAAACCCAGATTTCCAATGTTTGCCGCGTTGGCACTTTGTGCCTGCGCCACGCTGGCACAGAATGCGGCCGGCATTTCCAGGTCCGAGATCACCATCGGCACCATCCAGGATCTCTCGGGTCCGCTGGCCAGCTACGGCAAACAGATCCGCAACGGCATGCTCATGCGCGTGGACGAGGCCAACGAAATGGGAGGCGTGCACGGTCGCAAGATCAGGTTGCTGGTCGAGGACGACGGCTACGACCCCAAGAAGTCGGTGCTGGCCGCCCAGAAACTGGTCAACAGCGACAACATCTTTGCGATGGTCGGTCACCTGGGCACGGCGCAGAACCTGGCCGCCATGCCGGTGCAGTTCGAGAAGAACGTCATCAATTTCTTCCCGATCACCGCCGCGCGCGAAATGTACGAGCCGTTTCACAGGCTCAAGTTTGCCAACGCGGCCACCTACTTCGACCAGATGCGCATCGCCGCGCCGCGGCTGATGAAGGAACGCAACCTCAAGAAGGCCTGCACGCTGTACCAGGATGACGATTTCGGGCTGGAGGTGATGCGTGGCGCCGAAGCCGGCCTGAAGGTCATTGGCCTGCAGTTTGTGGAAAAGACCACCTACAAGCGCGGCGCCACCGACTTCTCGTCCCAGGTCGCCAGGATGAAGGCCGCGGGCTGCGAGATGGTGGTGCTGGGCACCATCATCCGCGAGACGGTGGGCACCATGGCCGAGGCGCGCAAGACAGGTTTTGCGCCCGTCTTTGTCGGCTCCAGCGCCGTCTACACCGACCTGATTCCCAAACTAGGTGGCAGGGGCATGGACGGCCTGTACGCAACGATGACTTCGCAGCACCCATATCTGGACGAAGCTGCGCAGCAGATCCGCTTCTGGGCCACGAAGTACAAGACGCGGTTCAATGAAGACCCCACCGTGTTCTCGGTCTATGGCTACGGCAACATCGAGAACTTCGTCAAGGTCGCCTTCAAGGTCGGCCCCAACCTGTCCACCGATACGTTCGTGAAAACGCTGGAAAACATGAGCTTCGGGCGGGACATGTTTGGCACGGCGGAAATGACGTTTGCCCCTACCAAGCGACTGGGCAACCGGTATTCACGCCTGTCGCAGATCCAGGACGGCCGCTGGAAAGTGGTGTCGGACTACGTGGCGTTCGCCGGCCTCAAGGCCGTGATGCAGAAGAACGGCAAGATCTCGGTCGAGTCCGAGTTCTTCCAGGACTGATGCCCTGCACCGGCTCGGGGCCGCACTCATGGTTGCGCCTTAAGTAGATACGCCAGCTTGACAGGCCTGCCCCGTGGGCAAGAATGCGGGCTGGCCTATTGCCTGGCTTCCAAACAAGGAGACAAATGATGAAACTGAAGACAATTGCCGCGCTGGTCGCGCTGGCCTGTTCCGCAGGTGCCGTGCTGGCCCAGAACTCCAACCAGGGGGTCAGCAAGACGGAAATCACCGTGGGCTCGATCCAGGACCTGTCCGGGCCCATCGCGGGCTTTGGCAAGCAGGTTCGCCTGGGCATGATGCTGCGCGTGGACGAGATCAACGAGCAGGGCGGCGTCCATGGCCGCAAGGTCAAGCTCGTGGTCGAGGATTCCGCCTATGACCCCAAGAAGGCCGTGCTGGCGGCCCAGAAGCTGGTCAACCAGGACAAGATTTTTGCCATGATCGGCCACATCGGCACCGCGCAGAACATGGCCGCCATGCCGGTCCAGTTCGAGAAGAACGTGATCAACTTCTTCCCCGTCACGGCCGCCCGTGAAATGTACGAACCCTTCCACCGCCTCAAGTATTCCTTTGCGGCCACCTACTACGAGCAGATGCGTTCGTCGGTGCCGAAGCTGGTCAAGGAAAAGGGTGCCAAGAAGGTCTGCACCATGTACCAGGACGACGAGTTCGGCCTGGAAGTGATGCGCGGCGCCGAGGACGGCCTGAAAGCCGCTGGCGTGACGCTGGCCGAGAAGACCAGCTA
Source organism: Ramlibacter sp. (assembly GCA_016713005.1). Classification (GTDB taxonomy): domain Bacteria; phylum Pseudomonadota; class Gammaproteobacteria; order Burkholderiales; family Burkholderiaceae_C; genus JADJPY01. Next base: position 53,384 of record JADJPY010000003.1, on the reverse strand, counting down.
CAAGCGTGGTGCCACCGATTTCTCCTCGCAGGTCCAGAAGATGCAGGCCTCCGGGTGCGATTTCGTCGTGCTGGGCACCATCATCCGCGAGACCATCGGTGCCATCGGCACTGCCCGCAAGATGGGCTACAACCCCACGTTCGTTGGTTCCAGCGCGGCCTACACCGACCTGATCCACAAGCTGGGCGGTCCCGCCATGAACGGCCTGTACGCCACGCACACCTCCCAGCACCCCTATCTGGACGAGGCCTCCCAGCCCATCCGTTTCTGGGCCAACAAGTACAAGACCAAGTTCAATGAGGACCCGACCGTGTTCTCCGTCTATGGCTACAACGCGATCGATGCCTTCTTCGCCGCGAGCGCCAAGGCCGGCCCGAACCTGACGACCGACAGCTTCATCAAGGCCATGGACACCATGGTCATCCCCAAGGACATCTTCGGCAGCCCCGAAGCCACCTTCGGCCCGAAGAAGCGCCTGGGCAACGAAAGCTCGCGCATGTCGCAGATCACGGACGGCAAGTGGAAGGTCGTGTCCGACTACCCGAAGTGAGCTGAAGGCTCCGCCAGAAGAGCCGCCTGCGGGCGGCTTTTTTCATGCGGCTTCAGGACACGATGTACGCGCCCGCCCCGGTGGACAGCAGCTTGCCGTCGGGTGCGCGAAACTCCATTCGCGTGCTGGCCACGCGTGAACCCAGCCGGAGCACCTCTGCGCGGAGTTCAAAGTACTCGCCAACGCCGGGGCGCAGGTAGTCAATCCGCAGGTCGATGGTGCCCAGCTTGCTGAAGCGCTGCAGTCGTTGTTGCGGGGGTTCGTCCATGTGGCGCGCGCCAATGGCGGCCATGCAGGCCAGGCCACCCATCGCGTCCAGCGTGGCACTGATCACGCCGCCATGGACGCGGTTGTGGCTGTAGTGGCCGATCAGTTCATGGCGCATCTGGATGCGGCCGGTGACGTGATCGGGCTTGAGGCCGGTGATCTTCAGGCCCAGCACCTGGTTGAAGACGATGCGCTCCTCAAAGATGCGCGTGAGCCCCTCGACAAACTCCGTGTCGAACTCGGTGGGTGTGGGTACTGTCCTGGGCATGGCGCAATGATCACAGACCGAGCTGACGCGCAGCCAACTCCTTCATGATCTCCTCGGCGCCGCCGCCGATCATCATGACCTTGACTTCGCGGTAGATGCGCTCGCTGCGCGTGCCGCGCATGAAGCCCATGGCGCCCAGGATCTGCACCGCCTGGTCGGCGCAGAACTGCATGGTCTGCGTGGCCTGGTTCTTGAGCATGCAAACCTGAGCCACCCACTGCGGCCCTTCGTCGCCCGCGTCGGCACGCGCAGTCACGGCATTGACCCAGGCCTCGGTTGCCGAAATGCGCATCTGCATGTCCACCAGCTTGTGGCGGATGACCTGGCGCTCGATCAGCGCGGCGCCAAAGGTCTTGCGCTGGCGCGCCCAGTCCAGCGCCTCGTCAAGGCAGGCCTGCGCGAAGCCCAGCGCCATGACCGACATGGCGAGGCGCTCGCCGTTGAAGTTGGTCATGATGATCCGGAAGCCCCCACCTTCCTCGCCCAGCAGGTGGCCAGCCGGCACGCGCACATTGTCAAAACGCAGGTGCGCGGTGTCCGAGCACCACCAGCCCATCTTTTTCAGCTCGGTGCGGTGCAGGCCGGGCGCGTCACCTGGCACCACCATCATCGAGATGCCGCCCGCGCCCCTGGCGCCCGCATCGCCCGTTCGCACGGCCACCGTGATCCAGTCCGCGCGCATGCCGGAAGTGATGAACACTTTCTCGCCGTTGAGGACCCACTCGCCGCCCTCCAGCCTCGCGGTGGTACGCAGGCTGGCCACGTCCGAGCCACCGCCCGGCTCGGTAATGGCCAGCGCCGCGATCTGCCCGCCCCGCAGCACGGGCGGGATCACCTTGTGCTGGAGTGCCTCCGAACCATGGCGCAGCACCGGCGGCAACCCGATGTTGTGGCTGAACAGGCTGGCCAGCAGTCCGCCGCTGCCGCAATGGCGCGACAGGGCCAGCGACACCGCGTTGCGCAGCGCGAACGGCGCAGGTGCACCACCCAGCGCCTCGGGGTAGCCCAGCCCCAGCAGCCCCACTTCGGCCGCACGGGCATACAGCGTGCGCGGGAAAGTCCCGGCCTCGTCCCAGTCGTTGATGTGCGGCGCGATTTCCTTTTCGGCAAAACGCCGCGCGGTGTCGTACAGCGCGGCAACGTCTTCGTCCAGCCCCGTGTTCATTCGGCCTCCAGTCTGACCAGCACCTGCCCGGGCGCGACCTGCTGGCCCGGCTCTGCCGCCACCGCGGCCACCACGCCGGCGCGCGCTGCGGCCAGCGAATGCTCCAGCTTCATCGACTCCACCACCACCAGTACGTCACCCCGGGCGACCGGGGTACCCGGGCCCACCTTGACGGCGATCACCTTGCCATTGAACGGCGCGCGCAGTTCATTGGCAGCGGCAGCGCCGCCTGCACCCTCCGGCGGATCGAAGGAGGCGTCTTCAATGAACAGGTCCACGGCACCGTGCTGCACATGCCATCGCCGGCCGTCCACATGCACGGCGTGGATGCCGGAGCGCGGCTCGCAAGCCCCCGCCACGGGCGTTTCGAACACCTTGCCCCGGTGGCGCAGCCGCACCGGGCGCGGGAAAGGGCAGGCCAAGGCAGCTTGGGCAGATTCCGGAGTGGATTTTCTGGCAAAAATGGCCTCCAGCCCGCATGGAATGGCGCTTATCCGCTCACTTTTTTGTAGCGCATCGCGGATCCCGCCGCCTTGCTCTTGCAGGAAAGGAATCAGCGCCTGGCCGGCACGGAAGGTCTCGTGACGCAAACAGGCCGCCAGAAAGGCACGGTTGGTGGGGAGGCCCAGCAGTTGCAGGCGGTCCAGGGCGCCGGCGAGTTGGTCAATGGCTTCAGCCCGCGTAGGCGCGTGGGCAATCAGCTTGCCCAGCATGGAGTCGTAGTGCGGCGACACCCGCAGACTCTCGAACAGCGCATGGTCGAAGCGCACCCCGCCAGGTGCACGGAAGTGCCGCACCGTCCCGGTGTGGGGCGTGAAGCCGTCGTCCTCCGCGCACAGGCGCACCTCGATCGCGTGCCCGCTGAAGCGCACGGCATCCTGCGCGAGCGGAAGCTGTTCGCCGCGCGCCACACGGATTTGCCATTCCACCAGGTCCAGCCCCGTGACCATTTCCGTCACCGGGTGCTCCACCTGCAGCCGGGTGTTCATCTCCATCAGGTAGAACGCATCGCCTTCCACGAGGAATTCCACCGTCCCGGCACCCACATAGCCTGCGGCCTGTGCCAGCGCCACCGCGCACTGGCCCATCTGGGCGCGCAGCACGGGTGTGACGGCCGGGCTGGGCGTTTCCTCAATGATCTTCTGGTGGCGCCGCTGCACCGAGCAGTCGCGCTCACCCAGGTGGATGCAGTGGCCGTGCGCATCGGCGAACACCTGCACCTCCACGTGGCGCGGCGCCAGCAGCGCGCGCTCCAGCAGGAGCTCACCGGAGCCGAAGGCCGACAGCGCCTCGCTGCGAGCGCCTTGCACGGCGGCGGCCAACTGCGCCATGTCCGTCACCAGCCGCATGCCCCGGCCGCCACCGCCCGCCGCGGCCTTGACCATCAGAGGCAGGCCGATGCGCTGCGCCTCGGCCACAAATCGCGCATCCGTCTGGTCCTCGCCGTGGTAACCGGGAAGACAGGGCACGCCGCGAGCGAGCGCAATCGCCTTGGCCGCACTCTTGCTGCCCAGCTGCCGTATGGCCGCGGGCGGCGGCCCCACCCAGGTCAGGCCCGCGTCCATCACCGCCTGTGCAAAGTCGGCGTTCTCGCTCAGGAAACCATAGCCCGGATGCACCGCGTCGGCATCTGTGGCCGCCGCAGCGGCCAGAAGCTTGTCGATGCGCAGGTAGGTGTCTGCACTGGCGTTGCCCTGCAAGGGGTGGGCCAGCGTTGCCTCCTGCACGTGCAGCGCTTGGGCATCAGCATCGGAATACACGGCCACGGTGCCGATGCCCATGGCGTGGGCAGTGCGGATGATTCTTCTGGCGATTTCGCCGCGGTTGGCGATCAGGAGCCTGCGCATGGCGTCACCCGGCAACCGGCCGCTTGGCAATCCCCATGATCTTGGCCAGGATGCCCAGCATCACCTCGTCCGCACCTCCGCCAATCGAGCCAAGCCGCCCGTCGCGGTACATGCGTGACACCTTGTTCTCCCAGGTGAACCCCATGCCGCCCCAGAACTGCAGGCAGGCGTCGGGGATGAGGCGGTTGAGCCGCCCGGCCTTGAGCTTGGCCATGCTGGCCAGCTCCAGCACGTCCTGGCCCTGCACGTAGAGGTCGCAGGCGCGGTAGGTCAGCGCGCGCAGGCTCTCCACCTCGGTCTTCAGCTCGGCCAGCTTGAACTGCACGTACTGCTGGTCGGCCAGGCTGGCGCCGAAGAGCTTGCGTTCCTGCGCCCATTCAATCGTCCATTCGATGCAGCGGTTGAGCGAGACCAGGCAACTCGCCGCCGCCCACAGGCGCTCTTCCTGGAATTGTTGCATCTGGTAGATGAAGCCCTGGCCCTCTGCGCCGATGCGGTTGCGCTGGGGCACGCGCACCTCGTCAAAGTAGATCAGGCCAGTGTCGCTGCTGTTCATGCCGATCTTCCTGATCTTCTGCGCGACCGAGATGCCCTTGGTCAGCTTGCCGTTCGGGCCGTCGCGCATGGGCACCATCACCAGGCTCTTGTTCTTGTGCGGCGCGCCCTCGCCGGTGTTGACCAGCATGCACATCCAGTCGGCCTGCAGGCTGTTGGTGATCCACATCTTCTGGCCGGTGATCACATAGTCGTCGCCGTCCTTGCGCGCAACGCTCTTGATGCCTGCCACATCACTGCCAGCGGCAGGCTCGCTCACACCGATGCATCCCACCATGTCGCCGGCAATGGCCGGGGCGAGGAACTCGCGCTTGAGCTCTTCGCTGCCGAAGCGGGCGAGCGCCGGCGTGGCCATGTCGGTCTGCACGCCGATCGCCATGGGCACACCGCCGCAGTCGATGTAGCCCAGCGTCTCGGCCATGAGCATCGAGTACGAGTAGTCCAGCCCCATCCCGCCATGGGCCTCGGGCTTGCACAGACCCAGCAGGCCCAGCTTGCCCAGTCCCTTGAAGACCTCGTGCGCGGGGAAGATCTCGGCCGCCTCCCATTCGTCCACATGGGGGTTGATGTGCTCGTCGATGTAGCGCTTGAGCGTCTTCTGGATTTCGAGGTGTTCGTGGGTGTATTGCATGGGGTGTCTCCAACTAATCGGTTGGGGACAGAGCAGGTTTGCCATGCAAATCCTGGTCTGTCCCGCAAGGTTCTACATACGCGCCACGCCAAACTGCATGGGTCGCGGCTGACGGGCTTCTGCTTCGGCGCAGGTGTCCAGGCAGAACGCCAGCACGGCGCGGGTGTCGCGCGGATCGATCACGCCGTCGTCCAGCACCAGGCCACTGGTGTAGAACGCGTCGGCCTGCGACTCGAACACGCCGACGATCTTGTCGAACTGCGCTTTTGACGCCGCCGGGTCGCTCGCCACGCCTTTGCGCGCCAATGCGGCTTCGGTCACGATCTGCATGGTGCGGGCGGCCTGCTCGCCACCCATCACCGCCGTGCGCGCGCTGGGCCAGCTGAAGAGAAAGCGCGGCGCATAGCCACGGCCGCACATGCCGTAGTTGCCTGCACCAAAACTCGCGCCGCACTGAATGGTGATCTGCGGCACCGTGGCGTTGGTCACCGCCTGGATCATCTTGCTGCCGTGCTTGATCATGCCGCCCTGTTCGCTGTCCTTGCCCACCATGTAGCCGGTGGTGTTCTGCAGGTAAATGATGGGGTGGCCCAGCTGGCACATCAGCTGGATGAAATGCGCGGCCTTGTTGGCACCGGCCACATCGATCGGCCCGTTGTTGGTAATGATGCCCACGTGGTGGCCGGCAAGGCAGGCCTGCGCACAGACCGTGGCCGCGCCGTACAGTGGCTTGAACTCCAGCAAGTCGGAGTCGTCCACCAGCCGCGCGATCACCTCGCGCATGTCCACCGGCTCGCGGTGGTTGGCGGACATCAGCGTGAGCAGTTCTAGCGTGTCGTACCGCGGCGGCTTAGCTATGTTTTTCATAGCAACCTGTCCAATTCCCGTGCGGGCCACGGCCTCTTTTGCCATACCAAGCGCGTGCCGGTCGTCTTCCGCCAGGTACTCGCCCAGGCCCGAGACGGCCGTGTGCATCTCGGCGCCGCCCAGTTCCTCTTCGGACGCCACCTCACCTGTGGCCGCCATCAGCAGCGGCGGCCCGGCCAGAAAGGCCCGCGAACGCCCGCGCACCATGATGACCACATCGCTCAGGCCCGGCATGTAGGCGCCACCGGCCGTGCCCGAGCCGTGCTGCACGGTGATTACCGGAAGCCCCGCGGCCGACAGCCGCGCCAGGTTGCGGAAGAGGCTGCCGCCGTGCACAAAGCCCTCGACCCGGTACTTCATGAGGTTGGCGCCCGCGCTTTCCACCAGATGCACAAACGGCAACTTGTTCTGCAATGCCAGCTCCTGCACGCGCAGGATCTTGTCCAGCCCCATGGGCTGGATCGCGCCGGCCTCGATGCCCGAGTCGCTGGCCACCACCATGCAGCGCACACCGTTGATGAAGCCGATGCCCGCGACGATGCCGCCGCCGGGGACGGAAGTTGCCGTGTCTTTGGTGTCCTGCAGAAATCCGGCCAGCGGGCACAGCGGCAGCCAGGGCGCGCCGGCGTCCAGCAACAGCGCCACCCGCTCGCGCGGCAGCAGCTGGCCGCGCTTGTCGAACACCGGCTTGGACCTGGCCGAGGCCTGCGCGGCACGGTCTTCCAGCGCCCGCAGCTGCGCGATGCGCGCCAGCATGGCTTCACGCCGCTGCTGCGCCAGGGCACCGGAGGCGTTCCATGAACTCTGGAAAACAGTCATCGTGCGGCGCTCATTTCTGGAACACCCTGGGCGTACGGTAGCGATGGAAGCCGTCAAACGGCTTCACCGCGTCGCGCGACTGGGCTTCTTCCGGCGCAGCCACCTGGCCCCAGCCCATGCGCACCTGCGGCCGCGCGCCGTCCACCCGCAGCACGGTGCCGCTGATGAAGCTGGCCGCCGGGCTGAGCAGGAACACGATGGCCGCGGACGTCTCGGCCTCGTTGCCAAAGCGGCCCAGCGGCACCGTCTCGCGCATCTCGCGCAGCATGGGTCCGGCCTCGGGCGGGTAATGGTCCATGCCGCTGGAGGCGATGTAGCCCGGCGCCACGGCGTTCACGCGCACACCGCTCCTGGCCCATTCCAGCGCCGCGGTCTCAGTAAAGCTCACCATGCCCGCGCGCGCCGCGCCACTGTGGCCCATGCCCGGCATCGAGCCCCAGATGTCCGCGACGATGTTGACGATGCTGCCGCCGCTCGCCTGCATGGCCTGCAGGTAGCACTCGCGCGCCATCAGGAAGCCGCCAGTGAGGTTGGTGGCGACCACCGCGTCCCAACCCTTGGCGCTGATGGCTTCCAGCGGCGTGATGTACTGTCCGCCCGCGTTGTTGACCAGTCCGTCGATGCGGCCGTGCGCGATCACGATGGCGGCCACGGTGTTCTTCACCGCGTCCTCGTTGCGGATGTCGCAGGCATGAAAGCTCACATGACCGACGTGCCCGCCCCCTGCAACCCCGTCGGCCACGATCTCGCCGGCCACATCCTGCAGCTTTTGCAGGTTGCGCCCGATCAGCACCACGTGGGCGCCCAGCGCGGCCAGCTCGTGCGCGGTGCACCGTCCGATGCCCGAGCCACCGCCGGTGACCACAATCACCCGGCCCGCCAGCAGGCCGGGCGCGAATACCGAGCGGTAACTCATGGCTTCTCCTGAACAAACAGCGCCAGCGCGGCCGCGGCCAGCTCGTCCACCGTGGCGCCCTTCCTGCGGTCAAACCACTGCACCGACCAGTTGAGCGCGCCAAAGATCAGCAGCCGCGCGAGCTTGACGTCAGCCCGCAGCTGCCCCGCGTCGTGCAGCGCCTGCAGCACCGGCACCCAGGGCGCCTCGTACTCACCCTGCAACGTGGCCAGCGTGGCGCGCTGGCGTGCCGTGATGGCGCGCGACTCATACAGCATCACCGGAATGAAGTCGCTGCCCGGCCCGAGCAGCACATCGAAGTGGTTTTGGATCAAAACGGCCAGAAGGCCCCGTGGATCCTGGCCAATCTGCTCGCTTTTTTGTAGCGCCGCGGCTTTCAGGGCCGTGCCCTGGCGCTCAATCGCGGCGCGCATGCCGGCCTCCATCACCGCGTACAGCAGCGCGCCCTTGCTCTTGAAGTGATAGAAGGGCGAGCCGCTTTGCATGCCCGCTTCGGCGGCGATGTCGCGTGTGCTGGTGGCGTCAAAGCCCTTGCGGCGAAACAGCCGCGCCGCACCGGCGATCAGCTGCTGGCGGCGGTTGCCGTCGTCGCGGTCCGCCACCGTCTTGCGGGGGCGGCCGCGCGGGCGCTTGTGGGCAACGTGCTGGTCCATGGCCGGCACCTTACCAAACGATGCTATTTATGGCAAGCGTTTGCTTGGTAAAAATATGCCGGGCCAGAAATCGCTGTTCATTCAGTTTTTTACGAACTTATTCGATCTGAATAGCTGCTTTGATTTGTTGAATCAAGCCGATACCCTGCTGAAGTTCACTTTTACTGGAGACCGTGATGAAGAAATTCTTGTCCCTGCTGGCCGTGGTGTTCACCGTCGGCCTGTCCACTGTGGCGCTCGACGCCGAAGCCGCCAAGCGCCTGGGCGGCGGCAAATCCGTTGGCACGCAGCGCCAGGCCGCGCCGCCGGCCAAGGCACCCGACGCCACGCCATCGGCCACGCCGGGCGCGGCCGGTGCGGCCGGCGCGACGGCTGCATCCAGCCGCAGCAAGTGGATGGGCCCGATTGCCGGCATTGCCGCCGGCCTGGGCATCGCCGCCCTCGCCTCGCACCTGGGTTTCGGCGAAGAGCTGGCCAGCTTCATGACCATGGCCCTGATTGCCATGGCGGTGATGGTGGTGATCGGGCTGATCATGCGCAAGCGCGCCGCAGCGGCCCAGGGTGGTCCGGGCGGCCTGGCCTACGCCGGGGCTGGCGCAGGCACTGGTCCGCAGCAGAACACTGCGTTTCGCATGCCCGCGCCCCTGGGCAATACCGGTGCCCAGGACGGCTCGATGATCGGCAGCGCTCTGGGCGGTAGTGTGCAGGCCGCCCCGCGCATACCGGCCGACTTTGACGTGGATGCCTTTGTGCGCAACGCCAAGGTCAACTTCATCCGGCTGCAGGCGGCCAACGATGCGGGCAACCTGGACGACCTGCGCCAGTTCACCACGCCCGGGATGTTTGCCGAGCTGCAGATGGACTTGAGCGAGCGTGGTGGCGTCCCGCAGCACACCGATGTGCCGCAACTGGACGCCCAGGTGCTCGAGGTGGCGGAAGAAGACTCCCAGTACGTGGTGAGCGTTCGCTTCACGGGTGAGACCCGGGAGCGCGGTGCCGCCATGGCCGAGCCATTTGACGAGATCTGGCACCTGGCCAAGCCGCGCAACGGCGCCGGTGGCTGGGTACTGGCAGGCATCCAGCAGGCGGCCTGATCCCGCAACCAGCGAGAATGGCGAGTCGCGCTGCGCCGCAGCGCCGCCCCTGACAGGCTTGCCATGACCCAACCGCTGGACCTCATTGTCTTTGGCGCCACCGGCTTCACCGGCCGGCTGGTGGCCGAGTACCTGAACGCCACCTACGGCGTGGGCGGCAGCGTGGCCTGGGCCATGGCCGGGCGCAGCCTGGAGAAGCTGACCCGCGTGCGCGACGGGCTGGGCATCGGCCCGCAGCTGTCGCTGCTGGTGGCCGACGCCGACGACGCCGCCGCGCTGGCGAAGCTGGTGGCCCGTGCGCGTGTGGTCATCACCACCGTGGGGCCGTACCAGCGCCACGGCAACGCGCTGGTTCGCGCCTGTGCGAAGGCCGGCACCGACTATGTGGACCTGTGCGGCGAGCCCGGCTGGATGGCGCAGATGATTCCCGAGTTGCAGGCGCCCGCCGAGGCCAGCGGCGCGCGCATCGTCTTCTCGTGCGGTTTCGACTCGATCCCGTTCGACCTGGGCGTGGTTTACCTGCAAAGCGAGGCGCAGCAGCGCCTGGGCTCGTCGCTGGCGCGGGTGCACGGCCGTGTCAAGGTGATGAAGGGCGGCTTCTCCGGCGGCACGGCGGCCAGCCTGATGGCCTCGCTGGAAGCCGCCGGGCAGGACCCGGCGCTCGCCGCCACCCTGGCCGACCCGTTTGCCCTGACACCGGGATTCCGCGGCCCCGCGCAGCCCGACGACAACACCGCCGCCTGGGACGAACTGGCGAACAGCTGGACCGGCCCTTTTGTGATGGCCGCCATCAACACCAAGAACGTGCACCGCACCCATGCCTTGCGCGGTCACCCCTGGGGCCGGGACTTTGTCTACAGTGAGCGCATGCTCACAGGCGAGGGGCCGGCCGGCAAGGCGCGCGCGAAGAGCCTGGCCCGCGTCACATGGGCGCAGAACCTGTTGCTGGGGTTTGGCCCGACGCGCGCGCTCGTCAGCCGGTTTGCGCTGCCCAAGCCCGGCGAAGGGCCCAGCCAGTCGCAGCGGGAGCGGGGTCGCTATGAGGTGCTGTTTGTGGGCCAGACCGGAGACGGACGCACGCTGCGCGCCACAGTAAAGGGGGATCGCGACCCGGGCTACGGCTCGACCAGCAAACTGGTCAGCGAGGCTGCGCTGTGCCTGGCCCGTGACGTGGACCGCGCCATGACCCCCGGGGGCGTTTGGACGCCGGGCTCAGCCATGGGGCTGACGCTGGTGCGGAGGCTGCAAGAGCGCGCGGGGCTGACCTTCTCGGTCAACTGACCGGCCGCGGGAAGCTGAACTTGCCGCCCGCAAATCCGCAACGCTATGCTTTTGATAGTGGGTCAGCAAGCATCCATGCGGGCTGCAGGCCGATTTTCATCTAAAACTGGCTGAAATCAGGCTTGCGCCGCTCCATGAAGGCCGAGAACGCCTCCTTTGCGGCGGGCTCGCGCAGCATGCGCCCGAAGCTGGCGCCCTCATCGTCCATTTGCTGGACCACGAGCGCGGCCTGGCCTTTCTTCATCAGGCGCTTGGTTTCAACCAGTGAGCTGATGGGCTTGGCGGCCAGCTTGCGTGCCTGGGCCTGGGCATAACCGTTGGCCTCGGTGGGCGGCAGAACCCGGTTGACCAGACCGACCTCGAGCGCGGCCTCGGCCATGAAGGGCTCACCCATCAGCAACGCTTCGGCCGCGCGGTGGTAACCCAGCATTTGCGGCACCAACAGGCTGGAGGCTGCCTCGGGGCACAGGCCCAGGTTGACAAACGGCATGCTGAACGCCGCGTTGTCCCCGGCGTAGACCAGGTCGCAGTGGAACAGCATCGTGGTGCCCACGCCCACCGCCGGGCCGCAGACGGCCGCGAGCAGCGGTTTGGGGAAAGCCGCGATGCCGCGCAGGAAACGGAACACCGGGGAGTTCTCGCCCGCAGGCGGCTTGTTGAGGAAGTCGCCGATGTCATTGCCGGCGCTGAAGACGGTTTCATGCCCCTGCAGCACCACCACCCGGATGGCGGCGTTGCCGGCTGCAGACTGCAAGGCATCAGCCATGGCGCCATACATCGCGGCGGTGATGGAGTTCTTCTTTTCCACGCGATTGAGCGTGACGGTCATCACACCGCCATCGGTGTGGGTGAGGATGTCGGTCATTGCAGTGCTTCCTTGACGAAATCAATCCGGTCCTGGCCCCAGAACATCTGGTCGCCAACAAAAAAGGTCGGGGCGCCGAAAACGCCGCGGTCAATCGCCTGTTGGGTCACGGCCTTGAGCCGGTCCTTGACCTCGGCGTCCTGCGTCAGGGCCAGCAGGGCCTGCGCATCAAAGCCGGCGGCCTGCAGCACGGCGCCCACGGTGGCCGGGTCGTTCAGGTTCAGCGAATCCACCCAGATGGCGCGGAACACGGCGTCGCAGTAGCCCATGAAGCGAGCGGGCTCGCGCAGCTGCAAGCCGGTGGCGCCACGCATCAGCGTGAGGGTGTTGATCGGGAAGTGCGGGTTGCGGTTCAGCGGCACACCATAGCGCCGGGCGAAGCGGTCAAAGTCGGTGAAGGTGTAGGCGCCCTTGGCGGGGATGGTGGCGGGCGAATGGTTGCCCGTGGCCTGAAACACGCCGCCCAGCAGCATCGGGTGGTAGCTGGCACGCGCGGCACAGTCGGCCTCGATTTTCGGCACCTGCGTCCAGGCGAGGTACGACGCCGGGCTGCCAAAGTCAAACCAGAATTCGAACGTTTTCAAAATTTCTCCATGTACGGACGCAAGTCCAGCTCATGCGTCCAGGCGTCACGCGGCTGGCTGTGCAGCATCCAGTAGGCGTCGGCAATGTGGTCGGGGTTGAGCACGCCGTCCTGCGCCTTCAGTGCGTAACGGTCGGGGAAATTGTCGCGGATGAAGGCGGTGTCAATCGGGCCGTCGATGATGCTGTGCGCCACGTGGATGCCACGCGGCCCCAGCTCGCGCGCCATGCTTTGTGCCAGCGCCCGCAGTGCGTGCTTGGCACCGGCAAAGGCTGCAAAGCCCGCGCCGCCGCGCAGGGAGGCTGTGGCGCCCGTGAAGATGATGGTCTGGCGGCGCTCGGGGCCCGCGCGCGTCACCATGCGTTTGGCCACCTCGCGCCCATTGAGGAAGCCGCCGAAGCAGGCCATCTCCCAGATCTTGAAGTACTTGCGCGCGGTCTCTTCCAGCACGCTGCTGGGCGCGTTGGCGCCGATGTTGAACACCAGCACCTCGATAGGGCCCAGCGTGGATTCAATCTGCTCGACCAGCGCCACCACCTCTTCTTCCTTGCGGGCGTCCGAGGCAAAGCCGTGCGCCTCACCCCCTTCGGAGCGAATCTGCTCCAGCAGGGGCTGCAGCTTGTCCAGGCTTCGGCGCGTTGCGCAGGCCACATAGCCCTCGCGCGCAAAGCGGCGCGCCACGGCGCCGCCGGTGGCGTCACCTGCTCCAATCACCAGAGCTACTTTTTTCATGACAACCCGCCCGGCCCCGGGGGCCATGACTATTCCTTGTAGTAGACCACCTGATGCGAGGTCACCAGCAACTCGCCCGCCTCATTCCAGAGTTGCGCGGTCTGGTCAAAGTAGCCATTGCGAAACGCCTGCGCCTGGGCCTGGCCCAGCAGGTAGCCGGTGCCGGTGGTGCGCAGTTGGGCCGCGTCGGCGTGAAAGTAAACCGTCATGGACACTGTGCCAATCGGCACCGGGCTGGCACGCCGGCGCCAGATGCGCGGAAAGAACACGTCGGCCATCGCGGTGAGCGACGCAAAGTCCAGTGGCCGCGGCGGGTTGTCGCGCATCCACAGCTGGCTGCGGCTCACGCCGTGGTCGGTGCCGTCCCACACCGCCGGAAAGCCACCCTCCACAAACCGCATCTCATACCGGTTGATCCACTCGACCCGACCACGCCCTTCGGGCCGGGGCACGTCGGCCGGCGCAGGGACTGCCGGCAGGGTGTGCTCGGTGGCGCGCCAGGTCTCGCGGCGTAACGCCGTGAAGGCCGTGGCCGTCATCACCGTGGCGCCGCCCTGGGCAAGCTCCACCACCCAATGCTGGGTCGAGCGGTTGGTGCGCGCCGGCCTGGCCGTCACATCAAAGGGCCCGTCTGCCAGCGCAGCGCAGAAATTGACGGTGAGCGCGACCGGGTCGCCCTGTCGCTGCGGGTGCTGCAACACGGCGTTGAGCGCCTGCGCGGCCGTGATGCCGCCAAACGGCCCAACCATGTTGGCGTAGGCCGGGCTGGTGTGGCCGTGAAAGATGTTGTCGGTGCCGCCGGTCAGCGCAATTGCGGCATCAAACGCGTGCTCGCTCAAGTCATGCCTCCAGAATCAGAAAAGCCACCCGCAGGTGGCTCAGGGCCAAGGCCGCTCAGACGCGTTCAAAAATGCCCGCCGCACCCTGCCCCATGCCCACACACATGGTGACCATGCCGTACTTGAGATTCTTGCGTTGCAGCGCATGAACCACTGTCGCCGACCGGATAGCGCCGGTCGCGCCCAGCGGGTGGCCCAGGGCAATGGCGCCCCCCATCGGGTTGACTTTGGCCGGATTCAGCCCAAGCGTGTTGATGACGGCCAGCGACTGCGCGGCAAACGCCTCGTTGAGCTCAAACCAGTCGATGTCTTCGTGCTTGAGGCCGGCGTAGCGCAGCGCCGCAGGAATCGCCTCGATAGGGCCGATGCCCATGATGTGCGGCGGCACACCGCGGCTGGCGTAGCTCACAAAGCGCGCCAGCGGCTTCAGGCCAAAGCGCTTCACGGCCGACTCGCTGGCCAGGATCAGCGCGCCCGCGCCGTCGGAGGTCTGCGAACTGTTGCCGGCGGTGACGCTGCCTCGCGCGGCAAACACCGTCTTGAGCTTGGCCAGACCTTCGACCGTGGTATCGGGGCGCGCGCCTTCGTCAATGTTCACAGTGCGTGTCTTCACGGCCACCTCGGCGGACTCGAGGTCGAGCGAACGCTCGTCCACGTCGACTGGCGTGATCTCACTGGTGAACTCTCCCGCCTTCATGGCCGCCAACGCCTTCATGTGCGACTGGTAGGCAAACTCGTCCTGCGCCTCCCGGCTCACCTTCCATTGCTGCGCCACCTTCTCGGCCGTCAGGCCCATGCCATAGGCGATGCCGTAGCTTTCGATGTCGTCCGGGTTGCTGAAGATCGCCGGAGACAGGCTGGGCGAGTTTCCCATCATCGGCACCATGCTCATGCTCTCGGTGCCGGCGGCGATCATCACGTCGGCCTCGCCCACGCGGATGCGGTCGGCCGCCATCTGCACGGCCGACAGGCCCGACGCGCAAAAGCGGTTGACGGTGATGCCGCCCACGCTCTTGGGCAGGCCGGCCAGCACGGCGCCAATGCGCGCCACGTTCAGGCCCTGCGCGCCCTCGGGAATGGCACAACCGCAGATCACGTCTTCAATGCTGGCCGGGTCCAGGCCAGGGACCTGGGCCAGGGCAGCGCGCAGCGCGGTGGCCAGCAGGTCGTCCGGCCGGGTGTTGCGGAAGTAGCCGCGGTGCGAGCGCCCGATGGGCGTGCGGGTGGCGGCAACGATGTAGGCTTCCTGGACTTGCTTGCTCATGGTCAGACTCCTTTGCGGGGCGTGGACGGAATCCAGGCCCAGATAAATTCACACTCCACCGGGTTCACCCCGGCCTCATCGGTCACGGTGACCGCAACATTCACTTCGCCCTTTTCGCTGACCTGCATGGCGGCGCGCTGGGCGTCACCCAGCGTGGCGACTGCGCGCAGGGCGCCGGTGGCGCGCTTCCTGAACGCCATCTTCAGCTCCTTGGCCAGCGGGATGCAGTCGTCGCGCACATTCATGCCCACCACCATGCCGGTGGCGGTCTCGGCCAGCAGGTTCATCGCCGACGCATGAATGCCGCCGATGTGGTTCTGCACCCGGTGCTCGTTGTCCAGCGCAATCGTCACCTGCGCAGGCGACATCTGTTCAAACTTGAGCCCGGCCGTGCCGGTGAACGGCACCGCGCGGCGCAGCACAAGGTTGCGGACCCACGGGCGCAGAAAGGCTGGCACCTCTTGCAGGCGACCCAGCTGGCGCTGCAGGCGATTGGGTTGCGCGTCCATCAGTTTCGCACCGGCTTGCCGGTAGACAGCATGCCCATGATGCGTTCCTGCGTCTTGGGGTGGGTGAGCAGCGAGCAGAAGGCCTTGCGCTCCAGTGCCATCAGGTACTCCTCGGTCACCAGCGTGTTCGCGTCCACGTCACCACCCGTCACCACGCCGGCGATCAGGCTGGCAATGTGGAAGTCGTGCTGGCTGATGAAGCCGCCGTCGCGCATGTTGACCAACTGGCCCTGGATCGTGGCCTTGCCGTTGCGGCCCGCCACGGCAAACTGCCGGCGGTGCGGCGGGCGGTAGCCCGCGCTGTACATGGCACGCGCCTCGTTCAGTGCGACAAACAGCAACTCGTCCTTGTTGGGCACGATCAGGTCGCTGTCCAGCAGATAGCCCAGCTTGCGGCTTTCGATGGCGCTGGTGCCGACCTTTGCCATGGCAGCGGCGGTGAAGCCCTCGGTCAGGCACTTGAGAACGTCCTTGTCACTGGATACGGCCACCGACTCGGCGGCGCGGCGCGCGATGTAGGTCAGGCCACCGGCACCAGGCACCAGGCCCACGCCCACTTCGACCAGTCCGATGTAGCTTTCCATGGCGGCCACGCGGCGCGCGCAATGCACTGCGATCTCGCAACCTCCGCCCAGAGCCATGCCGCGAATGGCCGCGATGACCGGCACGTTGGCATAGCGCAGCTTGAGCATGGTGTGCTGCAAATGGGCTTCAGCCTCGTCAATGGCGCCCACGCCCACCGCGATGAAGGCCGGCAACATGGCCTGCAGATCGGCGCCCACACTGAAGGGCTCATCGCCCGACCAGATCACCACGCCCTGATAGTCCTTCTCGGCGAGGTCCACCGCCAGCTGGAGCCCTTCGGCCACCTCGGGGCTGATGGCGTGCATCTTGGTCTTGATGCTGGCGATGACCACCTGGTCGTCCAGCGTCCACAGGCGGATCGCATCGTCTTCGTGCAGGGTCTTGCCTGCCGTTTCAAAGCCGGGGGCCTTGCTGCCCAGCACCACCTCGGGGAAATGCTGGCGCTGGTACACGGGCAGCACACGTTTCGCCTCGAACTTGCCCGAAGTCGGGTTCCACGAACCTTCCGGCTGGTGCACGCCGCCCGAGTCGGCCACCGGGCCCTTGAACACCCAGTCAGGCAGGGCGGCCTTGCTGAGCGCTTTGCCCGCGTCGATGTCCTCCTGGATCATCTTCGCCACCTCCAGCCAGCCAGCCTCCTGCCAGAGCTCGAACGGGCCCTGCTTCATGCCAAAGCCCCAGCGCATCGCGAAGTCCACGTCGCGCGCGGTCTCGGCAATGCTGGCCAGATGCACAGCAGCGTAGTGGAAGCTGTTGCGCAGGATCGCCCACAGGAACTGCCCCTGCGCGCCTTCGGCATTGCGCAAGAGCTTCAACCGCTCGGCCGGCGCCTTCTTGAGCATGCGGCCATAGACTTCGTCGGCCTTCTCGCCGCCGGGCACATAGTCCTTCTTGTCCAGGTCAAAGCGCAGCACATCGCGGCCGACCTTCTTGTAGAAGCCAGCCTTGCTCTTTTGCCCCAGGTTGCCCATTTCCAGAAGCGTCTTGAGCACTTCGGGCGTGCCAAAACTCGGGTAGAACGGGTCGGTGGCCTCGCTCAGGTTGTCCTGCAAGGTCTTGATCACATGGGCCATGGTGTCCAGGCCCACCACATCGGCGGTACGGAAAGTGCCACTGCTGGCGCGGCCCAGCTTCTTGCCGGTCAGGTCGTCCACCACGTCATAGGTCAGACCGAAGTTTTCCACCTCTTTCATGGTGGCCAGCATGCCGGCAATGCCGACGCGGTTGGCAATGAAGTTGGGCGTGTCTTTTGCCCGCACCACGCCCTTGCCCAGACCGCTCGTCACAAAGGTTTCCAGGTCGTCCAGGATGTGGGCGTCGGTGGTGGGTGTGTTGATCAGCTCCACCAGGAACATGTAGCGAGGCGGGTTGAAGAAATGGATGCCGCAAAAGCGGGGCTTGATTGCCTCCGGCAGTGCCTCGCTGAGTTTGGTGATGCTCAGTCCCGAGGTGTTGGACGCCACGATGGCGTTGGGCGCCACAAACGGGGCGATTTTCCTGTACAGGTCGAGCTTCCAGTCCATGCGCTCGGCGATGGCCTCGATGATCAGGTCGCAATCTTTCAACTGCTCCATGTGTTCTTCGTAGTTGGCCTGTCCGATCAGCGAGGCATCTTCCGGCACGCCCAACGGCGACGGCTTGAGCTTTTTCAGGCCTTCGACGGCCCTGGTCACGATGCCGTTCTTTGGACCCTCTTTGGCCGGGAGGTCAAACAGCACCACAGGCACCTTGACATTGACCAGATGGGCTGCGATCTGTGCACCCATCACGCCGGCTCCGAGCACAGCGACTTTCTTGACTTGAAAACGGGACATTTCTTCTTCCGGTTGATTTAGGGAACGCGAACCCAGGTCTGGGTACGACCGATGCCCAGCACGGAGCCGCGCACCTCGAGTCGCTTGCCCCCTTCGATCGGGGTGAGCCGCAGTGTGTAGTTGCGGCCGTTTTCGGGATCGAGAATCTTGCCGCCTTCCCACACGTCCTTGCCTTCGGTCTTCCTGGCGCCGCGGATGATCTCCAGTCCGATGATGGGCTGGTCCTTGCGGTCGTCCGAGCACTCTTCACACTTGTCGTCGGGCTTGGCGTTCTTTCCAAGGCGCTTCTCGATCCGTCCGCTGAGCACGCCGGCGCTTTCGACGATCCGGATTTCGGCCCTGGCCTCGCCCGTCTTGTCGTCGATGTTGCGCCAGAGGCCCACGGGAGTGAGTTGGGCCCAGGCTGACCCCAGCGAGGAGAGAAAAAGCAGGCCGGCAAAGCAGCGCATGAACATGGCGGACTCCTTGGAGATGGGCTGGATGGCAGTTGGACAGGTCAGGCCAGCGCGGCGTCCGTGTCCAGCAGCACCTTGCTGCCGGCCCGCGCCGTGCGCATCAGCGTTGCCGTCTCTGGGAACAGTTTGGCGAAGTAGAAGCGTGCCGTCTGCAGCTTGCCCACGTAGAACGGGTCGGTGTTGCCGGCCGCGATCTCGCGCAGCGCCACCTGGGCCATGCGCGCCCAGAAGTAACCAAACACCAGATGGCCCGCCACGCGCAGGTAGTCGACTGCGGCGGCGCCCACTTCATCAGGATTCTGGAATCCCTTGAATCCGATTTCGGTGGTGAACTTGGTCATCTGGTCGCCCAGATAGGCAATCGGGTTGATGAACTCGGCCATCTTTTCGTTCACGCCCTCTTCTGCGACCAGCTTGCCCACCAGCTTGCCGAACTTCTGCAGCGTGGCACCGTTGTTGCCCAGCACCTTTCGTCCCAGCAGGTCCAGGCTCTGGATGGTGTTGGTGCCCTCATAGATCATGTTGATGCGGTTGTCGCGCACGAACTGCTCCATGCCCCACTCCTTGATGAAGCCGTGTCCTCCGAACACCTGAAGGCAGGCGTTGGTGGCAATGTGGCCATTGTCTGTGGTGAAGGCCTTGACGATGGGAGTGAGCAGGGACAGGATTTCGTCACTGTCCTTTCGCACCTTTTCGTCGGGATGGTTGTGTGCCTTGTCCAGCAGCACGGAGCAGTAGATCGCCAGCGCGCGGCCGCCTTCGGCATAGGCCTTGGCGGTCAGCAGCATCTTGCGCACGTCCGGATGCACGATGATCGGGTCGGCGGGCCTGGTCTTGTCTTTCGGGCCCGACAGGCTGCGCATCTGGATGCGGTCCTTGGCATAGGCCAGCGCGTTCTGGTAGGCCACTTCCATCAGGCCCAGTGACTGGTTGCCCACGCCCAGACGGGCGGCATTCATCATCACGAACATGGCCTGCATGCCCTTGTTGGGCTGCCCGACCATCGTGCCCCAGGCGCCGTCCAGCACGATCTGGGCCGTGGCGTTGCCGTGAATGCCCATCTTGTGCTCCAGGCCGCCGCAATAGATGCCGTTGCGCTCGCCGGGCGTACCGTCCTTGTTGACCCGGAATTTCGGCACGATGAACAGGCTGACCCCCTTGATGCCAGGGGGTGCGTCGGGCAGGCGCGCCAGCACCAGGTGGATGATGTTGGCGGCCATGTCGTGCTCACCTGCGCTGATGAAGATCTTGTTGCCGGTCAAGCGGTAGGTGCCGTCGGGCTGGGGCTCGGCCTTCGTACGCATCAGGCCCAGGTCGGTACCGCAATGCGGCTCGGTCAGGCACATGGTGCCAGTCCACTCGCCGCTGGTCATCTTGTGCAGGTAGGTGGCCTTCTGCTCGTCCGTGCCATGGGTATGAAGGGCGGCATAGGCACCATGGGTCAGTCCCGGATACATCGTCCAGGCCTGATTGGCACTGTTGAGCATCTCGTAGAAACACTGGTTGACCACGAGCGGAAGACCCTGGCCGCCAAACTCGGGGTCACAGCTCAGGCCGGGCCAACCGCCTTCGACGTACTTGGCATAGGCCTCCTTGAAGCCCCTGGGGGTGGTTACCGCGTGCGTGGCGGGGTCCAGCTTGCACCCTTCGGTGTCTCCACTGATGTTGAGTGGGAACGTCACTTCGGCGGCAAACTTGCCTGCCTCTTCGAGCACGGCACTGATGGTGTCGCTGTCGATGTCGGCGTACTTCGGAAGCGTCTTGAGGTCTTCCGTGACGTTGAGCACTTCGTTCATGACGAACTGCATGTCGCGCAGGGGCGGGGTGTAAGTGGGCATCGTGATTACTCCTTGACGCTTTTGATGGATCGGTTGGATTTGGATGGTCTGGGTGTCCCGGCGGCTGGCGCGACGTCCGCGCCGTAGTGCCGAAGGATGTTGTCGAAGCCGGCATTGGCACGATCGATGGATCCGGGGTTCTTGAGGAACCGCGCCTCGTAGTGCAGTGCAAGGATGAGGCCATGAATCTCGAAAAGCATCTGCTCTTCGTTGACATCGCTGCGCAGGTGACCCTCTTGCCTGGCCACAATCAGCGCGCGCTTCATGGCCGCGTGCCAGGTCATGACCGAGCTGGCCAGGGCATCCCGCACAGGGCCGGCCCGGTCATCAAACTCCACGGCGCCACTGATGTAGATGCAGCCCGAGTCGATTTCGACCGACGTGCGCTTCATCCAGTTGGCGAACAGCGCACGCAGCCTGGGCAGTCCGCGCGGGTGCTGCATGGCCGGGTAGAACACCTCTTCCTCGAAACGCGTGTGGTATTCGCGGATCACGGAGATTTGAAGCTCTTCGCGCGAACCGAAATGGGCAAACACGCCCGACTTGCTCATCTGGGTCACCTCGGCCAGCGCGCCGATGCTCAGGCCTTCAAGCCCGATCTGGGTGGCCAGACCCAAAGCGGCATCCACGATGGTCGCCTTGGTCTGTTGCCCCTTTTGCAGGGCCCGGCCATCGCGCTCACTGGCGCGTGGTCTTTTCGTCGGGAATTCGGAAACGGACATGTGAGAGCCAAATAAAACGAACGGTCGTTCTATTTTGCATGACTTCGCTGTCCGTCAAGCCCCTGTCGTCTTCTTTTTCTAGGGTTGCGCTTCTAGCGCGATTGCGGGTTTACCCGCGATTTGCCCGTACTACAACTTGAATGGAACGACCAGTTGCCTCTGCTCGCCCAGGCCTTCAATGCCCAGGGCCATCACGTCGCCCTTTTTCAGGAAGACGGGCGGCTTCATGCCCAGACCGACACCTGGCGGAGTCCCGGTGGTGATCACGTCTCCGGGCATCAGCGTCATGAACTGGCTCACGTAGCTGACCAGTTTTGCAACGCCGAAGATCATGGTTTTTGTGCTGCCGTTTTGCACACGCTTGCCATTCAGATCCAGCCACATGGTCAGCTTTTGCGGGTTGGGCACCTCGTCACGGGTCACCAGCCACGGGCCGATGGGGCCGAACGTGTCGCATCCCTTGCCCTTGTCCCACTGCGGGCCGCGCTCGAGCTGGAACTCGCGTTCACTGACGTCATTCACGGTGCAGTAACCCGCCACATGGTCCAGCGCATCCTTTTGCGACACGTAGCGCGCGCGCGCCCCGATCACCACGCCGAGCTCGACTTCCCAGTCGCTCTTGACGGATCCCCTGGGCAACATCACCGGGTCGTTTGGACCCTGGATGCAACTGGTGGCTTTCATGAAGACAATGGGCTCTTTCGGGATGGGCGCACCCGTCTCCGCAGCATGGTCCGAGTAGTTGAGGCCGATGGCAATGAACTTGCCGATTCCAGCCACCGGGCAGCCCATGCGGGGGGCACCCTTCACCAGAGGCAGTGCGCCAGTCTTGAGCTTGCGCAGTTTCGCCAACGCAGCGTCGCCAAGCTGTCCGGGGCCGATGTCCTTGATGACGGCGCTGAGGTCGCGCAGGCGGCCATCAGAATCGATCAGGCCGGGTTTTTCCTTGCCCGGGTTGCCGTAGCGAACGAGTTTCATGTTTTCTCCTTAGTATGTGGAACGCCCACCGGACAGGTCAAACACCGCGCCCGTGGAAAAGGAACAGTCTTCGGTACACAGCCAGCCCACCAGGGCCGCCACCTCGTCGGGCGTGCCGAAGCGGCCCATCGGGATTTTGGACAGCATGAACTGGATGTGCTCCGGTGTCATCTGGTCGAAGATGGCTGTCTTCACGGCGGCGGGCGTCACGCAGTTCACGCGGACGCCGGTATCTGCCAGCTCCTTGCCCAGGGATTTGGTCAGGGCAATGACGGCTGCTTTGCTGGCGCTGTACGCGCTGGCATTGGGATTGCCATCCTTTCCGGCAACCGAAGCGATATTGACGATGCGACCGTAATTGCGCTGCCGCATGTGGGGTACGACTTCACGGCAGCAGATAAACAAGCCTGTCAGGTTGACCTCCAGGACCTGCCGCCAGGCATCAAGCGGGTAGTCCCACACCTTGACATTGGGGCCGGTGATGCCCGCGCTGTTGACCAGTGCGTCGATGCGGCCTGATTGCCCAAGCGTGGCCTCCACCGCTGCCGCTACGCTGGAGTGGTCGACCACATCCACGGCAACGGCTAGCGCCCTGGGGCCAAGTCTGCCCGCCGCCTTGTGCGCGCCCGACCCGTCGCGGTCCCACAGCGACACGCTGCCGCCCGAGGCGATCATGCGTTGCGCGATGGCAAAGCCCAACCCCGTTGCCCCTCCTGTCACCACCGCATGCCGGCCCTCGAAATCCAGCTGGTTCATATGGTCATGCCGCCGTCGACGGAGAGCACCTGCCCGCTGGCAAACACCGACTCGTCGCTGGCCAGGTAGACGATGATCGGCGCGATTTCGTGCGCCTGGGCCAGCCGCCCCATGGGCTGGCGCGCGATGAAGTTCTTCCGCGCCTCCACCGGGTCGGCGTAGCTGTTGATTCGATCCGCCAGCGACGGTGTGTCCACCGTGCCGGGCGCGATGGCGTTGCAACGGATGCCCTGAGCCACGTGATCGGCAGCGACAGCCTTGGTCAGGCCGATCACGGCGGCTTTGGATGCGCCGTAGATCAGGCGGTTGGGCAGCCCCTTGACGCTCCCGCACACACTGGCCATGTTGATGATGCTGCCGCCGCCTTTGGCCAGCATGGCAGGAAGCACGGCCTGGATCATCCAGAACTGGGAGCGCACGTTGAGGTTGAATGCAAACTCCCATTCCGCGTCCGTGGCCTGCAGGATGTTGCCGTTGTGCACGAACCCTGCACAGTTGAACAGCACATCCAGTGGCGGCAGGTCACCCACCACCCGGTGGATCGCCGCCTTGTCCAGCACATCCAGCACCACGCAGCGCACGTTGGCCACCCCGTCAAAGCTGTCCAGCAGCTTGGGGTTCACGTCGGTGGCCCAGACCTGGGCGCCTTCGGCGGCCATGGCCAGAACGCTGGCACGGCCGATGCCCTGCCCTGCCGCGGTGACGAGGGCGGTCTTTCCTTTGAGTCGCATGGTGTCTCCAGGTGTCGGCAATGCCCGAGGGTTTTGCCGGATATGTCGTGGAAGGGGTTCGTGGCATTCTAAATTGGTCTGACCACTTGGCCAGTTCTGGCTAACCCTTAAACCGGATTTGTCCAACCTCGCCATGCCGCTGCAAACCGTAGAGCCCCAGCGCCTGTACCGGCAGATTGCCGAGCAGCTGCGCACGCTCATGTCGGCCGGCGAGTTCGTGGCCGGGACACGCCTCCCGGCCGAACGGGACCTGGCCAAGCAGCTGGGCGTGAGCAGGCCCTCGGTGCGAGAAGCGCTGATTGCCCTGGAAGTGGAAGGCTGGGTCGAGGTGCGAACCGGCTCCGGCGTGTACGTCAAGGACCGCGCATCCAGCAACGGCAAAGGCCAGGGCCATACCCCGATCCCGCCCACCGAATGGGGGCCTCTGGAGTTGATCCGGGCCCGCCGCGTGGTGGAAGGGGAGGTTGCCGCCCTCGCCGCCGTGCAGGCCAAGCGGAAAGACACCGACGCCATGCGCCGCGCCATCGACGCGATGCAGATCGACGCAGACCGCAACGTGATGCCGCTCGACGGGGACCGCGCTTTCCATACTTCAATCGTCCAGGCCTGCGGCAACGTGGTGCTGCTGGAGACCGTTCAGGGTTTCTGGGATTCGCGACGCGGCCCGCTGTTCGAGCGGCTGGGCGGTTACTTTGAGACCGTGGACTCCTGGCGCGCCGCCATCACCGAACACGAGGCCATTCACGATGCCATCCGCGCCCGCGACCCCGACGCCGCGCGCACGGCCATGCACAGCCACCTGGACAAATCCCATGCCCGATTCAGCGCGAGCTGGCGCCGCGCGAAGAAAAGCGATTCCTGACGCCAGCAACCCCCATCCACCACTGTAGGAGACATTACCATGAAGAAGCGTTTTGCTATTAAATTGATAGCTGCTTGCGCAGTACTGGCGGGGGCTACAGCCCCATTTGGCCTTGCACAGGCGCAGACCAAGCTGAAATGGGCACACGTGTACGAAACGTCAGAGCCCTACCACAAGTGGTCGGTCTGGGCCGGTGAGGAGTTCAAGAAAAAGACCAACGGTAAGTACGAGATCCAGGTGTTTCCGGCATCCAGCCTGGGCAAGGAAAGCGACATCAACCAGGGTTTGCAGCTGGGCACGGTGGACATCATCCTCACAGGTGCGTCGTTCGCCTCCAACTCGTTTCCCCGCCTGGCTGTGAGCTACTACCCGTTCACCTTCCGTGATGCGGATCACGTCATCAAGTACGGCAAGAGCGACATCTTCAAGGAGCTCACCGAGGGTTACAAGAAGGCCACCGGCAACACCGTGACGGCGCTCACCTACTACGGAGCGCGCCACGCCACCAGCAACAAGGCGTTCAAGAACTGCGACGAGATGAAGGGCATCAAGATGCGCGTGCCTGATTCGCCGGCCTACACCGCGCTGCCGCGCGCCTGCGGGGCCAACCCCACGCCGATCGCCTTTGCCGAGGTGTACCTCGCACTGCAAAACGGCACCGTGGACGCGCAGGAGAACCCCTTGCCCACCATCGAAGCCAAGAAGTTCTACGAAGTGCAGAAGAACATCATCCTGACCGGGCACATTTCGGATGCGCTGCTCACCGTGATTTCGCCCAGCCTGATGGGCAAGCTGACCCCAGCCGAGCAAAAGCTGCTGACGGACATCACGCAGGAAGCCGCCGTAAACGCCACCAACGACATCCGCAAGCGCGAAGGCGAACTGGTGGAAGAGTTCAAGAAGAAGGGCAACAACGTGATCACGGTGGACCGCAATGACTTCCAGCAGCGCGTGCTCAAGGCCATCACCTTCGAGTCCATGAAGCTCGACAAGAAGGACTGGGACCGCGTCATTGCGATCAAGTAAGTCCGTGCGCGCATGACGATCGAAACGATTGACGACATGGCCCCCGTGATGGGGGCCGATGGCGAGTTTCATGCGCAGGACGAGGCGGTGGACCTGTCGGGCACGCCGGTGGAGGCCTGGGTGGCGCTGGGCTTCTTCTGGCTGCTCGGGGCCACCGTGTTCTACCAGTTCTTCACGCGCTATGTGCTCAACAACTCGGCTGCCTGGACGGAAGAGATTGCGCGCTACCTGCTGATCGCCACTGTGTTCACCGGCGCCACCATTGGCGTGATCAAGAACAACCACATCCAGGTGGACTTCTTCTACAAGTTCATGCCCCGAATCCTGTCGCGCAGTCTGTCCACGCTGGTGGACTGGCTTCGCGTGGGCTTTTTTGCGTCTGCGGCCGTGCTGACTGTCATGATGATGGTCAAGCTGGGCAGCAACTCGCGCATGACCATGGTGGACCTGCCCATGAACTGGGTGTACGGCGTCTGCCTGCTGGGCTTCGCGGCCATGGCATTCCGGTCCGTAAAGATCGCGCTGTTTCACCACCGGCGCGGCTACAGCGTGCTGGAAAGACCCGAATCAACCATGGACGACCGCTGACCGGACGCCCCTGCAATGCTCAAGATCATTTTCCTGTTCCTCATGGCGGGTGGCATTCCGGTGGCGGTGGCCATGGCGGGCTCGGCCTTGCTGTACATCTGGTGGACGGGCAACCTGCCGCCCTTCGTGGTGATCCACCGCATGGTCAGTGGCATCGACAGCTTTCCGCTGCTGGCCGTGCCCTTCTTCATCCTGGCCGGCAACCTGATGAACAACGCAGGCATCACCAACCGCATCTACAACTACGCACTGGCGCTGGTGGGTTGGCTCAAGGGCGGTCTGGGCCACGTGAACGTGGTCGGCTCGGTGGTGTTTGCCGGGATGAGCGGCACCGCCATCGCCGACGCCGCTGGCCTTGGCACGATCGAGATCAAGGCCATGACGGACCACGGCTACGACAAGGAATTTGCCGTCGGCGTCACCGCTGCCTCGGCGACGCTGGGGCCCATCATCCCGCCCAGCTTGCCGTTCGTGATTTACGGAATGATGGCCAACGTGAGCGTTGGAGCGCTCTTTCTGGCGGGCATTCTCCCCGGCATCCTCATGGCCCTGCTGATGATGCTGACGGTGGCGTACTTTGCCCACAAGAATGGTTGGGGCGGCGACATCAAGTTTGAATGGCCGCGCGTGATCAAGGCGCTGGCCGAGACGGCGGTTGTCATCGTCTGGCCAGTTTCGGTATGGCTGCTGATCGCCAAGGCCGGCTTCCCTCCGCAGATCACCGTGGTGGTGGCGCTGGTGGTGCTGTTTGCGGCAGACAAGTTCTTCAACTTCCAGGCGGCGCTGCCGATCATGACTCCCGTGTTGCTGATCGGCGGCATGACCACGGGCATCTTCACGCCCACCGAAGGCGCCATTGCGGCCTGCCTGTGGGCGATGGCTCTCGGTTTCGCCTGGTACCGCACGCTCAACTGGAAGATGTTCGTCAAGGTCTGCCTGGACACGGTGGAGACCACGGCCACCGTGCTGTTCATCGTGGCTGCGGCCAGCATCTTTGGCTGGATGCTCACAGCCACCGGCGTCACCTCGGCCATCGCGCAGTGGGTGCTGGGCTTCACCAAGGAACCATGGGTGTTCCTGCTCCTGGCCAACCTGCTCATGCTGTTTGTGGGCTGCTTCCTCGAGCCCACAGCCGCCATCACCATCCTGGTCCCCATTCTTGTCCCGATCTGCCAGCAGCTGGGCATCGACCTGGTCCACTTTGGACTGGTCATGGTGCTCAACCTCATGATCGGCCTGCTGCACCCGCCGATGGGCATGGTTCTGTTTGTGTTGGCGCGTGTTGCGAAACTCTCGGTTGAAAGAACAACCATTGCCATCCTGCCCTGGCTGGTGCCGCTATTGGGTTCGCTGGTGGTCATCACCTACTTTCCGAAGCTGGTTCTTTGGTTGCCGAAAATGTTTTACTGACATGACGCCCTCTATCAGACTCCACCCCGCAGACGATGTATTGATCGCCCGTGCGCAGCTCGTAGGCGGCACCACGGTCGAAGGCATTCCGGTGCGCGGGCTGGTACCGCCCGGCCACAAGCTGGCCACCCGGAACATCGCCGTCGGCGAGCCGGTCCGGCGCTACAACCAGATCATCGGATTTGCCACCCAGCCGATTGCTGCCGGTGAGCATGTGCACACCCACAACCTGGGCGTCGGCGCCGAAGGGGGCGCGTTTGCGCGCGACTACGCGTTTGGTGCCGACGTGAAGCCCGCGCCTGCGCCACGGGAGGCAACGTTCTTGGGCATCAGGCGTTCTGACGGCCGGGTGGCCACGCGAAACTACATCGGCGTCCTGTCCAGCGTCAACTGCTCGGCCACGGCCGCGCGGGCGATTGCAGACCACTTCTCACGCCAGACCAATCCGGCCGCGCTTGCCGCCTTTCCGATGATCGACGGCGTGGTGGCACTCACCCATGGCACTGGCTGCGGCATGGACACGCAGGGCATGGGCATGCAGATCCTGGAGCGCACGCTTGCGGGCTATGCCACACATGCCAATTTCTGGGGAGTTATCGTGGTGGGGCTGGGTTGCGAGGCCAACCAGATCAACGCCTGGCTCGCCCACAGCAGCTTGCGCGAAGGCGAAACCCTCAAGGTCTTCAACATCCAGGACACCGGGGGCACACGCAAGACGGTTGAAAAAGGCATAGCGCTGGTGAAGGAAATGCTGCCGCAGGCCAATGCGGTGAAGCGGGAACCCTGCAGCGCATCACACATCACCATCGGTCTGCAGTGCGGTGGCTCGGACGGCTACAGCGGCATAAGCGCCAATCCGGCGCTGGGCGCGGCAGTGGACCTGCTGGTCGCGCATGGCGGCACCGCCATCCTGAGCGAGACGCCGGAAATCTATGGCGCCGAACACCTGCTGACGCGTCGCGCGGTAAAACGCGAAGTGGGCGAAAAACTGATCGCACGCATCAAGTGGTGGGAGCACTACACCCGGATCAATGAGGGCGAGATGAACAACAACCCCTCGCCTGGCAACAAGGCAGGTGGGTTGACCACCATCCTGGAGAAGTCGCTGGGTGCAGTGGCCAAGGGCGGCACCACCAATCTGGAAGCCGTGTACGAATACGCCGAGCCGGTCACGGCCCACGGCTTCGTCTACATGGACACCCCGGGCTACGACCCGGTGAGCGCCACCGGCCAGGTGGCTGGCGGCGCCAACCTGATCTGCTTCACCACCGGGCGCGGCAGCGCCTATGGCTGTGCGCCATCTCCGTCACTCAAGCTGGCCACCAACTCGGCACTGTGGCAGCGCCAGGAAGACGACATGGACGTCAATTGCGGCGAGATCATCGAAGGCACATCGGACATCCAGGCCATGGGTCGGCGCATTTTTGAGCTGGTTCTGGCCACCGCCTCGGGCGAGTTGTCCAAGAGCGAACGTCACGGTTACGGGCAAAACGAGTTCGTGCCCTGGCAGATCGGCGCGGTGATGTAGCCCATGTCCATGGTCATTCCCGCCCCGGAACTGGCGCAGCGGGTTGCCTCGGTCCTCATGGCATGCGGGAGCTCTCCCGTCGAGGCCCGCATCGTTGCCGACAACCTGGTGCTGGCCAACCTCAGCGGCCACGATTCGCATGGGGTGGGCATGCTGCCCCGCTATGTGGACGCCGTGCTGGAGGGCGGTCTCAAGCCCAACGCCGGCGTACGCATCGTGCTGGACACGGGGTCCCTGCTCACGCTGGATGGCCAGCGCGGCTATGGACAAGTGGTGGGCGAACAAGCCATGCAATTGGGCATCGACCGTGCGAGGCAGCATGGCAGTTGCATCATGACTCTTGCCAACGCACACCACCTGGGGCGCATCGGGCATTTCGCCGAACTGGCCGTCGCTCAGGGCCTGGTCGCCATTCATTTCGTCAATGTGCTGTCACGCCCTGTTGTGGCTCCACATGGTGGCGCAGACGGCCGCTTTGGCACGAACCCGTGCTGCATCGGCGTGCCACTGGCCGGGCAGGCACCGTTCGTACTCGACTTCGCCACCAGCCGGGTCGCGCAAGGCAAGATGCGCGTGGCCCACAACGAGGGGCGAAAAGTGGAGTCGGGTTACCTGATCGACGCCCAGGGACGACCCACCAACGATCCGGGCGTGGTCGTTGTGCCGCAACCGGGCGCGGATGGTGCCGGATTGTTCGGCGCATTGCTGACCTTCGGCGAGCACAAGGGCTATGGCCTTGCTGTGGCCTGCGAGCTGTTGGGTGGCGCGCTCACCGGTGGTGGCACCTGGCACCGTCCGGCGGACAGCGCCCGAACCGTGCTCAACGGCATGTTGACCATCCTGATCGATCCAGCCCAGCTGGGAACCCAGGCGGCGTTTGATGCCGAGGCGCGGGCCTTCGTCGACTGGATCCGCCAAAGTCCACCAGCCCCGGGAGGCGACGGCGTGCATCTGGCAGGCGAACCCGAGCGCGCGACCCGGCTGGAACGGGCCCGTACCGGCATCACCATTGATGACCAGACCTGGGCGGAAATTGTCGAGGCCACGGCCCGGGCGAAGCCACCCGCAACCTGAGCGCGCCATTTTTTAACGTTTCAGGGCTCCAGCCCCCGTGCACCTTCGAGTCTTTGCTATTATTTTTATAGCAAATCCTGCTTCAAAGCATTGAGGCCAGGCTGGCCTCCAGGTGCTCACTCGGGCTGCGCCGGAAGCCGGAGCGGGCATACCGCTGCAGTCGCCCCAGCGCAAAGGCTGTGAGCACTGACGCGCGAACCTGCGCATCCAGCGTAGGGGTGGCCGAGACGTCGCCCGCCGCATCGGCTCGCAAGGCCTGGCGCAGCGCGGCTTCGACCTTGTCAAAGAGCTGGTTCATGCGCTGCTGGAGACGTTCGTTCTCGTAGACCAGGGCGTCGCCCACCATCACACGCGTCATGCCGGGGTTCTTCTCGGCGAACTGCAACAGCATGGACACCATGCGTGAAGCGCGCACGGGACCGGTGGCTTCGCGTTCGGCAATCTGGTTGATCAGCGTGAACACGGTCTGCTCGATGAACTCGATAAGGCCTTCAAACATCTGTGCCTTGCTCGCGAAATGGCGGTACAGGGCTGCCTCGCTCACGTCCAGCCGGCTCGCCAGGGCCGCTGTCGTGACGCGTTCGGAGCCAGGCTGCTCCAGCATGGCCGCCAGCGTCTGGAGGATCTGCACCCTGCGCTCACCGGGCTTGGGCCGTTTGCGGGTTGGCACGGCCGCTTCTGCAGCAGCTTCGGATTCGGAGGCGGGGCTGGACGCGGCGTCGGACATGGAGGTGAATCAGAAGGTTCGGAAGATTCTCGCACACGCAACGATGGGGTTTGCCCTAGGAAACTTCGCTCCTGGGGGGCGCGCCGAACTGCAGACGCACGGCCAGTCCCCGGCCGTTGGCCGCCGTCTTCAGTGAGAGTGTGGCGCGATGGACACGCGCGATCTCGCTGGCGATCGCCAGACCCAGACCGGTGCCCTCGCCCTGAGTGCCGGGGACCCGGTAAAAACGCTCTGTCACCCTGGGAATCTCCTGGGGCGGGATGCCGGGGCCATCGTCCTCCACCTCCAGCATCGGACCGGACTCCCCGCCGGCACATCGGATCGTGACGCAGCCACCCGGCGGGGTGTACTTGACTGCGTTGTCCACCAGGTTGGCCAGCAGTTCACGCAGAAGCCATTCATGGCCCATCACCTGTTGCGGTTGCACGTCCAGTCCCAGGTCCAGACGGCGGGCCGTGGCAGCGTCCAGATGAATCGCCAGGACGTTTTCGCACAGGTCCTGCAGGTCCACAAGCTGCGTCGGCTGGGCTGACATGGCCTGTGCATCGGCACGCGACAGGGCAAGCAGCTGATTGGCAAGCTGCGAGGTACGCCGGGTGGCGCTGCGCAAGCGGTGAATCTGTTCGGCTCCCAGGGTCACCGAGCCCGGCGCATCGGTCGCTGTGCCGCCGGACGCCTTGCGAATGTGGACCATCTGTGCCCACGCTTCCACCTGCGCCTGCAACCCGGCCAGGGGGGTGCGCAACTGATGCGCCGCGTCGGCCACGAACCGCCGCTGGCTCTCGGCCTGCGCATTTACCAGGCCGAACAGCCGATTGAGGGACTGCACCAGCGGACGAACCTCCTCAGGGGAAGCCTGCTCGTCAATGGCATTGAGGTCGCGCGGGGAGCGCCGCTCCACATCTTCCTTGAGGTCAATCAGGGGCTTGAGCGCGCGATGCACGGCCCAGTTCACCGCAAATGCCGCCGCGAGGATCAACACCAGGTTGGGCAGGAGGACTTTGAACAGCACGGCGCGGGCCCATTGCTGGCGCGGATCGGATCCATCGGCCAGCTGGACCACCAACTCTCCCGCGACCGTCTGCACGCGTTGGGAGACGATCCGGAAGGTGATCCCGCCATTCTCCTCGCTGCGGAATTCGGGCTCACGGGTCGACGGCAACACGGACGCGAGCCACGCATCCCCGAAGAGGACAGCGCCTGCGGGGCGAACAAAAGCCACTGCGGAGGTTCCCGGCCGGGTCTTCAGGAACTCCTCGACCACCGGGGCCAGCAGCAGCACCGGCCGCCCTGCCACCGGGCCTTCGGCCATGAAGACCGAGTCCGCCAGCAGAGGCACCATGCGCAGCAACTCGCGGTCCAGTTGCAGCGCGGAACTGTCGGCCGAGCGGTAATCAAACCAGGCATTGACCAGCGCAAGGAGGACCAGTGGGAGCAGCAGCAACACCAGAAGGCGCCGCTGGAGCCCCGCAGTCACCGGGGGAGCAAGCGGGGTCGGCGCAACATCTCCCATGTCACGCCGCGGCGTCAAGCAGTTCCACGCGGTACCCGAAGCCGCGGATGGACCTGAGCGCAATGCCGTGGGGCTCAAGCTTGCCCCGAAGGCGCGAGATGTACACCTCCACCGCATTCGGGGTGATTTCCTTGTCCCAGCCGGTCAGCGCCTGGAGCAGCTTCTCCTTGCTGGCGGGCTTGGGTGCGTGAATCAGCAGGTACTCCATGACCGTCCACTCGCGAGGCCCCAGCTCCAGCAACTGCCCGTTGACTGTTGCGCGGCGGTAGGCGGTGTCCAGTTCGAGGCCACCAAAGGAGAGCACCGCCGACGTGGCCGCTTGCGACCGCCGCAGCAGGGCACGCAAGCGCGCCAGCAGCTCGGGGAGTTCGAAAGGCTTGATCATGTAGTCATCGGCACCCATGTCCAGGCCATGCACCCTGTCCTGCAGGGCATCACGTGCTGTGAGCAGCAGCATCGGCAAGGTATGGCCGGCACGGCGCAACCGGCGCGTAAGTTCCAGGCCGTCCATTCGCGGCAGTCCGATGTCGATGATGGCCGCATCAAAGGTCTCGCTGGCCATCACCTCCTCCGCGCGCTCCGCGGTACCCACCCAGTCCACCGCATATCCCGCGCTGCTCAGGCCAAGCTTGATTCCGCTGGCCACCATCACATCGTCTTCGACAAGCAGGAGGCGCATGGTGGGCGGCGCTCAATGTTCAGTGGCTGCGGATCATGGTCCCGAAGGCCTGATCGGTCAGGATCTCGAGCAGCATCGCGTGCGGCACCCGCCCGTCGATGATGTGCACCGCGTTCACGCCGCTCTTGGCTGCGTCCAGGGCGCCGCTGATCTTGGGCAGCATCCCCCCGGAGATGGTGCCGTCGGCAAACAAGTCGTCAATCTCCCGCGCAGTCAGGTCGGTCAACAGCTTGCCTGACTTGTCAAGCACGCCCGGCGTGTTGGTCAGCAGCACCAGCTTTTCAGCCTTGAGCACGGTGGCGAGCTTGCTGGCGACAACATCCGCGTTGATGTTGTAGCTCTCGTTGTCCTCGCCAAACCCGATCGGGCTGATGACGGGAATGAAGGCATCGTCCTGGAGCGCCTTGACCACGCTGGGGTCCACCGCAACGATGTCCCCCACCTGGCCGACGTCGTACTCCACCTCGGGGTTCTTGTTGTCAACCATCTTCAGCTTGCGCGCCCGGATCAGCCCGCCGTCCCGCCCGGTCAGGCCCACGGCCTTGCCACCCGCCTGGTTGATCAGGCCCACGATGTCCTGCTGCACCTCTCCCGCGAGCACCCACTCGACAACTTCCATCGTTTCCGCGTCGGTCACGCGCATGCCCTGGATGAATTCGCCCTTCTTGCCCAGGCGGTTCAGGGCCGTCTCGATCTGCGGCCCGCCGCCATGCACCACCACCGGGTTCATCCCCACCAGCTTCAGCAAAACCACGTCTTCCGCGAAGTCGGCCTGCAACGCCGGATCGGTCATGGCATTGCCGCCGTACTTGATGACCAGCGTCTTCCCGTGGAACTTGCGGATGTAGGGCAGCGCCTGGGCAAGGATTTCGGCCTTGTCGCGCGGGGCAATATGGTTCACGTCGGTCATGGCACTCGGTCGTGTGGGAAATGGAAGCAAATTGTGCCGCATCCACGAACACCGCGGCACGAAACTCAGGCCAGGGCTTGTGACAATGGCATTGCGCGACGGTCGCGCGCAGACAGGATGGGTGGCCCGGAAAGCGGCCAGGTGATGCCCAGCAACGGGTCATCCCACGCAATGCTGCGTTCCAGATCCGGCGCATGGTGGTCGGTCACCTTGTAGATCACGTCAGCGCCCTGCTCCAGGGCGAGCAGGCCGTGCGCAAACCCCGGCGGAATCCACATCTGGAGGTGGTTGTGCTCGCTGAGTTCGGCCGCCACCCATTGGCCCCGCGTGGCGGATCCTGCCCGCAGGTCCACAGCCACGTCATACACCGCGCCTCGGGTCACCCGTACCAGCTTGCCTTGGGGCCGCCCCTCCTGGAAGTGAAGTCCACGCAACACACCCGCGGCGGAGCGGGAGAAATTGTCCTGAACAAACGGGCCGGCAAACCCGGTGAGTGCACGAAAGCGCCCCGCATGGAAGGTCTCGCAAAAAAATCCCCGGTCGTCTGCATGGATGTCAGGCTGCAGCAGAAGCACATCCGGGATTGCGAGGGGGGTGATCTTCACGCGGCACGCCCCATGGACAGGTGCCATCGCACGGTGTCGCGAAGGCCTTGGGCAAACGGACGCTGCGCATGCCAACCCAGTTCGCGCCCGATCCGGGCCGGATCCAGCGCATACCGGCGGTCGTGACCCGGTCGGTCCGCCACCGGGCTGATGAGGGTACGGCGCTTCGGCGCACCGGGTTCGGGACACAACTCATCCACCAGATCGCACACCGCCTGAACGACATCGACATTTCGTTGCGGGTTGGCAGCGGCAATGTTCCACGCCCGCCCCGGTTCGCCGCGCTCGAGCATCAACCGCAGGGCCGCACAGTGGTCCTGAACATGCAGCCAGTCGCGCACCTGCAACCCATCGCCATACAGTGGAATCGGCAGGCGGTGCAGTGCCCGGGACACGGCCAGCGGGATCAGCTTTTCCGGATGCTGGTGCGGCCCGTAATTGTTGGTGCAATGGCCGGTCAGCACCGGCAGGCCCCAGGTCTTGCCAGCCGCCCGCACAAAGTGGTCGCTGGCCGCCTTGCTCGCGGCGTACGGGTTGTTGGGCCGGGTGGGCGCGTCTTCGGTCAACGGGGGCTGCGTCTCTTCCAGGGACCCGAACACCTCGTCGGTGGAAACATGCAGGAAACGAAAGGCCCCACGGGGGATGGCGTCGAGTGCGCTCCACCAGTCTCGCACCGCTTCGAGCAGCCAGAACGTGCCCACCACGTTGTTCTGCAGGAAGTCGTCCGGTGCCGCGATTGACCGGTCCACATGCGTGTGCGCCGCAAAGTGGACGATTGCCCTGGGCTGGTGCCGCTCCAGCAGGCCGCCAACCAGACCGGCATCGGCAATGTCCCCGTGCACAAACTGGTGGCCAGGGTGTCCGTCCAGAGCCGCCAGGTTGCTCAGGCGCCCCGCATAGGTCAGCTTGTCCAGATTGACCACGTCCTCCCCGCCGGCCGACAGCCAGTCAAGGATGAAATGGGAACCGATGAAGCCGGCGCCGCCAGTGACCAGGATCAAGTAGTGCCCTCAAGCGCTTGCGGGCACGCCGCTGCATGCCCCTTTTGGGGTCCGATTATCCCTTGGCAAACGACGGGGGCACGCCGCCAGACGCGCCCGCAGCACAGGCAAGCCCTCAGAAGTGAATGCCGCGCATCATCTGCTGCATGGCCACAGCCTCCGCACTGAGCTGCGGCTTGGCCGACTTGTCGCCCTTGGCGGCCGACGAATCGGGGAACATCCGGAAGCTGGTATTCATCACGATCTGCATGATGCGCGGGAACAAGGCATGCAGCACCTGCCCTGAGATGCCCAGACGTGTGGCCACACGCACGGGCTTGTAGATGCAGGCCTGCGCCACCATGTCCCCGGCCTCTTCAGGGCTGAGCGTCGGCACATTCTTGTAGATGTTGGTCGGCGCGATCATGGGCGTGCGGACCAGGGGCATGTTGATGGTGGTAAAGCTCACTCCCTGGTCGGCGTATTCGCTGGACGCGCAGCGTGTCCACGCGTCCAGGGCCGCCTTGGAAGCCACGTAAGCCGAGAAGCGCGGTGCGTTGGTCAGCACCCCGATCGAACTGATATTGACGATGTGGCCGCGCCGCTTGGCGACCATTCCGGGCAGCAGACCCATGGTGATGCGCAGGCATCCAAAGTAATTGAGCTGCATGGTCCGTTCGAAGTCGTGGAAGCGGTCGTAGCTGTTCTCGATCGCGCGACGGATGGAACGGCCGGCGTTGTTGATCAGGAAATCGACGCCGCCGTGGTTTTCGATCAGCAGCTGCACGAAACGGTCGCAATCGGCCATGTCGGCAATATCGGCCGGGTAGCAGACGAAGCTGTAGCCCCTGGCCTTGGCCTCCTTCTGGGCCTCGTCAAGCTTGTCCTGGTCGCGGCCGCAAATAATGGTCACCGCACCGGCCTCTGCAAACTTGTGGGCGCTTGCCAGACCGATGCCCGAAGAACCCCCGGTGATCAGCACCACCTTGCCCGCCACGCTGCCGCGCAAGGTGCGATCGATGAACAGGTCCGGGTCGAGATGGCGCTCCCAGTAGTCCCAAAGGCGCCAGGCGTAGTCGTGGAGGTTGGGGCACACGATGCCGGAGCCCTTGAGCACGGCGTCGAGGTCCCGCCGGTCAAACCGCGTCGGGTAGTTCACAAACGTCAACATGTCTTCGGGCAGGCCGAGGTCCTTCATCACCGCGGCCTTGACGCGGCGCACCGGCGCGATGGACATCAGGGTCTTGGTCACGCTGCGCGGAATGAACCCGAGCAAGGCAGCGTTGACAAAAAGGTTCATCTTCGGCGCATGCGCAGCCTTGCTGAAGATGTCCAGAACGTCGCCAACGCGGTATCCCTCGCTGTCCACCAGGTGGAAGCATTTCTTGGCAATGCCGGCCTTGTGGCTGACGTGATCCAGGCAGTTGACGACAAAGTCAACCGGAACGATGTTGACCCGCCCCCCCTCCAGGCCGACCATGGGCATCCATGGGGGCAGCAGCTGGCGGGTGCGCTGGATCAGCTTGAAAAAGTAGTACGGTCCGTCGACCTTGTCCATCTCGCCCGTGGTGCTGTCGCCCACCACCATGGCCGGCCGGTAGACCGTCCAGGGCACCTTGCACTCCTTGCGAACGATCTTCTCGCTCTCGTGCTTGGTCATGAAGTACGGGTGATCGGTGTTTTCCGCTTCCTCGAACATGTCCTCGCGGAACACGCCCTCATACAGGCCGGCAGCGGCGATCGACGACACGTGGTGGAAATGGCCGGCGTCAATGGCCTTGGCAAACTCCACGGTGTTGCGTGTGCCCTCGATGTTGACCGCGATCTGGCTTTCCTCATCGGCGCCAAGGTCGTACACCGCGGCCAGGTGATGGAAATGGTCGATCTGGCCCTTGAGCCTGCGGATTTCATCGGCGGATACACCCAGCTTTTTCGCCTTGAGGTCGCCGAACACGGGCACCGCACGCGCCGCGCTGACGCCCCAATACTCGCGCAGAGCGGCAACCTTGGCTTCGCTTTCCTTGCGCAGCAGGAAGTGGACCACCGCGCCCTTGCGTTCAAGAAGCTTCTTGACCAGGCGCTTGCCGATGAAGCCGGTCGCGCCGGTGACGAAATACTGCATGGGAACCTCCGGAATAGAAGGGGCATTCTTGCCCAAAGCCGTGCACGCCCAACTCAGCGGAAACCCGCGCCGGTCCTAGGGTTCGACCCCTAGCGATTTAGGACCTCGCACCTAAACCCCATGGCAATCAGCGCTTACAGTGTCATCAAGGGCATAGCCTCGGGCTTGCCGTCCCTCACGATCAACTGCACAACGGAGTCACACCATGGTCAAGAAACTTCAGAAGTCCGGCACCGACAAGGCCGCAACCGTACAGCTGTCTGGCACCGTCAAGGACTCGGCCCAGCAGATCTGGCTGGCTGGCCTGGGCGCCTTCGCCAAAGCCCAGGAGGAAGGCGGCAAGGTGTTCGAAGCGCTGGTCAAGGAGGGCCTGAGCATCCAGCGCAAGACCCAGGCCGCTGCAGAGGAGAAAATCTCCGAGGCGACCAACCGCATGGCGTCGATGGCCACAGACATCAGCTCCAAGGCCGCCGGTCAGTGGGACAAGCTCGAGAACATCTTCGAGGAGCGCGTGGCCAAGGCATTGAACAAGCTGGGCGTGCCCTCTGCCAAGGATATTGACGTCCTGATCGAGCGCATCGATGAGCTCAACCGCAATGTCCAGAAACTGTCCGCACGCGGCGGCGCCGCAGCCAATGCCCCGGCGCCCGCCAAAAAGGCGCCGGCTCGACGCAGCCCCGCCCGCAAGTCGGCGTGAAGTCCGGTCAAGCTGATCTGCAAGGGCGCTTCGGCGCCCTTTTTTGCGCCCGCGACACATGCTGCATTGCAGCATGTCCGGACGGTACACCCTTCTACACTTTGGCTTCATGACCCGAATGAAAAAAGACCCGCCCGCCACAACACGCCAGGCCCGCCTGCGCCGCCCACCCCGCATCGCACTGGCGCTGGCCGGTGGAGGTCCCATGGGCGCCATCTACGAAATTGGCGCGCTGTGCGCGCTTGACGAAGCGCTCGATGGCCTGGATTTCAACCGGCTGGACCACTATGTGGGCGTGTCTGCCGGCGGCTTCATTGCAGCTGGGCTGGCCAACGGCATGACACCGCGGCAGCTGTGCAGTTCATTCATTGAGAACTCAAGCGACGACGCCGGTACGGACATTTTCGACCCAGCGTGGCTGATGGTGCCGGCGTGGGGAGAGTTCGCGCGCCGCGGAATCATGCTGCCGGGTGTGGTCGCCTCGGCGTTGTGGCGCTACGCCTCAGGTCGCAAGTCGCTCACCCGGCTTGCAGAGCGGCTCGGGCCAGTCCTGCCGACAGGGGTGTTTTCCAATGAAGAGGTGGATCGACAGCTCGCGCGGCTGTTCTCGTCGGGGGGGCGGACCAACGACTTTCGAAAACTCAACACGCGCCTCACCCTTGTCGCCACCAACCTGGACAGCGGCGAGGCTGCGCCCTTCGGGCAGCCGGGATGGGACCACGTGCCGATCTCGCGTGCCGTGCAGGCCAGTGCCTCGCTGCCCGGCCTGTTCCCGCCCGTCGAGATAGACGAGAACTACTACGTGGACGGGGCCTTGAAGAAGACCATGCACGCGTCGGTTGCGCTTGAAGAAGGCGTGGACCTGATGCTGTGCCTGAACCCGCTGGTGCCGTTCAACTCGACCCGGCCCCCGCATGCCCGCGTCATGCGCGAAGGACTGCCTGCGGAGCGCCGCGCCATCCCCCGCATCGTCGACGGTGGTTTGCCCGGCGTGTTGAGCCAGACCTTCCGCTCGATGATCCATTCGCGCATGGCGTTGGGCATGAAGCATTACGAGCGCGCGTACCCACATACCGACATCGTCCTGATCGAACCCGACCCGCGCGACCCGGAGCTGTACCTGGCCAACACCTTCAGCTACAGCGAACGCCGGCAGTTGGCCGAGCACGCCTACCAGCAGACACGCGCCTTGTTGCGTTCGCGCCGTTCCAGCCTGCAGGCCCAGCTGTCCCGCCACGGTATCCGTCTGGACACCGCCGTACTGGACGACCCGCGCCGCCACCTTGTGCAGCCGCTGCCCGCAGCCACGCGCATCGGACGCGCACTCGCCACGCTGGAAGAAGTCATCGCCGACCTGGGCGAAGCCGTTGCCGGCCCGCGACTGGCCTCAGACCTGCGCGCATGACCGCCTGCTCGCCTTCCCTGATGCGCGCCCGCTTCGGGCTCGGTTAGAGTGCGGCATCAAGGGAAGAAGGGACAAACGGTTCAAGCCATGGCCAAGAAGGCGCCACGTCGCACCGCAGAGCGCATCCTCGAGGTGACCCTGGACCTGTTTAACCGGTTCGGCGAACCCAATGTGTCCACGACACTGATTTCCGCCGAGCTGAACATCAGCCCCGGCAACCTGTACTACCACTACCCGGCCAAGGACGAGCTGATCAATTCGCTCTTCGACCGCTACGAGCGGTCCCTGAGCGAGCTGCTCAATGCGAGCGACGGCGTGCGCGACGTGGAGGACGCGTGGTTCTTCATGCACACGCTGTTCGAACTGATCTGGCAGTACCGCTTTCTTTACCGTGACCTGAACGACCTGCTCTCCAAGAACCGCCGGCTCGAGACCCATTTCCAGTGGGTGCTCAAGAACAAGACCCGCGCGGTGCGTTCGATGCTGGATGGCATGAGCCGGTCAGGTGCGGTCACCATCGATTCCCGCGAGGTGGAGGCCACCGCCACCAGCATGGTGGTGGTGCTCACCTACTGGCTCAGCTTCGAGTACGTGCGCGACCCGCGCAACGCACTGGAGCCCGCCAATGCCCAACAAGCCCTGCTGCGGGGCGCGCAGCACGTCCTCAACCTGCTGGTGCCCTACCTCGAGCCGGGCCAGCGGCACCACCTGCTGGGGCTGGTCGGTGCCTACAGCACCCCTGCCGCCTGAGCACACCCACAGGAGAACCCGATGGCCAAGTGGACCGCCTTCCCCCACGCCGGCGAATACACCCACGATGCCGCCAGCCTGCGCAAGCTCTGGGGCCGCCTGCATGCGGGCGACGCCGAACCGATGCCGGGAGACGCACGCGTGCTGGAGGCCTGGGCCCTGTTTCACAACGGTGAGTTCCAGCGCGCTGCCGAGGCC
This sequence comes from Ramlibacter sp., assembly GCA_016713005.1. Classification (GTDB taxonomy): domain Bacteria; phylum Pseudomonadota; class Gammaproteobacteria; order Burkholderiales; family Burkholderiaceae_C; genus JADJPY01. The sequence goes on along the minus strand of JADJPY010000003.1, from coordinate 12,726 downwards.
GGCCTGAAGCTGGGTCCTGTGGGCCTGAATGTGGCGCACAAGGCCACCTGCATCTACGCCAACTACCTTGAAAAGAAGGAGAAAGTCAAGCTGGACCTGTTCACCGAGGTCGCGCAGCGCGCGGCGGTGCAGGCCGAACAGGAGCCGGACAACGTCAATGCCTGGTACTGGCAGGCTTACGCGCTGGGCCGCTACAGCCAGGGCATCAGTGTGGCCAAGGCCCTTGCCCAGGGGCTGGGTTCCCGGGTGAAGGAAGCCCTGGAAAAGACCATCCGCTTGCAACCCGCCCACGCCGACGCCCACATCGCGCTGGCGGCCTTCCATGCCGAAGTCATCGACAAGGTTGGCGCGCTGATCGGCGGCATGACCTATGGCGCACGCCGGGAAACCGGGCTGTCGTTGTACCGCGAGGCGCTGCGACTCAACCCCGGCAGCGCGATCGCCATGATCGAATACGCCAACGGTCTGGTCATGCTGGAAGGCCAGGGCCAGCTCAAGGATGCCACTGCCCTGTACGAAAAGGCCGCAGCCAGCGAACCGCTGGACGCGATGGAGCGGCTGGACGTGGAGCTGGCCCGGGCCGAACTGGCCGACTGACCGCGCCGGCGCGGCCAGCCGCCTCGTGCGCGTTCACTCCCCCCAGGGCAGCATCAGCGTCACCAGCGACAGCTTGGCGAACTCGGGGTCGAACTCGTCGATGATCTTCTGCGGATCAGGGCACAGCGTGGTGTCGGTGATCACGCCAAACTGCACGCCGCCGCCATAACTCAGGATCGACACGCCCAGGCCGATGTCGCCGGATTGCGGCACCCAGAACATGCTCTGCTCCAGCGTGGCCCCCAGGAACTTGAGCTTCTCGCGCGGCCCCGGCACGTTGGTCATGACGGCCGTGGTCTTCTTGCCAAACAGGTTGAGCATCGCCTCCTGCGCCGGCTTGATCAGAAGACCGGCCACGGCCAGCAGGCCGAACGCCAGCAGCGGCTGGGTGCTGCCCTTGAGGGCATTCATGCGCCGGCGCACCTCGTAGACCCGCTCGATCGGGTTTTCCACCCCGATGGGCAACACCAGCGGCACCAGCCCGAAGCGGTTGCCCAGCTTGTAGGCCTGGTCCAGCGGACGCAGGTTGACCGGGATCATGGCGCGGATCTCCTGGCCGGTGACGTCGTCGCCCAGTGACTTGAGGTATTCGCCGATGGCGCCGGCCACACAGCTGAGCAACACGTCATTGACGGAGGCATTCAGCGCCTTGCCCACGGCCTTGACTTCGTCCAGCGGGATAGGGTCGCACCAGGCCACGCGCTTGGTCCGCCCCGGCTTGCCCTTGAGGCGGGTCTTGGAGTCGTCGGGCATCAGGGCCAATGCGGCCGCATCCGTGACCACCTGGTACGCCAGCTTGGCCAGGTCCATCGAACCGGCCAGACCCTTTTGGGGATCGCGCAGCATGTGCAGAGACCTGGCCGCGCCATCGCCGGCCGCGCCCAGGGCCTTGATGGTCATGTCGGTGAAGGGCTTGATCAGCGTGTCGGCAATCCAGTCCTCGGCACCATGGGGCGCTTCCCTGCGCCGGCGCTCCGGCGGCGCAGCGCCACCGTCCACCAGCGACATGGTCACCGAGATCAGGGCGATGCCGTCGGCAATGCAGTGGTGGATGCGCACCAGCAGGGCGCTGCCGCCCTGGTAGTCCTCGATCAGGGAGAAGTGCCACAGCGGGTGGCCGGGGTCCAGCGGCTGCATGGCCAGTTCGCCCACGCGCTCCTGCAGCGCCTGCTGCTCCTGGCCCTTGGCGTGCCGGGGCAGCTTCTCAAGCGACACATGGTTGGCGATGTCAAAGTCCGCGTCTTCCACCCAGGTGGCGCCGGCGGCGTCTTCCACCACCTTCTGGCGGAAGCGGTTGTACTTGAGCAGGCGTTCCTCCACCCGCTGGCACAGGTCGGCGTACTTGATGCCGGGCCTGAGCGTCCAAACGCCCACAATCATCATCAGGTTGCTGGGCGAGTCCATGCGCAGCCAGGCGGTGTCGACCTTGGTCATGCGCTCACCGGCCAGGCCCAGCATGCCGGTGGCGGCGTCGCTGACGTTCTTCTGCACCGCCCCGGCGGCGCGAGCCGCCGTGCGTCCGGCCTTGCGGGCTGCGGGTGCCACACGCTGGGCCACCTTGCGGCCAGCCTTGAGGGCAACTTCGGGGGCAACGATGCGCGTGACCATATGGAAATTCCTGCCTTGCGTTTTGATTCGGGTGCGACCCCTATTCTGGGGCGTGGACTGGCCGTAAGATACCGCGAACTTACCCGCAGGCAGCCGTCAGAAGCAAGACCTGCGCAACCGCCGCCACCCATCCTCCAGGAGCACCCATGGCCAACCTCAAAGCCTCGTTCGAAGCCGCTGTCGCCAATTCCAAGAACCTGAGCGAGCGCCCCGACAACGCCACGCTGCTCAAGATCTACGCGCTGTACAAGCAGGCCACGGCGGGCGACAACACCGAAAAGAAGCCCGGCTTTGGCGACATGGTGGGCCGCGCCAAGTGGGACGCCTGGAACGGGCTCAAGGGCACCAGCACCGACGACGCCATGCAGCAGTACGTCGACCTGATTGGTTCGCTGAGCTGATTTTCAGGTCAAATCTGGCCTCAGCCCCCGCCAGATATTGATACATTGCTACTTTTTTGATAGCAAAACGGGCGTATCCCTCAAAGGATCACGCCCCTGTCGCGCAACAGCTGCACCTGCGCTGGCGTGAGGCCCGCCTCACGAAGCACGGCGTCGGTGTCCTGTCCCAGCGCAGGCGCATTCAACCGGTGGCCGCCCGGCGTGCGCGACAGTTTGGGCACGATGCCCGGGACCGCCAGCTGTGAGCCGTCGGCCAGCGACACATGCTGGATCATGCCCCGCGCCGCGTAATGCGGGTCCGCTGAAATGTCGGCCACCGTGAAGATCTTTCCCGCCGGCACCTGGGCGCGCTCCAGTGCGGTGAGCACTGCTTCTGTCGACCGCTGCGACGCCCATGCCCCGATGGCGCTGTCGATTTCGGCGACGCGCCCGACCCGCCCGGCATTGTTGGCCAGCTGCGGGTCCACACCGAGTTCGGGCCGCCCGATGCAATCCATCAGGCGGCGGAAGATGCTGTCGCCGTTACCGGCGATCAGGGCATAGCCACCGTCCCCGCAGCGGTAGGCGTTGCTGGGCGCGATGCCCGGCAGGGCGCTGCCGGCAGCCTCGCGCACCACGCCGAACGCGCTGTATTCGGGCAGCAAGCTCTCCATGCAGTTGAACACCGCCTCGTACAGCGCCACATCGATGACCTGCCCGCGCCCGCTGCGCGCCCGCTCGTGCAGCGCCAACAGGATGCCGATCACCCCGTGCAGCGAGGCCAGCGTGTCACCGATGCTCACGCCCGTGCGCACGGGGACACGCCCCGGCTCACCGGTAAGGTGGCGCAATCCGCCAAATGCCTCGGCCACCATGCCAAAGCCCGGGCGGTCGCGGTACGGGCCGGTTTGCCCGTAGCCGCTGATGCGCAGCATCACCAGGCACGGGTTGGCGGCCAGCAGTTCATCCGGCCCCAGCCCCCAGCCCTCCATGGCACCGGGGCGGAAGTTCTCCACCAGGACATCGCACTCGGCCGCGAGGCGGCGCACGATATCGCTCGACTCCTCGCGGCGCAGGTCCAGCGCCAGTGAGCGCTTGTTGCGCGACTGCACCTGCCACCACACCGAGGTCCCGTCCTTGAGCAGGCGCCAGCGGCGCAGCGGGTCGCCGCCGGTCGTGGCGGGCTGGCCGGGCTCGGGCGGTGGCTCGATCTTGACGACGTCGGCGCCGAAGTCTGCCAGGGTGCGCGCGGCAAAAGGACCCGCAATCAGCTGACCCAGCTCCAGCACACGCAGGCCCGCCAGCGGCCCGGAGCCGGTTGGCACGCCGGCCGGGGCGGGATCGCTCATTTCTTCTTCGCCGCGGGCTTGCGGCCAGCCGGTTTGGCCGCCAGCAGATCGTCCAGGTTCTTGACGATCTCGGACTCGATCCGGTCCTTGAACGCGCCCAGCAGGAAGCCAAGGCGTGCGTCCAGCTCGAAGCCGTCCTTGGTGACCTTGAGCTCGCCGTTGACGCCGGAGCGGGTGAAGCTGACCAGGTCCGAGGTCTTGCCTTCCTCATAGGTGCATTCCATGCCGAACTCGGCTTCGGCCTGCTCGGCCCAGCGGAAGGCGACCTTGCGGGCCTCGGCCAGGCCCAGGGTGTGGTCTCGGTGGATGTGGATGTCAGGCACCGGCTATCTCCTTCAGTCGTTGGTGCCGTTCCTGCCGGGGCAGGTCGGCGAGTCGTCGCACCGCATCATAAAACCGCGTCCAGTCGCGGCCCTCACGCTCGAACAGCGCCTCAAAGCCGGGCACCAGCTCGTCGTAGGCGGCCTGCACGGCAAATGCGGGGTTGCTGGCCGTGGCCACCCAGGCGTCGTAACCGGCATACCCGCCCCAGCGCTCGCGCAGCACCGCATAGTCCGCCCGAAAGCGCTCAAACGCTATCTTTTTCATAGCGGCTCTATCAGTACCGGCGGGGCCTGGAGGCCGATTTGATGCATAAATCCGGGCCAGCTCACCCTGTGTCCCCGCCACAAGCCGGCGGAACTGCACGCGCCGGGCATCAAACTCGGCGTACTCGCGCCGGGCGCCCTCGCCCGCGTGCGCAGCCAGCCAGCGCGCGCCACCCAGCCGCTCGACCGCCGTGGCAAAGGACTCATTGAACATGGTGTCGTCCTTGGCGTAGACGACCTGGTGGGCCAGTTCGTGGAACAACAGGCGTGCCAGCTCGCCCTCGGGATAGGCAATGAAGGTGTTGAGCAGCGGGTCGCCGCCCAGCCAGTTGCTCCAGCCCAGCGTGGAATACGCGGGCACGCCGTACACACCCGTCTCCCAACCCTGCTCGCGCAGCGCCTGCGCTTGCGCGCGGGCATCCGCCTCGCTGAAGTAACCGCGGTAGCCCACACAGCCCGCCACCGGGAAGCACCAGGTCTTGAGTTCGAGCGAAAACTCGGGCGTGGCCACCACGTTCCAGACCACCGCACGCCGCCCCAGATCGGCATAGCGCTTGTAGCTCGCGTTGTCCGGCAGCTTGAGCTCAGTCACGGAGAAGTCGCGCATCCGCTGTGCCAGCGCCAGCCGCTCGCGCAGCGCGGGCGGCGTCGCGGGGTCCGACAGCCAGCGGTCCACCGGCCGCGCCGCGCTCATCAGTTCCAGATGGCCGCGGGCCGACTGCCAGTAGTAGCCGAGCTGGGCACAGCCCGACATCAGGGCCGCGGCCAGGAGCAACCCCGCGAGCTTGACCGTCGTCAATTTCCTCCCAATTTCATGGGATGGCCCGGACGGGTCGGCCTGCCTATGCTGTGCGCGCAATTTCACGGATGTCTGCAATTTCACAAGGGAGTGGTTCGATGCAGTTTAGGGCAGGGAATCGTTTGGCCGCAATGCTGGTGGCCGGGGTGATCGCGGGATGTGGGGGCGGCTCCGACGGGCCGGGTGCCGGCGGCGGGGGCGGGGCAAGTTCGGGCGTGCTGACCCTGTCGGCAGCAACACCGGGCAGCCACAACGGAACCATCGATCTGGGAGCGGGCAATGTGCTGGGCAACAACACGGCGCTGACCACGGTGGCGCCCGCGGGTATTGACTACTGCGACATCACCTGGGCCGCGGACGGTTCATCTGGTCATCGCTACGAGATCAAGGTCTACTTCCGCCGCAGCGACCAGACGGTGCTGAACGTGAGCGTGTTCAAGACCGATTTCAGCTGGGGCGTGAACGAGAGCGACCTGGCCAGCGGCATCACGGGTGGCGTCACGGTCAACCTCGCTGCCCGCAGCTTTACCTTCAACAACAAGGCGCTGACCGGCTTCTCGGGCGAAGCGGCCACCGTCAATGGCACGGTGACCTTTCCGCCCAACGCATCCGTCGCGGCCTGCGGTACCTGATCAGGCCAGGGCCACTTCAACCAGGCAGTCGTAGAACACCGGGCCGCGGCCCAGGTCGGTGAGCTTCTGGCTGGTGAGCTGGTTGACATTGGTGCCGTCCAGCCCGAGCTTGCGCCACCAGATGCCCAGGCCGTTGACCACGCCTGGGCGTGCGCGCTGTGACACTGTGGCCCTGACGCGGTACTCGCCCCGGTCGTTGAACACGCGCACCACCGCGCCACTGGTAATGCCGCGCGGGGACGCATCCACTTCGCAGATCTCCAGCACCGGCTCGCCTTCAATGTCCCGCAGGCTCTTCACGTTCACGAAGCTGGAGTTCAGGAAATTGCGCGCCGGTGGCGAGATCATGGCCAGCGGATGCCGCGGGTCGCTGCCCGCTACCTCGTAATTGGGCAGGTGGTCGGGCAGACCGTCCAGCCCCTGTTGCGCGAGCCGCTCACTGAAAAACTCGCACTTGCCTGAGGGTGTGGGAAATCCACCTTCCGCGTACGGCGCATCCGGCAGCGCCAGGGTGGCGAAGCCGTTCGCCAGCAGCTCGCTGAAGTCAACTCGGTCTCCGTAGGCCATGCGACACAGCGCTTCGTCGTCTTGCGTGAAGCAAGGTTCGGAAAAGCCCATGCGAGCTGCCAGTTCGCGAAATATCTGCGTGTTGGGCCTGGACTCGCCCAGCGGCGCAATGGCTGGGCGGTTCAGCAGCACGTCGGTGTGGCCGTAGGCCAGGTGCACGTCCCAGTGCTCCAGCTGCGTGGTGGCGGGGAGCAGGTAGTCGGCATGGTCCGCGGTGTCGGTGTGGAAGTGCTCCAGCACCACGGTGAAGAGGTCCTCGCGCGCAAAGCCCCGCACCACCTTGCCGGACTCGGGCGCCACTGCAACGGGGTTGCTGTTGTAGACCACCAGCGCCTCGATCTTCGGGCCAAAGCCCGCGGAGCCGTCCCGCAGCAGGTCGTCGCCTATGGTGCTCATGTTGATGGTGCGCGGCTGGCGGCCTGCCAGCAGATCGGGCCGCTGCAGCGCGGCCTTGTCCACCGGGAACAGGCCCGAGCTGGACAGCAGCACACCACCTGCGCGGTGCCGCCAGGCGCCGGTGAGCGCGGGCAGGCAGGCCACGGCGCGCGCCGCATTGCCGCCCCCGCGCACGCGCTGCATGCCGTAGTTGAGTCGGATGGCCGCTGGCCGGGTGGTGCCGTAATCACGCGCCAAGTTGACGATCTGTTCCTCCGGAACGCCGCACACCTGCGCCGCACGCGCAGGCGGCCACTGCAGCGCGCGTTCGCGCAGGGCCTCCCAACCCACGGTGTGCCGCGCGATGTAGTCGTGGTCGAGCCAGTCGTGGACGATCAGCTCGTGCATCAGCGCCAGCGCCAGAGCCGCATCGGTGCCCGGGCGCAGCGCAATGTGTTCGTGGCACTTCTCGGCCGTCTCGCTGCGGCGCGGATCAATGCACACCAGCCGCGCTCCGTTTCGCTTGGCCTCTTGCGCAAGGCGCCAGAAATGCAGGTTGCTGGCAATGGAGTTGCTGCCCCAGATCAGGATGAGTCTGCTTTCGGCAAAAAACTCCACCCGCATGCCAACCTTGCCGCCCAGCGTCTGCGTCAGGCCTTCGCCGCCGGCGGTGGCGCAGATGGTGCGGTCCAGCAGTGACGCGCCCAGTTTGTGAAAGAAGCGCGCCGCGATGCTTTCGCCCTGCACCAGGCCCATGGTGCCGGCATAGCTGTAGGGCAGGATGGCCTGCGGGTCGCGCTGCGCCACCGCAGCCAGCCGTGCGGCGATGTCGGTCAGGGCCGTTTCCCAGCTGACCCGCTCGAACTGCCCCGAGCCCTTGGGGCCGGTGCGGCGCATCGGGTACAGCACGCGCTCGGGGTGGTAGGTGCGCTCGGTGTAGCGCGACACCTTGGTGCACAGGGCGCCATCGGTGTGGCGGTGGGCGGGGTTGCCCTGCACCTTGATCGCCACGCCGTCCTGCACGGTGGTGACAAACGAACAGGTGTCGGGGCAGTCGTGCGGGCAGGCGCCCAGGACCTGCTGCGTCATTCCAGCCCCCGCACGGCCGACAGGCCTTGCATGAAAGCCTCGCAGCGGCCCAGCTGTTCCAGACTCACGTATTCGTCGGGCTGGTGGGCCTGCAGGATGCTGCCCGGTCCACAGACGACGGTGGGAATGCCGGCGTTCTTGAACAGGCCGGCCTCGGTGCCAAACGCCACCAGCGTGGTGCCGGATTCGCCCGACAGGCGCTGCGCCAGCCGGGTGATGGCGTCGTCCGGCGCGCCCAGGAAGCTGGGCACCTCGCAGATGGTCTCGAAGGCAAATCCCGTCCCGGCGGCCACACGCTGCATCGAAGGCTCCAGCGCGCGGGCATGGGCCAGCACCTGCGCCTGCAGGCTGCGGACATCGGCTGTGGGCAGGTCGCGAAATTCGTAGCGGAACTCGGCGTCGCGCGGCACCACGTTGTCGGCAATGCCGCCGTGGAACTGGCCCACGCTGATGGTGGTGAAGGGCACGTCAAAGCCTTCGTAGCGCGGCTCGCTGCGCTCCAGCTCTTCGGCCATGTCGCGCAGCCGGTTGACCACGCGCGCGGCCATCTCGATGGCATTGACCGACTGCGGCGTGAGCGAGGAATGTGCCTCCTTGCCACGCGCGCAGCACTTGTAACGGTACACGCCCTTGTGTGCGATGGCCGGCACCATCAGGGTGGGCTCGCCCACAACGCACGCCAGCGGTCGCACGCCGGCGTCCTTCATGTCGGCGATCAGCTCCTTGACGCCCAGGCAGCCGACTTCCTCGTCGTGGCTGAACGCCAGGTGGATGGCAAACGGCGCATCGCTGTCCAGGAACGCCTGCGCATGCGACAGCGCGATGCCGATGAAGCCCTTCATGTCGGCGCTGCCGCGGCCGTACAGGCGACCGTCCCGCACGGTGGCGCCCAGCGGGTCCACGCTCCAGTCCTGCCCGTCCCAGGGCACGGTGTCGGTGTGGCCCGACAGGATGATGCCGGCGGGCTTGCCCTCGCCCAGCGTGGCGAACAGGTTGGCCTTGCTGCGGTCGGCGCTGAAGGTGAGTCGGCTGGCGACGCCCAGGCGGGCCAGCTCATCGCGCACAAAGTGGATCAGCTCCAGGTTGGAGTTGGCGCTGACGGTGTTCATGCGCACCAGGGTCTGCGCCAGTTCGAGGGCTCGTGGGGACAGCATGCGGGCATTGTCCCGGAATTCCCTCCATGGCGCCGGGACACGGTCATGGCTAGACTGTGGGCATGAAAATCATCGATTCACTCGTCACCCAGGCCGCCGGGATTGCCTCCATCCGGCGCGACATCCATGCGCACCCGGAGCTCTGCTTCGAGGAGGTCCGCACCGCCGACGTGGTGGCACAGGCACTGACGCAGTGGGGCATTCCGATCCACCGCGGCATGGGCACCACCGGTGTGGTGGGCATCGTGCACGGGCGCGACGGCGGTGCCTGCGGCAGGGCCGTGGGCCTGCGCGCCGACATGGACGCCCTGCCCATGCAGGAGTTCAACACCTTCACCCATGCCAGCCAGCACGCCGGCAAGATGCACGCCTGCGGACACGACGGGCACACGGCCATGCTGCTCGCCGCGGCGCAGCATTTCGCGAAAAACCGCAACTTCGACGGCACCGTGTACCTGATCTTCCAGCCCGCCGAAGAAGGCGGCGGCGGCGCGCGCGAGATGATCAAGGACGGGCTGTTCGACAAGTTCCCCATGGAAGCGGTGTTCGGCATGCACAACTGGCCGGGCCCGCAGGTGGGCCGCTTTGCGGTGAGCGCGGGGCCGGTGATGGCCTCGAGCAACGAATTCAGGATCGTCATCCGTGGCAAGGGCGGTCACGCCGCGCTGCCGCACAACGGCGTGGACCCGGTGCCGATCGCCTGCCAGATGGTGCAGGCCTTCCAGACCATCATCAGCCGCAACAAGAAGCCGGTCGATGCGGGCGTGATCAGTGTGACCATGATCCACGCCGGCGAGGCCACCAATGTGGTGCCCGACAGCTGCGAACTGCAGGGCACCGTGCGCACCTTCACGCTGGAGGTGCTGGACCTGATCGAGCGGCGCATGAAGCAGATCGCCGAACACGTCTGCGCGGCGCATGACGCGCAGTGCGAGTTCGAGTTCGTGCGCAACTACCCGCCCACCATCAATTCGGCGCGCGAGGCGGCTTTCGCTCGCCGGGTGATGGCATCCATCGTAGGCGAGGAGCACGTGGACGAGCAGGAGCCCACCATGGGCGCCGAGGATTTCGCTTACATGCTGCAGGCCAAGCCGGGCGCGTACTGTTTCATTGCCAATGGCGACGGCGCGCACCGCGAGATGGGCCACGGCGGGGGGCCCTGCATGCTGCACAACCCGAGCTATGACTTCAATGACGACCTGATCCCCCTGGGCGCCACCTACTGGGTGCGCCTGGCCGAAGAATGGCTCGCGCAGGAGACCGCATGATCGCCGTGAACGAGGCCTTCTCGGCCACCTACGCCCAGGCCCGGGTGCGCTTCCTCGAGGCAGCGGCCCGAGCCGGCCTGGCCATTGAATCCCACGTGCACCCGCAGGCCGGGCGCGAGGGCGAGACGCTGGCCATGGACGTGGCGCGCGACGGCCCGGCAGACGCGGCATCCGTGCTGATCGTCAGCAGCGCCTGCCACGGGGTGGAGGGACATTGCGGCTCCGGCGTGCAGGTGTTCGCGCTGCACGACCAGGAGTGGCTCGCCAAGGCGCGCGGCGCCGGTGTGGCGGTGGTCTACATCCACGCACTCAACCCGTATGGCTTCTCCCATGGACGCCGTGTCACGCATGAGAACGTGGACCTGAACCGCAATTTCCAGGACTTCAGCCAGCCGCTGCCGGTCAACGAGAGCTACCGCGAGGTGCACCCGCTGTTGCTGCCCGAGGTGTGGCCGCCGGACGCAGCCAATCAGGCCGCCACACTGGCGTTCATCCGCGAGCGCGGCGAGACCGCCTGGCAGGCCGCCATCACCCGCGGACAGCACGAGTTTGCCGACGGCCTGTTCTACGGCGGCGTTGCTCCAACCTGGAGCAACCAGACCGTGCGCCAGGTGCTGCGCCAGCATGCCGGCCGGGCGCAACGCGTGGCTTGGATCGACCTGCACACGGGCCTGGGGCCCAGCGGCCACGGCGAGCGCATCTTTGCATGCCGCGATGACGCGCAGGCGCTGCAGCGCGCCCGCGCCTGGTGGGGCGGCAACGGCGCCACCCACGTGACTTCGATCTACGACGGCAGCTCCAGTTCGGCCTTTCTCACCGGCCTGATGTGGACGGCCATGTATCAGGAGTGCCCACAGGCCGAGTACACCGGGATTGCCATGGAGTACGGCACGCAGCCGGTGCTGCAGGTGATGCAGGCGTTGCGCGCCGAACACTGGCTCAACATCCACCGCGACGCGCCGGCAGCGCTGGCAGAGGCCATCCGCCAGCAGATGCTGGACGCGTTCTATACCGATACCGAGGTGTGGAAGGGCCAGATCATTGCCCAGGCCCGCCAGTCGCTGTTCCAGGCCGTCGACGGGCTGATTTCATAGCCATTTTGGCTTGCAGCCCCCGCGGATGCTCATTGAACAGCTATCAATTTGATAGCGTTTCCGTAGCGGGCGGGCTTCAGGCCTTGCTGCGGGCGTGCGCGATCTCCAGCAGCCCGTCAAATATCAGGCTGTCCACCAGCTCGAATTTCACCGACATGCTGGGCGCCATCTTCCAGCCCGCGCCCCCGGTCATGATGCAGGCCGGCTCTGCGTTGCAGTGGCGGCGCAGGTGTTGCACCATGCGCTCCACCGCGCCGGCAATGGCATAGGTTCCGCCGCTGGTCAGGGCATCGCTGGTATTGGTGGGGAACTCGCGCACTTCACCCGTCGGCACCCGCAGGCCGGCCGTTCCGGACTCCAGCGCGCGCAGCATGATGCCGTGGCCAGGCAGGATCAGCCCGCCGAGAAACCTGCCTTCGGCGTCAAGCGCCTCGACCGTAACCGCCGTCCCGACCATCACGACGACCAGCGGTCGCTGCTCGCCTCGGGACAGCAGCCGGTGGCGCGCGCCGATCATGGCCACCCACCGGTCGGAGCCCAGCCGGGTCGGGTGGTCATAACCGTTGACCAGCCCGGCCTCGGTGGCGCTGGAGACCACCCAGCTGGGCGCAACGTCCCAGATCTCCATCTGCTCCTCGACCCGGCGCTTGACGGCGTCTCCAGCCACCACGCAGCCCAGCATCCGGCGGGGTGCTGGCAGGTCCGCCCACGCGCCCTCGGCCAGACGGTCAATGTGCTCAAGGAACTCCGCCCCCTGCGAAAGAAGGCGCGCAGCCGGATGGGCTGCCTCGTAGTGCGCCCACTTGAGTCGCGTGTTTCCAACATCGATTGCCAAGAAAGTCATTGGTAGACGTTGGTTCCTAAATTGAATAAATCCAGGAGCGAACGCCCCCTTCCAAAACCGCATGCGGATTTCCCGCACACGGCTTACCAGTGGTCTGTCGGCTCGCAGCATTACGCGGACTCCCGTTTTCTTCCGGGAGGTTTGCCGGCGGATGGTGCCCTGCAGGCGATACAACCCAAGGTGTTCAAAGTACTCGCGATCCCAGCGTTGCGCCTGGCCTGCCTTCAGGCTGCCCCGCGCGCTTGACCCGCAGGCTGCGCAAACGTCTCACGACGTAGGCGTCAACATCGATGAAATGGTTGGCCGCGTTGCCGCTGCCGAAGTACTGCCCCAGCCACGCAGCACCGGGTTGAGCTCCGGCAATCACGCTTCGGCACATCCTG
>JADJPY010000002.1 GCA_016713005.1 Ramlibacter sp. | reverse complement strand
GCGCCTCAGCTGCCGTAATAGAAGCGCTCTTCGGTGACCTTGCCGCCCTTGACCGGTTGTGCAGGCCATCGTTCATCTGGATTCGGGCACGGCCCGCTTGGGCGTGACGTCCATGGCGAAGCGCAGGATGAACTGGTCGCCATTGACGAAGGGGCCTTCGGTCACAGCACTGTGAACCTCGTTGTAGCCCATTACCACCATGCGCCCTTGGCGTCCCACGGCGGCACGGCCTTCGCAGCGTGCCATGGGGCCGTCCATGGCTTCGATAGAACACGATGTCGTCCGACCAGAAGCGCTCGCCGGCTTCACGGAACTGGCCGGCCTTGCAAAGCGCGGCGAAGGCGTTGGCGATTTCGTGTGTGCTCATGGGGTCACGAGGGTGCGGGTTAAGAGCCGAGAAAACCCTGCGCCGATTGCACGACAAGCCGTGTGTCAGGAGTCTTTAGGCACTGTCTGGCATGAGGAAACGCCACGGGCTTCCAGGCCAGCTGCCCCGTGCCGACGTTGCGCACGCTGAACTGCCCGCCATGGGCATGCGCGACCAGCTTGCACAGGTACAGGCCCAGGCCCACGCCGCCGGTGGCGCGCTCGCGCGAGCTGTCGGGCCGGTAGAACGGCTGGGCCAGGTGGGGCAGCGCGTCGGCCGGCACACCGGGGCCGTGGTCACGCACCGTGAAAGTGATGGCACGGCTGGCGCCCTGCCCTTGCAGCGCCACGCGCAGCTGCGGCGGCTGCGTGGCTCCGGCGCTGTGGCGCACGGCGTTGTCCAGCAGGTTGCGCAGCAGCAGGCGCATGCGGGTGCGGTCCAGGTTCAGCAGGGGCAGGCCGGGCGCCACATCCAGCACCACCGGGGCGCCGGGGTGACTGGCCGCAAACGCCTCCAGCCACCTCTTGCGCCAGCGCGGCGGGATCGGTGGGCTCACGGTGCAGCGCGCTGTGGCCAGCGCCCAGGCGCTCGCTTTCCAGCAGATCGTTCACCAGGCTGGCCATTTCCTGCAGGTCGCGCAGCAGCGCTGCGCGGCGGGCGCCCGGTGTCGCCGTCTTCGGGCAGCAGCTCGGTGTTCAGCCGGGCGCGGGTGATGGGGCTGCGCAGCTCGTGGCTGATGGCCAGCAGCAGCGTGCGCTTGGCCTCCAGCATCTGGTGGATGCTGTGGGCCATGGCGTTCACGTCGGCCGCCAGGTCGCCCAGTTCGTCCTTGCGGCGCACGGCAATGGGCTGGGTAAAGTTGCCCGCCCCAAAACGCCGGGCGCCCGCGCTGATGTCGTCCAGCGGCCGCAACAGCCGGCGCACCCAGGCCCAGGCCAGCGCGGTCAACACCAGCAGCGTGGCCAGCGTGGCCCAGCCGATGTAGCGCGGCCGCTCACGCCAGGGCTGCACGCTCAGGCCGAAGTCAATGCGGTGGCCGTCGGCGGTGGTGCGGCTGAACAGGCGTTCGCCATCATGGTCGTCGTCGCGCAGGTGTCGCGCCGCCATCCAGGGGCTCGCCCGCGGTGCGCATCCTGTTCAGGGTGGCTTTGCCAGTTGACCTGCGGGCCGGTGATGCGCACCGTCACCGGAAGCCGCTGCGTCAGGGCCTGGGCACGCTCGACGCTTGGGGGGCTGCCGATGTCGGCTGCCACGCGGTCCACATAGTCGGCCAGCAGCGGGCGGGCGGCGTCGCGCCAGCCCACGCTCAGCGCCTTTTGCATGCCAAACAGGAAGGTGCCGCTCACCGCCAGCGCCAGCAGCAGAAACAGCGCCACCAGCCGCCACTGGATGGAGTGGCGCAGGCGGCGAAACCAGCGGCTCGCCTGCGATGCGCCGGTCATGGCGGCGGGCGCAGCGCCAGCGAATAGCCGGCATTGCGCAGGGTCTTGATGGCGTCCAGCGGCTCCAGCTTTTTGCGCAGCCGGCTCACCACGATGTCCACCGCACGGGTGTAGAGCTCGGCCTCGTGGCCGCGCAGGTGGTTCAGGATGTCGTCGCGGCTGAACACCTTGCCGGGCTCGCGCGCCAGCAGGAGCAGCAGGTCAAATTCGGTGCTCGTCAGATCCAGCGCCTCGCCCTGGCGGATGGCGGTGCGGGTGGCCGGGTCAACCAGCAGGCCGTCAAACAGCAGCCGCTCGCCTGCGCCGGCCGGTCGGCGGCGGCGCAGCACGGTCTGGATGCGGGCCACCAGCTCGCGTGGCTCAAAAGGCTTGGGCAAATAGTCGTCGGCGCCCAGCTCCAGGCCCACCACGCGGTCCATCACGTCGCCGCGCGCGGTGAGCATGACGATGGGGATGTCGCTCTCCTTGCGGATGGTGCGGCACAGCTCAAAGCCGTCCATCTCGGGCAGCATCACGTCCAGGATGGCGGCGTCAAAGCCGCCCTGCCGCGCTTCCTGGCGCAGCAAGGCCAGGCCTGCGCTCAGGCGCAGGGCCTGGACCAGCTGCAGCTCGAACCGCGCGAAGTACACGCCCAGCGGTTCACCGAGCCCGGCGTCGTCGTCGATCAGCAGGATGCGTGGCATGCCGCGGATTGTGTCACCCGCGCTTCCACATCCCGCGGTGCTGCATGAAGTCGCGCACCTTGGCCTGCTGCGCCGGCGTCAGGCTGTCGAAGAAGTCGCCGGCAGCGGCAATCACCTCGGGGCTCTTGCTGGTGATGGCGCCAGTCTTCTCGGTCACCAGGGCCTGGGCGCGGGCACGGTCGAACTTGTCGCCGGCGACCAGCGCTTCCACCTCGGCGCGCGGGTTGGTGGTCTGGCCCTTGAGCGCCGTGCGCTGCGCCTGCAGCTTGTCGGCCAGCACGCCGAGTTTGGCTTTCTGGTCGGCGTTGAGTTCCAGCTTGTCCGAGACGCGGGCCACCATCTTGTCGCGGAACTTCGCCTGGTCTTCGGGGCTGGCGTTCCAGCCGTGTTGATCGTGGCGGTGGCCGCAGGCGGTGATGCCGCCAAGAATGATGGTGGCGCCAAACAGGCCGAACAGGGTGCGTTTGATCCAGGGTCGCATGTCAGTGTCCTTTCAAAGGGGTTGCAGGTGTTTGTATGGTGCCGACGGTGCTGCGTGCAGTCATCGCGGCAGGGTTTCGGTTTGTTTCGTTATTTTTCAGCGCTTAAGATGACTGCAAACCAGGACGGGGCCACGTGCGGAACGCGGTTTGACAGCCTTGGCGGCGGTTGGGGTTCCGCGCTGGTTGCTGCTGGCTGGTTGCAGCCCGGGCGCACCGGTGGCCGTGCGCGCGGGCGACGCGCGTGGACGTCACCACGCAGGCGCAATGGTGGGTAGACACCAGCGGCCGCCTCACGGTGCACGATGTTGCCCCCCGTGCCGACACGCTTGCACTCAGGCGCGCGGTCGATGCGCAAACGCACAGGCTGGGCGACGGGGCCCTGTGGCAGCGGCTGCAGTTGGGGCCGCTGCCGGCCGGTGAGCGCTGGTACCTGCAGGTCAGCTTTCATGGCATAGACCAGGCCAGCCTGTACCACCAGGACAGCACCGGCCGCTGGGTCGGCCAGCATGCAGGCGACCATGTGAGCGTGGCGCAGTGGCCGCTGCGCGACCGGTTGCCCGCCTTCGCCCTGCAGCCAGATGACCGGCCGCGTGAATACTGGTTGCGCATTGCCAACCAGCCCATACCCGTGGGCGCGCAGTTGCTGCTGTTCAATGAAACCGCCTTCACCGACTGGCGCAACACCAGCTACCTGCTGCTGGGCGCGTATTTCGGGCTGGCGCTGCTGGTGATTTACCTGAGCGCCCTGGCTGCGCGCCAGTATGCCGACCGCGCGTTTGCGGCCTACTGCGCCTACGCCGCATCCATGATGATGATTCAGGTCTGCTTCATGGGCGTGGGTGGCCTGTTCCTGTGGCCGCAATCACCCTGGTGGAACAACGCGGCGCCCTACATCTTCACCATGCTGTCGTGTACCACGGCGACGTTGCTGGTGCGCGAGGTGGTGCGCGGTGCCGCGCCTGTCGGCGCACTGGACCGCTTCCTGCAGGGCTGGGCGGCGTTTGGCGTGGTGGGGGCGTGGGTTATGTCGTGTGGCCAGGCGAAAACTTCTTTCTGGCACTAAGCGTCTACCAGGTAGGCTCCATGGTGCTGGTGCTGGCCATCTGCGCCTGGAGCCACCGGCATGGCGAGCGCTGGGCGCTGGGCCTAGGGCTGTGCTTCTTGCCAGTGGTATTGACCGCCCCGTTCCCCGCCCTGCGCAACCTCGGCCTGCTACCAGCGAGCTTCCTGACGCAGTATTCACTGGCGATAGGCGCCGCACTGGAGATACCGCTGCAGCTGTGGCTGCTGAGCCGCCGCGCGCGCGAGATCAGTGACGCCGACGTCCGCGCCCACGCCATGGACACCCGTGACCCGCTGACAGGGCTGCCTGCGCTGCATGTGCTTCACTTTCGCCTGCGTGACGCACTGCGCCGCGCACGGCGCAATCGCCAGCGCTGCGCCGTGCTGGCGGTTGACCTGGCCAACTACCCCGACATCCTGGCACAGCACGGCCGCGACGCTGCCGACCGCGCCCTGGTGCTGGCGGGGGCACGCATCCGCGGCGTGACGCGCGACGTGGACACCGTCTCGCGCGTCGACATGCACCACTTTGTCGTGCTGATGGAAGGCCCGGTGCTGCCCGCACAAGTGGTGGCGCTGGCCACACAGGCGGTAGCCCACGGCCTGAATACGTCGCCACAGCTGCCGGCTGGCGTGGTGCTGAAGCTGCACATTGCGAGTGTGCTGGCGCCCGATGCGGCCCGTCCGGAAAGCTTCGACGCCGACAACTGCCTGCCTGGCTGGCCGGCCGAGCTGGGCGCCTGCCGCCCGACGGCCGCAAGACCATCGTGCACCTGAACTACTGAGGCGCGAATTCCTCGGTGTCCACCTCGCGCGTGGCCTGCGCGTCGTAGCGCGGGCCTGACACGGTGTGCGGGTTGATCATCGCCTCCAGCCGTGCCATGGTTTCGGCGCTGAGCGCAATGTCTTTGGCCGCCATGTTGTCGTGCACGTGGTCCAGACTCGTGGTGCCGGGGATCACCACGATGTGCGGCGCCTTGTGCAGCAGCCAGGCCAGCGCCAGCTGCGCGGGCGTGCAGCCCAGCTCGCGCGCCAGTGCCTCATACGGCGGCAGCAGTGCCAGGTTGGCCGCGTAGTGTGCCGGCTGGAAGCGCGGCATGCTGCGGCGGATGTCTTTGGCGTCCAGCGCGGCCACATCGCGCACCGTGCCGCACAGGTAGCCACGGGCCACCGGGCTGAAGGCCACAAAGGCAACGCCCAGTTCGCGGCAGGCGTCCAGCACGGCAATCTCGGGGTTGCGCGACCAGAGCGAGTACTCGGTCTGCAACGCGGCAATGGGGTGCACCGCGTGGGCGCGGCGCAGGGTGGCGGCGCCCACCTCGCTCAGGCCGATGCTGCGGATATGGCCCTTGCGGACCAGGTCGCTCAGGGCGCCCACGCTGTCTTCAATGGGCACCTGCTTGTCCCAGCGGTGCAGGTAGTACAGGTCGATCACGTCGGTCTTGAGGCGGCGCAGGCTGTTCTCACACTCGCGCCTCAGCGTGTCGGGCCGGCCATCGATCACGCGCTGCATCTTGCCGTCCACCGGGATGATGGCCATGCCGCACTTGCTGGCCAGCGTGAGGCGGCTGCGGTGCTTTGCCAGCACCGCGCCCACGCGCTCTTCGTTGCGGCCGCCGCCATACAGCGTAGCGCTGTCGAAAAAGTCGTAGCCCGCGTCCAGCGCGCCCAGCAACACACGCTCGCCCTGCTCCGCGCTCACCGGCGGGCCGTAGGCGTGGTCAAGGTTCATGCAGCCCAGGCCCACGGGCTGGACGCTGAATTCACCCACAGCTCGTTTTTGCATCGGATTCCTCACAAAAAAGGCCTGCAGCCCGCATGAAACATGCGCGAGCCGCTATCAAATTCATAGCATTCAGCCGAGCTGCTGCTCCAGCTGGTGCAGCACCTGGTAGCACGGCAGCACCTTGGCCACGCTGGCGTTGGGTTCGCGGCCTTCCTTGATGGCCGCAAAAAACTCGCGGTCCTGCAGCTCGATGCCGTTCATGCTCACATCCACCTGGCTCACGTCGATCTTTTCGTCCTTGCCGTTGAACAGATCGTCGTAGCGCGCGATGTAGGTGGCGGTGTCGCCGATGTAGCGGAAGAAGGTGCCCAGCGGGCCGTCGTTGTTGAAGCTCAGGCTCAGCGTGCAGATGGCGCCGTTGGCGGCCTTCAGCTGGATGCTCATGTCCATGGCGATGCCCAGCGTGGGGTGGATCGGGCCCTGGATGGCGTTGGCCTGCACGATGGGGCTGCCGCACTGGTAGGCGAACAGGTCCACCGTGTGCGCGGCGTGGTGCCACAGCAGGTGGTCGGTCCAGCTGCGCGGCTGGCCCAGCGCATTCATGTTGCTGCGGCGGAAGAAGTAGGTCTGCACATCCATCTGCTGGATGTTGAATTCGCCCGCCTTGATCTTCTTGTTCACGTACTGGTGGCTGGGGTTGAAGCGGCGCGTGTGGCCGCACATGGCCACCAGGCCACTGGCCTTGGGCCTTGGCGACCACTTCTTCGCCGTCCTTCAGCACGTCGCACAGCGGGATTTCGACCTGCACATGCTTGCCCGCGGCCAGACAGGCCAGAGTTTGCGAGGCATGCATCTGCGTGGGCGTACACAGGATGACGGCGTCCACTTCCTTCAGCGCCAGGCTGTCGGCGAGATCGGTCGTCACGTGGGCGATGCCGTACTTGGCGGCGACTTCCTTCGTCTTGTCCAGCTCGCGGCCGATCACGCTGACGCACTCCACGCCGTCGATCAGCTTGATCGCGTCCAGGTGCTTGGTGCCGAAGGCCCCGGCACCGGCCAGGGCTACTTTGATGGTCATGGTTCAGTTCTCCAGAATCAGGTGGCCTACAGCCGTATTCGACGCGGGCACATGGTAGAAGCGGTGCTTCACGCGCGGCGGGGGGCCGCCGGCCAGGTCGGCCATGGCACCACGGGCGATCAGCCACATCACCAGCTCAATGCCTTCGCTGCCCGCTTCACGCACATAGTCGATGTGCGGCACGGCGGCCTGGCCTTCCGGGTCGGCGATCATGTGGTCGAGGAAGGCGTTGTCAAGGGGCCTTGTTGATCAGGCCGGCGCGCGGGCCCTGCAGCTGGTGGCTCATGCCGCCCGTGCCCCAGATGTGCACGTTCAGGTCTTCGTCATAGCTCTCAATCGCCTTGCGGATCGCCTTGCCCAGGTTCAGGCAGCGCCGGCCACTGGGCACGGGGTACTGCACCACGTTCACCGCAAACGGGATCACCGGGCACGGCCATTCCTGCGGCTGGCCGCACATCAGGCTCAGCGGCACGGTCAGGCCGTGGTCCACGTCCATCTTGTTGACGATCGTCAGGTCGAAGTCGTCCTGGATCACGCTCTGTGCGATGTGCGAGGCCAGCTCCGGGTGCCCCACCACCTTGGGCACCGGGCGCGGGCCCCAGCCCTCGTCGGCCGGCTGGAACTCCGCCGCCGTGCCAATGGCAAAGGTGGGGATCATCTCCAGGCTGAAAGCCGTGGCATGGTCATTGAAGACCAGGAAGATCACGTCGGGCTTGTTGTCCTTCATCCACTGTTTGGAGGCCTCGTAGCCCTTGAACACCGGCTGCCAGTAAGGCTCGCCGGTCTTGCCGAGGTCCAGCGCCGCGCCAATGGCGGGCACATGCGATGTGTAGACGCTTGCGGTGATTCGGGCCATTACTTCTTCTCCCCCACGTATCGGTTGCCTTCGATGGAACGGCCTCCGGCAATCATCATGTTGCGGTATTCCTCTTCGCTCATGCCCGTCATGCTGCCGGCCATCTGCTGGAAGCTCTTGCCGTCGGTGGCGCCAATCTTGGCCAGGAAGTAGATGTTGCCGCCCAGCCGGATGCACCAGTTCAGGTCGCGCGCCAGCACGGCCTGCTTCTGTTCCTCGGTCATGGGCCATTCGTCCAGGTAGGCCCGCTCGTCGGCCTTGAACCGCGTGCGGTTGTCGGCCTTCATCAGGCTCATGCAGAACTGGTTGAGCCAGTAGCCCTTGCGCGACTGCTCGGCGTCAAAGATCGTCGTGCCGGGCACGTCGAGGTACGGTTTGTCGAGTGGCATGTTCAGGCTCCCCAGTAGAGGCGGGTCGGGTTGTCCACCAGCAGCTTGCGCTGCAGTTCCGCCGTGACGGCAATGTGCGGAATGAAGTCCACCAGCAACCCGTCGTCGGGCATGTGGTCCTTCAGGTTGGGGTGCGGCCAGTCGGTGCCCCACAGCACGCGGTCCGGGAACTGCTCAACGATGCGCCGCGCAAACGGGATCACGTCGCGGTAGGCGTTCTGCTCGCCGTTCGGCCTTCAGCGTGGGCCGGTGACCGAAAGCCGCTCCGGGCAGCTCACCTTGCTCCACACGTTGTCGTGCTCGCGCATGAACTTCATGAACAGCGCAAACTCCGGCCCGTCCACCGGCTTGGTCACATCCGGTCGGCCCATGTGGTCCACCACCACCGTGGTCGGCAGCGCGGTGAAAAAGTCCCACAGCTCGGGCAGGTCCACGGCCTCGAAATAGATCACCACATGCCAGCCCAGCGGCTTGATGCGGTGGGCAATTTCAATCAGCTCGTCCTTCGGTGTGAAGTCCACCAGCCGTTTGACGAAGTTGAAGCGCACGCCGCGCACACCCGCCGCGTGCATGGCCTGCAGCTCGGCGTCGCTCACGCTGCGTTTGACGGTGGCGACGCCGCGCGCCTTGCCGTTCGAGTGCAGCAATGCATCCACCAGCGCCCGGTTGTCGGCACCATGGCAGGTGGCCTGCACGATCACGTTCTTGGCGAAGCCCAGGTGGTCGCGCAGGGCGAACAGCTGGTGCTGGCGCGTCGCACGGCGTGTACTTGCGCTCGGGCGCGAAGGGGAACTCGGCGCCCGGGCCGAACACGTGGCAGTGCGCGTCCACCGCGTTGGCGGGCAGCACGAAGCGCGGCTTGCTGGGGCCCGCGTACCAGTCGAGCCAGTCGGGGTTTTCGGTGAAGTCGCCGGTGGTGGTTTGGACATGCGGGCCTTCAGTCGATGTAGCGCAGGCCGGCCTTTCCAGCGGCTCACGCATCTTGCACATGTCCAGCCCCAGGATGCCGCTGGCCAGCTTGTCGCGCTTCTCGCCTTCGTTGGCCTCGCGCGCCGCGGCGCGTCCAGCGTCTTCTGCGCCAGCGCCGCGGGCCACCACCACGCCGTCGTCGTCGGCCACGACCACGTCGCCGGGGTTCACCAGCATGCCGGCGCACACCACGGGGATGTTGACCGAGCCCAGGGTCGCCTTGATCGTGCCCCTTGCTGCTGATGGCCTTGCTCCACACCGGGGAAGCCCATTTCCGTGAGCGTCTTCACGTCGCGCACACCGGCGTCGATGATCAGCGCGCGGGCGCCACGCGCCTTGAAGCTGGTGGCCAGCAGGTCCCCAAAGTAACCATCCGTGCATTCAGCCGTGATGGCCGCCACCACGATGTCACCCGGCTGGATCTGTTCAGCCGCCACATGCATCATCCAGTTGTCACCGGGGTGCAGCAGCACGGTTACGGCCGTGCCACGACCTGCGCCCCGGCGTAGATGGGCCGCATGTAGGGCTTCATCAGGCCGACGCGGCCCATGGCTTCGTGGACCGTTGCCGAGCCGAGCGCGGCCAGCCCGTCGGTGGCCGCGCGGTCCGCGCGCGTGATGTTGCGGTAAACAACGCCGAGTTCGTGCATGGCGGTCTCCTTCCCGGCCCTTGGCCTTGAGCGCGCGTCCAGCCGCGGAAGACGCGGCGCGTGTTGCCTTCGTAGATCTGGTGCTTGTCTTCGGCCTCGAGGATTTTGCTGGCTTCGATGTGGCGCTTGGTGTCGTCGTAGTAGTGGCCGGTGGTCGGGTCGATGCCGCGCACCGCGCCGATCATCTCGGATGCAAACAGCACGTTCTTCACCGGGATCACCGTGTTCAGCAGGTCAATGCCAGGCTGGTGGTACACGCAGGTGTCAAAGAAGATGTTGTTGAGCACATGGTCTTCCAGCAGCGGGCGCTTCATTTCCTGCGCCAGCCCGCGAAAGCGGCCCCAGTGGTAGGGCACCGCGCCGCCGCCATGGGGAATCAGGAACGTGGCGTCGGGAAATCCCCGAACAGGTCGCCCTGGATGCACTGCACGAACGCGGTGGTGTCGGCGTTCAGGTAGTGCGCGCCGGTGGTGTGGAAGCAGGCGTTGCAGCTGGTCGAGACGTGGATCATCGCCGGCATGTCGTACTCCACCATCTTTTCGTAGATGGGGTACCAGTGCCTTGTCGGTCAGCGGCGGGCTCGTCCAGTGGCCGCCGGACGGATCGGGGTTCAGATTGATGCCGACCGCGCCGTATTCCTTGACGCACTTCTCCAGCTCGGGGATGCAGGTGGCGGGGTCCACGCCCGGGCTTTGCGGCAGCATCGCCACCGGGACGAAGTTGTCGGGGAACAGCTGGCCTCACGCGGAAGCACAGCTCGTTGCAAATCGCCGCCCAGGTGCTGGACACATTGAAGTCGCCGATGTGGTGGGCCATGAAACTCGCGCGCGGGCTGAACAGCGTGATGTCGCTGCCGCGCTCCTTCATCAGCCGCAGCTGGTTGGTCTCGATGCTCTCGCGCAGTTCGTCGTCGCTGATCTTCAGGTCCGCCGCCTTGGGCATGACGGACGCGTCCTGGATGCCGGCGATCTGCTGGTTGCGCCACGCCTCCAGCGCCTTGGGGGCGGTGGTGTAGTGGCCGTGGCAGTCGATGATGAGGCCTCATGCGGGGTCTCCTTGGTTTGGTGTGCGGTCAGGCCGGCGCCATGCCCTGGCGGCGCTTGGCCTCGGCGGCTTGCGGTGACGTCATGAAGGCCAGCAAGGCCAGCACTGCGGCGCCTGGGCAGAGCCGGGAGCCGGCCACCGGCCAGGCCGCCGGAAAAGATCGTGGTGATCTGGATCTTGGGGGCAACGGGCCCGCGATGGTGATGCCCTCACATGCGGCAGCTCGCTCAGTTGCTGGAAGCCCAGCGCCACCTCGCCGCGCGCCACCAGCGGCCCCACGGGCACGCCCGGCGGCGCCTGCACCGATGGGCGTGGCCTGATTTCGTCTGCGATGCCCCAGCGCTCAAACAGCGCGGCCAGTGCCACGCCACTGGGGCCGGTGGAACAGCTGACGCTGCGGGCGGCCAGCACCGCCTGCGTCACGCCATCTTTGGCCCGATGTCGGGCGGGCGTCGCCCGCGCGCACGGCCACCGCCACGCCCCGAGCGCACCAGGTCCAGGCGCGGCTGCGAGGCTGCGCGTGGCCGGTCATGGCTTGTCTGATGGCGTCAGACCCGAGCACCACCGATCGACGCCTCGCCGGCCTGTACACGCTCTGGCCGCGTCCACGCCGCCAACGGACCCAATGGCGACCTCACCCCGCCTAAGCTGCCTGTAACCGGCCGCCAGGTTCCACACCGCTCCTGCCAGAAGAGTTGGCAGCCATTGACGGAGATTCCCTCGGATCGACTTGCTGATTGCATGGCATGGGGCCTATTCGGCAGCTCGTGCGCGCGGCGAAAACCAGTAGCCGCCACTGCCGGTTCGGACAAACACTTATAATGATCTGCTATGCAGTTATTCAAACTCATGGACCTCAAAAAGCAGCTCGAATACTTGTCGCGTGCCGAGCTGGGCGGCTTCACCCGGGCGTCCATCGCGCTCGATGTGGCCCAGCCTGCGCTGGAGCCGCCAGGTCCGGCTGGTGGAAGTCGGGTGCGCCAGAACCTGCTCGCCCGCAATGGCCGGGGCCGTCCCCACCGAGGCGGGGAAGCTGCTGGCTGGAACCACGGGCGCGGCATCCTCCACCCGGTGGCGCGGCCCGCGAAGAGGGACTGGGCGCGGCACGGGGGCGCTCTGGCGGGTCACGTGTCAATCGACCTTTACCCAACCTGTCCAAGCTGATCACGGTACCCCTCACCCGCTCCTTTCGCGCAGGTTGCGCAAGGCGCGACCGACACTGACCGAAGGCTTCTCTGTCCTGATGTACGAGGGGTTGCGCGTGGGCAATCTGGACATGGCGGTGCCGCCACAACCCAGACCCTTCACCCCGAACTGGAGCTGGAACTGCTCCGAGGAACAACTGGTGCTGATGATCTCGACGCAGGCCGCAAAGCCGGGGCGTGCGGCAGCCAAAGCATCCAACAGCCTGACCCAACACGAGGCCGATTGGCCTGAGGGAAGTGGCGGACCTGCCATTGATCCTTCAAGCCGTCCCAATACTTTCCGGATGGTGATCGAAGCCGAAACTGATGCTGATCGGCTGCCAGCCACCAGGTCACGCTAATTGGACGGCCTGAACGCCATCACTGAACCTCGTGAAGGAAGGTCCTCGGGCATGCGGTGCTGCGCGGGTTACACACGCTGAGCAACTTCGAGAACGCCGAGAGCCTTTCTGGTGCCTGTATCCACGGTCGCGCGTCCGGATGAGCCGAGCTCAAGCTGGTGCGCTCCGCCCGCCAGCCGGTGACCCGCCACGCAAAAAGCATGCCATGGAACTGGTGCGCAGCGTGGTGATGGGCGATACGCAGGCTACCTAGTGCCGCGCGCCAGGAGCCAAGGGCCGGGCGTGCGCCCAGCGCAAGGATCACACAAGCGATGTAAAGCGAAGCAACAGGCTGATCGTGGCAAACGCTGCCACCATGGTCACCCGAAGCGCCGCCGCGCTCACGCCTTCGTGCCCGTGCTTCAGCGCAGGCAGCAGGTGAATGCCCAGCATGGGCATCCCGGCGAACAGGATCGCCGCCATTCGCGGTTGGGATCCTCCACCGGCACCACCCACAGCGCCGCCACGACTGCCAACGGGTGCGGCGAGCTTGCCCGCGGCAATCTGCGCCACACGGGCGCGCAGACCTCGCACCTGAAGGCCGACCCGAGGTGCCTGCAATCACGAACAGCGCCAGCGCGCCGCTGGTCTGGGCCAGCAAGCCCAATGTGTGCGCGACGCTGGGCCGGGCGGTTGCACATCGGCAGCCGAACGGCCAACACCGACCGCGATGGCAATGACGCAAGCGGGTTCCGCAAGGGGATCCCTTCATGGCCTGCACCAGCGTATGGCGCCACGTCCCCGGGGCCCTGCCCGCTGTCGGCCACGGCAAACAACGGCGGCAGCGAGCAGGTTCTCCGCCAGCATGTTCAACGCAGGCACTACACACCGGCCACCGGACCCCAAGGGCCATGGCACCGTCGGGTACCCGGTGAATCCACTGTTGGCGCGAAACCATTCCCCATCGCGGAAATAGAGCGCCTGCGCTGGCACTGCGCATGCACCCATTTCGACGGAGCCAGTGCGCCCAGCAGAGATCAACATAAGATCCCAGCGCATAGGCAAACAGGTAATCCCAGTTGACGATTTCGGACACGCGCCGCTGCGAAAGCGCATTGAACAGAAGCGCGCCGGCAAGCCAACGTACAACACAAACTGACCGAAGACCCGCATGTCGGACTTGGCGAACAGCCCGAAACGCACGGCCAGCGTGTAGCCCAAGGCAATCGAGGTAGATCGGGCCCGTGATGCCAGAACGTCATCCATCGCGGTCATTGCCGGGAGGACCCTTCGCGCCAGCAAGGCGTCGGCGTGGTCCTTCCAACTCGCGCCCTGCCTTGCGCCGAGAACGCGCCCGCGCGCCCCTCGGGTCGGCCACCCACTGCTGCTTGCCGGCAACGGCACTTTCCGCCATGAGAGCGGTTCCAGACCCGGCCTCGCGAACGGTCGCCGCCGCTTCCCGCATCTCTTCTGCACGGCGCTGGCCGGCTGTACCCACGCGACTGAAGAAATACGAGCCCCTGCACTCCAGTCACATGCCGGGGAAAGTCTCCCAAGGTCGGCAGCACACGGTCCTCCACACCATAGGCGCGCGCGGTGGCATAGCTTTCGATCACCAGCGCCTCCAGGGCCCTGATCATGACGCTGCGACATCTTGGTCGCGCTGGCCACACAAAGCTGTTGCTCACGGCGCGCGCATCCATGCCTGGCCGGACCCAGAGCCGCCGCCAGCTGCGGCCTTGGCGCCCACCCACAGCATCGGCACCCGGATGCCGTACGGCGGCACGGAGGTCATCACGCCCGCTTCCACAAGTCTGCACCCCTTTATCGATGAGGGCAGCGGCCTGCTGCTTGGTGCCGGGAGACGCGGAGTTGAGGTCCGGGAACTTACCTGCCAGCCCGGATGTGCAAGGTCGCCTCTTGCGCGACGTAGCGTATTCGAGGCCGTGACCGCCGAGATGATGAGGTCGCTGGCCTCACGGAACCGCGCAGGGGAAAGCCGTGCGCAGTGATGCCCTGCTTCTTCCATGGGCCAGAGCAGGTTCCCGCGTCGCCGAGGCGGCGAACTTGAGATCCCGGCACCCACCGAGTTGACACCATGCAACCCTTTCAGGCCCTCACAAAATCTTGCCGACTTCTCCACAGCCAACTGTGCCAATGTGTCCGGGTGTCATTGAGGGTACCTCCGTATGTGGCCGCAGGACTACTGCTGCAGCGGGATCCTGGCGCGCACGATCACCTCCGCCCCATCTGCGGATGTCGGCTGCCACCAGCCCCGAAGCCTGCTCCAGGTGAGCAGCCGGAACGCGCCTCGACATTGAGGTCGCGCAACTTCTTCGGACGTCGGCGTCGGCCAAGGTGGCGACTATGGCCCGGTGCAGCTGGTCGACGGTTGCCCTGGTGTTCGGGACGGCACGGCCAGCGCATTCCGGGACGACGCCGTCAATCCCGTGACGCCCGCTTCAATGACCGTGGGCACATCGGGCAACACGGGGACCGCCGATCGCCGGTCACGGCCAGCACACGCAGCGCGCCTGCCCGGGACCTGCGGGCGGCACCAGCCCAGGATCTCTCGACCGCGATATCCACCTGACGCGCGCGCAGTGCCCCGACGAGTACCGGAGTGCCGTTGAACGAACCACCTGTGCATCCACGCCCGCCGTGCTCTTGAAAACTTCGGCGGTCAGATGCTGCGTGCTGCCCA
Source organism: Ramlibacter sp. (assembly GCA_016713005.1). Classification (GTDB taxonomy): domain Bacteria; phylum Pseudomonadota; class Gammaproteobacteria; order Burkholderiales; family Burkholderiaceae_C; genus JADJPY01. The sequence goes on along the minus strand of JADJPY010000002.1, from coordinate 228,265 downwards.
GATTGACGCTGCCCAGATTGGCTTTCCGGGATGGCCCTGGCAAATGCCACCTTCACATCGCCCAGCGTGGAAGGTCGAGTCGGCGGGGGCGAGGATCGCGATGTCAAAGAGTCCCAATGTGGAAACTAGGGTGAAATCGCGGATGGTGTCAAACGGCAGGGACCTGGAAAGCCCGGCACTCACCGCCGTTCCATTGGACATGAGCAACAACGTGTTCCGTCGGGCTCGATCGGGCCACCAGTTCGCCGCCACCACCCTCCAGCGCCCGGTCACTCCTCGACAACCACCGGCTGCGTTGCCAGCAACCTCACCCACCCTTTGGCTCACCACCCGCGCCGTCAGGGTTGCCAACGCCACCGCGGCAAGCGGGACGATGCACCTCAAGGCTTGCGCGAGCGGGATGCCGGCTTGGCGGCAGCAGTCCACGCCGTTTGCAGCCGCCAAACCGCCCAACATCAAGGTGCGCCGGCTCCAGGCCGCAACGCGTAAGCGCGACACGCCGGCGCTACCCCACGAACTTGACCAGCCAGAGTGGAAATCGGCGGAAAGACCGGGGAGCAGGATGGTGCGCCCCCCATCGCTCAACGGAAGGCATCACGCCCTTGGAAAACCTCCTAGCAATGGGCAGTCCTTTTTGGCCATGCCGTTGACCACTGCACACGTTCAGGCCGACCGGAGGCGCCAGCAGGCCGTAGCCCACGGTCATCAGCACCATGATGCCGAACCAGATCGCCACCGATTCCGCCAAGGGCTGGAAATCCAGCCCCATCACCACCGGGAAAGGTCGGAATGGTCAACAGGATCATCGACGGCTCGTCCAACACGGCGCCCAGCACGACGTGAACAGCAGGATGCCCGACACCACCAGCACCGGTGCCACACCCCAGCCCTTGATGACGCAGGCGACTGCGCTGGCGGTCAGGGCCAGCGCGGAATTCATCATGTCGGCACCAATGAAGATCAGGAAAATCATGGCGCTGGCGCTGGCCGGCCGTGAAGCGGTGAAGCGCAATGCCTGATTTTGGCCAGCGTGAGCCCGCCTCATGAGGGCCGCCACGAAGGTGCCAGGCCGCGCCCACGCCGGCTCCTCGGTAGGTGAACAGGCCGCCGCCGTTACGCCCGCCAACACGATCACGAAGATGATGGCGATGGGCGCCTCTTGAACACGGCGTTCAGCTCCAGCGGGGCATCTTCCGTCAGCTCAGGCGCATGCCCCGGGAAACAGACGCACGCGTGACCGCGATGGCGATCATGTAACCGCACATCGCAGTGATGCCGGGAATGGTGGCGCAGCAAACAGTTTGGCGATGTTCTGTCCGTCAGGATCGTAGATCACCAGCGGGACCGACGGGGAATCAGGATGCCCAAAGTGCCGCCGGCCGCCAGCGTGCCTGTGGCGAGAGGCGCCCAGTAGCCATGCCGCTTCATCTCTGTCAAAGCCACCGAGGTGATGGTGGCCGCCGTGGCAATTGATGAGCCGCAGATGGCCCCGAATGCCGCGCTGGCCATGACGGCGGCCATGGCCAATCCGCCACGGAAGCGCGCCATCACGGAAGCGCACAATTCGAACAGCGCTTTCGAAATGCCGCCTTGTGTCGCAGTTGCCATCAGGATGAACAGCGGGGATCCCCGGACGGTAATAACTGGCAAACCGGGCGAATGCGAGGGCCGTTGAGGTTGTTGGAAGAAAGGCGCCGTGCCCATCTCAGATAGCAGGTAACCAAAAGCAACCGGCCACGAACATCGCCACCGCAATCGGGACCCGGATCACCATCAGAGCGCTACAGGGAAAAATGAGGCCCGCCAGTGAAAGGGAACTCATTGGCCTGCTCCTGAGGGAATGCTTTACAGGCCAGTCTGGGCCGAAAATGCAATCACGGCGGGGTGAGGATCTGGGCGGCACCATCGCCGCGTAGACCACCCATTCCGGAAAGCCAAGCATCATGGACGTGGAGTTGGCAGTCGAAGGCGCTGATTCCCCCAACGGTGCCGGCTAGCAACAGCATGACGGCGGCCAGCACCGTGCTGCCCGGACGGTCAGACTTGTTGTTGAACGCGTCGCGACATGCGGGCGTAGAAGGTCCACGATGATGTTCTCCTGGCTTGACGCCGCAGTGGGGCAGAAACAGAGCGACTGCCGCGCCTGCTGCTACGGCAGTGAGTTCGCGTCACCGACGAGGGTGACGCCGATGGTGTTGCGGCCGATCAGGCTGAAACAGGTCAAGCGTGATGGCAGTCAGGATTACGCCCGCCAGAAACCGCGCAGACCCGGCCGAGAGGACTTTCAATTCGTCACCACTGTGGTATTTGTCCGGTTGCCCGCCGCCAGCAGGGAGACGAGGGCAACCGATATGGGTGTGCAGCGCCCGAAGGGGCAACCCGCCTGCGCGGATTATCGCGCGTGGCTTTTACTTCCCGCATTTGGCGATCAGCGCCCGGGCTTCGACACCAGCTTGGCGCCGTCGATGTTCTGCCCTTCATTCGCGGCAATCCAGTCGGTTTCCACCGTCGAGGCCGTGGGTCGCCAGCGCTGGGTCCCTGCGACGTCCAGCCACGATGTTGTTGCCGGCCTTGACAGCAATCTCGCGGCCCACCTTGTCCCCGGTATCGTCCATGGCGCGGCCAAAACTGGCGGCCGTCTTCAATGCCGGAGTTGGCGTCAATGACCTTCTTCAGGTCGGCCGGCAGCTTGTCGAGGAAGCCTTGTTCATCGAGGCAGAAGCCAAAGGTCTGCGTGTGCCGGGCCCTTCCTTGCCGGCAAAGTGGTGTCGTTCTTGACGGATTTGACCTTCAGCGCGGGTGTCACTTCCAGGGGATGGTGGTGCCTTCGATCACGCCCGTGGACAACGCGTCGGTCACCGCAGGCACCAAGGCATGCCCACCGGCGTGGCGCCCAGCCTGGTCGGCATGTTGCCTGATCACGCGCGGCAGCCGCCGCGGATCTTCACATGCCGCGCAGGCTTCCGCCTGTCACCGGCGACTTGTGTGGAACAGTCCGGACCGTGGGTGTGCACGGCCACCAGCTTGACGTCCTTGAACTCGTCGGCCGCTACTTCTCGACATATTCCAGAACGCGCGCGACGACTGCTCGGCGTTGCCGCTCGCGGAGGGCAGTTCGAACACTTCCGATTTGTTGAAGCGGCCCGGCGTGTAGCCCAGCATCGCCAGCTCGGGTCCACCACGCCATCCTGGCCCGGGTCAAACAGCTGCGGCGGCGTTCCCCCAGTTGCATCGCGTGGAATATTGCACCTGATCCTGCCGCAGAGTCTTTCTCGACCTTCTGGGCCCGGGGAATCAGCGCCTTGGCCGGAATGGTCGCCTGCTGGCGGCATCTCGTGCAACGGCAAAGCGTGACGACGGTCTGCGCCATGGCGCAATGGCCGCGGCACACTGACCTTGCCCCTCGTTTGGTGTAGCTCTTAGCCCGACGATTACGCGGTCTTTTTGCGCTGTGCTTCGTACTAGCGTTGCTCGAACTGCATAGGGCTGAGGTAGTCCAGCGAGGAATGAAGCCGGCGGTGATTGTAGAAAGCCATCCAGTCCATCACAGCCTGTTTGGCCTGCTCTCGCGTGGCGAACTTGTGCCCATGCACGCAGGCCGTTTTCAGGCGGCCCCAGAAGCTCTCGGTCGGCGCGTTGTCCCAGCAGTTGCCCTTCCTGCTCATCGAGGAACGCATCTTCCAGTCTTTCAAAGCATCCTGGAATTCGCCGCTGCAATACTGGCTGCCCCTGTCGCTGTGGAATATCAGACCAGTCGGCGGGCGCCGCCGCCACCACGCCATGGCCAGCGCGTCCTTGACCAGGCCCGCCTGCATGTGCGGCTGCAGGCTCCAGCCCACCACCTGACGGCTGAACAGGTCGATGACCGCAGCCAGGTACAGCCAGCCCTCGTCGGTGGCGATGTAGGTGATGTCTCCACTCCACAGCTGGTTGGGTGCCTCGGGGGTAAAGCGCCGCTGCACCAGGTCTGGTGCCACCGGCAGACTGTGGCGGCTGTCGGTGGTGACCACAAACTTGCGCTTGGTTCTGGCACGGATACCGTGCTGCTGCATCAACTTGCGCACCCTGTCCTTGCCCACCCGGATGCCCCTGGCCAGCAGTTCCTTGTGCATCCGAGGCCAGCCGTATTCCCCCTTGACCTCGGCGTGGATGGCGCGGATGTGTGCCAGCAGTGCTTCGTCGCTGTGGCGCCCGCCGGGCCTGCCAGCGATGTCCTGTGGGCGGCGCAGCCAGTTGAAGTAGCCGCTGGCGCTGACCTCCAGCACGCCGCAGGAGACGCTCACCGGGTACTGCTGCCTCATTTGGTGAATCCAGGCGTACCTCGCAGCGTGTCCTGCGCGAAGTACGCCGCGGCTTTTTTTGCGATGTCGCGCTCCATCCTCAGGCGCGCAACTTCCGCTCGCAAACGCGCTATCTCCATCTGCTCGGGCGAGACCCCCACGGCCTTGTTATCGCCCCCAGCGCCGCTCAACGCGCCTTTGGCTGCCTGGCGAACCCAATTGCCCAGACTGGCCTTGGGGATCCCCAACACCTTGGCCACCACAGCAATGGCCTGACCGGCGCTCACCTGACGGACCGCCTCCAACTTGAACTCCTGCGTGTACTGCGCACGCACCTGCTTTGCTGCTGTCATTCCTTGACTCCTTGTCGGTATTTTCAACAAGGACTAAGAACTCCACTTTTCAGGGGCAAGGTCAGTACTCGACAGCGCTGAATTTGCGGAATCAGCAGCTCGTCGCGCAGAGTACGAGCGCAGCGTTTGTAGGCCTCGCGCCGCAGCGCAGCATGTCTTCGATAAGCCGATGGGGCAATCTACAAGACCTTGCAGACCGGCTCGACTCCGAAGGCGTCACGCTGCTGGTCGATGAAGGCATTCAGGACTTCAGGCGGCGGTCGAGCTCCGCCTGGGCGAAAAACGCGCTGGCCAGCTCCAATGCCTCGTTGGCCCGCCGCCGCTCCTTTACCTCGCGTTCGAGATCCTTGACCCGCTGGGTCTCGGTGGTCGTGATGCCTTCACGCACGCCGGCATCAACCTCCGCGCTTGACCCATTCGGTCAAGGTCTGCGGCACACAGCCAATCTTGGGGGCAATGGACTCGATGGCGGCCCACAACGACGGGTACTCCCCGCGGTGCTCTTGCACTATCCTCGCCGCCCGCTCACGCACCTCGAGTGAGAACTTGTTCGAATTGCTCACGGCTCAATCCTCTCAGAGTGATGAGCCTCCTCAAACCCGGGGCGATTCAACCTGCGTGGTCGAGGGGACTAAGAAGCACAAGATCAGTGAGCCCCCCGTCTACGTCTTGCGCAAGCACTTTGGCCAGATGGAGCAGCAGATGGCAAACGCTGCCGCTCCATCTGGGGTGGTTTATCTCCTTCAAACTAACGCTTGGCCAAAGTAACCGGCACCCCTCCGAAGCGTTGAGCAACCCGGAACTTGACCAAGGCAGCATCCATCTCGCGCACGTGCATCGGCAGCCAGTCTGGCAGCTGCTCCGCCAGACGGCGGGTCAAGGCTGCCTTGAAGACCTCATCACGCTCCGGTGAGGCCAGCTCTAGGCGAACTTCATCGAGGGATTTAAGAACCTCAGCATGTTCGTCGACGTGGCACTTAGTGCATTGCCGTCGGCCATACGACTCAGATCTGCGTCCTCAGACTCGAAATGTGCCGCCGCAACCTGTCTGAGATCATGTAGTGCCGTGAAGCGGTCTTGTGCCTGAGAGGATGCGAGTACGTCGATCGCCAACTCTAGGCGTCGATGATCATCGTCCAGGCGTGGATCACCGATTGGGAAAAAAATCTTCAGGTTCATAGAAGATCGCCCTCAGGACGGGCACGTGATCAAACCGTAATGTTCGCCTTCTTGATCACGGGGCCCCACTGTTCGATTTCTGAATCGATGAGCCTTTGCAACTCCTGCGGCGTGCTGCCATAGGGCTCCACGTTGCGATCGACAAATAGCTTGTGCACCGCTGGCGTCCAGCACTGCGGCTGCAATGGCGTTGGAAACCTTGTTCGCAATGGCATCAGGCATCGAACTCGGCCCGAGCACTCCAAACCAAACCACGGCGCGGAAGCCAGGCACATCCTCGGCGATCGCAGGCAGTCCGGGAAGTACGTCTGTGCGTTTGGGCGACGCCACTGCCAGGTAACGGATCTTTCCGGCCTGAACCATCGCTGCACCGTCAAGACCGGTAACGAATGCCATATGCACCTGCCCACCGGCGAAACCGGTCACCAGGGGACCGCCCCCGGCGTAAGGGATATGTTGAATCTTCGTACCAGCGAGCTGGTTGAAATACTCGCTAGCCAAATGAGAGCTGCCGCCGATTCCAGTCGAACCGTAGTTCAGCTTGTCACCTTCCTTCCGCGCCCACTCCACGAACTCGCGCACGGTCTTGTGGGGACTATCGGCCGGGACGGCAAGGATCAAAGGAACCCGCACGACTGCCGAGAGCGGCCGAAAGTCCTTGCGCGGGTCATAGGGCAACTTGCGCATCAAAGACGCGGTGGCACTGGGCCGCTGTTGCCAAACAAAAGCGTGTAACCATCGCCCGCTTGCTTGGCAACATGGTCAGTACCGATAGCGCCCCCCGCGCCTGCGCGGTTGTCGATGATGATGGGCTGCCCAAGGATCTCTCGCATCGGCTGTGCAATCGCGCGAGCAAGTTGGTCAGTGGTTCCCCCCGCCGGATATGGGACTACCAAACGAATTGGTTTTGTGGGGTAAGAGTCACCTGTCTGGGCCTGCGCGGGCAGGCGGCTCAGACAAGCTGCGGCAGTACCAGCAGCCATACCTTGGATTACACGACGGCGCGTTGTTGACAACAACTTATGTCTCCTAATTTGACTTCAAAGGCGATCCGCCATACAGTTAACAGTATTGACGGGGAAAGGTTGGGCGACTCGATACAGGGCTAGGAACGCCAGCGCTCAAGAGCCTCTTCGATTCGAGAGGACCGCGCTGGCGGACTCCTGAGTCACCGCCGATGGCGTGCGCGAGAAGCGCGGTGCAGGCGCGGGTTGAATCACGCCGTCGACTTCGACAAAGGCATTACGGGCCTGAATTTGTGGATGCGAAGAGGCTTCCTGCCAGCTTAGAACAGGCGCAAAACAGGCATCGCTAGTCTGTAAAAGCGACTGCCATTCGGCGCGTGTCCGGCTCTGGAAAATTTGCTCGAATTCGGCCCTCAAGAGAGGCCACCTTGAGCGGTCGCCCTGGGCATCGCGCAACTCGTTGGACACACCACCCGTTCACACAACATGGCGAAGAAGGCTGGCTCTAGCGCGCCGACGGCGACGTGCTGGCCATCGGCTGTTTCATACACGGCGTAAAACGGCGCACCACCATCTAGGAGGTTCTCGCCCCGCTTCGGCTTGTGCTCGCCTCGAGCTGCCGCAGCGATGTGCTGGGTCAGGAGTGACAGCACGCCATCGGTGATCGCTGCATCAACGACCTGCCCAAGCCCAGAACGGCTGCGCTCATGCAGGGCTGCAAGAATGCCTGCTAGGAGATACAAGCTGCCCCCGCCGTAATCCCCCACCAAGTTCAGCGGCGGAACGGGTGCTCCCATGGCAGGCCCGATGGCATGCAGAGCACCTGCCAGTGCGATGTAATTGATGTCATGGCCCGCTGTAAGTGCAAGCGGCCCCTCTTGGCCCCAGCCGGTCATACGACCGTACACCAGCCGTGGGTTGCGTTCGCAAAGCACCTCTGGACCGAGTCCAAGCCGCTCCATTACTCCCGGCCTGTACCCTTCGACCAGTACATCTGCCGCATCAACGAGCGCGAGTATGCCGGCTAGGCAAGCCGCCTCCTTGAGGTCCGCATGCACTATTGTGCGCCCGCGCTTGATGCACTGTGCTGGGTGGGCTGGCGGAGCACCAGGTCGGTCGATGGTCACCACGTCCGCTCCCATGTCTGACAACATCATGCAGGCGAAGGGCCCGGGCCCGAGGCCGGCAAACTCCAGCACGCGCAAGCCCGACAGCGGGCCGGACGGACTCTTGCGCGGGGCGTTCATTGAAACCTCCACTGCAGCAGAGAGTAGGCTGGTTTCGCGTCCGTGTGATGCTCGAAAACACCTGTAACTTCAGCGCCGATCTGCACCGGCTGCATCGGGTCGCCCAGCAGGTTGCCCACCATGCGCACCAGGCCGGCGTGCGCCAGCTCCACCAGCACGGCCAGGTAGGGGCCGGGGTTCTTCAGGCTGGCGTGCGCGGGGTGCCAGACGCGTTCCCAACTGTAGATGCGGCCCTTGGGTTCCACCTCAACCCACTCGGGGTCGAAGGCGTGGCAGCGGTGGCAGATCCACTCAGGGCCGAACTGCCAGGTGCCGCAGTGGGCGCAGCGCTGCACCAGCAGCTTGCCTTCGCGCAGACCGGCCCAGTACGGGGCCGACAGGCCATCGGGCTCGGGCACCGGAATGGGCAGGCCTTCGGGCAGGTAAGAAGTGGTCGAGGGGGTAATGTTGGGGGCACTCACAGCACGGCCTCCGATCCGAACATCAGGTTGCTGGCGGGCGCCACCATGGGGCCGCCCACCACCAGGGCCACGTCGTGGCGCGGGGCTTGGCTGGTGGAGGTGCCGCGCACCTGGCGCACCGCCTCCAGCACCAGCTCGAAGCCGTGCATGTAGCACTCGGCCAGGTTGCCGCCGCTGGTGTTCAGCGGCAGGCGGCCCTTGGGCGCGGTGAGGTTCTCCAGCGTGAGGAAGTCGTTGGCCTCTTCGGGCTTGAAGAAGCCGTGCTCGGCCAGGGCCATCACCACACCCCCGGTGAAGTTCTCGTAGCTCTGCACCACGCCCACGTCAGCCGGCGTGACGCGGGCCATGTCGTACAGGTCGCGCGCCACGGTGCCGAAGTTGGCCGAGGCGTACTCGGCCGAGTTGTGCGGGTGGGCGGCGAAGCGGTAGCCCGCGCCCGAGGCCGCGCCCAGCAGGTAGACCGGCTTGTTCGGGAAGTCGCGCGCGCGCTCGGCGTCCACCAGCACCAGGGCGGCGGCGCCGTCGTTTTCCATGCAGCAGTCGAACAGGTGGAAGGGCTCGGCGATCCAGCGCGACTCGTCGTAGCGGGCCTCGTCCAGCGGGCGGCCGTGCATCACCGCACGCGGGTTGGCCTGGGCGTGGTGGTACGAGGCCAGCGCAATGGCGCGCAGCGCCTCTTGCCGCACGCCGTGCTCGTGCATGTAGCGCTGCACCCGCATGGCAAAGCGCTGCGGCGGCGAGAGCACGCCGTAGGGCATGAGGTAGGCCTTCTCACCCGAGGCCGTGTTCACGCCGGTGGTCTGGCCAAAGCGGCCGTACTGGCCCTGGGCCAGCGAGCGGAACACCACCACGCAGTCGGCCTGCCCGGTGGCGATGGCCGCCGCGCCGTTGGCCACGGCCGCACAGCAGCCCCCGCCGCCACCGCCCCATTGCATGGTGGCGGTGCGCAGGCGCGGCAGACCCAGCGCCGTGGCCAGGCGGGCGGCCTCGCTGCGGTCGTCGCTGTAAGAGGCGAAGCCGTCGATCTGGCGCGGGTCCAGGCCGGCGTCGGCGCAGGCGGCCAGAATGGCCTTGAGCGCGAGCTTGAACTCGGCGTCGGGCGACTGGCCGTGCTTGTAGTAAGGGGTCTCGCCGATGCCAACCACCGCCACGCGGCCGCGCAGGGTGCGCACCATGTCCCGTGAACTCATGAGACCTTCCCGTCTTGGACCACATGAGCCGAACCAAACGCCCCCTCAGCCGCGAGCCGATTAAGGTCATCTTGGCTCATGCCAAGCAATGAGGTCAGGACTTGCGCCGTGTGTTGCCCGACAGCGGGTGCCGCCACCGGATCGGCCAAAGGCGTCGCACCATAGCGGATAGGGAGGCGGATGTTGGGAATCCAGCCGAGAATAGGGTGGGGATCCGCGTAACAAGTCCATGGTCGCGGGCTTCGAGTGAATGGATAGCCTCACTTACGGTTCGCACGAGGCCACAAGGAACCCCTGCCGCGCGCATGCGCGCCTGCCAATGCGACCAATCCTCACAGATGAACGCGTCAGCCAGCAACGCAAAGAGGCGTTCTCTGTTCTTCGAACGCAAAGGACCGCTGGCATATTCTGGATCCGCCGCGACATCGGGGCGATCTAGGACGCGTGTCATGAGGCGCTGGAAGATCTTGTCGTTGCCGCTATTGATATAGAACGATCGGTCGCGTGCATGGAAGACGCCAGACGGACAGGTGTCTGGGCTCGTGTTGCCATTGCGCTGCGGATCACACCCCGTGAAAAGGGTCTGCATCGTGGCGTATCCAGTCATCAGCACAGCCGTGTCGAACAACGAAACCTCCACGCGCTGGCCGCAACCCATACGCCCACGCGCGAGTAGGGCCCCCATCACTGCATTGCCAACCATCATGGCGGTGCTAATGTCCATGACCGGAGAGAGTGCACGCACCCCATCGCGGTCTGGGTAACCGTTCATGGACACGAAGCCGCTTTCCGCCTGAACAATCGGATCGAAGCCGAGCCGGTCTGCAAACGCGCCTTCGCGACTGTAGGCGGCGATGGAGCAGTAAACCAGCCGAGGGTTCAATGCACGGCAGCTTTCATAGTCGAGTCCAAGGCGCTGCATAACCCCAGCGGAAAAGTTCTCCACAAGGACGTCCGCATTGCGAATCAGGTCACGCGCCACTGCGATGCCATGAGGGGACTTTAGGTCAAGAGCCACACTCTTCTTGTTGCGGTTGCTCCATGCAAAGGGAGCTCCCTGGTCCAGCTCTGGATGTACGGGTGGGTATCGGCGCAGATCGTCGCCTCCTCCGGGAGCTTCCACCTTGATGACCTCAGCCCCCATGTCCGCGAGGATCATTGTGGCGAATGGTCCCGCAATGAAGTGGGAGAAGTCGACCACCCGGATACCATCCAGGGGATGCTGCGCACCGGGGAGTCGCGGACGGTGTTCTGGCAGATCGGTGTCAATGGATTCCAGCATTCGGTGCGTCTGTGTTAAATGTCCAATACCAGTTCGGGCGTCTTAGAACCCGAACAACAAATGAGCATGGAAGTGCCTGCGCGCTTCTCGTCCTCACTCAGAAAGTCGTCGCGGTGATCTGGAATACCTGACACCACGCGCGTCATGCAGGAACCGCAGATACCGTTGGAGCATGCATATGAGACGGCGACATCCGCATCCAGCAGTGCGTCAAGAATGGTTTTGCCTGGCTCGACCGGAATTCTCCGGTCGGTTCGCGTCAAGTGCACCGTGAAGCCGCCCTCAAGGGCTGGCGTATCACCAGCCGCGAAGCGCTCGTAATGGATCGTGCTCAGCGGGTTCGCTTGACCGGCATCGACAAACGCGTCAATCATCCGGGCAGGACCGCAACAGTACAGGTGAGTCGCGGGTCCCGCCGCCTTGACGATTGCGCTGATGTCAAGCCGCTCTGCGCGCTCGCTGGCGAAGCAAAAGGTCACAAGTCCACGGCCACGGTCGAGATCGCGAAGCCGCTCGCAGAAGGCCGCTGCCTCTGGTGAGCGCGCGGCGTAGAACAGGCGCCAGGCTCGCCTCTCAGACTCCAGTTGCTCAATCATCGACAGGATTGGCGTGATTCCTATGCCCCCGGCGATGAAGATCGAATCGGCGGCCCCATCTTGTAGCTCGAAGTCATTGCTCGGGATGCTTGCATCTAGCACTTGCCCCACACGCAAGGAGTCGTGCATCCAAGCAGATCCACCCCGCCCTTCCGCCTCCCGCTGAACTGCAATCAGGTAACGCTGGCCAGAATCGACCGGCGCATTGGCCAGCGAATAACTACGAACCCGGCCTTCTGGGAGATGCAAGTCTATGTGCGCACCTGCTGCGAATGGCGGCAAGACTCCTCCATTCGCAGCAACGAACTCAAATGAACAAATGTCGTCGACTTCCAGGCGGACCTGGCGGAGCTTTAGTCTCAATATTGGCTCCTGCGTCATGGCGTGTAACCGAAGCCTTTGCCAAGTTGAGCTTTCATCAGGTCACGGCCATACTCGGTCCAGTCGCCGCCAGAGGGAATCGTGATCGAAACGGCACGCACCATGAAAGATTCGGGGGAATCAACTGCGGGAGCAGGCTGACCCTGGGTCAATCGGCGAATGCTGTCCAGGAGCATGCGGCGAACACGAGCGATCCCGGTGTCACTGGTGCCCAAATGCTCTTTGGATCGGTCATAAATAGGGGCAACTCCAGACTGGCAGGCGGCATCCTCGAGCCAAAGACCCGGCATCCCCGTCTCATAGTTGTAGTCGTAGGCGTTGGCTCGGTTGAAGCGACTCCAATAATTGCGGTAAGGCGTGGTGAGCGGCTTGGTCACATAGTTTCCCGCTGAGTGGTGACCGGTTTCGCGACCCTTATAGCCCTCCTTAAAAAGCTTGCGCGACTTCTCGTAAAAGGGCTGGTCCGGCGTGTACGAAAACATGATGGCCAGCGTGTGGTGGTCGTCGATGGGAACCCACGCATGGCCACTCAACTCGGGATACTGCTTCTGTGGCGGCACCAGGGTCCAGAAAGGCATCAGGAACTGGTTCACACGGATGTAGTTATGCTCCGCGCCATCCTTACGTCGAGCCGCAACGCTCAGGCCGGCAACATGCTGTTGAACTTCGAACGTTGGGCTTAGATCCTGCCCCCTGGCGCCACTGGCTGATCGTGCTTCCTTTTCGGCCGTGCAGGATCGCCGCGTGAGCTGAGTCGATCTCACCTTCGAGCGCCTGTAGCCAATTGCACTCCTGGACTCGGAAGGTGACTACCGAGTGCGACTCAGGCACTAGATTCCACTCGACGTCAGGGAGTGGGGGAACTTCCTTACTCGGGCCCATGTAGGCCCATAGGACCCCATTGCGTTCCCGCACCGGGTAGGACTTGATAGTGACCCGCTTGACCATCGGGCTGTCCACAGGCTCCGCGGGCATTTCCTCACAACGGCCTTCCACAGTGAACTTCCAGCCGTGGTACACACATCGGATCCCACCCTCCTCATTGCGGGCGAAAAGCATCGGCGCACCGCGATGCGGACACGCTTGGTCCACCAGGCCCACTCTGCCATCACTATCGCGAAACGCTACCAGGTCTTCGCCAAGAAGCCTCACGAGATAGGGTTGGCCGTCGCTTTCAACGTCTGACGAAGCAAGGAAGGGAATCCAGTACTGGCGCAGCAACTGCCCCATGGGCGTGCCGGCTCCGACGCGGGTGACTGTCTCGTTGTCTTCAGTAGATAGCATGGATGAGTCCTGGTTAACCAAACTGGTGGTACCAATTCTAACGGCAGCTCAACCGTTAGTGAACCGCTAGGAGGACCAAGCCACTAAGGGAAAACGAGCATCGACACAAGTTGTTATGGCAACCTGTTTCATCCTGGTCGGTACTAGAACACGAAGAGAAACCAATCCTGACGCGGTCTCAGGCGGGCAGCCGCTCAGTTGGGATGCCGTCGATTCAACGCTGTGGTGTTGGGCGAACGTTACGAGCTGGACGAAGAAGGCCTCAAAACCAGACCTGTCGTCTATTGGCCAAAACACAAAGCCTTGGCGGGTACAAGGCATGCAGCGGCGCGAGCCGTAATATTTGACCGAGGAACCTCCATCCTTTACTGGGCGCGGGCCCAGGAGCTTCCAGTCATGAGACCCCGTTTGGGCCAAAGACTCTTCCGATGGAAGTTAAAACGCTCGGTTGAGCTGTGGTTCGCGCCTTAAGCCTGCGTATTCCACGCGATGGCGGACACGATTCCATGCTGATAGCGGACACCTGCGGGTGTTCGGAGTGACTCGAACGCGGCATACGCCGCCCGGTTTTTTGACCGGAACCAGCGATGCCCACACCCAGGGTCACCATGAGCAAACTACGACACACACTACAACTGCTGCACGCCGGGGCCTTGAGCACCCATCACGGCCAGCGAACTGCCCTTTGAACAACGCCGGCGCTGCTGATACAGCGCGAGATGGACTACGGATAGGAAATTCAACCGCATGAGGCCAAGTATGGCACGAGTCTTTGGCTTCGAAACACGTCGGCCAAGGCAGACCAAGGCAGATTGAGCGCTCGCTTGTCGCTCAATCGCGAGAGCTTGGGAAGCTATACGCATTTTGGGCTGGCGCGCACGCAGCGACTCCCCGCAGCGATTGATGCCGCCGTCTTGCTCAGTTACCAATTGACGCGCTGGTCCACTTCGTAGTCGGGTGCGGGTTGTGCCGCCAGATCCCAGTCTGGCTCGACTTCGATACCCTCACCGACATGCGCATCGCAGTCATCCCACAACGGCGGTCCGCGTGCCGGGGAAATTTGCGGAGGTTCTGAGTCGACGCCGATGTGATCCAGAATCCGCCTGATCTGCGTGCCCTCGGTAATGAACGCGATCAGGCGCATCTGACCACCGCAGATTGGGCACAGCAGCGGGAACACTTCGTAAATACGGGCGATCAACACCGCCCACAGGTAGTGTGCCGGTGCGCGCTTGGGTGGCGCAGGTTCGGGCGTGGGTGGGATCGCGTGGCCCAGCGGTGCCACTGCAGGCACGCCCTCGCCCGTGGCGGCTGGCTCGGTCTGCACCACGACTTGCTTGATCGGTTGTTGCGGTGTCGCCAGCGCCACCGCCGCAGCCCTGAGCGGCGAGTTCGGTGCCAGCACACCAAAGTAGCGGTGCCGGTGGGTGCGCGGTGGTGGCACCAGGGCGGCAATGCGGTCGATCAGCTCCAGTGGCGTGAGGGTCAGCTCATCTGCCTTGGCACCGCGCTTGTCGCTGGTGGGCTCGCTGCGCTGCTTGGCACAGCGGTACACCAGCGCAGCGCCCTCTTTGCGCAGACGTTCCATGGCAAAGGGTGGGCGGGCGCAGTAGCGCAGCAGGCGTTCCAGGGCTGCGCGGTCGTGCGCTTCGATGCACACCCCGGCATCGACCGAAAGCCGCTATGCGGGTAGGCCAGCATGTCTTTGGCGTCACAGCTCTCCAGCAGGCCCCGGCCCACGAAGGCGCGCAGGATGCGTTTGCGCAAGGTAGCTTGCACCTGGGCTACGGCATCCGCATCCACGCCTGTGGCCGGGTGGAAAAGCACGCCCGCCGGGATGGCTGCCCCTGGGCATCGGCATCGCCCTCGCCCGGCACTTGCTCAAACACCCCATCGACCACGCAGACGTGGAAGTGCACATGCTCGTTCAGGCTGGAGCCGAACCGGTGGATAAAGGCCACAGCGCCGATGTGCAGGGCAGCATTGTTCACGTCCGCTGCACCGGGGCAATTGGCAGATTGGCTTTGCGCAATAACGCGCAGGAAGATGCGCAGCACCATGTTGAGCACTGGCCCGTCGCGCTGCATAAAGTAGCGTAGCCGCTTCGGAACCGACAGCACCCACTGGCGCACCGGCAGGCGAGGAAAGACGTGGTCCGTGAGGTGCGCCGCCGTTTCCACCATGCGCCGGGTGTTGCACGAGGGGCAGACACCCCGGCCTTTGCAGGAGAAGGCGACAAAATAGTCGTGACCACAATCGTCACACCACGCCCGGGCAAAGCCGTGGGCGAAGATGCCGCACTCCAGATACTTACGAAAGGCTTGGCGAACATAAGACTTAGGGGTGGATGGTCGCCCTGGCCGTCGAACTGGCCTGCACTGGCCAGCTCATGCCAAGTCTCGAAGTGTTCTGCTATGGTTTGGTAGAGCAGCGTGCGCTCGGGGTGGCGCGGGTTGAAGAGTTTGGGTTTGGCTACTGCTGCAGCTGGGGCGGCGGCAGCGCGCTGCGGCCCGCATGGTGGTGCGATTGTGGCCTTGCGTGCGACTGAGCTGTAGACGTGTGCATGGTGCAACGCCTTGATGGGCGTGGCATAGGGCACATAACTGTACATTTATACAGTTATTACCTCCACAACAAATATTGCCGAGCCGCCAGACAGCAAAAAGCCCGAACTGTTGCCAGTTCGGGCTTGAAGGTTTGACGCGTCAGGTCGGTTTACTTCCGCGCTGGCGGCACATCCGTGCAGCTGCCATGCGCCACTTCCGCCGCCATGCCGATGCTCTCGCCCAGCGTCGGATGCGGGTGGATGG
Source organism: Ramlibacter sp. (assembly GCA_016713005.1). Classification (GTDB taxonomy): domain Bacteria; phylum Pseudomonadota; class Gammaproteobacteria; order Burkholderiales; family Burkholderiaceae_C; genus JADJPY01. The sequence goes on along the minus strand of JADJPY010000002.1, from coordinate 212,237 downwards.
TCTTGCCGATGTCCACTGCGTCGGCGCCCATCTCGATGGCCAGTGCCACCTCGCCGATCATGTCGCCCGCGTGCGTGCCGACCATGCCGCCGCCCAGGATCTTGCCGTGGCCATGCGCCTCGGGGCTGTCGTCGAACAAGAGCTTGGTGACGCCTTCGTCGCGGCCGTTGGCAATGGCGCGGCCGGAGGCCGTCCAGGGGAACAGACCCTTCTTGACCTTGATGCCTTGCGCCTTGGCCTGATCTTCCGTGAGGCCGACCCAGGCCACTTCGGGGTCGGTGTAGGCCACGCTGGGGATCACGCGGGCGTTGAAGGCGGCGCTGGCCAGCTCCTTGTTGCCTTGCAGTTCACCGGCAATGACTTCAGCGGCCACATGCGCCTCGTGCACGGCCTTGTGCGCCAGCATGGGCTGGCCGACGATGTCGCCAATCGCAAAGATGTGCGGCACGTTGGTGCGCATCTGGATGTCCACGTTGATGAAGCCCCGGTCGGTCACGGCCACGCCAGCCTTGTCGGCGGCGATCTTCTTGCCGTTGGGGGTGCGGCCCACGGCCTGCAACACCAGGTCGTACACCTGCGGCGCAGGGGCGGTGCCGCCCTCCTCCGCGGGCGCAAACGTGACCTCAATGCCTTCGGGCAAGGCGCGTGCGGAGACGGTCTTGGTCTTGAGCATGATGTTGTCGAAGCGCTTGGCGTTCATCTTCTGCCAGATCTTGACCAGGTCGCGGTCGGCGCCTTGCATCAGGCCGTCGAGCATTTCCACCACGTCCAGGCGCGCGCCCAGCGTGCTGTAGACCGTGCCCATCTCCAGGCCGATGATGCCGCCACCCAGGATCAGCATACGTTTGGGCACACCCGCCAGCGCCAGCGCGCCGGTGCTGTCCACCACGCGCGGGTCGTCTGGCATGAAGGGCAGGCGCACGGCCTGGCTGCCGGCGGCGATGATGGCGCCTTGAAGGCAATCACCTTCTTCGTGCCGGTCTTCTCCTGCCCGCTGCCGGTGGTCTCTTCCACTTCCAGGTGGTTGGCTCCTGCGAATACGCCGTAGCCGCGCACGGTGGTCACCTTGCGCATCTTGGCCATGGCGGCCAGGCCACCAGTGAGCTTGCCGATCACTTTCTCCTTGTGGCCGCGCAGTTTGTCCACGCTGACCTTGGGCGCGCCGAACTCCACGCCCAGGTGGCCCAGGTGGCTGACCTCGTCCATCACCGCCGCCACGTGCAGCAGCGCCTGAAGGGATGCAACCCACGTTCAGGCACACGCCGCCCAGGACTGGAAAGCGCTCCACCAGCACCACCTTCAGGCCCAGGTCGGCGGCGCGGAACGCCGCGCTGTAGCCACCAGGGCCACCACCCAGCACCAGCACATCGCACTCGATGTCGGCGCTGCCGGCAAAGCTGGTGGCCTGTGGCGCAGGCGTGCCGGCGGGCACGGAGGGTGCTATTGTTTTTGTAGCGGGTGACGAAGCACTGGCGGGGGCTGCAGCCTGATTTGGCACTAAAACCGGCGCTGCAGCCGCACCTGCGGCCTCCAGCACCAGCACCATCGAACCTTCGCTGACCGTGTCGCCCAGCTTGACCTTGAGCTCCTTGACCACGCCCGCGTGGCTGCTCGGAATCTCCATCGAGGCCTTGTCGGACTCCACCGTCAGCAGCGACTGCTCGGCCTTGATGGTGTCGCCGGGTTTGACCAGCAGCTCGATCACGGCCACTTCCGCGAAGTCACCGATGTCGGGGACCTTGATGTCGATGAGGCTCATTTGCCACCTTTCAGCTTGACGGTGTGCAGGTCGGACGGACCTGCGGAGTTCTTGTCGAATTCGAGCCCGGCGGCCAGGCTGGCGGCGGCCAGTTCACGGGCGTTGCGCGCACCGCCCATGCCGCGTGCATGGCGCCCAGTGCAAAGCTGCGCCCCGAGCCGATGGCCCAGGTCCTTGAACTCGAAGATTTCGCGGTAGCTGTACACGCCCCAGATGCCGTGCGGGTTGGCCACCAGCACGGTGAACTGGCTGGACTCGTACGGGTCGCTGTCTTCCTCCTTGGTCTGCAGGAAGAACTGCTCCTTCAGCTGGGGTGCAGCTTGGTGAAGGTGGCGAAGATCTCGTCCTTGGTGGACAGCGTGCGTTCGGCCGGTGCCAGCGCGGCCAGCGCCTTGCGCAGCACGGGGAAATGAGCCACGGTGCCGGCCATGCCGAAATACGAATCACCGACCCGGAAGATCTTGCTGTTGGACTCGTGGCGGTGCGAAGGCGGGTGTCGCCAAACGTCACCAGCGTGTCGGCGCCGATGGCGACCTGGTTGCCCTTGCGGGCCACAACAACGGTGGTCATGGCCGATCAGAGCAGTACGCGGCGGAAATCGCCCAGGATCTGGCCCAGGTAGGCGTTGAAAGCGCGCGGCAGCGGCCCGTCGATCACCCGGTGGTCCCAGGTCAGGCTCAGCGGCAGCATCAGCCGCGGCACAAACTGCTTGCCATCCCATACCGGCTCCATCTGGCTCTTGCACACGCCCAAAATCGCCACCTCGGGCGCATTGATGATGGGCGTGAAGTAACGCCCGCCAATGCCGCCGAGTGAGCTGATGCTGAAGCAGCCACCGCTCATGTCGGCTGGGCCCAGCTTGCCGTCGCGCGCCTTTTTGGCGAGTTCGCCCATTTCCTGGCTGATCTGCAGCACGCCTTTCTTGTCGGCGTCCTTGATCACCGGCACCACCAGCCCATTGGGCGTGTCGGCGGCAAAACCGATATGGAAGTACTGCTTGTAGATGAGGGCGTCGCCGTCCAGCGAGCTGTTGAAGTCGGGGAACTTCTTCAGTGCCGAGACACAGGCCTTGATCAGGAACGCGAGCATGGTCACCTTGATGCCCGACTTCTCGTTTTCCTTGTTGGTGGCCACGCGGAAAGCCTCCAGATCGGTGATGTCGGCGTCGTCATGGTTGGTGACGGCCGGGATCATGATCGCGTTGCGCAGCAGGTTGGCGCCGCTGATCTTCTTGATGCGCCCCATCTCCTTGCGCTCAATCGGCCCGAACTTGGCAAAGTCCACCTTGGGCCACGGAATCAGTCCCAGGCCTGCCCCGTCGCCACTGCCCGCCGCGGGTGCTTTGGCGGCGATCGCTTTCGTCTGCGCCGCGCCGCTCATCACGGCACGGGTGAAGTTCTGCACATCCTCCTGGGTGATGCGTCCCTTGGGTCCTGAGCCCTTGACCTCGTCCAGTGGCACCCCCAGTTCGCGTGCGAACTTGCGGATCGACGGCGAAGCGTGCGGCAGGCCGGCACCGGGCGTGCCGGGCTGGTGGGCAGGCACGGCGGCGGCGCCGGGGACGTGGCAGCCACAGCGGCGGTTGGCGCAGCGACGGGCGCGCTGGCGGCCGGCCCGGAGGCTTCTGCGGCAACCGCGGCCGGCGCAGCGCCGGCGGCACCCTGCAGCACGGCGACGAGGTCACCGATATTGACCTTGTCGCCCACCTTGACCTTGAGTTCCTTGAGCACGCCCGCGTGGCTGGAGGGGATTTCCATCGACGCCTTGTCCGACTCGACGGTAATCAGGCTCTGCTCGACCTTGATCGCATCGCCGGGCTTGACCAGCACTTCAATGACAGCCACGTCCTTGAAGTCGCCAATGTCGGGCACGCGCACTTCCACCGGGCCGGCAGCCACGGCAGCTTCGGCTGGAGCTTCGGACGCTATCGTTTTTGTAGCGGGTGCTGCAGCGCTGGCGGGGGCTGCAGCCGGTTTTTGTGCTGAAGATGGCGCAGCCGGGGCGGCAGCGGCACCTGCAGACTCCAACAGGACGACCGGGGAGCCTTGCTTGACCTTGTCGCCCAGCTTGACCTTCAGCTCCTTGACCACCCCCGCGGCCGACGACGGGATTTCCATCGACGCCTTGTCCGACTCCACGGTGATCAGGCTTTGCTCGGCCTTGACCGTGTCGCCCGGTTTGACCAGCAGTTCAATGACCGCCACTTCATCAAAGTCGCCGATGTCCGGGACCTGCACTTCAATCGTTGCCATGTTGTTGTCTCCGGATGTTCAGGCGTACAGCGGGTTGATCTTGTCTGCCTTGATGCCGTACTTCTGGATGGCTTCCGCCACCTTGGCTGCCGGCACCGTGCCCTCCTCGCTCAGCGCCTTGAGGGCGGCGACCACGACGTAGTGACGGTTGACTTCGAAGTGCTCGCGCAACTTGCCGCGGAAGTCGCTGCGGCCAAATCCGTCGGTGCCCAGCACCTTGTAGGTGCGGCCCTGGGGATGAACGGCCGGATCTGCTCGGCGTAGGCCTTCATGTAGTCGGTGGAGGCAATCACCGGGCCGGTGTGCTTTTCCAGCTGCTGGGCCACGAAGGGCACCTGCGGCTCTGTCGGTGGGGTGCAGCAGGTTGTAACGATCAGCGGCCTGGCCGTCGCGGCCCAGCTCGTTGAAGCTCGGGCAGCTCCAGACATCCGCCGACACGCCCCAGTCCTTCTCCAGCATCCTGAGCGGCAAGGCTCTCGCGAAGGATGGTGCCGCTGCCCAGAAGCTGCACGCGCGGCGTCGCCTTGGCGCCCGGCTTGCACAGGTACATGCCCTTGATGATCTGCTCCTCGGTGCCGGGCGTGAGGCCGGGCATGGCGTAGTTTTCATTGAGCAGCGTCAGGTAGTAGAAGACGTTGTCCTGCTTCTCGACCATGCGCTTCAAGCCATGGTGCAGGATCACGCCGACTTCGTGCGCAAACGTGGGGTCGTAGCTGATGCAGTTGGGGATGGTGCCGGCCAGGATGTGGCTGTGGCCGTCTTCGTGCTGCAGGCCTTCGCCGTTGAGCGTGGTGCGCCCGGAGGTGCCGCCCAGCAGGAAGCCGCGCGCCTGCATGTCGCCCGCCGCCCAGGCCAGATCGCCGATGCGCTGGAAGCCGAACATGGAGTAGTACACATAGAAGGGCACCATGATGCGGTTGCTGGTGCTGTAGCTGGTGGCCGCCGCAATCCAGCTGCTCATGCCGCCCGCTTCGTTGATGCCTTCCTGCAGGATCTGGCCCTTGACGTCTTCCTTGTAGTACATCACCTGGTCTTTGTCCACCGGGGTGTACTGCTGGCCTGCCGGGTTGTAGATGCCGACCTGGCGGAACAGGCCCTCCATGCCGAAGGTACGGGCCTCGTCCACCAGGATGGGCACCACGCGCGGGCCCAGCGCCTGGTCGCGCAACAGCTGCGTCAGGAAGCGCACGTACGCTTGCGTGGTTGATATCTCGCGGCCCTCGGCGGTGGGTTCCAGCACGGCCTTGAAGGTCTCGATGGAAGGCACGGTAAAGCTCTCGTCGGCCTTGGTGCGGCGGTGGGGCAGATACCCACCCAGCGCCTTGCGCCGCGCGTGCAGGTACTGCATTTCGGGCGTGTCGTCGGCCGGCTTGTAAAACGGCAGCTTGGGCAGCTCGCTGTCGGGGATGGGGATGTTGAAGCGGTCGCCTTCTTGGTCTGGTGCACGGTGTTCTTGCCTTCGCCGATCTTGCCCATGCCAAAGCCCTTGACGGTCTTGATCAGCAGAACTGTCGGCTGGCCCTTGTGCTTGACGGCCCTGTCGAAAGCCGCATACACCTTTTGCGGGTCGTGGCCGCCGCGACGCAGGTTCCAGATGTCGTCGTCGCTCATGTGGGCCACCATCTCCAGCGTGCGCGGGTCGCGGCCAAAGAAATGCTTGCGCACGTAGGCACCGTCGTTGGCCTTGAAAGCCTGATAGTCGCCATCCACCGTGTCCATCATCAGCTTGCGCAGCGCGCCGTCCTTGTCGCGCGCCAGCAGCGGGTCCCAGTAGCTGCCCCACAGCAGCTTGATCACGTTCCAGCCCGAGCCGCGGAACTCGCCTTCGAGCTCCTGGATGATCTTGCCGTTGCCACGCACCGGTCCGTCCAGGCGCTGCAGGTTGCAGTTGATCACGAAGACCAGGTTGTCCAGCTTCTCGCGCGCCGCCAGGCCGATGGCGCCCAGGCTTTCCACCTCGTCCATCTCGCCGTCGCCACAGAACACCCAGACCTTGCGGTTCTCGGTGTTGGCAATGCCGCGGGCGTGCAGGTACTTGAGGAAGCGGGCCTGGTAGATGGCCATCAGCGGGCCCAGGCCCATCGAGACCGTGGGGAACTGCCAGAACTCGGGCATCAGCTTGGGGTGCGGGTAGCTGGACAGGCCCTTGCCATCCACTTCCTGGCGGAAGTTGAGCAACTGCTCTTCGGTCAGGCGGCCTTCAAGGTAAGCACGCGCATACACGCCGGGCGACACGTGGCCCTGGATGTAGATGCAGTCGCCGCCATGGTTTTCACTCGCGGCATGCCAGAAGTGGTTGAAGCCGGCGCCGAACATGTGGGCCAGCGAGGCAAAGGAGCCGATGTGGCCGCCCAGGTCGCCGCCGTCGGCGGGGTTGTGGCGGTTGGCCTTGACCACCATGGCCATGGCGTTCCAGCGCATGTAGGCGCGCAGGCGCTCTTCAATGTCGAGGTTGCCGGGGCAATGGGCCTCGTCCTGCGGCTCGATGGTGTTGATGTAGCCGGTGGTGGCCGAGAAAGGCATGTCAATGCCCTCCTGGCGTGCCTGCTCCAGCAATTGCTCGAGCAGGAAATGGGCGCGTTCGCGGCCCTCGGCATTGGTAGGGCTGCTGGCAATGACGGCCGAAAGGGCGTCAATCCATTCGCGGGTTTCCTGGCTGTCAGCGTCTTGGGTGGCGGAACCGAACAGGTTCCCGGGTACTGCGGCCATGGTTGTCTCCTCTTGTGCGGCAGGCATTGGGTTTGGAAAGCTGAAGTGTCCCACAACTTTCAGGAAATTTCAAATAGTGCTTTTACATTTCACAATACAATATTTACCGACCGAAGGGAATCCGGCAAAAAGCCCGGGCTTCACAGGCTTGTCCCCTACACTTCCGCCCATGCAGCGGCCACCCACCGTCCCGGACCGGACCATTCCCACACTGCCCTCACCGGCGCTGTGGCGCAACTGGTGGAAACGGCAACAACCGAGCCGTCAGGACCGCTTTGCCGTCATTGCCCCGCTGGCCGCGGTGCTGTTGTTCCTCAGCGCCATCGCCTCGTCGTTCTGGTACCTGCGCGTGGAGGAGACCGGGCGCGAGCAGGAGGCCGTCAAGCGTGATGTCGAATACGGCCAGCAGCGCCTGCGGCTTCGGCTGCTGGAACGACAGGAACAACTGATGCGCATTGCGCGCGACGTCTCCAACAAGGAAATTGACACCGACGAGTTTGTCGCCCGCGCCGAGCAGCTGGTGACGCAGTACCCCGAGTTGCAGGCGATCACCTGGATCGATGACAAGCGGCGCGTGCGCGCGAGCTACGCCGCGCCCACCGTGGGCGGGCCGCAGTTGCGGCCTGCGGGCACCGTCTTGCGACCGGGTGAAACCGAAGGCACGTTCAACCTGGTGCGCGAACACCAGCAGCCGATCTATGCCCAGCCTCCGCAGGTGGCCGGTTCCACGCCGCCACTTCAGTTGCACATCCCCTGGCCGACCAGGGCCGCTTTGGTGGCGTGTTGCTGGGTGAGTACTGGGTTGACGGACTGCTGCGGTACGGCGTGCCCACCGGAGGTCTCGGCCCGCTATGCGCTGGCGCTGGTGGACGGACGGGGCAACGTTCTGGCGGGCAGCCTCGGGCCGGCACGGGGACCGGCAAACCCGCTGTTTACCTGGGCCTCGCATGTCAGCGAGTACGAAGTTCCCGTATCCCCGTCGGAAACGGCCTGATCCTCAAGGCGCAGGCCTGGCGCACCTCCCAGGGCCTGATCGGCAGCGGGCTGTTCTGGCTGGTGTGCGTGCTCAGCGGCATGACCGCCTGGCTGCTGATCGGCTCGTGGCGGCACACGCGACGGCGCGTGCAGGCGCAGCAGGCGCTGATTTCGGAGACCAATTTCCGCCGTGCCATGGAAAACTCCATGCTCACCGGCATGCGCGCGCTGGACCTGCAGGGTCGCATCACCTATGTGAACGTTGCCTTCTGCCAGATGACGGGCTGGAGCGAGGCCGAGCTGGTGGGGCGCACGGCACCTTTTCCGTATTGGCCGGACCAGGACCGCGAACTGCTGGCCGCGCGGCTGGACGACGAGCTCAATGGCCGCACACGGCCGGGGGGCTTCCAGGTCCGGGTGAAGCGCAAGGACGGCTCGCTGTTTGATGCGCGCATGTATGTTTCCCCGCTGATCGATGCCGTGGGCAAGCAGACGGGCTGGATGACGTCCATGACGGACATCACCGAGCCCAACCGCATCCGCGAACAGTTGCAGGCCTCGCATGAGCGCTTCACCACCGTGCTGGAGGCGCTCGACGCGGCCGTGTCGGTGGCGCCCCTGGGCAGCGAGGAGCTGCTGTTTGCGAACAAGCTGTATCGCCAGTGGTTTGGCGCCCAGGCCACAGGACACCTGCAGCTGGTGGCGCAGGCCGGTGTGCCCGAGCGCAAGCCGGGAACCGATCCGCAGGACGATGTGGACCCGTTCATGGGCCTGCCCACCGGCACGCTGGCGCTGGAGCAGACGGAGAACGCCGAAATCTTCGTCAACGAGCTGGGCAAATGGCTGGAGGTGCGCTCGCGCTACCTCAACTGGGTGGACGGCCGCCTGGCACAGATGGTGATCGCAACCGATATCACGCCGCGGCGCCTGGCCGAGGAGCAATCGGCCGCGCAGGCCGAACGGGCGCAGTCGGCCAGCCGCCTGATTACCATGGGCGAGATGGCCTCCAGCGTGGCGCACGAACTGAACCAGCCACTGACGGCCATCAACAACTACTGCAACGGCATGGTCTCGCGCATCCGCGGCGGCCAGATGCGCGAGGACGACCTGCTGGCGGCGCTGGACAAGACCGCGCGCCAGGCCCAGCGCGCCGGACAGATCATCCAGCGCATCCGCAGCTTCGTGAAGCGCAGCGAGCCCAATCGCGCGCTGTCGGACGTGGCGCCCATGGTGAGCGAGGCGGTTGAGCTGGCCGACATCGAACTGCGCCGGCGCAACGTGCGCCTCTCCCACTATGTGGCGGCACGCCTGCCGCGCCTGCTGGTGGACCCGATCCTGATCGAGCAGGTGCTGGTCAACCTGCTCAAGAACGCGGCCGAGTCCATCGAGAACGCCCAGCGGCCCACGGCCCGTCGCAGCGTGGAACTGCGCGTGGTGCCCCGCGAACTGGACGGTCAACCGGTGGTGGAGTTCTCGGTGCTGGATTCCGGCGCAGGCCTTGCACCGGAAGTGATGGACCGGCTGTACGAGGCGTTCTTCTCGACCAAACCGGAAGGCATGGGCATCGGCCTGAATCTGTGCCGCAGCATCGTGGAGTCCCACCAGGGGCGGATGGAAGCGGCGAACCTCTACAATGGCGAAGAGATTGTCGGATGCCGTTTCAGCTTCTGGATACCGGTGTCCGACGCTACAAATTCCGCAGCACCCAAGGATTCCGGAGTGACCGCATGAGCTTGATTCCGAAAAAGGGCACCGTCTATGTCGTCGACGACGACGAGGCCGTGCGCGACTCGCTGCAATGGCTGCTGGAGGGCAAGGACTACCGGGTGCGCTGCTACGACTCGGCCGAATCCTTCCTGTCGCGCTACGACCCGCGCGAAGTGGCCTGCCTGATCGTGGACATCCGCATGGGCGGCATGACCGGCCTGGAGCTGCAGGACCGCCTCATCGAGCGCCGCTCTCCATTGCCCGTGGTGTTCATCACCGGGCATGGCGATGTGCCCATGGCCGTCAACACGATGAAGAAGGGCGCGATGGATTTCATCCAGAAGCCCTTCAAGGAAGACGAACTCGTCAACCTGGTGGAACGCATGCTCGAAGTGGCGCGCGACGCCTTCTCGGACCACCAGCAGGCGGCCAGCCGCGACGCCCTGTTGTCCAAACTGACCAGCCGCGAGGCGCAGGTGCTCGAGCGCATCGTCGCCGGGCGCCTGAACAAGCAGATCGCCGACGATCTGGGAATCAGCATCAAGACGGTGGAGGCGCATCGCGCCAACATCATGGAAAAGCTCAACGCCAACACCGTCGCCGACCTGCTCAAGATTGCCCTGGGTCCCTCTGCCGTGAAGGCATGAGCGCAGTATTGATCGACGGCAATGCCCTGTCGCGCGAGCTGCGCGCCGATGTGGCAATGCGGGCAGCCCGCCTCAAGGCCCGTGGCGTCACCCCCGGCCTTGCCGTGGTGCTGGTAGGCGACAACCCGGCCAGCCAGGTGTATGTGCGCAACAAGGTCAAGGCCTGCGAGGACAGCGGCCTGCATTCGGTGCTGGAGAAATACGACGCCGACCTGAGCGAAGCCGCACTGCTGGCGCGCGTGGACGCACTCAACAACGACCCGGCCATCCACGGCATCCTGGTGCAGTTGCCGCTGCCGGCGCACATTGATGCGCAAAAGGTGATTGAAGCCATTTCGCCGGCCAAGGACGTGGACGGTTTCCACATTGCCAGCGCCGGGGCCCTGATGACCGGCATGCCCGGCTTCTGGCCGTGCACACCCTACGGCTGCATGAAGATGCTGGAGAGCATCGGCTACGAACTCAAGGGCAAGCACGCCGTGGTGATCGGGCGCAGCAACATCGTGGGCAAGCCGATGGCGCTGATGCTGCTGCAGCAGAACGCCACCGTCACCATCTGCCACAGCGGCACCAGGGATCTGGGCGCGTTGACCCGCCAGGCGGATGTGATCGTCGCTGCGGTGGGCAAGCGCAATGTGCTCACCGCCGACATGGTCAAGCCCGGCGCGGTGGTGATCGACGTCGGGATGAACCGCAACGACGAAGGCAAGCTGTGCGGCGATGTGGACTTTGCCGGGGTTCGGGAAGTCGCAGGCTGGATCACCCCGGTGCCGGGCGGCGTGGGTCCCATGACCATCACCATGCTGCTGGTCAATACCCTGGAAGCTGCCGAGCGCGGCCTTTGAACATCGCTGCCATAGGGACTTCCAATCCCTGGGTGCTTGAACCGGCGCCGTCCGCCCCGACAATAGCGGGATGAGCAATCCCCTTCTTGATTTTTCCGGTCTGCCGGCGTTTGACCGAATTACCCCCGGCGACGTCGCGCCAGCCATGGACAGCCTGCTGGCCGACGCCAACCAGGCACTGGAAACCGTCACCGCCCCGGACTTCCCCGCGCAGTGGACCGCCATTGCCAGGGTGCTGGATGTGGCCACCGAGCGCCTGAGCCGCGCCTGGGGCGCTGTGAGCCACCTCAACGGCGTGGCCGATACGCCCGAGCTTCGCGCCGCCTACAACGAGGCGCTGCCGCGCGTCACCGAATTCTGGACGCGTCTGGGGTCGGACGAGCGGCTGTATGCCCGATACAAGTCCATCGATCCCGCGGACCTGAATGCCGAACAGCGCCGGGCCCACGCCAATGCCCTGCGCAATTTCGTCCTGGGCGGGGCCGAGTTGCAAGGCGAAGCCAGGGATCGGTTCGCCCGCATCCAGGAGCGCCAGGCCGACCTGAGCCAGAAGTTCAGCGAGAACGCCCTGGACGCCACAGACGCCTGGGCCTGGTACGCCGGCGCGAGCGAACTGGACGGGGTACCCCCCGATGTGCAGCAGGCCGCACGGGCCGCCGCGCAGGCCGAGGGCAAGGACGGCTACAAGCTCACCCTGAAGATGCCCTGTTACCTGCCGGTGATGCAGTTCGCGCACAGCAGCGCCTTGCGCGAACGCCTGTACCGTGCCTACGTGACGCGCGCATCCGACCAGGCCGACACCGGTGCACAGGTGTTTGACAACACGCCACTCATCGGCGAGATCCTGGCCCTGCGCCAGGAGGAAGCCCGGCTGTTGGGGTACCGCAATTTCGGGCAAGTCTCTGTCGTGCCCAAGATGGCCGAGTCACCCCAACAGGTGGCCACTTTCCTGCGCGACCTGGCCGCTCGCGCCCGGCCCCATGCCGAGAAAGACGTTGCCGACATGCGTGCTTTCGCGGCGGAGCAGTTGGGCCTGACCGACCCGCAGGCCTGGGACTGGCCCTACATCGGCGAAAAGCTCAAGGAAGCCCGCTACGCCTTCAGCGAGCAGGAAGTCAAGCAGTACTTCACGGCACCCAAGGTGCTGGACGGGCTGTTCAAGATCGTCGAAACGCTGTTCGAGGTCTCGATCCGGCCAGACACTGCCCCGGTATGGAATCCCTCGGTGGCGTTCTACCGCATAGAGCGGCAGCGCACGGGCGGCACTGGCGAACGCGCCACGGAGCTGGTGGGCCAGTTTTACCTGGACCCGGCCGCGCGCACCGGCAAGCGCGGTGGCGCCTGGATGGACGACGTGCGCGCCCGCTGGCTGCGCCCGGACGACGGCAGGCTGCAAACACCCGTGGCCCACCTGGTGTGCAATTTCGCCGAGGGGGTGGACGGCAAGCCCGCCCTGCTGACCCACGACGACGTGATCACGCTGTTCCATGAGTTCGGCCACGGCTTGCACCACATGCTGACCCAGGTGAACGAGCGCGATGTCTCCGGCATCAGCGGCGTCGAGTGGGACGCGGTGGAGTTGCCCAGCCAGTTCATGGAGAACTTCTGCTGGGAGTGGCCAGTGTTGCGCCACATGACGGCGCATGTGGACACCGGTGAGCCGCTGCCCCGCGCGCTCTTTGACCGCATGCTCGCCGCCAAGAACTTCCAGGCCGGCCTGCAGACCCTGCGCCAGATCGAATTTGCCCTCTTCGACATGCTGTTGCACACCGACCACGACCCTGCGCAGGACTTCATGCCCTTGCTGCGGCGGGTGCGCGCGGAGGTGGCCGTCCTGCAACCGCCAGAGTGGAGCCGCACGGCCCACACCTTCAGCCACATCTTTGCCGGCGGCTATGCAGCGGGCTACTACAGCTACAAGTGGGCCGAAGTGCTCAGCGCCGACGCCTATGCCGCCTTCGAGGAAACAGCGGGTAAAGACGGTAGCCCGAGCGTCGAAACTGGCAGAAAATACCGCCAGTCCATCCTGGAAGCAGGTGGCAGCCGGCCAGCCATCGAATCCTTCCGCGCCTTCCGGGGCCGCGAACCGACACTGGACGCACTGCTGCGGCACCAGGGCATGGCATGATTCAAGTCAAGGAGCGATTGCGATGAGCATGTGGGTGGTCGTCAAACCGGGGGCAGTGGCAGCGTTGCTGCTGGCTGCGCTGTCGCTGCACGCGCAACAGGTTTACCGCATCGTCGGGCCCGACGGCAAGGTCACGTTCTCGGACCAGCCACCCCAGGCCGCCTCGGCCGGGCGCACCACCTCGGGCGTTCCCGGGGCCGCGCCGTCCAGCGCCGGTGCGGCTGGCCTGCCTTACGAACTGCGCCAGGTGACGCAGCGGTACCCGGTCACGTTGTACACCGCGCCCAATTGCCCGCCTTGCGCATCGGCTCGGGCTTACCTCTCGTCGCGGGGTGTGCCGTTCAGCGAACGCACGGTCCAGACGCCCGAAGACGCCGAGGCGCTGCAACGCCTTAGCGGAGGGAGCACCCTGCCTTTCATGACACTGGGCACTCAGCGCCTGAAGGGATTTTCGGACGCCGAGTGGGGCCAGTTCCTGACCGCCGCCGGCTATCCGCAAACCTCGCAATTGCCGGGCAACTGGCGCAACCCCGCGGCAACCCCGCTGGTCACGGTGCAGCGCCCGGCTGATCCCGCTGCGCAACCTGATGCGTCGCAGACTCAGCCCCAGGCCACCACCGCGCCCGAAGCCGCGCCCGCTCCGCCCAACCCCGCCGGCATCCGCTTCTAGGCCAACCCCGGCGCATGCCGGGGTTTCCATCTGGCGGCGTCAGTCGCCAAATTCCATGGTCCGCACACCCGTTGCAGTGCCCAGCAGGCACAGGCTGGCGCGCTGGTGGGCAAACACCCCCACCGTCACCACGCCGGGCCACTGGTTCACTTCCGACTCAAATCGCAGCGGGTTGCTGATCTGAAGGCCCGTCACATCCAGGATGTGCTGGCCGTTGTCGGTGACCAGCGGCTGGCCGTCCTTCAGGCGCAGGCGCGCCGTTCCGCCCAGCACGGCAAACTCACGCGCAATGCGCTGCGCTGCCATGGGGATCACCTCCACCGGCAGCGGGAAGCGCCCCAGCACGGCCACCAGCTTGGACTCATCGGCGATGCACACAAAGCGGCGCGACTGGGCCGCGACGATCTTCTCGCGCGTGAGCGCAGCGCCTCCGCCCTTGATCATGCAGCCACCCGCGTCGATCTCGTCGGCGCCGTCGATATAGACCGCCAGCTCGCCCACGGCATTGCAGTCGAACACCGGGATGCCCAGCGCCTGCAGCCGGGCGGTGGAGGCCTCGGAGCTGGACACCGCGCCGGGGATGCGGTCTTTCATCGAGGCCAGCGCATCGATGAACTTGTTGACCGTGGAGCCCGTGCCCACGCCCACCAGTTCGCCGGGCACCACGTACTGCAGGGCGGCCTGGCCCACCTGCGCCTTGAGTTCATCCTGGGTCCAAGTCGTCATCTGGGAAAATCCTCGTGTTTGATCAGGAATTATCCGATGTCCCTGCTGCCCTACGCGCTTGCCCGCCCCTTCCTTTTTGGCCTCGAAGCCGAAGCCGCGCACGAACTGACCATGCATTCGCTGGCGCGCGCCCAGGGCACGCCCCTGGAGTGGGCCTGGTGCAACAGCCTGGTGGAGGACCCGGTGGAACTGGCCGGACTGAAGTTTCCCAACCGCGTCGGTCTGGCCGCCGGCCTGGACAAGAACGCCCGCTGCATCGACGGCCTGGGCGCCATGGGTTTTGGCTTTGTCGAGGTGGGCACGGTCACGCCACTGGCGCAGCCGGGCAACCCCAAGCCGCGCATGTTCCGCATCCCGCAACGCCAGGCGCTGATCAACCGGCTGGGCTTCAACAACGACGGGCTCGACGCCTTCGTCGCCAACGTGCAGCGCGCAAGCTTCCGCAAGAAGGGGCGCATCCTTGGCCTGAACATCGGCAAGAACGCCGCCACCCCCATCGAGAACGCCACCGCCGACTATCTGGCTTGCCTGGACGGCGTGTACCCGCACGCCGACTACGTCACCGTCAACATCAGCTCGCCCAACACCAAGAACCTGCGCGCCCTGCAAAGCGACGAAGCGCTGGACGCCTTGCTCTCGGCCCTGGCGGCGCGCCGCGAGGCGCTGGCCACGCAGCACGGGCGGCGCGTACCGCTGTTCGTCAAGATCGCGCCCGACCTGGACGAGGCGCAGGTGGACGTGATCGCCGCCACCCTGCAGCGCCACGGCATGGACGGTGTGGTGGCCACCAACACCACGCTGAGCCGCGACGCCGTGCAGGGCCTGCCCCATGCGCAGGAGGCCGGTGGCCTGAGCGGCGCGCCTGTGTTCGAAGCCAGCAACCGCGTCATCGGCCAGTTGCGCGCCGCTTTGGGCAAGGGATTCCCCATCATCGGCGTGGGCGGCATCCTGAGCGGCGCCGACGCGCTGGCCAAGATCCGCGCCGGCGCCGACGTGGTGCAGATCTACACCGGGCTGATCTACCGCGGGCCCGACATCGTGCGGGAAGCGGCACTTTGCATCAAAAACGGCCTGTAAGCCTCATGGGTGCTTGCTGACCCACTACTGATTTGATAGCAAATCGCGCACGTGATCGCCTATCGCCAGGCAGCTGGTGAGCCCGGGCGACTCCACGCCCAGCAGGTTGACCAGCCCGGCCACGCCATGCTGCGCGGGGCCGTCGATGCGCCAGTCGGGCATGGGCTCGTCGGGGCGGTGGATCTTGGGCCGCACGCCGCTGTAGCCGGGCGCCAGCGCACCGTCGGGCAGGCCGGGCCAGTAGCGGCGCACGTCGCTGTAAAAGCCCGTGGCGCGCGCCGGGTCCACCGTGTAGTCGATGTCGTCGGGGTCGTCCACGCTGAGCCACTCGTAGTCGGGGCCGAACTTGGCCTGGCCACCCAGGTCCAGCGTGAGGTGCGTCCCCAGCGAATGCGCGGGCGGCACCGGGTAGATGAGGCGCGAGAACGGCGAACGCCCGCTGAGGGTGAAGTAGCAGCCCTTGCCCCAGCTGGGCTGCGGGATATGCGCCGCGTCCAGCCCCCGGATGCGGCGCGCCACGTGGCAGGCGTACAGGCCGGCGGCATTGACGAGGGTGGACGCTTCGATTTCGATAGCACCATCGGCAGATTCCACGCGGGCCAGCAGCCTTTTTGACTCCAAAACTGAAGCCTGCTCCAGGCGCGAGCCCAGTGCCACCATGCCGCCGGCGCGCTCCAGGTCACCCTGCAGGGCCAGCATCAGGCCGTGGCTGTCCACGATGCCCGTGGCGGGCGACAGCAGTGCGGCCGTGCAGTGCAATTGCGGCTCCATCGCCACGGCTTCGGCTGCGGTGAGACGCTGGACCGGCACGCCATTGGCCTGGGCGCGCTGGGCGATGGCTTCCAGCTTGTCATGCTGGGTTTCATCGGTGGCCACCACCAGCTTGCCGCAGGCCTGATGGCCCACGCCGTGCTCGCGACAGTAGTCATAGAGTTGCTCCCGCCCGGCGACGCACAGGCGGGCCTTGAGCGAACCCGTGGGGTAGTAGAGCCCGGCGTGGATGACCTCGCTGTTGCGCGAACTGACGCCCGTGCCGATGGCGTTGGCCTGCTCCAGCACGATCACTTCGCGCCCGGCCAGCGCCAGCGCGCGCGCCACCGCGAGGCCGACAACGCCGGCCCCCACCACCACCGCGTCCACCCGCTCAATCACTGAATACCTTCGTGCGGCGCACTGCGGTGCGAGCGCCTTTGGCCGGCCGGGCGGCGCTCATGGCCTCGGATCCTGTTCCAGCAGCCACTGCACCATGTCGCGCAGGGTGTCCTGCAGCGGCGCGAAGCCGTCATTCAGCTCCAGTGTCTGCTCGTCCATGTAGAGCCGCCTGTTGATTTCCAGTTGGAGGCTGTGGCGGTGCTGCGCCGGCCGGCCATGGCGGCGCACCAGCTCAACGCCCTTGTAGGGATGGTTCAGCCAGACGGAATGGCCGCGCGTGCGCAGTTGCTGCGCCAGCGCCTGCGCCAGCGCGGCGCTGGAGGTGGTGTCGTCCCGGTTGCCCACCACAAAGTCGGCGTGGGCCAGACCGGGGAACTCGGTGGCGTGGCTGGACGCGATGGCGGGCATCGAGTGGCAGTTGATGTGGATGCTGTAGCCGTGTCGCCCATGCGCCGCGTCAATGGCGTGTGCCACCGCCGCGTGGTAGGGCTGCCAGCAGGTGTCGATGCGCGATTGCACCTCCTGCACGCCCAACAGCCGGTCGTAGATGGGCACGCCGTCGTCGGTGCAGCGCCACACCAGCCCCTTGCCCAGGCGCACCTTGGACAGCACCACCGGGTCGGTGGCCACCGGGTGCGGCCAGGGGCCGTCCAGGAGGGTGGTATCGACTTCGGTGGTGTCGCGGTTCACGTCCAGGTAGCTGCGCGGGAAATGCGCTTCCACCCAGGCCACGCCCAGTGCTGGCGCAAAGGCATAGAGCTTCTCCACATGGGTGTCTTCCGCCCGGCGCAGCGTGGGCAGCGCGCAGGCGTGGCGGAAATCCGCGGGGTAATGCGTACCGCTGTGCGGCGAGTCCAGCACCAGCGGCGTGCGGCCATCAATCGAGGTCACCATCTGCATGCAGGCCAGTTTAGTCCAGTGGGGCACCAGTGAATGCCGTCAGGGCAAAGCGCCCGCATCGCGCATCCGGCCGAAGGGTGCAGGTGCGCGCTGAATAGAATACCCACCGAATGTTGTTTCCTACCGTCGAATACGGTCTCTTTTTCCTGATCGCACTGGTTCTGGCATGGGGCACGGTGCGCCACCTGCAGGCGCACAAGCTCGTGCTGCTGGTGCTGAGCTACGGCTTCTACGGCTTTTGGGACTGGCACTTCGTGCCTTTGCTGGCCCTTGTCTCCCTGATCGGCTGGATCGCCGCCAGGGGCATCCAGCGGGGCGTTCGCCCGCGACTGTGGCTCACGCTGGGCATCGTGGCCTGCCTGGGTCTGCTGGGTTGGTACAAGTACACCGCGTTCCTGCTGCAAAACCTCGTGGAGCTGGCGGCCGGCCTGGGCCTGCGGCTTGAGCTCAAAGTACAGTCGCCGGTGCTGCCGCTGGGCATCTCGTTCATGACGTTCCACGCCATCTCGCTGATGATGGACACATGGCGCGGCAAGTTGCGCCACAAGCTGGAACTGGCGGATGTGCTGCTGTACGTCGCGTTCTTCCCCCAGCTGATCGCAGGCCCCATCCTGCGTGCGTCAACATTCCTTCCTCAACTGGCGAAGGCGCCGGACCCGTCGCGCATCCAGACCGGCCGCGCCCTGCTCCTCATCGCCGCCGGCCTGTTCAAGAAAGTCGTGATCGCCAATTCGCTGGCGACGCTGCTGGTGGACGACGTGTTTGCCAACCCGGCCGGCTTCAGCGCCAGCCAGGTGCTGCTGGCCATCTACGGCTACGCGGCGCAGATCTATTGTGATTTTTCGGGGTACACCGACATCGCGATCGGTTGCGCCCTGCTGCTGGGTTACCGGTTCCCGGACAACTTCAACGCGCCCTACCAGGCCGCCTCGCCACAGGAGTTCTGGCGGCGCTGGCACATCTCGTTGTCCACCTGGCTGCGCGAGTACCTGTACATCCCGCTGGGTGGTTCGCGCCACGGCCATGTGCGCACCCAGCTCAACCTGATGGCGACCATGCTGCTGGGCGGGCTGTGGCACGGCGCGGCGTGGACCTTTGTGGTGTGGGGCGGCTGGCACGGCCTGATGCTGGCCGTGCACCGCGAGTGGGAGCGCTTCTGGGCTGCGCGCGGGGGTGGACTCTGGCGCCAGGGGCTGGCCTGGGGCATCGCGTCGCGCGTGCTGCTCTTCCATGCGGTCTGCTTTGGCTGGGTGTTCTTCCGGGCCGAAGGCTTTGACCGCGCGGTGGCGGTGTTGTCCCAACTGGTTCAAGGCGTCTGGCAGGCGGACCTGGCACCGGGCATGGTGCTGTGCGTGCTGGCGGGCATCGGGCTGCAGTACCTGCCGCGGCGCATGCACCTGCGCCTGCATCTGGGCGCGATCCGGCTTCACCCGCTGGTGCTGGGCTCGCTGTTTGCACTGGCGCTCACGGCGGTCGAAGTGCTCGGTCCGAGCGCACCCGCACCGTTCATCTATTTCCAGTTTTGAACATGGTCCGTCGATTTCACACTGTTGGCCGCATGGCGCTCGCCGTATTCGGGGCGGTCCTCGCCGCGCTGCTGCTGGAGGCCGAGGGCCTTTCCGTCTGGGCGCAGCGGCTGGAGGTGGGTCTGCTGCGGGAGAGAGCGGTACCGGCCGCCACGTCGTGGCACAACGCCGTGCAGGCCACGGGCATCGACCGCGCACGCCAGCATGCCCTGCGGGCCAAAGACGAATGGGCGGCCTGGTTCGCGCCGGCCTCCGGGTTGTCCGTGGCAATCCCTTCCGCCGTGGCGGCGCCGGTGGCAGCTGCACCGGTTGCATCAACGCCGCAGACGGTGGTTTCTGCCGCGACAGCTTCGCAGGCACCCAACGCCCCTGCTTCGGTGCCGACAGCCGTTGCATCGTCACCGGCACCTGCGGCATCGGCTGGCGCTGCGCCAGGTGACCCGTTGCGTGTGGTTCTGGCTGGGGACTCGATGATGGCGGTGGGCCTGGCCCCGGCGCTTACACGTGGCCTGTCAGCGGACAAGCAGGTGCGCCTGATCCGAGCCTACCGCTCAGGCACGGGACTGAGCCGTCCGGAGGTGTTTGACTGGCTGGTGCAATACCCCCAGATGGTGGGCCGCGAAAAGCCGCAGCTGGTGATCTGCTCCATGGGCGCCAACGACGCGCAGAACGTTCAGGTCGGCAAACAGGTACTGAAGTTCGGCACACCGGAGTGGGATGCGTTCTACACCGCGCGGCTCACCGGCTACATGGACATGGTCACGCGCGAGCAGGTGCGCGTGCTGTGGATCGGCATGCCGGTGATGCGCGACGCGCCCTTCGCACGCAAGATGTCACGCATGAACGAGCTCACGCGCGCGGTGCTGTCGCGCTACCCCACCGCCACCTGGCTGGACCCGAATCCGTCGCTGGGATACGCCAGTGGTACCTATGAACAATACCTGCGGACCGAGCGCGGCCGGCTGGTGCGCCTGCGTGGTGACGATGGCATCCATGTGACCGACGACGGTGGCTTGCTGCTGTTGCCACCCGTGCGCAGCTGGCTGGAAGCCAGCCGCAGTCCGGCCCGCTAGCGCCGGGGCTTCTTGCGGCAGGGGTCCTCGATCTGTGCCTGGGCATAGGGCCGGCCAGACGGCCACAGGCCGAGAAAGCGGTTCTCCGCGTCGGTGCGGCTGAACAATTCGGCGGGAAAGCGTCCCCCGTCCACATGGTCCAGCAGGCGCATGGTGACTCGCCAGTAGCCATAGAAATCCAGCAGGTTCAGCGAAGTCGAGGCCTCGAAGTCCTCCCGCCCGGCGATCAGCGGGCCTACCGTGGCGCGTGCGTCCGGGAAATCGTAGCGGCTGTCCGGCGCCCCCGGCGAACCATGGCCCGCGGTGATGCGGGACTCACCGTCCGTGTCCGATGGGAAGAGCAGAAGGTTGCGGCGCGATGGCGACAAATGGCACAACCGCGCCGCCAGCGCCCTGGCGGTCGGAACGCCTATCGCGGTGTCGGCCGCACCGGTCACGATCAGGGTGGGCAGGTTGCGCGGCAAACGCTCCACGCGGGGCAGGATGCTGGCTGCGCGCTCGCCCGTGGCCACGTGCGGTGCGTCGCCGGGCGCCACCAGCAGCAGCGCGCGTGGCGCCGGAAGGCCGTGCCGTTGCGGCTCCAGCGCCAGATTGAGTGAGATCCCCGCCCCCATCGAGAAGCCCCAGTACAGTGTCTTCGTCGTGTCCACGAGGCCGGGGAAATGCTGTTGCACGTCGCGAAGCGCCAGCGCATTGGCCTGGGCGGCCTGTTCGCTGACCGCCTGCGGGGGTGTGTCCTCGCCGTCCTGGTAGACGGGGTAGAAGACGACCGCACCGCGGCGCACCATCAGGTCGATCAGGCCACCAAAGTTGCGGGGGTTCATGCCCATCCAGCCATGGTGGAACAGTACCAGCGGCAGGCCTCGGGCGTCCGGTGAATCCGGCATGAAGACATAGACCCGGCTCGGGCCATCGCCAACGGTGAACACGCGCACCGACGGGAATTTGCGCACCGCTTGCCATTGCTGTGGCGCATGACGCGAGGCCATTTCCTGAAGGTTGGACTGGGGCTGGGCCTGGACCGGCACACCGCCCAGCCATGAGCACGCGGCCAGCAGCAGACCGGCCACGCGTGACACAGGTCTGCAGGAAAACAGGCGGGGAAGCGGGGAGGAAGAGGAGGAAAAGAGAGGGGACACGATGGTGGGTGATGCAGGGTTTGAACCTGCGACCCCTGCCGTGTGAAGGCAGTGCTCTACCGCTGAGCTAATCACCCGTTGTCCCCTGTGGACAGCCCATGATTATGCCACAGCGCCGGCGGCAATACGCCACAGCGTCTTGCCGGCGCTGGCCTTGTCCAGCTGTGCCAGGGCGGCCTCGTGGGCGGCGGTTTCCTGCTCGCTGGCAGGCAGCACCGGCAGCTCGAAGCCGCTGAGGTCCACCCGCTCCTGCACGCTGGCCGCACCGGGCGTGGCCGCGGCCTCAATCAGCAGCGGGTCCTGCCCCCGCGTGAGGTTGATGTACACATCGGCCAGCAGCTCGGCGTCCAGCAGCGCGCCGTGCAGCGTGCGGCCGGAATTGTCCACGCCCAGGCGGTCGCACAACGCATCCAGGCTGTTGCGCTTGCCAGGGTACATTTCCTTGGCCATGAGCAGCGTGTCGGTGACGCTGCCCACATGGCGCGCAAACGGCGGCCGCCCGATGAGCTCGAGTTCCTTGTTCAGGAACCCCACGTCAAACGCCGCGTTGTGGATGATGACTTCGGCGTCGCGCAGGTACTCCAGCAGTTCGTCGGCGACGGCCTCGAACTTTGGCTTGTCGCGCAGGAACTCGTTGCTGATGCCGTGCACCTTGAGCGCGTCCTCGTGGCTGTCGCGCCCGGGGTTCAGGTAGAAGTGCTTGTTGCTGCCGGTGAGCTTGCGCGCCACCAGCTCCACACAGCCGATCTCGATGATGCGGTCGCCGCCCTCGGCGGACAGGCCGGTGGTTTCGGTATCCAGGACGATCTGGCGCATCTAGTGATTTTCCTTGGCGTGGTTGATCGAGTACTTGGGGATTTCCACCGTCACGTCCTTCTGGGCCAGGATCGCCTGGCAACTCAGGCGCGAGTTCGGCTCCAGGCCCCAGGCGCGGTCCAGCAGGTCTTCCTCGTTCTCGTCCATCTCGTTGAGGGAGTTGAAACCGACGCGCACGATCACGTGGCAGGTGGTGCAGGCGCAACTCAGGTCGCAGGCGTGCTCGATGTTGATGTGGTTGTCCAGCAGCGCCTCGCAGATCGAGGTGCCGGCGGGGGCCGTGACTTCCGCGCCCGCGGGGCAGTACTCGGGATGGGGCAGGATTTTGATGATGGGCATCAGATGTGTTCCACGTTCTTTCCGGCCAGCGCCTTCTGGATGCCGTGATTCATGCGTTCTGCGGCGAATGACTCGGTGCCCCTGGCCAGTGCCGTGGTGGCGGACTCGATGGCAGCCGCGTCCTGGCTGGCGGCCACGGTGGAGCGCAACTGCGCCATCAGCGCTTCGATCTCCTGGCGTTGGGCAGCGGAGAGCAAGTCGCCATCGGCGTCGAGCGCGCTTTGCGTGGCCAGCAACATGCGGTCTGCATCCACCCTGGCCTCCACCAGCGCGCGGGCCTTCATGTCGTCGGCGGCGGTCTGGAAGCTCTCCTGCAACATCCGGGCGATCTGCTCGTCACCCAGTCCGTAAGACGGCTTGACGTCAATCCGCGCCTCCACGCCGCTGCCCTGCTCTTTGGCGCTGACGCCCAGAAGCCCGTCGGCGTCGACGGTGAAGGTGACGCGGATGCGCGCCGCACCCGCGGCCATGGGTGGAATGCCGCGCAACTCGAAGCGCGCGAGACTACGGCAGTCCGCCACCAGGTCGCGCTCACCCTGCACCACATGCAGCGCCAGCGCAGTCTGGCCATCCTTGTAGGTGGTGAAGTCCTGCGCCTTGGCTGTGGGAATGGTTTCGTTGCGGTGCACGATGCGCTCCACCAGCCCGCCCATGGTCTCGATGCCCAGCGAGAGCGGGATCACGTCCAGCAGCAGCAGGTCGCCCGCCGTGTTGTTGCCAGCCAGCTGGTTGGCCTGGATGGCCGCGCCCAGTGCCACCACTTCATCCGGGTTGAGGTTGGTCAGAGGTTCACGTCCAAACAAGTCGGCGACTGAGCGTCGCACCTGGGGCATGCGGGTGGAGCCCCCCACAAGCACCACGCCCTGCACGTCGTCGGGACGCAGACGCGCATCGCGCAGGGCCTTTCGCACGGCGGCAAGCGTGCGGGCGGTCAAATCGGCCGTAACGGCCTCCAGATCGCTTCTTTTTATGGAAAAACGGGCTGTAGCCCCCGCCAGCTGGACCTGGACCGCTACCATTTCAATAGCAGACAGTTGCTCCTTGGCAGAGCGCGCGGCAACCTTGATCGCCGCCTTGTCGGCGGCAGTCGTCAGTTCCAGACCGGATTGACCCAGCATCCAGTCGGCGAGCGCCCGGTCGTAGTCGTCGCCGCCCAGTGCGGAATCTCCGCCTGTGGCCATGACTTCAAACACACCCCGGGTCAGCCGCAGGATCGAGATGTCAAACGTGCCGCCACCCAGGTCGTACACCGCATAGATGCCTTCACTGGCGTTGTCCAGCCCGTAGGCGATGGCCGCGGCCGTGGGTTCGCTGATCAGTCGCAGCACGTGGATGCCAGCCAGCTGCGCGGCGTCCTTGGTCGCCTGGCGCTGGGCATCGTCGAAGTACGCCGGAACGGTCACGACAGCGCCGTACAGGTCATCCCCGAACGTGTCCTCCGCCCGGTGGCGCAACGTGGCCAGGATCTCGGCGCTGATTTCCACCGGTGACTTCTCGCCCGCGCGGGTGTCCAGCGCGACCATGCCCGGCTTTTCGACAAAGCGCCAGGGCAGCTTGTCGCGGTTGGCAATGTCGGCCAGGCCGCGGCCCATGAACCGCTTGACCGAGGCGACCGTGTTCTCGGGATCGGTGGCCACGGCATCCATCGCGTCGTGGCCGATCTGCCGGCCTCCGCCCTCCAGGTAGCGCACCACCGAGGGCAGGATGACGCGGCCCTGCGCGTCGGGCAGGCATTCGGACACACCGTTGCGCACCGCCGCCACCAGGGAATGTGTGGTGCCCAGGTCGATGCCCACCGCAATGCGGCGCTGGTGCGGGTCCAGCGATTGCCCGGGTTCCGATATCTGCAGTAAAGCCATGCCTCTATTGTCCCAGTTGCTCAAAGCGCGCTTCGACGTCAAGGGCAAAACGCTCGATGAACATGAGGGCGCGCACCTGCTGCACGGCACGGTCGGCGTCGCCCTCGACGTCCAGCAACCGTTCGATAGCCGCCAGCGCGGCCTTGCGGGCGGCATCGACATCGCCGACCAGTGTGTCCAGGGCGGCTGTGGTGGTGGCCTCATCCAGCGCCTCGCGCCAGGCCATCTGCGCCACCAGAAAGTCCGCTGGCATTGCAGTATTGGTCTCGGCGTTGACGGGCGCGCCGCGCAACTCGCACAGGTAGGCGGCACGCCGCAACGGGTCTTTCAGGCGCTGATAGGCCTCGTTGATGCGCACCGACCACTGCATGGCAACCCGCTGCGCCGCTGGGCCCTGTGCCGCAAACCTGTCCGGGTGCGCCTCGCGCTGAAGTTCTTTCCAGCGCGCATCGATGGCCGCCCGGTCCTGCGCGAAACAACGTTGCAAGCCGAACAGGTCGAAATCGTCAGAAGTGAGCGTCACACCCGGAACGACTCGCCACAACCGCAGCGGTCGCGCTCGTTGGGGTTGTTGAACCTGAAGCCCTCGTTGAGCCCTTCGCGCACAAAGTCCAGCTGTGTGCCATCGATATAGGCCAGGCTTTTCGGGTCGATCAGGACCTTGACGCCATGGTCTTCAAAGACCACGTCTTCCGGCGCGACCTCGTCCACGTATTCAAGCTTGTATGCCAGGCCCGAGCAGCCAGTGGTCTTGACGCCCAGCCGCACGCCCACGCCCTTGCCTCGTTTGGACAGGTACCGGTTGACGTGCCGCGCTGCGGCTTCTGTCAGGGAGATCGCCATCTTGCTCGAACCCGTTCTGCTCAGTGCGTGTGCTTCTTCTTGTAGTCTTCGACCGCCGCCTTGATGGCGTCTTCGGCCAGGATGGAGCAGTGGATCTTGACCGGCGGCAACGCCAGTTCTTCGGCGATCTGGCTGTTCCTGAGGGCTGCCGCTTCGTCCAGGGTCTTGCCCTTGACCCACTCGGTCACGAGCGAGCTGGATGCAATGGCCGAGCCGCAGCCGTAGGTCTTGAAGCGTGCGTCCTCGATCACCCCGGTCTGGGGGTTCACCTTGATCTGCAGCTTCATCACGTCGCCACACGCGGGTGCGCCCACCATGCCGGTGCCCACCGAGTCGTCGCCCTTGTCAAAGGAGCCGACGTTGCGCGGGTTTTCATAGTGGTCAACAACTTTTTCAGAGTAAGCCATGTGTCTCTCCAAGGGAGGCGGCGTGAACCGCCCCGGTGGTGTTCAATTGCTAATGCGCGGTCCACTGGATGGTGGATATGTCGATGCCGTCCTGATGCATCTCCCACAGCGGGCTCAGTTCACGCAGCCGTGCGACGTTGAGCTTGATGGTGGAAATGGCGTAATCAATTTCCTCTTCGGTCGTGAACCGGCCAATCGTCATGCGCAGGCTGCTGTGGGCCAGCTCGTCGCTGCGGCCAAGGGCCCGCAGGACATAGCTGGGCTCAAGTGATGCCGAGGTGCAGGCAGACCCCGATGACACCGCAAGTCCCTTGATGCCCATGATCAGCGATTCGCCTTCGACGAAGTTGAAGCTCATGTTCACGTTGTGCGGCACGCGCTGCGTGGCGTGCCCGTTCAGGTACACCTGCTCCACATCCTTCAGGCCGTCCAGCAGGCGCTGGTGCAGGCGGCGGGCGTGTTCGCAGTCCTTGTCCATCTCCAGCCGGGCGAGCCGGAACGCTTCACCCATGCCCACGCACTGGTGGGTGGGCAGCGTGCCAGAGCGCATGCCGCGCTCATGGCCGCCTCCGTGCATCTGCGCTTCCAGCCGCACGCGCGGCTTGCGACGCACATACAGGGCACCAATGCCCTTCGGACCGTAGGTCTTGTGCGAGGCCAGGCTCATCAGGTCCACCGGCAGGGTCTGCAGGTCGATGGCCACCTTGCCCGTTGCCTGCGCGGCGTCCACATGGAAAATGATGCCGCGCTCGCGGCACATCGCCCCGATGGCGGGAATGTCCTGCACGACACCGATCTCGTTGTTGACAAACATCACGCTGATCAGGATGGTGTCCGGCCGGATCGCCGCCTTGAGGACTTCGAAATCAAGCAGCCCGTCCTCCTGCACGTCGAGGTAAGTCACCTCGAAACCCTGGCGCTCCAGCTCACGCATGGTGTCCAGTACGGCCTTGTGCTCTGTTTTGACGGTGATGAGGTGCTTGCCCTTGCTCTTGTAAAAGTGCGCGGCACCCTTGATGGCCAGGTTGTTGGACTCGGTGGCACCGGAAGTCCAGACGATCTCCCGCGGGTCCGCGCCAATCAGTTCGGCCACGTCGGCACGCGCCTTCTCGACGGCTTCTTCCGCCTCCCAACCCCAGGCGTGGCTGCGCGAGGCCGGATTGCCGAAGTGCTCCCGCAACCAGGGGATCATCGCGTCCACCACGCGCGGGTCACACGGCGTCGTGGCGCCGTAATCCAGGTAGATCGGGAAATGCGGGGTCATGTCCATGGCTGGCTCGGTCCGGGGCAGGAATACTTGGCTGACGGGCTGACAACAGGCTTGCGGACTCAGGACTTGGCGAATACGTTGCCCAGAGCAAACACCGAGTTTGGTGCGTTGACACGAACAGGCTTGACCACCGGCATGCTGGAGATGGCCTTTTTCACGGCAGGCTTGTTCTCGATCTGCACGCCCTTGGCAAGCTGCTCTTCAACCAGCTTTTGCAGCGTCACGGAATCGAGAAACTCGACCATTCGCGTGTTCAGTGCAGCCCACAGTTCGTGGGTCATGCAACGGCCGCCCTCACCATGGCAGTTTTCCTTGCCGCCGCATTGCGTGGCATCGATGGGTTCGTCCACCGAGACGATGATGTCCGCCACGGTGATGTCCGAAGCCTTGCGGGCCAGCGTGTAACCGCCTCCCGGGCCGCGGGTGGACTCCACGAGTTCGTGCCGGCGCAGCTTGCCAAACAGCTGCTCCAGGTAGGACAGCGAGATGTGCTGCCGCTGGCTGATGGCCGCGAGGGTCACCGGGCCACTGTTCTGGCGCAACGCCAGGTCAATCATCGCTGTCACCGCAAAGCGGCCTTTGGTCGTGAGACGCATCGCAAACTCCTTGTTGCCCGTGCCTGATCAATCATCCCGCCAGCCCTGCTGGCCGGGTCCGTCTCCGCCCGTGTAACCCGATTCCCGGGCTCCCTGTCCGTCGTTTGACGGACTTCTTCGGCTGTTCTTGACTGTTTCCGTCAAGTATACCGCAAAACCCATTGTTTCACTCAGGTAAGTAGACCGGCCAGTCACAAAATGGTTCCCGGGCGCCCGGCGTCAAGCCCGCCGGCCCCCTCAATGGACACGATGTTGTCCGCGCCGGGTGCTCCAAATGCCTGCTGCTTGAGCAGGGTCAGCTGGTCCCGCACATGGGCCGCCTTCTCGAACTCCAGGTTGCGGGCGTGCTCAAGCATGAGCTTTTCGAGCCGCTTGATCTCACGGGAAATGTCCTTTTCGGACATGTCGTCCACCTGCGCGCGCTGCAACTCCAGCCGCTCGGCTTCCTTGCCGGCCTTTTCGCTGTAGACGCCGTCGATCAGGTCGCGGACTTTCTTGACGATGCTGCGCGGGGTAATGCCGTGAAGCTCGTTGTAGGACACCTGCCGGGCCCGCCGACGATTGGTCTCGCCAATGGCGCGCTCCATCGAGTCGGTGATCCTGTCGGCATACAGGATGGCCCGGCCGCTCAGGTTGCGGGCCGCCCGGCCGATGGTCTGGATAAGCGAGCGCTCCGAACGCAGGAAACCCTCCTTGTCCGCGTCCAGGATGGCCACCAGCGACACCTCGGGGATGTCCAGTCCTTCGCGCAGGAGGTTGATGCCCACCAGCACGTCAAAGGTGCCCAGTCGCAGGTCACGCAGGATTTCCACGCGCTCTACGGTGTCCACATCGCTGTGCAGGTAGCGCACCTTGACGCCGTTGTCGTTCAGGTAGTCGGTCAGCTGCTCAGCCATGCGCTTGGTCAGCGTGGTGATGAGCACGCGCTCGTGCTTGTCCACGCGGATGCGGATTTCCTGGAGCACATCGTCCACCTGGTGGGTGGCGGGGCGTACCTCGACTTGCGGATCCACCAGCCCGGTGGGGCGCACCAGCTGCTCCACCACCTGCCCGGCGTGCTGTTGCTCATACGCGGCCGGTGTGGCGGAGACAAAGACGCACTGGCGGATGCGCTGCTCGAACTCCTCGAGCTTCAATGGCCGGTTGTCCAGCGCACTGGGAAGGCGAAAACCGTACTCCACCAGCGTGGTCTTGCGCGCGCGGTCGCCGTTGTACATGCCACCCAGCTGCCCAACCATCTGGTGGCTCTCGTCCAGGAACATGATCGAATCCTTGGGCAGGTAATCGGTCAGGGTGCTTGGGGGCTCTCCGGGGGCGGCGCCCGACAGGTGTCGCGTGTAGTTCTCGATCCCCTTGCAATGCCCCACCTCACTCAGCATCTCCAGGTCAAACCGCGTGCGCTGCTCCAGCCGCTGCGCCTCGACCAGCTTGCCCATGCCAACCAGCTCCTTGAGGCGCTGGTCCAGCTCCAGCTTGATCGTCTCCACTGCGGCCAGTACCTTGTCGCGTGGCGTGACGTAGTGGCTGCTGGGGTACACCGTGAAGCGCGGGATCTTCTGGCGAACGCGTCCCGTCAGTGGGTCAAAAAGCTGCAGGGACTCAATCTCGTCATCGAACAGGTCAATGCGGATGGCCAGCTCGCTGTGCTCGGCGGGGAACACGTCGATTGTTTCGCCGCGGACCCGGAATTTTCCGCGCGTGAACTCCTGGTCATTGCGCTGGTATTGCATCCGGATCAGCTGGGCGATCACGTCGCGCTGCCCCAGCTTGTCGCCCGTTCGCAGGGTCATCACCATGCGGTGGTAGCTCTCGGGCTCACCAATGCCGTAGATGGCGGACACCGTGGCCACGATCACAACGTCCCGCCGCTCCAGGATGCTCTTGGTACAGCTCAGGCGCATCTGCTCGATGTGCTCGTTGATCGCGCTGTCCTTTTCAATGAAGAGGTCGCGCTGCGGCACGTAGGCTTCGGGCTGGTAGTAGTCGTAGTAACTCACGAAGTACTCGACCGCGTTGCGCGGGAAGAATTCCCGGAATTCGCTGTACAGCTGCGCCGCCAGCGTCTTGTTGGGCGCAAACACGATCGCCGGGCGGCCCAGGCGGGCGATCACATTGGCCATGGTGAAGGTCTTGCCGGAGCCCGTCACGCCCAGCAGCGTCTGGAACACTTCGCCATCCCGCACGCCTGCAACCAGTTGCTCGATCGCCTCTGGCTGGTCTCCGGCAGGCGGATAGGGCTGGAACAGCTCGAACGGCGAATCCGCAAAGCGGACGAATTCGCCGACTTGCGTTTCCGGTATGACTTCAACGATTTCTGGCATGACGGTCCGTAACGACAGGCTTGGTGGCCCGGTAAAATCAGGGGAAACCCGCAAGGCTAACCCAGGCCCGGGATTCCCGCTACTGACAACTTCCAAAGGACATTCATGTCATTGTTCACCGCCGTCGAAATGGCCCCGCGCGACCCGATCCTTGGCCTCAACGAGCAGTTCAATGCCGACACCAACCCCAACAAGGTCAACCTGGGCGTGGGCGTGTACTTCGACGACAACGGCAAGCTGCCACTGCTCAAGTGTGTGCAAACCGCCGAAAAGCAAATGACCGATTCGCCCAAGCCGCGGGGCTACCTGCCCATGGATGGCGTGGCGGCCTATGACGCTGCCGTCAAGGCGCTGGTTTTTGGCGCCGACAGCGAACCCGTCAAGAGCGGCCGCGTGGTCACGGCACAGGGCATCGGAGGCACCGGCGGCCTGAAGATCGGCGCCGATTTCCTCAAGAAACTCAGCCCGGGCGCCAAGGTGCTGATCAGCGACCCCAGCTGGGAAAACCACCGTGCGCTGTTTTCGGCGGCCGGCTTCACCGTTGAAAGCTACCCTTATTACGACGCAGCCACGCGAAGCATCAACTTTGCCGGCATGCTGGCCGCCCTGAATGCCGCGCCTGCAGGCACCATCGTCGTGCTGCACGCCTGCTGCCACAACCCCACCGGTTACGACATCACGGCCGCCCAGTGGGACGAAGTGATTGCGGTGGTCAAGACCCGCAACCTCACTCCTTTCCTGGACATGGCCTACCAGGGTTTCGGCCACGGCATCAAGGAAGACGGTGCCGTGATCGGCAAGTTCGTGGCTGCCGGACTGGAGTTCTTTGTATCCACCTCTTTTTCCAAGAGCTTCAGCCTCTATGGCGAGCGCGTGGGCGCGCTGAGCGTGCTGTGCGCCACCAAGGAGGACGCCGAGCGCGTGCTGAGCCAGCTCAAGATCGTGATCCGCACCAACTACAGCAACCCGCAGATCCACGGCGCCACCGTGGTCGCCATGGTGCTCAACACGCCCGAGTTGCGGGCTCAGTGGGAAGAAGAACTGGCTGAGATGCGGGTGCGCATCAAGGCGATGCGCCAGAAGCTCGTGGACGGCCTGAAAGCCGCGGGCGTGAAACAGGACATGAGCTTCATTACCCAGCAGATCGGGATGTTCAGCTACTCCGGCCTCAGCAAGGACCAGATGGTGCGCCTGCGCACGGAATTTGGTGTCTATGGCACCGACACCGGCCGCATGTGCGTGGCTGCGCTGAACAGCAAGAACGTCGACTACGTCTGCCAGGCCATCGCCAAAGTGATGTGATCAGCCCCAAACCACCGAGCGCATCGAGATCGATGCCGCCTGGAAACTGGCGTTGAAGAACCGGACAGGCTCCTTGTCGTCCGCCGCTCCTGCCGCGTGCAAAAGCGGCAGGTAGTGGTCCCAGGTCGGATGTGCCACCTGGGCCACCGGCCCGAGCTTCTGGAAATCCGCCAGTGCCGCCAGTTGGCCCTGCTGCAGCTGCGCGGCGGCCACGCGGTCGAACTCGATTGCCCAGTCGTAGGCCTGTGACGGGCCGGCATCCCTGCGCACGGCGCGCAGGTTGTGCACGATATTGCCGCTGCCCACAATCAACACCCCCCGCTCACGCAGCGCGCGCAGCTGCCTGCCCAGCGCAAAATGCTCGGCCGGCGGGCGGCTGTAGTCCATGCCCAGTTGAACCACAGGAATATCGGCCTTGGGGAACATGGGCTTGAGGACCGACCAGGTCCCATGGTCCAGTCCCCATTCCTTGCGGTCCAGCCCCAGAGGGGGCGCCTTGACCGACTGGGCAATCTCCG
This sequence comes from Ramlibacter sp., assembly GCA_016713005.1. Lineage (GTDB taxonomy): Bacteria > Pseudomonadota > Gammaproteobacteria > Burkholderiales > Burkholderiaceae_C > JADJPY01. The sequence goes on along the minus strand of JADJPY010000002.1, from coordinate 180,681 downwards.
CCGCGGCTGCCGGTGCGCCCGGTGCCGGGTATTGCTGGTCAAACAGGGCCTGCGGAAAGCCGCCGAAATCGTGGATGGTGCGCGGCTTTTCCATGCCCGTGAGCCACCAGCCCCGGGTGAGCCAATGCGCCGAGACGCACAGGATGAGCTGGGGCCGCGGGTAGCGCGATGCCCCGGTGTCCGCGAACTCCGCTCCCAACGCCTGCCAGCTGCGGCGGTACTCGTTGTCTTCAATCGCGTTCATCGGGCTGCCGTGGCCCAGGAAAAGCACCGGCAGGCGGGGGCTTTTGCGCAGTTCACGGAATGCCGGAACATCGGGCGCGGCGGAGACCGGGCTCATGAGCACAGCGGCGCCGCTGGCGGCCAGCAAGGATCTGCGTTGCATAAGTCGTTCATACTAGTAATCATTTGGTGGAGCACGCCATGACCCAAAAGTTCAGGCCACATGCTTGCACGGGAATGACGCGAGGGGCACCGGATTGGTGTTTCCACTCCATCATGATGCGCCGACAACTGCTATATTGCACTGCAACAAATCCGCGGGTCCGACCATGCTCTACCAGATCTATGAAACGCAGCGCTCCCTGATGGAGCCGTTTGCCGACTTCGCCCAGGCCGCCGCCAAGATGTACAGCAATCCGCTGTCGCCTTTCGGCCAGAACCCCCTGTCGCAACGTGTCTCGGCCAGCTACGACCTGCTGTACCGGTTGGGCAAGGACTACGAGAAGCCGGCGTTCGACATCCGAACCGTGCAGGTGGGCAAGGTGGATCTGGCCATCCACGAGCGTGTGGAAATCGACAAACCGTTCTGTGAGCTGCGCCGCTTCAAGCGCTTTTCAGACGATCCGGCCACGCTCACTGCGCTGAAGGGCCAGCCGGCCGTGCTGATTGTCGCGCCGCTCTCGGGTCACTACGCCACGCTCCTGCGCGACACCGTCAAGACCATGCTGCGCGATCACAAGGTCTACATCACCGACTGGAAGAACGCCCGCACCGTGCCCTTGTCTGACGGCGAATTCCACCTGGACGACTATGTCAACTACGTGCAGGAGTTCATCCGCCACCTGCAGGGCATCTACGGCAACTGCCATGTCATCAGCGTGTGCCAGCCCACCGTGCCGGTGCTGGCGGCCGTGTCCCTGATGGCCAGCCGGGGCGAAACCACGCCGCTTTCGATGACCATGATGGGCGGGCCGATCGATGCGCGCAAGTCACCCACGGCCGTGAACAACCTGGCCATGAACAAGAGCCACAGCTGGTTCGAGAACAACGTCATCTTCCGGGTGCCCAGCAGCTTCCCGGGTGCGGGACGGCGCGTGTATCCCGGATTCCTGCAGCACACCGGCTTTGTCGCGATGAACCCCGACAAGCACATGAAGAGCCACTACGACTACTTCAAGGACCTGATCAAGGGCGACGACACCAGCACGGAAGCGCACCGCAAGTTCTATGACGAGTACAACGCCGTGCTCGACATGGATGCAGACTACTACCTGGAGACCATCAAGGTTGTGTTCCAGGAGTTCGCCCTCGTCCACGGCACCTGGGATGTACGCGGTGTGGACGGCAAGCTCGAGCGCGTGCGCCCCCAGGACATCACCACCACCGCCCACTTCACGGTGGAAGGCGAGCTGGACGATATCTCGGGCTCCGGCCAGACCGAAGCCGCGCACGGCCTGTGCTGCAACGTGCCCAAGGCGCGCCAGAAACACCTGGAGGTCAAGGGCGCTGGCCACTACGGCATCTTCAGCGGCCGTCGTTGGCGCGAGGTGGTGTACCCGGCAGTGAAGGACTTCATCGCAGCCAACAACAACGCCTCCAGCCCTGTCGCCAGCCGCAACCGGCGCGCGGCTGCGGCGGCGACGAAGAAGGTCTCGCGGCGCAAATGAGCCTGGTTCCGGCAAGCGGCTCTCTGGCAGATCGCCTGCTGGACGCCCTGCCGCAAACCCAGTGCACGCGCTGTGGCTATCCGGATTGCGCTGGCTATGCGGCGGCCATCGCGGCTGGAGACGCCCCCATCAACCAGTGCCCGCCCGGCGGCGCGACAGGCATTGCACGACTGGCCGCATTGACGGGTCAAGCGGTGCTGCCTTTGAACCCGCTCCATGGGCATGAGGGGCCCCGCGGCGTCGCCCTGATTGACGAGTCCTGGTGCATTGGCTGCACCCTCTGCATCAAGGCATGCCCGGTGGACGCAATCGTCGGATCGAACAAGCTCATGCACACGGTGATCGAGGCCGAATGCAACGGTTGCGAGTTGTGCCTGCCGGTGTGTCCGGTGGACTGCATCTCGATGGAAAGCGTCACAGGGACCCGCACCGGCTGGGAGGCGTGGTCGCCGGAAGCGGCGTCCCGATCCCGAAAACGCTATGAATTTCATAGCGGAAGAACCAGCAGGGACGGGGCTGAGCACGCAAAAAGGCTTGAAGAAAAAGCCGAAAGAAAGCTGGCCGACCTGGACGCCCACACCAAGGGGGCTGTCGGTGACGAAGCGTTGCGAAAGCGGGCTGTGATCGAGGCGGCACTGGCCCGGGCCCGCGCCCGCCGCAACGGCGAACCCCCGGGCGGAGGCACTGGCTGATGGACTTCAACACACTGGCGCTGTATGCCATCTCCTCGTTGCTGCTGGCCGCCACACCGGGGCCGACCATGCTGCTGGCACTGTCCAACGGCATGTCCGGCGGGCTGCGGGTGGCGGTATTCGGCATCCTGGGCGCATCGCTGGGCAGCAGCCTGTTGATCACCGGCGTCGCGTTCGGCCTGGGTTCGCTGCTGGCTTCGTCGGAGTCGCTCTTCAACGCGCTGCGCTGGTTCGGTGTGGCCTACCTGTGCTGGCTGGGCTGGAAGCTCTGGCGCACGCAGCCGGTGCCCCTGTCGCAACAGCTGGCTTGCACCAGCGGAACCGGATTGCCCCCACGCACGGCATTCTTGCGCAGCCTGGGTGTGGCGTTGTCCAACCCCAAGGCGATCCTCTTCTTTGCGGCGTTCCTGCCTCAGTTCATCCAGCCTTCCATGCCCCAGGGAGTCCAGTTCCTGTGGCTGGGCGTGATCTTCGTCGTGATCGACACGCTGGTGATGGTGGCCTATGCGCAGGCTGGCGCGCGCTTGGTCAACATCCTTTCACTGTCGGCGCTTCGACTGCTCAACCGCGCCTGCGCGGCGGGCATGTGGCTGCTGGCGGGCACGCTGGCGGTCTTGCGCGAACACTGACAGGCCGGGTCAGCGCAGACTGGCGTTCAGCTTGGCCAGTGCTGCGTTGCCGGGGCACAGCAGCTCCCGCCCAAGGGCGTTGAGCGGCCGGGCACTGGTGTTCAGTGCCGCGTGCAGGTCGGTGGCATCGGGCTCCACGTACAGCAGGCCGGTGACCACCTCTCCACGGGCCTGGTGCTCCTGCACAAAGTTCATGGCGGCAATGCGGTTGGTCGGGTCATAGCCCTCGTGCAGCTTGCGCAGCCGCAGAATCATGCCGTCGTGCTGCTCCACGTCCACCACCGAGCCCGGCGCGTAGGCCGCGGTGATCTCCTCACGTGACGAAATGAAGTCGATGCGGCTGACGGCCTCGTTGTGCTCACGCACGTAGTCGTAGCTGCGCGTGCTGCCGGCATGGTTGTTGAAGGCCACACAGGGGCTGATCACGTCCAGGAAGGCCGCGCCGCCATGGCGGATGGCACCCTTGATCAGCGGCACCAGCTGCTCCTTGTCGCCCGAGAAGCCGCGCCCCACGTAGGTCGCGCCCAGCTGCAACGCCATGCCGATCAGGTCCACCGGGCTGTCCGGGTTGAGAACGCCCTTCTTGCTCTTGCTGCCGCGGTCGGCTGTGGCCGAGAACTGCCCCTTGGTCAGGCCATAGACGCCGTTGTTCTCCACGATGTAGACCATGTTGACGCCACGTCGCATGGCGTGGGCAAACTGCCCCAGGCCAATGGAAGCCGAATCGCCGTCGCCCGAGACGCCCAGGTACAGCAAGTCGCGGTTGGCCAGATTGGCGCCCGTCAGCACGCTGGGCATGCGGCCATGCACCGTATTGAAGCCATGCGAGGCGCCCAGGAAGTAGTCCGGCGTCTTGGAACTGCAGCCAATGCCCGACAGCTTGGCCACGCGGTGCGGCTCGATGTCCAGCTCCCAGCAGGCCTGGATGATGGCTGCGCTGATGCTGTCGTGCCCGCAACCTGCGCACAGGGTGGAAATCTTGCCCTCGTAGTCGCGCCGCGTGTAGCCGACCTTGTTGGTCTCCAGCGTGGGGTGGTGAAGGCGGGGTTTGGCGATGTAGGTCATGCGGTCTTCTCCCGGGCGCGGGCGGCACCCGCGTGCGGCGTCACCACCTCGGCATGCACATGCTGGGTGATGGCGCGCGTGATGAATCGTGCCGTGATCGGCGTACCGTCGTAGTGCAGCACCCGCACCAGCCGCGCCGGATCGACTTCAAGCTCGTTGACCAGCAGGCTGTGCATCTGCGCATCCCGGTTCTGCTCGACGACAAAAACCTCGTCGTGCGTGTCCAGGAAATCCCGCACCGACTGGGGGAACGGGAACGCCCTCAGCCGCAGCGCGTCCACATGGATGCCGGACTCGGTCAGCACATCCAGCGCCTCCGCCATGGCCGGGCTGGTGGAGCCGAAGTGGATCACGCCCAGGCGCGTCTTGCGCGCCGCACGCCGCAGCACCGGCTGCGGCACCAGGGTGGCGGCGGTCTCGAACTTCTTCAGCAGTCGCTGCACGTTGTAGATGTAATCCGGCCCGCGCTCTGAATACTGTGCATAGGCATTGCGCGTGGTGCCACGGGTGAAGTAGCTGCCCTTGGTCGGGTGCGTGCCCGGCAGCGTGCGCCAGGGGATGCCGTCCCCATCCACATCCTTGTAGCGGCCAAAGTCGCGTCCGGCCTCCAGCTCCTGCGCCGTCATGACCTTACCGCGGTCGTACTCGCGGTTCTCGTCCCATGCAAAGGGCGCGCACAGACGCTGGTTCATGCCGATGTCCAGGTCGGTCATGACAAACACAGGCGTCTGCAGCCGGTCCGCCAGGTCCAGCGCCACAGCCGCATGCTCAAAACATTCTGTGGGGTCTTCGGGGAACAGCAGCACGTGCTTGGTGTCCCCGTGAGAAGCGTAGGCGCAGGAGACGATGTCCGCCTGCTGCGTGCGGGTGGGCATGCCGGTGGACGGCCCGCCGCGCTGCACATTGATGATGGTCACCGGTATTTCGGCAAAGTAGGCCAGGCCGATGAACTCCGTCATCAGCGACACGCCGGGGCCCGAGGTGGCGGTAAATGCACGCGCGCCGTTCCAGCCGGCCCCCACCACCATGCCAATGGAGGCAATTTCGTCCTCGGCCTGCACGATGGCGTAGTGGGCCTGGCCGGTGGCGGCGTCCACCCGGTACTTGGCGCAGTACTTCTGGAACGCCTCGGCCACGGACGACGAAGGCGTGATCGGGTACCAGGCAGCGACGGTGGCGCCGCCATACACGCAGCCCAGCGCCGCCGCACTGTTGCCATCCACGAAGATCCGGTCACCCACCTGGTCGGCCCGCTTCACCCGGATGCCCAGCGGGTACTGCAGGTGCTCCCTGGCGAAATCCCGGCCCAGGTGCAGCGCCTGGACGTTGGATGCCAGCAGCTTCTCCTTGCCCTTGTACTGCTCGCCAAACAGCTTCTCGATCACCTCGGGCTCGATGTCCAGCAGCACCGACAGCGCACCCACATAGACGATGTTCTTGAACAGCTGGCGCTGGCGCGGGTCGGTGTAGACCGCGTTGCAGATCTCGGTCAACGGCATCCCGATCACATGGATGTCATCGCGGAATTTTGACGCCGGCATCGGCCGCGTGCTGTCGTAGAACAGATAGCCACCCGGCTCGAGTTCCGCCAGGTCGGCGTCCCAAGTCTGCGGGTTCATCGCCACCATCATGTCGATGCCGCCGCGCCGCCCCAGATAGCCCTGCTCCGTGACCCGGACTTCGTACCAGGTGGGCAGGCCCTGGATGTTGCTGGGGAAAATGTTGCGCGGGCTGACGGGCACGCCCATGCGCAGGATGGCCTTGGCAAACAGCTCATTGGCGCTGGCCGAGCCAGAGCCATTGACATTGGCAAACTTGATGACGAAATCGTTGACGGCTTCGATCTGCTTCATGCGGGGACTCCCTCGGGCTGCGGCGCGCGGTCGCGGCACGCGGCACCGGCCTGGGTTGTTTTCAACAGGAACTTCTGCATGTCCCAGGCACCCGTGGGGCAGCGCTCGGCACACAGCCCGCAATGCAGGCACACGTCCTCGTCCTTGACCATCACCCGCCCTGTCTTGAGCCCGCCCGACACGTACAGGTCCTGGGCCAGGTTCAGGGCCGGTGCCTTCAGGCGGGTTCGCAATTCGGCCTCTTCGCCATTGGCGGTGAAGGTGATGCAGTCCATCGGGCAGATGTCCACGCAGGCATCGCACTCAATGCATGCCGGCGCCGAGAACACGGTCTGCACATCGCAGTTGAGGCAGCGTTGCGCTTCCTTGAAGGCCGTGGCGGCGTCAAAGCCCAGTTCCACCTCCACCTTGATGCTCGCCAGCGCGGCCTCCGCCTTGGCCCAGGGTACCTTGAAGCGCGCGTCATTGACGGTATCGTTGTCGTAGCTCCACTCGTGGATGCCCATCTTCTGCGACATCAGGTTGGTCATCGGGTCCGGACGCGCGGCAATGTCCTCGCCGTGGAGCAGCCGGTCGATGGACACCGCCGCTTCATGCCCGTGGGCCACGGCGGTGATGATGTTCTTGGGTCCGAAAGCCGCGTCTCCGCCAAAAAACACGTTGGGCACGCTGGACTGGTGCGTCTCCTTGCCCAGTTTGGGAAGACCCCACTGGTCGAACTCGATGCCGCAGTCGCGCTCGATCCAGGGGAAGGCGTTTTCCTGCCCCACCGCCACCAGCACTTCGTCGCAGGGCACCAGGGCATCGGGCTCGCCCGTGGGCACCAGGCTGCGCCGGCCCTTGTCGTCGTAGACCGCCTTCACGATCTCGAACGTCATGCCGGTGAGCTTGCCGCCCTCGTGCACAAAGGACTTGGGCACGTGGTAATTGATGATGGGAATGCCCTCATGCTGGGCGTCTTCCTTCTCCCAGGGCGAGGCCTTCATCTCCTCAAAGCCGCTGCGCACGATCACCTTGACATCGCTGCCGCCCAAACGGCGCGCCGACCGGCAGCAGTCCATGGCCGTATTGCCCCCACCCAGCACGATGACGCGCTTGCCGATAGAAGTGATGTGGCCGAACGACACCGAGGCCAGCCAGTCGATGCCGATGTGGATGCTGGCCGCAGCCTCCTTGCGCCCGGGCAGATCCAGGTCGCGACCGCGCGGCGCGCCGCAGCCGACAAATATCGCGTCGTAGCCTTCCGCCAGGATGGCCTTCATCGACTCGATGCGCTGGCCACTCCTGAAGTTGACGCCCAGGTCCAGGATATAGCCCGTCTCCTCGTCAATCACGCTCTCGGGCAGGCGAAAGCGCGGAATCTGCGTGCGGATGAAGCCCCCGGCCTTGGCCTCGCCGTCAAACACCGTCACCTCGTATCCCAGCGGCGCCAGATCGCGCGCCACCGTCAGCGAAGCCGGCCCGGCACCGATGCAGGCCACACGCTTGCCGTTCTTGCGGCCGGCCTTGGGCATGCGCTTGCCCACGTCGTCCTTCATGTCGGCCGCCACGCGCTTGAGCCTGCAGATGGCCACCGGCTCAGGGTGCTGGGCGTTCGCCTCCTCCACCCGGCCGCGCCGACAGGCGGGTTCACAGGGCCGGTCGCAGGTGCGCCCCAGGATGCCGGGGAACACGTTGGACACCCAGTTGATCATGTAGGCGTCGCTGTAGCGGCCCTGCGCGATCAGGCGGATGTATTCGGGGACGGGGGTGTGTGCCGGACAGGCGTACTGGCAATCGACGACCTTGTGGAAGTAGGCCGGATTGGCGGTATTCGTAGGCTGCAAAGCTTGTCTCCTTGCCGGGTCCCGCCGCATGCACCGGGTCGGTGCCTGAAGGGGCCCGGGTCAGTCTAAGCCGCCCATGGCCCAACAAGCTCTCGGGGGATTCCCCAAGACCGTCAGTTTCGCGTCAGGCAGACGAGCCGGCCAGGCGAGCGAAAGCGGCCACCACTTCGGGCGGCGCCTGCACCAGTTCGATCAGCACGCCTTCACCGCCAATGGGCAGCTCATCACTGCCCTTGGGGTGCAGGAAGCAGATGTCAAAACCCGCCGCGCCCTTGCGGATGCCGCCGGGCGCAAAGCGCACGCCCTGGGCGCCGAGCCACTGCACGGCCTCGGGCAGCTTGTCGATCCACAGGCCCACATGGTTGAGCGGCGTGGTGTGCACGGCAGGCTTTTTTTCCGGATCCAGCGGCTGCATCAGGTCCACCTCCACCTTGAAAGGGCCGGTGCCGATGGCGCAGATGTCCTCGTCCACGTTCTCGCGCTCGCTCCTGAAGGTGCCGGTCACTTCCAGGCCCAGCATGTCCACCCACAGCTTCTGCAGCCGCATCTTGTCGGGGCCGCCGATGGCGATCTGCTGGATGCCCAGCACCTTGAAAGGTCGTTGCATGGCGATCCTCAGGCAAATTCCACAATCGGCTGGTCCACCATGAGCGACTCGCCCTTGGTGGCCAGTACCTTGCCCACCACGCCGTCGGCGGCAGCGAACAGCACGTTTTCCATCTTCATGGCCTCGATCACGGCCACACGCTCGCCGGCCTGCACCTTCTGGCCGGGCTGCACCGCCACATCGACCAGCAGGCCGGGCATGGGCGACAGCACATAGCGGCTCATGTCGGGCGGTGCCTTGAACGGCATCAGTGCGTGCAGTTCGGCGGCGCGCGATGTGAGCACCAGCGCGTCAAGCTGGGTGCCGTTGTGGATGACGCGGATGGCCAGCGGGTTGCGCGGCGTGCTGCGCTCCACCTGTGCGCTGAACGGCTGGCCGTTGACGGTGCCGCGAATGCGCAGCCCGCCCAGGTGCCAGTTGCTACAAATTTCATAGCGCTGCGCGCCCACCTGAAGGGAGCTGGAGCCCGATTTGGCTTCAAAGTCCGTCACCTCCACCGGGTGGCGCTGGTGCTGGCCACCCGCGCCCAGGGCCACCACGACAAACCGCTCGCCCACCTGCACACCGTGGCCTGGCAGCTGGCCGCTGATGCCCGCTGCGCGGCCTCGCGTGCGCCGGTGCACGTAAGCCGCCAGCGCCACCAGGAAGCCCGGGTCGTCGTGCGGCACATCGGCGGCGCTGAAGCCCTTGCCGTAGTGCTCGGCGATGAAGCCGGTGTTGAAGTCCCCCGCCACAAACTTCGGGTGCGCCAGCAGCGCCGCCTGGAACGGGATGTTGCTGCTGATGCCACGGATCACAAAACCGTTGAGCGCCTCGCGCATCTTCGCGATCGCGTCGTTGCGGTCGGTGCCGTGCACGATGAGCTTGGCGATCATCGAGTCGTAGTACATCGGGATCTCGCCGCCGTCCTGCACGCCGGTGTCTACCCGCACACCCTGCAGGTGCTGCGTGTCGGCCGCCCACATGCTCTGCCGGGGCGGCTGGAAGCGCACCAGCCGGCCCGTGCTGGGCAGGAAGTTGCGGAAAGGGTCTTCGGCGTTGATGCGGCACTCGATGGCCCAGCCGTTGCGCTGCACATCGGCCTGCGCCAGCGGCAGCTTTTCGCCTGCGGCCACGCGGATCATCAGCTCCACCAGGTCCAGCCCGGTGATGCATTCCGTGACCGGGTGCTCCACCTGCAGCCGGGTGTTCATCTCCAGGAAGTAGAAGTCCTGGTCCTTGCCGACCACAAACTCCACCGTGCCCGCACTCTGGTACTTGACGGCCTTGGCCAGGGCCACGGCCTGCTCGCCCATGGCCTTGCGCGTCGCGTCGCTGATGAAGGGGCTGGGCGCCTCCTCGATCACCTTCTGGTGGCGGCGCTGGATGGAGCATTCGCGCTCGTTCAGGTAGATCACGTTGCCGTGTGAATCGCCCAGCACCTGGATCTCGATGTGGCGCGGCTCCTGCACAAACTTCTCGATGAAGATGCGGTCGTCGCCAAAGCTGTTGCGCGCCTCGTTCTGGCAGGCGGTAAAGCCCTCCAGCGCCTCCTTGTCATTGAAGGCCACGCGCAGGCCCTTGCCACCGCCGCCGGCCGACGCCTTGATCATCACGGGGTAGCCGATGTCCTTGGCGATCTGGACCGCACGCTCGGCACTCTCAATGGCGTCGTTCCAGCCGGGGATGGTGTTGACCTTGGCTTCGTTGGCCAGCTTCTTGGACGCGATCTTGTCGCCCATCGCGGCAATGCTGTAGTGCTTGGGGCCGATGAAGGTGATGCCTTCTTCTTCCACGCGCCGGGCAAAGGCCTCGTTTTCGCTCAGGAAGCCGTAGCCGGGGTGCACGGCCTGCGCGCCGGTCTGCTTGCAGGCGGCAATGATCTTGTCGGCCTGCAAGTAGCTCTCGCGGCTGGGCGCGGCGCCAATGTGCACGGCCTCGTCGGCCAGCGCCACATGGCGGGCTTCCTTGTCGGCCTCCGAATACACAGCGACGGTCTTGATGCCCATCTTTGCGGGCGGTGAGGATGACGCGGCAGGCGATTTCGCCGCGGTTGGCGATCAGGATTTTGGTGAACATGGTGTTTGTCTCCCTGGCCATCACAGAGGAATATTGCCGTGCTTGCGCCACGGGTTCTCAAGCTTCTTGTCGCGCAGCATCACCAGCGAGCGGCAGATGCGCTTGCGCGTCTCGTGCGGCAGGATCACGTCGTCGATGAAGCCGCGCGCTCCGGCCACGAAAGGGTTGGCAAAGCGGGCCTTGTATTCGGCTTCCTTCGCGGCCAGCTTCGCCGGGTCGCCCTTGTCCTCACGGAAGATGATTTCCACCGCGCCCTTGGCGCCCATGACTGCAATCTCGGCATTTGGCCAGGCAAAGTTGACGTCGCCGCGCAGGTGCTTGGAGCTCATCACGTCGTAGGCGCCGCCATAGGCCTTGCGGGTGATCACCGTGATCTTGGGCACGGTGCACTCGGCGTAGGCGTACAGCAGCTTGGCGCCGTGCTTGATGATCCCGCCGTACTCCTGCGACGTGCCGGGCATGAAGCCGGGCACATCCACAAAGGTCACCACCGGGATGTTGAACGCGTCGCAGAAGCGCACGAAGCGCGCCGCCTTGATGCTGCTCTTGATGTCCAGGCAGCCCGCCAGCACCAGCGGCTGGTTGGCGACGATGCCCACGGTCTGCCCCTCCATGCGCGCAAAGCCGATGAGGATGTTCTTGGCGTACTCGGGCTGCAGCTCGAAGAAGTCGCCATCGTCCACCGTCTTGGCGATCAGCTCCTTCATGTCGTAGGGCTTGTTCGGGTTGTCGGGCACCAGCGTGTCCAGGCTCAGGTCCATGCGGTCGGCCGGGTCGTTGCTGGGGCGCACCGGCGCCTTCTCGCGGTTGTTCAGCGGCAGGTAGTTGTACAGGCGGCGCAGCATCAGCAGCGCCTCCACGTCGTTCTCAAAGGCCAGATCGGCCACGCCGCTGCGGGTGGTGTGGGTGGTGGCGCCGCCCAGCTCCTCGGCGGTCACTTCCTCGTGCGTCACCGTCTTCACCACCTCGGGGCCGGTGACGAACATGTACGAGCTGTCCTTCACCATGAAGATGAAGTCGGTCATGGCCGGCGAATACACCGCGCCACCGGCCGAAGGGCCCCATGATCATGCTGATCTGCGGCACCACACCGCTGGCCAGCACGTTGCGCTGGAACACATCCGCATAGCCACCCAGCGACGCCACACCCTCCTGGATGCGCGCGCCGCCCGAGTCGTTCAGGCCGATCACCGGCGCGCCGACCTTCATGGCCTGGTCCATCACCTTGCAGATCTTCTCGGCATGCGCTTCGCTGAGCGCACCGCCGAACACCGTGAAGTCCTGGCTGAAGACGAACACCAGCCGGCCGTTGATCATGCCGTAGCCGGTGACCACGCCGTCACCCGGAATCTTCTGGTCGGCCATGCCGAAGTCGGTGCAGCGGTGCTCGACGAACATGTCCCACTCTTCAAAGGTGCCTTCGTCCAGCAGCAGTTCCAGCCGCTCGCGCGCGGTGAGCTTGCCCTTCTTGTGCTGGGCGTCGATGCGCTTCTGCCCACCGCCCAGGCGCGCCGCGGCGCGCTTTTGTTCCAGTTGCTCAAGGATGTCGTGCATGGTCTTCCTTCGTCATTTGCTATTATTTTGATAGCGTCTTACGCAGCACCGGTGCGGGCTGCAAGCAGATTTCGTGCGGCGGTCGAGGCGGGAACATGGCCTGCGGCCACATCGGCGGTGAGTTGGGGCAGCAGCTCGCGCACCTGCGGGTGCTGGCGAAAATCCTGCTTGAGCCCCGCGTCAATCCGCTCCCACATCCAGGCCAGCGCCTGCTGCTGGCGGCGCTGCGGCAGCCGGCCGTTGGCGGTTTGCAGGGCCTTGAACTGCAGCACGGTGGCCCAGAAGCGGTCCACCCCCGTGCCGTGCAAGGCACTGAGCTGGATGACCTGCGGGTGCCAGATCTTTTCGTCATGGTGGGCATGGTCCGGGTGCCCATGCTGCCCCAGCAGCCGCAGCGCGCTGGTGATCTGGGCCTGCGCGCGCGTGGCGGCGTCGGCGTCGATGTCGGCCTTGTTGATCACCACCAGGTCGGCCAGCTCCATCACACCCTTCTTGATGGCCTGCAGATCATCACCGGCGTTGGGCAGTTGCATCAGCGCAAACATGTCGGTCATGCCGGCCACGGCGGTTTCGCTCTGGCCCACGCCCACGGTCTCGACGATCACCACGTCGTAGCCGGCTGCCTCGCACACCAGCATGGCCTCGCGCGTCTTCTCGGCCACGCCACCCAGTGTGCCGCTGGACGGGCTGGGCCGGATATAGGCCCGTTCATGAACCGAGAGCTTTTCCATCCGCGTCTTGTCACCGAGGATGGAGCCACCCGATACGGTGGACGACGGATCGATGGTGAGCACCGCCACGCGGTGGCCCTGCTCGATCAGGTACAGGCCCAGCGCTTCGATGAAGGTGCTCTTGCCCACCCCCGGCACGCCGCTGATGCCCAGGCGGAAGCTCTTGCCCGCGTGCGGCAGCAGCGCGGTGAGCAATTCATCGGCCTGCGCGCGGTGGTCAGCCCGCGTGGATTCCAGCAGGGTGATGGCCTTGGCGATGGCGCGGCGCTGGGCCGGGCCATCGGAGCCAAGAACGCCCGCAGCGAAACTCATTTCGCGGCAATCGCCTTGCGGATCTGCTCCAGCACATCCTTGGCGCTGGCGGGAATCGGCGTGCCGGGGCCGTAGATGCCCTTGACGCCGGCTTCGTACAGAAACTCGTAGTCCTGCTGCGGGATCACGCCGCCCACGAACACGATGATGTCGTTGGCGCCCTGCTTCTTGAGTTCTTCAATGATGGCGGGCACCAGGGTCTTGTGGCCTGCCGCCAGCGTGCTCACACCCACGGCGTGCACGTCGTTCTCGATGGCCTGGCGGGCGCACTCTTCGGGCGTCTGGAACAGCGGGCCCATGTCGACGTCAAAGCCCAGGTCGGCAAAGGCCGTGGCCACCACCTTGGCGCCGCGGTCGTGTCCGTCCTGGCCCAGCTTGCTGATCATCACGCGCGGGCGGCGTCCCTGCGCTTCAGCAAATGCGTTGATTTCGGTCTTGAGCTGTTCCCAGCCCTCGGCACTGTCATAAGCGGCTGCATACACACCGGTCACCTTTTGCGTATCGGCGCGATGGCGCCCAAACACTTTCTCGAGCGCATCGCTCACCTCGCCCACCGTGGCGCGCAGGCGGATGGCCTGGATGCTCAAGTCCAGCAAGTTTCCGTCGCCCTTTTCCGCGGCAGCGGTCAGCGCGTCCAGCGCGGCCTGCACCTTGGCGGCGTCGCGCGTCGCGCGAATCTGCTTCAAGCGCGCGATCTGCCCGTCGCGCACGGCCATGTTGTCAATGTCGCGGGCCTCCACCACATCCTGCGTCTTGAGCTTGTACTTGTTGACGCCGACGATCACGTCCTTGCCGCTGTCGATGCGGGCCTGCTTCTCGGCGGCAGCGGCCTCGATCTTCAGCTTGGCCCAGCCGCTGTCCACGGCGCGGGTCATGCCGCCCATGGCTTCCACTTCCTCGATGATCTTCCAGGCCGCGTCTGCCATGTCCTGCGTCAGCTTTTCCATCATGTAGCTGCCGGCCCAGGGGTCGATCACGTTGGTGATGTGCGTCTCTTCCTGGATGATGAGCTGCGTGTTGCGCGCAATGCGGGCCGAAAACTCGGTGGGCAGCGCGATGGCTTCGTCAAAGCTGTTGGTGTGCAGGCTTTGCGTGCCGCCGAACACCGCGGCCATGGCCTCGATGGTGGTGCGCACGATGTTGTTGTACGGGTCCTGCTCGGTCAGGCTCCAGCCGCTGGTCTGGCAATGGGTGCGCAGCATCAGGCTCTTGGGCGCCTTGGCGTTGAAGCCCTTCATGATGCGGCACCACAGCAGGCGCGCGGCGCGCATCTTGGCCACTTCCAGGTAGAAGTTCATGCCAATGGCCCAGAAGAAGCTCAGCCGCCCGGCAAAGTCGTCCACATCCATGCCCTTGGCGATGGCGGTCTTCACATACTCCTTGCCGTCGGCCAGGGTGAAAGCCAGTTCGAGCGCCTGGTTGGCCCCGGCCTCCTGCATGTGGTAGCCGCTGATGCTGATCGAGTTGAACTTCGGCATCTGGCGCGCCGTGTACTCGATGATGTCGCCGATGATCCGCATGCTCGGCGCCGGCGGGTAGATGTAGGTGTTGCGGACCATGAACTCCTTGAGGATGTCGTTCTGGATGGTTCCGCTGAGCTTGTCCTGGCCGACGCCCTGCTCTTCCGCCGCCACCACATAGCCCGCCAGCACCGGCAGCACGGCGCCGTTCATGGTCATGGACACGCTCACCTTGTCCAGCGGGATCTGGTCGAACAGGATCTTCATGTCCTCCACGCTGTCGATGGCCACGCCGGCCTTGCCCACGTCGCCGGTCACGCGGGGGTGGTCGCTGTCGTAGCCACGGTGGGTGGCCAGGTCAAAGGCGACCGAGACGCCCTGCCCGCCCGCGGCCAGCGCCTTGCGGTAGAAGGCGTTGGACTCTTCCGCCGTGGAGAAGCCCGCGTACTGGCGGATCGTCCAGGGCCGCACCGCGTACATGGTGGCCTGGGGGCCGCGCAGGTAGGGCTCAAAGCCGGGCAGCGTGTGGGTGTGCGCCAGGCCGGCCGTGTCTTGGGCGGTGTACAGCGGCTTGACGGTGATGCCGTCGGGCGTGTGCCAGTTCAGGGCGTTGACGTCGCCGCCGGGGGCGGATTTGGCGGCCGCCTTGTGCCAGGCGTCGAGGCTGGCGGCGTTGAATTCGGGCAAGTTTTGGCTCATGGCGCAGGTGCTTGGAGGGTTTCCCCGGAGTCTACATCATTCATAATTATTGATGCAAAATATTATTCTTGCGTACAATGACGACAAACTGACTCCTTTCCATGGCTGCTGTCACCCTCACCCCCCGTGCCCTGTATGAAGAAGTTGCCGAGCTTCTGCGGCAGCGCATCTTCCGCCGCGAGCTGGAGCCCGGCAGCTGGATCGACGAGCTGAAACTGGCCGAGGAATACGGCATCAGCCGCACCCCGCTGCGCGAGGCCCTCAAGGTGCTGGCCGCCGAGGGCCTGGTGACGATGAAGGTGCGCCGCGGCGCCTACGTGACCGAGGTCAACGAGAAGGACCTGAGCGACGTGTACCACCTGCTCAGCCTGCTGGAGAGCGACGCCGCCGGCGTGGTGGCGCAAAAGGCCACCCCCGCCGAGCTGAAAGAACTGCAGGCCCTGCACGCGGAGCTGGAGCGCGCCGTGGCCCACCGCGAGAAGTTCTTTGCCATCAACGAGCGCTTCCACATGCGACTGCTGGAGATCGCCGACAACCGCTGGCGCAACCAGATGGTGAGCGACCTGCGCAAGGTGATGAAGCTCAACCGCCACAACTCGCTGCTCAAGAGCGGGCGCATCGCCGAGTCGCTGGCCGAGCACGCCGCCATCATGAAGGCGCTGGTCGCCCGCGACGCCGCCGCCACCATGCAGCGCATGCGCGAGCACTTCGCCAACGGCCTGGAAGCCGCCGCGTGAAACCCTACCGGCCCCGCCAGGCCCGCAGCGCGCCCCACACCACCAGGGCCAGGCACACCGCCACGGCCAGCCACTTGGCCATGGTGAAGCCGGTGGTGGCCCAGGCCAGCGCATCCAGCCGGCTGGGGTGGAGGTTGAGCAGGGCAACGATGCCGGCGTTCTCCAGCAGGTCAAAGCACGCTGCCAGCAGGGGCAGCAGGTTGGCGCGCTGCAAGCGGCTGCCGGGAGGCCAGGCGCGACGGCCCAGCCAGCTGAGCAGCAGCGCCAGGAACAGCCCGTAGACCAGCGGGTACGCCACATCCAGCGTGCACTGCACCGTGCTGTAAAACGCCCGGCCCAGCGCGCCGTAGGAGTCCACCGTCTCCCAGGTGGCCTGCGGTGCGGCAAAGAAGCGCACGTCCAGCGGGCCCGCGCCCTGCCCCAGGGCCTGCAGGCGTGCGCCCGCCCAGGGCATCACCCCCAGCATGAACACAGCCTGCAGCAGCGCGAACGTCAGCACCCGGCGTGTGCTGGCGGCGTGATGCACCGCCAGCGAGAGGCGGGCCAGGTGGCTCACCTTCACACCGGTGCGGGCGTGGCGTCAAACAGCGCCATGCCCGGCGGCTCGGTGGCCAGCGCCATCAGCGCCTTGCCAAAGGCGCGCGACTCCGGCACGCGGAAGTGCGCCTTCAGCGCGTCCATGTCGGCCCACTGCTCGACAAACACCAGGCGCTGGGGGTTTTCGGTGTCGCGGTGAACCGCGTGCGCGATGCAGCCCGGCTCCGCGCGGGAGCGCGCCACATGCGCCTGGCTGAGCGCCAGCGCCTCGTCCAGGCGGCCCGGTTGCGCCACCACATGGCCCAGAACAATGATCATCGTGGTCTCCGGTTGCTATTGAATGTATAGCGGCTCAGCAAGCCTGGACGGGGGCTGCAGGCCGTTTAGCCCCTGAAAATTGCCCTGAGCCGCGCCAGCCAGCCCCGCGCAGCCGGGGCGGCCGGCGGCGACCCCTCCGGCACGGACGCCGTGCCCGTCTTCTCGTGGCGCGGCTCCTCCATGGGGCGCTTTTCGATCACCAGCACGTTGCCATACCAGGTGAGCGAATGCACCGAGCGGGTGAAATCCGTCACACCAAAACGCTCGGGCTCCTCACTGTGCCAGCCGTGCAGGCCGTCCACCAGCTGCTTGGCGTACTCCACAAACGTGCCGGGGCGCCGGTACCCCCCGCCCCAGTCGCGCCAGTACGAGGTCTGCACGTCCTCGCACAGGTACACGCCATGCGCGTCCACGTGGGGGAACAGCTCCTCATAGGTGGCGATCTGCTGCTCCATGGTGTGGCCGCCGTCGTCCACCACGATGTCGATGCGGCCGATGTCCTGCACCAGCCGGCGCAGAAAGGCGCGGTCGGCCTGGTCACCGGTGTGCACGCGGATCTGCGGCTCTTCAACCGCCTTGCAGCGCGGGTTGATGTCCACGCCGTGGATCTGCGCCTGAGCGCCGAAGTAGTGCTTCCACATCTGCAGCGAGCCGCCCTGCGACACGCCGAACTCCACCACATTGACCGGCTGCCCGCGAAACCGCGCGAAGTGCCGGTCGTAGATCTCGAAGTAGTGGCGCCACTTGTGGATCAGCCGCCCGGTGTTGGCGTCGAAGTAGCGCTCCAGGTCGTTCATGCGGGCCAGTCTACTGCCGCTTGCACTTGCCCAGCGCCCAGTCGGTGCCGCCCGCGGGCTGCGGCGTGAGGCAGAACTCGGCGGTGAAGGGCTTGCCGCAGGCCCGCGCGGACCACAGCTCCTGCCACACGCCCTCGCGCACCTTGCCGGCCTGCACCAGGCGGAACGGCTCGGCCGTGACCTGGGTGTCCAGGATGCGCACGCTCTTGCAATCGGGGGGCACACCGGCCAGCGCCGCGGCCACACCCACGCCGCGCATCAGGTCGCCCGCCAGGCGCGGGCTCGTCAGCGTCAGCCCCGGCACCATCAGCGCCGGCAGCGGCGGCTTGCCCGGCTGGCCCTGCATCAGCACGTTGTAGACGGTGCGCGCGCCGCAGCGGTTGAAGGCGAAACGGAAGGTCCACACCCCGGCTTGCGGGTGGTCGTCGCCGTCCCGGAACACCATGGGCTGCAGCACCACAAAGCTGAGCGCGTCCCACTGGTAGCCGGTGGCGCAGATTTCCTTGCGCTCCAGCAGGTTCTGGTCGTAGGCCATGCCCACGACGGGGATCAGCTGCTTGAAAGGCTCTGACGCCAGGTACTGCGTGGTGCGCGCGTCCGGCGGCGGCAGGGGCTGGGCGTGGGCGAACGTAGCAACCAGCCCCACAAGCAGGCCCGGCAGCCCGACACGAACCAGATCAAAAAGCTTATTCATGGATGGGGCGAAAGCTTAGTCGATGTAGCCCCTTTCCCCCCCCGGGCGGGCGTGCGCGGGCCGCCCCCGGGCCGCCCGCCGCCCCCGCCGCCCCCCCGCGCCCCCCCCCGCGGCCCCCCCCCGGGGGGGGGGGGGGGGGGGGGGGGGGCCCGGCCCGCGCCGCCCCGCGCCCCCCGGGGGGCCCCGGGCCCCGCCCCCCCCCCCCCGGGGCCCCGGGGCCGCCCCGGGGGCCCCCGGGCGCCCCCCCCCGCCCCCCCCCCCCCCCCCCCCCCCCCCCCCCCCCGCGCCCCGGGCCCCGGCGCCCCGCCCCCCCCCCCCCCCCCCCCCCCCCCCCGCCGCGCGGCGGGGCGGCCCCGGCCGCCGCGGCGCCGGCCCCGGCGCCCCCCCCGGCCCCCCCGCGGCGCCCCCCCCCGCCCCCCCCCCCCCCCCCCCCCCCCCCCCCCCCCCCCCCCCCCCCCGCCCCCCCCCCCCCCCCCCCCCCCCGCCCCCCGCTGGGGGCGGGGCGGGCCCACTTGCCGGCGGCGTCTTTGGTCCCCCCCCCCCCCCCCCCCATGGATTCCCCGGGGCCCACCACATCGCCAGCGAAGGCGCCACCGCCGTGACCAGCAGCACCAGCGGCCACAGGTTGCCGTCCGCAAAGGTGTAGGCCTGCAGCAGTTCGTCCCAGCTGCGGCCCTGCACCAGCCGGCCAAAGCCGAACTCGAAGACGAGCGTCAGCACCAGCCAGCGCAAGCCAATTCGCCAGGGCTCCACACCGCCCTGGCGGACGATGCGCGGCACAAAGGCCAGCGCCACGGCGACGATGCAGGCCGCCAGCAGCAGGCCGCTCAACAACAGGCCCCAGGGCTTGCCCAGCGCGGGCAGCAAGACCGCCTCGCGCAGCGCGCCATTGAGGATGGCCAGCACGAGGATCAGCGCCCAGACGGCAGTGGCTTTGATCATGGGTGAGTACATCCGGTGCAGCGTAACCCACCGGAAATTCATTCAACCAACCAGTTGACAGTCGAATCCCGCCCCGCTATATTCAACTACATGGTTGAATTACAAACCCCTCAACAAGCCCCCCAGCTCGACAACGTCTTCCACGCCCTGGGCGACGCCACGCGGCGGCGCATGCTGCGCAGCCTGGCGGGCGGCGAGCAGACGGTGGGCCAGCTGGCCGAGCCGTTTGCGATGTCGCTGGCGGCGGCGTCCAAACACATCAAGGCGCTGGAGGCCGCCGGGCTGATCCGGCGCGAGGTGCGGGGGCGCACCCATGTGTGCCGCCTGGAGCCCGCGCCCCTGGCCAGCGCCAGCGAATGGCTGAGCTATTACCAGGCGTTCTGGACAGGCCGCCTGGACGCCCTGGAGCGCCTGCTGGCCGAGGCCCCGCCCTCGCCTGCACCCACACCCACCCCCACCTCACCCAAAAGGAAACGCAAATGACCGCCTCCCACGCCCCCGACGCCTACGGCGTGCTCACCGAACCCACCACCCTGCGGCTGCAGCGCCTGCTGCCCGGCCCGATCGAGCGCGTCTGGGCCTACCTGACGCAAAGCGACCTGCGCCGCCAGTGGCTGGCCGCCGGCGCGATGGAGCTGAAGCCCGGCGCGCCTTTTGAGCTGACCTGGCGCAACGGCGAGTTGTCGGACCCGCCCGGCCAGCGCCCGCCCGGCTTTGGCGAAGAGCACAGCATGAAAAGCACCATCGTCGACGTGGCGCCGCCGGGCCGGCTGGTGTTTACCTGGGGCGAGAAAGCCGAAGTCGCCTTTGAGCTGGAGCCCCAGGGCAACCAGGTGATGCTGACCGTGACCCACCGCCGCGTCACCGAGCGCGGCGTGCTGCTCAACGTCAGCGCCGGCTGGCATGCGCACCTGGACGTGCTGGCCGCCCGCCTGGGCGACAAGAAGCCGGCAACGCCCTTCTGGGACGCGTGGAGCGGGCTGAAGAAGGAGTACGAGGAGCGGATTCCGGCCTGACACGCCATGAAAGGCAGCCCGGTTGCTATGCTTTTTATAGTGGGTCAGCAAGCACCCATGCGGCCTACAGCCATTTTTTCTTCCCAATGAATCCTTTTTGCCGGTTTCCCCCTCTTTCCCCACGATGCCTGCTGTGTCCGGGCATCTCAAGGAAAACCACATGTTCTATCGCAAAAACGTCGGTGCCGGGGAACGCTGGGGTCGCCTGCTGGGGGGCGCGCTGATCGTCGCCTGCTCGCTCACGCTGGTCGGCTTGACGCCGCTGGGGATCGCGCTCGCCCTCAGCGGCGTGGTGACGGCCCTGACCGGGCTGGTCGGCTATTGCCCGATGTGCGCGCTGGCCGGCCGCGCGCCGGTGGAAGGCCCGAAGTGACGACGCTGGACCGGGCCGTGTTCAGCGCCGCACAGGCCGGCGACCCCGCGGCACTGGACCAGATGCTGCGGGCGCTGCAGCCCGACATCCGCCGCTACGCCCGCCGGCAGTGCCACCGCACCTCGGCGATCGAAGACGTCGTGCAGGAGGCGCTAATCGTGCTGTACCGCCGCATCGGCAACGTGCGCGACCCGCTGGCCCTGGCGAGCTGGATCTTCCGGATGGTCACCCGCCTGTGCATGCTGCCGGTGCTGGGGCTGATGCGCGGCGTGGAAGAGCTGACCGAGCGCCACGAGGCCGAGCACTTCGCGCGCCTGCCGCAGCACGAGCTTCGGCTCGACCTGGTGCGGGCGCTCGAATCGCTGCCCGAGATGTACCGCCAGACCGTCCTGCTGCGCGACATGGAGCAGCTGACGATTGGCGAAGTTGCGCAGCGCCTGGGCATCACCCGCGAGGCCGTCAAGAGCCGCCTGCACCGGGCGAGAGCGCTGCTGCGCGAGTACCTGCGACCAGAAGGCATGTGAGGCCAGCCATGCCCAACTTTCTGGCGAAAAGCAGCGCGGGCGTGTTCGCGACCCGCACGCTCACCGGGCACTTGCTCCGCGGCGGCGCAGCGTTTGCACTGCTGTACCTGGCGATCAGCCTGCAACACAGTCACCCGCTGGCCGCGCTGGCCAGCGGCATCGCCGCCCTGGTCGCCATACGCGGCTGCCCGGTGTGCTGGACGATCGGGTTGGCCGAGACCATCGGACAGCGAACGGGGAAAGGCCGGTAGGCCAGGCTTCCGGATCGCTATGATTTTTGTAGTGGTTCAGCAATAACTGGCGGGGGCTGCAGGCTGATTTGGCACAAAAATCCGCCCGCAGACGGCCGCGAACCACACGCCGCGCTACGCCGCCTCGCGAACGGCTCTGACTGATTGCTAAGCACCAGCTTCGCCCACAGCAGCCAGCAACATCTGCTTCAAGTGAACTTCAGTCGCTAGTGCGTAGGCCTTTTGGCCATTGCCATTGGCAGCCGTCGGATTCGCGCCCGCTTTCAGCAAAATGGAAGCCTCTGCAACCAATCCATACCTTGCGCACCAATGTAGAAGTGTCTCACCTGAAAATCGCTCAGAAAGTAGTGAAAGCGATTCATCCGTCTCGGAGGCGCGCGCGAGAAATGCTATTTGCTCCGACGTGAGACTTCTCCCAGCGAGGAACAGCGCCTTCAACTGATCGATCCTTGCCGACACGGCTTGAGAATTTTCCGAGCGCATGAAAGCCGCAGCGGCCTGTTCAGCCAGTTCCTGCACCTTTCGAACACTCGCTTCCTCCGCCAACTGTTTGACGCGTTCATTCAAATACCAGGCTTTTGCTTCCGCTTGATCCCCCCTAGAGGATGCATAAGCCTTTGCCCAGAGGCCTGGCTTTCGCCCGTTGCCATCGACCTCCTCAAGCGCTGCAGCCCACAAAGCTTCATCTGACTCGATTCCTACAGGATTGGCTGGTGGTTTCGCAGTCAAATTCGCTGAATGAGCTGAGGCCAAAGGCTCTCGCGGAGAGGTCGCATCGAACGACTCCACACGAATTTCTTGCCCGACCTTCGCCTGCTGCGGGGCTCCAGGTAATTGAAGGGATTCGACGGGTACTTGATGAACGGGTTGTGGCATCGGCACTGCCGAGCCAGCGCTCTCTGATCGAATGACAGCCCGCACCAAGAGTAGTTCGTAGCCCGCCGCGAAACCGAATGTGAGAAGAAGGGTGGAAACTCCCTTCAACTCATACGCCCCAATCAGCCAAAGATTGAACAACAGCACGACACCGCCGACTAAACGAAGCAGGGTTGACTTTTTCATGCATCACCTATCCACGGAAACATCGAGATGTCTCAAAGCATACTCCTTACCAATTGCTATGCTTTTTATAGTGGGTCCGCAAGCACTGGCGGTGGCTACAGCCCGATTTGGCACTGAAACTCGCTCACAGCAGCCCGCGGGCCACCTGGCCCGCTACGCCGCCTCGCGCACAGCCCCGTGCGCCAGCGCCATCACGTCGTGCGGGGGCAGGCCCTTGAGGCGGTGGTCGCTCCACACCTGGCGCCAGCGGCGCGCGCCGGGCAGGCCGTGGCGCAGGCCCAGCATGTGGCGGGCGATGCTGCTCCAGGGCGTGCCGTGCGCCGCGGCTTCGCGGGCCATGTAGTCGCACATCTGCAGTTCGACCTGCTCCCGGGTCTGGGCTTCGACAGGCTCAGCCCGAACGGCGAAAGCGCCCGGACTCGCGGCGCCGAAAAACTCCGCGTCCCACTGCGCCAGCCACCAGGGGTTGTGGTACGCCTCGCGGCCGATCATCACGCCGTCCAGCAGCTGCAGCTGCTCGGCCACCTGCGCGCTGGTGGTGATGCCGCCGTTGATGGCAATCGTCAGGTGGGCAAAGTCGGTTTTCAGGCGGTGCACCAGCGCGTAGCGCAGCGGCGGCACGTCGCGGTTTTCCTTCGGAGAAAGGCCCTGCAGCCAGGCGTTGCGCGCATGCACGACAAAGACCTTGCACCCTGCCTCGCTCACCGCGCCCACAAAGTCGCGCACAAAGCCGTAGCTGCCGGGCGTGTCTTCGGTGTGGTTGATGCCGATGCGGTGCTTCACCGTCACCGGCACGCCCACGGCGTCCACCATGGCCTTCACGCAGTCGGCCACCAGCTGCGGCTCGGCCATCAGGCAGGCGCCAAAGGCGCCGCGCTGCACGCGCTCGCTGGGGCAGCCGCAGTTGAGGTTGATCTCGTCGTAGCCCCACTGCTCGCCCAGCCGCGCGCAGTGCGCCAGGTCGGCCGGTTCGCTGCCGCCCAGTTGCAGGGCCACGGGGTGCTCCTGCGCGTCAAAGCGCAGGTGCCGCGGCACGTCGCCATGCAGCAGCGCGCCGGTGGTCACCATCTCGGTGTACAGCAGCGCGTGGCGGCTCAGCAGGCGGTGGAAGTAGCGGCAGTGCCGGTCCGTCCAGTCCATCATGGGCGCCACGCTCAGGCGCCAGGGCGACAGGGGGTGCACGGGTTGCGCGGGCATGGGGGCGATTATCCCAGTCCCCCCCCCCGCGGCGCCCCCCCCCCCGCCCCCCCCTGCCGCCCCGGCGGGCGGCGGCCCCCCCCCGCGGCGGGGCCCCCGCCCCCCCGCCCGCGCCCCGGGGCCGCGCCGCCGCCCCCGGGCGCGGGCCGGCCCCCCCCCCCCCGCCGGCGCGGCCCGGCCGCGCCGCCCCCGCCGGCCCGCCTCCGCCGGGCCGGCCCCGGCCGGCGCGCCGCCCCCCGCCGCGCCCCCCCCCCCCCCGCCCCCCGCGCCCCCCCCCGCCGCCCCCCCCCCCCCCCCGCCCCGGCCCCCCCCCCGCCCGCCGCCGGGCCCCCCCCGCCCCCGGCCCCCCCCCCCCCCCCCCCCCCCCGGCCCCCGGGCCCCGCCCCCCGCCCCCCCCGCCCCGGGCCCCGGGGGCCCGGCCCCGCGGCCCGCCCCGCCCGGGGGGGGCTCCCCCCGCGCCGCCGGGGCCGCCCCCGCCCGCCGCGGCGGCCCGCGGGGCGCCCCGGGCGCGGGGCCGCGACCCCGCCGGCGCGCCGCCGCGCCGGCGGGCGGCCCCGGCCCGGCCCCCCCCCCGGCGGGCCCCCCCGCCCCCCCCCCCCCCCGGGGGGCCCCCCCGGCCCCCCCCGGGGGGGCGCCCCGCCCGCCCCCGGGCGGGGGGGCGCCCGCCGCCCGGCCCCCCGCCGCCCGCGCCGCGCCCCCCCCGGCCCGGCGCCCCCCCCGCCCCCCCCCCCCGCCCCCCCCCCCCCGGCCCGCCCGCCCCCCGCCCCCCGCCCCCCGCCGCCGCGCCCCGCAGCGCGCGCCGCCCCGCGGGGCGCCCGCCCCCCGCCGCCCCCGGGGCCGCGGCGGGGGGGCCCCCCCCCGGCGCGGCCCCCGCCCCCGCGCGGGGGGGCCCCCGGCCCGCCCGGCCCCCCCCCCGACGCCGCCCCCCCCCGCCCCCCCCCCCCCCCCCCCCCCCCCCCCCCCCGCCCGCGCCCCCCCCCCGGCCCCCGCCCGGCGGGGGGCCGGCCCCGGCCCGGCCCCCGCGCCCCGCCCCCCCCCCGCCGCGCCGCCCCCCCCCCGCCCCCCCCGGGCGGCCCCCCCCCCGCCCCCCCGCCCCGGCGCCCCCCCCCCCCGCCCCCCGGGGCCCCCCCCCGCGGCGCCCCCGGCGCCCCCGCGGCCGCCCCCCCGCCCGCCCCCCCCGGCCCCGGCCACCCCCCCCCGGCCCCCCCCCGCGCGCCCCCCCGGGCGCCCGCCCCCCCCCGGGCCCCCCCCCCCCCCCCGCGGCCCCCCCGCGCGCCGCCGCCCCCCCCGGCCCCCGCCCCCCCGCCCCCCCCCCCGCCCCCCCCCTCCCCCCCCGGGCCCGCCCCCCCCCCGGCGCCCGCGCCCCGCCCCCCCCCCCCGCCCCCCCCCCGCCCGGCCCCCCCCGCGCGCCCCGCCCGGCGGCCCGGCGGGGGAGCCGGCCCCCCACCCCAACCGCCCCCCCCCCCCCCCCCCCCCCGCCCCCGGCCGCGGCGCGCGGCGCCGCCCCCCCCCGCCCCCCCCGCGCGGGGGGGGGCGCCCCCCCCCCCCCCCAGCAAACCGCCCCGCCGGCCGGGCGGGCGCGGCGGCCCGGCCGCCCCCCCGGGGCCCCGGCCCGGCCCGCGGGGGGGGGGGTGGTGGGGGGGGGGGGGGCCCGGCGCCGCGCGGCCCCGGCCGCCCGGGGGGGACCCAAAAGCCCAGGCGTAAAAAAACCCGCCGGATGGCGGGTTTTGCGCGGAGGTGTGGCTGCCCCGGCGGGGCCCGCGCCCTTCCCAAAATGCCTTACCCATGTGCAGGCCGCCGTTGACGGAGAAGTCGGCGCCGGTGGCGTAGCCGCCTTCCTCGCTGGCCAGCCAGGCAATGATGGAGGCGATTTCGCTCGGCTCGCCCAGGCGCTTGACGGGCACGGTGGCCACGATCTTGGCCAGCACGTCTTCGCGGATGGCCTTGACCATGTCGGTGCCGATGTAGCCCGGGCTCACGGTGTTGACCGTCACGCCCTTGGTGGCCAGCTCCTGCGCCAGCGCCATGCTGAAGCCGTGCATGCCGGCCTTGGCGGCCGAGTAGTTGGTCTGGCCGGCCTGACCCTTCTCGCCGTTGACGGAAGAGATGTTGATGATGCGGCCCCAGCCCTTTTCGACCATGTCGGCCACAACCTGCTTGGTCACATTGAACATGCTGTTGAGGTTGGTCTCGATCACCGCGTCCCAGTCTTCGCGAGACATCTTCAGGAACATGCGGTCGCGGGTGATGCCGGCGTTGTTGACCAGCACGTCGATGACGCCGTGCTCGGCCTTGGTCTTGGCAAAGGCGTCCACGGTGGACTGCCAGTCGCCCACATTGCCCACCGAGGCGTAGAAGGTGTAGCCCAGGGCCTTTTGCTCGGCCAGCCACTTGGCGTGGTCGCGCGTGGGGCCGCAGCCGGCGATGACCTTGAAGCCGTCCTTGTGCAGGCGCTGGCAGATGGCGGTACCGATGCCGCCCATGCCACCGGTGACGTACGCTACTTTTTGACTCATGAGTGTGCTCCGTTGATTGTTATGAGTTGATTCAGTTTCGATTTGACCCGATTACGCGCGCTCGACCGCGAGGGAAACCCCCATGCCGCCGCCAATGCACAGCGCGGCCAGGCCCTTCTTTGCGCCGCTGCGCTGCATTTCGTGCAGCAGCGTCACCAGGATGCGGCAGCCGGACGCGCCGATGGGGTGGCCGATGGCAATGGCGCCACCGTTGACGTTGACGCGGGCCGGGTCGATGTCCAGCGCCTTGTTGACGGCGCAGGCCTGCGCGGCAAAGGCTTCGTTCAGTTCAAACAGGTCCACATCGGCGGCCTTCCAGCCGGCACGGGCCAGGGCCTTTTGCGAGGCGGGCACCGGGCCCATGCCCATGGTGGCCGGGTCCAGCCCGCTGGTGCCAAAGGCGGCGATGCGCGCCAGCGGCTTCAGGCCCAGGGCGGCGGCTTTCTTGGCGCTCATCACCACCACGGCGGCGGCGCCGTCGTTGATGCCCGAGGCGTTGCCCGCGGTCACCGAGCCGGCCTTGTCAAAGGCGGGGCGCAGGCCGGCCAGGGCTTCGGCGCTGGTCTTCTTGTTGATGAATTCGTCGGTGTTGAAGAGGATGGGGTCGCCCTTCTTCTGCGCCAGCGACACGGTGACGATCTCGTCGACAAACTTGCCGGCGGCCTGTGCGGCGGCGGCCTTGGTCTGGCTGGCCAGGGCCAGCGCGTCCTGCATGTCGCGGGTGATGCCGTGGGCCTTGGCCACGTTCTCGGCCGTCACGCCCATGTGGTACTGGTTGTACACGTCCCACAGGCCGTCCACGATCATGGAGTCGATCATCTTCCAGTCGCCCATGCGCTGGCCGTCGCGGCTGTTGAGCAGCACATGCGGGCTGGCGCTCATGTTTTCCTGGCCGCCGGCCACCACGATCTCGCTGTCGCCCCAGGCCACGGCCTGCGCGGCCAGCATCACGGCCTTGAGGCCCGAGCCGCACACGGCGTTGATGGTCAGGGCCGGCACTTCCTTGGGCACGCCCGAGCGGATCAGCGCCTGGCGCGCCGGGTTCTGGCCGGCACCTGCGGCCAGCACCTGGCCCATGATGACTTCACCGACCAGCGCCGGGTCCAGCTTGGCGCGGGCAATGGCTTCCTTGATGACCAGCGCGCCCAGCTCGGTGGCCGGGGTCTTGGCGAGCGAGCCGCCGAACTTGCCCACGGCGGTGCGGGCGGCTGAAACGATGACGATGTCTTCCATGTTGTTCTCCGGTTAATGGTGTCTTGTTGTGATCAGGCTTTGGCTTTGACGTAACGCCCGGGGGCGGGCTCGATGGCCTTGTACTTGACGCCCTTGCCATAGGTCTTGGGGGCAGCAACCTGCTTGCCGGCGTGGCCCTTGAGCCAGCCGGACCAGTCGGTCCACCAGCTGCCGGGCTGCTCCTTGGCGCCGGCGATCCATTCGTCTGCGGACTTGGGGAACTTGCCGTCCTCGCGCACCCAGTGGCTGCGCTTCTTGGCGGCGGGCGGGTTGATCACGCCGGCGATATGGCCCGAGGCGCCCATGACAAAGCGCTTCTTGCCGGGCAGGTGCTGCGTGGACGCATACGAGCCGCCGATGGGCACGATGTGGTCCTCGCGGCTGCCGTAGATGTAGACCGGCATGTCCACGGTGCGCAGGTCGATCTTCTGGCCGCAGACGCTGGCCTTGCCGGGCTTGACGAAATTGTTTTCCAGATAGGTCTGGCGCAGGTACCAGGCGTAGAAGGGGCCGGGCAGGTTGGTGGAGTCGCTGTTCCAGTAGAGCAGGTCAAACGGCGGCGGCGTCTCGCCCTTGAGGTAGTTGCCGACCACGTAGTTCCACACCAGGTCGTTGGGCCGCAGGAAGCTGAAGGTGGACGCCAGGTCGCGCCCGGGCATGAGGCCGCCGCTGGAGAACTGCATCTCGCGGAACTTGACGAAGCCCTCGTCGATGAAGACGTCGAGGATGCCGGTGTCGGTGAAGTCGATCAGCGTGGTGAGGAAGGTGGCGCTGGCCACGGGCTTCTCGCCGCGCGCGGCCAGCACGGCCAGGGCGTTGCTCAGGATGGTGCCGCCCACGCAAAAGCCCAGCGCGTTGATCTGCTTCGCACCCGTGATGTCCTGCACCACACCGATGGCCTTGATCGCGGCCTGCTCGATGTAGTCGTCCCAGGTGGCTTTCTGCATCGACTCGTCCGGGTTGCGCCAGCTCACCACGAAGGTGCGGTGCCCCTGCGACACGGCGTAGCGGATGAGCGAGTTCTCGGGCTGCAGGTCAAGGATGTAGAACTTGTTGATGCAAGGCGGGATCAGCAGGAACGGCCGCTCGTACACCTTGGCGGTGAGCGGCTTGTATTCGATGAGCTGGAAAAATTCGTTCTCGAACACCACGGCGCCTTCGGTGGTGGCGACGTTCTTGCCCACCTCGAAGACGCTCTCGTCCGTCATCGACACATGGCCCTGGCGCATGTCGTGCAGCAGGTTCTGCACGCCCTTGGCGATGCTCTCGCCCTTGGTCTCGATCGCTTTCTTCTGCGCCTCGGCATTGAACGCCAGGAAGTTGCTGGGCGCGGAGGCCGCCATCCACTGCTCCACCGCAAAGCGGATGCGGGTGCGCGTCTTGGCATCGGCCTGCACGGCATCGGCCAGGCGCATCAGGGTGCGGGCATTGAGCAAGTAGGCGGCGGCAGAGAACGCAGCCACCGGGTTGTGCGCCCAGGCGTCGTTGGCAAACCGGCGGTCGGTGCTGACCGGGTTGGCCTGGAGGCCCTGGTTCCACAACGCCATGGACTCCTGCATGTAGTCCTGCTGCAAGGCCTGCAGCTTGGCGGGGTCAAAGGCGATTTGCGGGGCGGCGGTGCCGGCCGGCAGGCCAAGATCCAGCGTCTTGAACGACTGCAGGGCATTGCCCCAGCTGTTGCCAAAGAGTTGCTGGAATTGTTGGGCCGCAGCGGCCCACTGTCCGTCAGAATTCATGATGTCTCCAGAGACCCTGTTCATTCGGGTTTACCCGAGTATTCCAGATTTCATGTTGCACTGCAACAATTATTTCGAAGGCTGCAATGGTTTACCTCGTGGTGATCGCCTGGATGTATGTTGTGCTGATGATGGCAGTGGCCGAAGCCACCCACGCCCAGGGCAGTCTGCTGGGAGCCGCCGTCACCTTTGTACTCTATGGGCTGGGTCCTGTCGCCTTGGTGGTTTACCTGATGGGGACGCCGGCCAGGCGCAAGGCGCGGCGGGAGCGCGACTCGGCCGACAGGGCGGCTTGGCTGGCGCAGCGGGCCGCAGAGGCTGACCCCACGCCCTCAGGCCAGCCAGACGCAGGCGGCCAGCCGGCCACTGACGCGGTCGCGCCGGTGCGAAAAGAACCGTGAGGCATTGGCCACGGTGCACCAGCCGGCGGAGCCGTCGTTGCCGTACACCTGCGTGACGCCCAGGGCCGCCAGCCGCTGACGGGCCAGCCCCGGCAGGTTGGCCAGCCACTTGCCCGGCGTGTGCGGGCGAAACATGGCCGCGGCCTGTGCGTCGTGCGCCTCGAAGGCGGCCTTGACCTCGGGCCCGACCTCAAACGCCTCCGGACCGATGCACGGGCCCAGCCAGACCACCACCTCGTTTGCTATTGATTTGATAGCGGCATCACCAGTATCCACGGGGGCCAGAGCCATAAAACGCCTGAAAATCTGCTCCAGGATGCCGTCCCCGGCCCAAGCGGCATGCTGCGGCCCTGTCGCACCTGCCAGACCGCGCCAGCCGGCGTGCGCCGCGCCGACGAGACGGCCCGATCTGTGGGCCAGCAGCACCGGCAGGCAGTCGGCCACCATGATGGTGCAGGCCAGCCCGCGCCGGGTGGTGACGCAGCCGTCGGCCACGCTGCCGTCAGGCTCATCGCCGCGCAGCGTCAGCACTTGCGTGCCATGCACCTGCTGCAAGAAGACCGGCCGGGCCTGCAGGGCGCCTTGCAGCGCGGCGCGGTTGGACCGCACGGCCAGCGGGTCGTCGCCCACATGGTCACCCAGATTGAAGCTGTCGTACGGCGGGCGCGACGCGCCGCCAGCACGCGTGGTGCACAGGGCGCGCACGCCCGGGGGCGCGGGCCAGTCTGGCGTGAGCCAGTCGGGCGGGAAAGCGTTCAAGCTTCGAAATCGGGGCAGCTGGAGGGCTGCGCCTTCTGGAAGGCCGGGTGGGCCATGCAGGTGTCGAACGCGGCCATGGTGCGCGTCAGGCCGGCAAAGTCGACGTTGAAGCGCTTGCCGTTGAAGATCTGCGGCACGAGGCAGCAGTCGGCCAGCGTCGGCGTGTCGCCGAAGCAGTACGTGGACGCCGGCAGACCGGCCGCGGCGCGCAACGACTCGTTCGCCTGCAGCTCGCGCTCGAACGCCTCCAGGCCGTCGCGCACCCAGTGGCGGTACCAGGTGTTCTTGGTGTCCTCGTCGACCTTGAGCTCGCGCGTCAGGTACTTGAGCACGCGCAGGTTGTTCAGCGGGTGGATCTCGCAGGCCACCAGCTGGGCCAGCGCGCGCACCCGGGCGCGGTCCACCGCACCAGCGGGCAGCAGCGCGGGCGCGGGATGGGTTTCGTCCAGGTACTCGATGATGGCCATCGACTGGCCCAGGTGCTCGCCCGCGTCGGTCTCCAGCGTGGGCACCAGGTTGGCGGGCGACACGGCGGCGTAGCCACTGGCCTTGTGCTCCCCCTTGACCAGGTGCACGCTGGCGTAGTCGTAGGGCAGGCCCTTGAGCGCCAGTGCGATGCGCACGCGGAATGAGGCCGACGAGCGGAAATAGTTGTAGAGCTTCATGGCGCCCAAGGATACCCGCGACAGGCCCGGCGCGCAGGCCCGGCGCGAAGCCTACTTGTTGTCGCGCACGAGGCGCAGCGCCGCCGGTATGGAGCGGCTGTTCTCGCCCGCCTCGCCGTCCTTGAAGCCCACGTACATGTAGTAGTGCGGCCCGGCGTTGCTGGAGGTCCAGAAGCGCAGCGGCGGTGTGGCGGGGAACACGGTGGCGTCGATGGCAGCGATGTTGGCCGACGGGTCGGCCTCCGCCGGGTTGGCCAGTGCGACCAGTTCCTTGATGGTGGGCAAACGCCAAGCCTTGCCCGTGCGCGCTGCGACTTCGGCGACGCGCGCCTGCGCTGCCGGGTACGGCACCTGAAGGGCGCGGCCCTGGCAGGTCTTGCCCTTCCATTCCATGCCTTCGGCGCACCGTGCCCAGATCACACCGCTCTTCTTGTCGGCCACTTCGAGGCCGTCCCCGGACACGGTGAAGCGGCCCTGCGCCGCGACGGGCAACGAGGCCGCCAGGGCGGCAAAGGCCAGCAGCAAGGAAGGCAAGGTATTCATGGTGGGCATCCCGTCCGGGTATCGCGAATGACAGCCTTCATTGAACACCACATTGGTGCGTCTGCGGGGGGTAGAACTACTTACGTTCCACTTACAAATTGTCGAGAAATGGCCGCCGTGGCCGCCTCTGCCTGCTCCACGTCACCGCCCCACCACGAGGCGGATCGCGGGCACCACGCCCGGTTTCGGCGCGGTGTTCCAGTCGCGGTCCTGCTCCAGGCCGACCAGGGCGACGGGCAGGATGCGTTCGCGAAGTTGCATCAACACGGTTTCTTCCAAGCTCATGCTGATAAATATGTACACTGATTTTCAGTTTCGGCATCCCGTTTGACATTGAAGGCTGACGATGAAAGCAGAACTAAACGAGCGCGTCACCCGCGTCGGCCCGGGCACCGCCTGTGGCGAGTTGCTGCGCCGCTATTGGCAACCGGTGGCGCTGGTCGACGAGTTCAACCCCGCGCTGGATCCGCGCATGGCCAAACGGCCCGTCAAGGCGGTTCGCGTCATGGGGCAGGAGCTGGTGCTCTTTCGCGACGCGCAGGGCCGCTGGGGGTTGCTGGACCGCGATTGCCCCCACCGGGGCGCCGACCTGTCGTTTGGCCGCCATGAGGGCGACGGCCTGCGCTGCCCCTTCCATGGCTGGAAGTTCGCAACAGACGGCAGTTGCCTGGAGACGTCCGCCGAGCCCGCGGGCAGCACGCTGTGCCAGCGTGTGCGCCAGCGCAGCTACCCGGTCGCGGAGCGCGCTGGCGCGGTGTTC
The DNA here is from genome assembly GCA_016713005.1 of Ramlibacter sp. Classification (GTDB taxonomy): domain Bacteria; phylum Pseudomonadota; class Gammaproteobacteria; order Burkholderiales; family Burkholderiaceae_C; genus JADJPY01. The sequence continues at coordinate 148,245 of JADJPY010000002.1, read as the reverse complement.
GCCTGGTTGGGCCCCGATAACATGACTCCGCCGCCTTTCCCGGCGCTGGACTGCTTCAGCGCGCCGGCTTCCCACACGTTTGCCTTCAAGGGCTTGTGGAACGCCAACTGGCTGCAGGCCTTCGAGGTGGGCATCGATCCGGCCCATCCGTCCTTCCTGCACCGCTTTTTGCAGGACGAGGCGCTGGACGCGATTGGCGACAACGCGGCCGGCAAGCAGTTCCGCAGCGCCAGCGCCGGCGCCATCGACGGCGAGCAGTGGCCGATGACGCGCATCATGCGCGAGTTCGCACAGCCCGACATCAGTGTCGAGCCCCAGCCCTGGGGCCTGCGGCTCACGGCGCTGCGGCCGATGACCAGCCAGCTCACGCATGTGCGGGTGACCCAGGCGGTCTTCCCGGCGACGTTTGTGATCCCGCTGTCCGAGACCATGACCATCACCCAGATGCACCTGCCGGTGGACGACACGCACACCTACTGGTATTCGTTCTTCACCAGTTTTGCCGGTCCGCTGGACCGTGAGGCGATGCGCGCGCAGCGCCAGCAGTTCATCAGCCTGCCCGACTACACGCCGAAGTCTGGCCGCCACAACCAGTGGGGCTTCAACCCCGACGAGCAGATGAGCACCACCTATCTGGGCATGGGCGAGGAAGACATCAATGTGCACGACCAGTGGGCGGTGGAGAGCATGGGCGCGATCCAGGACCGCACGCGCGAACACCTGGGCACCAGCGACAAGGTGATCATGGCCAACCGGCGCACGCTGCTCAAGGCGATTGACGCGGTGGCCGCCGGTAGCACCCCACCCGGCCTGGCGCAGGCAGAGGTGGCCGGACACAGGATCGGGCCGGATACGGTGGATGGCATCGCCCCGGCGGGCGACTGGTCCCAGTGGTGGCGCGACGTGGCGCAGGCCAAGCGCGCCGGTGCGCCCTGGGCGCGCGCCGCCGATGAGCCGCCACCCGAACCCGCCGCATCTGCGGCGGCGCCGGCGCAACCCGGAGTCGCCGCGTGACCTCGTTTGCCCAGCGCTGTGGCGTGCACGACGGCGCACGCGAGCAGGCGGTGCGCCACGCGGCGCAGGTGATCGACGCCTCGGGGCTGGAGCTGGTGCGCTTCGTCTGGTGCGACCTGCACGGCGTCACCCGTGGCAAGACGCTTGTCGCCGCGGCCGCCGCACGCGCGCTGCGCGAGGGTGTGGGCATGGTCAGCACGCTGATGCTGAAGGACACGTCGGACAGGACCGCCTTCAAGGTGTTCGAGCCCGGCGGTACGGACAGCCTGCCGGGCTTTGGCCAGGCCAACAACCTGATGCTGCTGGGCGACCCGGCCAGCCTGCGCCTGCTGCCCTGGGCTGCCTCCACCGGCTGGGTGCAATGCCAGCCCTGGTTCCAGGACGGCACGCCGGTGATGCTGGACACGCGCCGCGTGCTGCAGCATGCACTGGCGCGGCTGGCGCAGGCAGGGTACGGGATGCGTTGCGGGCTTGAGATCGAGTTCCACATCTACCGCATCGACAACACGCAGGCGCAGATGGATCCGCAAGCCGCAGACTGGCCGGGTGCGCCGCCCGCCGTGAGCCTGGTGCACCCTGGCTACAACCTGTTGACCGAGGCCTGGGCCGACATGGCCGAAGAGCCGCTGCGCATCGTGCAGCACACCGCACAGGCCCTGGGGCTGCCGTTGCTCTCTCTGGAGATCGAGCTGGGGCCCAGCCAGGTGGAGGCGGTGTTCGACGTGACAGACGCGCTGACCGCCGCCGACAACATGGTGCTGTTCCGCAACGGCGTGAAGCAGGCGTTGCGCCGCGCGGGCTACCACGCCAGCTTCATGTGCCGCCCGCCGTTTCCCAACATCATGTCCAGCGGCTGGCACCTGCACCAGTCGCTGGTGGCCACGGACAGCGGCGCCAACGCCTTCGTGCGTGACCTGCCCGCGCCGGGCAGCACGCCGCATGAGGCGCAACACACGCTGTCGGCCGTGGGCGCCCACTGGCTGGCGGGGCTGCTGGCGCACGCGCGCGGCATGAGCGTGTTCTGCACACCCACGGCCAATGGCTACGGGCGCTTTCGCCCGAACGCGCTGGCGCCTCAGTCGGTGCTGTGGGGGCGCGACAACCGCGGCGCGATGCTGCGCGTGGTGGGCGAGTGCGGCGACGACGGTACCCGCATCGAGAACCGCGTGGGCGAGCCATCCGCCAACCCCTACCTGTACCTGGCTTCGCAGATCCACGCCGGGCTGGACGGGTTGCAGCGCGAGCTGGCGCCACCGCCCGCCACGAAGTCACCTTACGCGGCGGTGGACCCGTCGCCCGGGCTTGCGGGGACGGCGGGCTCCGCCACGCGCCTGCCCACCAGCCTGGGCGAAGCACTCCAGGCGCTGCAGGACGACGTGACACTGGTGGATGCGTTTGGCCACAGCTTCGTGGACTACTACCAGCGCATCAAGCAGTCGGAGTTCACACGCTTCGGGCAGGCCAGCGACCCCGACGATTTCCAGCGGCGCGAATACTTCAGCCGGTTCTGAGCCCTGCGGCCATGGACGACCGGATTGCTATCAAAACCATAGCGGGTCAACAAGAACTGGCGGGGGCTGAGGTCACATTTGATGCCCAAAACCGGGCAAGGCCTGATGACCCGCGGCAACTGCCTTGTGTTCGTGCGCGAGCCGCATTCGGCCTTTTGGCCAGCGCTGGACGGCCTCACGGTAGACTTGCCGCCCACCCAGCATTGACCTTTCGCAGCGAGGCCCAACCATGATTCTCGAGATCGCCGACATCCGCATCGCACCCGGCCAGCAGGCCGCCTTTGACGAGGCCATCCAGCGCGGGCTGGCGACCGTGATCTCGCGGGCACAGGGCATGCAGGGCTACAAGGTCAACAAGTGCATCGAGTCGCCCGAGCGCTACATCCTGCAGATCTTCTGGGCGAAGCTGGAAGACCACACCGTCGCTTTCCGCCAGGGGCCGCTGTTCGCCGAGTGGCGCGCCATCGTCGGCCCGTTCTTCGCCGCGCCGCCGCTGGTGGAACACTTCGACCTGCTGGTCAAGTCGGACTGAACCGGTCAGTCCGCCTGAGCGGATTCGGACGCTTCGCCCACCAGCTTGCCCAGCAGCGCGACAAACTGGGCGCGCTCCGCATCGTCCAGGCCGCTGAGGATTCGGTTCTGGGCCCGGGCCACGGCGCGCTTCATGCTCAGCGCCACGCGCTCGCCTTCGGGCGTCACCCAGATCAGCTTGCGCCGCCGGTCCTGCACATCGGGCTGACGCCGTACCCACCCCTTTGCCTCCAGCCGCCCAATCACCGAGCCCGACGTGGCCGCGTCGAACGCCACCCGCGCCGCCAGCGTCACCTGGTCTTCGCCCGGATCGTCGATCAGCGCATTGAGGATGGCGAACTGCACGGGCGTGACGTCAAACGCGGCGGTCTCCTCCATGAAAACCGCCACCGCCCGCTGGTGCGCACGCCGGATCAGGTGGCCCGGCGCGTGCTCGAAGTCGTAACTCTTGGCCATGTGGCGAGTGTAGCCAGCGCCGCCGGGCAAGCTGCCTTGCGCCAGGTCAATTAATACGTATACTTACTATTAACCGCCCCGGCCAGCCCACCCATGTCTCCAGCCCCAGCCCATCTGACCGAACCCGGCCGACAGACGCCCGTCTTCGGCGAGTTCGATGTGGTGGTGCTGGGGGGCGGGCCAGCCGGGATGGCGGCCGCCGTATCGGCTGCGCGCGCCGGCCGTACCGTGCTGTTGTTGGAAAGGTACGGCTTCCTGGGCGGCATGGGCACGGCCGCCGGCGTCACCAATTTCTGCGGCCTGCACGCCAATGTGTACGGGGAGATCCGGCAGGTGGTCCACGGCGTGGCCGACGACCTGCTGGATCGCATCGACCGCCTGGGCGGACTCAATGCGCCGCATGCGCTGTTTGGCAAGACCGTGGCGCAGGCCTATGACACGGCGGCCTACAAGATCGCTGCCGACGAACTGATGGAATCCGCCGGGGTGCAGGTGCTGTTTCACGCATTGGCCGTGGGCACGGTGATGGCCTCGCCCCGCCGCGTGCAGGCGTTGCTGGTGGAGACGAAGTCTGGTCGGTACGCGATCGTGGGCCGCTGCTTCATTGACGCCTCCGGCGACGGGGATCTTGCCGCCTGGGCGGGCGTGCCGTATGACAAGGGCGATGGCGAAGGCAACATGCTGTACCCCTCCACGATGTTCCGGCTGGCCGGCATCGACGCGGCGCGTGCCGGCAGGGCATGGGAAGTGATCCCGCAGCTGATGGCCCAGGCCCAGGCAGACGGCCGCTACACCTTTCCACGCAAGACGCCGATCGTGCGACCGCAGAAGAATTCCGGCGAATGGCGCGTCAACCTGACGCAGCTGGCCAATGCGCAGGGCATGGCGATGGACGGCACCGACGCGCTGGAGCTGAGCGACGCCGAGGTGCAAGGTCGCCGCCAGATCGCCAGCGTGACGGGCTTCCTTCGTGAAGTCCCGGGGTTCGAGGCGGCCTACATCGTGGACATTGCGCCCCAGGTGGGAATCCGCGAGACGCGCCGCGTTCGGGGCCTCGTTCAGCTGACCGAGGCCGATGTGCTGGGTTGCGCCAGTTTTGACGACACCGTGGGCGTCAACGGCTGGCCGCTGGAACTGCACCTCAAGGGCGACGTGGAATTCCGCTGGCCCGACATACCCGGCAGCCGGGGTTACAACCACCTTCCCTACCGCATGACCGTGCCTGTGGGCATGGACAACCTGTGGGTAGCGGGGCGCTGCGCGTCGATGAGCCACGAGGCGCAATCGGCCGCTCGCGTCACGGGCGCGTGCTTTGTGATGGGCCAGGCTGCCGGCACGGCGGCCGTACTGGCACTGGACACCGGTTGCACCGCTGCAGACGTCAACATGGACAGCCTGCAGGCCGCCCTGGAGTCCGCAGGTGCCTGGCTCGGCACAGAACCCCAGAAGGAATCGCCATGAACGCTCCCCTGAACCCGACCGCCGTGCGCCAGCAGCTCTATGCGGACATGTCGCCGCAACACCTCACGCCGTTGTGGGAGGTCCTGCACGCGCTGGTGCCACCGCAGCCGGCTTCGCCTTGTGTGCCGGCGCACTGGAGGTACGCAGACGTGCGGCCTTTCCTGATGCGCGCCGGCGAGGCCATCACCGCCGAAGAGGCCGTGCGCCGCGTTCTCATCCTGGAGAACCCCGCCCTTCGCGGGCAATCCGCCGTCACGCAGTCGCTGTACGCCGGGCTGCAGCTGATCCTGCCCGGTGAGGTGGCGCCCAGCCACCGGCACACGCAAAGCGCATTGCGTTTCATCGTCGAGGGCCAGGGTGCCTACACCGCGGTGGACGGTGAACGCACCACGATGCACCCGGGCGATTTCATCATCACGCCCAGCTGGACCTGGCACGACCACGGCAGCGAGGCCGACGGGCCCGTGGTCTGGCTTGACGGCCTGGACATCCCCATGGTGCGGTTCTTCGACGCCGGGTTTGCCCAGAACGACACCCGCAAATCGCAGGTCGTGACACGGGCAGAGGGCACCAGCTACGCGCGCTATGGCCACAACATGGCCCCTGTGCGACAGGATGCGCCGTTCGGCGCCACGTCCCCGATCTTCAGCTACCCCTACGAGCGCAGCCGTGAGGCGCTGGAGAAGCTCGAGCGCGACGCGCCGGTGGACGACTGGGACGGCGTCAAGCTGCGGTACATCCACCCGCTGACGGGCGGCTCGCCCATGCCGACGATGGCCACTTTCATGCAGCGGCTTCCGCCCGGCTTCAATGGCAACCCCTGGCGGCAAACCGACGGCACGGTGTACAGCGTGGTTGAAGGGCATGGCAGCGTGTTCGTTGAAAACGCAGGACAGACGCAGGAGTTTGCGTTTGCCCCGCGCGACCATTTTGTGATTCCCTCATGGCACACTGCGCGGCTGCGGTCGCAGCCGGGCTGTGTGCTGTTCAGTTACTCTGACCGGCCTGTGCAGCAGGCGCTGGCCCTCCACCGCGAAGAAAGGCTTTCATGAGTTACGTATTCACCCCGCCGGCCACCGTGTCCGTACCGGTTCTCGGCCGCCCCGAACGCTTCCCCGTGCACCGCATCTATTGCGTGGGCCGCAACTACGAGGAGCATGCCAAGGAAATGGGCTTCACAGGCCGCGAGCCACCGTTCTTCTTCCTCAAGCCGGCCGACGCCATCGTGAGCGTTGCGGCCGGCGAAACGGGTCAGATCCCCTACCCAAGCCTGACGAACAACCTCCACCACGAGATCGAACTGGTCGTGGCCATCGGCACGGGTGGGCGCAACATCAAGGCTGCCGACGCCGCCGGGCACATCTTTGGCTATGCGGTGGGCCTGGACATGACCCGACGCGACCTTCAGGGCGAGATGAAGAAGCAGGGTCGCCCCTGGTGCATTGGCAAGGCCTATGACCATTCGGCCCCGATCGGCCCGATCACGCCTGCTGCCCAGGCCGGGGACGTTGCCCGGGCGCCAATCTGGCTCCAGGTCAACGGCGCGGACCGCCAGCGCAGCACCGTGGCCAAGCTGATCTGGAACATCGGCGAAACCATCGAACACCTGTCGGCCGCCTGGGAACTGCAACCCGGCGACCTGATCTACACCGGCACACCTGAAGGCGTGAACGCCGTGGTCGCCGGCGACACGCTGGTGGGTGGCGTGGACGGTCTGGGCACGCTGTCGGTGCGCGTCACCAGCAGCTGATTTGCGGGCGGTGCGAGTACGCTGTTTGCGGGAAAGCCCCGAAGCCGTCTTGCCCCCAATGCGTTAACTTGTCGTCATCCAACACGGAGATATTCCATGATCCAGCGTCGTACCCTCCTCAAGACCTCGGCCGCGGTGGCCCTGGGTGCTCCGGCCCTCAGCGGGCTTGCGCAGCAATCGGTCACCCTCAAGTTCCACACCTTCATGGCACCGATGTCCAACGTCTGGCTGTCCATGCACAAGCCCTGGATGGACAAGGTCGAAAAAGACTCGGGCGGGCGCATCAAGTTCGAAGCCTATCCCGCCATGCAACTCGGCGGCACGCCGGTGCAGCTGTACGACCAGGCCCGGGACGGCGTGGTGGACATCGTCTGGACATTGCCCGGCAATACAGCCGGCCGCTTTCCCCGCGTGGAAGTGTTCGAGTTGCCTTTCATGATGAACAACGCGGAGGCAACGTCCAAGGCCTATTGGGAGTACGTGCAGACCATGGCGCCGGACGAATTCAAGGATACGCAGGTGCTGGCGCTCCATGTGCATGGCCCCGGCATGTTCCACTCCAGGGACAAGCTGATCAAGTCTGCCGCCGATCTCAAGGGCATGAAAGTGCGTGGACCGACCCGCCAGGTGACCAAGATGCTGGGGTCCGTGGGCGCGACGCCTGTTGGAATGCCGTTGCCCGCCATCACGGACGCGCTTTCCAAGGGGACGATTGAAGCCTGTGTGATTCCGTGGGAAGTCGTGCCGTCGATCAAGGTCAACGAACTCACCAAATTCCACAGCGAGTTCCCGGCGAACAAGCCGGCGCTGTACACCACCACGTTCGTCATGGCCATGAACAAGGCCAAGTACGACGGCCTGGCACCTGACCTGAAGAAGATCATCGATGCCAATTCCGGCATGGCCACTTCAGCCTGGCTGGGCAAGACACAACAAGGCAATGATCCGGCGGGCCGCAAGACGGCCTCGGACCGCAACAACACCATCTATCAGATCACCGACGCCGACACGGAAGAATTCCGCAAGCTGTCCGGCCAGATTGATGATGAATGGGTGGCCGACATGAACAAGCGCAACTTCGACGGCAAGAAGCTGCTGGAGACGGCGCGTGCGCTGATCGCCAAGCACGGCAAGGCCTGAGGGAGAAACACGCATTGCCCTTGCGCAACCCGATCAAGTTTTGCCGGGAATGCGGCGGGGCAACGGTCTACCGGGTGCCAGACGACGGCGACACCCGCGAGCGTGCAGTCTGTTCGCGGTGCGCGACCGTGCACTACGAGAACCCGCTCAATGTGGTCGGGACCGTGCCCTACTGGGGCGACAAGGTGTTGCTGTGCAAGCGAAACATCGAACCACGCAGGGGCAAATGGACTTTGCCGGCGGGCTTCATGGAATTGGGGGAAACGGTCGCCGAGGGAGCAGCCCGGGAAACCAATGAAGAGGCGGGCGCACTAATCGAGATGCAGGACCTGTTCTCGATGCTGACGGTCGTCCGCGTGGGCCAGGTTCACTTGTTTTACAGGGCCCGGCTGCTCAGCGACCGGTTTGATCCGGGCCACGAAACCATGGAAGCCCGGCTGTTTTCGGAGTCCGAAATACCCTGGGACGAAATCGCTTTCCGGACGGTGCGCGAAACGCTGGAACGCTATTTTTCCGACCGCCGCACTGGCACCTACGCCCTGCACTGCATCGACATCACCTGAGCCGTACAGCCCGCGTCAGTTGTTGCCCTGCTGGGCATCGCGCCGGCGCCGCTCCATCTCGCGACGCTCCACACAGATCGGATGGTTCTGGAACACCGGCTTGGCGCATTGCTCTGCCATGCAGAACTGGAAACCAAGCAACATGCGCCCTTCGCAGGCGTCGTTAGGACTGGCGGGCTTGACCACCACCGGAGGAGCTTGCGTGGTCGTCGCAACCGGTGGCTTGGGTGCTTCCTCCGCCGCCGGCGCGGGTGTCGAAGGCGGAGTGGCAGGCGCGGGTGCCGAAGCCTTTGATTGCGCCCCAAAACGGTCTTGAGCCTTTGCCTTCAGACCCGCCAGCGCCGAGGCCATGCGCGAAGGAATTGGCGCTGCGGAGGCCGCCGCCGAGGCGGCGGACGCCACTGAAGAAGCGGCCGCAGAAGCGGCGGAGGCAGCGGCCACCGGCGGTGCCGACGCAGCGGCGCTGGCTGCCGCCATTGGGGCGTCCGCACCAGGACCTGTCTTGGCCGGAGAGGCACCACGGGTGCCCATGAAAACAGCACCCGCTACCAAGACAACAGCCACAGCGGCGCCCGCAATCATCAGGTTGCGTTTGCTGCCTGCGGGCTGGCCGGCAGGCCCGGCGCTCGAACCGGCGGAGTCCGTAGAAGCGCCTGCGACCTCATCGGCGGAAGGCTGGATGTCCGACAACGAAGCGCCGGGTGGCAACGGCTCACGACGCTCCGCCGGGGGCCCGGCCACACGCGAGGGCATGCGCGTGATGTCATCGTCGTGCACGGCAACGCGCGCGGTCGCAGCAACCGGACCGGCCATGGTGCTGTCTGCGGAGGGTGCCTCACTGAGCTTTTTCAGGCGCCGACGGGCAAGATCGGCGTAGATACCCGTGGGGAACCTGTCCAGGAAGCCACGCAACTCGTCGGAATCGGTCGAATCCTTGATGTCCTTCCAGTACACCAGCTCAAGTTCCTGGGTCACGGTACTTCCGCTCGTGCCGCTCGTGCCGCTGGATCCACCGAGACCCGAAGTAGCTGATGAGGGCGATGTGCCGCGGGACAGGGTGCTTGCACCACCCTCTGCCCGCCGCGGATTGGCCGGTGGCACGATGGTGGTATCCGCCACCTCTGTAAGTGCCTTGCGCAGCGCGCGCTGGAAGTCCCCTGCCGTCTGGAACCGCTGCTCCCGATCCTTGGCCAGCGCCCTGGACACCACCGCGTCGATGGCGGTGGGCAACTGGTCATGGAAAGTGCTGGGCGGCTCGGGGATCTGGCTGATGATCTGGTGAATGATGGAAAAATCGTTTTCCCCATCGAAAGGGCGCTTGTCCGCCAGCAGCTGGTACAGCACCACGCCCGCCGAGAAGATGTCGGCGCGTGCGTCGACCGGCGTGCCGCGCACTTGCTCGGGCGCCATGTACTTCAGCGTGCCGATGATCGCGCCCTGCGTCCGGGTGGCCTCTCCGGCGTCCTGGATACGGGCAACGCCAAAGTCCGTGAGCTTCACGCGGCCACCGGGCTCAAGGAGCAGGTTGGCAGGCTTGATGTCACGGTGAACAATGGACTGGCGATGGGCGTAATCAAGCGCGTCCAGCAATTCGCAGATCATGCGAACGGACTCCTCAAGGGAGTAGCGCTTGCCGCTGTCCAGGTGGTGCTTGAGATCATCCCCCTGGATGAACTCCATGACGAGAAAGGCCACATCGCCATCCCGGTCGGAGTCATAGACGCTGACGATATTGGGATGTTGCAGCCGTGCGGCCGACCTGGCCTCGGTGCGGAAGCGGGCTTCGTACTCAGCCGCGGCGTCGTGGGACAGGTTCTCCACCTTGACGGTCTTGATGGCCACCCGGCGATCAAGATTGGGGTCTCGCCCTTCATAGACGATACCCATGGCACCCTTGCCCAGCACGCGGACAAGATCGTATCGGCCAAGCTTTTTCAAGGTCACGGGGTCCCGGTCATTAAACAGGAGGATCAGGGATTCTAGCCACTGATCACGGGGGTGCCAGACGATCAGGAAGCAACGGTGTAGCGCAGCATCGGAACTTCATCCACGCCCCGCTCCCCGCCAAGCGCGATTTCGCCCTGCCCCACAAGATAACATTCGGTCCGCCGCAACACAACCGCATCGGCCTGGGAGCCGGCATAGACCCACGTGCCAAAGCTGGAGGCATCGCAAAGCACAAATTGTCCGCCACGCCATTCAACGGTCGCATGCACCCGGGACACCCGGGAATCGTTGATCGACAAGTTGGCTGTTGCAGCTCGCCCTATGGCGACCTTTTCGCTTCCAGGCGATATCCGCAGGTGTTGCCCGAAACCCGATACTTCCAGGTGCTGTGATCGCTGCGGCACCTGGATGGACGCCCCCATGATGGTGGCATCTGCATCGCGCCCGGCCAGCCACTCGATCCGGTAAACCTCGGTGACATCGTTCTTGCCACGCAGATACATGGGGCCCAGCCCCCGCAATGACGCCTGAAGGATGCGCGGGAGGCCATCCTTGACCTTCTGGGTGGTCAGGATCTGCTCGGCGCCCGCCAGGTCGGCCAGACGGGCCGCCGAATTGACCGCGTCACCGTAGCAATCTCCATCGATTTCCACGACCTCGCCAGACTCAACGCCCATCTGCATCTGGATCGCCTGCCCGAGCCCGCCGGGCCGGATGGGCGAATGGTGCAGGCGGGTCTGGATCGCGACACAGGCCGCCACAGCATCACCCTCGTGCGGGAACACCACAAAAAGGCCGTCGCCCAGCAGCTTGACGACCCTCCCGTGGTGGGCTTCAAACACCTTGCTGAGGTCAGACGTCAACTCGGTGACCAGGCGCGAAGCGGTTTCGTCCCCGAGGCGCTCGAAGAGGCGGGTGCTTCCTACCAGATCGGCAAATACGACAGTCGTCACGGATCGATGGGGTTGTTGGCCAAACGGTGCGGCTCCGGATGGGGCACCTTGAAGGCATTCTATGCGGGCCGCGAACAAGGCTGGGAGGAACGGCCAAGGGGCCGACCCACCCGCCGGACCAGGCGATCAGGCCAAGCCTGTCGCCGTGCGCTCCTGGTGAGCAAGGCCGGCAGGAATGGCTCTCCATGCGCACAGAAGCCTTCCCTTGTCGCCAAGATGGAAGGCGGGCACGGCACCACCCGCAGCGGGATGCCCAATTTCGGTCTGGAAGTCGATATCCAGGATGCTGCGCCTGTTCGCCACTGCGTCAACTTCGGATTTGCCCAACCCGTTTGTCATGGCCCGTCCAATGGCAGTGTCCAGCTCGGACGCCAACTGCAACTGCAACCAGGATGGGACGCCATGACTGTCCATGCCCAGAATGCCAAACGGCTGCCCGATGCCTATCCATTCGACCCATCTCTCTTCCGCAAGAGTACGCAGTTCCCGCAGGACGAGGGGCTCTCGCAACGCCTCCAGCTGTGGCCCGTTGAACGAGTCAGCCCACAGGCGCTGGAATCGTTCGTTGGGACTGGCCAGCAGCACACTCAACGCTGCGTCCAGTCTTTCTACGGTTCCCTGCGGGCCGCAACGAATCACCCGCTCGATGAGGCCGCTGTTTACTGCATCTACCGTCTCACCGTCATCGAACCCGTTGCTGAGCAAGACACGACGGCCCGACCAGCCGACCAACTCGGACAGGATCTCATGCCCTGACCGATCGCACAGAAAGTCGTCCACAACGCAGACCGTCGTCAGTTCGAGACGCTCGGAGTGGGCTGCCCAATACCGCAAGACCTCGGGGATCAAGGGCCGTCCGCGCCGGGCGCGTTCCACGATTTGCTGCTGAAGCCAGAGGTCATGCTCCCATCGCGGAGGCTCCTGTTGCAATTCATTCAGGAAGGCGTCCACCCCACGGAAGGCCCGCAACTCGTACCGGCCGTGGGCCCTGCGCAACAACCGTTCTCTCAGGTCTTCATCCGTCGTCACGATCGCCGCGCGCCCTGCACGATGGTGCAAGGGGAAAGTCGGCACCCGCGCGATGCCCGGGAACTGCACCGGCGCCTGCCGCGCGGCGCGGTGCGGACCAGACCATTCTCCGCTGGCCGCGGCAATCTTCAAGCCGCCGACAAGTTGCAACGCGGCGCCCATGATCAATCCTGGTAGCCCACCGCCCCGAGTGTCATGGAATCCACCTCAATGAAGCACGCCACGGCCATGACCAGGCCAATCCGTACCGGAGGACCCAGACGGTGGATGTGCAATCCCTGGCGCTTGAGCATGCGTTCGATGGCTGCGGTGGTGACAGTAACGTACCTGCTGATCTGGTTGGCGCGGGCGAACTGTGCCGCTTCCGCCATCAATGCCACCGACAACTCACCAAATCCCAGTTGGTGGTTCCCGGCAGCTTCTCCTGCGGCCACCCGATCTGTGGCGATCGCAAAACGGCTCAATTCCCACACATCCGAGCCCGCGGGAGCGGGTTGTCCGTGCAACAGTTCCGGGAACACATCACGCAGCATGTTGGGGCCAAGCGTAGGCAACAGGCGCCAGCACGCATCCACGCCGCAGGAAGGTGAGCGCGCCAGTATGTAGTGGGCCCGTTCAACCGCATCGAATTCGTCTATCTCCTGCCCGTCGGCGGTCGTCTTGACGTCCCAGCCCAGCCGGTCATGAAACACCTCGTACCGGAGCCGGAACATGCCGATACGGTCGTCGGGGGCAAGGTCCCCAAGTGGTGCGGTAATGACAGCGTGTTGCATGGTGAGGACCCTCCAGCCAATCGTGGATCGATTTGACTGAGGCGCCCCCGCCGGCGATAGCTATCTAGGTTGATAGGTTGTCCATGCCGACACGTGCTGTTACAACAGACGTGGGTCGCTGTTGAGGGTCGCAAGGATGTGGCGCTGCCAGGCGACGCCGTCGAGAAAGCGCCAGAGTTCGGCCACGTGCTCAACGCCGGGAAGGTCGTATCCAGCATGGTCCAGCAGCTGCAGGTTGGTGCGGGGTGCAACCCGCTTCAGGGCAAGGATGTGGCCATCGTCATGTCGGACCCAGTCCCAGGCCAGGCTGATCTGCCCGCCACGCGCCAGGCCGTGCCATTCAGTCGACCCGGCGTACACGCCGGCACGACCGTCGCGGAAGACTCCCGGCGCATCCCGGGCCACACTCGGATCCAGGTAGCTGAAAAGATGTCGCAGTTCGAGCCCTTCCAGATCCGCGGGTGTGACACGGATGTAGTAGTCTCGCGAAAAAAGGTGCGCGGAACTGGTGCAAGGCAGGGATAAGTTGGTCTGCATGGATGCTCTAGCCTTCGCGATATTGAAGAATTGCTGAACCATCGTCCATTGCATGAACGACGCCCTTGGCATGATCTACGCCGTCACCACGGCGAACAGCCGCGACGAACTCGTGCAGCGCATGCATGAAGCCGTGCGGGCGCTTGGCTGTGAGCACTTCATGCTGGGCGTCGAAGTTCACCGCCCGGCACTCGACCCGGTACAGGACGTGACCAGTGGCTACCCGGAGCGCTGGCAACGCCGGTACGTCGAAAAGGGTTATGTCCGCATGGACCCGACGGTCCCGCACTGCCAACAGCACACCACCCCGCTGGTGTGGCACGACGGGATATACGCCGACGGTTCGATCGAACTGCTCGAGGAGGCGCGCAGCCACGGCTTGAGCCATGGCCTCAGCATTGGTGTGCACGAAACCCGCAACTCCAAAAGCATGGTCAGCCTCGCGCGGGACCGGCCTATCGATTCGGACGCGCGCGAGCAGCAGGAAATTGTGCAGGCGGCGACGGTGCTGGCGACCTGTGCGCACATGGCCGCAATCCGTCTCATCGTGCCGGATCTGCTGGCCGGGCAGTCCGCCCGGCTGACCCCGCGCGAACACGATTGCCTGCGACTGGTGATGCAGGGAAAAAGCACGTCCGTGATTTCCGACTTGTTGCGGATATCTGAACCCACGGTGGACTTTCACGTGAAAAACGTGATGCGCAAATTGGGCGTGGCCACACGCGTGCAGGCTGTGGCCAAGGCAGTATCGCTCGGGTTGCTGGACTGAGGCGGGTCGATTCACAAACCCAGTCTAGGCGGACACCCCGGTCCTGTCAGCGCTCCTGCCCTATGCAGGTTGGTAGGTACCTATGCAGGTTGGTAGGTGAAATCGATGGGCCACCGGGATGCAGGCCCGGCGTCCAACCTGCCTTAACATTCGTGCTCCGGCCGCGCGACGCGGCCCCTACCGGAGGCTCCCATGGCAAAAGGCGATCAACGCAGCAACAAGATGGTCAAGAAGCCCAAGAAAGACAACTCGCCACCCAAGCCCGGCTCCTCGTACAGGCCCATGCCACCGGTGACTGCGGTGTTGCCGCGCGGCAAGGAAAAGAAAAAGTGAGCCCGGTGAAGGCTCCCCGCCGGCCAAGCGAATTGCTATATTTTTTGTAGCAGCTCAACCATATTCGGCGGGGGCTGGAGGCACGTTTTACCGTGGCGGCGGGCCGCTGCGGCCGGCGATGTGCCGGAACGTGATACGGCCCTTGGTCAAGTCATAGGGCGACAACTCGAGGGACACATTGTCCCCGGCAATGATGCGGATGTGGTGCTTGCGCATCTTGCCGCCTGTATAGGCGATGAGCTGGTGTCCGTTGTCCAGGATCACGCGATAGCGTGAATCCGGCAGCACTTCGGACACGCGTCCGCGCATCTCGATCAGTTCTTCCTTGGCCATGGTGGGTTCTCCTCAGGCAGTTTGTGCAGCGGGGTGCGGATGGCCGACCCAGCGCAGCCCTTCGGCTACAGCGTACTCGACAGCAGCCACTTTATCGCGGAACAGGCGGGTCAGGCGCAGGACGCGGTCCGTCATGGCGCTGCCGGCACCGGAGCGGATGGAAACGGAGCAGGCATACCAGCCGTTTTCCAGGGGTTTGGTGAGAGGCGATATCAGGTATCGCCCGACTTTGATGTTTTGTTCTGAATGTGTCATGAGTAATTGATGTACTTCGCCACGGCAGACGACGCCTGCTGCGGGTGAGGGTTCAACGAGATAAGCCCGGCTTTGGGTTGCCGGTTCTTGCCAGCCCGGTGGCATGGACCTCGCGCAGAGGGCCCGGGGAGGCTTCAGGGGACGGCAACCCCACGGTTGCTGACACCGCCGATTGTACGCTTTGCGGCTTCCGGGCTCGAAACAGGGTTTTTGCGCTGCAGCAAAGATGCTACCGTCCGAGCATGCAATTTGCGACTTCATCCGCTTTTTCAAGTCCTCCAGGTCCGTCCCATGCGCCAGCCCCCATGGTTCGCCTCAAGTTCTCGGTGGCGCTTCAGTACGACGTGCTCCAGGATGGAACCGACTTCATCTTCAGCATTCAGGCTGCGCGCACGCCCCACCAGCGTGTGTCCGCCGAATCGCTTGCAATAAGCCAGAACATCCTGACCCAGAGCTGGCTCGACGCCGAAACCGGCACCCGGCACTTGCGCTTGCAGGCCAAGGCCGGGCCCTTGCGCATCGCGCACGAGGCCACTGTGGACATCACCCACCACTTGCGCGCTCCAGCCAGTGTGGCGGAAGTCCCGGTTGCCAGCATCCCATGGCACGTCCTGCCCTATCTTTATCCGAGCCGCTACTGCGAGTCCGACCGCCTGCATGGATTTGCAGTCCAGCAGTTCGGGGGCCTCTGGCAGGGTTACGGCAGGGTGATGGCGATCAGGGATTGGGTCAATGCACAAGTACGGTTCCAGTCCAACACCTCCAACAGCAACACTTCAGCAACCGAGACATTGGCCAACGGCCTGGGTGTCTGCCGGGACTTCGCGCACCTCATGATCGCACTGTGCCGTGCAGTCAACATTCCCGCGCGCTTTGTTACGGGCTTCGACTACGGTGCCGACCCTGCACTTGGTCCTCCGGACTTTCACGCCTATGTCGAGGCCTATCTGGGTGACCGTTGGTACCTGTTCGACCCTTCCGGCACCGCCATTCCCATGGGATTCGTGCGGCTGGCCACGGGCCGCGATGCGGCTGACGCTGCGTTTGCGACCATTTTCGGTGCCGTTCGCTCCATGGCGCCTCTCGTCCACATCGAGGCCATCAGGAACGAAGCGGGTGTCGTGGTGATTCCGCACCACACTTCCGACGCCATCTCTTCCGCGACCGCCATCGGCTGAACCCGTCACGAGGCGCATCGCGCAGTTTCAGCCTGCGCGCGCCAGACGCATTTCGTTGGTGCCCTGCTCCGAGCCGCTGTGCGGGACGGCTTCTCCGCTGCGGTCCGTCACCTCGGCAAGGCGTTGGGCCAGCAGTTCGTCGGCGTTGCCGGCCGTGCCAATGTAGGCACCGCGTGTCAGGGTAATGTGCGCAGCCTCGAAGCCGCCCGCGCCGGCGCACAGCACCGTTCGCGTAGGCGCAGTCTCACCGGCCAAAACGAGCATGGCCGGGACCACGGCTGCTGGCCCGAACGCAGCCAGCATGTCGGGCGGAAACAGATCCTCTGTCATCCGGGTGGCCGCCGTTGGCGCCAGGCAGTTGACGCGGACATTGTGGCGCTCACCTTCGATGGCCAGCGTCTGCATCAAGCCCACCAGCGCCAGCTTGGCCGCGCCGTAGTTCGCCTGTCCAAAGTTGCCGTACAGGCCGCTGGACGACGAAGTCATAACGACACGGCCATACTTCTGGCTGGTCATAAGCGGCCAGACCGCCTTGGTGCAATGCACCGCTCCCATCAAATGGACCTCAAGTACCAGCCGGAAGTCCGCCAATTCCATCTTGGCGAAGCTCTTGTCGCGCAGGATGCCGGCATTGTTGACGAGCACATCGACCCGCCCCCAGGCGTCGACGGCCTGTGCCACCATGGCCTGTACGGACTCAAAGTCGGTCACCGAGGCGCCATTGGCAATGGCCTCTCCGCCCGCTGCCCGAATCTCCTCCACCACCGCCTGCGCCGCCGAAACGGAGCCTCCGGATCCGTCGACCGCACCGCCCAGGTCGTTCACCAGCACTTTGCAACCACGCGCCGCCAGCGCCAGGGCGTGCTCGCGACCCAACCCACCGCCCGCACCCGTGACAATGGCCACGCGTCCACTGAAGTCCAGTCCCATTCCATGCTCCACGAAGTATTTTCCCGGGGAATACTGTAACCACCCCGGATGCGAAAGACCTGCCACGCAGGCGACCCTCTTTTCACAAGGCATGGGGCCACCCAGGTCCTAGGCAGCTGGCTCTAGGAAAAGCGTGACCATTAGGGCGCACGCCCTAGGCTGCATCCGGAGAATCGGGTCATCAACTCCAAGGACTTCCACGATGAACACCCACACCCTTTCCGGCGTGACCACCGACCTGATTGCCTCGTACGCTGCCACAGCACACAACATGATCCATGTCGCCCGCGCCGGCAGCGAGCGCGTGGCCGGTTTTCTGGAGCGCCGCTGGGATGAAGCGCTGGAGCAATCCGCGCCCCGGCTGACGGCCGAAGTGCGCCGCAATGCAGCCAACGCCCGCAAGGTCGTTGGCGGCTACTTCAGCCGCAGCGTGGCACTGACGACATCGGGCGCGGACACGGTCGTTGACCAGATCGTGCGCATCGCCGGCGAAGGCGTCGGTCAGGTCGCCGCCAATGCCAGCCTGTTTGAAGAAAAGACCGGACTGACGGCCTTGCAGCAAATTGCCCAGGCCGCTGTGCCGGCGGCAGTTGCCGTAACGCGCATCGCCAGCCAGGTCGAACAAAAGTCCGGTGAGCTGGCCGTGCTTGTGGCCGGCGAGCCCGCTGCACGCGTGTCGCCCTTTCGCAAGGCCCGCAACCGCCGCGCCGCCTGACACAAGGGACCATGGCCAGCCCGGACCCGCGTGACGCGCGGGCCACGGGCGCAACTCGGTGGCAGAATCATTCCATTCATTCAAACCACTGCGAGACAAACCATGGCCATCTCTGTCAGCATCGATCTGGGCTACGAATTCGAAGTCAAGGCCAAGATGGCCGACGTATTTGCCGTCCTCTCGGACGTGCCGGCATCCGTCAGCCATTTCCCCAAGGTAGACAAGCTCACCGACATGGGTGACGGCGTGTACAAGTGGGAGATGGAGAAAGTCGGAACCGCCCAGGTCAATATCCAGACCGTGTATGCCAGCAAATATGTCAGCGACAAGGCAAAGGGCACGGTCAAGTGGACACCGGTCAAGGGCATCGGCAACGCCCAGGTGGGCGGCAGCTGGACGCTCAAGGACAACAAGAAATCCACCGGCATCGTGCTCAAGATCGATGGCACGGTGGAAGTCCCCCTGCCCTCGCTGATGAAGATGGTGGTGGCGCCCGTGGTGGAAGGCGAGTTCGAGAAACTGGTCGACAAGTACATCGCCAACCTGATCAAGAAGTTCGGCGGCGAAGCCTGACGATTCCGCACACCCGGCTGGGGCGCGACTAAACTGCCGGCATGTCCGGTCAAGTCATGTGGGTATGAGCCGAAAGTCATCACGGGAGCCGATTGGCCGCCCCTCGTCGGTGTCTTTCAGGCTGCGCAGCCTTGAGTACCTGTTGCCCTGGGCGCTGGCGGCCTGCACTGCGTGGACGGCCATCTTCATGTTCCCGACCGCATTGACGGCATGGGGAATGGCGTTTGTTGCGCTGGTGCTGGGCGCCTGGAGCCGCGCCTTTCCAGCACGTGCCCCTTCGGTCATGATGCTGAGGGCGGTCTTGCTGCTTGTGGGCGCCAGCGCACTTCACCTTTCGCCCGAAACTGCCGGGGCGGCCGGCCCGTTCTATTTCTGGCCCGTGACCATCGCCTGTGGATTTGCGCTGCTGCTGGAGCGCCCATGGGCACTGGGACTTTTCGCCCTCTGCATCACGGAATACGCCCTGGCGCTTTGGTTGCTGCCCCCGGTCAACGCCTGGCGGGATGCTCTGGCATCCAGCATCCTGCTCATCGCATTTCCTGCGATCGCACTGGTATTCGCCCGGTCGGTCCAGCGGTCCGACGCGCAAGTCGAGGCCAGCCTGACCGATGTGCAAACCGGCCTGTACAACGCCGCCGGACTGTTCGCCCACGGACAAGAGCTGTTTCACGCCTGCAGGCGCGAAAAGAGGCCCCTGAGCCTTGCCTTGTTGCAATTCCGGGACATGAAGGACGTCAGCCTGATCCTGGGACGTACCGCCGCCCGGACGGTCTTCGTCAACACCGTGGGCGCCCTCGCCCGCGCCACCCAGGGGCGATCCATCGCGGCACGCACGGGCCGCGAGGAGTTCGCGCTGTTGCTCCCGGGCATGAACCAGGAGCAGGCGAAATCGCTGCTGGAAGACCGGCTCGGCCGACCTCTGCGGGTCGTCATCGAGGTGCGCAAGCGCAAGGTCACCATCATGCTGGACTCGGCCATATTGCCCGCCCGCGACCGCAGCCCGACGCTGGAGGCGCTGTACGACCAGGTCCGCCACCGGCTGATGCGCAAGCGCGCCCAGCTCAACGATCCGCAGCCCGCCGCCCAGGATTCGCCTTCAGCTGCCGTCCCCCTCCTTGAGGACACCGACAGCGCGCCGCTGTCGCGCCTCGAGATCAACCCCACCCTGCCGATGTCCCTGGATCAGCTACTGAGTCACGGTGACCCTGGAGCGCCCAAGCCGCGCAGCTGAAACGTATTCCTGGCGGTAGATCTCGAAGGGCATGGTGTCGGCCGCTTCGATTGCCTTCTGGTCGTCCACTGAGCGCCGGGTCAAGGCCTCGAAGCGCGCCAGCTCCGAAGGCTCCAGCGGCAGATCCAGCAGGGTTCGCCGTGTCTGTTGGGAACGGTCCCGGACAAAGGAAATGAACGAGTCGCCATGGTCGCGCCGCATGGATTCGAGCACCCGCGCGGAAGGGAGTGAATCGGGCTGTTCCAAACCGCGCCGCGCTGCAGCCAGCGCTTCGGAATGGGCCTGCCCACCGTGCGCCGAATCCAGAGCCACAGCGATCGGACCAAACGCCGACAGCAGTTCCTGGCCCCATTGGACCAGGGAGACTTCCTGGCCGTTGCGTTCCAGTTGCAGGCCGGGTTCGCGTCCACGGGCCGCAGTGAGGTGCTGGTTGCGCGCCAGCTCGGCGATCTCGGTCGGCGTGTCCGGCGGGCTGGGCGACAACAGGCAGTGCAGCAGGAACATGTCCAGCAACCGTATCGTCTGCGCCGAAATGCCCACCGGCAGGAACGGATCCAGGTCCAGCAGGCGCACTTCCACGTACTCCACGCCGCGCTCGCGAAGGGCGTGCAGGGGCCGCTCGCCCTGGTGGATCACGCGCTTGGGCCGGATGGTGCCGTAGAACTCGTTCTCGATCTGCAGCAGCGAGGTGGCCAGCTGGTTGTAGTCGCCCCCCGGGTTGCGGATGCCCACCGCTTCATACGGCGGGTAGGGCCGGGTCAGCGCATCGTGCAGCGAGGCGGCATAGCCTTCCAGGCTGTTGTAGCTGACCGCCAGCGTGGCCTGGGCGTCGCTCTGGTAGCCCAGGCGCCCCATGCGCAGCGATGTGCCATGCGGCATGTACAGCGCATGCGGCCCCAACGTCTGCAACTCGTGCTGACGCCCTGCCACAAAGGTCGGACAGACCGCGGGAGAAGCCCCAAGCAGGTACAGCAGCAGGAAGGCATGGCGACGGAAATTGCGGATCAGCCCGAAATACTGGTCGTTGGTGACGCGCGGCAGCGACCAGTTGTAGTGGATCCCTGAAATGGTCTGCATGCGCCGGCCGTACCGGTGCCCAAGGCCCATTCGGTAGACGCTCTTGGCACGCCCGACATTGGACGAGCCATAGCGCCCCAGCGGGATCGTCTCATCCGTGGGCAAGCCGCAGGGCATGCTGGACACCCAGAGCATCTCGTCACCGGCGTCTCGCAACACACGGTAGGTGAACTGGTGGATGCGGGTGAGCTCATCCAGGCATTCCTGGACGCCCGCGTGCACACCGGTGATGAGTTCCAGCTGCGACTCGCTGTAATCGGTGGTGATGTGGGGGTGTGTCAGGGCGGAGCCCAGTGCCAGCGGATGGGGTGTCAGCGCGAGCCCGCCGCCGGGCAATGAGCGCAGGCTTTCCTTCTCGATGCCGCGGCGGATGCCCCTGAGGCGCTCGGGTGGAATCGCCGACAGGCTGTCGGGAGAAAGGGTCATGGAAGCGATGGATCAAGAAACAAGGCAGGGGCGGAAGGTACCACGCTCTGGCGGGGCCTGCAGGCGCCGCCCATCCTGCCCCCTCAACAACCCAGGCCCAGCGCCTGCAAAGTCGCACCACCACCGGGTTCCGTGACGACGAGGTTCACCCGGCGGGGATGCGTCGGGTCCCGCGCCACTGAGCTGAACATCAGCACTCGCGAGCCCTGGTAGTCGCCCACCGGGGTGTACTGCCGCACGACATGGTCGTGCCGCAGTGTCTCGCCGTCGTTCTCGCCAGCCTTGACGCGCGTGCTGTGGCCATCTTCCGTCACTGTCCAGTAGGCCGACCAGCGGGCCTGCGGGTCGCGCGGCGTGACCACCGCTTCGAACGTGTCGGCCCCGGTGCGGCGCACAACCAGGCTGGCGCGCGCCGCCGCCCCAACATCCAGAGCGGATGACCAGTCGCGCCAGTCCTGACCGTGGCGGACCACCTGCGGGGTGTAGATGGACCGCTGGCCGTTGCGTGCGGCGATATGGCGCTGGCGCTGGGTGTGGGAGGGTGTGGCGAACCGGTCCGCCCAGCCGATGTAGTCCCAGTAGCCCACATGGAAGGCCTGCACGACCGCCCCGCCCCGGTCGCGCGCGGATTTCAGGCCGGACAGCCAGCGGTCGGCCGGCGGGCACGAGCTGCAACCTTCCGAGGTGTACAGCTCGACCACCGGGTTGAGTTGGGTGCCGCTGCGGGCCTCACAAGAATTTTCAGTGCCAAATCCGGCCTTGGCCCCCATCAGTGCTAGCACTATTGCTATGATTTTGATAGCGTATTGAAGAAAATTATTCACGGCTTCTCCTGTGGCGAACTGGTCGAGGGTGAGTCGGGCGAACGCGCCAGGACCTTACGCCACGCCGCGGCTGAGGACACAAAGTCTGTTGGTTTGCTACAAAAATACTAGCGCCAAACCCTTATGGAATATGGACATTCGGCGCATGGAGTGCCAAACTCCCCGGTCCGTCGCACGTCATAACGAGGAGAGAGCCATGCCCGTCATTGCTGTGGTCAACCGCAAGGGTGGCAGCGGAAAGAGCACGATTGCCGCGCACATCGCCGCCTGGTGCGCGCAGGGCGGCCATCAGGTGATGCTGGGCGACGTGGATCGACAGCAGTCCTCGCGGGCCTGGCTGCGCCGCCGCGATGCCTCACTGCCTGCGATCGCCCCATGGGCCATGGACCAGAAAAACGTGCTCAGGCTGCCCAGTGGCATCACGCATGTGGTGCTGGATACGCCTGGCGGGCTGCACGGCTTCGAATTGGCCCGGGTGGTGATGTTCGCCGACGCCATCCTGATGCCGGTGTGCAGCTCGGTGTTTGACCGCGAGTCCGCCGCGGCCTGCCATGCCGAGCTGATGGCGCTGCCCAGGGTGGCAAGCGGCCGCTGCCGGCTGGCCACGGTGGGCATGCGGGTGGATGGCCGTACCCGGGGTGCCCAGACGCTGCAGGCCTGGTCGGATGGCCTGGGCGTGCCGTTCCTGGGCGCCCTGCGAGAGACCCAGATGTACGTGCGCTGCCTGGAGCGCGGCCTGACCATTTTTGACCTGCCGCCTGGCCAGGCGGCGCTGGATCTCGCCCAGTGGGAGCCGCTGCTGCAATGGTTGCGGCCTGTGCTGAACCCGCCGGTCGCGGCCAATGACAGCGCCAGCGCAGGTTCATCGCGGCTGGGAAGTTCGCGCCCCAACAGCCTGATGCCGGCGCAGGAATCCATGGTCCACGGTGGGCGCCTGACCGTCACACTGCCGGCGCAAGCCAGCCGCACGGCGCCCATGACACGTCCTTCATTGTCGCGAGTGGCCGCGGGAAGCGACATGCCCATCCCGCGCTTTCTGCGCCCGGGGATGTAAAGGCGCCTTAGCTGCTGGTGCGGCGCAGTGCGGCCACCCGCTCGGCAATGGCGTCGATGTCCAGCGCCTCTTCGGCGTTCACCAGGTAGGTCTCCAGGTCGGCGACCGCGCGGGCCGTATCACCCTCTTCGGCCAGCGCGAGGCCCCGGTCGCGGTATTCTGCCCAGGCCTGCGGCAGCAGCACGATCAGGCGGTTTTGCACCGCGATCAGGCGCGGCCAATCTTCCTGGGTGCGGTGGATTTCCTTGAGGTTGCGCAGCATGCGGCTGATGATGTCGCGCGGGGTGGCCGCCTGCAGGTACAGGCCCAGCGGCACATCAAAATCATCCACAAGACCACTGCGCCTCTTGTAGGGTTCAAGCCGCTCGGCCAGTTCCTCGCGACTGAGCGACTGGCCCGTAAAAGGGTCGATCACCACCTGGCCTTTGGGCAGGTTGGCCTTGACCATGAAATGGCCGGGAAACGCCACGCCGCGCACATGCAGCCCCAGGCCCTGGGCCAGCTCCATCCACAGCACCGCCAAAGAGATCGGTATGCCGCGGCGGGTGCGCAGCACGGCGTTGAGGTAGCTGTTGTCGGGGTCGTAGTAGTCGTTGACGTTGCCGCCGAAGCTCAGGTCGCGGAAAAAGTACTGGTTGAGGGTACGCAGGCGATGCAAAGGCGCGGCGTCGGCCGGGAGCCGGCGCTTGAGCCTGGCCAGCAGCTGGTCGACATCGCCCAGAACCTGCTGGACATCCAGCTCAGGGTATTCGTCCTGGGCCACGCTGATTGCCGCTTCCAGCAAGGGGAAGTGCTCGTCACTCTGGACCAGCGCCGTGAAGTACTCCAGCGGAGAAGGGGCTGCAAGATTCAAACCCATGGGTGTTTGTAATTGAGCCCGTTGCGCCCGTCAAGCGCCGCAGGACACACCGGGCGTCAGCGGCGCAGCAGGGCGCGAAAACGCAGGCCCGCAGCCCACGCGGCTCCAAAGTACAGCGCCACAGCGGCAGTGACCATGACGGTGACCAAGCCAATGCGCACCAGTTTCGCGTCAGGCATGGCTGTCCAGGCAAATGCTCCGGCCGCCCACATCAGGAACACGGCGAGCAAGGCGCTGGCTGCGAACACCTGCAGCAGGAACACGCCCCATCCCGGCTGTGGCCGCCAGCTGCCGCGCCGGTGCAGGCCCGCCAGCAGCCATGCCGCATTGATCAGCGCACCCACGCCAATGGACAGTGCGAGCCCCGCGTGCTGCAGCAGCGGCACAAAGGCAATATTGAGCAGCTGGGTGACCACCAGCACGACGACAGCGATGCGAACAGGGGTGCGGATGTCCTGCGCGGCGTAGTAGCCTGGGGCCAGCACCTTGATCGCGACCAGCCCCACCAGGCCCGCGCCGTAGCCCATCAGTGCCGTTGTGGTCTGGCGCACATCATGATCGGTGAAGGCGCCGTAGTGGTACAGCACCGAGACCAGCGGTTTCGAGAACAGCAGAAGCGCGATCGCGCAGGGCACGGCCAGCAACATCACCAGCCGCAGCCCCCAATCGAGCATGGCCGAATAGCGCTCCCCGTCCTGTGCAGCCCGGGCCGCGGCCAGTTGCGGCGTCAGCACCACCCCCAATGCCACGCCAAGCAAGGCGGTCGGGAACTCCATCAACCTGTCCGCATAGCTCAACCAGCTGACGCTTCCGGTCGCCAGATGCGACGCGATCTGGGTGTTGATCAGCAGCGACAGTTGCGCCACGCTCACGCCCAGCAACGCGGGGAGCATCAGGCGCGCGACATTGCGTGTGGCCGGGTCGTCCCAGGCAGCACGCAATCCCGTCCAGTTGAACGCCACCTTCGGCCTCAGGCCGATGCGCCTGAGGGCGGGCCATTGCACGCCGAGTTGCAGCAGGCCACCCAGCATCACACCGCCTGCCAGCGCATACACGGGCTGGACGCCGTGTGCCGCCAATTGCGGAGCGCCCCACCACGCGGCCGCGATCATCGCCAGGTTCAGCAGCACCGGCGTCGCTGCCGGCACGGCATACCGTCTCCATGTATTGAGAATGCCTGCTGACAACGCCACCAGAGACATGCAGGCGATGTAGGGAAACATCCAGCGGGTCATGACCACAGCGGCGTCAAAGCCTTGCGGCGACTGCTGCAGCCCGCTTGCCAGCGCATAGACCAGCAACGGAGCGCCCGCGACGCCGACCACGCACGTCAGCACAAGCGCCCAGACCAGCACCGTCGCCACGTGATCCACAAGGCGTTGCGTGGCCTCATCGCCCTGCTGCTCCTTCGTGGCAGCAAGCACAGGAACAAAAGCCTGGCTGAATGCCCCTTCGGCAAACAGGCGCCGCAGCAGGTTCGGGATGCGGAAAGCCACATTGAAGGCATCCGTGAGGGCACTGGCACCGAACGTGGCTGCGATGAGCAACTCCCGCGCGAGGCCAGTGACGCGGGAGACCAGGGTCAGGACCGAGACGGTGGAGGCGGCTTTGAACAGGCTCACGGCGCGAGTGTAGCCCCCGCACACGAGCCAGCGCAGCGTGGATTGCATGGAACCAGTGTCCTGATACAATGGAGGGCTTTGCTGGCATCATCCTCAGACACAAGGAACCTCTACCATGGCATCAGCCAAACCCAAGAAAAAGAACCCGCGCCTCGCGTCGGGCCGCAAGCGCGCCCGCCAGGACGTGAAACTCAACGCCGCGAACACCTCGCTGCGCTCCAAATACCGCACCGCGGTGAAGAACGTCGAGAAGGCCGTCGCTGCCGGCGACAAGGCCAAGGCGACCGAACTCTTCGCCAAGGCACAAAGCATTGTCGACACCGTCGCCGACAAGCAGATTTTTCACAAGAACAAGGCCGCCCGCGACAAGAGCCGCCTGTCCGCCAAGGTGAAGGCGCTGGCCACCGCCCCCGCCAAGGCCGCCTGACCCATCAGGCAAACAGCCCGGGCCGGTTCTCCGGCCCGCCGTTTGAAACGGGTGCGCTGCCAGCAAAGTGAGAAACCGCCTCCGGGCGGTTTTTTCATGCCCGGGGCAAATCGGTACGGGGCCCGTCGGGCACAAGGCAAGCTTCGGCGACCTGCAGGTTGTTGTCCCGGGCAAAGTTGATGACGAAGTCCCAGGCCATGGGCTCCGCGTCGCGCAAGTCACGGTGCACCACCACGCACTTGACGCCATTGATGACCGTCGGGATACACCAGGGCGAATAGCTGAGGTGGCTGCCCGGATGGGCCCCGCCCGGCCGAAACGAACTCATTACCCCCGCCAGGCGCTCAGCCCAATCGCTGGGGCGAAACGTGCGCCCGTCCAGGGTAACGCCCTGGATAAAGACTTCTCTGGAGGTGCTGGAAACCATCGGGTCAAGGGTGTCGGTCGGCAGATGCAGAAAGGGATCGCCTGTTGCTGCACCGCAGCAACTATTCTATCTTATATAAGACTTGAGCATGGCCTGTGCGCGCATCGCTGTGATGCCAAATTGTCAGAAAAGCCAAGCAATCTCTGCGCCTAGAATCGCGTCTCAACGGCTCAACTTTCGTTGAGCCGCTTTGTTTTCCGTCCACCGGACACCTGCTTTTCTGGAGAACCGCATGGCTGCGCACATCGAGGCCCAATCGCCCCACACCATGAATACGTACGGCCGGGTACCGATCGCGCTGTCGCATGGCCAGGGCGTGCGCGTGTGGGACGTCAATGGCAAGTCCTACCTGGACGGCCTTGGCGGCATTGCTGTCAACACGCTGGGACACAACCATCCCAAGCTGGTCCCGGCCCTGCAGGACCAGATCGCCAAGATCATCCACAGCAGCAACTACTACCACGTGCCCAACCAGGAAAAGCTGGCCTCCAAGCTGGTCGACCTGTCGGGCCTGACCAATGTGTTCTTCTGCTCCACCGGGCTGGAGGCCAATGAGGCCGCACTGAAGCTGGCCCGCAAGTTCGGCCACGACAAGGGCATCGAAAAACCCGAGATCGTGGTGTATGAAAAGGCCTTTCACGGCCGCAGCATCGCCACGCTGTCGGCCACCGGCAACGTGAAGGTGCAGGCCGGGTTTGGTCCGCTGGTCGAAGGCTTCATCCGGGTGCCGGTGAACGACATCGATGCGCTGAAAAAGGCAACGCACGGCAACCCCAACGTGGTGGCCGTGTTCCTGGAGGCCATCCAGGGTGAAGGCGGCGTCAACCCTTTCCAGATGGACTATCTGCGCCAGGCACGCGCGCTGTGTGACGAGCGCGACTGGCTGCTGATGGTTGACGAAGTGCAATGCGGCATGGGCCGCACCGGAAAGTGGTTTGCCCACCAGTGGGCTGGCATCAAGCCGGACGTGATGCCGCTGGCCAAGGGGCTGGGTTCGGGCGTGCCGGTCGGCGCGGTGGTGGCGGGCCCCAGGGCGGCGGGCATCTTTCAGCCGGGCAACCATGGCACCACGTTCGGGGGCAACCCGCTGGCCATGCGCGCCGGTGTGGAAACGATCCGGATCATGGAAGAAGACGGTCTGCTGGCGAACGCCGCCAGCACGGGTGCCCACCTCAAGGCCGCCCTGGTGCGCGAGCTCGGCGCCCTGCCGGGTGTGAAGGAGATTCGGGGCCAGGGCCTGATGATCGGCGTCGAGCTGACCAGGCCCTGCGGCGTGCTGGTGACACGCGCGGCCGAAGCAGGCCTGCTGATCAGCGTGACCGCCGATACCGTCATCCGCCTGGTGCCTCCGCTGATCATCACCCCGGCCGAAGCCGACGAACTGGTATCGATACTTGCGCCGCTGGTGAAAAGCCTTCTGGCAGAACAATCATGACCGCGTCCATTCGCCACTACCTTCAGTTCAGCGACCTGGGTGCCGAAGAGTACGCCTGGCTGTTCAAACGCGCGGCCCTGATCAAGAAGAAGTTCAAGGCCTACGAGAAGTATCACCCGCTGGCCGATCGCACGCTGGCCATGATCTTCGAGAAGGCCTCCACACGCACCCGCGTCAGCTTCGAGGCCGGCATGTACCAGATGGGCGGCAGTGTGGTGCACCTGACGACGGGCGACAGCCAGCTGGGCCGGGCCGAGCCAATTGAGGACAGCGCCAGGGTCATCAGCCGCATGGTGGACCTGGTGATGATCCGCACCTTCGGTCAGGACAAGATCGAGAAGTTCGCGGCGCATTCGCGTGTGCCGGTGATCAACGGCCTGACCAACGAATTCCATCCGTGCCAGATCCTCGCGGACATCTTCACCTTTCTGGAGCACCGGGGCCTGGACGCCGCAGGAAATCCCGACCCTGCTTTCCTGCGGGGCAAGGTCGTGGCCTGGGTGGGCGACGGCAACAACATGGCCAACACCTGGCTGCAGGCCGCCGAGCTGCTGGGCTTCACGGTGCACCTGAGCACACCGAGCGGGTACGAAGTGGACCAGGCGGTGGCCGGCATCCGAAGCTCCGACAGCTACAAGGTGTTCAAGGATCCGATGGACGCCTGCCGCGGCGCCGACCTCGTCACCACCGACGTCTGGACCAGCATGGGCTATGAGGCCGAGAACGAGGCACGCAAGAAGGCCTTTGCCGACTGGTGCGTGGACACCGAGATGATGAAAGTGGCCCGGGCTGACGCGCTGTTCATGCATTGCCTGCCCGCCCACCGCGGCGAGGAAGTCGAAGCCGAGGTCATCGACGGTCCGCAGTCTGTCGTCTGGGACGAGGCCGAGAACCGCATGCACGTGCAGAAGGCCTTGATGGAGTACCTGCTGCTGGGCCGCGTGGACTGAGCGGACTGCCCGACCACAGGGGTACTACAGGTGGCCTGCCAGCCACATCACCAGCGGAATGGTGAACAGGCCCGCCAGGGTGGACACCGCCACAGTCGCCGTGACCAGCTCCTCGGCCACGCGATAGCGCTGAGAAAACAGGAACACGTTCGCCCCGATGGGCAGGCTGGCCGCCACCACCATGACCACAAGTGCCAGGCCCTGCAGGCCAAACGCCCAGCCGGCCATCGCCATCAGCGCCGGGTGGATCAGGTTCTTGGCCAGCGTCAGGCCCAGCGCTCCTTTGAGCTGCTGCCCCACCGGGTTGGCCGCGAGTGTCACCCCCACCAGCACCAGTGCCAGCGGCGCGAAGGCTTGCCCCAGCAGCTGAAGCGGCTTGTCCACCACCGCCGGCAGCGCCAAGCCGGTCTGCGCGAACGCCAGCCCGCACAGGATGGGCAGCGGCACCGGATGGA
Source organism: Ramlibacter sp. (assembly GCA_016713005.1). Classification (GTDB taxonomy): domain Bacteria; phylum Pseudomonadota; class Gammaproteobacteria; order Burkholderiales; family Burkholderiaceae_C; genus JADJPY01. The sequence continues at coordinate 118,707 of JADJPY010000002.1, read as the reverse complement.
TCACCGCATTCTTCACCGCCAGACCGACAGTGGCGGCCATGTGACGGCCGCCTGTCTCGCCGCGCGCCAGGGCTTCGCGCGCCGAGGCGAGCTCCAGGACGATCGTGGCCATTGTCAGCAACACCAGCGCATGCAGGGCCACCAGCGCAAAGTGGGTGACGAGCGCAGCGTCACCGTAGGCCAGCGACACCAGCGGCGTGCCGATCATCACGGTGTTGGAGAACGTGCCGGCCAGCGCCAGCACCGCGCCCCGGGTGTTGAACCCCAGCACTGCCAGCATCCCTGCATACAACACCACGGCCGCACCGAAATACACCACCACGGGGCCGAACTGCAGCGCATGCGCCTGCGCAGCCATGGTCCGGAACAGCAGCGCCGGCGCGAGCAGCAGGAACACCATGTTGGACAGGTCGCGCACCGCGCCGGCCCCGATCCACGCCCGCTTGCCAGCCAGAAACCCGATGGCGATCAGCAGTACGACCGGGACCAGCGATGCGACGATGGGGTGATTCACCGCGCCGATGATACGTGTGCGTCACACCTTCAGAAAGCGGCCTGCAGGCCCACACGCAAACTGCGACCCGGCAAAGGTGCCTTGCCAGGTGTCGTCTGGGTCAGGATGGACGACGCACTGTAGGCCAGCTGGTCGGTGAGGTTGTCCAGGCGCGCGTACCACAGCACGCTGGCCCCCGAGACGCGGCTGCGGTAACTCACTGCGGCATTCCACAGGGTGTGGCCAGGTGTTGCCAATTGCCCCGCCGGGACACGGGTTTGCGAAGTTGCGTGGTCAAACCCCAAGCGCGCGCCCCAGGCACCCTGGCTCCATGCCAGCGTCAGACCGGCGCGGGCAGGAGCGATCCGCGGCAGGGGCTGCCCGGTCGAAGTGTCCACGGCACGCACAACATCTGCGCGCCACTCCAGGTCCAGATTCTGGCCACGTTCGAGCAGGCGCCAGGTGCCCGATGCTTCCAGGCCCTTGAACCGCGCCGGCACGGCCCGGTACGCGTATTCCTGAAGCACATCTGCCGTGCAGCCCGATTCCACCGAAGTGCCGTCCCCGCAGTCCACCACGCCCACACCCGCACCATTGCCATCCGAATCGCGATTCAGGCCGGTCGCAGAGAGCGACACATAGTTGCGAAACCGGGTGGAGTACACGTTGAATGCCGCCTTGTGGGGACCACTTTTCCACTTGAGGCCCAGATCGGCGGTCGTGGAGTTCTCGGTGCCGAGATTCGAATTGCCCACTTCGTAGGCAGCGGTCGCCAGATGTGGCCCGTCCGCAAACAATTCATAGTCCTTGGGTGCTCGCTGGCTTCGCGCCAGGTTGGCCGTCACCTGCCAGGCTGGCGCCACATTCCACAAGGCCCCAGCGGCAAGGCTCGCCGGCCGGAAATCCCGACGACCGGGAACAAATCGAGCGAGCACCGGATGGCCGTCCGAATCCACGCGGGCCTGCTCGGTGCGGGCGCCCAGGCTGATCCGGCCCCAACCAAGGGCCAGTTCTTCGTACACAAAAAGGGCAAGTTGGCGCGACCGGCTGTACGGCGCGAAGGCTTCCGCGCCATCGGCAGAGAAGCGCGTCGATTCACCCTGCACCCCCAGGACGCCATCCCAGCCCGCAAGCTTCTCGTGGCGGGCTTCGAATCGCCAGTCATGGCCCCGGTTGCGAAACAGCGTGCCGGCTGCTCCCGCGTCGAATTCGGTGTGCTGGTAGTCGGTATGGCCGAACTGGCCGCGAAGGCTTTTGAGCCAGCCGCCTGGGCGCCACTCGCCCTCAAGGCCGCGGCGTTGCGACTTCATCACGATATTCACTTCGTCTTCGGCCACCGTGCCGTAGTCGCTGCGGTACTGGCCTACAGAGGCACCCAGGTAGCCGTGGTCGAAAAACACGCTGCCCCCCACAGCGCCGCCCTGTGTGCGGCTGGCCGAATTGCAGATGCGCCGCGCCAGGGTCGTGACGCCGCCCTGCGTGCAAGCCAGCGACGCTGGTGCCGACACGTCCCCAGCCGCGCGGCTGAACGCGTCGGCGTGCAGGGCGAATCGCGAGTTGCCGCCTTCGAGCATCAGCCCGCCCCCGCGCTCGCGGCTGCCACTGGCAAAACCGAGGTCCACCTTGCCCGTCACACCCCCGACCGGTTCGCGCGGAATGCGGTTGTCGATCAGGTTCACCGCGCCGCCAACCGCGGCGCCGCCGTACAGCAGTGCCCCCGGGCCCCGCAGCACCTCGATGCGTTCGATGCTGATCGGGTCCACAGGGACCGCATGGTCGTAGCTCAGGCCGGAGGCATCGATGCTTGCGCCCGAATTGCCCAGGATGCGAATACGGTCGCCGTCAAGTCCGCGGATGACGGGTCGGCTGGCATTGGGACCGAAATAGGTGCTGCTCACACCTGGTGTGCCGTCCAGTGTCTCGCCCAGCGTGGGTTTCAGGCGATAAAGCAGTGCAGGCCCCGTGTAGCCTGCGGCTGGTGCTATCAAATCAGGAGCGCCGAGCGGATTGCCCGTGATGGTGATTTCGGGCAGCGTCGGAGTTGGGGGTGTTTGCGCGAAGGCGGCGCAGGCGCACAGCGATGCTGCGCCCACCGCGGAGCGCCGGAAAAGCTTGTTCATGATGGATCCGTTGAAAAGGAGTTCGCCCACGGCGCATCGCGCCGCGGGAACCAAAGACCGGCAGGTTCAACGGAAAGAAGGCGGGCCGCGCGCTTCGAACAGCGCGGCCCGACGGGCCACGGCCTCGCCCTGGAAGAACGCCAGCAACGCTGCGGGCGGTGCCGATGGCAACACCAATTGCACGACGACGCCAGACGCGTCGCCCAGGGTCGACTGGTCAAACAGGCGGCATTCGGTCGTGCCTTCGTGCCCGCCAAAAAGGCCGGCTATCCAGTTGGCGGCATGGCCAGGCTCATCATGTGCATGGGCTTCGTGGGCGTGGTCAGCATGCAGCCCCGGCGCATGTGCGACGCGGTGCACCTGGCCGAGCGTCTGCACCGCGACCAGCGCAATCAGCATCCATCCGGCGAGAACCCGCGACACGGCCATGCGGTCGCCTACTTCACGCCCACCGCTTCGGTCACGCGGTAGTACAGGCCGTAGGGATCATCCAGCAAGACCTGGAAACGGCCCTCCACCGTGACCGGCTCCAGGGTGTAGGCCACGGGCGTTTTGGTGCGCACTTCCACCATGCTCTCGGGTCCGCCGGGGACGCAGAAGCCACAGGTCAGGGGGACGGAACTGAGGAGGAAATGCCGCTGTTTTTCGCCCGGCTCCAGGGGCATCATGAAGCCCTGTATGCGCTGCGTCTTCTGGTTCAGCGCCATCTGGCTCATGGAGAACACCGGCAACAGCCGGTTCTTGTCGGTGCGCGTCTTGACATCGGTCAGCACGGGCCACGGCACCACGTCGGCGCGCGCCGGCAGAGGGGCAAACGGGCTGTTGGGACTGTGCACTCCAGGGCCAGTGCCCTGAGGTATGCCGCCGGGCACCGGGGAACTGAGTTGGGCCTGGGCCGAGATCACGGCGCAGGCCATCAAGGCGATCAGGAGTTTCATGGTCAGTGCTCGTGTTTCATGCCGCAATACTTGCCAATGGCAAGACCCTTGCATGCGGCCTGAAGTTCCTTCTGGCAGGCATCCGCCTTCTTGCCGGATTCCAGGCATTTGGCTGCCGCCTCGTGCGCGGCAGCCATGGCGCGGTGCCGCTGGATGTCCTGGCGGGTTTCCTTCTCGCTGTGCCCCTGGGCCCCTGCGGCCAACGACAGAAGCGCACCACACAGCCACAGAGTTACGACCTTGTTCATGACAATCACCTCGAACTCAACATTTGCGCCACATCGGCGCGGTAAGCATTCACGGCCGGGATCAGCGCAGCCAGCACCGCCACGGCGGCGGCACTGACGGGCACCCATGCCTCCTCGGCCAGCCAGAGCCACCCGGTGATGGGCAGCGAACGGTCGGCCTGCAACATCCAGCCTATCAGACCTGTCAATAGGTGGCCTCCGAGCAAACCCAGCACGGACGCCAGCACGGCCAGCCACAACGCCTCGCAGATCAGCATGGTTGCCAGTCGCCCCGGCGGCGCGCCCAGCATCCGCAGAAGGGCCAGGTCGGCTCGGCGCTCGCGCACGGCACTCCACAGGGCAATGAAGACACTCAGGCCCGCCACCAGCAGCAGGACAGCACCAAACCCCCGAAGCACATCCGTGCCCACGCCCACCATGCGCAGCAGCCGGGTGATCTCCACCGCCGGCGCGGCCGCCTGCATGGGCGTGCTGGTGTTGACGTATCGCGGGAAGCTGACCGCCGCCAAGGGGCTGCGGTAGGTGATCAGGGCCAGCGTCACCTCGCGCTCGGCCTCCAGCGCCTTGCTGTCTTCAGCATCAACCGCCAGGGCCTTCTCGTGCACCTGCCAAACGGATTCGGTCGCCGTCAGGATCAGGCGGTCCAGCACGCACCCGCAGGGCGCCAGCACGCCGGCGACTTCGTACGGGTGATCGCCGTGCGCGTGGCCATTGCCCCCCAGCCCGTGTGTGCCCACAAACCGGGCGCCGGGCTCGAGGCCAGCCGCGCGTGCCACCTGCGCCCCGGCCACCGCCTGCATGGGAGCCACCCAGCCACGGCCGGCCGCAATGGTCGCGCCGTAGTGCGCCAGATAGTCGGGTGTCGTCCCGACGATGCGAAAGCCGCGGTAGCTGTCACCGACGCTCAGTGGAATGAGTCTGGCCACCTGCGGATGTGCCGCCAGCGCCTGCACATCGGCCAGCGCCACGTTGCCAGGGGGCACATCCAGGTGGAACACGCCGGCCAGGATCAGTTGCAGCGGGCTGCCCTTGGCGCCCACCACCACGTCAATGCCAGCCAGGTCGCGCTCGAAGGCTCGGTCAATTTGGGCGCGCACCAGCAGGACCATCGTGATCGCCGCAAGGCCAAGCGTCAGCAACAACAGGTTCAACGCCGACGCGAGCGGGCGTGCCCACAGGTAACGCCACGCCAGCCGGGCGGAATTTGCTATGTTTTTCATAGCGGACTGTCCAGCACTGGCGGGGGCTGGATGCCGATTTGGCTTGTAAATGCATGGGGGAAAGCCCGCTCCACCCGCGCGTCGTGGGTGGCGACCACCAGTGTGGCGCCGCAGCGTTGCGCTGTGGCGCGCAGCAACTCCAGGGCGGCAGTGGCTGCGTCGTCGTCCAGGCTGGCCGTTGGCTCGTCGGCCAGCAATACCCTGGGATCCAGCAGCACGGCGCGCGCCAGCGCGACACGCTGGGCCTGCCCTCCCGAGAGTTGCGACGGACGGCGCGCGGCAAGATCGCCCACATCCAGCGCCGCCAGGCTGGCGGCAATCGCGCCAGGCTCGGCGCGCAGGCCTGCGGCGAAATGGACCAGCGCCAGGTTCTGCGCCACGCTGAGGGATTCACTCAGGTACAGCTTCTGGGGCAAAAAGCCGAGCGTACGGGCCCGCCAGGCGTCGCGCGCGGCGGGTGCCAGTGCCTGCAGCGGCTGCCCAGCCACGGTGATCTGGCCCTGCGTGGCCGACAGCAGCCCGGCCGCCAGCGCGAGCCAGGTGGACTTGCCCGCGCCCGAGCGCCCGCGCAACACCAGCGTTGCCCCCTGGGGGATGCTCACGTCGGGGAACGAAATCTGCGGCCCCGACGGATAGCCGAACGCCAGCGAGCGCGTCTCGATCACACCCGATCAGCCTTTCACCAGTTCGCGGAAGGTCTTGCGGAACTTCTCCACCTTGGGCGCAGCGACCGCCATGCAGTAGCCCTGGAAGGGATTTTTCTCGAAGAAGTCCTGGTGGTAGTCCTCCGCCGGCCAATAGTTGGCCAGCGGCAGAACTTCTGTGACGATGGGACGGCCAAACAGCTTCTCCTGGCTCATCTGGCGGATCATCGCCTCGGCCTCGTCCTGCTGTTCGGCCATGGTGGTGTAGATGCCGCTTCGGTACTGGGTGCCACTGTCGTTGCCCTGGCGATTCAGCGTGGTCGGGTCATGGATCACGAAGAAGACCTCCAGGATCTGGCGCACGGTGATCTGCGCCGGGTTGTACTCGAGCTTGACCACTTCATTGTGGCCCGTGGTGCCGGTACAGACCTGCTCATAGCTGGGCCGCAGGACGTGGCCGTTGCAATAGCCGGACTCGACGTCGGTGATGCCGCGCACCTTGACGAAGACCGCTTCCGTGCACCAGAAGCAGCCGCCGCCCAGCACGAGTGTGTGTGTGGAGGATGTCAATCGGAACTCCCGTCAAATCCGTGGGTCGGTTTGAGGGGTGCCATCTTACGTCGCCCCGCCCCCGCCTGCTCACGGCGTCAGTGATCCCTGTTGCGGCTCTTGGAAACGCGGATCGCGCCCACGCTGCCACGCATCAGGCGCAGCGCAAACAGGAATACCACCGCGCCGACCACGGCGAAGAGCAGCGAGCGGAACTGGAACACCGATTCGTCGACCACGCCCTTGGTGAGCATGGCGACAACGAAGTCGCCGCCAATGAATGCACCAAACACCCCCACCAGCACGTTTTCGATGATGACGCCACGAGTGGCTGCACCTGCCCACATGCCAAACAGCCAGCCCAACACACCGCCGACGGCGCACCAGATGTACGAATTGATGGCGTTCTCCAGTGGCCAAGGGGATCTTCCGATCCTGACAGCTTTCAGGCGATCGGCAAGCGGGGATTTGTAAAGACATCGCCCTGAGAGTCCCGCATCGCCTCCACAAAGGCGCGCATCGCCGCGTGGTCCCGCCCTTCCCGGCTGAGGCACCAGGTGTCGTAGCTGTCCATCACGCCCTCCAGCGGCACAAACACTGCGCCCGGAGGCGCAGCCGAAGCCAGGGATTGGGGCACGAGCGCCACGCCCATGCCCTGCGCCACCAGCGACACCACACTGAGCCAGTGCCGCATTTCGCAATGGATGCGCACGTCGAAGCCGGCCTCGCGGCACAGGGCAATGATGCGGTCGTGGTAGTCGGGAGAGACCACCCGCGACACCAGCGCAAACGGCTCACCCGCCAAGTCCTTCAGGCGCACGCGGTGTGCCCGCGCCAGCGCATGGCCCACTCCGAGGCAGGCCACAAGCGGCTGGCGCGCCACCAGGACCCTCGACAGACCAGCCGGCACCCGGGTCGCGTGGACAAAGCCGACGTCCAGCCGCTCGTGCATCAACTCCAGCAGCTGCTCGCTGGAACTCAGTTCGCGCAAGGTCAGGCGCAAGGCCGGATGGCGCTGCTGGAAGCGCTGCACCAGCGCGGGCAGCCCACAGGTGAGCATGGTGCCGACAAACCCGACCTGCAGACTGCCGGCCATGCCCTCGGAGACGTCGCGTGCCAGCCGTGCCGCCTGCGCGGCCTGCTCCAGCAAAGCCCGCGCCCGCGGCACCAGCGCCTGGCCCGCCTGCGTCAGCTGCACCGTCTTGCTGTTTCGGGTGAACAGGCGGGCCCCCACGGAGGCTTCGAGCTGCTGGATGTTGGTGGACAGTGGGGGCTGCGAAATCGCCAGGCGCTGGGCGGCCCGGCCGAAATGCAGTTCTTCCGCCAACGCCAGGAAATAGCGCAGGTGCCTGAATTCCATGATCTGAATAATGTATCGTTGAATAGCTATTCAATATTAGACAGCTATTGTTGCATCGCCAACAATGGCCCATTCCCCCGACATACCGGAGACACACCATGAAAGCCGCCTTCCAGTGGCAGGACCCGTTCCTGCTGAACGCGCAACTCAGCGACGACGAACGCGCCATCGTCGAGGCCGCGCACACCTTCTGCCAGGAAAAGCTGCAAACGCGCGTGCTGATGGCTGCGCGCCACGAAAAGTTTGACCGCGAGATCATGAACGAGGCAGGCGCCATGGGCTTCCTCGGCTCCACGATTGAAGGCCATGGCTGCGCCGGCCTGAGTTACGTGGCCTACGGCCTGATCGCGCGCGAAGTGGAGCGCGTGGACAGCGGCTACCGCAGCGCCATCAGCGTGCAGAGCTCGCTGGTGATGCACCCGATCAATGAGTACGGCAGCGAGGCGCAGAAGCAGAAGTACCTGCCCAAGCTGGCCACTGGCGAATGGGTCGGCTGCTTCGGCCTGACCGAGCCCAACCACGGCTCCGACCCGGCCAGCATGCTCACGCGCGCCAAGCCGGTGGATGGCGGCTACATCGTCAAGGGCGCCAAGATGTGGATCACCAACGCGCCGATTGCCGACGTGTTCGTGGTCTGGGCCAAGCTGGAAGACCCGGACGGCAAGGTCGGCGGCCAGGAAAGCATCCGCGGCTTCGTGCTGGAGAAGGGCATGAAGGGCCTGAGCGCCCCGAAGATCGAAGGCAAGATGAGCCTGCGCGCCAGCATCACCGGCGAGATCGTCATGGACGACGTGTTTGTGCCCGAGGCCAACCTGCTGCCCAACGTCGCCGGCCTGAAGGGCCCCTTCGGCTGCCTGAACAAGGCCCGCTACGGCATCGCCTGGGGCGCCTTGGGCGCGGCAGAAGACTGCTGGCACCGCGCGCGCCAGTACACGCTGGACCGCAATCAGTTCGGCCGACCGCTGGCACAAAACCAGCTGATCCAGAAGAAGCTGGCCGACATGCAGACCGAGATTGCCCTGGGCCTGCAAGGCTGCCTGCGGGTGGGCCGCCTGATGGACGAAGGCAAGGCTGTTCCCGAAATGGTGAGCCTGATCAAGCGAAACAGCTGCGGCAAGGCGCTGGACATCGCCCGCATGGCGCGCGACATGCACGGCGGCAACGGCATCCACGATGAGTACCACGTGATCCGCCACATGATCAACCTGGAGACGGTGAACACCTACGAAGGCACGCATGATGTGCACGCCCTGATCCTGGGTCGGGCGCAGACCGGCCTGCAGGCGTTTTATTGACAAAATATAGCCTCAGCCCGCATGCAGGGCTGCTTGTTTGCTATAAAAACAATAGCAATTCTGCGCATCACCTGGAGAAGCGCTGGGCCGGAACTAACCGGCGCGCATTTGCCTGGCGTTGCCTACCCAAGGCCCATGCGTCAGAATCTGGCCATGCCAATCTGTCTTCCCTCCCGCCTGCAGAGGCTGCAACGGGCAGCCTGCCTTGCCCTGCTGGCCTGGGTTTGTGCCGGCCCCACAGCGGTGCTTGCGCAAGTCGCGCCCCGACCGCCTGCCCAGCCGCCTGAATTCACCTTCAACGGGGCGGGTACCGTCCCTTGCAGCCAGGCCCTGGGGTTCCTGGCGAACCCTGAGTCGCGGCTTCAGTTCGAGCAGTGGCTGTACGGCTACCTGACGTCCTACAACCAGTACATCTATTCGTGGCACCGCGTGGCGCTGCCGGACGCGCCGTCGATGATGACGTTCGTGGAGAACTACTGCCGCCGCAACCCGCAGGAACGCATCCTGGGCGCCGCAGGCGCACTGGTCAGGGAGCTGGGTGGCTCTCCGGCAACCTACCGGTAGATTGCTTGGCAGACCCGGCGGCCCGGCCTGCCGGGGCCTAGAACTTGAAGCCGATGCCGAAGCGCACACCCATGGCGCCGGAGCCGGTCGTGCCCACACCAAAGTTGGTGACGATCTTTCCGTCCTTGGACAGGTTGATCACACCAATGGCAATGGCCGACTGGCCGGCATAGGAGCCGATGCCGACGCCGACTGCCGACTCGCCCGGGCCGACAGGCAATTGAGTGCCCGTCATTGCCATGGCGATCGCAATGCCGCGCTGGGCTTCGCGCTGAACGCCCAGGATCTGCTGCTGGGTCTGCTGCTGCGTGTTTTGCAGCTGGCCAACCGTGGCCGCGTCCGTCGCTTCCACACCCGGCGCCACATCGGTGATCCGTCGCTCGTTGCCCGGGGTACCCACGGCAACGGTGTTGGCGGCCTTCGTGGTCGTCCCGTTGCCAATGGCCACCGAGTTGGCATGAGTGGCCACCGCATTGTTGCCGACCGCCACCGCCTGTGATCCGGAGGCAATGGCGTTGTCTCCCAACGCCGTCGTGTTGAGGCCGGTCGCCTGTGCGCCCGTGCCCAACGCCACCGATGACAGTGCCACGGCCCCGTAACCAATCGCCACGGACCCCGTAGTCGCGGCATAGGCATTCGCGCCGATCGCCACACCGCCCACACCCATGGCACGGGCGTTGTAGCCCAGCGCCGTGGCACTGTTGGCCATCGCCTGCGCGGAGTTGCCCAGCGCCATCGTGTTGGCACCCTGCGCCACGGCAGATGCGCCCTGCCCGAGACCGTCGATCACGCTGCCGCCGATCGCAATGCCTGCGGCCGGATCGGTCAACGTCATCCTGATCTGGTTGGTGACATTGAGGTTGGTAAATGACGTGTTGCCCGTCATCAGGCTGGACACCTGCGACGCCACACTGGTGACGCTGCCTTCAGCGATGCCGACCCGCGTGTCCAGCGAGGAGATGGACGAGGCCACACTGGTGCTCATGCCGGCCAGCCGGGTATCCAGCGAAACAATCGAGGAGATGTTGGACACGACCGAAGTCGCCACTGTGCTGACACGGGTGTCGGTGGAGGTGAAGCGTGCGTCGATGGACGAAACGGCAGAGACTCCCGAGGACGTGACCGACGTCACGCGCGTGTCCAGTGAAGTGATGGAGCTGTAAGCCGCCGACACCGACGTGCCGACCTGACCAACCCGTGTATCCAGCGACACCAGCGAGCTGGAAGCGGCTGTAACGCTCGTCGTCACGCCGGCTACCCGTGTATCGAGGCTTCCAACGGATGCAACCGCCGCACTGCTGACCTGGGTCAGGGTACTCTCCGCGCCGCTCACCCGGGTATCCAGACTCGCCACCGAAGCCGAGGCTGCATTGCTGACCACGGCTGTAGTGCTCTCGGCACCGCTCATCCTCGTTTCAAGGGATGCCAGCGAGCTGGACGCACCCGACACGCTGGTGGCGACATTGCCAACACGGGTTTCGAGACTGGCAACTGAACTCACCGCACCGGAAACCGCCGTACTCATCACCGCCACGGTGGAGACGGCGCTGCTGACACGGGTATCCAGACTGGCAACCGAGCTGACGGCACCCGAAATCGCAGTGCTGACCAACGTTAGCGTGGATTCACTCGTGGAGACTCTCGTGTCCAGGCTCGCCACCGAGCTGGCGGTGTTGGACGCTGCGGTGCTGACGGTCCCGACTCTTGTGTCCAGGCTCGCCACCGAGCTCTGTGTGTTCGAGGCCGTCGTGCTGACGGTCCGTGCGTGCTGACCGCGGTCACGCTGGTGGAGACACCCCCTACCCGCGTGTCAAGGCTGGCCACCGGGCTGGCGGTGTGGACGCAGCCGTGCTGACCGTGCCAACTCTCGTATCCAGGCTCGCCACCGAGCTCTGCGTGTTCGAAGCGGCTGTGCTGACCGCGGTCACGCTGGTGGAGACATCTCCTACCCGCGTGTCCAGGCTGGTTACCGCGCTTACCGCAGCACTGCTGACCACTGTGAGGGTCGATTCGTTCGTACTCACTCGCGTATCCAGGCTCGCCACCGAGCTCTGCGTGTTCGAAGCGGCTGTGCTGACCGCGGTCACGCTGGTGGAGACATCTCCTACCCGCGTGTCAAGGCTGGCCACCGAGCTGGCGGTGTTGGACGCAGCCGTGCTGACCGTGCCAACTCTCGTATCCAGGCTCGCCACCGAGCTCTGCGTGTTCGAAGCGGCTGTGCTGACCGCGGTCACGCTGGTGGAGACATCTCCTACCCGCGTGTCAAGGCTGGCCACCGAGCTGGCGGTGTTGGACGCAGCCGTGCTGACCGTGCCAACTCTCGTATCCAGGCTCGCCACCGAGCTCTGCGTGTTCGAAGCCGCTGTGCTGACCGCGGTCACGCTGGTGGAGACATCTCCTACCCGCGTGTCCAGGCTGGTTACCGCGCTTACCGCAGCACTGCTGACCACTGTGAGGGTCGATTCGTTCGTACTCACTCGCGTATCCAGGCTCGCCACCGAGCTCTGCGTGTTCGAAGCGGCTGTGCTGACCGCGGTCACGCTGGTGGAGACATCTCCTACCCGCGTGTCCAGGCTGGCCACCGAGCTGGCGGTGTTGGACGCTGCGGTGCTGACCGTGCCAACTCTTGTGTCCAGGCTGGCTACGGAGCTCTGCGTGTTCGAAGCCGCTGTGCTGACCGCGGTCACGCTGGTGGAGACATCTCCTACCCGCGTGTCCAGGCTGGCCACCGAGCTGGCGGTGTTGGACCGTGCTGACCGTGCCAACTCTGTGTCCAGGCTCGCCACCGAGCTCTGCGTGTTCGAAGCGGCTGTGCTGACCGCGGTCACGCTGGTGGAGACATCTCCTACCCGCGTGTCAGGCTGGCTACCGGCTGCGGTGCTGCCTGGGCCTCAGCGGCTGCCCCCACCCGCGTGTCCAGGCTCGCCACCGAGCTCTGCGTGTTCGAAGCGGCTGTGCTGACCCGGTCACGCTGGTGGAGACATCTCCTACCCGCGTGTCAAGGCTGGCCACCGAGCTGGCGGTGTTGGACGCAGCCGTGCTGACCGTGCCAACTCGCGTATCCAGGCTCGCCACCGAGCTCTGCGTGTTCGAAGCGGCTGTGCTGACCGCGGTCACGCTGGTGGAGACATCTCCTACCCGCGTGTCCAGGCTGGTTACCGCGCTTACCGCAGCACTGCTGACCACTGTGAGGTCGATTCGTTCGTGCTCACTCGCGTATCCAGGCTCGCCACCGAGCTCTGCGTGTTCGAAGCGGCCGTGCTGACCGCGGTCACGCTGGTGGAGACATCTCCTACCCGCGTGTCCAGGCTGGTTACCGCGCTTACCGCAGCACTGCTGACCACTGTGAGGGTCGATTCGTTCGTACTCACTCGCGTATCCAGGCTCGCCACCGAGCTCTGCGTGTTCGAAGCGGCTGTGCTGACCGCGGTCACGCTGGTGGAGACATCTCCTACCCGCGTGTCCAGGCTGGTTACCGCGCTTACCGCAGCACTGCTGACCACTGTGAGGGTCGATTCGTTCGTACTCACTCGCGTATCCAGGCTCGCCACCGAGCTCTGCGTGTTCGAAGCGGCCGTGCTGACCGCGGTCACGCTGGTGGAGACATCTCCTACCCGCGTGTCCAGGCTGGTTACCGCGCTTACCGCAGCACTGCTGACCACTGTGAGGGTCGATTCGTTCGTACTCACTCGCGTATCCAGGCTCGCCACCGAGCTCTGCGTGTTCGAAGCGGCTGTGCTGACCGCGGTCACGCTGGTGGAGACATCTCCTACCCGCGTGTCCAGGCTGGCCACCGAGCTGGCGGTGTTGGACGCAGCCGTGCTGACCGTGCCAACTCTCGTATCCAGGCTCGCCACCGAGCTCTGCGTGTTCGAAGCGGCTGTGCTGACCGCGGTCACGCTGGTGGAGACATCTCCTACCCGCGTGTCCAGGCTGGTTACCGAGCTGGCGGTGTTGGACGCAGCCGTGCTGACCGTGCCAACTCTCGTATCCAGGCTCGCCACCGAGCTCTGCGTGTTCGAAGCGGCCGTGCTGACCGCGGTCACGCTGGTGGAGACATCTCCTACCCGCGTGTCCAGGCTCGCCACCGAGCTCTGCGTGTTCGAAGCGGCTGTGCTGACCGCGGTCACGCTGGTGGAGACATCTCCTACCCGCGTGTCCAGGCTCGCCACCGAGCTGGCGGTGTTGGACGCAGCCGTGCTGACCGTGCCAACTCTCGTATCCAGGCTCGCCACCGAGCTCTGCGTGTTCGAAGCGGCTGTGCTGACCGCGGTCACGCTGGTGGAGACATCTCCTACCCGCGTGTCCAGGCTGGTTACCGCGCTTACCGCAGCACTGCTGACCACTGTGAGGGTCGATTCGTTCGTACTCACTCGCGTATCCAGGCTCGCCACCGAGCTCTGCGTGTTCGAAGCCGCCGTGCTGACCGCGGTCACGCTGGTGGAGACATCTCCTACCCGCGTGTCCAGGCTGGTTACCGCGCTTACCGCAGCACTGCTGACCACTGTGAGGGTCGATTCGTTCGTACTCACTCGCGTATCCAGGCTCGCCACCGAGCTCTGCGTGTTCGAAGCCGCCGTGCTGACCGCGGTCACGCTGGTGGAGACATCTCCTACCCGCGTGTCCAGGCTGGTTACCGCGCTTACCGCAGCACTGCTGACCACTGTGAGGGTCGATTCGTTCGTACTCACTCGCGTATCCAGGCTCGCCACCGAGCTCTGCGTGTTCGAAGCGGCTGTGCTGACCGCGGTCACGCTGGTGGAGACATCTCCTACCCGCGTGTCCAGGCTCGCCACCGAGCTGGCGGTGTTGGACGCAGCCGTGCTGACCGTGCCAACTCGTATCCAGGCTCGCCACCGAGCTCTGCGTGTTCGAAGCCGCTGTGCTGACCGCGGTCACGCTGGTGGAGACATCTCCTACCCGCGTGTCCAGGCTCGCCACCGAGCTGGCGGTGTTGGACGCAGCCGTGCTGACCGTGGCAACTCTCGTGTGCAGGCTCGCCACCGAGCTCTGCGTGTTCGAAGCGGCTGTGCTGACCGCGGTCACGCTGGTGGAGACATCTCCTACCCGCGTGTCCAGGCTCGCCACCGAGCTCTGCGTGTTCGAAGCGGCTGTGCTGACGGCCGTCACGCTGGTGGAGACATCTCCTACCCGCGTGTCAAGGCTGGCCACCGAGCTGGCGGTGTTGGACGCAGCCGTGCTGACCGTGCCAACTCTCGTATCCAGGCTCGCCACCGAGCTCTGCGTGTTCGAAGCCGCCGTGCTGACCGCGGTCACGCTGGTGGAGACATCTCCTACCCGCGTGTCCAGGCTGGTTACCGCGCTTACCGCAGCACTGCTGACCACTGTGACGCGTATCCAGGCTCGCCACCGAGCTCTGCGTGTTCGAAGCGGCTGTGCTGACCGCGGTCACGCTGGTGGAGACATCTCCTACCCGCGTGTCCAGGCTGGTTACCGCGCTTACCGCAGCACTGCTGACCACTGTGAGGGTCGATTCGTTCGTACTCACTCGCGTATCCAGGCTCGCCACCGAGCTCTGCGTGTTCGAAGCGGCCGTGCTGACCGCGGTCACGCTGGTGGAGACATCTCCTACCCGCGTGTCCAGGCTGGTTACCGCGCTTACCGCAGCACTGCTGACCACTGTGAGGGTCGATTCGTTCGTACTCACTCGCGTATCCAGGCTCGCCACCGAGCTCTGCGTGTTCGAAGCGGCTGTGCTGACCGCGGTCACGCTGGTGGAGACATCTCCTACGCGCGGGTCCAGGCTTGCTACCGCGCTTACCGAAGCACTGCTGACCACTGTGAGGGTCGATGCGTTCGTACTCAGTCGCGTATCCAGGCTCGCCACCGGGCTCTGCGTGTTCGAAGCCGCTGTGCTGACCGCGGTCACGCTGGTGGAGACATCTCCTACTCGTGTGGCCAGGCTGGTTATCCCGCTTACCGCAGCACTGCTGACCACTGTGAGGGTGGAGTCGTTAGTACTCACTCGCGTATCCAGGCTCGCCACCGAGCTCTGCGTGTTCGAAGCGGCCGTGCTGACCGCGGTCCGCTGGTGGAGACATCTCCTACCCGCGTGTCCAGGCTCGCCACCGAGCTCTGCGTGTTCGAAGCCGCCGTGCTGACCGCGGTCACGCTGGTGGAGACATCTCCTACCCGCGTGTCAAGGCTGGCCACCGAGCTGGCGGTGTTGGACGCAGCCGTGCTGACCGTGCCAACTCTCGTATCCAGGCTCGCCACCGAGCTCTGCGTGTTCGAAGCGGCTGTGCTGACCGCGGTCACGCTGGTGGAGACATCTCCTACCCGCGTGTCCAGGCTGGTTACCGCGCTTACCGCAGCACTGCTGACCACTGTGAGGGTCGATTCGTTCGTACTCACTCGCGTATCCAGGCTCGCCACCGAGCTCTGCGTGTTCGAAGCGGCTGTGCTGACCGCGGTCACGCTGGTGGAGACATCTCCTACCCGCGTGTCCAGGCTGGTTACCGCGCTTACCGCAGCACTGCTGACCACTGTGAGGGTCGATTCGTTCGTACTCACTCGCGTATCCAGGCTCGCCACCGAGCTCTGCGTGTTCGAAGCGGCTGTGCTGACCGCGGTCACGCTGGTGGAGACATCTCCTACCCGCGTGTCCAGGCTCGCCACCGAGCTGGCGGTGTTGGACGCAGCCGTGCTGACCGTGCCAACTCTCGTGTCCAGGCTCGCCACCGAGCTCTGCGTGTTCGAAGCGGCTGTGCTGACCGCGGTCACGCTGGTGGAGACATCTCCTACCCGCGTGTCCAGGCTGGTTACCGCGCTTACCGCAGCACTGCTGACCACTGTGAGGGTCGATTCGTTCGTACTCACTCGCGTATCCAGGCTCGCCACCGAGCTCTGCGTGTTCGAAGCGGCTGTGCTGACCGCGGTCACGCTGGTGGAGACATCTCCTACCCGCGTGTCAAGGCTGGCCACCGAGCTGGCGGTGTTGGACGCAGCCGTGCTGACCGTGCCAACTCTCGTATCCAGGCTCGCCACCGAGCTCTGCGTGTTCGAAGCGGCTGTGCTGACCGCGGTCACGCTGGTGGAGACATCTCCTACCCGCGTGTCAAGGCTGGTTACCGAGCTGGCGGTGTTGGACGCGGCCGTGCTGACCGTGCCAACTCTCGTATCCAGGCTCGCCACCGAGCTCTGCGTGTTCGAAGCGGCCGTGCTGACCGCGGTCACGCTGGTGGAGACATCTCCTACCCGCGTGTCCAGGCTCGCCACCGAGCTGGCGGTGTTGGACGCAGCCGTGCTGACCGTGCCAACTCGCGTATCCAGGCTCGCCACCGAGCTCTGCGTGTTCGAAGCGGCTGTGCTGACCGCGGTCACGCTGGTGGAGACATCTCCTACCCGCGTGTCCAGGCTCGCGACCGAGCTGGCGGTGTTGGACGCAGCCGTGCTGACCGTGCCAACTCTCGTATCCAGGCTCGCCACCGAGCTCTGCGTGTTCGAAGCCGCCGTGCTGACCGCGGTCACGCTGGTGGAGACATCTCCTACCCGCGTGTCCAGGCTGGCCACCGAGCTGGCGGTGTTGGACGCTGCGGTGCTGACCGTGCCAACTCGTGTATCCAAGCTGGTTACGGAGCTGACAGCGCCCGACACGATGGAACTCATCGACGCAACCGTCGAAACGGCGGTGCTTACTCGCACATCAAGACTGGCCACAGAGCTGACCGCACCGGAAACCTCAGAACTGACCAATGCGAGCGTCGATGCAGTCGTACTTACTCTGGTATCCAGACTGGCAACGGAACTCACGGCGCCCGAAACGACTGAAATCAACACTGCTACCGTAGAAACCGCAGCGCTGACTCGTGTATCCAAACTAGCAACGGAGCTCACGGCACCGGATATCGCAGAACTGACCTGGGTGAGCGTGGATTCGTTGCTGCTCACCCGCGTATCCAGACTTGCAACGGAACTTTGCGTGTTCGAAGCAGCCGTGCTCACCGCGGTCACGCTGGTGGAGACATCTCCTACCCGCGTGTCCAGGCTCGCGACTGAGCTGGCGGTGTTGGACGCGGCCGTGCTGACCGTGCCAACTCTCGTGTCAAGGCTGGCTACCGAGCTTTGCGTGTTCGAAGCAGCCGTGCTCACCGCGGTCACGCTCGTTGATACATCCCCAACCCGAGTATCGAGACTGGCCACCGAGCTGGCGGTGTTGGACGCTGCGGTGCTGACGGTCCCGACTCTTGTGTCCAGGCTGGCTACCGAGCTTTGTGTGTTCGAAGCAGCCGTGCTCACCGCGGTCACGCTGGTGGAGACATCTCCTACTCGCGTGTCCAGGCTGGCTACGGAGCTTTGCGTGTTCGAAGCAGCGGTGCTGACGGTCCCGACTCTTGTGTCAAGGCTGGCTACGGAACTCTGCGTGTTCGAAGCGGCCGTGCTGACGGCCGTCACGCTGGTGGAGACATCACCAACCCGAGTATCGAGACTGGCTACGGAGCTGGCGGTGTTGGACGCTGCGGTGCTGACCGTGCCAACTCTCGTATCCAGGCTGGCTACGGAGCTCTGCGTGTTCGAAGCAGCCGTGCTGACCGCCGTCGCGCTGGTGGAGACATCTCCTACCCGCGTGTCCAGGCTGGCGACTGAGCTGGCGGTGTTGGACGCTGCGGTGCTGACGGTCCCGACTCTTGTGTCCAGGCTGGCTACGGAGCTCTGCGTGTTCGAAGCGGCTGTGCTGACGGCCGTCACGCTGGTGGAGACATCTCCTACCCGGGTGTCCAGGCTGGTTACCGCGCTTACCGCAGCACTGCTGACCACTGTGAGGGTCGATTCGTTCGTACTCACTCGCGTGTCCAGGCTCGCCACCGAGCTGGCGGTGTTGGAGGCGGCCGTGCTCACCGTGCCAACTCTTGTGTCCAGGCTGGCTACCGAGCTCTGCGTGTTCGAAGCGGCTGTGCTGACCGCCGTCGCGCTGGTGGAGACATCTCCTACCCGCGTGTCCAGGCTGGTTACCGCGCTTACCGCTGCACTGCTGACCACTGTGAGTGTCGATTCGTTCGTACTCACTCGCGTGTCCAGGCTCGCCACCGAGCTGGCGGTGTTGGACGCGGCCGTGCTGACGGTCCCGACTCTTGTGTCCAGACTGGCTACCGAGCTTTGTGTGTTCGAAGCAGCCGTGCTCACCGCGGTCACGCTGGTGGAGACATCTCCCACCCGCGTGTCCAGGCTGGCGACTGAGCTGGCGGTGTTGGACGCGGCCGTGCTGACGGTCCCGACTCTTGTGTCCAGGCTGGCTACCGAGCTCTGCGTGTTCGAAGCGGCCGTGCTCACCGCGGTCACGCTGGTGGAGACATCTCCTACCCGCGTGTCCAGGCTGGCCACCGAGCTGGCGGTGTTGGACGCTGCGGTGCTCACCGTGCCAACTCTCGTGTCAAGGCTGGCTACCGAGCTTTGCGTGTTCGAAGCAGCCGTGCTCACCGCGGTCACGCTGGTGGAGACATCTCCTACCCGCGTGTCCAGGCTGGCCACCGAGCTGGCGGTGTTGGACGCTGCGGTGCTCACCGTGCCAACTCTCGTGTCAAGGCTGGCTACCGAGCTTTGCGTGTTCGAAGCAGCCGTGCTCACCGTGCCAACTCTTGTGTCCAGGCTGGCTACCGAGCTTTGTGTGTTCGAAGCGGCCGTGCTCACCGCGGTCACGCTGGTGGAGACATCTCCCACCCGCGTGTCCAGGCTGGCGACTGAGCTGGCGGTGTTGGACGCGGCCGTGCTGACGGTCCCGACTCTTGTGTCAAGGCTGGCTACGGAGCTCTGCGTGTTCGAAGCGGCCGTGCTGACCGTGCCAACTCTCGTGTCCAGGCTGGCTACGGAGCTCTGCGTGTTCGAAGCGGCCGTGCTGACCGCGGTCACGCTGGTGGAGACATCTCCTACCCGGGTGTCCAGGCTGGTTACCGCGCTTACCGCAGCACTGCTGACCACTGTGAGTGTCGATTCGTTCGTACTCACTCGCGTGTCCAGGCTCGCCACCGAGCTGGCGGTGTTGGAGGCAGCCGTGCTGACCACGGTCACGCTGGTGGAGACATCTCCTACCCGCGTGTCCAGGCTGGTTACCGAGCTGGCGGTGTTCGACGCAGCGGTGCTGACGGTCCCGACTCTTGTGTCCAGGCTGGCTACCGAGCTCTGCGTGTTCGAAGCGGCCGTGCTCACCGCGGTCACGCTGGTGGAGACATCTCCTACCCGCGTGTCCAGGCTGGCCACCGAGCTGGCGGTGTTGGACGCTGCGGTGCTCACCGTGCCAACTCTCGTGTCAAGGCTGGCTACCGAGCTCTGCGTGTTCGAAGCAGCCGTGCTCACCGCGGTCACGCTCGTTGATACATCCCCAACCCGAGTATCGAGACTGGCCACCGAGCTGGCGGTGTTGGACGCTGCGGTGCTGACGGTCCCGACTCTTGTGTCAAGGCTGGCTACGGAGCTTTGCGTGTTCGAAGCAGCGGTGCTGACGGTCCCGACTCTTGTGTCAAGGCTGGCTACGGAGCTCTGCGTGTTCGAAGCGGCTGTGCTCACCGCGGTCACGCTGGTGGAGACATCTCCTACTCGCGTGTCCAGGCTCGCCACCGAGCTGGCGGTGTTGGACGTTGCGGTGCTGACGGTCCCGACTCTTGTGTCAAGGCTGGCTACCGAGCTTTGTGTGTTCGAAGCAGCCGTGCTCACCGCGGTCACGCTGGTGGAGACATCTCCTACTCGCGTGTTCAGGCTCGCCACCGAGCTCTGCGTGTTCGAAACGGCCGTGCTGACGGCCGTCACGCTGGTGGAGACATCTCCTACCCGTGTGTCCAGGCTGGCGACCGAGCTCTGAGTATTCGAGGCAGCCGTGCTGACCGTGCCAACTCTTGTATCCAGGCTCGCCACCAAGCTTTGGGTGTTCGAAGCAGCTGTGCTGACCGCGGTCACGCTGGTGGAGACATCTCCTATCCGTGTGTCCAGGCTGGCGACCGAGCTCTGAGTATTCGAGGCAGCCGTGCTGACCGTGCCAACTCTTGTATCCAGGCTCGCCACCGAGCTTTGGGTGTTCGAAGCAGCTATGCTGACCGCGGTCACGCTCGTTGAGACATTTCCTACTCGCGTATCCAGGCTGGCCACCGAGCTCTGTGTGTTCGAGGCAGCCGTGCTGACTGCACCAACCCGGGTATTGATGCTGGCCACTGAACTGTCTGTGGCGCTGACCCGCGTGTCCAGGCTGGCCACCGAGCTGGCCGTGTTTGAGGCCGCAGTGCTCACCGCTCCGACTCGCGTGTCCAGGCTGGCCACCGAGCTCTGCGTGTTCGACGCAGCCGTGCTGACGGTCCCGACTCGAGTATCGATGCTCGCAACAGAACTCGCCGTGTTCGAAGCAGCCGTGCTGACCGTCCCAACTCGCGTGTCCAGCGACGTGAACGAGACCACCGTGCTGGACGCCTGCGTGCTGACCGCGCCAACCCGGGTGTTGATGCTGGCAACTGAACTGTCTGTGGCGCTGGCACGCGTGTTCAGGCTGGCCACCGAACTCTGTGTGTTCGAAGCAGCCGTGCTGACAGTTCCGACTCGCGTGTCCAGGCTGGCCACGGAGCTCTGCGTGTTCGAAGCCGCCGTGCTGACCGTCCCAACTCGCGTGTCCAGCGACGTGAACGAGACCACCGTGCTGGACGCCTGCGTGCTGACCGCGCCAACCCGGGTATTGATGCTGGCCACTGAACTGTCTGTGGAGCTGACCCGCGTATCCAGGCTGGCCACCGAGCTGGCCGTGTTTGAGGCCGCAGTGCTCACCGCAGCGGTCGACACGGCCGTGCTGGAGGCTTGTGTGCTCACCGCTCCGACTCGCGTATCCAGCGACGTGAACGAGACCACTGTGCTGGAAGCCTGCGTACTCACCGCTCCGACTCGCGTGTCCAGGCTGGCCACCGAGCTCTGCGTGTTCGACGCAGCCGTGCTGACGGTCCCGACTCGAGTATCGATGCTCGCAACAGAACTCGCCGTGTTCGAAGCAGCCGTGCTGACCGTCCCAACTCGCGTGTCCAGCGACGTGAACGAGACCACCGTGCTGGACGCCTGCGTGCTGACCGCGCCAACCCGGGTGTTGATGCTGGCAACTGAACTGTCTGTGGCGCTGACCCGCGTATCCAGGCTGGCCACCGAAGTGGCGGTGTTTGAAGCAGCCGTGCTGACAGTTCCGACTCGAGTATCGATGCTCGCAACCGAACTCGCCGTGTTCGAAGCAGCCGTGCTGACCGTCCCAACTCGCGTGTCCAGCGACGTGAACGAGACCACCGTGCTGGAAGCCTGCGTGCTGACCGCTCCTACTCGGGTGTTGATGCTGGCCACTGAACTGTCTGTGGCGCTGACCCGCGTGTTCAGACTGGCCACCGAGCTCGCCGTATTTGAGGCCGCAGTGCTCACCGCCGCAGTCGACACGGCCGTGCTCGAAGCCTGAGTGCTCACCGCCGCAACAGATGTAGCAGTGTTGGAGGCCGCCGTACTTACCGCTCCGACTCGCGTGTCCAGGCTGGCCACCGAGCTCTGCGTGTTCGACGCAGCCGTGCTGACCGCACCAACCCGTGTATTGATGCTGGCAACTGAACTGTCTGTGGCGCTGGCACGCGTGTTCAGACTGGCCACCGAGGTGGCGGTGTTTGAAGCCGCAGTGCTCACCGCAGCGGTCGACACGGCCGTGCTGGAGGCTTGTGTGCTCACCGCCGCAACAGATGTGGCGGTGTTGGAGGCAGCCGTACTTACTGCTCCGACTCGCGTATCGAGGCTGGCCACCGAGCTCTGTGTGTTCGAAGCCGCCGTGCTGACCGCTCCAACCCGGGTGTTGATGCTGGCAACTGAACTGTCTGTGGCGCTGGCGCGAGTATTCAGACTGGCGACCGACGAACTGACGCCAGACAGGGCGACATCCATGCTGGAAAGACGGGTCGCCAGGGACAGCACAGAACTGGAGGCAGCCGATACCGAAGTCGTGAGGTTGCTGACGCGTGTGTTCAGCGAGGTGACCGATGTATTAAGAGATGTCACCGAATTGATGACAGACGCCATCGAATTCGAAAGCGAAATGGCGCTTGACCGGGTGTTGTTGACCCAGTTGGTACAAGTGCTTACGGCGTTGTACATCGTGCCGCCAGCCCCGGGAGTACACGCGGCCTCCTGAGCTGCAACTTGCGCGGGCGACAGGTATCCCCCGCCCAACAAAAGCGCTGACAGCGCTGCGCTCACAAAGATGGCGCGCCTTGGCCTGCAGATCTGCACGGCCAGAATCGCCATCCACTTCGCACGCAAACCGCGGTCCAACTTCATGCGCGTATGTCTCCCAACGCTAAGATAGATTCAAATTGTTACACGCGACCTCGAATTGGGCGAGACCGCTTACCCTATGAAATAAGGCCGTTCGTCAATTTTTTTGCCATTCGGGCTCCGTTTACATTTGCAGTTTGTAACAAGTCCCTCAACATTGGCCGGGTATAGCCCCACGCTTCATCTTTGACAGCATGTCCCTGCGCATCGGAATCACCATTGGCCTGCAGTCTCCCGGCGAAAGCCTGTGGGTCAACGGCATCAAGCAAAATGCCTTGGCGCTGGCCCGCCTGCTGAAGGCCTCCGGGCGAGGCTTCCAGGTGGTGTTGCTGAATACGACGGACATACCGTTGACCCCCGATCTGGGATGGGACCTGTCCAACCCCCGCACAGTTCCCTTGAACGGCTTCGAAGAACACCTGGATGTGCTGATCGCGCTGGGTGGCGCCCTTGACCAAACCACAGTAGACGCGTGGCGAGCGCGTGGCACCAAGGTTGTGGCCTACAAATGTGGCGCCGAGTACGTCCAGTCCATGCAGGCTGTGCTTTTCCAGCGCAAGATGGGCGGGCCGCCTGCCTACCCGCAAAGATACGATGCCTTGTGGCAGATTCCGCAAGTAGCGCGTACAACTGCCGCGTTTCACGCCGCGTTGCATCGCACGCCTTCCACTGTGGTCCCGTTCATTTGGGACCCCGAGGCTCTGGAAAAAAGCTGCGAAGCGCTGCCGCATCTCGGTCTGTATCAGCCAGGCCCACATCGCAAACGCCTCAGCGTTTTTGAGCCAAATCTTGACGTCGTCAAGTACTGTCTCTATCCCATCCTGGCTGCAGAACTGGTCTACCGGCGTTCGCCTGAACGCATAGAGTTCCTGTCGGTTCTCAATGCCGACCACATCAAGGACAATCCGGAATTCCTCGGCATCATGGGGCACTTGGACATCGTCCAGCAGAAGCGCGCCTTTTTTGAAGGACGGCACCAGACCGCATGGTTCCTGGCCCACCATACGGACGTCGTCATCAGCCACCAGTGGGACAATCCCTGAACTATTTGTATCTGGAAGTTTGCTGGCTGGGATATCCGCTCGTGCACAACGCGGAGTTGTGCAAGAACCTCGGCTACTACTATTCAGGTTTTGACGTGGACGCCGCCGCGGCAAGACTGCAGGAAGCTGTCGAGATTCACGACGCCCAGGCTCCCCGGTACCTCAAGGAGCAGCGTCGACGCATCCAGCCATTTCTCGCGACCGACCCCAAAAACATCGCCGCCTACGAATCCCTGATTGACCGGCTATTTGCATGACCAACCCCGTACTTGTTTCGACCCCGCAGACGCCTCTCAAGGTGGGTCTCACCTTCCTGCACTACAAGGACAATCAGGACCAGTCAATCTGGTCGAATGGCGCGACCCAGAACACGTTCTTTTTGTACCACCTGTTGCGCCAGTCACGGCGTCTTGGCAACGTCTGGCTACTCAATGGTGGCGATTCAACCGCGTCCGACCTGCCCACCAGCCTGGTACCCGTCAAGGACGGGATTGAAATCATGCCTTTGCAGCAGGGTCTGAACGAAGTGGACATCGTCATCGAGATCGGCCTGAAGATCTCGGCTGACGAGGTAGCCAGAGTCCGCAATCGTGGCGGAAAGGCGGTCGCCTACAAGGTCGGAAACGACTATGTGATGGATGTGGAGAGCATCGTTTTCCAGAACCGCAAGGGCCCCATATTCAACGGTTCCCAGTTTGACCAGGTCTGGAGCATCCCGCAGCACATGCGGACTTGCGCCTCGTACTGGGAAGTGGCGAGCCGCTGTCCGGTCGTCGAAGTGCCGCATATCTGGAGTCCGCTGTTCTACAACACCGCGGCGGCTGCACTCGGTGCCAAAGCCGGCTATCAACTGGGGCGTGCCCGGAAGCGCGCAGCGATTTTTGAACCCAACCTGAACGTCGTCAAGTCATGCCACTACCCTATGCTGGTCTGTGAGGCCGCCTACAGGCAGCGCCCCGATCTTCTGGAAAGTGTCTACGTGCTCAACACCGAGCATCTCAAGGAACACGAGACATTCAAGGCTTTTTCCCTCAACCTTGACATCGTCCAGAAAAAAGTCGCGAGCTTCGAGTCAAGGCATGTTGCGCCCCTCTTCATGGCCCTGTACGCAGACATCGCCGTGGCCCATCAATGGGAAAACGAACTTAACTATTTTTACTACGACATGCTGTACGGCGGCTTCCCGCTCGTGCACAACTCGGACGCCCTCAGGGACTACGGCTACCACTATGAGTCGTTTGACGCCCGGTCCGGGGCCGAGGCTCTGATCCGTGCCATGACAGACCACGACAGGCACTTTGCCGAGTACAACCAGCAGAACCTTCGGCTGCTGAACCAGATCGACATCGCCAATCCCGAAAACGTGCGTCAGCACGAGCGCCTGCTGTACGGGCTCTTTGGGCTCCAGTAGACGCCCCGGTCCGCAGGCAGACAGCCACTTTACGCAGCTTTACCGCGACGATATCGCTGCTTGCGAGGGCCTGGGTACGCTGGCGGCTTGACAGACCGATCCCCGGAAAGTTATATTACTAACCGGTCAGTCATTAATTTCATGTCCCTTTCCAAGCTCATTTCCGGCCGGACTTCCGAGGTCCATGCAAAGCGCGAACGTCGCAAGGAAGCACGTCCTGGCGAGCTTCTGGACGCAGCCTTGGACTTGTTTGTCGAAAAAGGATTCGCCGCCACCCGCGCGGAGGAAGTCGCGGCGCGCGCTGGCGTTTCCAAAGGGACCCTGTTTCTGTATTTCCCCAGCAAGGACGAATTGTTCAAGGCCGTGGTGCGCGAGAACATTTCCGGCCGGTTCACGGAATGGAATGAGGAGTTCGCCAGCTTCGAAGGCAGCACCGAGGAGATGGTGCGCTATTGCCTGACAGTCTGGTGGGAGCGTGTCGGCGCCACGCGGGCTTCAGGCATCACCAAGTTGATGATGAGCGAGGCCCGAAATTTCCCGGAACTGGCCGCGTTTTACCAGCAGGAAGTCATCGAACCCGGGCACGACCTGATCCGCCGCATCCTGCAGCGCGGCATTGCCCGCGGAGAGTTCGCGATCGCCGACCTGGAATACACCATCTACACCCTGATCGCGCCCATGATTTTCCTGATCATGACGCGCCACTCGCTGGGCGCATGCGTCCCCCTCGGCGAACAACTGGACCCGCAGCGCTATGTGGCGGCGCTCTCCGATACGCTGCTCAATGGCCTGCGCATCCGCCCAGGCGGGCCCGCTCTGAATTCACAGGTACATGCATGAAGCGAAACTTGAAGTGGGGCCTGATCGCCCTGGTCGTGCTCGTCATCGGTTTTGGTGTGCTGCGGGCGCTTTCCGCACGCAAGGCTGAACAGGCGTCGGGAGCTGCCACGCCAAAGGCGCAGGCTGTGCTTGAACTGGCTCCCGGCGATCTGGTTGCTGCTCAAGCCGTCGAGTTGTCACAAGGGTTGCCGATCTCCGGATCCCTGAAAGCGGCCAACACCGCCTTGGTCAAGGCCCGCGTGGCCGGCGAGTTGCGCGGCCTTCTGGTTCGCGAAGGCGATGCCGTCAAGGCTGGTCAGGTCATCGCGCAAGTCGACCCCACGGAATACCAGGCCCGTGTGCGGCAGGCCCAGGAACAGGCCGACGCCGCCAAGTCCCAGATTGATACCGCAAAGCGCCAATGGGACAACAACAAGGCTCTCGTGGACCAGGGCTTCATTTCCAAGACGGCGCTGGACACGTCCTGGAACACCTTTGCCGCAGCCGACGCCAACCACAAAGCTGCGGTCGCGGCCGTGGATCTGGCCAGGAAAGCCCTGGACGACACCATGGTGCGCGCGCCCATTTCGGGCCTCGTGTCGCAGCGTCTTGCCCAGCCCGGAGAGCGGGTCGCCGTCGAGGCACGCATTGTGGAGATCGTCGACTTGAGCCAGCTTGAACTGGAGGCCACGCTGGGCGGGGCAGATTCGCTGGGCGTGCGCGTCGGTCAGGTGGCGACCTTGACGGTCGAAGGCGCAACCCAACCCGTAACCGCGCGCGTCACGCGGATCAATCCGAGCGCACAGGCTGGCAGCCGTGGCGTGGTGGCCTATCTGTCCATCGACATGCCCGCTGGCCTGCGCCAGGGGCTGTTTGCCCAAGGCGTGCTCGGCACAGGTCAGGTCCAGGCGCTGTCAGTACCCCTGAACGCCGTGCGCACAGACAAGCCGCTGCCCTACGTGCAGGTCGTGCAGGCCAATGCCGTGGCGCACGCCACTGTCAAGACGGGCGCCCGCGGAGAAGCCGCAGGCGAAGCCTGGGTCGCCGTTGAAGGCGTCAGCGCAGGCACCCCGGTGATCCGCGGCCACGTGGGCAGCCTGCGTGAAGGCACGCGCGTCCGCACGGGCGCAGCGTCGCCCGCAGCCACCCCGGCATCTGCGCCTGCCTCTGCCAGCCGATAGGCCAACGCCATGTGGTTCACGCGCGTCAGCCTCCAGAACCCCGTGTTCGCCACGATGGTGATGCTCGCCTTCGTGGTGCTGGGTCTGTTCTCGTACCAACGCCTGAAGGTCGACCAGTTCCCCAACATCGATTTCCCGGTGGTGGTGGTGACGGCCGAATACCCGGGCGCTTCGCCCGAAGTCGTGGAAGCCGAGGTCACCAAGAAGCTGGAAGAAGGCGTCAACTCCATCGCCGGCATCAATGCGCTCACGTCGCGCAGCTACGAGAACCAGGCGGTGGTCATCATCGAGTTCCAGTTGCACATCGACGGGCGCAAAGCGGCAGAGGACGTGCGCGAGAAGGTCGCCTCCATCCGCCCGAACTTCCGGACCGAGGTCAAGGAGCCGCGGGTGCTGCGCTTCGACCCGTCCAGCCGCTCGATTTGGTCTGTGGCCGTACTGCCCGATGGGGCCAAGGGGCAGGCGATGAGCGCGGTCGAGCTGACCAACTGGTCCGACCAGACACTCAAGAAGCGTCTTGAGAACGTGCGTGGCGTCGGCTCGGTGTCGCTGGTGGGCGGCACCAAGCGGGAAATCAATCTCTATCTCAACCCGCAGGCCATGGAAGCGCTGGGCGTCACCGCCGACCAGGTCGTCGCAGCCGTGCGCAACGAGAACCAGAACCTGCCGGTGGGCGCGGTGCGATCCACCAGCTCCGAGCGGGTGGTCCAGATCGACGCGCGCGTGCAGCGGCCCGAGGACTTCGGGCGCATCATCGTCACACGGCGCAATGGTGCGCCGATCCGCGTTGACCAGGTGGCACGCGTCAACGATGGCGCGCAGGAAGTGGAGAGCCTGGCCCTGTACAACGGCGCACGCACCCTGCTGCTGACAGTGCAGAAGGCGCAGGACGAAAACACCATCCAGGTCATTGACGGCCTGAACCGCACTCTTGAAGAAATGCGCGCGCAGTTGCCGCCTGGTGTGCGGCTGGAGCCGATATTCGACGGCTCGCGGCCCATACGGGTCGCGGTGGACAACGTGCGCCGCACACTGATAGAGCGCGCCCTGCTCACCGTGTTGATCGTCTTCCTGTTCCTGAACTCGTGGCGCTCCACCGTCATCACCGGCCTCACGCTGCCGATCGCGCTGATCGGCACCTTCCTGTTCATGAACCTGTTCGGCTTCACCATCAACATGATCACGCTGATGGCGCTGAGCCTGTGCGTGGGTCTGCTGATTGACGATGCCATCGTGGTACGGGAGAACATCGTTCGCCACGTCGGCATGGGCAAGGCGCCCTACCAGGCCGCGCTGGACGGCACGCAGGAGATCGGCCTGGCGGTGCTGGCCACCACCTTCTCCATCGTGGCCGTGTTCCTGCCCATCGGCTTCATGGGCGGCATCATCGGCAAGTTCTTCCACGAATTCGGCATCACCATCGTCGCGGCCGTGCTGATCTCGATGTTCGTGAGCTTCACGCTGGACCCGATGCTGTCGTCCGTCTGGCACGACCCCGAGATCGAGGCCCATCGCCAGCCTGGCGAGCGCCGCAGCCTGTACGACAGGACGATCGGCCGGGTGACCGGCTGGCTCGACCGTGCCACCGAGTCGATGTCCGAGAGCTACCAGGGCATTCTGCGCTGGTCGCTCGCGCACAAGCCGGCCACAGTGGCGTTGGCGATCGTGGTGTTCGTCACCAGCATCTTCATGGTGCCGCTGCTGGGCACCGAGTTCGTGCCCAAGGCCGATTTTTCGGAAACCACCGTCAACTTCCACACACCTGTGGGCTCGTCCATCGAGGTCACCGAAGCCAAGGCCAGGCAGGTTGAGGGCATCCTGCGCGAATTCCCCGAGGTGCGCTATACGCTGTCCACCATCAACACCGGCAACGCCCAGGGCAAGATCTACGCAAGCGTGTACGTGCGCCTAGTCGACCGCAAGGCGCGCAAACGCAACGTGGACGAGATGTCGGCCACGCTGCGCGAGCGGCTGGGCCAGGTCCCAGGCATCAATGTCACCCACGTGGGACTGCTGGACCCGGTCGGTGGCAACAAGCAGATCGAGTTCTCACTGCAGGGCCCAGACCTCAAGGAGCTTGAGCGCCTGACGCGCCTTGTGTTGCTGAAGGTGCGCGACATCCCCGGCCTGGTGGACCTGGACTCCAGCGTCAAGCCCGACAAGCCGGTGATTGCGCTGGACGTCAAGCGCGACGCCGCCAGCGACCTTGGCCTGGGCATTGCCCCGCTGGCCGCGAGCCTTCGTACCCTGGTGGCCGGCCAGACGGTAGGCAACTGGCGCGCCCCGGACGACCAGACCTACGACGTGAACGTGCGTCTGGCTCCCGACGCCCGCAACACGCCGCAGGACCTGGAGCGTCTGCCGTTTGCCACTGGCACGCAGGCAGACGGCAGCCCGCGCATCGTGCGGCTCAACCAGCTGGCCACCGTGCGTGAGAGCACAGGCCCCAACCAGATCAACCGGCGTGACCTGACGCGCGAGGTGGCCATCAATACCAATGTGTTCGGCCGCGGCATGGGCGAGGTC
The DNA here is from genome assembly GCA_016713005.1 of Ramlibacter sp. GTDB lineage: Bacteria > Pseudomonadota > Gammaproteobacteria > Burkholderiales > Burkholderiaceae_C > JADJPY01. The sequence continues at coordinate 89,012 of JADJPY010000002.1, read as the reverse complement.
TCCGCCGACATCACAGCGGCGCTCAACACCATCGACTTCCCGCCCGGCTACCGCTACAGCTTCAGCGGCTCCACCAAGAACATGGCCGAGTCCTTTGGCTATGCGCTGTCGGCGCTGGCGCTGGCCATCATCTTCATCTACATGATCCTGGCCAGCCAGTTCAAGAGCTTCCTGCAGCCGATGGCGCTCATGACCTCCCTTCCCCTGACGCTGATTGGCGTGGTGCTGGCGTTGATGATGTTCCGCTCCAAGCTGTCGATGTTCTCCATCATCGGCGTGGTGATGTTGATGGGGCTGGTCACCAAGAACGCCATCCTGCTGGTGGATTTCGCCATCCGCGCACGTGAGGACGGCATGGAACGCACCGAAGCGCTGCTGATGGCCGCCCGCGTGCGCCTGCGCCCGATCCTGATGACCACACTGGCCATGATTTTCGGCATGGTGCCGCTGGCGTTCGCCCTCACCGAGGGCTCCGAGCAGCGCGCCCCCATGGGCCAGGCCGTCATCGGCGGCGTGATCACCTCCTCGCTGCTGACGCTGGTGGTGGTGCCCGTCGTGTACTGCTACATGGACGATCTGGCCTCGTGGTTCAAGCGGCTTTTCGCCGGGAAATCGGCCCCTGCAGCGACGCCTAAAATCGAGGGTTTGTCCCCATCCGCAGATTGAGCACACCATGAACACCGAACAAGCCCGCTTCAACATGATCGAACAGCAAATCCGCCCCTGGGAGGTGCTGGACAACGCCGTGCTGGAGCTGCTGACCATCGTCAAGCGCGAAGACTTTGTCCCGCTGGCTCACAAGGCGCTGGCCTTTGTTGACATGGAAGTCCCGCTGCGCGAAGGCGGCGCCCGCGGCCAGTGCATGCTGGCCCCCCGTGTGGAAGCCCGGCTGTTGCAGGATCTGGCCGTGCAGAAGCACGAAGTGGTGCTTGAGATCGGTGCCGGCTCGGGCTTCATGGCCGCGCTGCTGGCTCACCGCGCCCAGTGGGTGATCAGCCTGGAGATCGAGCCCGAGCTGGCCCGCCTGGCGCGTGCCAACCTGCAAAAGGCCGGTGTGCACAACGTCGAAGTGCGCCAGGCCGACGGCGCACGCGACCGCCAGCCCGAAGGGCCGTTTGACGTCATCCTGCTGAGTGGTTCGGTGGCCCAAGTCCCGGACGCGCTGCTGGAGCAGCTCAAGCCCGGCGGCCGCCTGATGGCCATTGTGGGCGACGAGCCCGTGATGCGGGCCACGCGGGTCGCGCGCGCAGCCGATGGCGGCCTGCACCAGACCCAGCCCTGGGACACCGTGGCGCCCCGCTTGCTGAACTTCCCCGCCCTGTCGCGGTTCGCGTTCTGAGGCTGGCCTGATGATCGAACAGATCCGCCCCGCAGACCTGGCCCAGTGGCTGGCGCGCGAGCGCGCCCACGGCGAACCGGTCGTGCTGGACGTGCGCGAGCCCTGGGAGTGGCAGACCGCCAGCGTCACCGCTGACGGTTTTGAGCTGCTCAAGGTGCCCATGGCAAGCATTCCCGCCCGGCTGGCCGAACTGGACCGCGATCGCCCTGTCGCCTGCCTCTGCCACCATGGCGGGCGCAGCATGCAGGTGGCGCATTTCCTGGCCCAGGCGGGTTTCGGGCATGTGGCCAACATTGCCGGTGGCATCAACGCCTGGTCCTCGGAAGTCGACCCCGGCGTCCCGCGTTACTGAGATCACCCTACCCCAAGGAAGTCCATGAAAGCTCCCCGACTGCTGCCTTTGACCTCGGCCCTGCTGCTTGCCATGGGCGCAGGCCTGTCCGCTGGCGCGCACGCCCAGAGCCTGATTGAGCTGTACGAGTCGGCGCGCGCCTACGACGCAAGCTACCAGTCCGCGCGCTCGCAGTACGACGCCAATGTGGCCAAGGCCGACCAGGCCCGCGCCGGCATCCTGCCCACGGCCAACCTTTCTGCGGGCATCTCACGCTCCAACTTCGAGAACAGCAACCCTGTCACCGACCGCAGCTACGGTACACGCAACGCCACGGTCAGTGCTTCGCAGCCGATCTACCGCCCCGCCAACTGGGCTGGCAATGAGCAGGGCAAGAAATCCGCGGAAATCGCCCGCGCCCAGCTCGATGCGGCCGAGCAGGACCTGATCGTGCGTGTCAGCCAGGCCTACTTTGACGTGCTGGCCAGCCAGGACAGCCTGGCTTTCGTCAAGGCGCAAAAATCTGCCGTGGCCGAACAGCTGGCCGCCGCCAAGCGCAACTTCGAGGTCGGCACCTCCACCATCACCGACACCCGCGAGGCGCAGGCCCGCTACGACTTGGTGATCGCCCAGGAGATCGCCGCCGAGAACGACCTGCGCGTCAAGCGCATCGCGCTGGACCAGCTGGTGGGCAAGGCAGACGCCAAGCCGCGCGGCCTGGCCGCACCGGTGGCCCTGCCCGTGCTCACGCCCGCTGACGTCAACGCCTGGGTCAGCCAGGCCGAGGGCACCCACCCTTCGATCCGTCAGGCCGAGCTCGGCGTGCGCGTCGCCGAACTGGAAACCGACAAGGCCAAGGCCGGGCACAAGCCCACGCTGGACGCCACCGCCAGCTACAACGTCACCGAAAACCGCAACGGCAGCACCGCATCGGGCCTGAACTCGCGCACCAACTCGGCCAACGTGGGCCTGAGTTTCAACCTGCCCCTGTTTGCCGGGTTCGCCACGCAGAACCGCATCCGCGAAACCCTGGCGCTGGAAGAGAAGGCGCGCAGCGACCTGGACATCGCCAAGCGCAGCGTTACGCAGGGCACCCGCACCGCGTTCTTTGGCGTGCTCTCGGGCATGGGCCAGGTCAAGGCGCTGGAAGCGGCCGAGGCCTCAAGCCAAAGCGCCCTGGACGCCAACAAGCTGGGCTACCAGGTGGGGGTGCGCATCAACATCGACGTGCTCAACAGCCAGAGCCAGCTGTTCCAGACCAAGCGCGATCTGGCCAAGGCCCGCTACGACGTGCTGATCGGCAACCTGAAGTTGCGCCAGGCCGCGGGCACGCTCAAGCCCGAAGACCTGCAATTGCTCAACGCCCTGCTGGCGAAACAGTAGACCCCGCGTCGACCGAATCGGCGGCGCCGTTGGCCAGGTGCTTCGCCAGCGCCTGTGCGGTACGTAGCGCCGCCCCGCGATGCGCATGGCTGAAGTCCAACGCCCGCGCGCGCATTGCCTGCAGCGCCGCATCGTCCCGCACCAGCGACACAGCGGCTTCTACCCCGGCGTCCAGCCCCTGCACGCGCATCGCCGCGCCGCCGTCCAGCGCCAGTTCGGCCGCCTCGCTGAAATTGAAGGTGTGCGGCCCCATCACCACCGGGCAGCCACACGCGGCCGCCTCGATCAGGTTCTGCCCGCCCAATGGCTCGAAGCTCCCACCCAGCAGCGCGGCGTCGGCCAGCCCGTAGTACAGCGCCATCTCTCCAAGGGAGTCGCCCACCCACACATCGGCTGCCGCGGGCACCTCGGCCCACTGGCTGCGCACCGAAACACTGAAACCGGCCTGCGCGACCAACTCTGCCACCTCGGCAAAGCGCTGCGGGTGGCGCGGCACAATCATCCACTGCACGTCATTTGCTATCAAATTGGTAGCGGATGATCCAATACTGGCGGGGGCTGGAGGCCGATTTTGCTTGTAAAAATCACCCAGGGCCACCAGCAGGGCCGCCTCTTCACCCTCGCGCGAGCTGGCCAGCATCACCACCGGGCGCCCGGCGGCGGCGCGCCAGGCGCGCCCGCGCGCCAGCAGCGCGGCGTCGGGCGTGGCGTCAAACTTCAGGTTGCCCAGCACGGCCTGCACCGGCGCGCCCAGCCTGCGCAGGCGTTGGGCATCGGCCTCGGTCTGGGCCAGCACGGCGGACAGCCCGGCAAACGCGGGCCGCGCCAGCAGGCCCAGGCGCTGCGCCTCGCCCAGCGACTTGGCGCTCAGCCGCGCATTGGCCAGCACCAGCGGCACGCCATGGGCGCGGCACGCCGCCACCAGCGCCGGCCAGACTTCGGTCTCCATCAGCACGCCCAGCGCAGGCCGGAAATGCTGCAAAAAAGCTTCCACCGCCTGCGGCATGTCCCACGGCAGCCAGGCCTGCGCATCTCCCTCGCGCAGCAGGGCCACGCCCTCGGCGCGGCCGGTGGCCGTGCCGTGCGTCAGCAGGATACGGCAGCCCGGCCGGGTTTCGCGCAGCGCGGCAATCAGCACGGCGGCGGCGCGGGTCTCGCCCAGCGACACCGCATGCACCCAGATGCTGCCCGGCGCGGGCGCGGCGCCTTCGTACCGGCCAAAGCGCTCACCCGTGTGCTGCAGGTAGCCGGGCTCGCTGGCGCCGCGGCGGCGCAGCTTGCGCGCCATCAGCGGCTGCAGCAGCCACATCAGCAGCCCGTACAGGGCCAGGGCGAGCCGCTGCAAGGCGCCGGGCTGCGGCGACGCGCTCAATGCGCCGCCTCGTCCACAGTGGCGTCGGGCTTGACGCGGCGCAGCCGGGCCATCATGTCGGCCTGGATGCGCTGCAGCGCCTGCGGCGTGTGGCCCTCAAAGCGCAGCACCAGCACCGGCGTGGTGTTGGACGCGCGGATCAACCCGAAGCCGTCCGGCCAGTCCACCCGCAGGCCGTCGATGCGCGAGACTTCCGCCGGCGCGTCAAAGCGCTCCTCGTCCAGCAGCCGCGCCACCAGCGCGTGCGGCTCGCCTTCGGCGCACTTCACATTGAGCTCGGGCGTCGAGTGGCTGGTGGGCAGCGCCTGCAGCACCGCGCCGGCGTCCGCGTGGCGCGACAGGATCTCCAGCAGCCGCGCGGCGGCATAAGTGCCGTCGTCAAAGCCGAACCAGCGCTCGGCAAAGAAGATATGCCCGCTCATCTCGCCGCCCAGCGGCGCGCCGTTCTCGCGCATCTTGGCCTTGATCAGCGAGTGGCCGGTCTTGTACATCAACGCCCGACCGCCAGCGGCGCGGATGGCCGGCGCCAGCCGTTGCGAGCACTTCACGTCAAACAGAATCTCCGCGCCCGGCACGCGGCCCAGCACGTCCTGCGCGAACAGCATCATCTGCCGGTCCGGGTAAATCGTCTCGCCGTCGGGCGTAACCACACCCAGGCGGTCGCCGTCGCCGTCAAAGGCCAGGCCCAGCTCGGCGCCCGTCTCGCGCAGCGTGCGCACCAGGTCGCGCAGGTTGTCGGGCTTGCTCGGGTCGGGGTGGTGGTTGGGAAAGGTGCCGTCCACCTCGCTGAAGAGCTCGGTCACCTCGCAGCCCAGCGCGCGCAGGATGCCGGGGGCCGACGCGCCGGCCACGCCGTTGCCCGAGTCGACCACCACCCGCATGGGCCGCGCCAGGCGGATATCGCCCACGATGCGGTCGCGGTAGGGCGCCAGCAGATTCACCAGCGTGATGCGCCCGTGGCGCGGCCCGGCGGGCGGGTGGCCCGCCAGCATGCGCCGGTGCAGGGCCTGGATCTCGTCGCCATGGATGGCGCGCCCGCCCATCACCATCTTGAAGCCGTTGTAATCCTTGGGGTTGTGGCTGCCGGTGACCTGGATGCCGCTGGCGCACAACGTACTGGCCGCGAAGTACAGCATCGGCGTCGTCACCATGCCAATGTCGATCACATCCACGCCACCGGCCGTCAGGCCGCGGACCAGCGCTGCCGACAACGCAGGCCCGCTGAGCCGCCCGTCGCGGCCCACGGCCACCGTGGCTTCACCCTCGGCCAGCGCCGCGGCGGCAAATGCGCGGCCCAGGCTCTCGGCAATCCCTGGCGACAGCGTGGACGGCACGATGCCGCGGATGTCGTAGGCCTTGAAGATGGTGGGGGACAGCTGCATGGATGGGCGCCGCGGGGGCGGGCTGGGGGAGGGTTGGATTGTAGGACGCGGTCATCGGCGCTCCTGATGGCGCAACCGGATTGACCGTCTACAGAGGGAAATTCAGATCAAATCGGGCTGTAGCCCCCGTGGGTGCTTGCTGACCCACTATGAAAACGATAGCGAATTTGTCGAACTGACCAAGCTGCAGGAATTCAGACGTCAGAGAAGTATTGACTCCCCAAGTCAGGCTACGGAGCTAGGTTCACCTCAACTGCAGACTTCTCCATATCGGGCTGCGCAATAAAGCTTCTCCATCCAGTGACTGCTCTCTTAAGTTCCTGTAGAGAGAATTTGCCTTCTGGATTCCCGATCCAGTCGTCATTCACATCAATATCCACTTGAACTTCAGATCCTCTAAACGTGAGGGTGATGTCCTGCCCCTCCCACAGTGCTTCATCCACTGCTTTGGTTTCCAGCTTCTCTATAAGCTCCAGAAGGCGATCTGACTCCCCCACATCTGGTGCCACGCCACTCAGCGTACTTGCGAGATATCGTTGGTACCGATCAGCTTCAGGTCCAATCGCATCCACTCGACGATGGAAGACCTTCCCAAGCACTGGGTGAATTCCTGCTTCCACATTTGAGAATCTAATTTTCATCATGGCTTACTTTTGATTGGGCCTTGAGGCAGAGGGTGTAGGCTACCTCCCGTTCATTGACACTGACCTGAGCGTTCTTGGCTTTGTCAAAGTCTATCGACCTGACGCAGCCGTCACGGCGGCTGTCGCACTCAGACTACAGGTTCGCTCAACGGAATCCACCCAGTCACATGTCCGGAAACGGCCAGTACACCCCGATCAGCGCCGTATCATGACCCTATGCCGAACGACGCCATCACCCTGCAACCCGACGCCTGCTGGCGCGCCATGCGGGCGCGCGATGCGCGGTTTGACGGGCGCTTCTTCATCGGCGTCACCTCCACCGGCGTGTACTGCCGGCCAGTGTGCCGGGTGCGCATGCCGCGCCGCGAGAACTGCCTGTTCTTTGGCCACGCGGCGCAGGCCGAGGGCGCGGGCTTTCGTCCCTGCCTGCGCTGCCGCCCCGAGCTGGCCCCCGGCGCGCAGTCCTGGTCAATCCAGGACGCCAGCGCCACGCTGGCACGGCAGGCCGCGCGCTTGCTGGACGAGCCCGAGGCCTGGGGTGATGCCGCCCCGTCGGTAGATCTGCTCGCAGCCAAGCTGGGCATCAGCGATCGCCACGTGCGCCGCATTTTTGAGGCGCAGTTTGGCGTGTCGCCGCTGCAATACCTGCAGACGCGTCGCCTGCTCACGGCCAAGCAACTGCTGGCCGACACGGATCTGCCGATCACGCAAGTCGCGCTGATCAGCGGCTACGCCAGCGTGCGGCGTTTCAACGCGGCGTTTGTGGCGCACTACGGGCTCAACCCCACGCAACTGCGCCGCAGCGGCAGCAGCCGCACGGCCGCGGGAGGCGGCGGCACGCTGGTGCGGCTGGGCTACCGCCCGCCCTACGACGCTGCCGCGATGCTGGGGTTCTTCTCCAGGCGGCTGATTTCTGCTATCGAATTTGTAGCGGTTCAACAAGACTGCATGCGGCTTGGACGCACTTTTCGTATTGAAACCGGTGGCAAGACGCATACCGGCTGGCTGGTGGGCGAGTTTGACGAGGCACGCAGCCAGGTGCTGCTGCGCGTCAGCGGCTCGCTGCGCGAGGTGTTGCCGTTGGTGATCCGCCGGCTGCGCGCCGCGCTCGATCTGGACGCTGACCCGCAGGCCATCAACGCGGTGCTGCACGGCGCCTTTCCACACGGCGACGGCCTGCGCGTGCCCGGTGCGCTGGACGGCTACGAGCTGGCGGTGCGCGCCGTGCTGGGCCAGCAGATCACCGTGGCTGCGGCCCGTACGCTGGCGCAGCGGCTGGTGGACCGGTTTGGCGAGCCCATCGAGACGCCCTGGCCCGAACTGACGCGCCTGTTCCCCGCGCCGGCCGTGCTGGCGCAGGCCGAAGGCGACGCGCTGGGCCAGCTGGGCATCGTCAAGCAACGGCAGGCGGCCATCGTGGGGATTGCGCGCGCAGTGAGTGAGCGGCGCATCGCACTGCACGGCGGCGCCGATGTGGATGCCACAGTGGCCGCGCTGAAGGAACTGCCGGGCATTGGCGACTGGACGGCGCAGTACATCGCCATGCGCGCGCTGCGCTGGCCCGACGCCTTCCCCGCGGGCGACGTGGCGCTGCACAAGGCGCTGGGCGTGCAGCAAGACAAGAACCCCGCGCGCGCGGCCGAGGTCGCCTCGCAAGCCTGGAAGCCCTGGCGCAGTTACGCGGTGATCCGCGCGTGGGCCAATCTGGCCCCCACGCTTGCCACTGCGTGTGCTGCGCTGCCCCCCGAGGGGGCCTCAGTCGCCTTGGGGCGGCCCGGCGGCAACTGATTCATAGGAGCCTCACCATGAAGTTCGACGTTTCCATTGTCCAGACCCGCTACGCCAGCCCGCTGGGCCCGATGGTCGTGGCCGCCACGGCCAATGGACTGGCCGGCCTGTGGTTCGAGGGGCAAAAGCACCTGCCCGATACCTCTGACTGGCCACACCAGCCCGGTCACCCCGTTTTGACGCAGGCGGTGCGGCAACTGGACGAATACTTTGCCGGCCAGCGCACGCAGTTTGACCTGCCGCTGGACCTGCAGGGCGGCACCGCCTTCCAGCAGTCGGTGTGGGCCGCACTGCTGAAGATCCCGCCCGGGCAGACCACCAGCTATGGCCGCATCAGCCAGGGCATTGGCAAGCCGGCCGCGGTGCGGGCCGTGGGCGCAGCCGTGGGCCGCAACCCGGTCAGCGTCATCGTGCCGTGCCACCGGGTGCTGGGCACAGGCGGCGCCCTCACCGGCTATGCCGGCGGGCTGGAGCGCAAGACCGCGCTGCTGCGCCTGGAAGGCGCGCTCTCATGACGGACGCGGCAAAGCGCCGCCAGGATTTGTCGGACTTCCTCACGCTGTCGGCGCTGTGGGGCTCGTCCTTCCTGTTCATGCGGCTGGCCGCCACCGAGTTTGGCGCGCTGCCCACGGCGGGCCTGCGCGTCGGGCTGGCGGCGCTGTTTTTGCTGCCCATCCTGCTGCTGCGCGGCCACGGGCCGGCGCTGCGGGCGCACTGGCGGCCCGCGCTGTTTGTGGGGCTGCTCAATTCGGCGGCGCCGTTTGCGCTGCTGTCGTGGGCGGTGCTGCACATCACCACCGGGCTGGCGTCCATCCTCAACGCCACAGTGCCGCTGTTCGGCGCGCTGGTGGCCTGGGCCTGGCTGAAGGACCGGCCCGACCGCTCGCGCGCGCTGGGCCTGGCCATCGGCATTGCCGGTGTGGCCCTGCTGGGCTGGGACAAGGCGAGCTTCAAGCCCGGGGGCACAGGTTGGGCGGTGTTGGCCTGCCTGGGCGCGACGCTGTGCTACGGGCTGGGGGCCAGCTTCACCAAACGCTACCTCAGCCATGTGCCGCCAATGGCCATCGCCACCGGCAGCCAGGTGGGTGCAGCGCTGGCTCTGGCGCTGCCCACCCTGTGGCTGTGGCCGGCCAGCCCGCCCGGCCTCCGGGCCTGGGGGGCACTGGTGGGGCTGGCGGTGCTGTGCACCGGCATTGCCTACATCCTGTATTTCCGGCTGATTGCCAGCGCAGGGCCGGCGCGCGCGCTGGCGGTCACTTTCCTGGTGCCGGTGTTCGCGCTGGCCTACGGGGCGGTCGCGCTGGGCGAGTCGATCACGCTGTGGATGGTGGGCTGCGGCGCGGTCATCGTGCTGGGCACCGCGCTCTCTACCGGTCTGCTCAGGCTGCCTGCGCCTGGAAGCGTGTCCCGGCCTCCTTGATGCCCCACAGCAGCTCGACCAGGGCCGGGTTGTTGAGCAGCGGGTCACCGAACAGCACGAGGCAGTAGCCCGCTCCATCCACCCAGAACGGCACAAAGGACACATCGGGCATCAGCAAATCGGGGTCGGTGCCGAAGCTGGCGTAGCCGCCGGCGCCGGCCCAGCCCCGGCGTGCCTGGCGTGCGGCAAAAGCCGAAAGGTCAGCGGCTGCGGCACTCACGGCATCGGCCTCGTCCTGCGCCACGCCAGCCCGACCCAGGCAGAAGCCGCTGTCGGAAGCCAGCACGGCACGGCGCTCGCCCGAGAGTGAGGCCACCACGTGCTGCACAAAGTCGTCCAGCCGTGTGTCTGGCCCCTGCAGAGGCCGGCGGATCAGCTGCACCCAGCCCTGTTCCAATGCCTGTGGCCACAGGGTCTCGGCGTCGGGTACCCGCGCGCGCCACTGGTCCATGTCCAGTGCCGCATCGCCCGACAGCAGGGCCTGCAGGGCGAGCGCCTGCGCGTCGGGCTCCTGTCGCCCGAAGGCGCGCAGCGCCCCCCTTGGCGTGAGCATGACCCACTGCGCGTTGTTGTCCGTCATGGCCGCTCTCCCTTGTGTGGCGTTACGGTGGATTCGGTGCCCCTCTGGGCGCCCGCAAACGGATCGATGCTGTAGATCAGGGACTTGACCAGCATCGCCATGTCGGGGCGCTGGCGGGCATCGGTCTCCATCACGCAAGGCGCGATGCCCAGCTGCTGCATGCGGGCGATCAGCTCGCCACGCACGTTCCAGCCACCGCCATCGGTGTGGGTCACGCCCACCACCACGGCGGTTCGATCAATGAAATCGCGGAACTCACCCAGGTAGGTGGTCAGGTCCGCCAGCGGGTCGCTGGCGGAGGCGTCGATCAGCAGCACCAGGCCCAGCGCGTTCTCGGTCAGGATCTCCCACATGAAGTCGAAGCGCTTTTGCCCCGGCGTGCCATACAGGCGCACCGAATCGCCGTTGCCCAGCCGCATGAGCCCGTAGTCCATGGCCACGGTGGTGGTGGGCTTGAGGCGGGCGACCTCGTCCGAGGCCCGGGCCTCGGTGCGCACCACCTCGATTTCCGACAGGGTCTGGATGGCCGTGGTCTTGCCTGAGCCCACCGGCCCGGCAAAGACGATCTTGTACACGTGGGCCATGGTCAGAACAGCTTGTGCAGCAGGGCCGCGAAAAAGCCCTGGTGCGTGGCCACCCGCGTCGCTGGCCTGGGCGGCCCACCGGTGGAACGCACGGGTACGCCGGCAACCAGGCTGAGCTGGCCCAGTCCGGATGTGGCACACAAGAACGCAAACCGCTTGATGTCCCTGGAGTCGCATCCGGGAAACGCGGCCTGAAGCTCCGTCAAGGTCTGGGGCAGGCGCACGCAGATGGCGGCCAGCTGGATGAAGAAATCCGGCACACGGGGCAGACGCGTGTAGTCGGGGAACCCCTTGAGGCGCAGCTGGGCGTCACGGGCCAGGCGCGGCGCCTGTGTGCCCAGCGTGGCGCTGGCCAGCCCCCACAGGAAAGGGTCGAGCGCCGCACGGGCGACGCCGAGTTGCGCGACACGGTCCTGCGCCTGGGCCTCGCTGAGTTCCCGCAGGCTCGCGGCCGAGGCCAGCGCCTCGTTCTGGCACACACGTTCAATCACATCGTGCGTGGCATTGGTGGCAACCCACCCCATGGAAGGGAACATCACGATGCTGTATTGCAGGCTGAGCCGCAACTCGTGGGGCCGGCCGCTGCCCAGCGCCTTGACCATGTGGGCCAGTACAGCGTGGTCCTTCAGTTCGGGGAAAGCCGTGTGCAGCGCAGCCAGATCCTGCGGCGTCAGCACACAGGACGCATTGGGTGCGGGCAGCACCGCCGGGGTTGGCGCCACCGGTGTGGCCGGGGACACTGCTTTGGGCAAGGCTGAGGGTGCGATTGCCGGCAGCGGCGCTGCAGGGCGCACGCCCATGCGCATGGTGGGCAGGCGCTTGCTAGCGGGCGCAGGCGGTGAGGCGGCGGCCTGCAGCGCCTGGCGCATGGCCTCGGAACCGTAGGGCTTGGTCAGCCAGACCAGGGGTTGCGCCCCATGAAGCCCGGCATGAACCTTCGCCCAGGCTTCCTCACGGACCGGGCGCAGCACCACGGCCGGACGGCCGTGCAGCATCTGCAGCAACTCGGCTTCGGCTGCAACACTCCAGCGCGAGAGGCCGACAGCAAGCAGATCGACAACGTAGAGGTCCGCAGCGGGCAGGGCCTGCCCCCGGCGGTAGGCAACGGAGTCGCAGCGCGCGTCCTTGATCGCAAGCGCAGCCAGAATGCCCAGCGCCGCCGCATCGCGCGCCGCCAGTCCCACTGCCAGGATCTTCATGCGGTACCCCTGCCCTGCTCCAGCGCGGTGGAGACGGCGTCCCAGGCGTCGGACAGCGGCAGCGACGCCTTGTGGGCGGCGCGGCGGGCCAGCATGAAGGCGAGTGTGTCCTGGCAGGTCACGCAGTGGTGCAGGAACGCCTCCTGGGCGGGCGTGTCGCCCTCGCGCAGTGCAGCCAGCACCCCGTCGGCCAGTGCACGCGAGTCGTCCGCGCTGACGCGTCGCGCGCGCGTGCTCACGTCGGCGCTGGGGATGGCCACCACACTCCAGCGCGTGGCCAGGGGCGTCACGGCGGGCAACACCTGCGCCGCCACGCGGTTGGAGAAGCTGCGCCGGATGTGTTCGGCCAGGCGCGGGGCGGCCATCTGCAGCGCGGCACGCCGGACGGCAACACCTTCAGGACCGACGCCGCGGAACAGGTCGGCCAGCGCGCCCTGCACAGGCTCCCCCCCGGGCAGCTGCAGTGCGGCGGCAAGCCGCGCGAGGTGGTGGGTGGTGTTGCCGGTGTCCCGCGCGACCGCACGGGCCGCAGCCCTGAACGCATGTCGTGCGGTGTCTGGCGCTTCGGCGGATCTGGTGTCGCTCATGCGGGCCCTGCTGCGGTTCAGTCCAGCAACGTGTCCATCAGGTCGATCATGAATTCCGCGTCCTCCTGGGACATCGGTTCAAAGCCACCAGGCAGACCCAGCGCGTCCAGGATGTCGCGGCCCGCGGTGTCGCCACCGATGGCAAACAAGGCAGCGGAAATGGCCGGGACCTGGTCCTGGATGCGAGGGTGCGCAATCACCACGTGGGAGATGTCGTGAATCGCGCTCTCGACCAGCACCTTGAGCTGGCTTCGCGTCATGCGGCTGAGCGATGCATGCGCCTCGGCCAGGAAGAAGGCCGCATCGACCTCACCCTTGATGGCCAGCCGGGCAGCGGCCTGGTAGCTGTCGACCGGTACCCACTGGATGTCGGCCTCGGTGATGTCTGCGGGTTCCAGCAGGCGCAGGCCGATCAGCTTCACGTCCTTGTTGTCCGTCAGCGCCACGCGAAGACCCTTGCTGAGGTCTTCGACACGCGCGGCGGGCGATTGCACACCGGCAGCGATCACCATTTCGTCGTACCGCGCCACCGGCCGCGCAAACGGCACGTAGCCCTGCTGGCGGATCATGTCGGTTGCGTCAAACGGATTGGCATAGACCAGATCGGCCTTGCCCTGCGCAATGAGTTGGGCTTGCTCGGCCGCGCCGGCGGGCGTTAACAGGTGCAGCCCGACGCCGGAGCGGCGTTGCAGCGCGGTGTTCAGCATGTGCCAGCCGCCAAAGCGCTCGGGAGCGAAATCGGGGGCGATCAGGAAATTGACGGTCATGATGCAGCCCTTTCCTGGGCGAGCCAGTCGCGGTAGACGGGCACAAGTTCGGCAATGCGGGTGCGCGATGGCTTGCGGCGCACCGAGGTGTACCCGACGATGCGACCGCCCCGGACGTTGGGCACCGCTGTGGCGTAAACCCAGTAGAACGCACCGTCGCGGCGCAGGTTCTTGACGTAGCCGTGCCACTTCTGGCCGGCGGCGATCGTGTCCCACAGACCCTTGAAGGCAACCTTGGGCATGTCGGGGTGACGCAGGATGTGGTGCGGCGCCCCGATCAGCTCGTCGCGGGCATAGCCGCTCATTTCCACGAAGGCATCGTTGGCGTGGGTGATCACGCCGGCCAGGTCGGTGCGAGAAACGATCAGGCGTCCGTCGGGGAAGGGAACTTCGATGTCGGTGCAGTACACCGTTCTCGAGGAACCGTCGGTGTACGTCAGGTGCGCCTCGGTACAGGCGCCGGCAGGACGGGTCATGTCGGTCAAGGCCATCTCGGCGCTCCTCAGATCAGCCTGGACAGCGTTTCCGCCGCCCGCTTGATGTCCAGAAAGATCAGGCCCAGCTTGGCATTGGGCTTGGCCAGCACCGTCAACACGGCCTCAGGGCCGGCCGAACTCATGATCACGTAGCCGCGTTCGCCCTGGATCAGGACACGCTCCAGGCCGCCCCTTGCCAGCTCGCGCGCCGCCCGGTCGCCCAGGGAGAGCAGCGCCGCCGACATCGCGCCGATCCGGTCCTCGTCCATGCCGTGCGGCAGGGCCGAAGCGATCATCAGGCCGTCGGTGGAAATAAGGGCCGATGCTTCGATATCGGCCGTGGAACCGTTGAGGTCCTCCAGGGACTGCTGGAAAAGGTCGGTACGCATGGTTGATCCTTTCGCGGCGGATACGCGGCAGGGGTTGCCGGGCGCCCGGGTGCCGCGGGGATTGAGCGGTGCGCCATGGTGCAAGTAGACGCCCCCGACGCCCGGACGCCCTTGACCAGGATCAACCCCGGACTTGACCTGAATCAACGTCCGATGGGTTCGCGCCCTCGCTCAACTGCCGTCGCGGCGGGCCTGCTGGAGCAGCGTTTCGATGAGTTCGTCCTTGTCACGCCATTGCCCGTCAACCCAGGTGGAGATGCGCTGTCGATACGCCTTGTCGCCCACGGGGTCGCTGCCCAGAACGTCTGCGGGAATCGGCCGGCGCTGCACGCGAACCGTCACCGCATCGATACGGCCGCACAACAAGTCCCAGAAGCGCGGTGCGCCTGCGGGGTAAACGATGGTGACGTCCAGCAGGGCTTCGAACTGCTCGCCCATGGTGGCCAGCGCGATGCCCAGCCCGCCGATCTTGGGCTTGAGCAGGTGACGCCATGGGCTGGCCTGCTGCGTGTGTTTCGCTTGGGTGAAGCGTGTGCCCTCGACGAAATTGATCACGCTGGTTGGAATGCGCTTGAATTTCTCGCAAGCCTCGCGTGTGGTTTGCAGGTCGCTGTGGCGCGCACCGTGGCCGCGGCCGCGTTTCATGAAGGGAAAATCCAGAGCCCACCAGGCCAGGCCAATCACCGGCACCCAGATGAGTTCCTGCTTGAGGAAGAACTTGAGGAACGGAATGCGGCCGTGGAAGATGCGCTGGAGCACGAGGATGTCGACCCAGCTCTGGTGATTGCTGGACACCAGGTACCAGCCGCGCGGATTGAGGCCTTCGAGGCCTTGCACATCCCATTGCACGGGGCGCACGGCTGCAATCCATGCGTTGTTGATGAGCACCCAGGTGGAAGCAAGGCCGTTGAGCCAACGATCGCAAAGCCGGCGCGCGCCGCCCGGCGGCAGCACCAGCTTGAACACCGCGGGGGGGACCATCATCAGGGTGAAGAACAGCGTGCTCAGTCCGAGCAGGAGCCCGGTCAGGCTACCGCGCAGGGCATGAGGCAGGATTGAAAGCATCGGGGCGGACAGGAATGGACTGGGGTGAAGAGCGGGCGCGCGACCGGTGCGGCGCTGGACAGACGGCTGAACGATGGTGCATTGTGCGCCTCGCGTGGCGTGCTCAACTTGACCCACCGCAAGCCAGCCGCGGTGCAACGGGCTGCTGACGCACAAACAATCAAGCCCGGTGAGCGAGGATCGCTACCGGGCTTGTGTATCAATGGTCGGCGTGGCGGGATTCGAACTCGCGACCCCTTGCACCCCATGCAAGTGCGCTACCAGGCTGCGCTACACGCCGACAAGCCTTGCATTATAGCGTCGCCTGTTGCGTGGCAGTGAGCAGGTCCCGGATCTCGAACAGTTCACGGCGCACCAGCAGCAGCTTCTGCGACGCCTGCAAACCGTCGTCCAGGCCTTCGCTGTCCTGGAAATCCTCGAATCCGGTGTCGTCCTCAATCACGTCAACGCCCTCGAGCATGACTTCGCCAGCCTTGCGCCTGTCGCGCTCACCCTGCACGAGCTCCTGCAGCTTGTTGCGTGCGCCACTGATGGTGAAGCCCTGGTCGTACAGCAGATCGCGGATGCGACGGATCATCAGCACCTCGTGGTGCTGGTAATAGCGCCGGTTGCCGCGCCGCTTCATGGGACGCAGCTGCGTGAACTCCTGCTCCCAATAGCGCAGCACGTGCGGCTTGACGCCACACAGCTCGCTAACCTCACCAATGGTGAAGTAGCGTTTGGCCGGGATCGCTGGGAGCGCTTTCTCCATTGAAATCAATGCTGTAGGAGAGAAAGCTTCTAGGTTACTCTAACCGCCCCCAATTGGCAAAACTACCTTGTGCGTTTTTCGCCCAAAGTGTTGTTCCCGGTCACGCCTCGGCGCGCGAATCCTCGCCACCCTCGCCCTGGATCAGTTCCTTGAGCTTGTGGCTGGCGTGGAAAGTGACCACTCGCCGCGCATCGATGGGGATGGCCTCGCCCGTGCGCGGGTTGCGGCCGGGACGGGGCGCTTTGGTGCGAATCTGGAAATTGCCGAAGCCGGAAATCTTGACATCCTCGCCTTCCACCAGGCGATCGGCCATCAGGTCGAAGAAGGCATCGATCATGTCCTTGGACTCGCGCTTGTTCAGGCCAATCTGCTCGAACAGCAGTTCGGCCAGCTGGGCCTTCGTGAGCGCAGGCGTCTCCAGGCTTTCGACTGAAAAATCCATGATGGCGTCCTCTTGTTGTGGGTGCGTGGCGCGCACGGCTCAGGCCCGAAGGCGAACGCCGAGATCAACGCCCAAACGGGCTGTCACGGCCTGGACGACCGCCTCGATCTGGTCGTCGGTCAGCGTTGCTTCATCGCTGTTGAGCGTCAAGCGTACCGCAAGACTGCGTTCGCCCGCCTCAAGCCCCGCCTGCGCCTGCGTGGGCTTGTAGACATCAAACAACACGGCATCGCGCAACAGGCCGCCATTGGTCGCTGCGTGGATGGACTGGAGCAGCGCGGCATGCGTGACGGCGGGACCGGCAATCACGGCAATATCGCGCTGTACGGCCTGGAACTTGGCCGGCGCCTCGAACACCGGCAACGCATGGGCGACCACAGCGTCCAGCTCCAGCTCGAACAGCACAGGGGCCACGCTGAACCCCCAGGCCTGCCGCCAGCGCGGATGCAGTTCGCCGACCACGCCGATGTCGCGCCCCTGCAGGCTCACACGGGCGCAGCGGCCCGGGTGCAGGGCCGGATGTTGCCCGGCGCTGAACTGTGCACCCGCAGGCGCCAGCAGGGATTCGACATCTCCCTTGACATCGTAGAAATCCACACCTGTGGCCTTGCGGCCCCACTGCAGGCCATCTACATCGCCCCAGGCCAGGCCCGCCACCCGCATGGGCTGGTGCACGCCGCGAACAGTGCTGTCGGTGGCGGCCACGGAAGCGTCGCGCAGGAAAACCCGGCCCAGCTCAAACACACGCACGCGGTCGGCCTTGCGGTCCACGTTGAAGCGCAACACCTGCAGTAGCGAACCCAGCAGCGACGAGCGCATCACCCCCATCTGGCTGGCAATCGGGTTGAGCAGGCGAATGGGGTCTGCGTTGCCGGCGAGATCGCGCTCCCAGGCTTCCTCGACAAAGCTGAAGTTGATGGTTTCCTGATACCCCAGCGCGGCCAGAGACCGCCGCACCGCAAAGCGGCTGCGCTGCGTCTCGGGCCGCACACGCGCCGTGATGGGCGCCAGCGGCGGCGTCGTGGGCAGGCGGCTGTAGCCGATGATGCGCACGACTTCCTCGATCAGGTCTTCCTCGATGGCAATGTCAAAGCGGTACGGCGGTGGCGTGACGGTGATCACGCCTTGCGCCGCCTCCGCCGGCAGGCCCAGGCGCGCGAAAGCCTCCAGGCACTGCGCTTCGGTGACCGGCATGCCGATCACCCGCGCCGCCCTGGCGACACGCAGCTTCACCGGCGTGCAAGGCGGCAACGCCAGCGTCTGGTCGTCCATCGGCCCGGCCTCGCCGCCACAGATCTGCTGCACCAGACGGGTGATGTGCTCGATATGCTCCACCGTCTGGGCCGGGTCGACGCCGCGCTCGAAGCGGTGGCCGGCGTCGGTCGAGAAGTTGTAGCGCCGCGAGCGGCCCTGGATGGCTGCAGGCCACCAGAACGCCGCCTCGATATAGATGTGGCGCGTTCTGTCCGACACGGCGGTGGAGTCACCCCCCATGATGCCGGCCAGCGACTCGACCTGGGCGTCGTCGGCGATCACACCAACAGACGTGTCCACCTCGACCGTGTTGCCGTTGAGCAGCTTGAGCTGTTCGCCCGGGCGGCCCCAGCGCACCGAGAGGCCACCATGGATCTTGTCCAGGTCAAAGATGTGGCTGGGACGGCCGTACTCGAACATCACGTAATTGGAGATGTCGACCAGCGCGCTCACGCTGCGCTGCCCGCAGCGGGCCAGGCGGTCCACCATCCACTGCGGCGTTCGCGCCGCGGTATTGACGTTGCGCACCACGCGCCCGGAGAAACGGCCACACAGGTCCGGGGCCTCGACCCGTACGGCCAGGCGGGCGTCGTGCGACGGTGCCACGGGCGCAAAGGCGGGCTGGCGCAACGACGCGCCCGTCAGGGCAGAGAGCTCGCGCGCAACGCCATATACGCTCAGCGCATGCGCGAGGTTGGGCGTGAGCTTGAGGGTGAACAGCGTGTCGTTCAGCAGCAGCACCTCGCGCACGTCGGCTCCGACCGGCGCATCGGCGGACAGCTCAAGCAGGCCGGCGTGGTCGTCAGCGAGTTGCAGTTCGCGCGCAGAGCACAGCATGCCCTGGCTTTCGACGCCGCGCAGCTTGCCCAGCTTGATCAGGAACGGCTTGCCGTCTTCGCCCGGGGGCAACTCGGCGCCCACCAGCGCGCAGGGCACCTTGATGCCGACACGCGCATTGGGCGCGCCACAGACAATGGCCAGCAGCTGGCCCTGGCCGGCGTCCACCTGGCAAACGCGCAGGCGATCGGCATTGGGGTGCTGCACAGCCTCGCGGATCTCGCCGACCACGACACGGGTGAAGGGCGGGGCCACCGGTCGAAGGTCTTCGACCTCCAGACCACCCATGGTCAGGGTGTCCGCCAATTGCTGCGTGTTCAGCGGCGGATTGCAGAATTCGCGCAGCCAGGACTCGGGGAATTGCATGGTTTCTTATCTGAACTGGGCGAGAAAACGGATGTCGCCGTCGAAGTACAGGCGCAAGTCATTCACGCCATATCGCAGCATGGTGAGGCGGTCCGGGCCCATGCCAAATGCGAAGCCGATGTGCTTCTCAGGGTCCAGCCCCATGTTGCGCACGACGGTGGGGTGCACCTGGCCGGAGCCGGCCACCTCCAGCCAGCGGCCGGCCAGCGGACCGCTCTGGAACTGGATATCGATCTCGGCGCTGGGCTCGGTGAACGGGAAAAAGCTGGGCCTGAACCGGAGCGCCAGGTCTTCGGTCTCGAAGAAAGTGCGGCAGAAATCAGTGAACACCACCTTCAGGTCCTTGAAGCTGACGTTCTCGCCCAGCCACAGGCCTTCGCACTGGTGGAACATGGGCGAATGTGTGGCGTCGCTGTCCACGCGGTAGGTGCGCCCGGGCGCGATCACGCGGATCTCGGGCATGGAAGCCCCCGCCTTCACCGCGTCCGCGTACTTCTTGATGTGTTGATGGGCATACCGCACCTGCATGGGGCTGGTGTGCGGCCGCAGGTTGTAGTGAATGCCGTCGTCGCCCTTCATGTCCACATAAAACGTGTCCTGCATCGAGCGCGCCGGGTGGTTGGGCGGGTTGTTCAGTGAGGTGAAGCTGTGCCAGTCGGTTTCGATCTCGGGGCCGTCGGCCACATCAAAGCCCATGCTGGCAAAGATCTGCTCGATGCGCTCCATGGTCAGGCTGATCGGGTGCAACCCGCCGGTGCCACGCTGGCGCCCCGGCAGCGAGACGTCCAGCGCCTGGGCCTGCAATTGCGCCTGCAGTTCGGCATCGGCCAGGCCCTGGCGACGCGCAGTCAGCGCGGCCTCGATGGCCTGTTTGGCCAGGTTGATGGCGGCGCCGCGGGACTTTTTCTCGTCCGGGCCCAGCGCTGCCATGCCCTTCATCAGCTCGGTAAGGCTGCCCGACTTGCCCAGGTAACGGGCCTTGGCGTTTTCCAGGTCGGCCGGCGTGGCCGCCTGCGCGAACGCGGAGACAGCACTTTCGACAATCGAATCGAGCTCGTTCATGGCATCTCTTGGAATGAACAAGGGCCAGTGCTTTTTCAAGCGCCAGCCCTTGTCTTTTTTGGGTGAATTGCTATCAATCCGATAGCAACTCCGTGACCTCAGGCGGCCAGCCGGGCCTTGACCTGCTCCACGATGCCGGCAAAAGCGGCCTTGTCGTGCACGGCGATATCGGCCAGGACCTTGCGGTCGATCTCGATGCCGGCCTTGCGGATGCCGTTGGCGAACTGGCTGTAGGTCAGGCCCAGTTCACGGGCGGCGGCATTGATACGGGCGATCCACAGCTGGCGGAACACGCGCTTCTTGGCACGGCGGTCACGGTAGGCATACTGCCCGGCCTTCATCACCGCTTCTTTGGCGATGCGGAAGACATTGCCGCGGCGGCCGCGGAAGCCCTTGGCCAGGGCGAGAACTTTCTTGTGGCGGGCGCGGGCCGTTACACCACGTTTGACGCGAGGCATGTGAGTACTCCTTGTTCGTCAGTTGATCAGATGCCGGTGCCGGGCAGCATGGCAGCCATGGAGACCATGTTGGTCTCATGAACCGTCACTGCACCGCGCAGGTGTCGTTTGTTCTTGGTGGTCTTCTTCGTCAGGATGTGACGCTTGAAGGCCTGACCGCGCTTGACGGTCCCACCGGGACGAACACGGAAGCGCTTCTTCGCGCTGCTCTTGGTCTTCATTTTGGGCATGTGACTGCTCCTTCTTGGTTGTGCTCGTGAGGCGCTGCAGATCAGTTCCGCAGGCTTGTTGGCCCCGAGCCACTTTTTGTGTGGCGCCTTGCGGCGTTCCACGGGTTCTCCACCGGCGACCAACCGGTGGATCACTGACTTTTACGCCGTTGCTGCTCCTGCAGCCTCGGCGGCGGGCTTTGCAGCACCGCCCACCTTCTTCTTGCCCGGCGCGATCATCATGATCATCTGCCGGCCTTCCAGCTTGGGGAACTGCTCCACCACAATGATGTCCGCGAGTTCATCGCGGATGCGGTTGAGCAGCGCCATGCCGATTTCCTGGTGCGTGATCTCGCGCCCCCGGAAGCGCAGCGTGATCTTGCACTTGTCGCCTTCGGCCAGGAAGCGCCGGATATTGCGCATCTTGATGTTGTAGTCACCGTCATCGGTGCCCGGCCGGAACTTGACTTCCTTGATCTCTATGACTGTCTGCTTCGCTTTGGCTTCCGCGGCCTTCTTCTGTTCCTGGTACTTGAACTTGCCGTAATCCATCAGGCGACAGACCGGCGGGTTCGCCGTGGCGGCAATTTCGACCAGATCCACATCCAGCTCACCCGCCATTCGCAACGCCTCGGACAGGCTGACGATGCCCAAAGGCTCGTTTTCAGGACCGGAGAGTCGGACTTCCGGGGCCATGATTTCCCGGTTCAGGCGGTGTTTGCGTTCCTCGCGCTGGCGACGGTCGCGGAATTCAGTAGCGATGGTGACAATCCTTCAAAACACGTGCTACACAATTTGTAGCGAACACCGCACACTGCACGCGGGCAAGCTGTTGATTCAGTTAAAAATCAGACTTTGCACAGGGTGCAAATCAGAGCTTGTTGGCGATGTCCGCGGCGATCTTTTGCAAGAACGCCTCGATGGACATCGCGCCGAGGTCCTGGTTGCCCCGGGCGCGCACTGCGACAGCACCTGCCGCCTTTTCCTTGTCGCCAACGACCAGGATGTAAGGCAGCTTCTGCAACGAATGCTCTCGTATTTTATACGTAATTTTCTCGTTGCGCAGGTCCAGATCGACCCTAAGCCCTTGATTTTGCAGCGTTTTGACCACTTCCCGGGCGTAATCGGCCTGTGAATCGGTGATATTGAGCACCGCCACCTGCACCGGCGCCAGCCAGGACGGCAGGGCACCGGCATGCTGTTCGATCAGGATGCCGATGAAGCGCTCCAGGCTGCCCACGATGGCGCGGTGCAGCATCACCGGGCGATGGCGCGCGCCGTCTTCGCCCACATATTCGGCATCCAGCCGCTCCGGCATCGAGAAATCGACCTGCATGGTGCCGCACTGCCACTGGCGCCCGATCGCGTCCTTGAGCGTGTATTCGATCTTGGGGCCGTAGAAGGCACCGTCGCCCGGGGAGATCTCGAACTCGCAGCCCGAAGCGCGCAGGCTTTGCATCAGCGCATGTTCTGCCTTATCCCAGCTTTCGTCGGAGCCGATCCGCTTTTCGGGCCGGGTGGCCACCTTGTAGATGATGCTGCTGAAGCCAAAGTCCTTGTAGACTTTTTGCAACAGAGTCGTGTAGGCCGTGCACTCGGGCAGGATCATGTCTTCGGTGCAGAAGATGTGACCGTCGTCCTGCGTGAAGCCGCGCACCCGCATGATCCCGTGCAGGCCGCCCGTGGGCTCGTTGCGGTGGCACTGGCCGAACTCGCCGTAGCGCAGCGGCAGGTCGCGGTAGCTCTTGATGCCCTGCTTGAAGATCAGGATGTGGCCCGGGCAGTTCATCGGCTTGAGCGCGTAGTCGCGCTTTTCCGATTCCGTGGTGAACATGTTCTCCCGGTACTTGTCCCAGTGGCCGGTTTTCTCCCACAACGTCTTATCCAGCAACTGTGGACCTTTGACCTCCTGGTAGCCGTTGTCGCGGTACACGCGGCGCATGTACTGCTCCACCTCCTGCCACACCGTCCAGCCCCTGGGGTGCCAGAACACGACACCGGGCGCATGGTCGTCAATGTGGAACAGGTCCAGCTCACGGCCCAGCTTGCGGTGATCGCGCTTCTCGGCCTCTTCCAGCATGGTCAGGTACTGCTGGAGCTCGTCCTTGGTGGCCCAGGCCGTTCCGTAGACGCGCTGCAGCATCTCGTTTCGGTGGTCGCCGCGCCAGTAGGCGCCCGCCAGCTTCATGAGCTTGAAGAACTTCAGCTTGCCGGTGCTGGGCACGTGCGGGCCCCGGCACAGGTCTTCAAAACCGCCCTCGCGGTACAGGCTCACATCCTCGTTGCTGGGGATGCTGGCAATGATCTCGGCCTTGTAGTGCTCACCAATGCCCTTGAAGTAGGCAACGGCTTCGTCCCGCGGCAACACGCGGCGAACCACCGGCTCATCCTTTGCGGCCAGCTCGCCCATGCGCTTCTCGATGGCGGCGAGATCCTCGGGCGTGAACGGCCGCTTGTAGGAGAAGTCGTAGAAAAAGCCGTTTTCGATCACCGGGCCGATGGTGACCTGCGCATCGGGAAACAGTTCCTTGACGGCGTAGGCCAGCAAATGGGCGGTGGAGTGGCGGATCACTTCCAGCCCTTCCGGGTCCTTCGCGGTCACGATGGCCAGCGCCGCATCCACGGTGATCCGGTGGCTGGTGTCGACCACCTTGCCATCAATCTTGCCGGCCAGGGCGGCCTTGGCCAGGCCGGGGCCAATGGAAGCGGCCACCTCGGCCACCGTCACCGGACCGGGAAATTCGCGTCGGGAACCATCAGGGAGCGTAATCTGGATCATGGGGTACCAATGAAAAAAGCGCGGACAGGCCGCGCTTCGTCTGGAAAATTGCTATCTATTTGATAGCGGCTAAGCAAGGCGGGGCGCGGGCTAGCCCCTGATTCGGCTTGAAAAGCCGGTGGAGGTAGTTCGCGGTGTCATAACCAGCATGCCCTTCTCGCCCTTGTGAAGCTCCCGAAACCCGGGAGCCGTGATTTTAACCCGGGGCGCCGGGCGCACCCGGCGGCAGGAAGCCAAGGCCGTGGCAGCGCGGGCATTCCGCAATCACCGTCTGCTTCTCGACCTCGAAGTTCTCGTTGATGTTTTCACTCTCGATGCGGACTTCGCCCGTGCCGCCGCAGTCGGGACAGGGAATGCGCTTGAAACCCACCGTAGCATCCGACATGGCCTTCTCCTTTGAACTGTGCCGACAATGTACGCTCAAAGTCCGCAAGAAAAAAGGGGCCAGCACCCGCGGACCCCTTCATCCCCGTTTCGCCGGGTTCAGGCGGCTTTCTTTTCGTCGAAGAACTGGGCGTCTTCCGTCGAACCCTTGAGGGCGGCCGTGGACGCGTTGGCTTCGATGGTGGTGGTCACCGAGTCGAAGTAGCCGGTGCCCACTTCACGCTGGTGCTTCACTGCGGTGAAGCCACGCTCAGCGGCCTTGAACTCGGCTTCCTGCAGTTCCACAAAGGCGCTCATCTGGTTGCGGGCGTAGCCGTAGGCCAGGTTGAACATCGAGTAGTTCAGGCTGTGGAAGCCAGCCAGCGTGATGAACTGGAACTTGTAGCCCATGGCGCCCAGTTCCTTCTGGAACTTGGCAATGGTGGCGTCGTCCAGGTTCTTCTTCCAGTTGAACGAGGGCGAGCAGTTGTAGGCCAGCAGCTTGCCCGGGAACTTGGCGTGGATGGCGTCGGCGAAGGCCTTGGCGAATGCCAGGTCGGGCTTGCCGGTCTCGCACCAGATCAGGTCGGCGTACTCGGCATAGGCCAGGCCGCGGCTGATCGCCTGCTCGACGCCATTGCGGCTGCGGTAGAAGCCTTCGACGGTGCGCTCGCCGGTGAAGAACGGCTTGTCGTTGTCGTCCACATCGGTCGTCACCAGGTCGGCGGCTTCGGCATCGGTGCGGGCCAGCAGGATGGTGGGCGTGCCCATCACGTCTGCCGCCAGGCGCGCGGCGACGAGCTTGGAGACGGCTTCGCGGGTGGGCACCAGCACCTTGCCGCCCATGTGACCGCACTTCTTGGCAGCGGCCAACTGGTCTTCGAAGTGGACGCCGGCAGCGCCGGCTTCGATCATGGCCTTCATCAGCTCGAAGGCGTTCAGCACGCCGCCAAAGCCGGCTTCGGCATCGGCCACGATGGGCGCGAAGTAGTCGATGAAACCGTCATCGCCCTGGCTCTTGCCCTCGCTCCACTGGATCTGGTCGGCGCGGGTGAAGGTGGCATTGATCTTCTTGACAACCTTCGGCACCGAGTCCACAGAGTACAGGGACTGGTCGGGGTACATCTCGCCATTGCTGTTGGCGTCGCCCGCCACCTGCCAGCCAGACAGGTAGATCGCCTTCAGGCCGGCCTTGACCTGCTGCATCGCCTGGTTGCCCGTCAGTGCGCCCAGCGAGTTGACGAAGGGCTCGGTGTTGATCAGGTTCCACAGCTTCTCGGCACCGCGCTTGGCCAGGGTGTGCTCCACCTGCAGCGAGCCGCGCAGCTTCACCACATCGGCGGCACTGTAGCCTCGCTTGATGCCCTTCCAGCGGGGGTTTTCGGCCCAGTCTTTTTCCAGGGCAGCGATCTGTTGTTCGCGGGTCAGTTGGGTCCAGTTGGTCATGGTTCTCTCCGGGGTAGTTGAACGGTTCAGCCGGTGCAGGATGCAAGCCCGATGCCGATGGAGAGACTTTAAGTCTTGTAGAAGACTATGTCGATATCTTGTGTCTTATAGAAGACAAAAATTATTTCTTTTAAAATCAACGATATTTTTGGCAATTTTCTCAATGTGAAAGATATTTTTCTATATTGAGAAAAAATGGCGCAATGCAACAAGTCAATATTCCATGACACGAAATCAATTTGCCGCAATATGAAATTTCACCGTGGCTGTGACGCGCGCATCGCCCAATCGCCGCCCGGAATGCGGGCGCGGCCCTGCGCCGCTGTGGTGCTGAGTTCATAGACCAGGCACGGCAGGGTGGCGCCTCCATCCAGGTTCACGGTCACGAGGCGCTTGTCGTATTCGCCGGTGGGCTCGGGCAGGATCTCCTCGATCTCGTCCAGGCGCTGCTCCAGCGCGGCTTCGATGGCAAACACCTCACCCACCACCCAGTCGTCGCCACCAAAGCGCGCGCCGGGGTACGGCCCCAGGTCGTAGAGCACGCCCCGGGCGCGACCCGGCGCAACGAAGCACGGCGCAGGCGCCAGGCGGGTGATGTCGTTGCTCTCGCCGCGGCGCAGCGTGCCGTAGACAAACACGAGGCGTGGCACCGCGGGCGACGGGGATTCGGGCATGATCTGGAGCCTGCTGGTTGCACCTGTACCCCCGAGTCTAGTGAATCCCCCTTCCCGCCTCACGGCCTACGCCTGCCTGGCCCTGTCGATGACGCTGGTGGGCAGCTACGTGGCGCTTTCCAAGCCGCTGGTGGCGGCCATTCCCGTTTTCCTGCTGGCGTGGCTGCGATTCGGCATCGGCGGGCTGGCCATGCTGCACTGGCTGCGCAAGCCCGCCGACGAAGCGCCGCTAACACCCGCAACACGCCGGTTGCTGTTCCTAGAGTCGTTCCTGGGCAACTTCCTGTTCTCGATCTGCATGCTCTACGGCGTCAGCATGACCAGCGCTGTCGCCGCCGGCGTGATCATGGCGGCCATCCCGGCGGTGGTGGCGCTGATGAGCTGGGCCTTCCTGCGCGAACGCATCACGCTGCGCGTGGGCGCGGCCATCGCCTGCGCCGCGCTGGGCATCGGCCTGCTGGCGCTGGCCAAACCCGAAGCATCGGGACATGGCGCCTCTGGTCCCGCGCCGACCCAGGCCTGGCTGGGCAACCTGCTGGTGTTCGGGGCCGTGCTGTGCGAATCCGCCTATGCCGTCATCGGCAAGAAACTGACGGGCGCGCTGGGCCCGCGGCGCATCACCGCGCTGATCAACCTCTGGGGCTTCGCGCTGGTCACGCCCTTCGGGCTGTACATGGCGGTGTCGTTTGATTTCCGGTCGGTTCAGTCCGGCATCTGGATGCTGCTGGTGTTCTATTCGCTGGCCGCCAGCGTCTGGACAGTGTGGCTGTGGATGACGGGCCTCAAGCGCGTTCCGGCCGCGCAGGGCGGCGTGTTCACCGTGATGCTGCCGGTCTCGGCGGCGCTGGTCGGGGTGCTGGTGCTGGGCGAATCGTTCACCCGGCTGCAGCTGGCCGCCTTTGCCGTGGCGCTGGTGGGCGTGGTGCTGGCCACGCTGCCTGCGCGGGCCCGCCCCTGATCCCTGCCCTTGCCCTGCGGCAGCGGTACGGTGCTACAGCAGCGGCTTGCTGCTGACCACGATGCCGTCTTCGTCGGCGTAAAGCCAGTCGCCCGGGCGCACCCAGACGCCCTGCAACTGCACCGGCAGGTCGCGCTGACCCTCGCCACGCTTTTCGGTGCGCAGCGGCATCAGCGCCAGCGCCCGCAGCCCGACCGCCGCTGCACGCAGCTCGGCAACGTCGCGCACCGCGCCATCCACCACGATGCCCACCCAGCCGTTTTTGGCTGCCGCGGCCGCGAGGTTGCCGCCCACCAGCGCGCGGCGCACCGAGCCTGCGCCGTCGACCACCAGCACGCGCCCTTCGCCGGGCGAGTTGACGGCCTCCCGCACCCGGGAGTTGTCCTCTGGGCAGCGCAGCGTCACCACCGGGCCGCAGAAGCGGGGCACGCTGCCGTAGTCGCGGAAGACCGGCGGCAGCACGCGAAAGTGACCCGAGGTATCGCCCTCGTGGGCGTCGCACAGGTCGCAGGTGGCGAATTCGGGAGCAGTCATTCCGGGGCTTTCGGGGTGGCGAATTGAAGGCTGCAAGCATACAAAACCCGGCCCAGGAGCGGCCACTTGATCGACGCATTGCGCGCCTTCGGACCTCCCCAGAGGAGAAACGCCCTGAAACGAGGCAATAAAAAAACAACACGCCCGAGTGAAAAAGGCCTGTTTTCGCTTGGAAACGCGTTTTTTCTCCAGTAGCATCCGCTTTGCCAGTGGAGAAGCAGTTTTTCATTGGTGAAAAGTCAACTTCTAGAAGGAAACTCAATCATGGCAACTGCAAAGAAAGCTCCCGCGAAGAAGGCCCCGGCCAAGAAGGCCGCAGCGAAGAAGGCCGCACCCGCAAAGAAGGCCCCGGCGAAGAAGGCTGCACCGGCCAAGAAGCCGGCGGCGAAGAAGGCCGCTCCGGCCAAGAAGGCTCCGGCGAAGAAGGCCGCTGCCAAGAAGCCGGCCGCGAAGAAGGCCGCCGCCCCCAAGAAGAAGCGCACCCCGAACGCCGCGTTCATGAAGGCCCTGACCCCCAGCGCCGCTCTGGCCGCTGTGGTGGGCGCCGCTCCCCTGCCGCGCACCGAAGTGGTGAGCAAGCTGTGGGCGTACATCAAGAAGAACGGTCTGCAGGACAAGGTCAACAAGCGCCTGGTCAATGCCGACGCCAAGCTGAAGGAAGTGTTTGGCAAGGCGCAAGTCTCGATGTTCGAGCTGGCCGCCCTGATCGGCAAGCACCTCAAGTAATCCGGCTCACGCCCGATTGCAAAGGCCGGCATCTGCCGGCCTTTTTCATTTCTTGACGGGAAATCGGCCTCCAGCCCCCGCCAGCGCTTGTTGACCCACTATCTTTTTTGTAGCGCCTGCGCGGTGATCGCGCCCAGCGTGCCGCGTGTGGTGATGACTTCGGGGTCCAGCATCACTTCAATCACCGTGCCGTTGGGCCGTGCCAGCGCTTCCACCAGCTCGGGCTCGAACTCCGCTGTGCGCGTGATGCGCACACCCGCATACCCATAGGCCCGCGCCAGCGCGGCAAAGTCGGGGTTGTCCAGCTGCGAGCCGCTGACGCGCTGCGGGTAGTCGCGCTCCTGGTGCATGCGGATGGTGCCGTACATGCCGTTGTTCAGCAGCACGATGATGCTTTTGGCGCCGTGCTGCACGGCGGTGGCCAGCTCCTGCCCGTTCATCAGGAAGTCGCCGTCGCCGGCGATGGTGAAGGCGGTGCGTCCGGTGGTGATGCTGGCCGCGATGCCCGCGGGCACGCCGTAACCCATGGCGCCGTTGGTGGGCGCCAGCTGCGTCTTGAATCCCTTGGCCAGTCCATGGTGGCGGTAGAAGCGGTGCACCCAGCTGGCAAAGTTGCCCGCACCGTTGGTCAGCACGGCGTCGGCAGGCAGGTGGCGCTGCAGGCTGGCCACGATGGCCGGCATGTCGATGTCGCCGGGCAGCGGCTGCGGCACCTGGTTGGCCGCGTAGTCGGCCTGCGCGGCGGCGGTCCAGTCCTCCCAGGGCACAGTGGGCGGCGCGGTCAGCACTTCCAGGCTGCGCGCGGCGGCATTCATCGTGGCGTTGATGGCCAGATCGGCCTGGTAGACGCGGTTGAGCTCTTCTGCGCTGGCGTGGATGTGCACCAGCTTCTGCGCGGCTTTGGGTGGCGTCAGCAGCGTGTAGCCGCCGGTGGTCATCTCGCCCAGGCGCGGGCCGATGGCCAGGATCAGGTCACTCTGCCTGATGCGTGCGGCCAGCTTGGGGTTGATGCCGATGCCCACATCGCCGGCGTACAGCGGGTGGAAATTGTCAAACGTGTCCTGGAAGCGGAAGGCGTTGCCCACCGGGAGTTTCCAGTTCTCGGCAAAGCGCTGCAGCGCCTGGGCAGCCTGGGGCGTCCAGCCGCCGCCGCCGGCAATGACGAACGGGCGTTGCGAGGCCAGCAACAGCTCGCGAAGGCGGCGCAGCGAGCCCGGGTCGCTCCAGGCCTCTACGGCTTCCACGCGCGGCAGCGGCTGCGCATCCACCATCCGGGTGAGCATGTCCTCGGGCAGAACCAGCACCACCGGGCCGGGGCGGCCGTTCATCGCGGTGGCAAAGGCGCGCGCCACGTACTCGGGGATGCGGTTGGCGTCGTCGATGCGCTCCACCCGTTTGGCCATGCCCTTCGTGCTGGGCCCGAAGAAGACGTTGTAGTCGACCTCCTGGAAGGCCTCGCGGTCGCGCTGCTCGCTGGCCACATCACCCACAAACAGCACCATGGGCGTGGAATCCTGAAAAGCCGTGTGCACACCGATGGACGCATTGGTGGCGCCGGGGCCGCGCGTCACGAAACACACGCCCGGCCGGCCGGTGAGCTTGCCGTGCGCCTCGGCCATGAAGGCGGCGCCGCCTTCCTGGCGGTTGATCACGAATCGGATCCGCCCGGCATGGGCATGGAAGCCGTCCAGCGCCGCCAGATAGCTCTCACCCGGCACGCCGAACGCGTGCGTCACTCCCTGGGCGATCAGGCATTCGACAAGCAGGTGGCCGGCGATCCTGGGTTGCGCATTCAGCATGGGATAAACCTGATGGGATTGACTTTATTAACGTTTCGGTGAATTATCAACACATGACCCGAGAGACGGCACCCGCCCCTGAAGAGCGCCTGCGCGACGCCGACCGCTCGCAGCACACCATCCTAGCAGCGGCCCGCGACGAGTTCGCCGAGTTCGGGCTGGGCGGCGCGCGCATGGACCGCATCGCCACCCGCGCCGGGCTGAACAAGCGGCTGATCTACTACTACTTCGAGGACAAGGAGAAGCTCTTCGAGGCAGTGCTGGAACAGGCCTACCGGCACATCCGCGAAGCCGAGCGCGCATTGCACCTGCTGGATCTGAAGCCCGCCGACGCAGTGCGACGCCTGGTTGAATTCACCTGGAACTACTACCTGGACCATCCTGAGTTCCTGACGCTGCTCAACAGCGCCAACCTGCACAAGGCGAGGCACCTGCAAGGCTCGCAGCGCGTTCGTGAAATGAACTCCCCGCTGATTGCGATGCTGGGCGAAATCCTGGAGCGCGGCCGCAAGGAGGGCAGCTTCCGCGGCGGCATCGACCCGGTCCAGCTGTACGTGTCGATTGCGGGGCTGGCGTACTTTTACCTGTCCAACAGCTTCACACTGTCGTCCATTTTCGGTCGTGACCTGCTGTCAGCCAAGGCGCGCAGCGAGCGCCTGTCGCACATGTGCGATGTGATCCTAGGGTATGTCCTTAGAAACTGACGGGCCGGATGAATTGACCCGAATCAGGGTGATTTCTACAATTCACTCTTTAGTGAATTAATACCCAGGAGACAACCGCATGAAATCCGCCTTGCCTGTCCGTGGCCTGCTCGTGGCCAGCCTGCTCGCCGTTGCTGCCGGCGCCGCCATGGCGCAATGGAAGCCCAACAAGCCCATCACGCTGATCGTTCCCTGGGCACCTGGCGGCTCCACCGACCAGGTGACGCGCGTGACCGCAGCCGAACTGGAAAAGCACTTGGGCCAGAAGATCGTCATCATGAACCAGCCTGGCGCATCGGGCTCGGTGGGGACCAAGAACGCGATGGAAGCACCCAAGGACGGCTACACCTGGACAGCCGGAGGCGCCAAGGACTTGGGCACCTACAAGGTTCTGGGCATGCTGGACACATCGGCCAGCGACTGGAACCTCTACCTCAACGTGGCACACATCGCAGTCGTGGGTGTCAACGCGGACACCCCTTACAAGACCATGGCTGAACTGATCGCCGCCATGAAAGCCAGGCCTGGCCAGATCTCCGTGGCAACCGCCGGCGTCAACTCCAGCGGCCATTCCGCCATCGAAGCCATTGCGCGCGCAGCCGGCGTCACCTACAAGCACGTCACCTACGACGGCGGCGCCCCTGCGTCTGTGGCTGCCGCCTCTGGCGAAGTGCAGGTCACCACCCAGCTGGCCGCCGAGCAGACCGACATGATCCGTGCCAAGAAGATCCGCCCGCTGGCGGTGGTGGGAGACAAGTCCATCGAGATCGAAGGCTTCGGCACCATCCCGCCGCTGTCGGCCACCATCGCCGGCTTCAAGGACCCCATCAACTACTTCGGCATCTTCGTACCGAAGGGCGCGCCGGCTGAAGTGGCGCAGACGCTTGACAAGATCTGGGCCACCGAAATCGTCAAGAGCGACGCCCTCAAGAAGTACGCCCAGGCACGCGGCGCGATGTTTGCGCCCATGGCGGGCGAGGACGCGCAGAAGGCCGTGTTCCCGGCCATCCAGTCGTACGCCTGGACCCAGCACGCCGCCGGCAAGGCCAAGGTGTCACCTGACACCGTGGGCATCCCCAAGCCCTGACGCCGGCAAAGCAGGAACGCACCATGAGCGAGGGCGGCAAGACCGCCCGCTCCGACCTTCTGGGTGGGGCGGGCTGGGTGGGGTTCGGCCTGTTGATCGTTGCGGAGTCGCTGCGCATGGACCGGTTCACGTCCATGGGAGCCACGCTGTACACCATGCCGGGCTTCGTGCCGGGCATCATCGGGGCCCTCATCATGGTGCTGGGCGCCGTACTGATGCTGCGCGGCTGGCGGCGCGGCAATTCGGATCGCGCTCAACCCACACCAGACACAGCGGTCGCCGAACCGGTCGTCAACCGCCGCATCGCCATCACGCTCGTGCTGTCACTGCTGTACGCAGGCGCCCTGCTGGGACGCGCACCGTTCTGGCTGGTCACGGCACTGTTTGTCGCAGCCTTCACCTGGCTGTTTGCCCCGGCTGACCAGCCGAAGACCCGCCGCACCATTGCCGCCGTGATTGCCGGCGCCGCAACCAGCGCCGTCGTGACCGTGGTGTTCCAGTACGTGTTCCTGGTCCGCCTGCCCTGAGGAATGAAACCCCGTGTTTGAAGGACTCATCCTCTTCGGTGAATCGATCGCGCGCTTCAGCACGCCGGAAATCATCTTCTACGCCCTGCTGTCCTCACTGGTTGGCGTGATCATGGGTGCCCTGCCCGGCCTGACCGCCACCATGGCGCTGGCGCTCATGACCACGCTCACGCTCAAGCTGCCGCCCAACCAGGCGCTGCTGATCCTGATCTGCACCTACGTGGGTTCCATCTACGGCGGATCGCGCTCGGCCATCTTGCTCAACATCCCGGGCACACCGGCGTCGGCCGCGTCATGCCTGGACGGCTATGCGCTGGCGCGCCAGGGCATGGCGGGGCGGGCGATGGGCATTGCCACCACGGGCTCGGTATTGGGCACGCTGATCGGCATGTTCTTCCTGGCCGGCTTCACGCCCATCCTGGGCGGGCTGGCACTGAAGTTCGGCGCGTATGAATTTTTCTGGCTCGCGCTGTTTGGCGTGATCATTGCCGGCACTTTGACCGGTGACGACCCGCTCAAGGGCTGGATCGCCGGCATCGCAGGCCTGTTCATTGCCGGCATCGGCCAGGAGCCACAGTACGCGTATGAGCGCTTCTCATGGGGCGTGCGGGATCTTGCCGGAGGCATCCAGCTGGTGCCGGCGCTGGTCGGAGCCTTCGGATTTGCCGAATTGCTGACGGCGATGAAGGAGCGCCAGGCTCCGGTGAAGATCAGCCCGTTTGACACGGTGATCCCCAAGCTGCGCGACATCACGCAGTACTGGCGCACCATCCTGCGCTCCGGCCTGATAGGCACCGGCGTTGGCATCGTCCCCGGCGTCGGAGAAGACGTTGCCGCCTGGTCCTCGTATGCGGCGGCCAAGCGCGCCAGCAAGGAAAAGGACCAGTTCGGCAAAGGGTCGGTCGAGGGCCTGATGGCGGCGGAAACCGGTGACAACGCCTGCGTGCCCGGCGCCATCATCCCGGTGCTCACGCTGGCGATCCCCGGCTCGGCGCCGGCGGCGGTGCTGATGGCCGCGATGATCATCCACGGCGTCAAGCCGGGCCCGCTGATCATGGTGGAGAACCCGCAGTTCGTGTACGACGTGGTGGCCATGATGCTGTTCGCCACCATCGGCATCCTGATCTACGGCCTGGTGCTGACCAAGGCGCTGGTGCAGGTGCTGCGGGTGCCGCAGCACTACATCGTGCCCATCATTTTTGTGTTGTGCGCGGTGGGCAGCTTTGCCATTGCCGGGCGGCTGTTTGATGTGTACGTGATGCTGGCCTTCGGCATCATCGGATTCTTTTGCGCAGCTTTGGCTACCCCATGGCGCCCCTGGTGCTGGGCATCGTGCTGGGAGACCTGCTCGAGAAGAACCTGCGCCGCGCATTGGTGCTGTCCGATGGCGACCTCACGCCGTTTTTCACACGCCCCATCTCGGCCGTGGTGGCGGCCATGATCTTCGCCACCATCGGATACAAGGTCTTCAGCCTGTACCGAAAACGCAAGGTCCTTGCATGAAGCTGAAGCTCTCGCTGTGCAATGAAGTGCTGCAACCGCTGCCCTTCGAGCGGCAGTGCGCGCTGGCAGCGTCCCAGGGCTATACGGGGCTGGAACTGGCTCCGTTCACGCTGGCCGATGACCCCTCCACACTGGACGAAGCCGCCGCCCGGCGTTTTCGCGCCACGGCCCATGACCATGGCCTGGCCATCAGCAGCCTGCATTGGCTGCTGGTCAAGCCGGCGGGGCTGTCACTGGTCACAACCGACGCAGCCCTGCGACAGCGGACCCTGGAATTGCTGAAGCGACTCATCGGTTTCGCGGCCGCTTGTGGTGCGCAGGTGCTTGTGCATGGGTCGCCGGCGCAACGCTCGCCGGGCGCGGGCCAGACCGTGGAAGATGCGCAGGCCCGGCTCGAAGGCGCACTGGCTCAACTCGCACCGCATGCCGCGGCTGCCGGCGTCGTCTATTGCCTGGAACCCCTCTCGCCCGTGGAAACACCGGTGGTCAACACGGTGGCACAGGCCGCCGCCATCGTGGACCGCATCGCTTCGCCCGCGCTGCGCACCATGCTCGACGTGAGCGCTGCGTCGCAGGCTGAAAGCGAACCCGTTCACGAGGTGCTGGCGCGCTTTCTGGCCAGCGGCCACATTGCCCATGTGCAACTCAATGACCGCAATCGCCGCGGCCCTGGCCAGGGCGACACCGACCAGGCCCCTGTGCTGCGCGTGCTGCACGACGCCGGCTACAGCGGCTGGATGGCCGTGGAACCGTTTGACTACGTGCCCGACGGGCCCGGTTGCGCCGCATCCAGCGCCGCGCACGTGCGGGGGTTGTGGAAGGCCTTGCCATGACCGCCGCAGCCGTGCACGTACGTGAGGTGGCCCTGTTTGAGCGGCCTGTGACGCTGCGCCTGCCTTTCCGGTTTGGCGCTGCCACCGTCACGCGCTGCCCGCAGGCGTTTGTGCGCGTGGGCGTGGATGTGGGCGGACGCCGGTTTTACGGCGCCAGCGCCGAGCTGATGGTGCCAAAGTGGTTTGACAAGTCACCCGAACTCACGCACGAACAGAACTTCGAGCAGTTGCGCGAGGCGCTTCGCGGGGCCCGCCAGGCGTATCTGGGCGCGGACATTGCCGCCAGTGCCTGGCAGCTTTCGCAAGGCGCGGGTGACTCGGCCATT
Organism: Ramlibacter sp.; assembly: GCA_016713005.1. Lineage (GTDB taxonomy): Bacteria > Pseudomonadota > Gammaproteobacteria > Burkholderiales > Burkholderiaceae_C > JADJPY01. The sequence goes on along the minus strand of JADJPY010000002.1, from coordinate 54,068 downwards.
CAGACGCTGGTCGCGCGCGGCCTGCCCCGCCTGGCCGCGCAGTTTGGCCCGGCCTTGCTGGACAAGGCCGTGGCAGATGCCGCGCTGCGGGCGTCGGGCCACGACTGGTGCGCAGGTCTGCGCGCTGGTGTGTTGGGCGATCCATGGAGCAGCACCTTGGACATCGTGCGGGCGCAACAGGTCACGCTGCGCCACACGGTCGGTCTGGCCGACCGGCTCACGCCCGCAGACGAAGGCGCTGACCCACAGGACGGCCTCCCCGCCACGCTTCAGGAGGCGATTCACCACTACGGCCTGCACCACTTCAAGCTCAAGCTGTGCGGCCAACCCGACGCCGATGTGGACCGCCTGTCGCGCATCGCCGCAGTCCTGGCGTCCCACGCGAAAAACTGGCGTGTGACGCTGGACGGCAACGAGACGTTTTCTGACGCGCAGGCGCTGGGCGAGTTCTGGCGCGCGCTCGCGGCCGCACCTGCTGCCCGTGCGCTGCTGGAGCGCACCCTGCTCCTGGAACAGCCCATCGCGCGCAAGGTGGCGCTGGAGCAACCCATCCACACCCTGGGCATTGCGGTGCCGGTGATCCTCGACGAATCCGACGACCACCCGGACGTGCTGGAGCGTGGCCTGGCGCTTGGCTACCGCGGCATTTCCAGCAAGGCCTGCAAAGGCATCTACCGCTCGCTGCACAGCGCGGCGCGCATCGCCCGTGAGCCACAACGGCTGTTGCTCTCGGGCGAAGACCTGACCTGCCAGGCAGGTCTGGCCGTGCAGCAGGACACCCTGCTGGCCGCCAGCCTGCGCGTGACCCACATCGAACGCAACGGCCATCACTATGTCGATGGCTTTGGAGTGGCCCCGGACGCCGAGGCCGGGGATTTCGCCGGTGCCCACGCGGGCTTGTACAGCATCACGCAGGGCCGCGCCCGCCTGGCGGTGCACGCCGGTCAGCTGGACCTCTCGTCGCTGCATGTGCCGGGCTTTGCCAGCGCCGCCACCCCACACTGGGACAGCCTGCAGCCCATCCGATAAACCGTTTCCCAAAAAGAGGACGAACATGGCCACACAACGACTCGGGATCATCATGCACGGCGTTACCGGTCGCATGGGCATGAACCAGCACCTGATCCGCTCCATCGTCGCCATCCGCAACCAGGGTGGCGTGCAGCTCTCCAACGGCGACAAGGTGATGCCCGATCCCATCCTCATCGGCCGAAACGCCGAGAAGATGGAAGCCCTGGCCAGGCAATGGAAGATCGAGCGCTGGGGCACCGACCTGGACGCAGCGCTGGCCAACAAGGACGACACCGTCTTCTTTGACGCTGGCACCACGCAGATGCGCCCCACCCTGTTGGCCCGGGCCATCCGCGCCGGCAAGCATGTGTACTGCGAAAAACCCATCGCCACCAACCTCAACGAGGCGGTGGAGATCGCGCGGCTGGCGCAGAAGTCGGGCCTCAAGCACGGCGCGGTGCAGGACAAGCTCTTTTTGCCCGGCCTGCGCAAGCTGGACATGCTGCGCCGCGCGGGCTTCTTCGGCAAGATGCTCAGCGTGCGCCTGGAGTTCGGCTACTGGGTGTTCGAGGGCGACCTGCAGCCCATCCAGCGCCCCAGCTGGAACTACCGCTCGGAAGACGGTGGCGGCATGATCCTGGACATGATGTGCCACTGGCGCTACGTGCTCGACAACCTGTTCGGCGAAGTCAAGTCGGTATCCTGCATCGGCGCCACGCACATCCCCGAGCGCTGGGACGAGAACGGCAAGCCCTACAAGGCCACGGCCGACGATGCGGCCTATGCCACGGCGGAACTGGTTGGCCACAACGGCGAGCCGGTGATCGCGCAGATGAACATGTCGTGGGCCACGCGCGTGCGCCGCGACGACCTGGTCACTTTCCATGTGGACGGCACGCACGGCTCGGCCGTGGCGGGCCTGCAGTCGTGCCGCGCGCAGAGCCGCGTGACCACGCCGCGCCCGGTGTGGAACCCGGACGAGAAGCAGATGATGAATTTCTTCGACCAGTGGCAGGAAGTTCCGGACTCGCAGTTCTACGACAACGGCTTCAAGATCCAGTGGGAGCATTTCATCCGCCACGTGGTCGAGAACGAACCCTACCGCTGGACGCTGCCCGAGGGCGCCAAGGGCGTTCAACTGGTCGAGGCGGCGCTGCAAAGCTGGAAAGAGCGGCGCTGGGTCGACGTCCAACCGCTATCAATTTGATAGTAGGTCAGGTCCATCCCATGCGGGCTGGAGGCCGATTTTGCTTGTAAAACCGATTCCGGGACACTCATGAGCGCATCCCTCGTCCTGCCCGGCGCCGACGGCGCGCTGCGGCCCTACACGCTGCAAGGCACCACCCCCGCGCAACCCGCGCGCGACGTGGCCCATGCGCCCCGGTTCAACCGCATCGCCTACTCGGCCGCCCACGTGGTGGCCGACCCGCGCGCCGCCATCGACCCCTGGCTGCAAAGCGCAGTCGACTGGGAGGCGACCATCGCCTACCGCCAGCGCCTGTGGTCGCTGGGGCTGGGCGTGGCCGAGGCCATGGACACGGCCCAGCGCGGCATGGGGCTGGACTGGCCCACGTCGCTGGAGCTGATCCGCCGCTCGCTGGACGCGGCGCGCGACTTCGGGTCCACCGCCGCTTCGGCAGGCTCAGGACAGGCCCTGGTGGCCTCGGGTTGCGGCACCGATCACCTGGTGCTGGAGAACGTCACAACCGTCGACGAGGTGATTGCCGGCTACGAAGCGCAGATGGAAGCCATCGAGAAGCTCGGCGGCAAGCTCATCGTGATGGCCAGCCGCGCCCTGGCCCGGGTGGCCACAAGCCCCGCCGACTACGAACGCGTGTACGACCGCATCCTCTCGCAAGCCAAACAACCCGTGGTGCTGCACTGGCTGGGCGAGATGTTCGACCCGGCACTCGCCGGTTACTGGAGAGGCTCCGGTCAAGCCGGAGCCGGGGGCATCCATGACGTTGACGCGGCCATGGACACCGCCCTGGGCATCATCGCCGCGCACCCCGACAAGGTCGACGGCATCAAGATCTCGCTGCTGGACAAGGACAAGGAAATTGCGATGCGGCGTCGCCTGCCGGCCACGGGCGGCGCCGATGGCAAGGGCGTGCGCATGTACACGGGCGACGACTTCAACTACGCCGAGCTGATTGCCGGCGACGGCTTTGGCGCACAGGCCACGCACGGCCAGAGCGATGCGCTGCTGGGCATCTTTGACGCCATCGCTCCGGCAGCCAGCGCCGCCCTGGGCGCGCTGGCGCAGGGTGACTCAGCGCGGTTCCACGCCATCCTGGGCCCCACGGTGCCGCTGTCGCGCCACATCTTTGCGGCGCCCACGCGCTTTTACAAAACCGGCGTGGTCTTCATGGCCTGGCTCAATGGCCACCAGAGCCACTTCACCATGGTGGGCGGGCAGCAGAGCACGCGCTCACTGCTGCACTTCGCCGAGCTGTTCCGCCTGGCCGATGCGGCCCACCTGCTGGAGCAGCCCGATCTGGCGGTACACCGCATGAAGACGCTGCTGGCACTCCATGGCATCGAACCCTGATCGTCATTCCCGCTGGGACAACGCAACGTCATTCCCGCGGAGGCGGGAATCCAGGGCATCTGCAAGCACTGGGTCCCCGCCTCCGCGGGGACGACGGGAGGTGCGCCATGCGTGACTTCTCCGCCGGCCACGAGGCCCTGTCGATCAACACCGCCACGGTGCGCAAGAGCCTGGGCCAGGACTGGCCGCTGGACCAGATCATCGACGCCTGCGCGCAGCGCGGCATTCGCGCCATCAGCCCCTGGCGTGACCAGGTCGCCGCTGTGGGCCTCAGCGCGGTGGCGCAGCAGCTCAAGGGCACCGGCATCACCCTCAGCGGCTATTGCCGGGGCGGCTTCTTCCCCGCGGGCGACGCCGCCGGTCGCAAGGCCGCGCTGGAAGACAACCGCCGCGCCGTGGACGAAGCGAAAACGCTGGGCGCGCCCTGCCTGGTGCTGGTGGTGGGCTCGTTGCCCGGCGCACTGGCCGGCGCGCCGCTGTACACCGACATCGCCCGTGCCCGCACCGAAGTGCGCGACGGCATCGCCGCCACGCTGGAATACGCGCGCAGCGTGGGCATGCCGCTGGCCATAGAGCCGCTGCACCCGATGCAGGCCGCCGAGCGCGCCTGCATCAACACGATGGAGCAGGCGCTGGACCTGTGCGACGAGCTGGACCCCGGGTGCACTGGCGCGCTGGGCCTGGCGGTGGACGCGTACCACGTCTGGTGGGACCCGAAGCTGCAGTCGCAGATCGCGCGCGCCGGCGCGTCGCGCCTGCTCGCCTGGCACGTGTGCGACTGGCTCACGCCCACGCGCGACCTGCTGAACGACCGCGGCATGATGGGCGACGGCGTGATAGAGCTTAAAAAAATCCGCGGCTGGATGGAAGCCGCGGGCTACCGCGGCTTTGCCGAGGTGGAGATTTTCTCCGCGCAGGACTGGTGGCTGCGCGACGGCGCCGAAGTGCTGGACACCTGCATCGCGCGCCACCGCAGCGCGGTCTGACCCGGTCCCCTGGTCCCCCTTGCTGCCCCCTTGCACGCCGGCGCCATCGGCGTAGGATGGTCTCTACCGGGTGCCACTGCCCGGTGCTTCACCCGAGGAGGTGCGCGATGAGCCTGCTGCTGGGAACCATCCTGTTGGCCGCCGTGATCCTGCTGGCCATCTGGCTCAGCCAGAACTGGGCCATGCTCACCGGCCAGTTCCGCGCCCTGATGGGCCGCCCGCCCGCCGGGCAGGTTGTCCCCCCTGAGGGCACTGTCCCGCCCCCGGCGCAATCCACCGCGCCAACAAGTCCATCCGCGCACATCCACGGCCCCCACGACAAACGGCACACCGTGCTGCCGCACCAGGCACGCGGACGCTGAATCGCTCTTGCGCGCCGCGGTGCGATGCGGGGCAGCGGCCGGTGCGGACTCAGGCCAGCGCCGTGCGCCGCACCCGCCGCACATTGAATGCGCTGGCGATCAGCACCACCTGCATCACCACAAGGCCCAGCCACACACCCTGGTAGTGGTGGCGGTCCATCAGGGCGCCGAAGAACAGCGGTGCGATCGCCTGGCCGATGTCGAGTCCCGAATACACGATGCCGTAGACACGGCCGGTGGCGTTCTCGGGCGTGGACTTCTTGACCAGCAGGTCGCGCGACGGCCCGGCGATGCCGCTGGCAAAACCCATCACGCCAAACAGCGCCGGCACCGCCAGCGCGGGCACGGAGCCCAGCCCGATCAGTAGCGCCACCAGCGCTGCGGTGCCAAACGCCAGACCCACCACACGCTCGCAGCGCTGCGGGTCTGACGCCAGAAAGCCTCCCAGCACCATGCCGGCTGCGCTGCACACCATGTACACCGTCAGGCACATTGCCGCCAGCGCCACCGGCACGCCGTGCAGTTGGCGCGCCGCCTCGGGCGCGAAAGCCTGTACCACGCTGATGATCACGGCGTAGACGAAGAAGAAACCAAAGCACATCCAGACCGCCGGAATGCGCAGGAAGTCAAAGTTGCCTTCGGCCTGTGTGGCGAGCTGTTGGGTGGCAGGCGGCACCCGCCGCGGCGCCGCGGGCGCCAGCGTGAGCCCGGCGCGGTTAAGCCACAGCACCAGCAACACGGCAAAGGCCAGCGCGCCGGCACCCATCAGGGCCACACGCCAGGAGAACGCGATGGCCAGTGGCACCACCACGGCGGGCGCGAGCGCCCAGCCCAGGCTGCCGGTGATGCCGTGGAAGCTGTAGGCATGGCCCAGGCGCGGGGCGCTGACCTTGCGGTTGATCAGGGTGTAGTCCACCGGATGGAACACCCCGTTGCCCACGCCCGCGATGATGGAGAACAGGGCCATCATCCAGTAGCTGGTGCTGGCCGAGAAGCCGAAGGCGGCCGCGCCCAGCAGGGCCAGCCCGCCAAACAGGATGGGGCGCGGGCCGTACTTGTCCACCAGGAAGCCCGAGGCCGCCTGCACCGCGCACGACACCACGAAGAACAGCGTCATCAGGAAACCCAGCTCGGTGTAGCTGGCGTTGAAGGCCTCCTTCAGCCAGGGGAACAGCGGCGCCAGGATCAGCTGGCTGAAGTGGCTGATCAGGTGCGCCAGCCCCACCAGGCCGATGACGCCGGCATCCTGGCGCAGGGGGACGGGCGCGGCGGGCGGGAAGCCCAATGTGGACGATGGCGTGCTCATGGCCGTGATCGTAGGACGCGGCGGACTTTCTGAAATGCGATGAGATGACAGCTATCATCGAATTTCAGACAACCTCCATCACCCCCAGTGCCGCCATGCCCCGCCAGCCCGCCCACCGCATCGCGCCACCGCCCACCCCCGTGGGCGATGTCGATGCGTTCACGCCCGACACGCGCCGTCCGGTGCGGGTGCGCGCGCGCAGCATGCCAGCGGACACCCATTTCGAGCCGCACCAGCACGACTGGGCGCAGCTGGCCTACAGCGCCAGCGGCATGCTGCAGGTGACGGCCGAGCGTGCCGCGGGCGCGCGCGACGAGGTGACCTACATCGTGCCGCCCTCGCGCGCCGTGTGGATCGCGCCGCGCGCGCGCCACGCCATCCACGTGCTGGAGGCAGCGGAGTTTCGCACCCTGTACCTGCACGCCGGCGTCACGCCCGCGGGCTGGCAGGGCTGCCGCATGGTGGTGGTGACGCCGCTGCTGCGCGAGCTGATCGGCGCGCTGGACGCGCCGGCGCAGCGGCCGCTGGCCGGTGCGCGCGAAGCAGCCCTGACGGCGCTGGTGCTGGACGAGATGGCGCGCGCGCCCATGCAGGCATTGGGCGTGCCCATGCCCGATGCACAGCGGGGCGACAAGCGCCTGCGCCAGCTGTGCGAGGCGGTGTTGCGTGAGCCCGGCGAACGCAGCACGCTGGCCGGCTGGGCGCGGCACGCCGGCGCGAGCGAGCGCACACTGGCGCGGCTGTTTCGTGACGAGCTGGGCGTGGGCTTTGCGCAGTGGCGCCAGCAGGTGGTGCTCGCCCACGCGCTGCCGCTGCTGGCCCGCGGGCTGCCGGTGGGCCAGGTGGCCGCCGCCTGTGGCTACGCCAGCGACAGCGCCTTCAGCGCCATGTTCCGCGCCGTGATGGGTCACCCGCCGAGCCGGCTGCCGCAGGCCGCCATCCCTGCCGATTTGCAGTCAAATCTGGCCTGAGCCCCCGTCCATGCTTGATGACCCGCTATAAAATCCATAGCAAATTTCTTTTCCGGAGAAGCCCATGAAAAAGATCGCCTTCGTGCTGACCGTCCTGCTGGCCGCCTGCGGCATGGCCGGCAGCGAACCCATTGGCGAGGTAGACACCGTGTTCAAGTTGATCGGGCCGGACCACAAGATCGTGGTGGAAGCCTACGACGACCCCAAGGTCGGCGGCGTGACCTGTTATGTGTCGCGCGCCAAGACGGGCGGCATCAAGGGCGCGCTGGGCCTGGCCGAGGACAAGTCCGAGGCGTCCATCGCCTGTCGCCAGACCGGCCCCATCAGCTTCCCCGGCGGCAAGCCGATCGAGAAGCAGGAAGAGATGTTCAACGAGCGCATCTCGCTGGTCTTCAAGAAGCTGCGCGTGGTGCGCATGATCGACATCAAGCGCAACACGCTGGTGTACCTGACCTACTCGGACCGCGTGATCGAAGGCTCGCCGCAGAACAGCGTGACCGCGGTCGCGCTGCCCGCGGGCACGGTGATTCCGCTGAAATGAGCGGGCCTCCCCCCGGCCCGCGGGCCAGCCGGCGCGAATGGATCGGCCTGGCCGTGATCGCCCTGCCCTGTCTGCTGTACGCCATGGACCTGACGGTGCTGAACCTGGCCATCCCCGCGATCACGGCGGACCTGCGGCCCACAGCCTCGCAGATGCTGTGGATCGTGGACATCTACGGATTTTTCATCGCGGGCTCGCTCATCACCATGGGCACGCTGGGCGACCGCATCGGCCGCCGCCGCCTGCTGCTGATCGGCGCGTCCGCTTTTGGCGCGGCCTCGGTGCTGGCCGCGCTGTCCTCCAGTGCCGAGATGCTGATCGCTGCGCGCGCCTTGCTGGGCGTGGCCGGGGCCACGCTGGCGCCGTCCACGCTCTCGCTGATCCGCAACATGTTCCTGGATCCGCACGAACGCACCGTGGCCATCGGCATCTGGATCGCCAGCTTTTCGGCGGGCGGCGCCATCGGCCCGCTGCTGGGCGGCGTGGTGCTGGCCCACTTCAGCTGGCAGGCCGTGTTCCTGCTGGCCGTTCCGGTGATGTTGCTGCTGCTGGTGCTGGGCCCGCTGCTGCTGCCGGAGTTCAAGGATCCCAACCCAGGCCGGCTGGACCTGCACAGCGTCGGGCTGTCGGTGTGTGCCGTGCTGGCCGTCATCTACGGCATGAAGCGGGTGGCCGAGCACGGCCTATCGTGGCCCGCCGTGCTGGCCGTGGCAGCCGGGCTGTGCCTGGGCGCGCTGTTCCTGTGGCGCCAGCGGCACCTGGCCAACCCGCTGATCGACCTGGCGCTGTTCCGCCTGCCCGGCTTCAGCGCGGCGCTGGCCATCAACTTGCTGGGCTTCTTCGCGATGTTCGCGTCGTTCCTCTACATCGCGCAGTACCTGCAGCTCGTGCTCGGCATGGACCCCCTGACCGCCGGCCTGTGGACGTTGCCTTCGTCGCTGGGTTTCATCGCGGGCTCCTTCATCGTGCCGCTGGCGGCACGCCGGCTGGGCACCGTGCCGGTGATGACCGGCGGGCTGCTGATGTCCGTCCTGGGCTTCGTGTTGCTGGTGTTTGTGGGCACCGCAGACCTGGGCCTGCTGGTCACAGGCTCGCTGATCTTTTCGGTGGGCCTGACCCCCGTGGTGGCGCTGACCACCGACCTGGTGGTCAGCAGCGCACCGCCCGAGCGCGCGGGCTCGGCCTCGTCGCTGTCGGAAACCAGCACCGAGCTGGGTGGTGCGCTGGGCATTGCCGTGCTGGGCAGCATCGCGGCCGCCGTGTACCGCACGGCCATGACCGGGCGCATCCCCGCCGGGCTGGACGCCACAGCCACCGAGGCCGCGCGCGGCACCATCGGCGGCGCCATGGCCATGGCCGGCCAGTTGCCCGCTGCGGCCGGCGCAGGCCTGTTGCAGGCCGCGCGCGAGGCCTATGTGCTGGGCATGCAGGCGAGCACCGCCCTCAGCGCGGTCATCATGCTGGGCACCGCCGTGATGGCGGTGGTGCTGCTGCGCGGACACGCGGACAATCGCCGGGTGTAAAAAGCCGTTTTCAAGGAGCTCTCCATGATCAGACTCATCCTCATCCTGCTGGTGCTGGGCATTGTTGCCCTGCTGGTCTACGCCGCAACCCGCCCAGGCAGTTTTCGCATCGTGCGCAGCATCCGTATCCAGGCCCCGGCAGCCCGCGTCCACGCGCTGATCAACGACTTTGGCGCGTGGGCGCAATGGTCGCCGTGGGAAAAGAAGGACCCGGCCATGACGCGCACCCGCAGCGGCCCGGCCACCGGCACCGGTTCGGTCTACGGCTGGGAGGGCAACAAGCAGGTGGGCAAGGGGCGCATGGAGATCACCGAATCCACGCCGCCCAGCCGCGTGCTGATCCAGTTGGACTTTCTGGCGCCCTTTGAAGCCCACAACATGGCCGAGTTCACCCTGCAGGCTGACGGCGACACCACCGAAGTGACCTGGGCCATGTACGGCCCCAGCCCTTTCATGGCAAAGCTGATGTCGGTCTTTTTCAGCATGGAGAAGATGGTCGGCCCGGATTTCGAGCAGGGACTGGCCAACCTGAAGGCGCTGGCCGAGCGCCCGCCGCTGCAAGACACCCCGGGCACTTGAAAATGCATCGCGCGTCCGGTAGTATTACATTTGTTATAACGCTCGGACGGCCATCATGCACACCCTCAAACTGACCCAGATCGGCAATTCCGTGGGGGTGATCCTGCCCCGGGAGCTGCTCGCCCGCCTCAATGTGGAAAAAGGCGATGAGCTGTTCTTGACCGAATCGCCAGACGGCCTGCGGCTCACGCCGCACAACCCCGAGTTCAGCGAACAGATGCGCCTGGCGCGCGACATCATGAAGAAGCGACGCGCCGTCCTGCACGAGCTGGCCAAGTGACCGCCTGGAAATGGCTGGACCCGGCCATCATTCTGGCGGTCCACGAAATGCAGCTGGCCGAGCACGGTGGCGCCACCGGCATCCGCGACAGCGGGCTGCTCGAATCCGCACTGGCCCGCGCACCCAACCTCGCGGCCTACGGCCAACCGGATGCCCCGGCATTGGCCGCCGCGTATGGCTACGGGATTTCGCGCAACCACCCGTTTCTGGACGGCAACAAGCGCACGGGCTTCGTGGCCACCGAGTTGTTTCTGCAACTCAATGGCCTTGAGTTGACCGCCGCCGACGCTGACGCGGTGTTGACCATGCTGGCCGTCGCCGCCGGTGACATCAGCGAGGACGAGTTCGCCGCCTGGTTGCGCGCCCACGTGGCGCCGCGGCCCTGACCGGGCACGCCCGCAGCACGCCTCAACGGTGAAGACCCAGCGGGTCTTCGGTCGCGCCGGGGATCACCGGGCCCTGCTTGAAGATGCCGCTGACGCGCAACGCCGGCTGGCCGTCCGCCGTGATCAGGCCCTGGGCAAAGATCATGTTGCGCGTGCGGCGCAGCACCTCGCCCCCGCCCTGCACCCAGGCGCCCAGCGGCGCAGAGGCCAGATAGTCCACCTGCAGGCTGATGGTGGGCAAAAAGCGCCGCTCGGCGCCATCCTGCGGCCCGTACAGCGCCACCATGGGCAACAGCATGTCGGCCAGCGTGGCCAGCATGCCCCCGTGGCAGATCTTCAGCGGATTGGTGTGGCGCTCTTCAACGCGAAACCCCAGCTCCAGCCGGCCATCGAGGAGCCGCGCGTACAGCGGGCCGTTGTGGCGGATGAAGGGGCCACCCATGGGGGCGGGGCGGAAACCGTCTGGGACGGGTGATTCAACGGATGAGAGGGTGTCAGCGGTCATGCTGCCATCGTAGCGGCCGCGAGCGCACTTGATGTCCGCGAGGCGACTGGGCTTGTTTGCTATAAAAAAGTGAGCGGGTCAGCAAGCACCGACGGGGGCTGGAGGCCGATTTTCTCAAGGTTCTCAAAACAGGATCGCGACAATCGCTTCCGACTTCCACCGGCCTCAACTGACAGGTCACTGCGCCGCTGGCGATACACAGCACCGACTGCATCCTATGATGTACACCCAGTCGTATTGCAAGAGATTCGACCTGGAGATCATGCCCGATGGACACTGAAACCGCCCTACAGCGGAGGCCGCTCACATCATGAGCAAGACCGTACGCGCAGAACATCGCGAGATGCCACAGGCTGGATGGCGCGCCATTTTCAGCCAGACGCTGAAGCGCGGCTTCGTACTGCTATCTGACCAAACAGACATGCTGATGCATTGTGGCCATCAGTGTTGGAATGCCGATAGCAAACGCGAAGTAATCGATCAATCCTTCGACTTCATCGGGTAACAGAGTATGGAAGCCGCTCTGAGTCTCAAAACAGGAGTTGTCGTGGAAGCCAAGATGGCAACTTACGACGATTCAAAGAAGTTGCTGTTGGTGTGTTCTGAATGCGGCGAACCGGTACACCTGCGTAAAAGGGAAATACCTTGGGATACAAAGTATTTCGCCCACCCGAAGACGAGGGCCAATCCAAAGGACTTGCTTTATTGCGACCTCCGTGCTCAAGGAGGCTACTATGTCGCGGCATCAAGCGTAGTGCCGGGGCTATCGAGAGGCCAACTGGTCGACCGATTCCAGAGAGAGTTTGGCAAGGAGGTCTTCAAGCTCTCCGGTCGATCCGAGCGCTACCTGCACGATTTTCTTGAAGCGATATCGATTCAGAGGCTTTCCGATAAGGAACGAACTCGGTTCTGCAAAGTGATCCAGCAAACACTGGAAGGTTGCCAGTCATCGCGTCAAGCGAGTGCGTACGTTGATGAAGAAATCGCGGATGGTTTTCATGATGTGCTCCTGTATCTTAAATCGGGGTACGGAGCGTGGGTCGCCGATTTGCTCTATCGCATTGCTGCATTTTTTTCGGTGTCAATTCACCCCAGGGCGCTCTTGCTGCTGGACCTCCGTAGTGAGTTTCTCCTTAGGGAACCTCGCCTGTTCTGCGAGTCTTTTCGACTCAAGGCGGTAGCAACTGATTTAGATTTTTTTGTGGAGCGTTACAAGCAATCCTTGGTCGTCCTAACCAAGGTCGCTTGGTTGATTGTGTATCGCATCCTAATGGGCTGGCGCCGTAAGCAGCGCATTCCTGCCTTGATCAAAATTGCAGACAACGACCTCGAAATCAAGGCAATCTTGCATGAAGCAGGCAAACTGCGCGAGTTGACCCCAAGAACTGCAAGGCGCCTTGATTCGAAGGAACCTCCGCATCACACCCCTCTTCCACGACGTTTGGTCGGAAAGTCAAGAGACCGGCCGCAATGGAAGCGCGATGTCAGCTTCAAGCCCGCTATGCCTGCGCAGGCTACCGTCTCCTTGGGTGGGAGGCCGGCGTCCATTTCTGCAGGAGGGAGTACGCCGCGCACGCCACCAAATTCACCTGAATCCGACATAGGCACCATTGCTCCCGCCACGCTGGCCAGGGTACCCCTCATCGTTCCTACGCTTGTTTCAACACCAGCCGCCACGAGACCATGGCCGGCATCGCAATTGCGCGGCGACAAACTGAACCTGCGCGTTGAAGGTGGAAGGATTGCGATGGACGTCCTCGTACTTACTCGGCCTTGGCCAACTGAAGCATCACATCCAACCGCCACGTTCGATTTGGTCCCTGGGCGTCTGAAGCCCGATCCGAAGCGCAGAGCACCACCGACGTCAAAGTCACACAAATTTCAGGTGCAACCTGGTTTGCAGGTGGCTTTCCAAGTGCCGAACATCCCAACCACCCATTTCCGACATCTTGGGAGAGTAAGTGGATCTTGTGACGAGCCACCACTGGAATTCGTGGCAAGAATCGCGCGACGAGCCGTGGAATACACCGTCATCGAGAAGCCGGTGCACAAGGTCTGGTGGTACATGTCGGACATGGACGTCTTAGTGGACTTACGTCGCGGTGTATTTTGGTGTCGCGAGTCCTTTTCAATGGCTGACGGTGCTTTTCACGTCTTTTCCATCGACGGCGACTTCGCAATCCGAAGAGACTTGGTGTATTGGAGGTAGCACCATCTCGGTGACCATTGTCCGCGAGGCGACTGGGCCTGCTTGCTATAAAAAAGTGAGCGGGTCAGCAAGTGCTGATGCGGGCTGGAGGCTGTTTTTTTACCAAAAATCCTTCGAGCGCGACTTCCGGGCACCCCAAATGCGTCTTTACGCCCGGGAGGGATCGGCAGACCTTACGAGCCGCGCGACCTTCGGGTCATAGACGTAGTCCGTAATGGAACCATTCTTGATGCGTTCCACGGCTTCATCGATGACGAACAGCGGCACAAGGAACCACTCCTCTGGCTGCACTGGATTGCCGAAACGGTCATTGATGGTGATGTCCAGGCGCGCGGAGGCGAACAGCCTGTGGAACAGCTTTTCCATTCTGACGCGATTGAGGCCAGCCAACTTGTAGGTTGCAACGACTTCCACCTTCGAAAGAAGGTACGTCGCATCGTGTTCCGCATTGGCAATGCGCACTTCTACCTTGCTGCCAGTCACGCCAATCTTGTGAAGGAGTTCGCGGTGTTGCGCCACGTAGGGGTGAGTCGACAGCGAGCGCAAGACGTAAATCGTTCCGCTTTCGATATCGTCTGCCTCCAACTCGCCGCCAAAGGACAGTTGCCCACTCTCCGGAGATGCCAGTCGACGCGCAGCCGGGTCGTCATAAAACGCCCGCTGAAGCGATCTCAGCAGCAGATTGCTCTCTGTGCCATTGGCGAAGATGAGGCGCAGCCGCCGATCCACTTCACCGGCGGTGGTCTTCAACGGCTCGCCCACCTGAGCAACGTACAGAGTGATGCCGTCGAGAACGAAAAAGTCACCCGCATCCACCGCCCGGCTTCCTGTCGCAATGAGTTGGGCCTGGCGCAAACCCATCTTGACCTCTTTGTCCACTTTCTCGAACAGCGGCTTGAACGCCTCAAAGTCCTCGCAAGTCTTTCGATCGGCGATCTCTTCGGCTGCACGCTTGTCGGCACTTGTTCGGACATGGCGCAGGATGGTGATGTCTTCCGCATTCCCCGGCCCTGAAAGTTCTGCTACCAGTTCATCCACGTTGTAAGTGGGCAGCGGCTCGGAAACCTTGGCTGAACCAAGAAGCAAACGCTGATGATCCAGCGGCGCAAGCAACGTACGGCAATCTGGCAACGCACGCAGGCGGTCCAGGCGGACGGCATATAGGCGCTCGAATATGTCGCGATCTTCGCCATGCTCCGGCGCACGACCATGCCGTTCAAAAAAGCGCTGGATTTCCTCGAACCCGGCAATCACGCGTTCGTCACGCGGGGAGCGTCCGCCCGCCTTCTCTGGCGCGGCAAACTCGGAGAGTTCTGCGGCCAGTTCGTCGAGATCGGGGTCACTCATAGCGACCCTCTTTCTTGAAGCGCAGGAAGGTTGCAGCACCTTCGGCCATGCGCCGCTCCCACGCATCCTGCGCATCGAGCGCGGGCACGCGACCGCGCTCCCGCTTGAACTGCACAGCCCGCACCGCAAGTTCTTTGGCCTCTTCGGGCGTCAGGTTCGTGCGTTTGGCGGAGATTGCCGCCGCAACCTGTTTCAGGTTTTCCTCGCTCATAGTCTTGGCGAGGATGGCATAGGCTTCACCGAATGGGTTGATGCGGTCGATGAGATCAATATCCAGCTCACGCACATCCATTGCAAATTTGCGCACGCCGTCAATCAGAGCCGTATTGACAGCGGTCTCGCCATCATCGCCCCCGGCGACGAGCTGCTTGGCCTGCTGCGTAAGCGTAAGAGCGGCGACGGCATGCTGGCGTACAGCCTCCTGATCCTCGGCATCAAGCTCGGGGTACTTGTCCTTGATGATCTTGCCCATGCGGACCTGGGTCAGTTCCTCGGGCACCAGCTCCTCGTCAAACAGGCCGCGCTCGACATTGGTCTTGTCCTGAATAAAGGTCGCAATCACCTCATTCAAGTCTTCCTGGCAGATGCGTGCGGCCTCTTTGCTCTTGGGCTCGACCAGTCCCTTGATCTCGATCTGCACCTGCCCCGTCGCGTGATTAACCCCGACGTTGGAACGGGTCGGGTCATACCCTCCATCGCCGTAGTCAAAGCCCGGCGTGGGGCCGTTCTCTAAGTTCTTCGGCCTGAACTCGAAGCGAGGTGCGAGCACCTGCTCCATCAAGAGGCTCGCCGCGATGGCCTTAAGCGTGTCGTTGACCGCCTCGGTCACGGCTTCCTCAGACGCATCGGGCTCGGCGATCAGATTGGTGAAGCGTGCGCGCGTCTTGCCGGGAGCATCACGCGTTGCGCGCCCGATGATCTGCACGATCTCGGTCAAACTCGCCCTGTAGCCTACGGTGAGCGCGTGCTCACACCAAATCCAGTCAAATCCCTCCTTAGCCATGCCCAGCGCGATGATGATGTCAACGTGATTACGGTTGTTCTTCTGAGCCGGGTCTTTGAGCCCTGCCGATACGCGGTCCCGCTTCGCGGCATCGTCATCAACAAGATCGGCGATCCGCAGCACACGGCCATCGGGCCGCTTCACGAGCTGGAAGCCTGTCTGAGCGTCGATGCCCTGCCACTCACCAAGCGCCTCGATGATGTGCTCGACCTCCCGCACCTTGTCCTTCGTGCTCTCGCGCGAATTTACGTTCGGAATGTGGATGATGGTCTTCTCGGCAGGGTCGAGAACATTGAGGATGTCATCGACGTAAGAACCGCTGTAAAAGAAGTAGCCGATGTCGAGCTGCTTGAGGTACTCATACCCGTTGAGCTGCTCGTAGTACGTGTAGGTTACGGTATCGAACTTCGACTCATCCGATGGAGCCAACACTGCCTCAGCGTCTCCCCGGAAATACGAACCCGTCATGGCGACGATGTGCGACTTGCCACGGGCCATGAACTGCCCCAAGTGCAGGCCGAGCTTGTTGTCGGGGTTGGCGGAGACGTGGTGGAACTCATCGACAGCGATCAGCCGGTCGTCGAACTTCTCGACGCCGTACGCATCGACCGCGAAGCGGAACGTCGCGTGGGTGCAGACCAGCACACTATTCGTGCTTTCAAGGAACGCTCCGACTGACTTCACTTTGCCGCCGTTGTCATTGCCTGGCGCGTTACACAGATTCCACCTGGGCTCAACGTGCCAGTCAGACCAGAAGCCGTACTTGGACAACGGCTCATCATTGAAGCTCGCGCCGATCGACTTCTCTGGCACAACGATGATGGCCTGCTTCAGGCCCTGGTTCTCGAGCTTGTCGAGTGCAACAAACATGAGCGCGCGGCTCTTGCCCGATGCAGGCGGCGATTTGATGAGCAGGTACTGCTCGCCGCGCTTCTCGTAAGCGCGTTCCTGCATCGGACGCATCCCGAGGGCGTTGGCCTTGGTCGATGCTCCGTTGCGCGCGTACGAAACGGAAACCGAAGGGACGGATTTGATCTTGTCGTTCATGTGCTCGCTCCCGCCTTACGCTTCCTCGCCCTGGCCGGTGCAGCCACGGCAGTCATCTTGGTGTAGAGGTCGAACAGCTTCTCTAGCCGCTCGGTATCGTTCTTGAAGCGCCGCCCGATGTATATGCGCTCCAGTACCTCGTCGTTGCGGGCATGGGCGGCCCGCAAGTCCTCGGGCATCTCGTCGGGGTCGTACAAGTCGGCGATAGTTGCCGGGAAGTGATGCTCCCTCGCGAGCAAGATGTCCTCGGCACAACGTGTGAGGTCGGCCCCTGTTCTTTTCCGTCAACGTTGGTACCGGGAACGTGTTCCAGCCGAGGGTGTTGGAGTAGCGGTATCGCGTTTCGAGCTTGCCGCAAATAGTTGCTATCCAAATGAGATGAAGACTGGACGCAATTAGAGCCATACTCCAAAGCGGGGCGTCGTAGAGGCCGAAGGCTGCGTTAGAGACCACTGCGCCTGGCTGCAATGCTCCTACAGGTAAGAAGTCTCTGTTTTCGCTCGTATGGATAGGAATGATCAAGGGCATCTCTGTGCCGATGTCCCTTCCATGGCGAATTTCGCAGAACGCATAGGCTAGGCCTGCCATCTCGCGTGTCTGCTCCTTCCGACTCGCCGCGCGGAATATGCGTACCGCCTCTACTCGATCCCTGATGTAACGATGCTGTAGTGCGCCTAACGCCTCGGAGGCGCTGATCCACAAGCAGTATCGAGCCTTCCCTTCGATGTACTCGTCACTGCCGAGGTAGTGCTTGACGTAGCGCTTCACGCTCTGATCTGGGATCAGCTCATAGTCCGCCGCTTTGATGACGAGACCGCCGCCATCCGCTGGCTTGCTGCCGTAATCCATCGGTGGCAGCCCATTGATGGGCTTGCTCGACTTTTCAACGATGGTACGTGTGTCTGGGACGAGGTACGGGCCGATGAAGGACACCCTTCGCTCCACCGGGTCCTGCCCCTCGATCTCGTCATACAACCGTATGTTTGTCGGCCTGACGCACATGCCAACCACCACTACCGTGACGGTTGCATTCTTGGTGGCCAGATTCTTCCACTTGAACGATGTCCGAGCGAAGCTGATATCGAAATGACCGTCAAGTGCGTACTTCCAGAACGCAGGCACCTGCTGGCCCTGGCAGATTGAGTTGGTTGCGACGAAAGCTGCGCAGCTCCCGCTGTTCACCGACATTTCACGCGCCTTCCAGAACCAGCCCAGCACGTAGTCAAGTGACTTCCACTGAATTGCCGTGCTCGAGAAGACTGCCGACAAGTCGTCCTTCTCCGTGTCGCTCATTTCGGACTGGCCCTTATACGGCGGGTTTCCGCAGATGTATGTCTCGCCGCCCTCGTGCTCAAAGCTAATCTCCGCTTGATCCAGTGGCGTTCTAAAGAGATCGTCAGAAACCAACCTCACACCAGAGCCGCCAATGTCCATCAAGGCAATCCAATCTAACCGAAGCGCATTGCCGCACGTGATCCAGTTCTCATTTCGTAGGGGCAGGAACTCCAGCAGCGCAAGGCGCTGCCCGCGATACAACACGTCGCACTGGTACTCGGCGATGACCAGCGCAAGGCGCGCAATCTCCGCCGGGAAGTCGCGCAGCTCGATCCCGCGGAAGTTCGTGAGCGGGATGTCGGATGCACGATCCGGCTCGCCGCGCCGCCGGTTGATCTCGGCTTGGATGGCGCGCATTTCCTTGTAGGCGATGACGAGGAAGTTGCCGGAGCCGCAGGCGGGGTCGAACACCCTGATCTTCGCCATGCGCTTGCGCAGGTTCAGCAGCGTGCGCGGGTTGTCGCCCGCCTCTTCCAGCGTAGCGCGCAAGTCGTCGAGGAACAGCGGGTTGAGCACCTTGAGGATGTTGGGCACACTGGTGTAGTGCATGCCCAGTTTCCCGCGCTCTTCGTCCTCGGCCACGGCCTGGATCATCGACCCGAAGATGTCAGGGTTGATCTTGGTCCAGTCCAGCCCGCCGACGTGCAAGAGGTACGAGCGGGCGATCCTGCTGAACTTGGGCACTTCCATGCTGCCGGAAAAAAGGCCACCGTTCACGTACGGAAAATCTTCGGCCCAACGGGGAATACTGGCCGCTACCCTGTCCGCGCCCGGCTTGGTGTTCATGGCGAGGAACAGCGTGCTCAGGACATCGTGGGTGTTCGATGAGTCCTTCGCGCTCATCTGCGCCACGATCTCTGTGAACCTTCCTCTGCCGATAAAGATGTCAGTGTCTTCGGCGAAGAAGCAGAAGATGAGCCGCGCCATGAAGTGATTCATGTCGTGGCGGCGTTCGGCCTTACCCCAGTCCGGGTTGTCCTTCAGCAATTCGACATAGAGGCGATTGAGGCGACTGGTCGCCCGTATGTCGAAGGCGTTTTCGCTAATCTGACGGACCGTGCTGATGCCCGCCAGCGGCAGAAAGAAGCCGAAGTGGTCCGGGAAGTCTTTGAAGGCACAGGCAACCGTCTCGCCGCTCGTGAGGTCTTCGGCCTCGAAGTCCGTGCCATCTGTGGCCAAGATGAACCGAGCCTTGGCCTTGGTGGTTGCCGGGCTGGCCTTGAGGACGCCCAGTGTCTTCGTTACCTGTCCCGCGTCGCAGGTCAGGATATGGATATTGTTCGTCTGGAGGACGCCGCCCACGTCTGACTTATTCGATGCGCCGGCGCGCAGGCGCTTGAGGGTCGTTTCTTTGTTGCCAAAAGCTTCAAGAAACGCGAACGGAAAGCTGGCGGCCTCAAACGGCAGTTCAGCCAGGTCGGTAATGGCCTGTTCTATCTCGACAGCATTCAAGTGTTCGCCCCTGTGCCGGCGCCAAGCGGAAGCCTTCGGTCTTGGCTGACCCAGGCTGCGCGGTTCTACCGGTTTCGTCTCAATCGTAAGTCAAGAAACCCGGGACGATAGTCAGTATGAGCGTCCGGCGGCGGGGATGCCGAATTTTGCTATCAAAAAGTGAGCGGGTCAGAAAGCTCTGATGCGGGCTGGAGGCCGATTTTTCTTGAAAACTGGCCTGAAACCGCTCAGGGGCCGCGCTGGTCGCCGGATGCGGGCGGCACTGGGCGCGCCTCCACATCGGTCACATCAGCCCGCCGGCCGCGCACAGCGGGGCTCGCGCCCCGGTCCACGGTTTCGGCGTCCACCACCGCGCCGCTTCGGGCTGCGTAAAACCGGTTGAACCCGCCACGCGGGTCCATGCGCATCACAAACGGCGTCACCGGGCGGCCGGTCAGCCGCGCCCACAGCATGCGCAGGCCCCACAGGACCAGCATCACCCCCACCGCCAGCAGCAGGCTGGCCGCGAAGACCAGGCCTGCGGCCAGCAGCACCAGCCGCAGGACAAATCGGAACACGGTTTGCATCAGGCCGATGCTACCGCGTCACCAAACTGGAAGATCCCGGGCGCCTGCACCGGATCCACGCTGACCGGGATCATGCTCTTGGGCGGGTAATCCCCCTGCAGGATGAGCTTGCTCAGCGGGTTCTCGATGCGCTGCTGGATCGCGCGCTTCAGCGGCCGCGCGCCAAACACCGGGTCGAAGCCGACCTTGGCCAGCTCGGCCAGCGCGGCGTCGCTCACCTGCAGCGTCAGGTCCATCTTCTGCAGGCGCGCCTGCAGGATGCGCAGCTGGATGGCGGCGATCTTCTCGATGTGCTTTGCGTCCAGCGCGTGGAACACCACGGTCTCGTCAATCCGGTTCAGGAACTCGGGGCGGAAGTGGTTCTTCAACTCGTCCCACACCGCGTCCTTGATGTCCTCGGCCGGCCGGCCCACCATGGCCTGGATCATGTGCGAGCCGATGTTGCTGGTCATCACGATCACCGTGTTCTTGAAGTCCACGGTGCGGCCCTGGCCGTCGGTCAGGCGGCCATCGTCCAGCACCTGCAGCAGCACATTGAAGACGTCGGGGTGGGCCTTTTCCACCTCGTCCAGCAGCAGCACGCTGTAGGGCTTGCGGCGCACGGCCTCCGTCAGGTGGCCGCCCTCCTCGTAGCCCACATAGCCGGGGGGCGCGCCGATCAGGCGGGCCACCGAGTGCTTCTCCATGAACTCGCTCATGTCCACGCGGATCAGGTGGTCCTCGCTGTCAAACAGGAAGCCCGCCAGCGCCTTGCACAGCTCCGTCTTGCCCACGCCGGTGGGGCCCAGGAACAGGAAGGAACCGGTCGGACGGTTCGGATCACTCAGGCCCGAGCGCGAGCGGCGGATGGCGTTGGCCACCGCGGCGATGGCCTCGTCCTGGCCCACCACGCGCTCGTGCAGTCTGCTTTCCATCATCAGCAGCTTGTCGCGCTCGCCCTGCATCAGCTTGGCCACCGGGATGCCGGTGGCGCGCGCCACGACTTCGGCGATTTCCTCGGCACCCACCTGGGTGCGCAGCAGTTGCGGGCGGCCACCGTCCTTGGCCTCCTTGGCCTTGCTGGTTTCCTTGGTCTGGGCGTCCTTGAGCTGCTTTTCCAGCCCGGGCAGCTTGCCGTATTGCAGTTCGGCCACCTTGTTGAAGTCGCCCTTGCGGGTGAACTCCTCGATCTGGTGGCGCAACGCGTCAATCTCTTCCTTGATCTGTG
The DNA here is from genome assembly GCA_016713005.1 of Ramlibacter sp. GTDB lineage: Bacteria > Pseudomonadota > Gammaproteobacteria > Burkholderiales > Burkholderiaceae_C > JADJPY01. The sequence goes on along the minus strand of JADJPY010000002.1, from coordinate 32,901 downwards.
CGCTGCCCTGGGCCTGGGCCTTCTCGGCCTTCCAGATCTCGTCGTAGTCGGCGATCTCCTTCTGCAGCCGGGCAATCTCTTCCTCGATCAGCGCAAAGCGCTTCTGCGAGGCCTCGTCCTTCTCGCGGCGCACGGCCTCGCGCTCGATCTGCAGCTGGATCAGCCGGCGGTCCAGCTTGTCCATGACTTCGGGCTTGGAGTCGATCTCGATCTTGATCTTGCTCGCGGCCTCGTCGATCAGGTCGATCGCCTTGTCGGGTAAAAAGCGGTCGGTGATGTAGCGGTGGCTCAGCTCGGCCGCGGCCACAATGGCCGGGTCCGTGATCTCCACGCCGTGGTGGACTTCGTACTTTTCCTGCAGGCCGCGCAGGATGGCGATGGTGGCCTCCACCGTGGGCTCGCCCACCAGGATTTTCTGGAAACGGCGCTCCAGTGCGGCGTCTTTCTCGATGTACTTGCGGTATTCGTCCAGCGTGGTGGCGCCCACGCAGTGCAGCTCGCCGCGCGCCAGCGCGGGCTTGAGCATGTTGCCTGCATCCATCGCGCCCTCGGCCTTGCCCGCGCCCACCATGGTGTGCAACTCGTCAATGAAGACGATGGTCTGGCCTTCGTCCTTGGCCAGGTCCTTCAGCACGTTCTTCAGCCGCTCTTCGAACTCGCCGCGGAACTTGGCGCCGGCCAGCAGCGCGGCCATGTCCAGGCTCAGCACCCGCTTGCCCTTGAGCGATTCGGGCACCTCGCCGGCCACGATGCGCTGGGCCAGGCCCTCGACGATGGCGGTCTTGCCCACGCCGGGCTCTCCGATCAATACCGGGTTGTTCTTGGTGCGCCGCTGCAGCACCTGGATGGCGCGGCGGATCTCGTCGTCGCGTCCGATCACCGGGTCCAGCTTGCCCAGGCGGGCGCGCTCGGTCAGGTCAATGCAGTATTTCTTGAGCGACTCGCGCTGGCCCTCGCCTTCGGCACTGTCCATGGTCTGGCCACCGCGCAAGGCGTCGATGGCGGCCTCCAGGCTCTTGCGGCTGAGCCCGTTCTCGCGGGCCAGCTTGCCGGTCTCGCCCTTGCTGTCTGCCACGGCCAGCAGGAACAGTTCGCTCGCGATGAAGGGGTCACCGCGCTTGATGGATTCCTTCTCGGTGGCCTGCAACAGCGTCACCAGGTCGCGACCGACCTGCACCGCCTCCTGACCCTGCACCTGGGGCAGGCGCTTGACGGCGGCCTCGGCCGCAGCCAGCAGTCCCGGCACGTTGGCCCCGGCCCGCTGCAGCAGCGCGCGCGGGCCGTCCTCCTGGCGCAGCAGGGCAGCCAGCAGGTGGGGCGGCTCGATGTAGGCGTTGTCGGCGCCCAGGGCCATGCTCTGGGCATCGGCCAGCGCCTCCTGGAACTTGGTGGTGAACTTGTCCTGTCGCATCCTGAAATCTCCGGTTGCATCCGAGCTTGGGCTGCAACCCTGCATTTCAAGCCCGCCGCGGGCCCACCTGCTGACTAGAATCAAGCGAATGAACATCCATCAGCTGTCCGTGACCTATTCCAGCGAGCAGGACCGCATCCTGCTGCGGGTCAACACCACCGCCGGCGAAGAGCTTCGCCTGTGGTTCACCCGCCGCCTGACGCTGGGCCTGTGGCCGCTGCTGAACAAGGTGGTGGCCGAGCATGTGGCGCGCCAGGAGGCCGTCAAGTCGCCCGGCGCGGCTGCGGTGGCCAGCGCAGACGACGAGACCAAGAAGATGCTGGCCGAGTTCAAGAAGGAAGAGACGCTGCAGCAGGCCGATTTCAAGACGCCCTACAAGGAAAAGCCCGCCGTGCTGCCGCTGGGTGCCGAGCCGCTGCTGGTGACCGAGATCAACGTCTCGCCGCTGCCCACCGGCCAGCTGCAGCTGGGCTTCTCCGAAAAGCTGCCCGGCGTGCCCAACGCGCGCGGTTTCCAGATGGCGCTGGAGCCGCAGATGACGCACGGCTTCGTGCACCTGCTGGACAAGGCGCTGGTCACTGCGCAGTGGCAGGTGGTCGCAGCCCCGGCGCCCGCTGCATCCGAAGACCCCTCCCCCGTGGCGGCGGACAAGCCCAAGTACCTGAACTAGGCCAGTTTTCTGGGCCAAATCGTGCCCTGGCCCCCGCCAGATGGACCTGAGCCGCTATGTTTTTTATAGCAAATCCGGACGGCGCATGCGGCGCCGCTCAAGCCGGCTTGAGCGCTTCCAGCGAGAAACCGGCGATGCGCTTGTAGTTCTCGGAGATAAGGCGCAGCTCCTCCTGGCTGATCAGCTCGTCGATGCTGCCAAACGGCCGCCCGCCAGAGAGCTCGTCCACCTTGATGTTGATGAAATCGGGCGGCACCGAGCGGTTGGTCTCGACAATGCGCGCCGTCACCGGCAGGCGCTGCGCTTCGTAGGCCTGCAGCGCGGCACGCGGGTCTGCACCGGGACGCGCCAGCTCGTCGGCGAGGGTGCGCGCGTCCACCAGGGCCTGGGCCGACCCGTTGCTGCCGCGCGGGTACATCGGGTGGGCGGCGTCGCCCAGCAGCGTCACGCGGCCGAACGTCCAGCGCGGCACCGGATCCTTGTCCACCATGGGGTACTCCAGGATCTGGTCTGCATTGCGGATGAGCGCGGGCACGTCCAGCCAGTCAAAGCGCCAGCCGGAAAAGATGTCGACAAAGTCGTCTGCACGGCCACCCAGGTTCCAGTCGTTCATGGCGGAGCCCTCCCGCCGGATCTCGGCCACCCAGTTGACCAGCTGGTGGCCCTTCGGGTCCAGGTTGTCCACGATCGGGTAGATCACCATCTTGCCGGTGTCGATGGAGCCGATGCGCAGGTAGGACTTGCCCGTCAGGATGGGCTTGTGCCGCGTCACGCCTCGCCAGGTGTTGATGCCGGCGAACGCCACCTGCTCGGCCGGATAGAACTGGCGGCGCACGGTGGAGTTGACGCCGTCGCAGGCGATGACCACATCCGCCCGGGCGGAGGGCAACGCCGCGCCGCTGGACTGGCGCACAAAACCCAGTGTGGCGCCCGCCTCGCCCTGCTCCACGCCCACGCAGCGGTGGTCGGTCAGCACATGGTCCGCCCCCAGGCGCTGCAACACCGCGCGATACAGGATGCCGTGCAACTTGCCCCGGTGAATGCCCAGCTCGGGCAGCGCATAGCCCGCATGGCGCCCACGCGGCTCGCGGTAGATGAACTGCCCCCACCGGTTGAAGAACACGCTCTCCAGGTTCTCGATGCCCACCGCCTCCAGCTCGGGCTGCACGCCCAGCGCCGCGAGCTCGCGCATGGCATGGGGCAGCAGCGTGATGCCGACCCCTATTTCGCGCACCTCGGGCACGCTCTCGTAGACGTCGCAGGCCAGACCCCGCGCATGCAGCGCCAGCGCCAGCCCCAGACCGCCAATGCCCCCGCCAACGATGGCGACCTTGATGGTCATTCCGCGGTGATGTTCTGCGTGCGGATGACCTGCGCCCACCGGGCCGCGTCCTGCTCCACCAGGCGGCGGAACTCCTCGGGCGTGCTGCTCGCGGGGTCCATGCCCTGGGTTTCGAAGGCGGCGCGAACGTCGGGCAGGGCCAGGATGTCCTTGAGCTCGCGGTTGAGCCGGGCCACGAACTCGGGCGCGGTACCGGGCGGCGCAAAGATGCCGTACCACATGTCCACATTGAGGTTGCCGGAGTTGGCCTGCGCCAGCGTGGGCACCTGGGGCAGCAGCGCATGTCGCCTGTCGCTGCCCAGGGCCAGCGCCACCAACCGGCCACTGCGCACATGGGGCAGCGCCACATGGATGGGCAGGAACATCGCGTCGACCTGGCCGCCGAGCAGGTCGGTCACGGCCGGCGCACTGCCGCGGTAGGGGATGTGGGTGATGAACACGCCCGCGCTGGACTTGAGCAATTCCATCGACAGGTGGTGCGGCGTGCCCACTCCGGGCGAGGCATAGTTGAGGCGGCCTGGCCGCGCGCGCGCCGCCGCCAGCAGTTCGGAGGCCGTCTTGAGGCCGCTGCCGGGGTGCGTCACCAGCAGCAGCTGGCCCCAGCTCGTCAGGGACACCGGGGTCAGGTCCCGAACCGGATCGAAGGGCAGTTTGGGATACAGACTGCGGTTCATCACCAGCGTGTTGACGCTCACCAGCAAGGTCTGGCCATTGGGGGCGGCGCGCACCACGGCTTCGGTCCCGATGTTGCCGGAAGCACCTGCGCGGTTGTCCACCACCACGGAACGGCCCAGACGCTCTGAGAGTTTGGGGCCCACGGTACGGGCAATCAGGTCGATGCCGGTGCCCGGGGTGAAGGGCACGATCAGTCGCAAGAGTGGCTGCGCCGGCGCGGAGGCGGCTGGCGCCTGGGCCCGAGCGTGAACCGTCAGCACGGCCACCAGCAGGGCCAGGGCACCGCGGACCACGCGCGCGCAGCGGGGGGAAGTCCAGGGAAGCGGCATCAGAGGCCCCTTAAAAAGTTTGCATGCTAACCATTGTTCTGCGAGGATTCCCGGGAAACAATCCAAGGATTCCCTGAGTCCGAACGCGCCGAAAGCCCCCGTCTTGCCCAATACCTCGATCTCCAGCCTCGCGCGCCTGTATGCCCGCCCGGGTTTCCTGCTGCGCCGCGCGCACCAGATATCCGCCGCCGTGTTCGAGGACGAATGCCGCACCGTGGGCCTGACAGCGGCGCAGTTTGGCGTGCTGACGGTCCTGCGGGCCAGCCCGGGGCTGGACCAGTCCAGCCTGGCGCGGGCCCTCGGATTCGACAAGGTGACGGTGTTGCGCGTCCTCCAGGTCCTGGAGGCACGCGGCCTGGTGGCACGCACACCGGACCCGGTGAACCGGCGAAACCGCTCGGTGACGCTGACCCCGGCGGGCACCACGGCGCTGGAGCTCGCCCAGAAGCCGGCCGAACTGGCCTATGGCCGGCTGATGGCGCCGCTGTCGACCGAGCAGAAAGCCCAGCTGGTGGAGCTGCTGCAGCAGCTCACCCAGGGGCTGGAGCACGAGGCGCGCGCGCCCTTCGTGCCACCCGACACCGCCTCTGTCACGCCGCCGTAGCGTTGCCGGCGGCAATGCCCCAGCGCGACAGCGCGGTATCGTCGCTCACGCGCGCGTCGACCCAGCGCGCGCCCTGTGGTGTGTGCTCTTTCTTCCAGAACGGCGCCTGCGTCTTGAGGTAGTCCATCAGGAACTCGCAGGCCTGGAAACTCTCGCCCCGGTGGGCGGACGTCACCGCCACCAGCACGATCTGGTCCGTCGGCTGCAGGGGTCCCACCCGGTGAATCACGCGCGCGCCCAGCATGTCAAAACGGGCAAACGCGGCATCGATCATGCCTTCGATGGCGCGCTCGGTCATGCCCGGGTAGTGCTCCAGCTCCATGGCCCGCACGTCGGCGCCGTCGCTGCGGTCGCGCACCGTGCCCACAAAGGCGCACACGGCGCCCACGCGCGCGTCCTGCGCGCGCAGGACGGCAATCTCGTCGGCGAGGTTGAAGTCGGCGGTCTGGATGGTGACGCGTGGCAGCACAGACGATATTCTCCAGTACAGTTTCGCTTGGGGCAATGATGCCCCCAACGCAAACATCTGGAGGGAAACCACATGAAACTCAACGTACTGGCCTTCCTGGGCCTCTCAGCTCTTGCCATAGGCGCTCAGGCGCAAAGCGGAATACCGGCCATTCAGATGGTTCGTGTCCCCGGCGGATGCTTCTTCATGGGCAGCGAAACTGGTGAAAAGCACGAAAAGCCTGTTTTCAAGGTTTGCGTGAACAGTTTTGACATGGGAAGGACCGAGATCACCCAAGGACAATGGAAAGCCATCATGGGCAACAACCCTTCGAAATTTGCGTCCGGCGACGACAACCCGGTGGAAACAGTTTCATGGAATGAAGCCCAGGAGTTCATCAAGCGCCTCAACGCCGGGGGCACGGGCACCTACCGGCTGCCGACGGAAGCAGAGTGGGAGTACGCCTGCCGCAGCGGTGGCAAGGACGAGGAATACGCCGGCGCATCGGCCGCGAATGTTGGCGATGTCGCGTGGTACAACAAACTCGACGCGGGAAACATGACCCATCCAGTGGCCACGAAAAAGCCCAATGGACTGGGCCTCTACGACATGAGCGGCAATGTGTGGGAATGGGTCGAGGACACATTCACCACGCCGTATGGCGGCGGCACCCGCGAAACCAAGCGCGTGCTGCGTGGCGGCTCTTGGGACGGCAAGATCAACTATGTCCGCTGCGCCATCCGCAACCGCAACGACGCCGATCGCCGCGACCCCCGACTGGGATTCCGCGTGGTCAGGGATGTGCCAAAGTAAGCTTCAGACATTGATACACTGAAGCCATGCAAAGCCATGCGCACCAAAACGCTGTCGCCCGGCATCACGCCAGGCCAGTGGCTGCGCGCGTGGCGAGCAAACAAGCCAAACCCCGGCTCATCTGACCGGAGCTGCGGTTCCGTCGTCGGATGAGCGACGGAACCTGCACCCACCCCACGCCGGCACCGCGCGCGCACCTGACGATGGTTCAACCCACGGTCGAACCTCGCAAAAGGATTGCGCATGCCTGCCTCTGCCACTGCCCGCCCCGCGGGTGATTTCTCGGGACTCTGGATTCCCCTGGTGACGCCGTTTCGCGACGGCGACGTCGACCACTCCGCACTCGCTGCGCTGGTGACCCAACTGGTCCCCACCGGTATTGCGGGATTCGTGGTCTGCGGTTCGACGGGCGAGGCCGCCGCCCTGGACAAGGCAGAGCAGCTCGCCTGCCTGCGCACGGTGGCTGCCCACGCGGGCGGCCTGCCACTCGTCATGGGCCTCAGCGGCTACCACCTGGACGCCACCCGCGACTGGGTGATGCAACTCACGCGGGAAACGACGTCCGACGTGCCGCCACTGGCGGGCCTGCTGGTGCCGCCGCCCCACTACATCCGGCCGGGGTCCGACGGACTGGGTTTGTGGTTCCGCGCCCTGGCGGATGCGAGCGGCGTGCCGCTGATCCTCTACGACATTCCATACCGCACGGGCGCTGTGCTGCCGCGCGAGCTGCTGCTGTCGCTGGCGGCGCATCCCAACATCCGAGCCATCAAGGACTGCGGCGGTGATGCCGCCAAGACACTGGCCTTGGTGGCCGATGGGCGGCTGCAGGTGCTGGCGGGCGAGGACCTGCAGGTGTTTGCCACCGTGGCCCAGGGCGGCGCGGGCGCGATCACGGCCAGCGCCCACGTGCAACCGCAGCGCTGGGTGGCTATGCTGGACGCCATTGCCGCCGGCCGCCTGGCCGACGCACGGCGGCTCTGGCAGGTTCTGGTACCCCTGGTGGAGCGATTGTTCAGCGCGCCCAACCCCGGCCCGATCAAGGGCCTGCTGGCACGCCAGGGGTGCTTGCGCAACGAACTGCGCGCGCCAATGACCTGTGCCCCAGCCGCACTGGTGGACGAACTGGTGAAGGACGAAGCGCGGCTCAGCCGCCTGTAACGGGCGGGAAAAACGCGACTTCTGCGCCCTCGGCCAGCGCTGCGTCCTCGCTGCTCATGACCTGGTTGAGCGCCAGGCGCACCGCCTTGCCGCGGGCCAGCGCCTGTGCATGGGCCCCGCCGCGTGCAAGCAGTTCGTCGCGCAGCGCCCCCAGTGTGGCGGCTTGCGTGTCCAGCGTCTCGCCTGAGGTGCCCAGGGCTTCACGCAGCGAGGCGAAGTAGCGGACAGACACCTTCATGCGAGCCACTCCGACATCGGGATGAAGCGCACCGTATCGCCGTGGGCGATGGCCTGCCCCGGCGGGTTGTCCACCACGCCGTCGCCCCACACGGTGGAGGTGAGCACGCCAGAGCTCTGGTTGGGGAACAGGTCCAGCCCACCCGCCGCGTTGCGGCGAACACGCAGGAATTCGCGGCGCTTGTCGGCCCTGGACCACGTGAAATGGGCCTGAGATGCTATTGATTTGATAGCAACATCGGTCACGCCGGACAGCCTCAGCAGGAAGGGTCGCACCAGCAACTGGAAGGTGATGAAGCTGGAGACCGGGTTGCCGGGCAACCCCATGAAGTGCGCCTGCCCCACGCGCCCATAGGCAAAGGGTTTGCCGGGCTTGATGGCGATCTGCCACAGGTCCAGCGAGCCCAGCGACTGCACGGCCGGCTTGATGTGGTCTTCCTCGCCCACGGACACACCGCCGCTGGTGAGGATGAGATCGTGATGGTCGGCGGCGGTCTTCAGCGCGGCGACCGTGCGTTCACGGTTGTCGGGCACGATACCCAGGTCACTGACCTCACAGCCCAGCCGATGAAGCAGCGCGCTGAGAAAGAAGCGGTTGGAGTTGTAGATGGCGCCGGGTCGCATGTCCTGGGGATCCACTTCCCCCGGCATGACCAGCTCGTCACCGGTGGAGAACAGCGCCACGCGCGGCCGGCGGCGCACCGTGATGCGGGCCGCACCCACGCTGGCGGCCAGCCCCAAGGACGCGGGCGACAGGCGGGTGCCCGCAGCCAACACCACGGCGCCACGGCTCACGTCCTCGCCAGCACGCCGGATCCACTGGCCCGGTGCCGGCACGGCCAGCAGGCGCACACCCCCCTCGCATTCGTTGACGGTCTCGGTGTCTTCCTGCATCACGATGGCGTCGGCGTCGGGTGGCACCGGCGCACCGGTGAAAATCCGCGCCGCCGCCAGCGGCTCCAGCGCATGGCCGCTCGCGCCAGCGGCAATGCGCTGTGTCACCTGCAGCACAACACCCGGCTCGCGCACATCGGCGCACCGCACGGCATAGCCATCCATGGCACTGTTGTCGTGCGGCGGTACCTGCAGGGGCGAAACCACGTCCTGGGCCAGCACCCGGCCGTCTGCGGCGAACGTGCCCACCGTCTCGGTGCCGTCGAGCAGGACAGCGCGCGCCAGCAGCGACTGCAAGGCCTCGTCCAGGGCCATCAGCGGGGAGCGGGGCGCAGCGCCTGACATCACCTCAGGTCCGGAAAATACAACTCGGAGCGGTATTCAAACCGGTCCTTGTTGTCGACAAGGTACTGCGCCACCGAGTCCACATCGTTCAGATCCAGCACCGGACGCAGGGTTTCCTGTGGCAACGCCTCCGGCGAATCGGTCGCAATGGCCACCACATGGGCGTCGTCCGGGTAGCGGGCGGTGCTGCCCGAGGCGGCACGCCAGACTTCGATCTTGAGCAGGTCGCTGCTCTTGAAGCCCTCGACCAGCACCCAGTCCACGCCGTCCCACAGCTCGGCCAGCAGGTGATGCACCGTGAGTTCGGCCTCGCCGGGGAACTCGCGCATCAGGGCCAGGCGCCGGTTGGAGGCGACCACGACTTCGAACGCGCCAGCCTCACGGTGGCGAAAGGTGTCCTTGCCGGGATGGTCGATATCGAACTGGTGGTGGGCATGCTTGACCACCGACACGCGCAACCCGCGCAGGCGCAGCGCAGGGATGAGCTTCTCCACCAGCGTGGTCTTGCCCGACCCCGAGTAGCCGGCGAAACCAACGACGTTCATGAGCAATGCCCGGTGATGTAGCGCTGGACGGCCGCCACGTCAGCGGGCAGCACCGTGACCCGCCGGGGCAGTTGCTCCAGCCCCTCGAACTTCGCTGGGCGCTCGGGCTCATGCCCCAGCGCTTCGACGATGGTCGCGGCGAACTTGATCGGCAACGCGGTCTCCAGCACCAGCATGGGCACGCCCGGCTGCAGGTGCTCGCGAGCCACCTTCAATCCGTCGGCGGTGTGGGTATCGATCGTCACGCCAAACCGCGCGTGGGTGTCGCGGATGGTGGCCACACGGTCGGCATGGGTGCTCTTGCCGCTGGCGAATCCGTAGGTTGTGGCCGCGGCCGCGAAGGCCGGGTCCCGGCTCAGGTCAAACCGGCCCTGTGAGGCGAGCTGTTCGCCAAACAGTTGCCTGACACGGTTGCCATCGCGCCCCAGCAGGTCGAACACGAAGCGCTCGAAATTGCTGGCCTTGGAGATGTCCATTGAAGGGCTGGAGGTCTCGTGCGTGTCCGAACTTGATCGAACACGGTACACACCGGTGCGAAAGAACTCGTCGAGCACGTCGTTCTCGTTGGTGGCCAGCACCAGCTGTGCCACCGGCAGGCCCATGCTGCGTGCCACATGGCCCGCGCAGATGTTGCCGAAATTGCCCGACGGGACCGTGAAACTGACCTGCTGGCCGTCTTCCTGCGTGGCCTGAAAGTAACCGGCAAAGTAGTAGACGACCTGCGCCACCAGACGCGCCCAGTTGATCGAGTTGACGGTGCCAATGCGGTACTTGCGCTTGAAGTCCAGGTCATTGGACACGGCCTTGACGATGTCCTGGCAATCGTCGAACACGCCCTGCACCGCCAGGTTGTGGATGTTGGCATCCTGCAGGCTGAACATCTGCGCCTGCTGGAACGGGCTCATCCGCCCATGCGGGCTGGTCATGAACACGCGCACGCCTTTTTTGCCCCGCATGGCGTACTCGGCCGCACTGCCGGTGTCGCCGCTGGTGGCGCCCAGGATGTTGAGCTCCTCGCCACGGCGGCCAAGTTCGTATTCGAACAGGTGGTGTAGGTTTTCGCACAGATGGCCCTGAGGTCGGCCGCCGGGATGTCGTCGATGTACAGCGACAGGATCTCGAATGCCAGCTCGTGATACGGCAGCCCGCGCCAGCGCGCGAGTGTGGCCTTGTCTACCCGGGGGTACCGCTCGGGCAGGTACAGCCCACCGTCCGGCGCAAGGCCCTCAAGCAGGATTTCGCAGAAGCGCTTGCGATCGGGGTGGCCGCGGGTCGACAGGTACAGCATCAGGCGAGCTCTTCCTTGCGGATGCGCGTGATCGGCGCCAGCACCGTGGGCAGCGCCTGCATCTGCGCCAGCGCCCCGTCCATCGTGCCCTCGCGCGTGTCGTGGGTGAGGATGATCAGGTCGGTTGCCGTGGCCCCCACTCCACCCACCTCGTCGGCCTCGCGCTGCAGCACCGCGTCGATGCTGATGCCCGCACCCGCCAGGATGCCGGTGACACGGGCCAGCACGCCCGCCTCGTCGGCCACGCGCAGTCGCAGGTAGTAGCTGGTCACCACTTCGCTCATCGGCAGCACCGGCGTGTCGCTCATCGCGTCGGGCTGGAACGCCAGATGCGGCACGCGCTGCGCGGAGTCGGCCGTGTGCAGCCGGGTGATGTCCACCAGGTCGGCGATCACCGCGCTGGCGGTCGGCTCGCTGCCGGCGCCCTTGCCGTAGTACAGCGTGGTGCCCACCGCATCGCCCTGCACCACCACCGCGTTCATCGCGCCTTCCACATTGGCGATCAGCCGCTTGGCGGGCACCAGGCTGGGGTGCACGCGCAGCTCGATGCCGCCGGCCAGACCGGAGGGGGAGACGTAGTCCTGGCGACGCTTGACGATGCCCAGCAGCTTGATGCGGTAGCCCAGCTGTTCGGCGTAGCGGATGTCGGCCGCGCCCAGCTGCGTGATGCCTTCCACGTACGCCTTGTCAAACTGGACGGGGATGCCGAAGGCGATGGCGCTCATGATGGTGGCCTTGTGGGCCGCGTCCACACCCTCGATGTCAAAGGTCGGGTCGGCCTCGGCGTAGCCCAGGCGCTGCGCTTCCTTGAGCACCACGTCGAAATCCAGCCCCTTGGCGCGCATCTCCGAAAGGATGAAGTTGGTGGTGCCGTTGATGATCCCGGCAATCCACTCGATGCGGTTGGCGGTCAGGCCCTCGCGCAGCGCCTTGATGATGGGTATGCCCCCGGCCACGGCGGCCTCGAACGCCACCATCACGCCCTTACGGTGGGCCGCGGCAAAGATCTCGGTCCCGTGCACGGCCAACAGCGCCTTGTTGGCGGTGACCACATGCTTGCCCGCCTCGATTGCCTCCATCACCAGCTGGCGCGCGATGCCGTAGCCGCCGATCAGCTCGATCACGATGTCGATCTGCGGGTTGGCGATCACCGCACGCGCGTCGCCGACGACCTGCACGTCCTTGCCCACGATGGCCTGCGCACGCGCGATGTCCAGATCGGCCACCATGGTGATCTCGATGCCACGCCCCGCGCGGCGGCGTATCTCTTCCTGGTTGCGCTGCAGCACGCTGAACGTGCCGCTGCCGACGGTGCCGATGCCCAGCAGGCCTACTTGGATGGGTTTCATGGTCATTTCAGGGTCAAAACGGGCTGTAGCCCCCGCCAATACTGGCTCAAGCGCTACGTTTTCTATAGCTTTCAAGGAACCGGGCGATGCGCGAGATGGCTTCGCGCAGGTCGTCCTCGTGCGGCAGGAACACGATGCGGAAATGCTGCTGGTCGGGGTAGTTGAAGCCCGATCCCTGCACCAGCATCACCTTGGTCTCCTGCAACAGTTCCAGGAAGAACTGGCGGTCGTCGGTGATCGGGTACACCTTGGGGTCCAGCCGCGGGAACATGTACAGCGCCGCCTGTGGCTTGACACAGGTGACGCCGGGGATCGCGGTGATCAGCTCATAGGCCAGGTCGCGCTGGCGGCGCAGCCGCCCGCCCGGGGCGATCAGCTCGTTGATGCTCTGGTAGCCGCCCAGCGCCGTCTGGATGGCCCACTGGCCCGGCACGTTGGCGCACAGGCGCATGTTGGTGAGCATGTTCAGGCCTTCGATGTAGTCGGCCGCCGGCTTCTTGTCGCCCGACAGCACCATCCAGCCCGCGCGGTAGCCACAGGAGCGGTAGCTCTTGGACAGCGAGTTGAAGGTCAGCGTGAGCACGTCCTCGGACAGGCTGCCGATGGCCGTGTGGCGCGCGCCGTCGTACAACACCTTGTCGTACACCTCGTCGGCCAGGATCACCAGGCCGTGCTCGCGGGCAATGGCCACGATCTCGGTGAGCAGTTCGTCCGAATACAGCGCGCCGGTCGGGTTGTTCGGGTTGATGACGACGATGCCCTTGGTGCGGGGCGTGATCTTGCGCCGCAGGTCGGCCAGGTCGGGCATCCAGCCATTGGCCTCGTCGCACAGGTAGTGCACCGGCGTGCCGCCAGAGAGGCTCACGGCAGCGGTCCACAGGGGGTAATCGGGCGAGGGCATCAGCAGCTCGTCGCCGTCGTCGCACAGGGCGTTGGTGGCCATCACGATCAGCTCACTGGCGCCGTTGCCCAGATAGATGTCGTCCAGCGTGACGCCCCGGATGCCCTGCTGCTGGGTGTAATGCATCACCGCCTTGCGCGCGGCGAAGATGCCCTTGCTGTCCGAATAGCCGGCCGAAGTGGGCAGGTTGCGGATCATGTCCTGCTGGATTTCCTCGGGCGCATCAAAGCCGAACGGCGCCATGTTGCCGATGTTCAGCCGGATGATCTTGTGGCCTTCTTCCTCCATCTGGCGGGCCGCGTCCATGATGGGGCCGCGGATGTCGTAGCAGACGTTGGCGAGCTTGGCGGATTTCTGGACGGTTCTCAAAGTCCCTCCGGGGGCGTTTTTGCAAGGGGAAACCTATAATTTGACCACAGTTCCGCCTGCTTTTAGTGCAGCGCAACATCACTACGCCAAGCGCGTGCACCATGAAGCTGCAACCTGACAGGATCGACGGACAGACCATCAACGCCAGCGGGCCCGGCTGGGTGGCCATCAATGGCGAGCGCGTCCGGCACAGTGTGGTCATCGGCTCGCGCGGGCAGCGCCTGGACTGGGAATGCGGATCCTTCGCCGACCTGGGGCCGGCGCATTTCGAGCGGCTGGCCACGCTGGAGGCCGAACTGGTGATCTTTGGCAGCGGCCCCCGGCTGCGCTTTCCGCCACCCGCCTGGCTGCAGCCATTGATGGCGCGGCGCATCGGCCTGGAAACCATGGATACCGCCGCCGCCTGCCGCACCTACAACATCCTGGCCAGCGAAGGGCGAAACGTGCTGGCCGCGCTCATTCTGGAGCAGCCAGCCTGAGAGGGGCGTTTCAGGGTAAAATTGCGGGTTGCAGCGGGCCAGCTGGACGGGTGCTCCCAGCCGCCCGGCGCGACCCGCCCCTCGACTTCTCACCCTGTCACACGAGAAAAGAATCCCATGGCGATCGTTGTCAACAAACCCATCCCCGAATTCGAAGCCAACGCCACCGGCGGACTCAAGGTCTCCAACACATCTCACGCGGGCAAGGTTGTCATCCTGTACTTCTATCCCAAGGACAACACCCCCGGTTGCACCACCGAGGCCATGCAGTTCCGCGACAAGTTCAAGGACTTCACCAAGGCCGGTGCCACGGTGTTCGGCGTCTCGCGCGACAACATGAAGTCGCACGACGAGTTCAAGTCCAAGCTGGAGCTCCCCTTCGAGCTGATCGCCGACACCGAAGAAAAAATGTGCCACATGTTTGGCGTGGTCAAGAACAAGATCATGTACGGCAAGAAGGTCAAGGGCATCGAGCGCAGCACGTTCCTGATCGGCGCCGACGGCACCCTCAAGCAGGAGTGGCGCGGCCTCAAGGTCCCTGGCCACGTGGATGAAGTCCTCAAGGCCGTCAAGGCCCTCAAGAAGGCGGCCTGACCGTCCAAGGCGCGCCCCATCCTGGTGCCCTGACGCTTTGCAGCAACAGGCCCCGGGCGCGGGTTGAAGCGTCACGGGACTTGTGCATAATCAATCGCATGCCGTTGATCCCGACGCCCAGCGTCATCACCGCAAACCCCGAAAAAGCCGCCCGGCTCGCCTGGCGGCTTTTTCACTTTTCGACCTCCTTTTCCGCGAGACCCCCCCTCCATGCCACTGCCCCCCGCCCCCACCAAGCGCGCTGCCCTGCTGTCCCCCGAGGCCTACGATGCACCGGCCCGGTCTGCGCACAAGGCATCGCGAAAATCGGAGGCTTCCTTTCAGGGCACGCCGCTGGCTGAGAAGCCGCAGGCGCTGGATTTCGACCCGCGCCCGGGTGGCGGGGACCACCCTGTGGCACTCGCGGATGAACCTGCTGCACCGGTAAAGATGGTGCAGGTGGAAACGCGCAAGCGCGCCGCAGCGCCCGCGCCACAGCCTGCCGCACAGCCCCGAAAGCCCCGCCACACCGGGCCGGCCAAGCTGTTCGTGCTGGACACCAACGTGCTGATGCACGACCCGATGTGCCTGTACCGCTTCGAGGAGCACGACATCTTCCTGCCGATGATCGTGCTGGAAGAACTGGACGGTCACAAGAAGGGCATGACGGAAGTGGCCCGAAACGCCCGCCAGACCAGCCGCTCGCTGGACGCACTGGCCGGCGCACAGGGCGCGGACATCGGCACCGGGCTGAAGCTGGACACCACCGGCCACCGCGAAGCCGGCGGCAAGCTGTTCTTCCAGACCCAGCCGCTCAACTACACCTTGCCCTCCAGCCTGCCCCAGGGCAAGGCCGACAACCAGATCCTGGGCGTGGTGGAAGCCCTGCGCGTCCTGCACGCGCCACGCGAGGTGGTGCTGGTGTCCAAGGACATCAACATGCGCGTCAAGGCGCGCGCCCTGGGCCTGGCGGCCGAGGACTACCAGAACGACAAGACGCTGGAGGACGGTGACCTGCTGTATGCCGGTTCGCTGGCGCTGCCGGCCGACTTCTGGGACAAGCATGGCAAGACCATGGAAAGCTGGCAGCAGGGCGGTCACACCTACTACCGGATCACCGGCCCGGTGGTGCCCAGCCTGCTGATCAACCAGTTTGTGTATTTCGAGGCGGCGGGCGAGCCCTCCCTGTATGCCCGCGTCACCGAGATTCGCGCAAAGACGGCGGTGCTCAAGACACTCAAGGACTACAGCCACGCCAAGAACGCCGTCTGGGGCGTGACCACGCGCAACCGCGAGCAGAGCTTCGCGATGAACCTGCTGATGGACCCGGAGGTTGATTTCGTCACGCTCACTGGCACGGCCGGCACCGGCAAGACGCTGATGGCGCTGGCCTCGGGCCTCACGCAGGTGCTGGACGACCGCCGCTACACCGAGATCATCATGACCCGCGCCACGGTCAGTGTGGGCGAGGACATCGGCTTCCTGCCTGGCACCGAGGAAGAGAAGATGGGCCCGTGGATGGGCGCGCTGGACGACAACCTGGAAGTGCTGGCCAAGACCGACGGCGCCGCCGGAGACTGGGGGCGCGCAGCCACCAACGAGCTGATCCGCAGCCGCATCAAGATCAAGAGCATGAACTTCATGCGCGGGCGCACCTTCCTGAACAAGTACCTGATCATCGACGAGGCGCAAAACCTCACACCCAAACAGATGAAGACGCTGATCACCCGCGCAGGGCCGGGCACCAAGATCATCTGCATGGGCAACCTTGCCCAGATCGACACGCCCTACCTGACCGAAGGCTCCTCGGGGCTGACCTTCGCGGTGGACCGCTTCAAGGGCTGGCCGCACAGCGGGCACATCACGCTGGCGCGCGGCGAGCGCTCGCGCCTGGCCGATTTTGCCAGCGAAGTGCTATAAAAACAGGAGCGGGTAGCCCAATACCGGCGCGGGCTAAAGGCCGATTTGGCTAGTAATCCTGGCCACCGGCCAGGCTTTCGAACTTGGTGATGGGTTTCAGGAAGGCCAGCTTGACGGTGCCCGTGGGCCCGTTGCGCTGCTTGCTGATGATGACCTCGGCGACACCGGGCTCCTTGCTGGCTTCCTTGGTGTAGTAGTCGTCGCGGTAGATGAACATGATCACGTCGGCGTCCTGCTCGATCGCGCCGGACTCGCGCAGGTCGCTCATCATCGGCCGCTTGTCGGTGCGCGACTCCACCCCACGGCTGAGCTGCGACAGCGCGATCACCGGGCACTGCAGCTCCTTGGCCAGCATCTTCAGGCCGCGGGAAATCTCGCCCAGGGCCGTTGCACGGTTCTCGTCGTTCATGCTGGTGGACACGCCCATCAGCTGCAGGTAGTCGACCACGATCAGTCCGAGCTTGCCGCACTGCCGTGCGAGCCGCCGTGCGTTGGCCCGCAGCTCGCTCACGGTCAGGCCGGGTGACTCGTCGATGTGCAGCGAGATGTTGCGCAGCTTCTCGATCGCCTCGGTCAGGCGCGGCCATTCGTCATCCGTCAGCTTGCCGGTGCGCAAATGGGACTGGTCGATCCGACCGATCGAGCCCACGATGCGCACCGCCAGCTGGGAGGCACCCATTTCCATGGAGAACACGGCCACGGGCAGGCCTTCGTTCAGGGCCACGTGCTCGGCGATGTTGATGGCCAGCGCCGTCTTGCCCATGCTGGGCCGCGCGGCCAGCACGATCAGGTCACCCGGCTGGAATCCCGAGGTCATGCTGTCCAGGTCGTAAAAGCCGGTGGGCACGCCGGTGATGTCGTTGGGGTTGTCGGCCATCTCCTGCACACGGTCCAGCAGCTGCACCACCAGGCTGTTCATCGCCTGGAAGCCCTGCTTCATGCGCGAGCCTTCCTCGCCGATGTTGAACACCTTCTGCTCGGCCTCGTCCAGGAAGCGCTCCACCGGACGGCCCTGCGGATTGAAAGCGCTGGTGGCGATCTCGTCGCTGGCACTCACCAGCTTGCGCAGGATGGAGCGCTCGCGCACGATCTCCGCGTAGCGGCGGATGTTGCCTGCGCCAGGGACGTACTGCGCCAGCGCGTTCAGGTACGCAAGGCCGCCGGTTTCGTCGGCCTTGCCCAGGTTCTGCAACTGCTCATGCACCGTGATCACATCGGCCGGGCGGGAGGAGTTGACCAGCGTGCCGATCGCGGCGTAGATCAGCCGGTGCTCAAAACGGTAGAAGTCGCTGTCGGTCAGAAGGTCGCCGACACGGTCCCACGCGCCGTTGTCCAGCAACAGGCCACCCAGCACGCTGGACTCGGCTTCGATGGAGTGTGGCGGAATGCGCAGCTGCGCCACCTCGCGGTCGGACGGGAATCGGTCTTCAACAGGCGACAGGACAGCGGACATTCGGTACCTCAAAGCAACCTGTGATGCTACGCCGCGCAGGGCGTCACGTCACGGGACAAGCCTGTGGACAAGCGGTGGATTGGAGGTGCATGGCCGATGGAAAACCGGCCACCCAAGAAAAAGGCCGCCCGAAGGCGGCCTGGGGAGGCGCAGGAGCCGGATCAGGCGGTTTCGCCGTAGACCGACACCGCAATCTCGACCACCACATCGGTGTGCAATGCAACACTGACACTGGTGTCGCCCACGACCTTGATCGGGCCATTGGGCATGCGCACCTGCGACTTGGCCACCTTGTAGCCCAGCTTGTTGAGCTCTTCGGCGATGTCAAAGTTGGTGACCGATCCAAACAGGCGCCCGTCCACGCCAGCCTTTTGCGTAACCTTGACGGTGGTGCCAGCCAGCTTTTCGGCCTGGGCTTGCGACTCGGCCAGTTTGGCAGCGGCGGCCTTCTCCAGGTCGGCGCGGCGCGCTTCGAACTCGGCCTTGGCGGCAGCCGTGGCACGGCGGGCATGGCCCTGGGGGATCAGGAAATTGCGGGCGTAACCGTCCTTGACCTTGACGATCTCGCCGAGGTTGCCGAGGTTCACGACCTTTTCGAGCAGGATGACTTGCATGTGCAGGGACTCCTTAGATGCGGTGCTGGTCGCTGTACGGGACCAGGGCCAGGAAGCGCGCGCGCTTGATGGCAGTGTTGAGCTGGCGCTGGTAGATGGCACGGGTGCCGGTCAGGCGCGCGGGGATGATCTTGCCGTTTTCGGCAATGAAATCACGCAGGGTGTCGACATCCTTGTAGTCGATCTCCTCGACGCCCGCCACCGTGAAGCGGCAGAAACGCTTGCGCTTGAACAGCAGCGACTGGGTGTTGCGACGGGGACGCTTGTCCTTGTTGAACTTCTTGAACGTGGCCATTGGGGACCTCTTTTCTGGGTATCGGGGACAGGCCGCAGGGCTTGTCCGGGAAACGGGTTAAACGGGCTGGAATTCCTGGATATGGAATACGGGGTTCTTGCCATTGAGCGGGGTTGCCAGAAAGCCGGTGAACATCCAGACACTGCCTATGGCCTGGTGACCGAGCGTCTCGGCCACCGTGCCAAGGGCCTTCGCCCTGACTGACACCCTGACGTTGCGGACCTGCCCTGCCTCGGTGACCTGCGACTCGTGATCGAGCGTCAGGTCCAGTGCGGGCAATCCGGCTGGCGTATACCGCAAGGCCTTGGCCTCTGCGATGCACGCGTTCAGGATGACTCGGTTCACTCCTTCTGGCGAAACCGCCTCAGGCGGCGTATTCCGCCTGCTGGGCCTTGCGGGCCTCTTCGCGCTCGACGGTCTTCATCATCGAAGACGGGGCGGTGTCGGCCTTCTTGCGGACCACGGTCAGATGGCGCAGCACGGCGTCGTTGAACTTGAACGCGTGTTCCAGTTCGGCCATGACTTCCTGGCCTGCCTCGATGTTGACGCACAGGTAGTGCGCCTTGGCGAGCTTGTTGATCTGGTAGGCCAGCTGGCGGCGGCCCCAGTCCTCAACACGGTGGACGCTGCCGCCACCGGCGGTGATCATGCCCTTGTAGCGCTCCAGCATGGCCGGAACCTGCTCGCTTTGATCCGGGTGGATCAGCAGGATGATTTCGTAATGACGCATGGATACTCCTTGTGGATGAAGCCGCCCACGGCGTCTGTCGTGGTGCAGCAAGGGAAAGCCGAAGATTATAGCATTGGGAGCACCCGGCTACTTGGCAACGGCTTCAGCGGCGGAGTGCCGCCCTGTGCCAACAGTGGCGCCCGGGCACGGCTTTTGCGATGATGTGGCGCATGGACCCCCAACGCGATCCGCCCCTGTATTCCCGGTTCTCACAAGGTGTCGCGAAGCGGGGATTCCGCAAATGGTACGAGCGTGAGTTGCTGACCGGCCACGCCCACCTGGTGCTGCTGCTGCTGAGTGCGATCGGCATGATCGGCAGCTTCGAAGCGTTCAAGGACGCGTCAGTCTCTGAAAAAATTGTGAATGTGGTGTTTGTGCTGGTTTGCGCCGCAGTCGGCCTTTGGGCAATGCGCCGCTACCTGTTCTTGCTCATGCGCGCTGAGGAACTTGCCAATCAGGCCAGTTGTCCAGCTTGCGGAGAGTATGGCCGATTCACTGTGGTCGCTGACAGGTGCAACGGCCGGGAAACTGTGGTCTGTTGCCGAAACTGCGCGCATAAGTGGCCGATTTCGCAGAGCGATTGAAATTCCCTTTTCACTTCTGGCTCAGCCCGTCCGGGCAAAAAAAAGCCCCGGGCATCGACCCGGGGCTTTTGGCAGATTAGTCTGCCGTCAGTGAATTTGGCTCTTCGCCATGCCCTTGAGGCTGGGGTACCGCACATGCTCCACCAGCTCCTGGATCTTGGCGCTGGGCGCCGGCGTCACCAAGCTGAGCAGGATGATCACGGCAAAGCCCAACGGCACGCCAAAGACACCGGCAGAGATCGGCTGGATGCCGAACCACAGCTCGACGGGCGAGGTGACACCGAACACACCACGCAGCCAGGGATGAGTCACTGCCATGTAGTAGAAGGTGATGCCAAGGCCGAACGCCATGCCCAGCGACGCGGCAATGCCGGTAGCCCGCTTCCAGAAGATTCCCAGCACCAAGGCCGGGAAGAAGGCCGCTGCCGCGAACGAGAACGCCGCAGAGACCAGGAACAGGATGTCCGCCGGCTTCTGGGCTGCCACCGACGCCGCTGCCAAGGCTACAACCAGCAGCAGAATCTTGGACAGCGTCACGCGACGTCCCGTGGAAGCATTCGGGTCGATCATCTTGTAGTACAGGTCATGGCTCAGCGCGTTTGCGATGGTCAGCAGCAGGCCGTCAGCAGTAGAAAGCGCAGCTGCCAGGCCGCCGGCAGCCACCATGCCCGACACCACGTAGGGCAGGCCACCGATCTCCGGCGTTGCCAACACGATGATGTCTCCACCGATGGACAACTCGCCCAACTGCAGGATCCCGTCCTTGTTCAGGTCAACCACGCTCAGCAGGCCCGGATCGACCCGCGCCCAACTGGTAATCCAGGCCGGCAGCTTGTCAAAAGGCGTCCCCACCAGCACGTTGAAGACCTCGTACTTGACCAGCACTGCAAGCGCCGGCGCCGTGAAGTACAACAAGAAGATGAAAAACAGCGACCATGTGACCGACTCACGGGCCTGCTTCACGCTGGGCGTTGTGTAGTACCGCATCAGGATGTGCGGCAGCGCGGCCGTACCCACCATCAGGCAGAAGATCAGCGCCAGGAAGTTGCGACGGGAATAGTCATAGGCTTGTTGCGCCTTGGCATCGCCATTGGGGTCTCCGGCAAACTGCGCGGCGTGGCGTGGCATGCCTCCAAGCGGCTTGTCCTTCGCCTCAGCGGCCGCCTTGGCACGTGTCCACGCCGTCTTGGCCGCAGCTTCATCCTTGGGCAAGCCCTCAAGCGCTTTCTCCGCAGCGGTGATATCGCGTGCCGATGCGTTGGATGCCTTCAGGTCGGCCACTTTTTTGGTTGCGGCCTCTTTGTCGGCGGCCAGGGCCGCCTTGGGATCCTTAAGCTTTTCGCCCAGCGCCGCAGCACGGTCGGCATAGACCTTGCGCACTTCGAGTTCCTTGGCGTCCTTGATCAGGTCGGCTTCTTTGGCCGTGATCTTCTGCAGCTGGTATCCATACACAGCCTGCGGCACGGGCACGCTGGTCTGCTTCACCGACAGCCAAACCACGGGGATCATGTAGGCGATGATCAGGATGATGTACTGCGCCACCTGCGTCCAGGTCACCGCGCGCATGCCGCCCAGGAATGAACACACCAGAATGCCGCCCAGGCCGAGGAAAATCCCCAACTCGAACTGCACGCCGGTCAGGCGGGTGGTAATCAGGCCAACGCCATAGATCTGCGCCACCACATAGGTGAAGGAGCACAGGATGGCGGCCACGATACCGAGAAATCGCGGCACGTTGCCACCGTAGCGCTCACCCAGAAAGTCCGGAATCGTGAATTGGCCGAACTTGCGCAGGTAGGGCGCAAGGAACAGCGCCACCAGGCAATAGCCGCCGGTCCAGCCCATGATGAAGGCCAGACCGCTGTAACCGGTGAGGTACAGCGTGCCGGCCATCCCGATGAACGATGCCGCTGACATCCAGTCCGCACCGGTTGCCATGCCGTTGTACACAGCAGGAACACGTCGACCTGCAACGTAATACTCAGCAGCGTCAGTCGTTCGGCTCATGATGCCGATACCTGCGTACAGTCCCACCGTTGCCAGAAGGAAGATAAAGCCGATCCATTCCCGGCTCAGGCCCACCTGTTCCAGGATCGCAAGCGCGATCACGAACACCAGGAAGCCACCGGTGTACCACGCGTACACCTTGTTGAGTTGCTGCTTGAATGCAGCATTGGAGACCGCCGTGTTGGCTCCTCCAGTTTCGCCAAACATGCCTGCCATGGTTTACTCCTCTTCCGCCACGCCGAACTCCTGGTCCAGCTTGTTCATGTAACGGGCGTAAAAGCCGATGATCACCACATAGATGATCAGGCTGCCCTGGGCTCCCATCCAAAAGCTGAAAGGCCAGCCAAAGAATGTGAAGTTGAGGTCGCGGGCCATATAGCCCACCACGTAAGTGACCACAAACCATATTGCAAGCAATATGGCTGTGACCCTGAGGTTTTTCCGCCAATAGGTGCGGTGGCCTTCCGTTAATTGCATGCCTTTGTCTCCTTCAGTCCCCGTTACCGGGTGGTTTCTTCACCGTCAATGCGACCCCTCGCCAGCCTCGCCGCCGAACAGAGACAGAGTCGCGCTCCTTCGAGTAGCCCCTCAGCTGGCGGACGAAACGAATATTCCCGTCTCGCGTTCCAGCTGAGCGGCCACTTTCGGCTCAAACCGCTTGAGATGCGTAATAATCTTGCGCGCCTCATCAGGTTCGTGCCGATCTACGTGAACCCGAGCCAGCTGATACCAGCCATACGGGCTCATGGGTTGCAGTTTGGTGTTTTGCTTGAGAGCCACAACTGCTTCTTCATGGCGCTCCAGACGGATCAGCACCAAGCCCAAGCCGTACCACGCGCGATCAATCTCTGGGCTGATCTCTGTTGCACGCCGAAACGCCTGCTCGGCGCGCTCGTACTGGGCAAGCTCTTCTAGGATGAAACCCAGATTGAACCAATGCGCCCCGATCCCGGGCTGTAGTTCGACCAAAGATTCAAACAGGCGAAGTGCCCCAGCTCGGTCCCCTTGTTGTGCGAGAAGGTTGGCCTTGCTGGCCATGGCGTAGCTGTCGCCCGGAAACTCGGCCAGCATCTGGTCAAACAGTTCCTGCGCGCGATCGCGTCCACCAAACACCAGCCAGGCCATGGCCTGCCATTTGAGCCCCAGGTACTGCAAGCGCGACATCACTGACATTGCTGGACCCCGATCTGAACGCAGATGTTGATCTTGGTGATCGTCGCCCCGATCCACACGAATGCAATCAGGAAAAACGCCACGAGCGGCACATGGCGGTCGATCACGACCTTGGGAGAAATCATTCGCGCGCCCTTGACGAAAGGGCGCGTCATCATCTGCAGAAGCTGGTAAAAGAAGTTCTGGTCGCGCTTTGCGCCCGCCAGCAGGCCCAGCACCCACTGGCCGGCCAGGGCCAGCAGCGCGATTTCGGCCACCAGTTTGCAAATGCTGACGAACAGAAGCATGTGTCTCCGCAACCCTTGTTTTGTGTGTCCCGATGGTTCGTGGAGGCGCTTACTCGTTTCTTACAAACAGGGCGGCGCGGCGCCCCATCTGCTAGGTGAATACCCGGGCCGCGACCGCTCCGTAAACCCGCGTTCGATAGAGAACTTCCATCCCTGCATCCCCGTCAAACCCCTGAAATCTCCACTCGACGGGGAGCGTTCATATGCTTACACTAAACTGACAAAACTCGAAGAAGCTTCACCATGAACAAGGACCTCACCTACCGCAAATCCACCCTGGGCTCGGAGGCGATCGCCAAGCGGCAGCCCGGCCTTGGCCCCAAACAGCGGTCCATGTTGATACTGATCGATGGCAAGAAGGGTTTTGATGAGTTGTCGAGACTCTCGGCGATGCTGGGCGACGCCGCGCAACTCATGCAGGAGCTCGAGTCGGCAGGACTGATCGAACCTGTGTCTCAGGCTGTCCCTGCGGCGGCTGGGGGAGCGCCCGCCACGCCGGTTGCCCCTGCGGCAACAGCGGCATTGCCGCTGCCGGAAGCCAAGCGTTTTGCCGTGAGGCTCCTTACCGACACCCTTGGTCCCATGGCAGAAGAGCTGTGCATTGCCATCGAAGGCACCCGCACGGCGGCCGACTTCATGAATGCGGTCAACCGCGCCGAAGGCCTGTTGCGTCAGGTCAAGGGGGCCGAGGCCGCCCGCCAGTTCAACGCCGCGGTCGCCGCGCACCGGCCCGCGGGGTGACGCCGCCGCGGGTCAGCAGACTCACAACGACGCCAACGACGAGCCCCGTCACCACACCAAAGACGCCTGCCGAAATGGGCAGGATGCCAAACCACAAGTCCGCCCCGGGTTCCATGCCTGTGAGGTTGCGGATCACCGCCGAGTTGACGAGCATGTAGTAGGCCGTCATGCCCAGCCCCGAGAGCATGCCGGCCACGGCGCCCTCCCGGGTCGTGCCGCGCCAGAAGATGCCCAGCACCATCACGGGCACAAACGAAGAAGCCGCCAGGGAAAATGACGCAGCCACCAGCGAAAGGATTTCCGCCGATTTGAGCGTTGCCACGAAGGTCGCCACCAGGGCAACCCCGAACAGGGCGAACTTGGACAGGATCACGCGTTGCTCTGAGCCAACTGCGTGCCCAACCTCCTGGCAGTACCCGTCGTGAACCAGCGCATTGCTGATGGTCAGCAGCAAACCATCCGCGGTGGACAGCGCCGCTGCCAGGCCACCGGCCGCCACCAGGCCCGACACGACATAGGGCAGCCCCCCCAGCTCCGGCGTGGCCAGCATGATGATGTCGGCGCCCAGGCGGATCTCGCCGAACTGCAGGATGCGGTCACCGTTCACGTCGCTCACGGCGATCAGCGAACTGTCAACCTTGCCCCACTGCACGATCCAGGACGGGAGTGCGTCAAAGCTGGTGCCCACCAGGCTGCTCATCACCTCGTACTTGACCAGCACCGCAAGCGCCGGTGCGCAGATATAGATGAGGGAGATGAAGAACAGCGACCATGCAACCGAGTTGCGGGCCTCGGCCACCGTTGGCGTGGTGTAGTAGCGCGTCAGCAAATGGGGCAGCCCCGCCGTGCCCACCATCAGGCAGAACATCAGCGCCAGGAAGTTCAGTCGCGACGATTCAAACGCCTTGACCTGCTGGGGCGTTCCTTGCGGATCGCCGGCAAACGCCTGGGCATGCGGCGGCAAGCCGCCCAGCGGGCCTGCGCGCTCGGTGTTCTCCTGCAGGGCACGCGTCCACTGCTCGCGCGCGGTCGCGGCATCCTTGGGCACGGCGGCAAGGTCGCGCATGGCCGCCATCACCAGGGCTGGCGGCGCGCCTTCTGCCTTGAGGCGGCGCACCCGCTCCTGGCGGATGCCCGGCTCCTTGGCCAGCGCCGCTTCGACATCGGCCAAAAGGGCTTCGTACTCCCGGGCGCGACGGAGGTATTCGGCACGGACCTGCACCTCCTTGGGCGAATTGATCAGCGCCGTCTCGAGTTCGGCGATTTTCTGCAACTGCTGTCCATACGCGACCGGTGCCACCGGGTTGCCCAACTGCTTGTAGGCGAGCCAGAGCACCGGGATCAGGAAGGCCAGCAGCAACACCACGTATTGGGCCACCTGGGTCCAGGTGATGGCGCGCATGCCCCCCAGAAAGGAGCACAGCAGCACCCCACCCAAGCCAAGAAGGATGCCGATTTCAAACTGCACGCCGGTCAGGCGCGATGCCACCAGGCCAATGCCATAGATCTGCGCAACAAGATAGACAAACGAGCACAGCACGGCAGCGCCAGCGGCGATGCGCCGTGGCCAGCGCCCGCCGAAGCGCACCGCAAAATAATCCGGCACCGTGTACAGGTTGAGCTTGCGCAGGTGCGGTGCGATCAGCAGGGCAACCAGGCAAAAGCCCCCCGTCCAGCCCAGCACGTACGCCAGCCCGCCGGGGTGGTTCTCGGTGCCGGAGAACCCGTACAGATACAGGCCGCCAGCCAGGCTGATGAACGAGGCTGCGCTCATCCAGTCGGCCGCGGTGGCCATGCCGTTGTACATCGCAGGGATGCGCCGGCCTGCCACGTAATACTCATCCGGATCGGCGGTGCGACTGGAGATCCCGATCACGGCATACAGCATCAATGTGAAGAACAGGAACACCGGCCCCAGCCAGACCCTGGGCAGGCCCTTGCGTTCTGCCCATGCCATCAACAGCACAAATAGCACGACGCCCACCGTGTAGGCGCCGAAGATCTTGTGCAGGCGCCGGGTGTACGCGGCCGTGCCCGCGCTTTCAGTTGCCTTGGTCACGGTCCGTGTTTTCTGAATCGATGCGGTTCATCACCCAGGCATAGACCACCACAATGCCCAGGAAAGCCAGGATCGCGCCTTGAGAACCGATCCAGTAGTTGAGCGGCCAGCCCATCACCATGACCTGCAGGTCCCGCGCGAAATAGCACGCACCGAAGGACACCGTGGCCCATACCAGCAGCAATGCACCCTTGAGTGCAAGGACGCGGGGCGTGTGAGTCTCCAGGGCGTGGGCGGGAACCATGGGCGATTGTGGCACCCTGCCCGCGCAGGCGGCCTAAGTATTTTCTAGCAGAACCGGCCTGGCGGACGATGGCGCGCCCGCCTGTTCAGCTGGCCAACAGCCGCCAGGTTTCGATGACGCTGTCCGGGTTCAGCGAGATGGATGAAATGCCTTCCCGCGCCAGCCACTGCGCAAAGTCCGGATGGTCGCTGGGCCCCTGCCCGCAGATGCCGACGTACTTGCCCTGGGCCAGACAGGCCTTGATGGCCTGGTGGATGAGCGCCTCGACCGCAGGATCGCGTTCGTCAAAGTCGGCTGCGAGCAGTTCCAGGCCCGAGTCGCGGTCAAGTCCCAGTGTCAGCTGGGTCAGGTCGTTGGAGCCGATGGAGAAGCCGTCAAAAAACTCCAGGAACCGGTCGGCCAGCAAGGCGTTACTGGGGATCTCGCACATCATGATGATCCTGAGATCCGCCTCGCCCCGCTTCAGGCCATGCTGCCCCAGCAGCGCTGTGACGCGCTCGGCCTGGCCCAGCGTGCGCACGAACGGCACCATGACCTGCACATTGGTCAGGCCCATGTCGCCACGAACGCGGCGCAGAGCCTCGCATTCCATGGCGAAGGCTTCGCCGAAATCCGCGCTGATGTAGCGCGCCGCGCCGCGGAAACCCAGCATGGGGTTCTCTTCCTCGGGTTCGTATCGGCTGCCGCCGATCAGCTTGCGGTACTCGTTGGACTTGAAGTCGGACAAGCGCACGATCACCGGCTTGGGCCAGAAGGCCGCAGCAATCGTGGCCACGCCTTCGGCCACCTTGTCCACGTAAAACGCGCGGGGCGAAGCGTGGCCGCGAGCCACCGACTCCACCGCCTTCTTCAGGTCGGCGTCGACATTGGGATAGTCGAGGATGGCCTTGGGGTGCACGCCAATGTTGTTGTTGATGATGAACTCCAGCCGCGCAAGTCCCACGCCTTCGTTGGGCAACTGGCAGAAGTCGAACGCGAGCTGGGGGTTGCCCACGTTCATCATGATCTTGGTCTTGATGGGCGGCATCGCGCCACGTTGCACTTCGCTGACTTCGGTCTCCAGCAGGCCGTCGTAGATGAATCCAGTGTCGCCCTCGGCGCAACTGACCGTGACGAGCGTGCCCTCCTTGAGGCGATCTGTGGCGTCCCCGCATCCGACCACGGCCGGGATGCCCAGCTCGCGCGCAATGATGGCGGCGTGGCAAGTGCGGCCACCGCGGTTGGTCACGATGGCGCTGGCGCGCTTCATCACCGGCTCCCAATTGGGGTCGGTCATGTCCGTGACCAGGATGTCGCCGGCCTGGACCTTGTCCATCTCGTTGAGGTTGTGCACCAGGCGCACCGGCCCCGTGCCGATCTTCTGGCCGATGGCGCGCCCCTCAGCCAGCACCGTGCCACGGCCCTTGAGCTTGTAGCGGAGTTCCGCCTTGTCCTGGGCCTGGCTCTTGACCGTCTCGGGTCGGGCCTGCAGGATGTACAGCAGGCCGTCACGGCCGTCCTTGCCCCACTCGATGTCCATCGGCCGGCCGTAGTGCTTCTCGATCACCAGCGCATAGTGCGCCAGCAGCTCCACATCGGCGTCGGTCAGCGAGTACCGGTTGCGCTGCTCAAGCGGCACGTCGATCGTCTTGACCAGCTTGCCCGTTGCCGCCTTTTCCTCGTCGCTTGAAAAGACCATCTGGACCAGCTTGGAGCCCAGGTTGCGGCGGATCACCGCGCGCTTGGCCTGGCGGAGCATGGGCTTGTGCACATAGAACTCGTCCGGGTTCACCGCCCCCTGCACCACCGTCTCACCCAGCCCATAGCTGCTGGTGATGAACACCACGTCCTCAAAGCCGGATTCGGTGTCGATGGTGAACATCACGCCGGCGGCGCCCAGGTCACTGCGCACCATGCGCTGCACGCCCGCCGACAGGGCCACGTGCTCATGGGCGAAACCCTTGTGCACCCGGTAGCTGATCGCCCGGTCGTTGTAGAGGCTGGCAAACACCTCCTTCATCTTGTGCAACACGGACTCAATGCCGGTGACGTTCAGGAAAGTCTCCTGCTGGCCGGCAAACGAGGCGTCGGGCAGGTCCTCGGCGGTGGCCGAAGAGCGCACCGCGAACGAGGCCTGCGGGTCTCCGCCGCTGAGCGCGGCAAACGTGTCATGGATCGCCTTTTGCAGGTCAGCCGGGAAAGGCTGTGCCTCAACCCAGCCGCGGATCTCGGCGCCGGCCGCAGCCAGCGCGCGCACATCTTCGGTGTCCAGCGCAGCCAGCCGGTCCTGGATGCGTGCGGCCAGCCCGTTGAAGGCCAGGAATTCGCGGAACGCATGCGCCGTGGTGGCAAAGCCCGTGGGCACCCGCACGCCCTGCGGCCCGTGGGGAAGGCCGGAGATCATTTCGCCGAGGGAGGCGTTCTTGCCGCCCACCACCTCGACATCGGTCATCCTCAGGTTTTCAAACGGTACGACCAGGGCGGTCGGGCTGAAACGTGCAGACATGGGGAAGCTCCAGAAGTTGAAAGCGTTGTGACGCCCGCCATCAGGCGGCGCGCGCGGGCCAGGCACGGCGAGGGGCTTTGGTTTTGTTCGAGGGGGCCGGGGCGGTGCATGGCGGGAATCCGGAGGAGGGTAGGAACAGGTCATTGCTGACCCATTCCCCCCTAAGAACCGGACTTGCGACTTTCACCGCATCCGGCTCAAGCGCAACAGGACGCCATCCGAGGGAGTAGACCAACAACTTGGCCTATTCTAACGACCAAAACTCCCCATTTTGGCGTCTTTCGAAGCCCCTTACGGGGCCGGCTTCACCACAGTCAACCGTTTGACGTGCAGCTTGTTATGACAGACCGGATGCATAAGCACCCGGTTGGACAGCGAGTCGGGCCCGCCATCCACCCTACGGACAATATGGTGGTCGTGCCACCCAGTCTCCTGGGTAATGGCCGTACCGCATAGCGCGCAGTTCCCCGATTGGGATTTGTACAGACTGGTCAGTTCCTTGCGGTAGCTAATGCTTTTCAGCATCTGTTTCCCGCGCCGATCCTCCCCGTACAACTCCCATTTCGGATCGAAAGGGTTGTAGTCCCCCTTGATCTTCACATGTCGGGCAATGGCCGTATCTGCAAGCAGATTCAGCCGAACCGATTGCCATGTTCCATCGTCCGCTTGTCGGGCAGCGGCAAACTCGGATCGGCCCTCAAGATGTTTCCAGTATTTCTGGAAGCACCACATCGGGCTTTTCTTCGGATGCCGTCGCCGCGCCCAGCGCGTCAGCCGCCAATGAATCAGCGAATCCAACTTGCTGAACGCTTCCTTCGCGACCACCGGTTGGTGGTACTGAGCCCAACCCCGAAGGATCGGATTCAGCTTCTCTATTAGGACAACCTGTTTCACCATCAGATGACTTTTGATGACCTCCGCCACCTTGTCGTAGAGCGCTTTCGCATTCTTGCGACTTGGCTTGATGAGCAGCGTGCCTCCGTATTTGCGGAAGTTCCACCCCAGAAAGTCAAACCCCTTTTCAATGTGCGTGACTCGCGTCTTCTCCGGCGATAGTCGTAAACCTCGTTGTGCAAGGAATTCTTCTATCCACGGCCGCACTTCGGTCTCCAACACCTCCTTGGAGATGCCAGTGATCACAAAGTCGTCGGCGTACCGGATCACATTGATCTTGAGCTTCTCGGCCTTCATCTTTCCCAGCTTGGCACCGAGGTGCGTCAGCAGGTCCGATTCCAGCCCATTCAAAGTCACATTCGCCAATGTTGGCGAAATGATGCCGCCTTGCGGCGTCCCTTCCTCAGTCGGCGTCAGCTGGCCCTTGTGGACCACTCCCGCCTTCAACCATCGTTTCAGGATCGTCTTGTTCATTCGAACGCGACTTACCAGCCATTCATGATTGATGTGGTCAAAGCAGCCTTGGATATCCGCCTCAAGTACCCATGGGGCCGAGGCCTTCTGGGACATGCACACGAATATCTGGCTCATGGCGTCCGCCGTCGAGCGATTTCTCCGAAACCCGTAGGAGTTCGGATCGCTCGTGGACTCGGCCACAGGCTCAAGACCAAGCAGGTGGAGTGCCTGCATAGCCCGGTCAAAAATGGTCGGTATTCCCAGTGGGCGTTCCTTACCATTTGACTTAGGGATATAGACCCGCCGCAGCGGCTGCGGCCTATAACCTCTTTGCTGCTTCAATCTTACCAACGGCCTTCCTTTTCAGGTCAGGCGTATCCCAGAGCTCGCGATCGACTCCTGCCGTTCGCTTGCCTTGGTTTTCCGTCACTCGCCGCACTGCCAGTGCCCTGGCTGCAAACGAGTGGGTCAGCGACCGTTGCAGAGCTTTCACCCTGCGCCAATCGCATTCCTGCGTAGCCTTCGCTATACGCTTCTGCGTCGTTCGCACGTTGCGCTCGACCACATGCCAATCGATAGCATGCCAGTCTTGCGGTTCGTGAGAGGACGCAGTTTCACCATTGCTGATGACTGTTCTCATGCTTTCCTCTTGGAAGTTAATCCGTCGAGGACGCACGTATCCCCGAAGGGGCAAGTGCATCCCTTCGGGGCTTTC
Organism: Ramlibacter sp.; assembly: GCA_016713005.1. GTDB lineage: Bacteria > Pseudomonadota > Gammaproteobacteria > Burkholderiales > Burkholderiaceae_C > JADJPY01. Next base: position 1,814 of record JADJPY010000002.1, on the reverse strand, counting down.
ATGAACTCTTGCAGCCGTCTAACGACGATTGCACCGCGTGGAAGTTAGCGCGCTTTCGCGCCGGGGCAAATCTTGAACCCCTATGCCACCCATTACAGGCAACCATTCGCTTTTTCCACAATCCCATACCCCTCATCCGTCAGGTCGCCTTGCAGCTTCTGCCCGACGCACCGAGGTGCGCGGGCGGATGGTGGGGCTTACCACGTTCCTGTCCTACCGACGTGAGGGTGTCCTCAACGTCTATCTGGTTAGGGTCTGCCTTTTCCGGGGGCTGTCCTCTGACGACGTGCTCCCACGATCAACGGAGCAACCGACAACGTGCCTTTTGGCTATGGCCTATCAGCAGCTTTGGCCACGCAATGATCACCCGGATTCAAACAGCAGTTCAGTTACCTTACCCATTCAGAACTAGCCTCGCCCCTCAACCGCCGTGCTGCTGGCAGTGTCCAACATGACCCTCACGGGTTACTGTTGCCGCAAGTGCGGGGGTACTTTGTCAGTTGGGCTTCACACACCCGCGTTACCGCAGATGCATGCCAACGTAGGCTACTGCTAGTCGTACAGCAGGTTTCGGCCCGACCCCAAGGGGAGAGCGGTCGAAACAAGGTAGGTCAGAGCTTTTCCGGCTCTGGATGACTATTCGCACCGCGATGAACTACACAGGGGTAGACCCTTGTGCAGAAAACCGTGATCTTCGTTGCCGAAGCACAACAGTTTCCGTTCAGGCGCGGTTATGTCACGGTCCAACCCAACGTAAATTTGGGCTTTTCCGTCATGTCCTCGGCGTTACCGCTTGCGGACATTTTGAATAGATCAGGTCTTGCACCCGATGGAGACTGCTCTGTATGAGAGACAATCACCTCTTTTAATGACGCCACTAGGGCGAACCAAAGCGACTCGTGTCGCACTAATCGCGTCATTGTAGGCGCGGGCGCTTGGGCGCGGGCTTGCAGCAAACTGAACACCCGAGGCACCGCACCATGCCCAACCGCACCGTTTTCTTTGTCTCCGACGGCACCGGCATTACCGCCGAGACCTTCGGCAACGCCATCCTGGCGCAGTTCGAGATGAAGCCCCGGCATGTGCGGCTGCCCTTCATAGACACCGCCGACAAGGCCCACCAGGCGGTGCGCCAGATCAACCACACCGCCGAAGTCGAGGGCAAGAAGCCCATCGTCTTCACCACGCTGGTCAACATGGAAGTGCTCAAGGTCATCCGGGAGGGCTGCCGGGGCATGTTGCTGGACATGTTTGGCACCTTCGTCCACCCGCTGGAAGAGGAACTGGGCATCAAGTCCAACCACCGCATCGGCCGGTTCTCGGACGAGCAAGAGCAAGGAGTACCACGACCGTATTGAGGCGATCAACTTCAGCCTGGTGCACGACGACGGCCAGAGCAACCGCGACCTGGATTCGGCCGAAGTGATCCTCGTGGGCGTGAGCCGCAGCGGCAAGACACCGACTTCGCTGTATCTGGCGATGCAGCACGGGCTGAAGGCGGCGAACTACCCGCTCATTCCGGAGGACTTCGAGCGGCAGCAGTTGCCCGCCGCCCTGCTGCCGCACAGGAAGAAGATCTTCGGCCTGTCGATCCAGCCCGAGCGCCTGAGCGAAATCCGCAATGAGCGCCGCCCCAACAGCCGCTACGCCAGCCTGGAAAACTGCCGGATGGAGGTAAGCGAGGGCGAGGCGATGATGCGCCGCGCCGGCATCCGCTGGCTGTCCACCACCACCAAAAGCATCGAAGAGATCGCCACGACGATCCTGCAGGAGATCCGGCCGGAGCGGGCTGATTTATTAGCCATGCCGCAAGG
>JADJPY010000001.1 GCA_016713005.1 Ramlibacter sp. | reverse complement strand
CAGCTTATGCGTGAGTGGGAGGAGCAGACCGAGCGTCTCATCGACTTGGAAGTACCGCGCCAACCTTGACCTTCCCGCGACCGGGAAATTACGCGCAAATGCGTCTGGCGACCTGCGGAAAGTAAGTCGGCAGCATCGGCTGCGTGCGTTCCAGAGCCTGGCACTGGCTCTTCTCGTCAACGCAGAGCACCAGCGCGTTTTCCGGGGGATTCAGGTATAGGCCAACGACGTCGCGCAGCTTCTCAATGAACAGCGGATCCGTCCCAGAGTTTGAAGCTCTCCACGCGGTGAGGGCTTGAGTTGGAAGGCATTGAGGTAACGCGCGACGGAGGTCTTGATTCCGGTTTCGGCGGCAAGGCCGCGCGTGCTCAGTGTGTTGCGCCGTCCGCCGGCTTGTTGTGCAGAGTCTTCGTGATCAACTCTGCCACTCGTTCGTCATCGACCGTGCGCGGCCGCCCTGGTCGAAGCTCGTCAGCGTACAGCCCTGGAGCCGATTCCGCATACCGCGCGCGCCATGATGACCGTGTTGCGATCGATCCCCAGTGTCGTCGCGCAGCGTCGAGTGCTGGCCTTGTCCGGCCCTTCGCATGCCAGGACGATGCGCGCGCGCAACGACAACGCTGTTGGAAGTGAGCGCGATCTGGCCATCGAAGTGAGCTCCGCACGCTCCATGTCCGTGAGCTCGATCGTGCTGGTGGGGGTGTATGCGTTCGGCATGAGACATCTCCAAGGATGCCTCAACCCATGCAGTTTTTGTGCCTACGAATTAGGGGGACAGGACACTATTATAGATCGCCAAGTGCACGGCTTCCCATCCGATGCCACGATTGCGGTTTTTCGCGCGGTCTCCAGTGATGCGGTCACCCAGGACGTGGATGCGTCCGAGCCGTTTGCGTGTCGATGTGCAGCAGCTCGCCGGGCGTGGCGCGTTCGTAGCGGCGGATCGGCTCCACGGGATCCAAGGACTTCAGTCGTGACAGGCCGGCTTGCACCATGTAGCGGCTGACGGTAGCCAAGCTGCGCCCGCACGCCTGAGCGATACGCCACAGGGAAGACGTTGCCGGCGCTGCTGCTCGAAGCTCGCGATCTCCGCCGGCAGACACGGTGCAGGTCTGGTGTGCGGGCGGCAGGTGCGAATCTCGCAGGCCAGGCAAGCCCTCGGCATCAAACCGCGCAAGCCGCTTGTACGCAGCACCCGCGTGTCTGCTTCGGTCTCCGGTCCTCTTGCATCGTGAACTCCTTGTGCACTGGGAGTCCACGTTCGCTGCTCAGGTCAGCCGCGGCAAGGACGGGATTCTTCGGACAGACACAGCATAGCGGCCTCCGGGTCCCATATCTGGCTGGCCGCACGCCGGCTGCACCAGGGCAAATTCATCTGGCCCCTGGCCGCTGGCGCCAACCTCCAATTGCAGCGCCAGCAGCTCGATGCGCTGGTCATGGGCTTGCCCTGGCAGCGCCTGGCCGACGGCGGCGTCATCACCGTGGTCTGACTGTCCGGCAGCCGTTGGTACTTGCCAATTGGGGCATGCGCCAATGGCGTGCCCGGCTCGGCGCAGGCACAGTCACCTCCATGGTGGTGCAGCCGCAATCCCTGGAGCATCTGAGCGCTGAGCAACTGCGCGAGATGACCGCTCGCCTGATGACACAACTGCGCCACCAGGGTGCGTTGCTGGAGAAGCTCACGCACGAGAACGCGCTTCTCAAGCGCATGAAGTTCGCCGCCCAGTCCGAGCGCTTCAACCCCGAACAAAAGAGCCTGCTGCAAGACGAGATCGAGGCGGACCTGGCGGCCGTGGCCAGCGAGATCGACGGGCTGCAGCAGGAGTCCGCGGCGGTGAGCCCGCAGGAGAAGAAACAGCCCAAGCGGCTGCCACTGCCCGCGAACCTGCCCCGGCGCGAGATCCGCCACGAGCCCGAATCGAGCACCTGCCGCTGCGGCTGCCAGATGAAGCGCATCGGCGAGGACGTGGCCGAGAAGCTGGACTACGTGCCCGGGGTGTTCAGCGTGGAGCGCCACATCCGCGGCAAATGGGCGTGTGCCAAGTGCGAAACCATCGTCCAGGCGCCGGTGGCCGCTCATGTCATCGACAAAGGCATCCCCACCACCGGGCTGCTGGCCCAGGTGCTGGTGGCCAAGTACGCCGACCACCTGCCGCTGTACCGCCAGGAGGAGATCTTTGGGCGTGCCGGTCTGGCCATCCCGAGATCGACCCTGGCGCAGTGGGTGGGCATCTGCGGGGTGCGCCTGCAGCCGCTGGTGGATGCGCTCAAGGCACAAATGCTCCAGCACCGCGTGCTGCATGCCGACGAGACACCGGTGCAGATGCTCAAGCCCGGCAACGGCAAGACGCACCGGGCGTACCTGTGGGCCTACGCCCCGGGGGCGTTTGAGGGAATGAAATCCGTGGTCTACGACTTCTGCGAATCGCGCGCTGGTGAACACGCCCGGGCGTTCCTGGGGGAGTGGCGAGGCAGCCTGACCTGCGACGACTTCAGCGGCTACAAGGCCCTGATCGCCAGCGGCGTGACCGAGGTGGGCTGTCTGGCCCATGCCCGGCGCAAGTTCTTCGACCTGCACGCGGCCAACCAGAGCCAGATTGCCGAGTTCGCGCTGCAGCAGTTTGCCAAGGTCTACGACATCGAACGCGAGGCCAAGGAGATCAGCGCCGACGAGCGCAAGGCCATGCGCCAGCGGCACACCCAGCCGGTGCTCGATGCGCTGCACCAGTGGATGCTGCTGCAGCGCCAGAAGGTGCCCGAAGGGTCGGCAACGGCCAAAGCGCTGGACTACAGCCTGCGGCGCTGGGTGGCGCTGACCCGGTTCGCGGATGACGGACAACTGCCGGTGGACAACAACTGGATCGAGAACCAGATCCGCCCGATTGCACTGGGACGATCGAACTGGCTGTTCGCCGGGAGCCTGCGCGCCGGCCAGCGGGCCGCGGCGGTGATGAGCTTGATTCAGTCCGCGCGCATGAACGGGCATGACCCATACGCCTACCTCAAGGACGTCCTCACACGGCTGCCCACGCACAAGGCCAGCCAGATCGAGGAACTGCTGCCGCATCGCTGGCAGCCCGACGCCATCTGATCGTCAGCCACGGCAGCCGTCGGCGGTCAACATGGGTTCGCTGCGCGCTTACGTTCAAGGAGTTTGACGACGATGCACTGACCATGACACGTGAGGTGATTGCGCTATTCAGGACCGATGCCGTGCTGCGCCTGGACGCCATCGGCGAGGCCATCCGCAGTGATGATGCCCAGGCGCTGTCATGGGCCAGCCATGCGCTGGTGGGGGCGGCCGGCAATGTCGGTGCGGTGGCCATGCAGTCTGTCGGCATGGCGCTTGAAACGCATGCAAAAACCGGTGTGGTGCCGGTCAATGCGACGCAGCAGCTTGAACGCTTGCGCGGCTACTGGGAAAAAACCCGCGCCGTTCTCGACAACTGGCTGTGAGCGTATTAGCCTCAGTTGCCGGCGTGGACCAGAACGTCCCCGGGGCTCGCGGCATTGGCTGAAAGCTCTTCCAAACTCTTGAGTTGCGCATGGTGCGCAGCTTTTCACCGCATGGACCAGCTCGCCCGAGGTGCTCAAAATCCCGGCGCCATCGAGTCCAGCGCCTTGGTGAGTGTCGGCCTGTTCGCTGCCTTAAACTGAGCACCCTCGAAATCAGAAGGCCCCCAAACCGCAAAAATATCCGCTCCACACATCGGAGGGCTGGCCGGTGTCTTGTGACCTGTTCACAAATACTACTCACGCCAGAGGACCCTGTCGATGCACTTTTGCACAGCTTCAACTTAATGCGGCCATTGTGAAATTCAGAACAAGGCTTCAAGAGGTCAAGCTGAGAGCTATCCGGAAACCGTCGCCAAGAAGTGTATCGGTCCGACTATTGCTTGTGCAGTTCAACTCTGGTTTCTTTTGTTGTGTTGTATGGACCAAATCGCATATCACGCAGCAGGTCTGCGACCATCAAAGGCGTCCTGTAGCAATTGGCGTAGGACGGCTCGTTCCAGAGGTCGCGGGTTGGGATATTGGTTCTGCAGCGCCAGGTCGCAGGCGCGGTCCAAGTCCTCGGCTTGCATGCCGATGTCCTGCAGCGCAACCTTCGCGCCGTTGGCGTGTGCCAAATCAAATATGCCCTGTGCTGCGTTGCTTGCATGCAGGGCTCGAGTGATCTTCTCCATCGCGTTGGGCGCCGCGGACGCGTTGTACGCTAATGCATGGGGCAAGATAATGGTGTGCAATTCTGCATGAGGCAGGTTGAAGCTTCCCCCCAGGGTATGGCAGAGTTTGTGATGCAGTGCCATGCCCACGTTGCCGAGCACTGTGCCGCAGAGCCATGCGCCATAAAGTGCGTTCGTCCGCGCCTCTAGTAAGGCCTGCGATGGCAGTACGTCTGACGCATGAGCGTAGATGGCCGGTATGGCGTGTGCCAGAGCCGCAATGCCTTGCTCAGCCATCAGGTCCATGATGGGATTCCGTCCTGTGCGTAAAGGCCCTCGGCGGCATGTGCGATGGCGTTAATGCCGCTGGTAACTGTCGAGGCCAGAGGAAGGCTGATACTCAGGGTTGGGTCGTAGATCACTGTGCGTGGTAGCACCCGCGGGTCCTTACCGGTTTTTTTGATGCCGGCCTCGGTGATGCCGTAGATTGAGGTCATCTCGGAGCCTGCATAAGTTGTCGGGATCGCGATGATGGGCAAGCCCGAAACCAGTGCAATCGCCTTGCCTAGGCCAGTGGTCGATCCGCCGCCGATGGCCACTGCGCAGCCAGCCCCCAGCTTCTCGGCGACCTGTCTGGCTTCGCGCGCGGTCTCGATCGGAACGTGCATGACGGCACGGTCGAATATGCCCGCAACTTGCGGTCCAAGCATGCCTGCCAAGCGTTCGGCCTGGTCGCGTTGCTCAGGCGTGCAGAGCAACAGCGCTTTGCTCAGGCCCAAGGCCTCGATCTCTGACTTGAGCATATGGAGCGAGTCAGCTCCGAAGATCACCCGCTGTTGATGGCTGGTATATGTGAAGCTTCTCATCACGTTCTTGTGGCACTGTTCGGATAGAGACGCTCAATTCGCCGCGTGGCGGATGTTGTCGAATTCGTATCAGTCAAGTTGCAGACCTATGGCTTTGACCAGCGCCGAATAGCGCTGGGTATCGGCCACGATAACCTTGGCCATTTCCGCAGGGGTGCTGCTCGTGGCTGCAGCCCCAGACCCGCCAGCTTGTTGCGCACTTCGGACGCTCGGGCCGCAGACTCGAAAGCGGCCGAGAGGGCATGAATGCGCACAGCGGAGGTGCCACTCCGGACGGAAGCCCCGATCCAGGTCTCGCCGGTGGCCACTGGGTAACCGGCTTCGCTGAATGTTGGCACTTCGGGCAGCAGCTCAGAGCGGGTCGCACTGGTGATGGCGAGCATTTTGACCTTGCCGGCCTTGTGCGGTTGCGCGAGGTTTGGGATGGCATCGAATGCCATCGGAATTTGGCCCCCCATCAGGTCTTGGGTCATGGGCGCCCCACCCCGGTAAGGAGCGAAGGTCAGGTTGACGTCGGCAGCCTTGCTGAAGGCGTAGGCCATCAGGTGCCCCTCGCTCCCGATCGCCGCCATACCGCACATCGCTTTCTCGGGGTTCGCCTTTATCCAAGCTACCAGTTCCGCCACATTCTGGACCGGTATGCTCGGATGGACTGCCAGAGCCCAAGGAAATTTGGCAACGATTCCCACCGGTGCAAAGTCGCGCGCGGTATTGAAAGCCAGGCTTCGATAGAGCGCTTGCGAAATGCAATAGACGTTGACTGGGGCAAGCATCAGCGTGTTGCCATCGGGACGGGATTGCGCCAATGTGCCCGCCGCGATGTTTCCCGCCGCGCCCGCGCGATTCTCGACGATCATTGTTCCTAAGCTGCTAGTCGCATTTGAATAGACTCTGGCCGTGGCATCGATCGCGCCGCCCGCAGGGAATCCGACGAGCACTTTGACGACTTCCTGGGCCCACAAGGCGTCTGACCCCATCTGCGCAGCGAGGACCGTGCATCCCGCCAACAATTGGCGGCGAGTAATTGATATTTGTGGGTGCATGTTCAGTCTCCTTGGTTTTTTCTTGGAATACAGTGTCATTGGCGGGTTTATTGCGTCTGGACGGCCTTCAGCGGCATGCGGTCGAGCCAGGACTGGACTGTTGCAGGATCGTTGAACAGCGTGGACAGTTCTTCGCGCGCCTCCGCCTCGCTCTGGAGCACCGACTCCACGATCCCGCCCGGATTTGGCAGGCGGTTGGTGGCGAGCTCGAGGCGAATGCCATTCGGGTCATAAAAGTACGCGGACCAGAAGCGGCCGCCAAGCGCGATGGGGCCAATCAGGTCGACGCCCTGCTGCTTTACGTTCGCCAGCAGCGCTTCGAACTTCTCCGGAGGAACGTAGAAAGCGATGTGCTGCATGCCGCCGGGCAAGTCCCGGTTCTGCCGCTGCAAGCCCTTTGGATACTCGAAAAAGGCAAGGAGCTGATCATGACCCATGTCGAAGCAGTAGTGGCGCAGGTTGTCATGGGGCGGCTGACCACGGTCCCGCTCGAAGGGCACGCGGCGCACGTGCACGAGCTGCATTTGCAGCACGCGGGTATAGAAGTCCATTGTTGCAGGGAGGTCGTCGGTGACGAAGGCGAGGTGATCGATGCCGCGCATCGGTGTGGCAGAGCGTTGGCTAATGAGGTCATGCTTGTTCCAGTGAGTTGATAAAAGGGCGAATGGTGGCTATTGCCGCCTCGGGGTTGTCGCCGGCAACGTGGTGTCCGGCTTCGATCTCTTGCGCCTGGATACGTGGATTTTTTTGCAGTACTTTGGGCAATGTTTCGGCCGCGAAGAGGTCCGATCGCGTCCCGCGCAGCACGAGAGTAGGGACAACGACATCGCTCAGTAGCTGCCAAAGGTCCACTCCGCGCTTGGGCGCCTCACCGGTTTCGAGCTGACGCCTGAACTGGTCGCGGAAAAAAGAATCGCGCTTAATGGCGAACCCACCAGCGACCGGCCTGGTGTAGGCCTCGAAGCGAGCCCGCTTGTCGGCGCCATCCGGTGAGTCCGGGTCGGTTCCAAAATAGCGCATCGCATCGGCCACGGTAGCAAAGGTGTCGGGTGTGGCCGCGACAGTGTTGGCAACGCGCTTCGATCCGGCGGGCGCGTTCTCGGGCGACCAGTCGACCAGTACCAAGCCGGCGACTCTTGCGGGATTGGCCGCTGCGAAGCAGGTGGCGCTGCGCCCGCCCATCGAATGCGCGACCAGGATCACCTTGTCCCACCGCAAATGATCGAGCAGGTGAGCGATATCGTCTGCCATGGTGGTCACAGAGTAATCGCCCGCTGGGCTGTACGTCGAGTCCCCGAAACCACGCATGTCCATGGCGCAGCCCAGGCGGTCGGTGCACAGTCGCGTACCGAAGTTAACCCAGTCGTAAGAAAAATACGACAGACCGTGAATGAACAGCACCGGGGTCCTAGTCGCCAGGGCGTCGGGGTCTCGCCGACCGAAAAGGCGATAAGCCAAGGTGACGTCGCCGGAGGGACATGTGTAAATGGTGTGGGACTCAATCATGTGACATTTATTTCCTGTTGCCGCGGGTTGATGCATTCAGTTCATGAAAATCGCGAGATGCTTCTTTTGTCGATGCTTTTTGATTGAGCTCAATGGTAGTTTTGGGCTTTCCTGTTGTCGACATCATGAAAGTCATAGGTAAAATGCATCGGGTGCATATGGAGAACCTGGAATTGACTCAGTTGCGTCTTGTCGAAGCGATAGCTGAGACTGGCAACCTGTCGTCCGCCGCGGAAGTAGTCGGCTTGTCGCAATCGGCAGCCAGCCATTCCCTGGCGCGATTGCGTAAAGAGACTGGCGACCCTCTATTTGTACTCACCTCACAGCGCATGCGGCCACGACGCCGTACGGCGAACAGTTATGTGCAGCTGTGCAATGCGTTGCTGCTGCTACGTGAAGGACTTCGGGGCGGCCGCAGTTTTGTTCCCGCCGATGCCAGCCGCATCTTCTCTCTGTACATGAGCGAGGCTGGACAGTTAACGATGCTCCCACAATTGCTGGCTTACTTGCGCGAGCAGGCACCCGGGGTACGCATTCATGTCAGCCGCCTTCCTGAGAAGAACCAAGGGAGTGCCTTGGAGGTGGGTCAGGTCGATATGGCGGTGGGTCACATCACAACAATGACTACCGGCTTTCACCAGCGCTTGCTGTTCCACGAGCGTTATGTATGTGTCGCATCGCTGGACAATGAGCTATTTGCCCAAGGAATGAGCTTCGAGGCGTACAAGCAGTCACCGCACGCCATCGCCGACTCCAGCGGCATGGCGCACTGGATGGTCGACCAGCAACTGGCGCGTCACAATGTGGTTCGCCAGATTGGTCTGGTCGTTCCCGAGTTCCTGGCGCTGCCCTTCGTCGTCCCGGGATCAGATCTGGTCGTCACCATGCCGAGCCGGGTGGCTGACCGGTTTGCGAAAATGATTCCATTGCGCGTGATGCCGTTGCCAGTGGAACTCGATCCTTATGAAATCTTGTTGTTTTGGCACGCGCGAGTACATATGGACCCTGCCAACCAGTGGCTAAGGCAAACCTTGGTGGCACTCTTCAAATCTTTCGAAGCGGATTTGCCGGCTCCATAAGAACGATCTCCGCGTTCTTGTGCTGTATCCGGTCTGAATTTAGGCGCTGAATCAGAGCGGGACGGTGACGTCTTCGGGCCGGCGAGCATCGGCCGAATCTTCGGTGGCAAACCAGTCCTGAAATTCAATCCAGTTGCTCGGGTAACTTTTGTTTCCACTTTGCCAAATTTCGTTCACCACGGGATGATAGGCTTTGTGGAGCTAGGGCGTGTTAACACAAACCACGAAGACCGTCAGCAACCAGGACGAAGCTGAGGAAGCCCAGGAACATCGCGTCGAGTTTTTCGAACCGAGAGAAGATTCGGCGATAGCCCTTCAGGCGTCGGAACAACCTCTCGACCTCATTTCTGCGCTTGTACATGGCCCTGTCGTATTCCCAGGGGTCAAGGCGGGTTCGTGTCGGGGAACAACCGGAACGAACCCCAGGTCCAGCGCCAACTGGCGCGTCTCGTTCCCCTCATAGGCGCGATCCATGAGTAGATGAATCGGCCGGCTTGTCGGCCCCAGGCTTTGCAGAAGGCGCCTGCCTTCCGGGCGCGTCATGCGCCTGTCCGGGCGACAGGCTGAAGGTCACTGCCGTTCGAGCATCCGCGGCAACCATATGAACCTTGGTATTCCATCCGCCGCGGGACTTGCCGATGGACTGTGGGCCGTTTTTTTTAGCGCGCCCGTGCCGTCCGGGTGGACCTTGATGCTGGTGGAGTCCAGCGAAACCGCCTCGATGCGGATGCGCACCACCTGTTCGCGCTGTAGCTCCTCGAACATCTTGTCCAGCACGCCTGCTTTCTCCCAGCGGCGCATGCGCGTGTAGATGGTGTGCCAATTGCCAAACCGCTTGGGCAGGCCACGCCACTTGCAACCGTGTTCGGCCACGTACAGCATGGCGTTGACCACTTGAAGATTGGTCATGCTGACGTTGCCGCGTTGGGTGGGAAGGCAATGTTCAATACGTGCGAACTGCTCGGGCGTGATTTCCATGCGAGCAAGTATCGGCCTTGATACACAGTCCGTCCATTAGTGTTAACACGCCCTAGCTTGTGATGGTCAGCTGACGGGCATCGGCTCCGCGCTTGGCCGGTCGTGCACTGGTCCGCGCACCCGACTCGCCCCCTTATGTTGCCCGACCCGTGACAACAATGCGCAGCCGCAGTGGTGCCACGTTCACACTTTTTCCAGAATCACCGCGATACCCTGTCCCACCCCAATGCACATCGTGCACAGCGCGTACCGACCACCGGTAGCGTGCAGGCGGTTGACCGCCGTCGTCGCCAGCCGCGCGCCACTGGCGCCCAGCGGGTGGCCCAGCGCGATCGCGCCGCCCCAGGCGTTCACCCGCTCGTCATCGTCCTGCAGGCCCAGCTGGCGCAGCACCGCCAGCCCCTGCGCCGCAAAGGCCTCGTTGAGTTCGATCACATCAAGCTGCTCCAGCGTCAGGCCGGTGAGTGCCAGCACCTTCTGCGTCGCCGGCGCCGGGCCGATGCCCATCACACGCGGCGCCACCCCGGCCGTGGCCATGCCCACGATGCGCGCCTTTGGGGTCAGGCCGTTCTTCGCCGCCGTGGCCTCGTCGGCCAGCAGCAGCGCGCAGGCACCGTCGTTCACGCCGCTGGCGTTGCCCGCGGTCACAGTGCCGTCGGGGCGCACCACGCCCTTTAGCTTGGCCAGCGCTTCCAGGCTGGTCTCACGCGGGTGCTCGTCCTGGTCCACCAGGATGGCATCGCCCTTCTTCTGCGGGATGCTCACGCCGACGATTTCACGCGCCAGATGCCCGGCCTTCTGCGCGGCCACCGCCTTGAGCTGGCTCGATAGCGCCATGCGGTCCTGCGCCTCGCGCTCGATCTTGTATTCCACCGCCACGTTCTCGGCCGTCTCGGGCATGGAGTCCACGCCGTACTGGGCCTTCATAAGCTTGTTGACGAAGCGCCAGCCGATGGTGGTGTCGTAGACCGCGTTAGCGCGGCTGAAGGCGCTCTCGGCCTTGGGCATGACGAAGGGAGCACGGCTCATGCTCTCCACGCCGCCGGCGATCATGAGGCCGGCTTCACCCGCCTTGATGGCGCGCGCGGCCGAGCCGACGGCGTCCAGGCCGGAGCCGCACAGGCGGTTGATGGTGGCGCCGGGCACCTCCAGCGGCAGGCCGGCAAGCAGGCCGGCCATGCGCGCAACGTTGCGGTTGTCCTCGCCAGCCTGGTTGGCGCAGCCAAAGAGGATGTCGGTCACGGTGGTCCAATCCACTCCCGGGTTGCGCTGCATCAGCGCCCTGAGCGGAATTGCGCCCAGGTCGTCGGCGCGCACGCTCGACAGAGCACCGCCGTAGCGGCCGAATGGGGTTCGGATGGCGTCGCAGATGAAGGCGTGGCGTTGTGTCATTGGGGTTCCGGGAGAATGGATGGGGCGGTGGGTGATGGTGCGATCGGCAGTCCGACGAGGCGCTGCAGTTCGTCAACGGACAGGCCTTGCACAGCATCGATCAGGCGCAATCCCTCGGGAGTGCATTCGAGGGTCGCGAGGTCGCTGTAGATGCGCTTGACGCAGCCGATCCCGGTGAGCGGATAGGTGCACTGCGGCACCACCTTGCTCTCGCCCTTCTTGGTCAGCAGGTCCATCATCACCCAGGTCTGCTTTGCGCCGATGGCCAGATCCATGGCGCCGCCCACGGCGGGGATGGAGCCTGGTTCGCCAGTGCTCCAGTTGGCCAAGTCGCCGGTGGCTGAGACCTGGAAGGCACCGAGCACGCAGATGTCGAGGTGGCCGCCGCGCATCATGGCGAAGCTGTCGGCGTGGTGGAAATACACGCCGCCAGGCAGCAGCGTCACCGGCTGCTTGCCGGCGTTGATGATGTCGTAGTCCTCCTCGCCCTGCGCGGGCGCGGGGCCCATGCCCAGGATGCCGTTCTCGCTGTGCAGCACCACCTCGATGCCTGGCGGCAGGTGGTTGGCCACCAGCGTGGGCTGGCCGATGCCCAGGTTGACGTAGGCGCCGTCGTAGATGTCCTGCGCCACGCGGCGCGCGAGTTCGTCCTTGGTTCTTCTCGTGTAGCTCATGTGAATCTCCTGGTTCATGCGGCAGTCTTGAAGCCGCCGGCCTGCGTGGCCACGCGGGGGATGCGCACCACGGCGCTCACGTGGATGCCGGGCGTGACCACGGCCTCGGGGTCGAAGCTGCCGAGTTCGGCGATCTCGTACACGCTGGCGATGGTGCGTTTCGCGGCGGTGGCCATCACCGGGCCAAAGTTCCGCGCGGCCTTGCGGTAGGTGAGGTTGCCCCAGCGGTCCCCGCGCTCAGCCTTGATGAGGGCCACGTCGCCGAGGATCGGGTACTCGAGCACATAGGACTTCCCGTTGATCACGCGGGTTTCCTTCTCGCTGCCGTCGGCATTGCGCGCGAGTTCGGTGCCGAAACCCGTCGGCGTGAAGAATGCGCCGATACCCGCGCCTGCGGCACGGAGCCGCTCGGCGAGGTTGCCCTGCGGCACGAGTTCGAGTTCAAGCTGCCCGCTGCGGTACAGCGCGTCGAACACCTGGCTATCCACTTGGCGCGGGAAGCTGCAGATGACTTTGCGCACGCGTCCGGCCTTGAGCAGCGCTGCCAAGCCGGTGTCGCCGTTGCCCGCGTTGTTGTTGACCACGGTGAGCTCGCGCGCACCCTGTTCGATCAGGCCGTCGATGAGCTCACCCGGGATGCCGGCGGTGCCGAAGCCCCCGATGAGGACGGTAGCGCCATCGCGCACACCATTCAGTGCCTCGGCCACCGAGGCTGAAATCTTGTTGATCACGAGTCTTATCTCCAGTGAAAAAGCCGAGCATTCTTTACGACGGCCGTTAAGTTTGTTCTAATGACGAACATTCATTCTATTGACGAACAATTTTACCTGTTCAGAGGAACCTATGGCAACCACGGCCCATCGAGAACTCCATGCGCCCGTCCCAAGCGATGGCTACGTCCAGTCATTCGCCCGCGGGCTTGAAGTCATCCGTTCTTTCAGCGCCGACGCGCCCGAGCAAACTCTCTCTGAGGTCGCGGCGCGCAGCGGCCTCACGCGCGCCGGGGCGCGGCGCTTCTTGCTGACGCTGCAAACCCTCGCCTACGTCGAAGGCGACGGCAAGCACTACCGCCTCACGCCGCGCATCCTCGACTTGGGATTCGCGTACCTGACGTCCATGCCCATCTGGAACCTGGCCGAGCCGGTGATGGAGCGGCTCTCAGACGCGTTGGGTGAGTCATGCTCGGCAGCTGTACTCGACGGCAGCGACATCGTCTATGTGATGCGCGTGCACACGCACAAGATCGTCTCGCTCAATCTGAATGTGGGAACACGGCTGCCTGCCTACTGCACGTCTCTCGGCCGAGTGCTGCTCGCGGGATTGGATGACGCTGAGGTGAAGAACCGCCTCGGATCCAGCTCGCTGAGTGCAAAGACGCGCCACACTGTCACCGATCCGGCCGAGGTCCTGGCGCGCGTGCAGCAGGTTCGTCGACAGGGCTGGGCGCTGGTGAACCAGGAACTGGAAGAGGGGTTGGTCTCGGCCGCGGCACCGGTGAAGAACCGTGCGGGGAAAGTGGTGGCAGCGCTCAATGCCTCTTGGCTGGCAAACCGCACCTCCGCCACGGCGATGAAAGAGCAACTCTTGCCAAAGCTACGCACGGCGGCCGATGATGTCTCGGCGCTGCTATCGCGCACCATACGCACTTGACCGATTGACGAATTCGATGCTTTCCTGCCGAGCAAGCTCGGCTTCGAAAGCGCCTCAGGACATTTCGACGGAGTCTGCAGCACCAGGCCCGCTGCGCGAAGGAATCGTGGCTGGGCGATTGAGTCAACCACGCCACCGCTAGCGCCCCCGGTCGCGACGCCCCGGCCCTGCAGCGGCTTCGCGACGAGCGGCCAGCCGCTCAACACCCGTATAGGATTCAACGCAGCCACTGTCGTCAGCCTAGTGCCTTCTGTAGCTCAGGCACCGCCGTGAAGAGGTCGGCCACGAGGCCGTAGTCAGCCACTGAAAAGATCGGGGCTTCCTCGTCCTTGTTGATCGCGACGATGACCTTCGAGTCCTTCATGCCGGCGAGGTGCTGGATCGCGCCAGAGATACCGACCGCGATGTAGAGCTGAGGCGCCACGATCTTGCCCGTCTGGCCGACCTGCCAGTCGTTGGGGGCGTACCCAGCATCCACCGCTGCACGGCTGGCTCCGAGAGCCGCGCCCAGCTTGTCTGCCAGCGGTGCCAACACCTCCTGAAACTTCTCGGCTCCGCCGAGGGCTCTCCCGCCGCTGACAACGATCTTGGCGGCGGTCAGTTCGGGGCGTTCGCTCTTGGTCACCTCCCGGCCCACGAAGTTCGATTTGCCGCTGTCCTGTACACCTTCCACGCTTTCCACCGCGGCACTGCCGCCCGTGGCTGCTGCGGGATCGAAGCCAGTCGTGCGCACCGTGATCACCTTGACCGGGTCGCTGCTCTGAACCGTTGCGATGGCGTTTCCAGCATAGATGGGACGCTCGAACGTGTCAGCGCTGTCCACCTTGGTGATGTCGCTGATCTGGGCCACATCCAGCTTGGCGGCAACGCGCGGAGCCACATTCTTGCCGTTTGCGGTGGCCGAGAACAGGATGTGGCTGTAGTTCTTGGCGATCGAAAGCACCTGGGCGGCGACGTTCTCGGCGAGGTTTTCAGCGAGGCTCGGACTGTCCGCCACGATTACCTTGGCAACCCCTGCCACCTGGGCTGCAGCCTTGCCGGCTTCGGCGGCATTGGCACCAGCCACCAGCACATGGACGTCACCGCTTTGGCAAGCCACTGCAGCCGTGACGGTATTGAGGGTTGCCAGCTTGAGCGTGGCGTGGTCGTGTTCGGCAATTACAAGTACGGTCATGACAGTCTTCCTCAAATTACCTTGGCTTCGTTCTTCAGCTTGTCCACCAGCGTGGCCACATCCGGCACCTTGATGCCCGCGGCTCGCCCAGGGGGCTCAGCAACCTTCAGGGTCTTCAGGCGCGGCGTGACATCGACACCCAGATCCGCCGGACTTACCGTATCGAGCTGCTTCTTCTTGGCTTTCATGATGTTGGGCAGCGTCACGTAGCGCGGCTCGTTCAGGCGCAGGTCGCTGGTGATGACGGCGGGAAGCGAGAGGGAGAGGGTTTCCAGGCCGCCATCGACTTCGCGGGTGACATTGACCTTGTTCTCGGCCACGTCGACCTTCGATGCGAAGGTGGCTTGCGGCAGATCAGCCAGAGCCGCCAGCATCTGGCCGGTCTGGTTCGCATCGTCATCGATCGCCTGCTTGCCGAGGATCACGAGCTGAGGCTGCTCCTTGTCGACCAGCGCCTTCAGGAGTTTGGCCACCGCCAGAGGCTGAAGTTCTTCGGTGGTTTCCACGAGGATGCCTCGATCCGCACCAATGGCCATCGCGGTGCGCAGCGTCTCCTGGCACTTCGCATCGCCACAGGAAACGGCGATGACTTCGGTCGCCACGCCTTGTTCCTTCAGCCGAACCGCCTCTTCGACGGCAATCTCGTCGAAAGGGTTCATGCTCATCTTCACGTTCGCGATGTCGACCCCCATCCCGTCCGATCGAACTCGGACCTTCACGTTGTAGTCCACCACACGCTTCACAGCTACTAGCACCTTCATCAGATTTCCGATCCTTCATACAAAAAAATAGCGCGCGGCCCAACGTCGTTCGGAAAACGAAGGCGGTCCGCGATCAGCATCGAACGGCTGCGCGAAGGCTGCTGATAGGTGTCGCCCTCCGCGCGCAAGAAAAATCATCTCCCCCGGATGGCTGGATTCAGACGGGGAGCAAGCTGCACGTTCCCGCCAAGCCACCAGAACCGGTTCCTCTGGATCTCCGAGCAAATTGATCCAACCAGGCCAATCAACTCCACCAACGAACCGACCCAGTCGATAGATCGAGCATGCGATTGCCTCAGATGAACCCAGCCCCCTCCGCAGTCACTTACCACCTGTCCAACGCTTCTTCGTCGCGAGACGGATAGCGCTCAGGTAGTTAGCGACTCGCCTCCACAATGAGCTGCCTTGTGACGGTGCCGGGGGATTGCGTTGAGCGCCCGAAGAAGCCGTCGTCTCGCAACGACATTGCTCTTGGGAGTCGCACTCGGAAACCTGTGGAAGTAAGGGGTGCATGTGAATTGATCTGTTTGCTCTCCGAGGACGTACTGGGCATGTTCACTGTGCGCGTGATGGCGGACGTGCCCCAGTCGTTCTACGCACGCTGATCTCGTGCAGCGAAGATGTTTGCATTGATCAGGGTCCCGTTCACCTCTACAGGGCGTCAATCCACGCCGTCACGGCACGGTTGACATCGTCGGGGCGGTCTTGCTGAATCCAGTGCCCTGCACTAGGGCGTGTTAACACAAACCACGAAGACCGTCAGCAACCAGGACGAAGCTGAGGAAGCCCAGGAACATCGCGTCGAGTTTTTCGAACCGAGAGAAGATTCGGCGATAGCCCTTCAGGCGTCGGAACAACCTCTCGACCTCATTTCTGCGCTTGTACATGGCCCTGTCGTATTCCCAGGGGTCAAGGCGGGTTCGTGTCGGGGGAACAACCGGAACGAACCCCAGGTCCAGCGCCAACTGGCGCGTCTCGTTCCCCTCATAGGCGCGATCCATGAGTAGATGAATCGGCCGGCTTGTCGGCCCCAGGCTTTGCAGAAGGCGCCTGCCTTCGGGCGCGTCATGCGCCTGTCCGGGCGACAGGCTGAAGGTCACTGCCGTTCGAGCATCCGCGGCAACCATATGAACCTTGGTATTCCATCCGCCGCGGGACTTGCCGATGGACTGTGGGCCGTTTTTTTTAGCGCGCCCGTGCCGTCCGGGTGGACCTTGATGCTGGTGGAGTCCAGCGAAACCGCCTCGATGCGGATGCGCACCACCTGTTCGCGCTGTAGCTCCTCGAACATCTTGTCCAGCACGCCTGCTTTCTCCCAGCGGCGCATGCGCGTGTAGATGGTGTGCCAATTGCCAAACCGCTTGGGCAGGCCACGCCACTTGCAACCGTGTTCGGCCACGTACAGCATGGCGTTGACCACTTGAAGATTGGTCATGCTGACGTTGCCGCGTTGGGTGGGAAGGCAATGTTCAATACGTGCGAACTGCTCGGGCGTGATTTCCATGCGAGCAAGTATCGGCCTTGATACACAGTCCGTCCATTAGTGTTAACACGCCCTAGACGCTTGAGCGTTTGCGCAACCGCTGGCAGTCGTTCTCCAATTACTTTCTTTGATCATGCCTCGGGTCGTCGCGAGGCTTGCTCGCGAAAATTCCTGCAGAAGGGTTCGTTAGGCAGTCGTTCAACGGCCTGAGCCCAGAATTTGCCGGCGTGAAAACCAGACCACAAGTGGGGGCAGCACCACCCACTGAAGCAGAGGTGACAGACCGACTCCGATACCGGGGACCACCGGCATCAACGACGAGTATCGCCAACCGCCGAGCCATAGTCCTGCAACAGCCAGCCTCTCGATGGCTATCGTGATCACGACACCCGTCGCAGCAAACATCAAGATGCGTGCCGCGCTTGGCGCCAGCACCCACCACCGGTTGCAAGCCACCAAGCCAACTGTCCAATAGGCGATGAGCATGATCACGCCATCTCCCAACGTCGCTCTCGTGCAAGTCCTGATCGCATCCCAGTGTGCAGCCTGGGGCATGTCTGCGAACAACGGAACTTGCAAGAATTCCCAAGGATAGTTGAGCAGCAAAGCAAACACGATCACGTTGAATTCAGGCAGGCGTGAGATGTGGTCGATTTCAGGCAATAGGCGCATTGCGTGATTCTGCCTGTGAACATGACCGGCCGTGGCGTTGGAACTTGACTCACCTCGCACGCTCACCGGCGAGCTTCGCTGAAGCGACCACCAGCCAGTGCTGATCCCTGCGGGGCAGGAACATCAGCGCAGGTTGCGTCAACTCGAACCGCCTCCGCCTCGCGCCGGGCACCTGAGCCGATCCGCTGCGGATCAGGTGGGGGTGTCGACGCTGGGTGAGACCAGGTCACGTCGACAGGCGTGGCGTCTGGTCAACGATTCCTGAGAATTGGCGATTATTCGTCTCGAAGTCGCTGGGAATGCAGCAATGGCTACCAGGTCGCGGCCTCGAGGGTGGTGGCCTGAAGTGAACCTTGCTGCGCGGCTTGGCACAGGCGCGGCAGCATGCCCGGCTGGGGCGTGACCAGCCCGGCAAAACACAGCGTGCTGGCGGCATCCACGCATGCGGCGCGGAACAGAACGCAAGTCCAGTGCGCCCGCGTTGTCGCAGACGTCCGCGTTATCCACGTCGACGCCGGGCAACTGGCGCGGGGTCCCGTTGCGATCACGAGGTTGCGGGCGGTCACCTCTTGGGTGGAAACGGATCGCGTGACGGCCACCCTGAAGACGCCATCCTTGCGTCCAACGATCATCGCCCGGCCCTTCAGATTGGCAACCTTGTTCTTGCGGAACAGGTATTCGATGCCTTGCGCCATCTTGGTGACGATCGCGTCCTTGCGCGCGATCATGGCCGGCACGTCCATCGTGGCGCCCGCCACGTGGATGCCGTGCGCGAGGACGTGCTTCTGGATCTTCTCGAATTCTTCGCTCGACGACAGCAGTGCTTTCGACGGGATGCAGCCGACGTTCAGGCAGGTTCCGCCCGGACGAGGTTCTCCTTTCGGATCCGCCTAGGGGGTTGGCCTCCGCGCATGCGACTTTCAGGCCGAGCTGACCAGCCCGGATCGATGCGATGTAGCCGCCGGAGCCCGCGCCGATGACGAGCACGTCGAAGGGTTGTTGTTGGGTCATCTGGGAGATCTTTCGAAGCGCCATTCTAGGCAGCGCCCAGGTCTCGCCGATCCAATTCCCCCATGCTCACGCGGCTTGCGCTGCTCCCGCTTGACCTTATAGCGACTATATGGTTTCTAATCGATGGTCCTCTGCCTTTGGTAGCCTCATGAAACGAAGACTTTTTGCCGGATCTCTCTTTGGTCCCTTGGTCGCATGGAAGGGGTCTGCGTTTGCGCAGGATCGTCCCGTGGAAGGCCGCAACTATCTTGTCCTGCAGTCGCGGCAGCCAACGCGCGACGCGAGCAAGGTGGAGGTTCTGGAATTTTTCGCTTATAGCTGCGGGCACTGCAACGCCTTCGAACCCGTGATCGACGCGTGGCAGAAAAAGCTGCCGCGCGAGATTCTCTTCCGCCGCATCCCCGTCGCGTTTCGAGAGGACCTCATCATCCACCAGAAGCTGTACTTCGCGATCGAGACGATGGGTCTCGTGGAGCAGTTGCACCACAAGGTGTTCACAGCCCTTCACAACGAACGCAGGAAGCTCGATACGCCCGATCAGATCGGGAGCTTCGTTGCGGCCAATGGCGGAGACCATGTGCGGCTCCTTCAGGTGCTGGACTCCTTCGGCGTGATGGCGAAGGTGAGGCAGGCCACCGCTCTGGCGACCGGCTATGCGATTGAAGGCACGCCGTCGATCGGCGTGAACGGCCGCTGGCTCACATCCGGCTCGCTGGCCGGATCGAACTCCAAATCTCTGTCGGTGGCCGAGTACCTGCTGGACCTGGCGCGAAAGGGCGGATAGTGGACGATGACGACGCCCCCATGGACCTTGCGTCCAGCAACGCGCAGGACCGCAGGATCCTCTGGTACGTGCTGCTGATCAATCTGGCACAAAGTGCGCTCGGAATGGGCGTGGGTATGTGGGCGTCATCGACGGCGCTGATCGGCGCGGCGCTGGACAATCTGGCAGACGCGTCCGTGTACGCTGTGGGCATCTACGCAGTCGGCCGCAGCGTGCGCGCCAAGGTCGCGGCGGCGCGGCTGTCCGGGTGGCTCCTGATCGGCCTGTCGATCCTGCTGGTCGGCGAGGTCATTCGCAGGTTCCTGGGCTCAGAAGCGCCGATCGGGCCGGCCATGATGGTGATGGCCGGGGTGAACGCGGTGATCAATGTGTACTGCCTGCGCCTGCTCAAGCGCCACAAAGGCGAAGACGTCAACTTCAAGGCATCCGCCATCTTCACCAGCAACGACTCGATCGTGAACATGGCGATCCTTGCCAGCGGAGTCCTCGTGCTGTGGCTGGGATCGAACGTGCCGGACCTCATCCTGGGCATCGTCTCGGCCCTGTTTGCGGCCAACGGCGGAAGAGAAATCCTCGGGCACGCCCGCAAGGCTTCACGCGAATCGCCCGCTTCCAGTTCCGACTGAACCTCGCGAGGCCGCATTGAGGGGTGACTGGCTGCGGAGCCAGTTTGACCCTGAAGCGACTATAAGGTGTATCGTGCCCTCATCAAGAAAAATGGAGAGTCGAGCGATGGATTCCAGCAGCACAAAATCGTGCGGTACCGCCGCATGTGAATCGCTGGCCAGCCAGCCCCTGGTGGGCTCAGCGCGGCCAGCGATCGACACCATCTTCTACATCGAGAAGATGGATTGCCCGAGCGAAGAGCGCCAGATCCGCCAGCGCGTGGGCCAGATCGCGGGGGTCGAGGCGCTCGGGTTCGACCTGCAGCAGCATCGACTGACGGTGACGCACCGGCTGGACGACGTGTCACCCGTGACTGCGGCGCTCGTCGAGCTCGGATTGCCACCCGGACTGCAGGAAGTGCGCACGGAAGCGTTCCACGTTCCGCGCATGGACTGCAAGAACGAAGTCGCGCAGATCCGTGAGCGCTTGGGACAGATCGCCGGCGTCGAGGACTTGCGCTTCGACCTCGCGCAGCGTGTCCTGACGGTTGAGCACCGCTTGCCCGATTCGGTTGCGGTCATCGATGCGCTCGCTGCCTTGGGAATGCCCGGGACGCAGCACCAGCCAGTTGAATTGCCAATTCGATCCACCCTCCATGTGCCGAAGATGGATTGCCGCAACCAGGAGCGGCAAGTGCGCGAGCGCTTGCAAGGGATGGCTGGCATCGAGGAGCTGGAATTCGATTTGCCGCAGCGCCGCCTGACTGTCGTCCACCGGCTACCGGATACGGACGCAGTTGTGCGGGCCCTGACGGAGATTGGCATGCCGCCGGCGGACGCACAGCTGCCGGCGCCAACGCCCGGTGCATCCGTCGGCGCGCCTGTGCGCTCCGACAACTTCCGCATCGAAAAGATGGACTGCCCCACGGAAGAAGGCCTGATCCGCAAGCGGCTGGGCTCGCTCGAGGGGATCGACGGCCTCGATTTCAATTTGATGCAGCGAAAGCTGACCGTGCGGCACACATTGCCGTCGAGCGAGACGATCGTCAACGCGCTGAAAGACATCGGCTTGCCGGCAGCGGAGGCAGTTGTCTCTTCCCCTGGCGGCGCGCAGCTCAGCGTCTATCGAATCGAGAACATGGACTGCCCGACGGAAGAGGGCCTGATCCGTGAGAAGCTGCAGCACATGCCGGGGGTCCAGTCCCTGGACTTCAATCTGATGCAGCGCAAACTGACGGTGTCGCACACGGTCCCGGTCGCCGACCTGGAGTCCGCCTTGCACTCGATAGGGATGAAGGCCGTGCCGGATGCAGGCGCCGACATCGAGGAATCACCCAAACCCTCGGTGAGCAAGCGCCAGTGGGGCTTGATGGCCATAGCCGGCGTGAGCGCCACCGTGGCCGAAGTCATTGCATTCAGCACGGGGAATGACTCCGCCTGGCCGGTGATTGCCCTCGCGTTGGTATCCATCGCCACCGGCGGCTGGCCCACCTACAAGAAGGGCTGGCTGGCGCTCAGGAGCGGCATTCTCAATATCAACGCGCTGATGTCGATCGCGGTTACTGGTGCGATCCTCATCGGCCAGTGGCCCGAAGCGGCGATGGTGATGTTCCTGTTCGCGCTGGCCGAAGTCATCGAAGTGCTTTCGCTGGACCGCGCCCGCAACGCGATCCGGGGCCTCCTGGCGATGGCGCCGGAGCAAGCGACCGTGCAACAACCTGATGGCAGTTGGCTGGAGGTGCCCGCTAAAACAGTGGCAGTGGGCCAGCCCGTTCGCGTCCGGCCGGGCGAACGCATCCCGCTGGACGGCATCCTGGAGAGTGGCCAGTCGGCGGTCAACCAGGCGCCCATCACTGGTGAGAGCATCCCGGTGGCGAAAGCCGCTGGCGACACCGTGTTCGCCGGAACGATCAACGAAACCGGCTCCTTCGTCTATCGGGTGACGGCCGAGGCCACGCACTCCACGCTGGCGCGCATCATCAAGGCAGTCGAAGAGGCCCAGGGTAGCCGCGCGCCCACCCAGCGCTTCATCGACCAGTTCGCCAAGGTATATACCCCGGCGGTCTTTGCGGTGGCGTTGGCGGTCATGTTGGTGCCGCCCCTTTTCTTCGGGGGCGCCTGGATGGACTGGGTCTACAAGGCGCTGGTGCTGCTGGTGATCGCCTGCCCCTGCGCCTTGGTCATCTCCACGCCGGTGACGGTGGTGAGCGGCCTTGCCGCGGCGGCGCGCCGCGGGATCCTGATCAAGGGTGGCGCCTATCTGGAGCAAGGCCGCCAGCTCCGATCGCTCGCTCTGGACAAGACCGGCACCATCACGCAAGGCAAGCCGGTCGTCACCGACGTCGTGCGCATCGCGTCAGATGAGGGCGAGGCACTGCGCCTGGCGGCCAGCTTGGCCGCCCGTTCCGACCATCCGGTTTCGGGCGCTGTAGCCGCGCACTGGCGTGACAAGCGCGGTCAGGCGCTGGCGGAGGTGGACGATTTCGAGTCGCTCACCGGACGCGGTGTCAAGGGCCGCGTGGCCGGGCAGTGGTACTACCTCGGCAGCCACAGGCTGCTGCAGGAACTGGGAATCGGCAGTGCGCCCGCGGAAACCGCGCTGAAGAAGCTTGAGGGGGAGGGAAAGACTGCCATCGCCATCGCCAGTCAGAACGAGGCATTGGCCGTCATCGGGGTGGCGGACACCGTCCGCGACTCCAGCCGTGAGGCGATCGGCGAGTTGCACGCTCTGGGCGTGCGCACGGTCATGCTGACCGGCGACAACCAGCAGACGGCCAGCGTGATCGCCCGCGATGTGGGTATCGACGATGCGCGCGGCGGCTTGCTGCCGCAAGACAAACTCAAGGCCATCGATGCCGAACTTGCCGCCCACGGCACGGTGGGCATGGTCGGAGACGGCATCAACGACGCACCGGCGCTCGCCAAGTCCAGCATCGGGTTCGCGATGGGGGCAGCAGGTACCGACACTGCGATCGAGACGGCCGACGTCGCGTTGATGGACGACGACTTGCGCAAGATCCCGCAGTTCATCCGCCTGAGCCGAAAGACGGGGGCGATCCTGAAGCAGAACATCGCACTGGCACTGGGCATCAAGGCAGTGTTCCTGGTGCTGGCAATGACGGGCACCGCGACGCTGTGGATGGCGGTGTTCGCTGACATGGGAGCGAGCCTGCTGGTGGTGTTCAACGGCCTGCGGCTGCTGAAAACGCGCAGCGCCTGACCGATATGGGCACTGCCGACGCGGGACTCCTGCGGCACTGGGTGGTCTACTGGGGCGGCCTCAAACCCCAACTGGTGCTGTGGACCAACCGATCCATGTTGGCTGACTGGGTCGGCCTTGCTCGTCTCTCTCCACGATCGGCAGCTACTGGGGCGCTACCCCCGTTCCTGGTGCTGCAGATGACGATGGTGGCCATCCTCGTGGCGCTTCCCGAGATCGCCAGCACGCCGCCACTGGCGGCCACTTTGACCGACAAGCAGGTCGAGGAGGCGTTGAAAGCGCCGCCCGAACTGACGCCGGAACTGCCCACGGACCCCATTCCCACCAAGTGAACATGCATCCACATCGACAAGCTCTTTGGTTTTCGCTCGCCTTCGTCATCCTCGCCGCCGACCAGGCCGCCAAAAGTGTTGTCGACGCCACGCCACCCTTGGGCTGGTCTCATCCGGTCACGCCATTTTTCAACTTGGTTCACGTGCTGAACCCCGGCGCAGCCTTCAGTTTCCTTGCCGGCGCCGGCGGGTGGCAGCGCTGGTTCTTTCTGGCCATCGCGATCGCGGTTTCCATCTGGTTGATCTGGATGTTGCGGCAACCTCGGCCACGCAGCGAATCGCTGGCCTTCAGCCTGATCCTGGGAGGCGCACTGGGAAACGCCTTCGATCGTGCCCTGCGCGGTCACGTCATCGACTACCTGGATTTTCACATCGCCGGGTGGCACTGGCCAGCGTTCAATGTGGCAGACATCGCCATCACCTTGGGTGCGGTTTGCCTGGTGCTGGCGTCCTTTACCGCGTCGGGGCAACCGCAAGCTCGAGAGAAGGCATGAGCGACACCAGTGCCTGCGGACTTCGCAGGATGTCGAACGTACCGCAGCACGTGAAGGTGGAGCGCCGGCGCATCGTGCTGGTGTTCGCAATCTTCTTGCTGCTCGCCGCGCCGACCGTGCTTCTTGTGCATTGCGGCCAGACCCGGGCCAGCTTCAAGAGTTGGCAAAAGATTTCAAGATCCACACCCTCACGAACCAGGGGCAGGCGACCACCTCGTACACGCTGGACCATACGGCGGCCAGCTTTTTCAATGACCCGCAGGGCAGGCCGCGGCTCTATGCGCGGTATGGCGCTGGGGCCGAAGCATCTGCCTCAGATGCCAAACTGCCTTTTGGGGGAAGCGTGATGCAGGCGAGTTCGAATGAATCCACGCCCAATCGCCGCCGGCGCTGGATGGTTGCGCTGGGCCTGCCGGCAGCGGCGGGTCTCGGCCTGTTTACATACCTCCACTCGAATCGGCCGGCCAGAGGCTCCGGCTCAAGCGATTTGCCGCTTGTGATGCGCGCGCAGCCCCTCCCGCTTCCGGACCTGAGAGTGCTGGATGGCAAGGGGCGGCCGGTCGATCTTTCGAGTTTCAGAGGAAAAATGGTCCTGCTGAACATCTGGGCAACATGGTGCCCCCCGTGCCGTGAGGAAATGCCTTCGTTGGATCGGCTGCAGGCGCAACTTGGCGGTGACGAATTCCAAGTCGTCGCGCTCTCCATGGACGCAGGTGCCAAGGCATTGGATCAGGTCAAGTCCTTTTATGCGTCGGTGGGGATCAAGCATCTGGCCGTCTTCCTGGACGCGGATGCGGCCGCGATCTTCACCCTCAAAGCGGTCAGCGTGCCCACGACCTTGCTGCTGGACAGGCAAGGTCGCGAACTGGGTCGCATGAGCGGAACGGCGGAATGGGACAGCCCGCGGATCGTCAAGGCTCTGCGGGAGCTACTGGGCGCGCAGGCCAGGTGATCGTCCAACTGGCGCCGCGTAAGCGGCCACCTCAGCGATTGCCGCCCGGCTACTGCGGGACCTTTTCGTGGCCCGAGCGCAGCGGCTGATGCAACCAACCGCGGGAGCTGGCAATGACACCCTACCAATTGACGGAAGACGAACTTCGACAGGAGCAGCGCAAGGTGCGAAGGGGCAGTGGCGCCGCGGCGGCCGTTTGTGCTGTGGTGTACGGGCTTGCCTATCCGCTGGTATTCGGCGGTTCGACTCTAGCCATCGTCTACAAGCTCTATGCTGGCATGTCGTACTGGCCGGTGGTGCCCGCGATCTCGCTTGCAGGCGTGCTGGCCGTTGCGGTCCTGGAACGAGGCCGGCCCTTCCGCGCGGCTTGGCTAACAGACCACGGCGACACCAACACCGACATCGCGCACACTGTTGTCAATCTTGCGGTCATCCAGCTGACCGCCGTGTGGATCGCCAGACTGGGTGACTTCGTGCCGCCGCAATGGCGCCTGTTCCCCGTGCAGTGGCCCTTGTGGAGCCAGTTGCTGCTCGTGGCTGCCGTATTCGACCTCGGGCTCTATGCCGTGCACCGCCTCAGTCATGCGGTGTCCTGGCTTTGGCGCCTGCATGCGCCGCACCACAGTGCCGAACGCCTGTACTGGCTCAATGGCGAGCGGCGGCATCCCTTGCATGCCGCGCTGATGGTGGAGAAGTACGATTTGCTGAGTTGATCAGCAAACAAGAGCACCGCGACGGCGGTCAGCCACGTCCATCGAGGGTTTCGCTGAGTCCAGCGAGCGGTCATGAGAGAGTCCTTCCAGAACGATCCGGGGTCGGCCACCGTGTGCGATGGTGGCCACCTAAGGCCAGGGGATCGGGGAAGAAGTGCTTATGAGCGCATCAGGCTCAAGCGTTCAACCCCGAAACTCGCGGGGCCGACCATTGGGGACGGTAGGGTCGTTCGTGCCAGTGTGGTGAGATGAGTTGGGTAAGGTGTTTGAAGCGTTCCGTGCCGGCGGACATGGTTGTGGGCGCGGAGATCGCGCCGAAAGCAGCAGTGCAGTTCGCGTGGCAGATTCCGCAATCGAGATCAAAGCCGCTGTCCCCAGCGACCCCTTCTTCGATGTCCTCCACAGCTTGCCCATGGCCAGGCCGCTGGTACGTTGTCTCAGGGGCTTGTGAGGACTGAAAGTGGCCACAGCACGCCAAGACCGATGCAGCAGCAGAAAACAATGGCAAGAGCGTGAGCGTCAGCAAGACCAGAAAAGCGCGCATGTTTGAATTTTAAACGGTGGTCATTTCCATAGCCGCGTGAGCGGGCGCTCAGTTCAGCCATCTAGGGGCGCACGAGCAGGATTCACGAGCAGGGACAAGGCCAGTATGAACAACTGAAAACCTTGGTCACATGGCCCGGCGGCCACCCAAAGTCCTCGGTTGTGAAGATGTCAGCTGCATAAATCGTGCGGTCGATATTCCTTGTCACGCGCTAATTCAAGGTGACTCTGCTCAAAATCCGCCTCACATTCGATAATCTGCCATTACCCAATGTTAGTTTTTCCAGAAATCTCAACTTCTTGACCTCCTAAATAGTATGTAATATCATGGTACATACTACGGTACGAAATAAAGAGGTGAGCCATGGCCAGGGCCGGGATCTACAAATCCGAAGTGCTGCGCGCCCGCGATAAATTGCGAGCCACAGGGCGCCATCCGTCCATCGATGCGGTGCGTGAAGAGCTGGGCACCGGCTCCAAGAGCACCATTCACCGGTACCTGAAGGAGATCGAGGAAGAGGAAGGGCCGGCCACCGGCAATCGAGTCGCCGTCAGCGAGGCGATCCAGGACTTGGTGGGCCGACTGGCCGCCCGCGTCAACGAGGAAGCGGAAGAACGGGTCACCACGGCGCAGGCCAGGCACGCCGAGCAGCTGACCCAGCACCAGCAGGCCGCCGCGGCCCTGAAAACCGAGGCGCAGTCCACCCGCCAGCAGCTGGAGCACACCCAGCGAGCGCTGGCCGACGAAAAGACCGCGCACGGCAAAACCGGCGAAACGCTGAGCCACAAGACCCTGGAAAACACGCAGCTCGCCCAGCAGGTGGTCGACCTGCAGGAGCGCCTCGCGGCCGAAGAGCGCCATCGCCAATCCCTGGAAGAAAAGCACCAGCATGCGCGCCAAGCGCTGGAGCATTTCCGGCAATCCACCAAGGAGCAGCGCGACCAGGACCAGCGCAAGCACGAGCAGCAGGTGCAGTACCTGCAGGCCGAGGTGCGCACCGTGAACGAGACCTTGGCAACCAAACAGCAGGAAGCGGTCCACGCCCTGCAGGACAACGCGCGCCTGCTGGGCGACTTGTCACGCGCCCAGGGCGATCTGCACCAAGCGCAGGAAGAGCTGCGAGGCCTGCGACCGCTCAAGGATGAACTGGGGTTCGCGCAGCGACGCACCGAGGAGTTGGGCCGGCGCCTGGTGGAGCAGGATGCGGCCGTTCAGCAGCTCGGCACCTCGAACCAGCAGTTGCAAGCCAAGCTCGATGGACTGCTCGCGGCGAATCAGCAGCTGGAACTGACGGTGGCGGCGGCCAAGTCATCCGTCACGGCGCAAGAGCACGTTGTCGCCAGCTTGCTGGAGCGATTCAGTACGACGGCGCCTGGTCCTGATTCGGCCGTGAAAAACCCGGACGTAGGGGCCAGTCGCTCAGCCAAGAGGGAATCAAAAAAATCAACCGGGACGGGGACTTAAGCCTGTTTCTGCGGGTTATATATGAGTCCCTGCCGCCCTCCAACGCATCCCGTGCAGGGCGCGGTTGCCAGAACGCATTGACGATTGGGTAGTCCTCAGGCTGCGGCCATTTCGGGGTTTTCTCAAAAAGCGGCGGAAAGTCGACCAAGAATCAATGACTTAGCTCGAGTCTGTAGATGCTGCATTTCTCTTTTTCTCAGAATGCGGCGGAAATTCCCTGGGACGCCGCGAACTCAGTTCGATATGGTTCTCAGTGGATCAGCTGCGGCCTGTGCTGGTCAGACTGACTCCGTTGCCGTGGACCAGCTACCGGTCGGATGACGGTAACCTACCATCCCGGATCCAAACGGAAGAATCACACGATGCCGAAGGTCAAGCCCGTCACCGCCATGAAGCAGCGTCTCCAGGAATCGCTCCGTGATCTTGCTGAGCAGGAAGAGGTGATCGAACTGGTTCGGCAGACGATCGAAATGTACGAATTGAAGCCAATGGATGTGTTCTCGGAGGATGAACTGGGGGCGGCACTTGCGCCGGACCCGGTGGATGAGTCAATACCGTACTGCGACCGAGCCGGCAACACCTGGGCCGGCAAGGGGCGGAGGCCGACTTGGCTCGTCGAGGCGATCGAGGCTGGCGCCGCACTCGAAGACTTTAGGAATCCCGCATACGCCGGCTGAGCTTGACGTCAGGCTCGGTCGAGGGAGTTTTGTCGACGATTCCCTAAAAACCGAGATGACCCCGAGTATCACGGGGTGCCTCATGGCCAATGATCTCAAGCCGTCAACCTTGGCCAGAAAGCGCGTGGAAACGGAGTCGCTGGATGACTTCTTGGCCCGGATGGTCGTCGTCTGGCATGAGCGGCAAAACCGCCTTGCCATCGAAATGCAGCGTCGTCGTGATCGTGTCAGAGCCTCCAATGCTCGGGCGAAGGCGGCTGACCCCGAGGGGTACGCCAGAAGGCGTCTGGAGGCTGTTCGGCGCTATGAGGAGCGGCACCCGGGCCGGGTCAAGGAAAAGGCTCGGCTGGCGTCGTTGCGTCGTGCTGAGGCTCGCTCTGAAGCCCGCAAAGCGAAGCTGGCTAGCCCGGCTGAGGGGTACCCGAAGCCGTCACCGATACCCTCGGAGACTACGCCGCGTCCCTCCAGGGCAAAGCCGTCCCCCCGAGTGGATGGCCTGACGTGGGCACTGTTTGGGCACGTGATGCCCTCCGCTGCGCGCCCTGCTGACCTTGATGCCTCGCGGTCGCCTGCAATGCCTGCCAGCGCGGCGCAGTCCGCGCTAGGCAGGCGGGCGGGCGGCGCGGCCACGACCCCCTAAATATTTACCTTCAATTGAAAGAATTTCCAATGAAATCAAATACTTATGGCCCTATACATCGTATTAAGTTAACAAGACCTGTTGCCACAGGCATCTGCCGCCGCACCGGCGATCACCGCACCCCGTTTCGCGCCACCCACGCCCTCACAAACGCCTGGATCAACACGGCAGACTCCTTGCGGTTACCGAGGCCGGCAAAGTCCAGCGCAGTCAAGCCTTGCTCGTTCTTCAGCGTCGGATCGGCGCCTTCTTCAAGCAGCAGCTTCACCGAGGATTCCGAGCCGTAGCGCGCCGCCATCATCAGCGGCGTGGTGCCATTGGGCGACTCAGCATCGATATAGGCATGGTTTTCCAGCAGCAACCGCATCACGGCCACATGCCCACCGGTGGCGGCGTAATGCAGCGGCGCCCAACCGGTCTTGTTGACGTCTGCGCCGCGCTCCACCAGGCGCGCCGCCAAGTCCCGGTGGCCCTTGAGCGCTGCCATCATCAGCGGGGTCTCGTCGTCCTTGTTGCGCACGTCAACATCGGTTTTCTCCCAGTCGGCCAGAACCCGGGCCGCCTTGAGTGAAGGCTCGCGCAAAGCGATGAACAAACCGCGGGCGCCGGACGGATCGGGAACATTGGCGTCAAAGCCGCGCTGGAGCAGCGCCTGCAGCGTGCGGGCATCGTCCTGCTTGATCGCCTGAAAGAAGTCTTCGTACGATCCGGCCAATGCCTGAAATGAGAAAATACTATTCACAACAACAAGATAAATGGCTTTTCTAATGTGTTGTCTCATGATTAACCGACCCCAAACAGGCGCTCAAAATTCGCCGAAGTGGCCTCGGCAACCCGCTCCACCGGCAGCCCCCGCAACTCCGCCAGCTGCTTCGCAACAAACGGCACATACGACGGGTTGTTGGTTTTGCCACGGTAAGGCACGTGCGCCAAATAGGGGCTGTCGGTCTCGATCAACAGGCGGTCCAGCGGCACCCAGGCCGCCACATCTCGCAGATCCTGCGCATTGCGGAAGGTCAGGATCCCCGAGAAGGAGATGTAAAAGCCCAGGTCCAGCGCGGCGCGGGCGACCTCGGCCGTTTCGGTGAAGCAGTGGAACACCCCACCGGCACTGCCGCTGCCGCCGGTTTCGCCCTCCTCGCGCAACATGGCCAGCGTGTCCTCCGAGGCGCTGCGGGTGTGGATCACCAGCGGCTTGCGCGTGGCCTGCGCGGCGCGGATGTGCACCCGGAAACGCTCTCGCTGCCAGGCCATGTCGGCCACCGACCGGCCGTCGAGCCGGTAGTAATCCAGGCCTGTCTCGCCAATGGCCACAACCTTGCTGCGGGCGGCCCGCGTGACCAGGTCGTCCAACGAGGGCTCGGTGACGCCCTCGTTGTCCGGGTGAACGCCCACGCTGGCCCAGAAGTTGTCGTAGCCGACGGCCAGCGCCTGGACTGCGTCAAATTCCTCCAGGGTGGTGCAAATGCACAACGCCCGGTCCACCCTGGCCTGCGCCATGGCGGCCCGGATTTCGGGCATTCGGCCCGCGAGTTCGGGGAAGGTCAGGTGGCAGTGGGAATCGACAAACATGTGAAATTACAAGCAAAAAATCGCTCCAGCCCCCGCCAGATCTGGCTGACCTGCTATCGAATTGATAGCAAACCGGCGGGCCGGATC
This sequence comes from Ramlibacter sp., assembly GCA_016713005.1. GTDB lineage: Bacteria > Pseudomonadota > Gammaproteobacteria > Burkholderiales > Burkholderiaceae_C > JADJPY01. Next base: position 734,731 of record JADJPY010000001.1, on the reverse strand, counting down.
AAATCGTCTGGGTCGGACGCTCGGACGCCAGGTGGCCGCCCAGCGTTTCCTCGATCTTGAGCTTGAGCAAGCGGGACTTTTCGTCCTTGGGGAAGCGGATGCCCACGCCCTGGGTCCGGCTGCCGGCCGCCTTGGCCGGGGTGACCCAGGCGACCTTGCCGGCCACCGGGTAGCGCTGCGGGTCGTCCGGGAGCGACAGCAGCACGTACACATCGTCGCCCAGACGGTACTCGCGTGTGGTGGGGATGAAGATGCCCCCCTCGCCAAACAACGGGATGTACGCCGCGTAGAGCGCCGCTTTTTCCTTGATGGCCAGCTGGATGACGCTGGGCCGCGCGACGCTGGGCGTGGAAGGTGTGCTGCTCATGACCCCGAGTTTAAGACCCGCCGGGCCCGGACAACAAGGTGTTCTGCCAGAAGCCCGGCCACAAAGGGGTGCTCGATGGTGCGGGCGCTGGCGCCCAGCTCGCGCGACCAGGCCGCCAGCGCGGCCAGGCTCACGGGTCGGGCCGGCAAGTCTGCCGCGGCAAAGTAGCGGGGCGCGGCGCCGCAGGCGCGGGCCATCAGGTCATGGCACAGGCGCTGCAGGGCGTCCAGCGCCTGCGCGGCCGGCCAGCCGTCCAGGGCATCGGCCTGCCCCGCAGCCAGTGCCCGGGGCAGGGCCTGCCAGCGGGCAGCGGGGGTACCGCCCAGGTGCAACTGCAGGGCGTCCTCTGGCCGCCCCCCGCTGATGCGCAGCAGGCTGGCGGCCTCCGATGCGGCCACGCCCTGCCCGCCCAGCCATTGCAGGGCATCGGCTTCGTTCGGCCAGGCCATGGTGTGGTTGAGGCAGCGGCTGCGGATGGTGGGCAGCAGTTGCTGGGCGGATTCGCTGGCCAGAACAAAGCGCAGGTCTCCCGGTGGCTCTTCCAGCGTCTTGAGCAGCGCATTGGCCGTCACATGGTTCATGCGTTCGGCCGGATAGACCAGCACAACCTTGCCGCGGCCACGCCCGCTGGTGCGCTGGGCAAACTCCACGGCGTCGCGCATCGCCTCGACCCGGATCTCGCGACTGGGCTTGCGCTTCTTCTGGTCCAGCTCCAGCTGGGCTTTTTCTGACAGGGGCCACTCCAGCGCCTGCATGATGGTCTCGGGCATCAGGACGCACAGGTCGGTATGGGCCCGCACGTCGATGGCGTGGCAACTGGCGCACTGCCCGCAAGCCCCTTTGGGGCCCGGGTGGTCGCACAGCCAGGCGCGTGCCAGGTCCAGCGCCAGGCGGTACTGGCCCAGGCCGGATGGCCCCTGCAGCAGCCAGGCGTGGCCAGGCCGTGCCAGCAGCTCGCGCGTCTGCGCGGCAATCCAGGCCGGGGCGGCGTCCTTGGCGTTTGGGGCGGCGGCTGCGTTCATCGGGGGCCTGAATTGGCCGCAACCATGATGGCAAGCCATCCGCGGCGCACGAACGCCTGGGTGAGCTGCTGCCAGACCTTGTGCTTCTCAAGCGCCGCGTCCAGCCGCACAAAACGCTGTGGCGCAGCCGAAGCGCGGTCGGCATATCCCGCGGCCACGCGCCGGAAGAACTCCACCGGCTGGGATTCGAACTTGTCGGGCACACGCGCACCGGCCAGGCGCTGCGCCGCAATCTCGGGAGCCAGGTCAAACCACACGGTCAGGTCGGGCTGGCGCAGGCTGCCATCGGGCCGGGCCTGGACCCACTGCTCCAGCTGCGCCAGCACCTGCAGGTCAAAGCCGCGCCCCCCGCCCTGGTAGGCAAAGGTGGCGTCGGTGAAGCGGTCGCACAACACCACATCACCCCGGGCCAGAGCCGGCTCGATCACCTGCAGCAGGTGCTCGCGGCGGGCGGCGAACATCAGCAGCGCCTCGGTCAGCGCGTCCATGGGTTCGTTCAGCGCCAGCGCCCTCAGTTTTTCGGCCAGCGGCGTGCCGCCGGGTTCGCGCGTCAGCACCACCGTGCGGTTTTGCGCACGGAAAGCCGCAGCCAGCGACTCGATATGGGTGGACTTGCCCGCCCCGTCGATGCCCTCGAATGAAATGAACAGACCCTGCATGCCTTCAGCGCCCGCGCTGGTACTTGTTGACCGCGCGATTGTGCTCTTCCAGCGTCGCGCTGAACTGGCTGGAGCCGTCGCCCCTGGCCACGAAATACAGCGCGTTGGTCTGCGCAGGCTGCACCGCGGCCAGCAGCGAGGCCTTGCCCGGCATGGCAATGGGTGTGGGCGGCAGACCGCCGCGGGTGTAGGTGTTCCAGGGGGTGTCGGTCTGCAGGTCTTTCTTGCGCAGGTTGCCGTCGAAGCGCTCGCCCATCCCGTAAATCACGGTCGGGTCGGTCTGAAGCAGCATGCCGATTCGAAGCCGGTTGGTGAACACGCCGGCAATGCGGCCGCGGTCGGCGGCGGTACCGGTCTCCTTCTCGACGATGCTGGCCAGGATCAGGGCTTCCTCGGGTGTTTTCACCGCCACCTGCGGCGAGCGGACCGACCAGGCCGCCTGCAGGCGGTCGTCCATCGCGCGCAGGGCGCGGCGCAGCACCGCCAGGTCGCTGCTGCCCTTGGCGTAGGTGTAGGTGTCGGGGAAAAACCGGCCTTCGGGATGCAGGCCTGGACGCCCCAGGCGGGTCATCAGGTCCTCCTGGGACAGCGCGGCGCTGTCGGGCTTGAGATTGGGCGCGCGGGCCAGCGCCTCGCGCACCTGCCGGAAGGTCCAGCCTTCCAGCAAGGTCATCGACTGGAGGCTCTCTTCGCCACGGACCAGTTTGCTGAGCAGCTGGCGCGGCGTGGTGCCGCGGGGGATCTCGTAGCTGCCTGCCTTGATGTCCCGGGCCTGGCCGGAGAGGCGGAACCAGGCGAACAGCAATTCCGGCGGCACCCGCACGCCGCGATCGGCCACCGCCTGCGCCACGCCGCGCGGCGTCGTACCGGGCTCGACAGAGAGCTCCACACTGTCCGTGCCCATGGGCAAGGGGCTGTCCAGCCACCACCAGGCTGCAGCGGCGGCGCTCAGGCAAACGATGACAACCAGGGCAAGAAATCGGCGCACGCGGAAACTGCCCCAGCGGCAGAAGGTGAATGGTGCGGCGATGATAATTCAGGCATGACGCTACGACTGAACGGGGTTGCCCCCCTGCCCCACCTGGGGGTGATCCGTGCCGAAGGTGAAGACGCCGCCAGTTTTTTGCATGGCCAGCTGACTCAGGATTTCCTTCACCTCGGCACAGGCGAAGCCCGGCTGGCGGCGCTGTGTTCGGCCAAGGGCCGCATGCTGGCCAGCTTCGTCGGGTTGCGGCAGGAAGACGGCGCCATCCTGCTGGTGTGCAGCCGTGACCTGCTGGCAGGCACGCTCAAGCGGCTGTCCATGTTTGTGCTGCGCGCCAAGGTTCGATTGACAGACGTGACAGCAGAGCTGGGGGTGTTTGGGGTCTGCGGCGATGCCTTGCAGGCGCTTTCGCCCGGCGCCCACGCTCCCTGGACCCGGCAGGTACTGGGAGGAGCCAGCTTGGTGGTCCTGTATCCCGCCCTTGGGCAGGACCGTGCGCTGTGGATAGCGCCCACCGGAACCGATGCGCCCGCAGGCGCCGAACTGGATGTCGCCCATTGGCAGTGGTCCGAGGTCATGAGCGGGGTTGCGACCCTGCAGCTCGCAACCGCCGAGGCCTTTGTGCCGCAAATGCTCAACTATGAGTCGGTCGGCGGCGTGAGCTTTTCCAAAGGCTGCTACCCCGGGCAGGAGGTGGTGGCGCGCAGCCAGTTCCGTGGCACGCTCAAGCGCCGCGCCTACCTGGTGCAGTCGGCCCAGCCGCTGGCGGCGGGGCAGGAAGTGTTCCACGACAGCGACCCCGGCCAGCCCTGCGGGCTGATTGCCCAGGCCGCCGCCCATCCGCAGGCGGGGTGGGCGGGCATCGCCAACCTGCAAATAGCTGCCGTCGAAGCCGGCGGGCAACTCAGTGCCGCGGCACCCGACGGCCCGCGCCTGGACGTTCTCGCCCTGCCCTATCCGCTTCGAACCGATCTCTGACGCCGCGCGTACCGCCCGCGGTATTCAGGGCGGCAGGGTGGCCGCGATCTGCGGCGGGATCTGGGACCGGATGGACGGCTTCGTGGCGGCATCGGCCGCCGCCAGCGCTTCCTTGAACTTCTCGATCGCCTTGGGCAGATTCTGCTGGCCCAGGTACACGTTGCCCTCCTTGACCAGGCTGTCAGGCTTGAGGCCCGGCCACACACGGGTCTGGATCTCCAGCGCCTTGAGCGCCAGGTTCCAGTCCTGCGCCCGCATGCCCAGCACGTAGGCAGCGCGGACCATGTCGTAGTCGTACAGGTCGGCCTTGATGGAATCACGTGCCAACGTCAGGGCCTGGGCTTCCTTGCCTGTGCGGCTCAGCAGCACGACCTCCAGCGACCGCACGGAGGTCGCCGACGGCTGGAGCTTCTTGGCGCGCTCAAGGTAAGCCAGTGCCTTCTCCATGTCACCCAATTGCGAGTATCCGCGGGCAATATTGGACAGGATGGCAACCACGTAGGGCCTGGAGCTGACCACCGACTCCCAGATCCACACCGCGTTGCGCCAGTCACCCCATTTGGCGAACTCGTCCGCCACCATTGGGGTGATCTTGCGGTAGTGCGGGTTGATGTCCGTGCCTTCCTTGATCAGCTTGAGGATGTCGCCCTTGGTCCTGTCAAAGCGCGGGTTGGACGGGTCTCCCGACTGGCTCACGCCCAGCGCCAGCTTGACGCCCCGCACGATCTTGGCTTCGCACTCGGCAGCCTTTTGCGAAATGTAGGCCGTCAGCGCCAGGGCAATCATCATGGCCACGGCGCCCGCCTGGGACCACGCGGGCTGCCAGGGCAGCCGCTGGGCACCATGCCAACCCCGGAAGGCCAGGCGCGCATCCGAGGCGGCCAGGATGCCCAGCGCCAGCGCGAACATGGCTGCGGTTGACGCCAGCCGCCAGGGGAAGCCGGCGTTGCTGACGATCAGGAACGCAAACATCACCAGCAGCGCCATCGCCCGCAAGGGCGCCTCGGATTCTTCCTCGGTTCCCCTGAGCATCAGGGTTCTCCATGCGGCCACGCTCAGGTAGGCCAGCAGAGCCAGCAACGTGATCCAGCCGACCAGGCCGTATTCGGCCAGCAGCTGCAGGATCTCGTTGTGCACGTAGTAGTCCGTCTCGAGCTGCGAGCCCTCGGTCTGGTAGAGCGGAATGTCGACTTCCCAGGCACCAGCGCCCACGCCGGTGATGGGGCGCTTCTGGATGATGCGCATGGTCGCCTTCCACATGACCAGGCGGACCGAAAACGAGCGCTGGGTGTACTCCTCGGTTTGTACCGCGGACTTGGCGCGCGCAAAGCCGCGCTGGAAAGCCGTCAGCCCGCGGGCTTCGGACTCATGCTCCTGGATCATTTTCGGATTGGCCGTCGGGATGATCCCGAATCCGCCACCCGCACAAATTAGTACCCCGATGGCGAGGATCCTGCGCGCGCTGTCCCAATGGACAATGGCGAGATGCTTGCGATACAGCCAGGCCAGGACCAACAGCAGTGGCGCGCTCAGGAACAACGCGAACAATGCCGACCGGGTGCCTGTCATCAGGATTACAACCACGTTGAATGCCAGGGTCAGGGCCATCAGCACGATGCTGGCTGACCGGCGGGACGTAAGCAGCATGTAGGCCGAAACCGGGATGGTGCACGCCAGGAATTCGGCGATGAAGTTCCGGTTGACGAAGGTGGACGCCGGGTTCGGCCCCTGCGGGAAGTAGCTGAAATTCACCCAGAATTGCATTGCAGACCATAGGGCTGCGACAACCGCCCCACAGTGGATACCCACCAGGAGGATCGGCAACTTTTCGCGCGACAATGTGTTCAGCGATAGCCAAAGAATCAGGATGAACACGAACCAGCGGATCGCCTCCACACCGCCCAGGTAGGTGTGGGACCAGACCATGCTGCCCAGGGCATAGGCCATCCAGGCAATCGGGATCCACAGGATGGCATGCCAGCGCAGGGCTTCGCGCCGGTTGCGCTGGCGCCAGAAAAAAAGCAATGCCGCCGACACCGCCGCAAACGAGACGATGATGGATTTCAGGGTGTCCTGCAGCATCTCCTCGTTGGGCACACCCATCGCCGGCGCGAAGAACATCATCAGCGCCAGCAGGATGACGGTCCAGTCGCCTTTGCCGATCTCGGCCGGGATGGCCGCGATGGCCGGCAGGGATGGCCGCCGCGCCGCCGCCGCCGCGAGCGGCTTGTCGGATGCCTTGTCGGAGGCAACACCGCCGGAGGCGCTGGCGGCTGCGGACTTGACAGGTGCTGAGCCGCCGGAAGATGACTTGCCGGGATTGCTGCGTTTTTTCTTGGCCATGGAGGGTGCTGCGGGAATTCGAGGCCCGCTATGACGGGCAACCCGGTATTGTCACCGGTTTGGGGGCACCATTGCCGCGGGCTGCTCTCAACTCAGCGACTTCGCCATCTCGATGTGCGGAATATTCACTTCCTCAAATGGCTCTCCCCGGGGCTCGAATCCCTGGCGGTCGTAAAAGCCCCGGGCGCTGGCCTGGGCATGCAGGACGATTTCGCGGTCCCCGCGCTCCCGGGCCTGGGCGGACAGCCGCGACAGGATGTCGCTGCCAAGGCCCATGCCGCGCAACACCCGCACCACGGCCATGCGCCCGATCTTGGCGCTGCCCGGCTTGTACGGCAGCAGCCGCCCGGTGGCCACGGGGTGCCCCAGCCGGTTGTACGCCACCGCGTGCACGGCCGTGGCATCGGCCTCGTCCCATTCCATGTCCATGGGCACCTTCTGCTCCTGGACGAACACCGCGCTGCGCACGCGTGCGGCGTCCTGGCCCAGTGTGTCCCAGCCGCCGCAGCGCACGTCCACCATGGACTCGCCAGCTTCATAGCCCGTGAGTGTGGCGCGCAGCAACTGCGGCACCGGGCGCGAGGTCTGGGTCTGCGGATCGGCAAACACGTAGACCAGCTCGCCGGTAATCAGCAGTTCGTCGCCCCGGAAAATGGCGCCGGTGAACAGGATGGACGAGTTGCCGATGCGTTCGCACTTCATTCCCACGTCGATCTGGTCGTCCATGCGCGCCGAGGCGTGGAACTCCACCGTGGCCTTCTTCACATAGAGGTCGCCGCCGAGCTCGTGCATGGACTCCTCGTACGGCAGGGCCAGCGCCCGCCAATAGTCCGCAATGGCCGTGTCGAAGTACATCAGGTAGTGCGCATTGAACACGATCTTTTGCATGTCGACTTCGGCCCAGCGCACGCGCAGGCGGTGAAAGAATCGGAAATCCTGTCGTTTCATGGTGCGTGTCATCCTGTGGGTGGGCGCGCCGTCATCGGGGCGACAGCGCGCGGGCCGTCGCGGATGGTCAAATCCGCCGCGCTGGCATACATTCGGTGCCCTCCATCGTACAACCTGGACCGCCATGGCTTTCATCAACTACATCACCCAGATCCAGTTCGAATACGGCGCCGTGCGCCTGCTGCGCCAGGAGTGCGAGCGCATCGGCATGTGCCGGCCGCTGGTGGTGACGGACGCGGGTGTCCGTGCCGCCGGCGTGCTGCAAAAGGCCCTGGATGCCCTGCCCGGCATGAGCCCGGTGGTGTTTGACCAGACGCCCTCCAACCCCACCGAAGCCGCCGTGCGCGCCGCCGCGGCGATGTACCGCGCCAACCAGTGCGACGGCCTGATCGCCGTGGGCGGAGGATCGGCCATCGACTGCGCCAAGGGCGTGGCCATTGCCGCCACCCATGAGGGCCCGCTGACCCACTACGCCACCATCGAAGGCGGCTCGCCGCGCATCACCGAGCGGGTCGCGCCCATCATCGCCGTGCCCACCACCAGCGGCACCGGCAGCGAAGTCGCCCGCGGCGCCATTCTCATCGTGGACGACCACCGCAAGCTGGGCTTCCACTCATGGCACCTGGTGCCCAAGGCCGCCATCTGCGACCCCGAGCTCACGCTGGGGCTGCCGGCGCGCCTGACCGCCGCCACTGGCATGGACGCCATTGCCCATTGCATGGAAACCTTCATGGCACCGGCCTTCAACCCCCCAGCCGACGGCATCGCCCTGGACGGGCTGGAGCGCGGCTGGCACCACATCGAGCGCGCTACGCGCGACGGCAGCGACCGTGAAGCCCGCTTCAACCTGATGAGCGCCTCCATGCAGGGCGCCATGGCGTTCCAGAAGGGCCTGGGCTGCGTGCATTCGCTCAGCCACAGCCTGGGCGGGGTGGACCCGCGGCTCCACCACGGCACGCTCAATGCCATGTTCCTGCCTGCGGTGGTGCGCTTCAATGCACCCGCCGAGTCAATCCGCAGCGAGCACCGTCTGGACCGCATGGCGCGCGCCATGGGGCTGAAGTCCGGAAGCGACATCCCCGACGCGATCCGCGACCTCAACGCCCGACTGGGCCTGCCCACGGGGCTGGCGGCCATGGGGGTCGAGGCGTCCTGGTTCGAGCGCATCATCACCGGCGCGCTGGCCGACCACTGCCACAAGACCAATCCGGTCATCGCCTCCGCCGGCGATTACCGCGAGATGCTCGAAACCTCGATGTAGGCCTCTGGCAGCCCGCACTGCCGGTTCAGGCTGTTGGCGCCCCGGGGCCGCGCCGGCCGATGCCGACGTACGCCATCCCGTGGGCCTGCACCACCTCGGGCTGGTACTGGTTGCGGCCATCAAAGATGGCCTTGGCCCGCAACTGCCCGGACAGCCAGGCAAAGTCCGGGCTGCGGAACTCCTTCCACTCGGTCATCAGCGCGAGCACGTCCGCGCCATCGACCGCCGCGCGCGCGCTGTCGCAGTAGCGGATCTGCGCCAGCTCCGCCGGCGTCATCACGGCCTGCAACGCCGTCCGTGCAGTGGCGTTGGCCTGCGGGTCGTAGGCGGAAATCTCCGCACCCGCATCCACCAGCGCCCGGATAAGCAGGAGACTGGGGGCTTCGCGGACGTCGTCGGTCTCGGGCTTGAACGCCAGGCCCCAGACGGCCACGCGCCGCCCAGCCAGCGATCCCCCAAAAAACGCCCGGATCCGCTCGAACATCAGGCGCTGCTGGCGTTCGTTCACCTGCACCACGGCGGGCAGCAACTCCGCGGGCACGCCATTGGCCTGCGCCATGTGGACCAGCGCACGCAGGTCCTTGGGAAAACACGACCCGCCGAAGCCGGCCCCGGCGTACAGGAAGTACGGCCCGATGCGCGGGTCCGTCCCGATGCCACGGCGCACCTGTTCGACATCTGCGCCCAGGGCGTCGGCCATCAGCGCCATCTCGTTCATGAAGGAGATGCGCGCGGCCAGCATCGCGTTCGCGGCGTACTTGGTCAGCTCGGCCGAGCGCTCGTCCATGACGATGAACTTGTCGCGGGCCCGGGAAAACGGCCCGTAGAGCTGGCGCATCACATCGATCGCCCAGTCCGATCCGCTGCCGATCACGATGCGGTCGGGCCGCTGGAAGTCGGCGATGGCCGCGCCTTCCTTCAGGAACTCGGGGTTGGACACCACCTCGAACGCCACCTGCACCCCGCGCGCCTGCAGGGCGGCAGAGACCGCGTCGCGCACAAGGCTGGCCGTGCCCACGGGCACGGTCGATTTGTTGACGATCACCACCGGGTCCTGCAGGTGCTGGCCGATGCCGGACGCCACATCCAGCACATGGCGCAGGTCCGCCGAGCCGTCTTCCTGCGGGGGCGTGCCCACGGCGATGAAGATCACTTCAGCGCTGGCAATGCCTTCGGCCAGGCTGGCCGTGAACCTCAGGCGCGAGGCCTGCAGGTTGCGCCCCACCAGTTCACCCAGACCGGGCTCGTGAATGGGGATGCGCCCGGCGGCCAGAGCGGCAACCTTGGCCGCATCGGCATCGACCGCGACGACCTCGTTGCCCATGTCGGCCAGGCAAGCCGCTGTGACCAGGCCCACATAGCCCGATCCGACGATGCACACATTCATTGCAGGGCCTCCACCCTCTGTGCCTGCTCGTCCGCCGGCAGGGCGCACCAGGCTGCGAATTCGTCCGCCAGTTGCACGCTGGCCGATGTGGCCTGCGTCCACGCTTTCACCCGCGCGGGCAAATCGGTGCCGTAACGCGGGAAATCGGTGCGGTCGGGCAGTTTGGCGTTGGGCAGCGCCTGCACCCAGGCCGGGTCGGGCGACAGCACCACCATGTTGTCCAGGAACGGTGTGGCGCGGTGGCGCCACTTCAGGCCCTTGTCCAGCCAGCCGGGCACCACGGATTTCTGGAAATGCGGATACAGCACCAGGCCCGCCGGCCCCCCGGCCGCCCCGCCCTGCTGCGCATGGAAATCCAGATGCAGGTGGTAATCGGTGATGCCACCGTCCCAATAGGCCCCGGGTGGCGCACCGGGAATGTTGTGTACCGCCTGCAACACGAACGGGATCGAGCAGCTGGCCTGCAGCGCGGGCATGAAGTTGTCCTCGGTCAGCGCCACCTGGCGCGTGCGGAAGTCACGCGTGTCAAACGGCAGCGCCCCAGCCGCACCGCCAGCGGGACCGGCCGCAGAGAACACCACCCGCTCCAGCCAAGCACCCAGCGCCTTGCGGTGCACGGTGTTGCTCATGAACGCGCCCAGATAACCCAGCGGCGTGCGCAGGCGGTGCTCGCGCGCCAGCAGGTGGCGCCCGCGCGAGGTGACGATGTGCACCCGGTAGCGCGGGTGGTGAAGCACCTGGCCTATGCGCCCGCCGTAGAAGGCCTGCAGGCCCAGGCCAAAGCGCTCGCTGATGTGCCGGGCGGTGGGCCGCTTCTGGCCGGGCTCCAGCACGTAGTCCTGGTGGATGTAGTCGTGCTCCAGCCGCTGAAAGGCCCCCACTGCGTCGTCCAGGCAGGCCGTGGCCATGCGCCAGGCACCGATGGAGGCGCCCACCAGATGCACCGTGTGGCCAGAGCCGGCGAGCCAGTTGCCGAAGATGAAGCGGTCCAGCGGACCGAGGATCAGCCCCTTGGGGCCACCCGCCGCACCGGGGACGACATGGACGTCGCCGGGTCGCAGGCCGTGGGCAGCGATGTGGGCGCGGGCCGCCGGGCCGGCATGGATGCGCAGGGCTTTCATGACCTTATTGTGAGGCAATTTGCAAGGCAAATCGGCATGCAGCCCCCGTCCGCTGGACCTGAACCGCTATAAATTTCATAGCAACTTTCATGGCGAAGGCCTCTGCTTCGCTCATTTGCGCAAACCCTGAAGCTTGGCGAACGCGCCGGCCATCGCGGTGTTCGCGGGCGCGTCCTGCTGGCCGCCGCGGGGGCGCTGGCCGCGCCCCGCGCCCTCAAACCGGTTCTCGCGCGGCGCCCGGTCGCCACCCTGGCGGGCGGGCGCGGCGTCCAGCTTCATGCTCAGGCCGATGCGCTTGCGCGCCACATCCACTTCCATCACCTTGACCCGCACGATGTCGCCTGTCTTGACGATCTCGCGCGCGTCGCTCACAAACTTGTGGGCCAGCTGGCTCACATGGACCAGCCCGTCCTGGTGCACGCCGATGTCGATGAAGGCGCCAAACGCCGCCACATTGCTCACCGTGCCCTCCAGCACCATGCCTTCCTGCAGGTCCTTGATGTCTTCCACGCCGTCATTGAAGCGCGCCACCTTGAAGCCGGGGCGCGGGTCGCGACCGGGCTTTTCCAGCTCGCCCAGGATGTCCCGCACGGTGATCACGCCAAACTGTTCATTGGCAAACAGCTCGGGCTTGAGCGTCTTGAGCAGCTCGGCACGGCCCATCAGCTCCTGCACCGGCCGGCCCGTGCGTGCCATCATCTGCTCGACCACCGGGTAGGTCTCGGGGTGCACGCCCGTCATGTCCAGCGGGTTGTCGCCACCGCGGATGCGCAGGAAGCCCGCGCTCTGCTCGAACGTCCTGGCCCCCAGGCCACTGACCTCCATGAGCTGGCGGCGGTTCCTGAAGGCGCCATGCGCCTCGCGCCAACGCACCACGGCTTGGGCCACCGTGCCCGACAGCCCCGAGACGCGGCTGAGCAGCGGCACGCTGGCGGTGTTGAGGTCCACGCCGACCGCGTTGACGCAATCCTCCACCACCGCGTCCAGCGTGCGGGCCAGCTCGCTCTGGTTGACGTCGTGCTGGTACTGGCCCACGCCAATGGATTTGGGTTCGATCTTCACCAGCTCGGCCAGCGGGTCCTGCAGACGCCGCGCGATGCTGGCCGCCCCGCGCAGGCTCACATCCACGTCGGGCATCTCGCGGGAAGCGAATTCGCTGGCGGAGTACACCGACGCGCCGGCCTCGCTGACCACCACCTTCTCCACCTTGGTTTCGGGCGCTCCCGCCTGCGCCGACGTCTTCGCCAGCAGCTTGATCAGGTCGGCGGCCAGCTTGTCGGTCTCGCGGCTGGCGGTGCCGTTGCCGATGGCGATCAGGTTCACGCCATGCGTGGCGCACAGCTTGCCCAGCGTGTGCAGCGAGCCCTCCCAGTCCTTGCGCGGCTCATGCGGGTACACGGTGGCCGTGTCCACCAGCTTGCCGGTGGCGTCCACCACCGCCACCTTGACGCCCGTGCGGATGCCCGGGTCCAGCCCCATCACCACGCGCGGGCCGGCCGGCGCGGCCAGCAGCAGGTCGCGCAGGTTGTCGGCAAAGACCTTGATCGCCACTTTTTCGGCGTCCTCGCGCAAGCGGGTGAACAGGTCGCGCTCCAGCGACAGGCTGAGCTTGACGCGCCAGGTCCAGGCCACGCATTTGCGGATCAGGTCGTCGCCCGCCCGGCCCGCGTGGCTCCAGCCCAGGTGCAGGGCGATCCTGCCTTCGGCCAGGGACGGCTGGCCCGGCACCGGCTTGTCCGGCAGGCCGCCCGGCGGTTCGGGCAGCACCAGCTTGGCGTCCAGCAGCTCCAGCGCGCGGCCGCGGAACACCGCCAGCGCCCGGTGCGAGGGCACCCGGCCAATCGGCTCGTCGTAGTCAAAGTAGTCCCGGAACCGCGCCACGTCGGGGTGGTCGCGGTCCTTGCCGTCCAGCAGGCGGCTCCTGAACAGGCCCTCGGCCCACAGCCAGCCGCGCAGGCCCTGCACCAGCGCGGCGTCTTCGGCCCAGCGCTCCGAGAGGATGTCGCGCACGCCGTCCAGCACGGCGGGCACGGTGGTGAAGTCTTCGCCGCCCTCGCCCTTCCCTGCTTTCACAAAGGCTGTGGCCTCGACGGCCGGGTCCAGCGACGGGTCGCCAAACAGGCGGTCGGCCAGTGGCTCCAGGCCCGCTTCGCGCGCGATCTGGCCCTTGGTACGGCGTTTGGGCTTGTAGGGCAGGTACAGGTCTTCCAGCTCCTGCTTGGTCGGCGCTGCTTCAATGGCAGCGCGCAGCTCTGGCGTGAGCTTGCCCTGTTCGTCAATGCTCTTGAGGACGGCGTCGCGGCGATCCTGCAGTTCGCGCAGGTAGCCCAGGCGGTACTCCAGCTCGCGCAGCTGGATGTCGTCCAGCCCGCCTGTGGCCTCCTTGCGGTAGCGCGCGATGAAAGGCACCGTGGCGCCCCCGTCCAGCAGCGCGGCGGCGGCGCTGACCTGGTGTTCCCCAACCCTGATTTCGGCAGCGATCTGCCGGATGATGCTGTGCATGAATCCCTGACCGGCCCGGACGCTGTGGCCCCGGCAAAGCGCGGGAGTGTGCCACAGGGCGCGGGCGCCCTGACTTGTGCGTCAGCCCGCGTTGCGGCGCATGCGCTGCGCCACCAGCGCCAACAGCACGAGGGCAAACGCGCAGAACCAGACAAACGACCAGTTGGCGATGGAGCCGCCCAGGAACGTCCAGTCGATCTTGGTGCAGTCGCCGCTGCCCTTGAAGATCATGGGCACGGCGCGCTTGAGCGGGAAGGTCTCGATCATCCCGTAGAAGTCGCGCCCGCAGGAGACGACTTCTGGCGGATACCACTGCAGCCAGCTCTGCCGGGCCGCCACAAAGGCGCCAAAGCCGGCCGCCAGCAACGCCAGGCCGCCCAGCGGGATTTGAAGGCCTTTTCGGCCTGTAGCCCCCGCCAGTGCTGAAAAGACTGCTACCAAAATGAGAGCATAGCGCTGCACGATGCACATCGGGCAGGGCTCCAGCCCCACCACATGCTGCAGGTACAGGCCAAAGGCCAGCATGGCCACGCAGATCGCGGCAATCGCGCCAAACACCCGGCGCGGGTGCGAATCAAACCATTCCAGCAAAGCGCCCTCCTTCAGTCAGTGCGGCTGTATTGTCCGCTGGTTGGTGCGGTCTTGTCTGCGCAAGTTCCGCACCGTCCTTGACCACTCAGACCTTTGAAGGCAGTCGTCACCTTATTGCCAGTTGGCTGCAATCACCGGCGAAAGGGCTGCCAACTGGCTGGGCGTCAGGCTGGTTTGCCCAACCGGGGGCGGTGAGAACGCCGACATGGCTTGGACCAGTTGCTGCACCTGACTGTCCAGCAACTGCTGGCCGTTGGCCAGGCGGAACACTTCCACCTGATACGGGTCGCCCAGGTACCAGTTGGTCAGGCGGACCTTGTCGGCGGTGCCCACGATGCTCACGTCCAGGTGGTTGCCCTGTTTGCGCAGCCACAACTGGTCGGCGGAGATGCCATCGGCAAACTGCAGCACGTCGGCCACGTCCGGCGTCGCGTCGTTCTCGATCAGCGTGTCAAAGCCGTCGTCCCGGCCAAACTCGTATGTATCGGCGCCGGTCCCGCCCTCCAGACGGTCGTTGCCCGTCCCTCCGGCCAGCGTGTCGTCACCGGCCAGACCGATCAACCGGTCGTCGCCTTCGCCGCCTTCCAGCCGGTCGTCGCCATCCGCGCCGCGCAACTGATCGTTGCCGGCCAGGCCAGACAGGGTATTGCCCGCCACGTTGCCGCGCAGCACGTTGGCCAAGCCGTTGCCCGTGCCCGAGATGGCGGCATCGCCCGCCAGGGTCAGGTTCTCGACGTTGTCAGACAAGGCATAGCTGGCCCGCGCCAACACGGTATCGGTGCCTTCGTCAGCGTTCTCAATCACGCTGTCGGCGCTGTCATCCACCCAGTAAGTGTCGTTCCCGGTGCCTCCAGACATCACGTCCACGCCCGCGCCGCCGTCCAGGCGGTCGTTGCCGTCGCCACCCGCCAGTTCGTCGTCACCGGCATCACCGTAGAGGCGGTCCACGCCATTGGCGCCGTACAGGGCATCGTTGCCACCGGCGCCACGCAGCGTGTCGTCGCCGTCCAACCCGTAGAGGGCATTGCCCGCTTCGTTGCCGCGCAGCACATTGGTCAGCTCATTGCCGGTGGCATCGATGGCCTGGGCACCCGTCAGCGTCAGGTTCTCCACATGGTCAGCCAAGGCATGGCTCACGCTGGCCAGCACCGTATCCGTGCCCTGCCCAGCCAGCTCCACCACCTGGTCAAACTCGCTGTTGACGACGTAGGTGTCATTGCCCGTGCCGCCCTGCATCACGTCGTCGCCAGCGCCGCCGTCCAGCCGGTTGTTGCCGGCGTTGCCCACCAGCAGGTTGTCCAGCGCGTTGCCAGTAGCGCGCAGGTTGGCGCTGCCCATCAGGCGCAGTGCCTCCACAGCGTCCGGCAGGGTGTAGCTGACCACGGCCTCCACCGTGTCGTAGCCCTCTCCGCCCACCTCGACCACGCTGTCGCGGGCGTTGTCCACGATGTAGGTGTCGTTGCCAGTGCCTCCGGACATCGTGTCGCGGCCAACGCCGCCGTCGATGCGGTCAGAGCCTGCTGTGCCCGTCAGGCTGTCGTTGCCCGTGCCACCGCCCACCTCCTGCACCGGTACAGGCTGCACCGTCAGCGTGAACGACTGCGACACCGCCTCGCCAGATGAGTCTGTCACTGTCACCCGCAACACATAGTTGCCCACTGTTGCTTCCGCCGGATTGCCAAAGAAGCCGGCGTTGTTGGCGTCAAAGTAAATCCAGTCGGGCAACGGCGAACCGTCGTCCATCTCTGCGCTGTAGCTCAGGCTGTCGCCCGCATCCATGTCGGCGAAGCTGCTGGCGGCGACGAAATACTCCCACCCACTGTCCTGAACCACCACCTGGTCGGGCAAGGGCGCAGCCGCCACCGGTGCGTCGTTGGTGTTGAGCACGGCCAGGGCCATGGTCGCCACAGCCACGCGGCCGTACGCGTCCGTGGCGCTGATGCGCAGCCCCAGGTTGCCCACTTCCGCATTGCCGGCCAGGCCAGACAAACGGCCCGTGACTCCATCAAAGTCCAGCCAGGCCGGCAGGGGCGAGCCATCCGCTAGAGTGGCGGCGTACGTCAGGCCCCCCGGCGCCGTGGACTGGAAGGTCCCCGGCGGGAGAGTCCAATCCAGAGGCGAATCTTCTTGTGCTTCCAGGGCCGACAGGGTCGCGGGTGCCGAAGGCGCGGCGTAAGTCATCATCCCAATCACCTGGGCCAGCGTCCACACGGTGCCGGGGCTGTCGGTAAAGTGGAACTCCTCTACCCGCCAGGCCGAGTTGCCGCTGTTGCCCAGCCCCTCGTACACCACCAGCGTGTCCGAGGTGCCGGCAATGTCGATCACCAGCTGGCTGCCGCTGCGGCTAAAGCGCAAGTCCTCTGGCCGCACACCAGCCTTGAACACCACCTTGTCGAGGTTGCCTACGCTGGTGTTGTTGTCGTAGATCCAATCCACGCCGTCGCCCCGGCCAAACAGGAAGGTGTCATTACCCAGACCACTGGTGTTCAACCCCCAGCCCTCGTCACCGCCGCGCAGGTCGTCGTTGCCGGCGCCGCCGTCAATGGTGTCGTCGCCCGCGCCGCCCATCAGCCAGTCGGCGCCCGCACCACCGGTCAGCACATCGTTGCCCGCGCCGGCGCGCAGCGTATCGGCGCCCTCGCCACCGTCCAGCGTGTCGTTGCCGGCTTCGCCGCGCAGCACATCGTTGCCCAGCCCGCCCGCCAGCACGTCGTCAACTGCAGTGCCAGTGATGTCGTCGTTGCCCGGCGTGCCCAGCAGCAAGCGCGCCCGGACTGCGGCCAAGTCCCAGACCGTACCCGGCTCGTCGGCAAAGCGGACCTGTTCAATGGCCCACGGGGTGTTGCCGTCGTTGACCAGGCCTTCGTACACGGTGATGGTGTCGGAGGTGCCCACGATGCCCAGCACCAGGTTGTTGCCATTGCGGCTCACCATCACATCGCCCGGCAGAACCCCGGCCTTGAAGGTGATGGCGTCGATACCGCTGCCGGTGGTGGTGTTGTCGTACACCCAGTCCTGCCCGTCGCCCCGGCCAAACAGGTAGGTGTCGTTGCCCAGGCCGCTGGTGTCGGCGCCCCAGCCGTCGTCGCCCCCGCGCAAGTCGTCGTTGCCTGCGCCGCCGTCGATCACATCGTCGCCCGCGCCGCCCAACAGCCAGTCGTTGCCTGCGCCGCCCAGCAAGGTGTCCGCGCCCGCGCCGCCGCGCAGCACGTCAATGCCGTCGCCGCCGTCCAGCGTGTCGTTGCCGGCCAGGCCCACCAGGTGGTCGTTGCCCAGGTCACCGGTGATCACGTCGTCGGTGTTGTAGCCCGTCAGCGTGTCGTTGCCCGTGCCGCCCTGCAGCAACCTGGCCTTGATCGTGTCCAGATCCCACACCGTGAAGGTGTCGTCGCTGAAGCTGATCTGCTCTATCGCCCAGGCGGTGCTGCCATCGGTCGACACCCCTTCGTACACGGTGATGCGGTCTGTGGTGCCCGCAATCGACAGCACCAAATTGTTGCCCTCACGGGTCAGCAGCACATCTTGCGGCAGTACCCCGGCCTTGAAGACAATCTGGTCAAAGTTGCCCGCGCTGGTGGTGTTGTCGTAGATGGTGTCTTGCCCGTCGCCCCGACCAAACAGGTAGGTGTCGTTGCCCAGGCCGCTGGTGTTGACACTCCAGCCCTCGTCGCCCCCGCGCAAGTCGTCGTTGCCGGCGCCGCCATCAATGAAGTCGTCACCCGCGCCGCCCATCAGCCAGTCGTCACCCGCGCCGCCAGCGACGACGTCGTTGCCACCACCCCCACGCAGAGTGTCGGCAGCCTCCACACCAAACAGCACGTCGGGCTGGCTGGTGCCGTTGCGGCTGCCGCCAAAGGTGATGCCCATGGCTGCGGCTTGAGCCTGCAGCACCGGGTCGCCCCCGGCCTCGGCCCAGGTGCGCAGGGTCTGCAGGCCTGTATCCAGATAACCCACCGACGCCATCGGTCGGGTGGCTGCCTGCATCAGGTCCAGCAAATCCCCTAGGGCACCGCTGGCGTCTACGTCGTGCAGGTTATCCAGCAAGGCCTGCATGGCCGTGGTGTCAAAGCGCAGGCCGGATTCGTCGATCACCAGTTCGATGCTATCGAGATAGGGTTTAAGACGCGTCTGAGTCACCAGCGCGCTGTACACAGCGGCGCTCAGGGCGTCGTAGCTGGCGTTGAGGGCAGCAATCTGCGGGGCGTGCAAAGTCACGTTGTAGCGGGGACCAGTAGCCTCTTGCCCCGAGCCACCACCGCCAGACCCCCCGCCGCTGGCCATCCGGATCGCGCCAGCCGCGGACGGCAGACCTGCTTCTATGAACTTTTCTCCGTTAAAGACTTCCAGCACATTCAGACGGCGCAACACCTCGACGCCCTCAGGCGTCAAGGTGTTGCCGGTCAGGCCAGTCAACGGATCGAATGCCGATACTTCCATGCCGGCAGGATGTATGGTCAGCTTTGCTTGCAGCAGGTCGCCGGAGGAATACTCCACCGTGGTGCCGTTGAACCCGTACACATAGATGCTCTCCAGCATGCGCCCGCTGGTGCGCCCCCAGGCGGCGACGAGATCGTCCAGTAAGGCGCGCTGCTCTCCACGCGTGGTGGCGGCGGCAAACTGCGCTACCAGGTCCTGCAACGCCTGAGCCTGCGGTGTGCCCAGACTCATAGCCTCGCGCAGGTCCCTGGCCCAGCCACTGCCGCCCACCTGGGGCAATGCTGTCGCCGCCGCTGTCGGGTTGGGGTCGTCGGTGAATTCGCGGTAGAAGTTGTTGGAGGCCAACAGCAAGCTGCCCGATAGCTCAGGAGTGCCGCTTTGGCCGGGCTGCCCGTTGATACGGGTGAAGCTGCCGCTGAAGGGCTGGGTGTTACCGTTGCCAAGGTTGATGTTGCTGGGGATAGCCTGTACCCCGATGGCGCCTATCCCTGACTGTGGCAGAGTTTTTAGCTCACTACTCTGGCTGATGCCGTCCTGGTTGGCGTCTTGCCAAAGGCGCAGCTCGCCGTAGACGGCATCGGCGCTGTTGATTTGCCCGTCGTGATTGGTGTCGTGCTGGGCCAGGGCTTCGTAGCCGTTGGCGGCCATGTTGCCAGCATAGAAGCCGCTGGTGATGAGGGTGTTATCTCCAAAGAGTTCACGACCACTGTCGATAAGCCCATTCCCGTTAAGGTCCAGCACCACCAGCGCATCGTCTGCGCCGATCCAGCCAGTAGCAACGCGAATGCCATCGGCATCGTGATCAAACAGAACGGGAGCGGAAATGTCGATAGCCGTTGCTTCGATGCCGTCGGCGTCGAGATCGAGAGTTAAGGGATCCTTGGCAAGAGAAAATCCACGACTCTCAAGATATGGCTTATTTGAAGCTGCACTGTTTTTCAAGTCTCTCAAATTCAACCCGAATCCTACAGCAGTAAGTGTTGATCCGACCGCAGCAATTCCCAAAGCCGTCCAACCAAGAGGCGTCCCTATAGCTAGTAGTGATCCAACAATTGAAACTACAGAACCAATAGCACTTACGTAGTCACCAAGCGATGCACCATTTTCGTCAGCATATGCTGCGCCCTTCACTAATGTCAGAGTCAAAGAGACGGTATTTGTCGCAGCACCAACCCCAGGAATCGGTGCTGTAACAGATGCGATCAGACTAGCGCTCGCGGACGCCGCAGCGAGAGGCCCCTGAGAATTCAGAAGCTGGATCACGTTGTCAACCGCACCAACACCTGCGGCCGACAGATCAATTACCAATGCAATACCTTCAGCTATTACTGGTCCGCTCATTTAACTCTCCAAATTCAAAAGAAAAAACTCACAAGCAATGAAGCCCCAAAAATGACTGAAAAACTAATTGCCAAATTCCAAAAGATCAAAACGAGCTTTGCACTCTTATCTCCGGATTTCTTTTTTGTTATCAGATCAAAGTAACTAACAGGTTTTCTCAATCGAAAAATGTAAATTGCATACGATGTCATTGCTAAGAAAAAGAAAATTAGTGCTAACAGCAGAAGAGTGGCGCTACTAAGTAATTTCATTTTGTTAAACCCTAAGTTAGAAAAATTGTTATGCAACTTCGGTTGTATCCCTGCCCACCCAGTGCGCCAGTCCGGCTGGAACACCGTAGTGGTTTACGTGAAGTCATCGGTGAGTTCGCAACAAAATTTTCCACGCATCAGTTCGGCGTGAATTCTGTAGTGCTTTCAAGAATTTCTCCATGTACTAGACCCGGACCGAATCCCAACTTCATCGAATTACCGCTCCCTCAAACTCTCATTCCCCGCCCTCTGCACCGGGCTCAGCAAATACTCGATCACCCGCCGCTGCCCGGTCTTGATCTCGGCCGTCAGGTTCATCCCCGGGCTCAGGCGCACGGGCTTGCCGTCCACATCCATCACCGGGCGGTCCAGCGTCAGCGTCACGTTGAAGACGGCGCCGCGCTTCTCGTCCTGCACCGCGTCGGGTGACACATGGGCTACCCGGGCCGGCACGGTGCCGTAGCGGGTGTAGGCAAAAGTCTCCAGCTTGATCTCGGCCGCCTGGCCGGCCGCCACAAAGCCGATGTCCTTGTTGTCCAGCGTCACCTCGGCGGTTACGCGCGTCTCCTGCGGCACGATCACCATCAACACCTGCGCCTCGGTCACCACGCCGCCTGCGGTGTGCACGGCCAGCTGCTGCACCACGCCGGCCACGGGCGCGGCCAGGGTGGTGAGTTTTTCGCGGTGCTCGGCCTTGGCCTGCTCTTGCGTGGCCTGCTGGCGCTTCAGCTGGGCCTGGGTCTGGCGCTCGTGCAGGGCGCGGCGCGTCTCGGCCAGCCAGGCGGCGCGGGTGTTCTCGCTCTCCTTCAGCGCGGCCTGGGCTTCGGCCAGGCGGGCACGCTGGGTGGCCAGGTCGCGCTCCTGCTCGATGCGCTCGCGGGTGCGGTCCTGCCCCGCATGGCCGGCCACAAAGCCCTGCTGGCTGAGCTTGTTGAAGTCTTCCTCGCGCTGGCGCGCCAGGGGCACGGTGGCCTCCAGCTTGGCCAGCATCTCGCGGGCGGTGGCCACCTCGGCCTGGCGGCGCGCGGCTTCGGCGGCCAGCTTGGCCAGCCGCGCGGTGATGTCGGCCCACTCGGCCTGCAGCTGGGCGCGGGTGGCGGCGTCCAGGGCCGTTTCATAAGAAAAATTGGCCTCTAGCCCGCTTGCAGCCTTGCTGACCCGCTCCTGATTTGATAGCAAATCCAGCAGGGCATGGCTGCGCTGCCATTCGCTTTCGGCGGCGCGGCGCTGCTCGTCCATGCTGGCTTTGTCTGCGGTGGCACTGGTGGGGTCCAGCTCCACCAGGGGCTGGCCGGCCTGTACCGTCTGGCCGTCGCGCACCAGCACGCGCTTGACCACGCTGCGCTCCAGCGGCTGCACAAGCTTGGTGCGCTCGCTCACCACCACGCGCCCGCTGGCCACCGCCACGATATCCACCTGGCCCAGCGTGGCCCAGGCCAGCGCCACGGCAAACAAGGCCATCAGCGCCCAGGCCAGGCGGCGCGGCGCGGGGTGGATGGGGGTTTCCTGCAGGCTCAGGGCGGCGGGCAGAAAAGCCGCCTCGTCGGCCAGGCGGCGCGGGCCGGCCAGATCGTGCCGGGCAGCCCAGGCGGCGCCCAGCACGGCGCGGTATCGGGCCAGCAGCTCCACCACGGGGTGGCGCAGGGCGGGTGCAGCCACTGCCGCCGATGTGGCGGCCGGGTTGGGGGTGTGGCTCATGGGGCGGGCTCCGGCGCGGCGGCAGTTTTTCCGGCCTCTTGCATGCGCCACAGGCGGGCATACACGCCGGTGGGGGCCTGCAGCAGCGCATCGTGCGGGCCGGCCTCCACGATGCGGCCGCGCTCCATCACCACGATGCGGTGGGCGTGGCGCACGGCGCTCAGGCGGTGCGCAATGATCAGCACGGTGCGGCCCTTGCAGATGTGGGCCATGTTGCGCTGGATGATGGCTTCGCTCTCGTAGTCCAGCGCGCTGGTGGCTTCGTCCAGGATCAGGATGCGCGGGTTGGTGAACAGCGCACGCGCAATGGCAATGCGCTGGCGCTGCCCGCCCGAGAGGGATGAACCCTGCTCGCCCACGATGGTGTCGTAGCCCTCGGGCAGCTCGCTGATGAACTCGTGTGCGCCGGCCAGCTGGGCCACACGCATCACGGCCTCCAGCGGGGCGGCCGGGTCGGCAATGGCGATGTTCTCGCGCACGCTGCGGTTGAACAGCACGTTCTCCTGCAGCACCACGCCCACCTGGCGGCGCAACTGGGCGGCGTCGATCAGGCCGATGTCCACGCCATCCGCCAGCACGCGGCCCTGCTCGGGCACATAGAGGCGCTGCACCAGCTTGGTCAGCGTGCTTTTGCCGCTGCCGGAGCGGCCCACGATGCCCAGCACCTCGCCGGGGCGGATGTCCAGGCTCAGGTCCTGCAGCACCGGCGCGGCCTCGGGCCGGTAGCGAAAGGTCACGCCGTCCAGCGTCAGGCGACCTTTCAGCGGGGGCAGTTGCGCGGCGGCCGAGGGCGGCACTTCGGTGCGGGTGTTCAGGATGTCGCCCAGGCGCGCCACCGAGATGCCCGTTTGCTGGAAATCCGTCCACAGCTGGGCCATGCGAATGATGGGCTGGGCCACACGCTGGGCAAACATGTTGAAGGCCACAAACTGGCCCACGGTGAGCTGGTTGTTCATCACCAGGTGGGCGCCGTACCAAAGGGTGGCCGCGTTCACCAGCTTGCCCACCAGGTTGACGCCCTCGTGCGCCCAGGTGGCCAGGCTCTGGGTGCGGAAACCCGCGCTCACGTAGGCGGCCAGCTGGTTGTCCCAGCGGCGGGCCATGGCGGGCTCCAACGCGCTGGCCTTGACGGTCTGGATGGCGGTCACCGTCTCCACCAGCATGGCCTGGTTCTCGGCGCTACGGGCAAACTTCTCGTCCAGCCGGCGGCGCAGCACCGGCACCACCAGCAGGCTCAGGCCAAAGTACAGCGGCAGGCTGACCAGCACGATCAGGGTGAGCGGCACGCTGTAGAACAGCATCACCGCGATAAAGATGATCGAGAAAAACACGTCCAGCACCACGGTAAGCGCGTTGCCGGTCAGGAAGCTGCGGATGTTCTCCAGCTCGCGCACGCGCGCCACCGAGTCGCCCACCCGGCGCGCCTGGAAGTACGCCAGCGGCAGCTGCACCAGGTGGCGAAACAGCCGCGCGCCCAGCTCCACGTCGATCCGGCTGGTGGTGTGGCTGAACACCTGCGCGCGCAGGCCCGAGAGCAGGCTCTCGAACACCACCACCACCACCAGCCCGATGACCAGCACATCCAGCGTGGTCAGGCCGCGGTGCACCAGAACCTTGTCCATCACCACCTGGAAGAACAGCGGGCTGACCAGGGCAAACACCTGCAAAAAGAAGCTGATCAGCAGCACCTCGCCCAGCAGGCGGCGGTACTTGACCAGGCTGGGGATGAACCACGAGAAGTCAAACCGGGCCAGTTCACCGGCCAAGCTGGCCCGGCTGGTGATGAGGATCAGCTCGCCCCGGCCCTGGGGCGCCCACTGCCGGGCGAAGGCCTCGAGCGGCTCGATAACCGGGCGCGCCACGGTGGCGCCGGGGTCCTGCACGAGGACGCGTTGCCCATCGCACTGAGCCAGGATGACGATGCGCGGGGCGCCTTCGGCCGCGGGCATCACCGCCAGCGCGGGCAATGGCGTCAGGCTCAGGCGGTCGGGGGTGGTGGCGGACAGCTTGGCCTTCAGGCCCAGGTGGTGGGCGGCCCGCAGCAGGTCGTCAAGCGTCGGCGGCTGGCTGGGCGCCAAACCCAGCTGGTGGGCCAGTGTGGCGGCGTCGGCGCTGACGTGGTGCAGGCGTGCAATGGCGCACAGCGCAGCCAGCGACGCATCGACGGCCGCTGGTACTGGCTGGAGTGGCTCCCCCCGCTGCTGGTCGGGTACAGGCCCCTCTGCCCGCACCGACGCCTCGACGCCCATGGAATTCCCTTTTGACTGAATCTGTAACGTTTTGTACTGATTGCGCGCGACTATACGCGAAAGCGGGGTACTAACGCCTCATCAATTCAGATGAGGAAACACAGTTTTTTGGGGAGAAATCAACCCGCCGCCTTGCTCACCCGCCCTTCGGCCACGATGTGATCGGCCAGAAAGTCCAGAAAGCGCCGCACCGCCGGCACCAGCCCGCGCCGCGACGGGAACACCGCATGGAAGATGCCCGGGCACGGCGCCCAGCCGGGCAGCACCTCCACCAGCCGGCGGTCCAGCAGCTCGTCGCGGCACATGTAGTCCGGCAGCGCGCAGATGCCGGTGCCGCGCACCACGGCCATCTTCAGCGTCAGCAGGTCGTCGGCCACGTAGCGCGGCTGGTGGTGCAGGGTGTGGCTCTGCTCGTCCGGCCCCAGCAGCGTCCAGCTGGTGCGGCCGTCCGCGGCCGACATGCTGACCGTGTCCAGCCGGGCCAGGTCTTCCACGCGCGCCGGCCGGCCCTGGCGGGCCAGTTGCGCCGGGCTGCCCACCAGCAGGGTCTGCGTCAGGCCCAGGTTCTTGACGACCAGGCTGCCGCTGTCCTCCAGCGTGGGCCGCACGCGCAGTGCCACGTCCACGCCCTCTTCCACCAGATCCACCACCCGGTTGCTGACCCGCATGTCCACCCGCACCTGGGGGTGGCGGGCCAGGAACAGCGGCACCAGCGGCCCCACCGTGGTCTGCGCCAGCGTCACCGGGCAGGCGATGCGGATGGTGCCGCGGGGCTCGACCTGCACCTGGGCCACCGCCTCGTCGGCCGCCTCGGCCTGCTCGCGCATGGCCACGCAATGCCGGTGGTAGCGCTCGCCGGCCTCGGTCAGCGACAGCTTGCGGGTGGTGCGCTGCAGCAGCCGCACGCCCAGGCGTTCTTCCAGCTCGGCCACCCGGCGCGACAGCCGCGATTTGGGGATGCCCAGCGTCCGCCCGGCGGCGGCAAAACCACCCCGGTCCACCACCTCGGCAAAGTAAAGCAGATCGTTGAGGTCTTGCATGGCGGCTCCTTGTGATGCGTTAATTGTCCTGCCAGTGGAACAATCTAATCCGATTTTGCCGGCTTATCAAGGATTCGATCCGTCTCCACACTACATCCATCGCCGCGATCAGCGGTATTCGACAGGAGATTGTCATGAAACTGCTTCACATTGATTCCAGCATCCTCGGCGGCAATTCGGTCTCGCGCCAGCTCACCCAGCGCATTGCCGCGCAGTGGCGCGCCACCCACCCCGGCACGGTGGTGGACTATCTGGACCTGGCCGCGGACGCGCCCAGCCACCTGTCGGCAGACTCTCTGGGCTTCCGGGCTCCGGCCGGCACGGAGTTCAGCGACCTGCAGCGCCGCGAGAACGAGGTGTCAGAAAAGCTGGTCAGCCAGTTCCTGGCGGCCGATGTGGTGGTGGTCGGTGCCCCGCTGTACAACTTCTCGATCCCCAGCCAGCTCAAGGCCTGGATCGACCGCGTGGCCCAGGTGGGCCGCACCTTCAAGTACACCGACAAGGGCCCGGTGGGCCTGGCCGGCGGCAAGACGGTGATCGTGGCCTCCACCCGCGGCGGCGTGTATTCCACCAGCGACGCCGGCAACGCCATGGAGCACCAGGAGAGCTACCTCAAGACGGTGTTCGGCTTCCTGGGCGTGACCGACGTGCGCTTCGTGCGCGCCGAAGGTGTGGCCATGGGCGACGCGGCCAGGGCGCAGGCCATTGCGACGGCTGAAGCCGAGATTTTGGCGCTCAACAGCGTGGCGGCGAACCAGCCGCAGGTGACAGTGGCGGCCTGATCCCGCCTCTGACTCGCTATCGTTTTGATAGTGGGTCAGCAAGCATTGGCGGGGGCTGGAGGCCGATTTTGTCTAAAAACGAGACTTGGGGCCGTCTGTTCCGCCATTGCGACTGGATCCCTGCCCCCGCCTTCGCGGGGGCAGGCTCTTCGCGGGGATGACGGGAGGGGCTGGGGAATCTTGATAGAGTCGCGGCGAAGGCTTTTGCCAATTCAAGTACCCCAAAACATACCCAAGGTGACCCATGGCTCGTACCGTCAACTGCATCAAGCTCGGCCATGAAGCCGAGGGCCTCGACTTCCCGCCCTACCCGGGCGAACTGGGCAAACGCATCTGGGAGAGCGTGAGCAAGGAGGCCTGGGCCGGCTGGCTCAAGCACCAGACGATGCTGGTCAACGAGAACCGCCTGAACCTGGCCGACCAACGCGCCCGCGAGTACCTCAAGCGCCAGATGGAAAACCACTTCTTCGGCGCCGGCGCCGACGCCGCCGCCGGTTACGTGCCACCGGCCGCCTGAGCGCCAGCCGGCGCTGCCCCATGAGCGAACCCGTCGAATGGCAGGCCGACGGCACGCCGCGCAGCGCCCGGTTCGACGACATCTACCGCTCCTGCGCGGGTGGCCTGGCCCAGGCCCGCCATGTGTTTCTGGACAGCTGCGGCCTGCCCGGCGCCTGGCAGGGACGCCCCTCCTTCACCATCCTGGAAACCGGCTTCGGCCTGGGCCTGAACTTTCTGGCCGCCTGGCAGGCCTGGCGGGCGGATCCGCAACGCGCCGGGCTGCTCCACTTTGTCTCGGTGGAGGCGCACCCGGTGTCTGCGGCGGACGTGTTGCGCAGCGCCGCCGACTGGCCCGAACTGGCCGAGCTGGCGCGCACCCTGGCCGACAGCTGGTGGGGGCTGCTTCCCGGCGTGCACCGGCTGATGTTCGAGGGCGGACGGGTGCAGCTCACGCTGGCCGTGGGCGATGTGCAGCCCATGCTGCGCGATTTGGTGGCCACGGCCGACGCCGTGTTCCTGGACGGCTTCAGCCCGGCGTGCAACCCGGTGATGTGGCAGCCCTCGACGCTGAAAGGCGTGGCCCGCCATTGCGCGCGCGGCGCGCGCGTGGCCACCTGGACGATCGCGCGCGAGGTGCGCGATGCCCTGGCCGAAGCCGGATTCGTGGTGCACAAGGCGCCCGGACTGCCGCCAAAGCGCGATTGCCTGCAAGGCCGCTACGACCCGGCCTGGACGCCCAAGACCCGCATCAACACCCAAGCCAACACCTCCGCGCGCTCTGGCCGGGGCACGCCGTCGCATGCGGTGGTGCTCGGCGCCGGCCTGGCTGGCGCGGCCGTGGCGCAGGCACTGGCCCTGCGCGGCACGGCGGTGCAGGTTCTGGATGCCGCCGGCGCCCCCGCAGCGGGTGCTTCGGCCCTGCCCGTGGGCCTGATGGCGCCCCACGTGTCGGTGGACGACGCCCCGCTGTCGCGCCTGACGCGCGCGGGCGTGCGCCTCACGCTGGCCCACGCCCGGGCCCTGCTGCACGAGGGCACGGACTGGCAGTCCTGCGGCGCGCTGCAGCGCCAGGGCGAGTTGCCGGCGCGCCTGCCAGCGGACTGGGTCACCGCCGATGGCGCGCTGACCGCGTTCGCGCAGGACTGGATGCATTTGCGCGGCGGCGACGTCTGGCACGCACGTGCGGCCTGGGTGCGCCTGGCTGCGCTGGTGCGCGCCTGGCTCGCGGCGCCCGGGGTCACGTTTTGTGGGGGCAAACCGGCAAGCCAGCTGGCCCGCGACGGCGACCACTGGGTGCTGCTGGACGCCAGCGGCGCCGAGCTGGCCCGCACCGCCTGCCTGGTGCTGGCCACCGCCCACGCCACGCAGATGCTGCTGGAGACGCTGCCCGCGCAAGACCGACCCGTGCTGCGCTCGCCGCTGGACCGGGTGGCCGGCCAGGTGGCGCTGGGCCCGTGGACAGATGCGCTGCAGTCCGCCCTGCCCGCGCATGCATTCAACGGCCACGGCCACTTCATCCCGGCGGTGCCGGGGCTGCAGGCCGATGGCGTGCACGCCGGCTGGATGGCCGGCTCCACCTACGAGCGCGCGACTCCCATGGAGCCCGCCGCAGCCCTGCAGGCCAACCTGGACCGCGTGGCCTGGCTGGCGCGGGGCTTCACGTCTGCGCAGGCCGGTCAGGCGCAGGCCGAGCTTGAGCGCCAGGCGCAGGCTGGCCAGATTCGGCTGTGGGCGGGCGAACGGGCGACCACCGCCAACCGGCTGCCGCTGGTGGGCGAGTGGCACCTGCCGGCAAACGTGGGGGACGGGCCTGAGGCGCCCCGCCTGTTGATGTGCACCGCGTTTGGCTCGCGCGGCCTGAGTCTGGCCGCCTTGTGCGCCGAACTGATGGTGTCGCAGGCGTGCGGCGAGCCCTGGCCGCTGGGTGCGCGGCTGGCGGCGGCCGTGCGGGCCTGAGCCGGATTTTCAGGGCCATTTCGGCCTGCAGCCCGCGTGCAGGCTGGCTGACCCGCTATCGTTTTCGTAGCGAGCGCAGCAGCCGGACCATGCTGCCGGGGCTGGGCGGGATGTCCAGGCAGGCGTTGCAGCCCACCATGCGGGCGCGGATGCGCTTGGGCCAGTCCGGCTGGTGCGTGGCCACGGCGACATGGGTCACCGGGTGCTCGCCCTTGCGCAGCAGCTCCACCAGGTCCCAGGGGTCGGCGTCCACCACGCCCAGGCTCACAATGGCCAGCAGGTAGGTGCCGATCTGGATCAGATCGCGCGCCTGGGCGGCGGTGGCAGATTCGTCCAGTTCGGGGAAGCGCAGGCCGGCGAACTTGGCGCGCCAGTACAGGCGGATTTCGGGGTCCGGGTCGATCACCAGCACGCGGGTTCCCCCATGCGGCTGGGTGGCCGGTGGCCCGCCGATGTCCAGGTCAAAGTCCAGCTCGGGCGGCGGGGCAAAGATCTCGTCCATGGCCTGCACCACCTCGGGCCAGTGCAGCGGTCGCTGGAAGGTGCGCGCGGCCTGCGCGGGCGCCACAGGGCCCACCCAGAACATCTTCACGTCGGGGGCGCCGGGTGCGGGGGGGGCCATCTCCTGGGCGGCCTCGCTGCTCTGGCCGTCAATCAGGGCCATGCGCGGCGCTTCGGGCGCACCCTCTACCCACAGGGTGTAGATGGTTTCGCGCTCCTCGGACAGGCGGAACACGCTGTTGAGCGCGTGGCGCTCCACGTCGCTGAACCCGACAATCCGGACAAAGATCCGCTCGCTCATGGTGCCCTGTTGTTTTGTTTGCAGGGATTATGGTGGGAAGGCGCGCGCCAGCACCACAAATCCGGTCGTCACCTGTCCGGCGCGGCCAGCTCACCGGCATGAATACAACAGTCGTCCCCTGCCCCCATGCGACAGGGTTGGCCTGCGGGGATGCCGCCACAGGGGCATGGGCCCCATATCCGGCTTTCGGCTGGAATCGCCCGCAAACCCGCGCCAATGCTGGCGAATAAGCTTATCTGCATAAGGCGTGAACCAAAAAATCGTTTGGTTTCATAAGGGTGCGCCCTACAGTCGCGACCCATGCAAGAGTTTGCCTTCATCGCTGCCGGTTTCGTCGTGGGCCTGATCGTCGGCCTCACGGGCGTGGGCGGCGGTTCACTGATGACACCGATCCTGATCTTCGGCTTCGGCATCAAGCCCTACCTGGCCATTGGCACCGATCTGCTGTTCGCCGCCTTCACCAAGGCCGGCGGCACGCTGAGCCTGTGGCGCGCCCGCCAGGTCGAGTGGCGGGTGGTGCTGCACCTGTCGGCCGGCAGCATCCCGGCCGCTTTGTTGACGCTGGCGGTGCTGCACCGCATGGGGCCGGCCAGTGCGGGGGTACAGGCCGTCATGACCACGACGCTGGGCGTGGCGCTGATGCTCACCGCCGCGGCCACGCTGTACAAGGCCCTGCGCGGCAAGGCCGCACCGGTGCGCGTGGCCGCCGGCCAGGAACGCCACGCCGCCACGGCCCGCCACTGGGCGCTGCCGCTGCTGTTTGGCGCGCTGATCGGCACGCTGGTCACCCTCACCTCGGTGGGTGCCGGCGCCATCGGCGTCACCGTGCTGATGCTGCTGTACCCGTTGCTGCCGCTGACGCGCATCGTCGCAGCCGACATCGCCTACGCCGTGCCCCTGACGCTGGTGGCCGGCCTCGGACACGCCTCGCTGGGCTCGGTGGACTGGCCGCTGCTGGGCCTGCTGCTGACGGGCTCGCTGCCCGGCATCTGGCTGGGTTCACGTCTGGGGCTGCAGGTGCCCGAGCGCGCGGTGCGCACCCTGCTGTCCGCCCTTCTGGCGTATGCCGGGCTCAAACTGATCACGATCTGACCATGTACCAGTACACCGACTTTGACCGCCAGTTCGTGCAATTGCGCGCCGCCCAATACCGCGACCAGCTGGAGCGCTGGCAGGCCGGCAAGCTCTCTGACGACGAGTTCCGTCCGCTGCGGCTGCAAAACGGCTGGTATGTGCAGCGCTACGCCCCGATGCTGCGCATCGCCGTGCCCTATGGCGAGCTGTCCAGCGCCCAGCTGCGCGTGCTGGCGTGCATCGCCCGCGACTACGACGCCCCGGATGCCGCGCTGCTGGCAGACGCGCAGTCCCGCCAGGACGCGCTGGACACGGCCGCGGGATCCGCTCCGGCGGCGCGCCTGGTCAAGGGCGTGGGGCATTTCACCACTCGCCAGAACGTGCAGTTCAACTGGATCCCGCTGGACAAGAGCGCCGACGTCATGGACTTGCTGGCCAGCGTCAACATGCACGGCATCCAGACCAGCGGCAACTGCATCCGCAACATCACCAGCGACGAGCGCGCCGGCATCGCCGTGGACGAGATCGCCGACCCGCGGCCGTTCTGCGAAATCATCCGCCAGTGGAGCACGCTGCACCCCGAGTTCGCCTTCCTGCCGCGCAAGTTCAAGATCGCCGTGACCGGTGCGCTGGAAGACCGCGCCGCGACGCACTGGCACGACGTGGGCCTGCATGTCGTGAAGAACGACGCCGGCGAGACGGGATTCCGCGTGCTGGTGGGCGGCGGCATGGGCCGCACGCCGGTGATCGCCACCACCATCCGCGACTTCCTGCCCTGGGCGGAGATCCTCAACTACCTCGAGGCCGTGGTGCGCGTCTACAACCGCTGGGGACGGCGCGACAACATGTACAAGGCGCGCATCAAGATCCTGGTCAAGGCCGAAGGCCAGCGCTACATCGACGAGGTGGAGGCCGAGTACGCCCAGATCCTGGAACACGACGGCGCCCCGCACACCATCACCCAGGCCGAGCTGGACCGCGTGAGTGCGTCTTTCGTGCCGCCCGCACTGCAGTGCGACCGCAAGAGCGCCGACAGCAAGATCGCCCACATCCTGCGCGCCGCCGCCGAGGACGACGTGGAGTTCGGCCGCTGGCTGCAGCAGAACGTGGCGCCGCACAAGAACCCCGACCTGCGCGCAGTGACGCTGTCCTTCAAGCGGCTGGGGCAATCGCCGGGCGACGCCACGGCCGACCAGCTGGAGCAGGCGGCCGAGCTGGCCGAGCAGTATTCCGCCGGCGAGGTGCGCGTCACCCACGACCAGAACCTGGTGCTGCCCTGGGTGCGCTGTGACGCCCTGCCCGAGCTGTGGCGCGCCGCCCGCAAGGCCGGCTTTGCCCGCCCCAACATCCGGCTGCTGACCGACATGATCGCCTGCCCCGGCGGCGACTTCTGCGCGCTGGCCAATGCCAGATCGCTGCCCATCGCCTCGGCCATCACCGCGCGCTACCAGGACCTGGACGAGCTGCACGACCTGGGCGAGATCGACCTGCACATCAGCGGCTGCATCAACAGCTGCGGCCACCACCACAGCGGCCACATCGGCATCCTGGGCGTCGACAAGGACGGCAAGGAGTGGTACCAGGTCACGCTGGGCGGCTCCGACGGCTCGGCCCTGAGCGGCGAGCCCGTGCCGGGCAAGGTGGTGGGGCCTTCGTTCTCGGCGGCCGAAGTGCCCGAGGTGATCGAAGCCCTGCTGGACACCTACCGCCAGCAACGCCAGCAAAGCGGCGGGCGCAGCGAGACCTTCATCGCCACGCTGCGCCGGGTGGGGATCGAGCCGTTCAAGACCGCCGCCAACAGCGCGCGCCTGGAGCGGCGCACCGCGGCCAGCGAAGCCGACCGCGAGGAGCATTCACTATGAAATTGATAGCAGCTCAAGACCATTTGGCGGGGGCTGGAGGCCAGAATGTGCTCCAACTCCCGAACGACGTGAACCCGCTGGCGGTGTCGCTGCAGGGCGTGGACCGGGTGGACCTGCAGTTCCCCAAGTTCACCGACGGGCGCGCCTACAGCCAGGCGTTCCTGCTGCGCCGGCGCATGGGCTTTGCCGGAGAAATCCGCGCCACCGGCGATGTGCTGATCGACCAGCTGGTGCAGATGCAGCGCACGGGGTTCTCCAGCGCCGTGCTGCGCGAGGGCGTGGACGCCGCCGACGCACAACGCCAGTTCGCCCGCTTTGCAGCCTTCTACCAGGGCGATGCCGTCGTGACCGCACCCCGCTTTGCTGCTGAAGGAGCCCCCGCATGAGCGCCATCGCCCTGTACGCCAAGGCGTCGCCGGACTTTGCCGACAAGCTGGCCCAGTCGCTGCACCTGCTGCAGACCGCCGAGCTGGAGCACGGCTCGCTGGTGCAGGCCTCCAGCCTGGGCGCCGAAGACATGGTGGTGACCCACCTGCTGCACACCGCGGGCATCGAGGCAGGCATCTTCATGCTGGACACCGGGCGGCTGCACCCCGAGACGCTGGCCCTGCGCGAGCGTCTGGAACAGCGCTACCACCGCACCGTGGACGTGTACCGGCCCGACGAGCAGGCGCTGGCGGTCTACCTGCGCGATTTCGGCGAGGACGCCATCTACCGCAGCGTGGCGCTGCGCAAGCTGTGCTGCGACATCCGCAAGATGGCGCCGCTGGAGCGGGCGCTGGCCGGCCACAACGGCTGGATCACCGGCCTGCGTCGCGAGCAATCCAGCGCGCGCGCCGTGGTCGACGCCATCGAACACCAGCGGGTGCAGGTGGGCGGGCGCACGGTGGACCGCGTCAAGCTCAATCCGCTGGCGCGCTGGACCTGGGGCGACGTGTGGCACTACATCGCCCTGCACGAGATCCCCTTCAACCCGCTGCACGACCAGTTCTTCCCCAGCATCGGCTGCGCGCCCTGCACCCGGGCCGTGACGCTGGGCGAGGACCCGCGCTCGGGCCGCTGGTGGTGGGAAGACGAAAACCTCAAGGAGTGCGGGCTGCACGTCGCCAAGTCCACCGTGATCCCGATCCGTGAAGTCACCGCATGAACGCCCGCACCGAACCCCGCCTGCTCGCCCCCCTGAGCAACCACCACCTGGATGCCCTGGAAGAAGAAGCCATCTTCATCCTGCGCGAAGTCGCCGCTGCGTTTGAGCGCCCCACCCTGCTGTTCTCGGGCGGCAAGGATTCGCTGGTGCTGCTCAAGTGCGCCGAAAAGGCTTTTGGCCAAGGACGCATCCCCTATCCGCTGCTCATGATCGACACCGGTCACAACTTCCCCGAAGTGACCGGTTTCCGCGACCTGCGCGCAAAGGAACTCGACGCCGAACTCATCGTGCGCAGCGTTGAAGACTCCATGAAGCGCGGCACCGTGCGCCTGGCCCACCCGGGGGAGAGCCGCAACGTGCACCAGTCGGTGACGCTGCTCGAGGCGATCGAGGAGTTCCGCTTTGACGCGCTGATCGGCGGCGCCCGCCGCGACGAGGAAAAGGCCCGCGCCAAGGAGCGCATCTTCTCCCACCGCGACAGCTTCGGCCAGTGGCAGCCCAAGGCCCAGCGGCCCGAGCTGTGGACGCTGTTCAACACCCGGCTGCACCCCGGCGAGCATTTCCGCGTGTTCCCCATCAGCAACTGGACCGAGCTGGACGTGTGGCAGTACATCGAGCGCGAGCGGATCGCCCTGCCCTCAATCTACTACGCCCACCCGCGCGAAGTGGTGGAACGCAAGGGCCTGCTGGTGCCGGTCACGCCCCTGACCCCGCCGCGCGACGGCGAAGCGGTGCAGACGCGTACGGTGCGCTTCCGTACCGTGGGCGACATCACCTGCACCTGCCCGGTCGAAAGCCCCGCCGCCACCGCCGCCGATGTGGTGCTGGAAACGCTGTCGGTGGACGTGAGCGAGCGCGGCGCCACCCGCATGGACGACAAGACGTCCGAGGCCTCGATGGAAAAGCGCAAGAAGGACGGGTATTTCTGATGAACGCTACAACTTTGATAGCGGGTCAACCAGCATTGACGGGGGCTGAGGCCGCATTGGACGCCCAATCGGCGCTGCGCTTCATCACCTGCGGCTCAGTGGACGACGGCAAGAGCACGCTGATCGGGCGCCTGCTGGTGGACAGCAAGTCGGTGCTGCAGGACCAGCTCGCCGGCGTGCAGCGCTCGGGCGAGACCGACCTGGCGCTGCTGACCGACGGCCTTTCGGCCGAGCGCGAGCAGGGCATCACCATCGACGTGGCCTGGCGCTACTTCGCCACGCCGGGGCGCAAGTTCATCATCGGCGACGCGCCCGGTCACGAGCAATACACCCGCAACATGGTGACGGCCGCCTCCGGCGCCGACGCCGCCGTGGTGCTGGTGGACGCCACCAAGCTGGACTGGCGCAATCCCGCGCTGGAGCTGCTGGTGCAGACACGGCGCCACTCGCTGCTGGTCAACCTGCTGCGCGTGCCCTCCATCGTGTTCGCCGTCAACAAGCTCGACGCCGTCGAGGACCCGGCGCTGGCGCTGCGCCACATTGGCGGCGCGCTGCAGGCCTTTGCCGATGCCGCCGGCATTGCCGTGCGCGCCATCGTGCCGATCTCGGCGCTCAAGGGCTACAACGTTGTCACCGCCCATCCGGGCTGGTGCGGCTATGAGGGCCTGTCCCTGCTGGACCTGCTGGAGCAGCTTCCCACCACGCCAGCCGAGACCACCGAGGCGTTTGCCTTTCCGGTGCAGTGGGTCGAGAAATTTGCGTCGTCCGCCGACACCTCACAGGGCCGGCGGGTGTTCTGGGGCCGCGTGGCCACCGGTGCCGTGCAACCCGGCCAGCAGGTGCGCGTGCTGCCCGGCGGGCAGACCGCCCGCGTGGCCCAGGTGCTGGACCATGTTCGCCAGCCGCGTCCGGTGCTCGCAGGCCACAGCGCGGGCATCGTGCTGGACCGCGAGGTGGACATCTCGCGCGGCGACTGGCTGCTGGCCGACGACACGGGTACCGACACCGAAGCGGGCGGCGCAGCGACCGCCTTCGAAACCTCGCGCGAGCTCAGCGCCACGGTGGCCTGGATGGACGACGAGCCACTGGTGGCGGGCCGCGTTTACTGGGCCCTGCACGGCCACCGCTGGGTCAAGGCCAAGGTACGGCGCATCGTGCACCGGCTGGACGTGAACACGCTGGCCGAAGAGGACGCCAGCCAGCTGGAGCCCAATGCCATCGGCCATGTGGAAATCACCCTGCAGGAGCCGCTGGCCACCCTGCCCTACACCCGCTCGCGGCGCCTGGGCGCCCTGGTGCTGGTGGACACGGCCAGCCACAAGACCTCCGGGGCGCTGCTCGTTCGTTGACGCAAATCAAGCGACCCCTTCGGCGACACGGCTTCGCCCAAACGGTCCTTTTTCAAATCGAAATAAAATCTAGGGTTTTCCCCGCCCCCAGAAACACCCCATGACCCACATCGTCACCGAAGCCTGCATCCGCTGCAAATACACCGACTGCGTGGATGTCTGCCCTGTGGACTGTTTCCGCGAAGGGCCGAACTTCCTCACCATCGACCCGGATGAGTGCATCGACTGCGCGGTCTGTATCCCCGAGTGCCCGGTGAACGCCATCTACGCCGAGGAAGACACGCCCGCGGACCAGATGCACATGGTCAAGCTCAATGCCGAGCTCGCCCGCCTGCCGGGATGGAAGAGCATCACCAAGCGCAAGGAGCCGCTGCCCGATGCCGACGAATGGAAAGACAAGACCGGCAAGCTGTCCGAGCTGATCCGCTGATCGGCCGGGCGCTGCCCTGCAGGGAATCATGGAACCACAACTCAACCAAGAAGTGATCAACACCGCTGCCGCCCACGACGGGCCCATCGAGACGGACGCCGTCATCATCGGCGCGGGCCCGGTGGGCCTGTTCCAGGTCTTCGAGCTTGGCCTGCTGGAAATCAAGGCCCACATCATTGACGCGCTGGCCTACCCCGGCGGCCAGCCGGTGGAGCTGTACCCGGACAAGCCGATCTACGACATCCCGGCCATCCCCGTGTGCACCGGCCAGGAGCTGACCGACGCCCTGCTCAAGCAGATCGAGCCGTTTGGCGCCACCTTCCACCTGGGCCAGACGGTCTCCACGGTGCAGAAGCAGGACGACGGCCGCTTTTTCGTCGAGACCTCCAAGGGCACAAGATTCCTCACCAAGACCATCTTCATCGCCGGTGGCGTGGGCGCCTTCGAGCCGCGCACGCTCAAGGTGGACGGGCTGGACAAGTATGACGGCTCGCAGCTGTTCTACCGGGTCAAGAACCCGGCCGACTTTGCCGGCAAGAACCTGGTCATCGTGGGCGGCGGCGACTCGGCCCTGGACTGGGCGCTGAACTTCGTCAACGAAGGCCCCAACAAGGCCGAGAGCGTCATCCTGATCCACCGCCGCGACGGCTTCAAGGCCGCGCCCGCCAGCGTGGCCCGGATGAAGGAGCTGTGCGACGCCTACGAGATGCAGTTCATCGTGGGCCAGGTCACCGGCTTTGACGAGAAGGACGGCCGCCTCACCGGTGCCAAGGTCACCGGCGCGGACGGCGTGACGCGCGTGGTGCCGCTGGACATGCTGCTGGTGTTCTTCGGCCTGAGCCCCAAGCTCGGCCCGATCGCCGACTGGGGCCTGCAGATCGAGCGCAAGCAGCTGGTGGTGGACACCGAGAAGTTCTCCACCAACATCCCCGGCATTTTTGCGGTGGGCGACATCAACACCTACCCTGGCAAGAAGAAGCTGATCCTCAGCGGCTTCCACGAGTGCGCGCTGGCCGCCTTTGGCGCCGCGCCGCTGATTTTCCCCGAGAAGGGCAAGATCCACCTGCAGTACACCACCACGTCCCCGAAGCTGCACAAGGTGCTGGGCGTCGAATCCCCGGTGTTTGACTGAGGATCGGGAGTGCCATACACTCCTGCTATATACAGTCAGCAGGAGTGCAGCCATGACCATCGCGTCGGTGTTCATCAACAACCGCACACAAGCCGTGCGTCTGCCGGCTGAGCTGCGTCTGCCCGAGGGTACCAGGCGCGTGCAGGTACGCGCACTGGGTCGGGAACGCATCATCGCCCCGCTGGATGGCGCCTGGGACAGCTTCTTCCTGAACGGCCCGATGCCCAGCGACGACTTCATGTCAGAACGGGCAAGCCAGCAGCAGGGTGAACGCGAGGCGCTTTGATGCTGCGCTACCTGCTGGACACCAACATCGTCATCTATGTGATCAAGCGCCGGCCGGCTGAGGTGCTGGCGGTATTCAATGAACAT
Source organism: Ramlibacter sp. (assembly GCA_016713005.1). Classification (GTDB taxonomy): domain Bacteria; phylum Pseudomonadota; class Gammaproteobacteria; order Burkholderiales; family Burkholderiaceae_C; genus JADJPY01. The sequence continues at coordinate 697,218 of JADJPY010000001.1, read as the reverse complement.
GTCGGGCAGATGGCGATCTCATCCATCACCCTTGCCGAACTGATCCACGGAGCAGAAAAGAGTGCCCACATGGCCCAAAACCTGCGGGTAGTCGAGGACTTTTGCAGCCGGTTGGACGTACTCCCCTACACACCCAAGGCGGCGGCACATTACGGCAGCATCCGCGCCAGCCTGGAGCGCACCGGACAGCCGATTGGCGTCAATGACCTGCACATTGCGGCCCATGCGCGCAGCGAAGGGCTGATCCTGGTGACCAACAACGAGCGCGAGTTCAGCAAAGTGCCCGCGCTCCAACTGGAAAACTGGGTCGCCTGACTGCCGAGAACGCAGCCCGAACAGGAGGGGCGCTTCAGGCGCCCTGGAATGACCGCCGGTAACGCCCCGGCAAGTCAGCCACGCGCATCAGCATCGGCAGGTCCGCGCTGTTGAAATCCGGGTCCCAGGCGGGTGCGCCCAGCACTTTGGCGCCCAGCTTGAGGTAACCGCGGATCAGCGCGGGCGGCTCCACATCCAGCGTCGCATCCAGTTTGTCCACCGGCAGCGCAAGGCGCGGGCGCACCTGGTGCTCGATGGGCGCGAGGTGCGTTTCACGCAGCTGGCGCCAGATGCTGGCGGCGGCGTCCCCGCTCACCACCCCGTTGTGCAGCATCGGGATGCTGGCGCAGCCGATCATGGTGTCCAGCTTGTTGCGGCCCATGAAGCCCGCCAAAGCCCCCCACAGCGCCAGGATCACCCCGCCCTGCCGGTGCGCCGGGTGCACGCAGCTGCGGCCCAGCTCGACCATGCGCGGGCGCAGCTCGCGCAGGCGCGTGAGGTCGAATTCGGTGTCGCTGTAGGTGCTGCCCACACGGCGCGCCTGCGACGGCGTGAGCACGCGGTAGGTGCCGATCACCGTGCCGGAAGCGGTGTCGCGCACCAGCAGGTGCTCGCAGTAGTCGTCGAACAGGTCGATGTCGTGGCCGGCCAGCGGCGTGTCCAGCCGGGCGCCCATTTCGCCGGCGAACACCTCAAACCTCAGGCGCTGGGCCTCGCGGACTTCGTCAGCGTGACGGGCCCAGGCCACCGAAATGCCGCCGCGCTGCGCCGCAACATCCGGACCATCGTCAGTGTGAGCGCTTCGGTGAAGTGACCCCCTGGGCAGCGCAATCGGCGACAGCGGAAAGGTCGGGTTCGGCAATTCGTTCATGGCAGCTCCTTCTGGTTGGCTTTTCGTGGTGGATGAGTGCCAGTGTCTGGAGCCGCAATGACGCGTTTGTGGCGGTTGCGTGGCATTTTCATGACGAAAAGTGCCTCCAGCCCCTACCAGCTGGACCTGATCCGCTATGAATTTGATAGCGAACGGCGTCGCGGCATGGCCGGCCGTTGCATCATTTCCATAATTCAACTATTATTGAATTATGGAAACCCAACTCCCTGACGAAGCCAGCACCGTGCGCGCCCTGGCGGCACTGGCCCAGGCCCAGCGCCTGCGCGCCTTTCGCGCCCTGGTGGTGGCCGGCCCCGAAGGCCTGACGCCCGGTGCCATCGCCGGCCTGCTGGATGTGGCGCCCAGCGCGTTGTCGTTTCACCTCAAGGAGCTGGCCCACGCCGGCCTGGTCACCAGCGAGCCGCGTGGCCGCAACCTGATCTACCGCGCCAGCTTCGGCCAGATGACCGCCCTGCTGGCCTACCTGACCGAACACTGCTGCCAGGGCGCCGCCTGCGAAGTGACGGAAGCAACATCGTGCAGCACCTGCTGAAAGGCGCGCCATGAACCTGGCCGATACCCTCAACCTGGGCTGCCTGTGCCGCACGCTCAACACCGGGCGTCTGCGCGAACAGCTGGAGACTGACCCGAGCCTCAAGGGTCTTGCCAGCGAGCTGGCGCAGACGCATCCGCACCTGTTCTCGCAGACAGCGGTGTTCCTGGACCCCGCCACACGCAACGCTGTCACACGGGCGGTGGCGGCGCTGGACCGTGTGATGGAGCTGCCCGCCTGGCAAAGCCATGCGCTGGCGCACGCCGCCCCCATCGCCCGCCATGCCTTCGGCCCGGCTGGCGTCTTCATGGGCTACGACTTCCACCTCGGGCCCGATGGCCCGCGCCTCATCGAAATCAACACCAATGCCGGCGGTGCCTTCCTGAACGCCGCGCTGGCGCGGGCACACCGGGCCTGCTGTGAGTCCATGGGGGCGCTGATGGACGCCACCGCGCCTGGCCTGCCATCGCTGGACGACACCTTCATGGCCATGTTCCGCAGCGAATGGCAGGCGCAACGCGGCGACGCGCCGTGGCGTACGGTGCTGGTCGTCGACGACGCGCCGCAGGCACAGTACCTTGCCCCGGAGTTCGCCCTGGCGCGCCACTTTTTTGAATCACACGGTCTGGTGGCTGCTGTCGGCGACGCGCGCACGCTGCAATGGCGCGACGGCCGGCTCTGGCACCCCGCGCTGTCGGGCACCAGCGGCGAGAGCCTGGCTGTGGACCTGGTCTACAACCGCCTCACGGACTTTGACCTCTCCGACCCCGCGCACGCCGCGCTGCGCGCCGCCTACGAAGCTGGTGCCACTGTGGTCACGCCTCTCCCCCGCGTGCACGCGCTGCAGGCGGACAAGCGCAACCTGATCACGCTGGGCGACGACGCCTTGCTGGGCAGTTGGGGCGTCAGCGAAGACGACCGTGCCGTGCTGCGCGCGGTGGTGCCCGCGACGCAGGAAGTCACCGCCGCCAACGCCGACGCCCTGTGGGCGCGACGCAGGCAGCTCTTCTTCAAGCCGGTGGCGGGGTACGGTGCCAAGGCCGCCTACCGCGGCGACAAGATCACGCACAAGGTCTGGGCCGACGTCACCGCCGGCGGCTTTGTGGCCCAGGAGCTCGTGCCGCCCAGCGAACGGCTGGTCGATGTGGACGGCACGACCACGCGGCTCAAGCTGGATTTGCGCGCCTATGCCTGGCGCGGCCAGGTGCAACTGCTGGCCGCCCGCACCTGGGCCGGCCAGACCACCAATTTCCGCACCGCGGGCGGCGGCTTCTCGCCGGTCGTGGTGCTGCCCGCCCTTGCCCTTTGACACACCAGGAGATTGTCATGAAGCGTTTTCATGTCCACATGCATGTCGATGACCTGCCAAGGAACATCATGTTCTATACGGCCATGTTCAACCAGTCGCCCGCCCGCACCGAGAGCGACTACGCCAAGTGGATGCTGGAAGACCCGCCAGTGAATTTTGCAATTTCGACCCGTGGCAGCAAGCCGGGCGTGGACCATCTGGGCATCCAGGTCGGCTCGGCCGACGAACTGGCCGCCCTGAAGGAAAACGCCATCCGCGCCGACATGGCGTTGCTGGACGAGGGCGAAACCACCTGCTGCTACGCCCGCAGCGACAAGTACTGGGTGACCGATCCGCAGGGCATGGCCTGGGAGCAGTTCCACACGCTGGACAGCATCCCGGTGTTCAGCGAGGCGACGCCATCGGCTGCGCAGGAAACCGCTGCCTGTTGCGCAGCGCCCGCCACGGGCACGGTGCAGTTCATGAAGACCAGGCCCAAGGCAGATCCCGCCAAGGCCTGCTGCTGACACAGTGAAGCCGGAGCATCCCATGAGTGACCGCCCTGTCCACGTGCTGTTCCTGTGCACGCACAACTCCGCCCGCAGCATCCTGGCCGAAGCCACCCTCAACCACATCGGCAACGGCCGCTTCAAGGCGTTTTCCGCCGGCAGCAGCCCGCGCGCGAACCAGCAGCCCAATCCGCTGGGCCTGAAGGTGCTGCAGTCCGCCGGCATCCGCACCGATGGCCTGCGCAGCAAGAGCTGGGACGGGTTCGCCCTGCCCGGCGCGCCCCACATGGACCTGGTGATCACCGTCTGCGACAACGCGGCGGGCGAGCAGTGCCCCTATTGGCCGGGCCAGCCCGCCACCGCGCACTGGGGCTACGCCGACCCTTCGGCGGTGGAAGGTACAGACGATCAACGGCTGGAGGCATTCCGCCAGACGCTGCACGCCATCCGCCGGCGGCTGGAACTGCTGGTGAACCTGCCCCCGGACAGCCTTGAGGGGCTTTCACTGCAACGCGCCGCGCGTGCGATGGCACAGTCTGAACAGGTGGCATGAATGGGCTTGTTTGAACGCTACCTCACAATTTGGGTGGGGCTCGGAATCCTTGCGGGCGTAGGCGTCGGTCTGGTCCTGCCGGGGCTGTTTACCGCCGTTGCAGCGCTGGAGGTGGCCCATGTGAACCTGGTGGTCGCCGTGTTTATATGGGTCATGATTTATCCGATGATGGTCCAGATCGACTGGACGTCGGTCAAGGACGTGGGCCGCAAGCCGCGTGGACTGGTGCTGACGCTGACGGTGAACTGGCTGGTCAAGCCCTTCACCATGGCCGCGCTGGGCATCCTGTTTTTTCGTTACGTGTTTGCGCCCTGGGTAGACCCGCAGTCGGCCAACGAGTACATCGCCGGCATGATTCTGCTGGGGGTGGCACCCTGCACGGCCATGGTGTTTGTCTGGAGCCAGCTGGTCCGGGGAGACGCCAACTACACGCTGGTCCAGGTCTCCGTCAACGACATCATCATGGTGTTTGCGTTTGCCCCGATTGCAGCGTTTCTGCTGGGCGTGACCGACCTCACCGTGCCATGGGAGACGCTGCTGCTGTCCACGGTGCTGTATGTGGTGCTGCCCCTGCTGGCCGGCATGGCCACCCGGCACCTGCTGCTGCGCCGCTCTGCGCGGGCGGTGGACGACCTTGTGGCACGCCTCAAGCCCTGGTCCATCGTGGGACTCATCGCCACCGTGGTGCTGCTGTTCGGCTTTCAGGCCGGCACGCTGGTGGCCAAACCTGTGGTGATTGCCATGATTGCCGTTCCGCTGATCCTGCAAAGCTACGGCATTTTTGCGGTGAGTCTTCTGGGCGCCAGGCTGCTGCGCCTGCCGCACAACGTCGCCGGCCCCGCCTGCCTGATCGGGACCTCCAATTTCTTCGAACTGGCTGTCGCGGTGGCGATCTCGCTGTTCGGACTGAACTCGGGCGCCGCGCTTGCAACTGTGGTGGGCGTGCTGGTCGAAGTGCCGGTGATGTTGTCGCTGGTGGCGCTCGTCAACCGCATACCGCACTGGTTTGAATCCGCTGCCGCCTGAGGACGACTCGCGATTCAGGCGTCCGGCGACCCTTCTTCCAGCCACTTCTGCAAAAACACCGCGTGGCCCATGGCCGGGTCCAGCTGGTAGCCGGCAAAGCCCGTCCGCTCGTACAGGCCGATCGCCACCCGGTTGCCGGAAAGCACCTCCAGCGTCAGCTTGCACGCGCCGCGCGAACGCGCCTCGCGCTCCACGCCGGCCAGCAGCGCGGCGCCCACGCCACGGCCCCGGTGCGTGGGCCGCACGGCCAGGTCGTGCAGGTTGACCAGCGGCAACGCCGCGAAGGTCGAAAAACCCTCGATGCAGTTGGCCAGACCCACGGCCTGGTCGCCGTCCCAGGCCAGCAGGCTGAAGGCCTGGGGCCGCGCTTTCAGCCCTGCGACCAGATGCGTCCTGGCGTAGCCGGACAACGGCTGGCCGCCACCGCTTACGTCCAGCGCATAGCTGTCCAGCAGGTCCACGATGGCGTCCGCATGGACCGGGTTGTCGTAGTCGGCCAGCAGGACTTGCACGGCCGTGGTGGCGCCGCCGGTCACGGCGCTCACCCTTGCGCTGCCGCGGCGATGCGCTGTGCCGCAGACCGGGCCTGCGCCGCGTCGCGCGCCTCGACCATGACACGCAGCACCGGCTCGGTGCCGCTGGCGCGGATCAGCACGCGGCCGGTGTCACCCAGTTCGGCTTCGACCGCACGGGTCGCTTCGGTGAGCGCAGCGTTGTCCTGCCAGCGGGTACCGGGCTTGAGGCGCACGTTGATCAGCTCCTGGGGGAAGAGCGTCACCCCGGCCAGCAGCTGCGCCAGCGTGCGGCCGCTGCCCACACACGCCTGCAGCACCTGCAGCGCGCTCACCAGGCCGTCACCGGTGGTGTGGCGGTCCAGCATCAGCAGGTGACCCGACCCCTCACCGCCCAGCAGCCACCCGTGCCTGTGCATCTCTTCGAGCACGTAGCGGTCACCGACCTTGGCCCGCACAAACTTCACGCCGCGCGCCTTCAGGGCCAGCTCGACCGCCATGTTGGTCATCACGGTGCCCACGGCGCCGGGCACGTCCTCGTCGCGGGCGATGCGGTCGGCCACCAGCAGGTACAGCAATTCGTCGCCGTTGTAGAGGCGGCCGTCGCGGTCCACCACCTGCAGCCGGTCGGCGTCGCCGTCCAGCGCAATGCCGTAGTCCGCGCGGTGCGCGGCCACCGCGGCCACCAGCGCATCGGGGTGGGTGGCGCCCACGCCACTGTTGATGTTCAGGCCGTCGGGTGCGCAGCCGATGGCCACGACTTCGGCGCCCAGCTCATGGAACACCTTGGGCGCAATCTGGTAGGCCGCGCCGTGCGCCGCGTCCACCACCACCCGAAGGCCGCGCAGTGTCATGTCATTGGAGAAGGTGCTCTTGCAGAACTCGATGTAGCGCCCGGCCGCGTCGTCCAGACGGCGCGACTTGCCCAGCTGGGCCGATTCGACCCAGACCGGCGGCTCGGCCAGCGCGGCCTCGACCGCCAGCTCCCACTCGTCGGGCAGCTTGGTGCCCTGGGCGCTGAAGAACTTGATTCCGTTGTCGGCAAACGGGTTGTGGCTGGCGCTGATCACCACACCCAGGCTGGCGCGCAGCGCGCGCGTCAGGTAGGCCACGGCCGGGGTGGGCACGGGGCCCAGCAGGACCACATCCACACCTGCGGAGTTGAAGCCGGACTCCAGCGCGGACTCCAGCATGTAGCCCGAAATGCGCGTGTCCTTGCCGATCAGCACCACCTGGGGGCCACCCGCCTTGCGCAGCACACGGCCGACGGCGTGTGCAAGTCGCAGCACAAAGTCCGGGGTGATGGGCGGCTGGCCCACCGTCCCCCGGATGCCGTCCGTGCCGAAATACTGCCTTGTCATGGGTTGTCGTCCTGTTCGTTCATCGCCTGCCAGACCGCGAGCGCCGCCACGGTCTCGCGCACGTCGTGCACGCGCACGATGCGCGCACCGCGCTCCACCGCCAAAACCGCTGCCGCCACGCTGGGCACCATGCGCCCGTCCACCGGCCATCCGGTGACCGCGCCCAGCGAGGACTTGCGCGACCAGCCTGCCAGTATGGGGTATCCGGGTGCGCGCAGCTCCGCCTGGCGCGCCAGCAGCGCGAAGTTCTGTTCCACCGTCTTGCCAAAGCCGGTGCCGGCGTCCCAGACAATCCGGGCCTTTTCGACCCCCAGCCCGCGCAGATCCTCACTCACCTGCTTCAAAAATGATAGCACCTGAGGCACGGCATCGCCCTCCATGGGCGCGGCCTGCATGGTCTGGGGGTCGCGGTGCATGTGCATCAGGCACACGCCACAGGACGGATGCGCCGCCACCACCTCGCGTGCGCCGCTCTGGCGCAGGGCCCAGACGTCGTTGATGACGTCGGCGCCCAGGTCCAGCACGGCCTGCATCACGCCGGGCTTGCAGGTGTCCACCGAGACCGGCACGCCCAGGCGGACCGCCTCGCGCACGATGGGCAGCACCCGTGCCAGTTCGACTTCCAGCGGCACCGGCGGGCTGCCAGGGCGGGTGGATTCGCCACCGATGTCCAGCAGGTGCGCGCCGTCGCGCAAGAGGCGCTCGCAATGGGCCAGCGCGGCCTTCGGATCGTCATGACGGCCGCCGTCCGAGAAGGAATCGGGCGTCACGTTGACGATGCCCATCACCTGCGGGCGCGTCAGCGGCACCTCGAAGCGGGTGGTTTGCCAATACTGCATGAAGCAATTGTCGCTGCACGCCGGCGTCAGCAAAAAGGGGCCCGAAGGCCCCTGGATACACGACGCATTGCGCCTGTCACGCAACCGTCGGAGCCGGGTCCGTGGCCACTGGCGGCGTGCCGCCACCCTGGCTCGGATTGCGCGGCGTCCAGTCCTTCGGGGGGCGCGGGTCACGCCCGGCCATGATGTCCTCGATCTGCTCGCGGTCGATGGTTTCCCACTTCATCAGGGCCTCGGTCATGACCTCGACCTTGTCGCGGTTGACCTCCAGGATCTTCTGCGCTGCCTGGTACTGCTCGTCCAGGATGCGGCGGATTTCGCTGTCGACCTTCTGCTGGGTGCTCTCGCTGATGCTGGTGGTGCGCGTCATGCTGCGGCCCAGGAAGACCTCGCCCTCGTTCTCGGCGTAGACCATGGGGCCCATGACGGCGCTCATGCCATAGCGGGTGACCATGTCGCGCGCGATCTTGGTGGCGCGCTCGTAGTCGTTTGACGCGCCGGTAGAGATCTTCTTGACGAACAGGTCTTCGGCGATGCGCCCGCCAAACAGGATGCTGATCTCGTTGAGCATCTGGTCAAAGTACAGGCTGTACTTGTCGCGCTCGGGCAGTTGCCAGGTCACGCCCAGGGCACGGCCACGCGGCATGATGGTGACCTTGTGCACCGGATCCGTGCCTGGGAGCATTTCGGCAACGATGGCGTGGCCGGACTCGTGATAGGCCGTGGCGCGCTTGTCCTCTTCGGTCATGACCATGCTCTTGCGCTCGGGGCCCATGTAGATCTTGTCCTTGGCCTTCTCGAAGTCCTGCATCTCCACCACGCGTGCGCTGCGGCGCGCGGCCATCAGGGCGGCTTCGTTGCACAGGTTGGCAAGGTCTGCACCCGACATGCCGGGTGTGCCGCGCGCGATCACGCTGGCGTTGACGTCCTGGCCGATCGGCACCTTGCGCATGTGCACGTTGAGGATCTGCTCGCGCCCGCGGATGTCGGGCAGCGTCACATAGACCTGGCGGTCAAAGCGGCCCGGGCGCAGCAGCGCCGGATCCAGGATGTCGGGGCGGTTGGTGGCCGCGATCACGATCACACCCAGGTTGGTCTCGAATCCGTCCATCTCCACCAGCATCTGGTTGAGGGTCTGCTCGCGCTCGTCGTTGCCGCCGCCCAGGCCAGCGCCGCGGTGGCGGCCGACGGCGTCGATTTCATCGATGAAGATGATGCAGGGGGCGTTTTTCTTGGCGTTCTCGAACATGTCGCGCACGCGGGCCGCGCCCACGCCGACGAACATCTCGACGAAATCGGAGCCGGAGATGCTGAAGAACGGCACCTTGGCCTCGCCGGCGATGGACTTGGCCAGCAGCGTCTTGCCGGTGCCGGGGGGGCCAACCATGAGCACGCCGCGCGGGATGCGCCCGCCCAGCTTCTGGAACTTCTGCGGGTCGCGCAGGAAATCCACCAGCTCCTTGACCTCTTCCTTGGCCTCGTCGCAACCTGCGACGTCGGCGAAGGTCACCGTGTTGTTGTTCTCGTCCAGCATGCGCGCCTTGCTCTTGCCGAAGCTGAAGGCGCCGCCCTTGCCGCCGCCCTGCATCTGGCGCATGAAATAGATCCACACGCCGATCAGCAGCAGCATCGGCCCCCAGCTGACCAGCAGCGTCATCAACAGGGAGCTTTCTTCGCGCGGCTTGACGTCGAACTTGACGCCGTTGTTGATCAGGTCGCCCACGAGGCCACGGTCCAGGTAGGTGGCCGTGGTGCGCACGCGCCGGTCGTCATTGGTGACCGCGGCGATTTCGGTGCCGCCCGGGCCTTCCTGGATGACGGCGCTCTTGATCCGCTTGCTGCGAACTTCCTCGAGGAAATCGGAGTAGCCCATGACGCTGGCGCCCGCCGTGCCACGCGCATCAAACTGTTTGAAAACCGTAAACAGCACGAGTGCAATCACCATCCAGACGGCGATTTTTGAGAACCACTGATTGTTCAAGCGAGGCTCCGGTAAAGGGACAGGGCGTAGTTGCGCCCCATTTTAGGGGTTTCAAGGCTCGAAACCGGTCTTTTCGCCGGGCCGCCCCCGCCCGTGTGTCGGGTTTGCGGCCACAGGCGGCAGAGGGTTGACCTGAATCAGGGATTGCGCAGCCCGATTCCGACCAGGAAAGTCTCCGAGGACTTGTCGCGCGAAGCCTTGGGTTTGATGGGTTTGACGACGCGAAACGTCTGCTTGAACAGCTTCACCAGCTGGCTGTAGCCGCTGCCATGGAAGACCTTGGTGACCAGTGCGCCGTCGGGCTTCATGTGGCGCAACGTGAATTCCACCGCCAGTTCCACCAGGTTGGTAATGCGGGCTGCGTCGGCCGATTCAATGCCCGAGAGGTTGGGTGCCATGTCGGACACCACCACATCGGCCAGCCGCCCGGCCAGCACCGCCTCCAGTTGCGCCAGCATGGCCGGCTCGCGGAAGTCACCCTGCAGGAAGGTGACGCCCTCCACCGGCTCCATGGGCAGGATGTCCAGCGCGAGGATGGTGCCGTCCAGCTGGCCGACGGCCGCTCCGCCGGGCGAAAGCCGCCGGCGCAGGTACTGGCTCCAGGCGCCGGGGGCGCTGCCCAGGTCCACCACCAGGTGGCCGGGGCGCACCAGGCCCAGTGTCTCGTCGATTTCCTTGAGCTTGTAGGCCGCGCGGGCGCGATAACCCTCCCGCTGGGCCAGTTTTACCCAGGGGTCGTTGACGTGGTCGTTCAGCCACGACTTGTTGACCTTGCGGCTTTTGGTTTTGACTTTCATGCTGCGTTGCTGCTCCCGGGGATAATACGTCCATGCCTGCCATCCAACTCACTGTCGCCCAGCGCAAGGTCCATCGCGCCGAATCCCACCACCTGGACCCGGTGGTCATGATCGGCAATGACGGCCTGACCGCGGCCGTCAAGAAGGAAACCGACGCCGCCCTCAACGCCCACGGCCTGATCAAGGTCCGCGTGCTCGGCGACGACCGCGCCCAGCGCGAAGCCATCTACCAGCAACTGGCCGACGAGCTCGGCGCTGCGCCGATCCAGCACATCGGCAAGCTGCTGGTGCTTTGGCGCCCCAAGCCGGTGAAAGAGCGCGCCGAGGACGAGGACCGCATGCCCGGTCCGCGCGACGTGAAGGTGCTCAAATACAGCAAGCGCGGCGGCCAGCGGCCCGAAGTGCGCACGCTGCGGGTGCTGGGCAACCAGCGCCTCACGCCCGGCGGGCAGGTCAAGCGCGCCAAGCCCAAGAAGAAATCGGTCAAGAAGAGCCAGCTCGGCTGACCAGCCTCCACAGCGTCGCGCCGGCGCATGCCCACTGCGCCACCAGCATCGCGCTGCCCAGGCTGTGCCACAGGCGCAGGTTCTCGCGCGCAACGATGCGCGGCGCCACGGCGAACTCCAGAAGCAGCGCAAATGCAACACCGGCTGCTATCAAAAACATAGCGGTTGATGTCCATCTGGCGGGGGCTGCAGCCGGTTTTTTCCTCAAAATCAGCGCCATCGGCAGACCGCAGGCCAGTGCCACCCAGGTTTGCGCCGAAAACAGCTTCGCGGCCATGCCGCCGGCCTGCGCGGGGCTCGGCAGGTGCGCAAACAGCAGCGGCACCACCACAAACGCCACCCCGGTGAGGCTGCCCCACCACAGGGCGGCCAGCATCACGGGCAGGCGCTGCACCACAGGCGGGGCTGTCGGCAGGAGGCTCAGAGGTACTGGACGGCCACGACCTCGTAGCGCTTGACGCCACCGGGCGCCTGCACTTCGGCGGTGTCGCCCTCCTCCTTGCCGATCAGCGCACGCGCGATCGGGCTGGAGATGTTGATCAGGCCCTGCTTCAGGTCGGCCTCGTCCTCGCCCACGATCTGGTACTTGACCTGCTCGCCCGTGCTTTCCTCTTCCAGTTCGACGGTGGCGCCGAACACCACCTTGCCGCCGGCATCCAGCCCGGCCGGGTCGATGATCTGGGCGGCCGAGAGCTTGCTTTCGATTTCCTGGATGCGGCCTTCGATGAAGCCCTGGCGGTCCTTGGCGGCGTCGTACTCGGCGTTCTCGCTCAGGTCGCCCTGGGCGCGCGCCTCGGCGATGGCGTTGATGACCCAGGGACGCTGCACGGTCTTGAGCTGGTGCAGCTCGGCCTTGAGTTTCTCGGCGCCGCGCTTGGTGATGGGGATGGTGGCCACGGTGTCGTGCTCCGTCGTCGGTACAAAAGGAAACCGCCGGGCGTTGCCGCCAGGCGGTGTCTGGTCTTGGCAATTATGCCGCGAAAACCGCGTCAGGGCGACGCGTTACACAAGCTGGGCGTGCATCTCCTGCACAGAAATCACGCCCAGGCTGTCCATGTATTTCATGCCCTCGACAGCAGCCTCCGCACCGGCAATGGTGGTGAATGTGGTCACCCGCGCCAGCAGCGAAGACGTGCGGATGGCGCGCGAATCGGCAATGGCATTGCGGCGCTCTTCCACGGTGTTGATGACCAGGGCGATCTCGTTGTTCTTGATCATGTCCACCACGTGCGGGCGGCCTTCCGTGACCTTGTTCACCGGGGTGCAGGCGATGCCTGCCGCCTGCACCGCGGCCGCTGTGCCCTTGGTCGCCACGATGTCAAAGCCCATCTTCGCCAGCTCACGTGCCACTTCAACGGCGCGCGGCTTGTCGCCGTTCTTGACCGTCATGAAGACCTTGCGCACTGCGTCGGTGGGCCTGGGCAGCTTGGTGCCGGCACCCAGCTGGCTCTTGACGAACGCCTCGCCAAACGTCTTGCCCACACCCATCACCTCGCCGGTGGACTTCATCTCCGGCCCGAGGATGGTGTCCACCCCGGGGAACTTGACGAAGGGGAAGACAGCCTCCTTGACGCTGAAATACGGCGGCGTCACTTCCTTGGTGATGCCTTGCGACGCCAGCGACTGACCGGCCATGCAGCGCGCCGCCACCTTGGCCAGCTGGATGCCGGTGGCCTTGCTGACGAAGGGCACCGTGCGCGAGGCACGCGGGTTGACCTCCAGCACGTAGATCACGTCCTTGCCGTCAACCTCCTGGATGGCGAACTGCACGTTCATCAGGCCCACCACGTTCAGCGCACCGGCCATGGCCGCCGACTGGCGCTTGAGTTCGTCCACCGTCGCTTTCGACAGGTAGTACGGCGGCAGCGAACAGGCGGAGTCACCGCTGTGCACGCCGGCCTGCTCGATGTGCTCCATCACGCCGCCGATGAAGGTCACGCCCAGCGGATCGCGCAGGCAGTCCACATCGCACTCGATGGCGTCGTTCAGGAAACGGTCCAGCAGCACCGGGGAATCGTTGCTGACCTTGACCGCCTCGCGCATGTAGCGCTCCAGGTCGCGTTGCTCGTGCACGATTTCCATCGCGCGGCCGCCCAGCACATAGCTGGGGCGCACCACCAGCGGGTAGCCCAGCGAGGCCGCCTTCTCCAGCGCCTCGGCTTCGGTGCGTGCGGTGGCGTTGGGCGGCTGCTTGAGGTTCAGCTCGCGCAACAGGGCCGAGAAACGCTCGCGGTCTTCGGCGGCGTCGATCATGTCGGGGCTGGTGCCAATGATGGGCACGCCTTCGGCCTCCAGGCCAAGCGCCAGCTTCAGCGGAGTCTGGCCGCCGTACTGCACGATCACGCCCAGCGGCTTTTCCTTGTCCACGATTTCCAGCACGTCTTCCAGCGTCAGCGGCTCGAAGTACAGGCGGTCCGACGTGTCGTAGTCGGTGGACACGGTCTCGGGGTTGCAGTTGACCATGATGGTCTCGTAGCCGTCCTCGCGCATCGCCAGCGCCGCGTGCACGCAGCAGTAGTCGAACTCGATGCCCTGGCCGATGCGGTTGGGGCCGCCGCCCAGCACCATGATCTTCTTGTTGTTCGTCGGCTCGGCTTCGCACTCGTCTTCGTAGGTGGAGTACATGTAGGCGGTGTTGGTGGCGAACTCGGCCGCGCAGGTGTCCACGCGCTTGTACACCGGTCGGATGCCCAGCTCGCGGCGCTTCTCGCGGATGACCTTGTCGGTCGTCTTGAGCTGGCGCGCGAGGCGACGGTCCGAGAAGCCCTTCTTCTTGAGCGCCAGCAGTTCGTCACGGCTCAACGCGTCGAGCGTCGTCTTTTCCAGCTCCAGCTCGATCTTGACGATTTCCTCGATCTGCACCAGGAACCACTTGTCGATCTTGGTGAGGTCGTACACCTCATCAACCGACAGGCCCTGGGCAAAGGCGTCGCCCACGTACCAGATGCGCTCGGGGCCGGGCTCGCCCAGCTCCTTCTCGAGCACCTCGCGGTCTTGCGTTTTCTCGTTCAGGCCGTCTACACCGACTTCGAGGCCACGCAGGGCCTTCTGGAACGACTCCTGGAAGGTGCGGCCCATGGCCATGACCTCGCCCACCGACTTCATCTGGGTGGTCAGGCGGCTGTCGGCGGCGGGGAATTTTTCGAAGGCAAACCGCGGGATCTTGGTGACCACGTAATCGATGCTGGGCTCAAAGCTCGCTGGCGTGGCACCACCGGTGATCTCGTTGCGCAGTTCGTCCAGCGTATAGCCCACGGCCAGCTTGGCCGCCACCTTGGCAATCGGGAAGCCCGTGGCCTTGGAAGCCAGCGCAGATGAACGCGACACGCGCGGGTTCATCTCGATGACGATCATGCGGCCGTCCTTCGGGTTGACCGAGAACTGCACGTTGGAGCCGCCCGTGTCCACACCGATCTCGCGCAGCACCGCGAGCGACGCGTTGCGCATGATCTGGTATTCCTTGTCGGTCAGCGTCTGGGCCGGAGCCACCGTGATGGAGTCACCCGTGTGCACGCCCATCGGGTCCAGGTTTTCGATCGAGCAGACGATGATGCAGTTGTCGGCCTTGTCGCGCACGACTTCCATCTCGTACTCTTTCCAGCCGAGCAGGGATTCTTCAATCAGCAGCTCGTTGGTGGGCGAGGCTTCCAGGCCGCGCTTGCAGATGGTCTCGAACTCTTCCGGGTTGTAGGCAATGCCGCCACCGGTGCCGCCCAGGGTGAAACTGGGGCGGATGACGGTCGGGAAACCCACCGTCTTCTGCACGGCCCAGGCTTCGTCCATGCTGTGGGCGATGCCCGAGCGTGCCGAGCCCAGCCCGATCCTGGTCATGGCATCCTTGAACTTCAGGCGGTCTTCGGCCTTGTCAATCGCCTCCGGGGTGGCGCCGATCAGCTCGACCTTGTACTTGTCCAGCACGCCGTTGCGCCACAGGTCCAGCGCGCAGTTCAGCGCCGTCTGGCCGCCCATGGTGGGCAGGATCGCGTCGGGCCGCTCCTTGGCGATGATCTTCTCGACCGTCTGCCAGGTGATGGGCTCGATGTAGGTGACGTCGGCCGTGGCCGGGTCGGTCATGATCGTCGCGGGGTTGCTGTTGATCAGGATGACCTTGAAGCCCTCCTCGCGCAGCGCCTTGCAGGCCTGCACGCCCGAGTAGTCGAACTCGCAGGCCTGGCCGATGATGATCGGGCCGGCGCCGATGATGAGGATGCTCTTGATGTCAGTGCGCTTGGGCATTTATTTTTTCTCCATCAGCGCGGTGAAACGGTCAAAGAGGTAGCTGATGTCATGCGGGCCCGGCGATGCTTCAGGGTGGCCCTGGAAGCAGAACGCGGGCTTGTCGGTACGGGCCAGACCCTGCAGCGTGTTGTCAAACAGGCTGATGTGGGTGGCGCGCAGGTTGGCGGGCAATGTTTTTTCGTCCACCGCAAAGCCGTGGTTCTGGCTGGTGATGCTGACGCGCCCGGTGTCGAGGTCTTTCACCGGATGATTGGCGCCATGGTGGCCGAACTTCATCTTGAAGGTCTTCGCGCCACTGGCCAGGGCCATGATCTGGTGGCCCAGGCAGATGCCGAAGGTGGGGATGCCGGTTTCAATGAGCTCGCGCGCCGCCGCAATCGCGTAGTCGCAGGGCTCGGGGTCACCGGGGCCGTTGGACAGGAACACACCGTCGGGCTGGTGCTTGAGAACTTCAGCGGCGGAAGTCTGCGCGGGCACCACGGTGACTTTGCAGCCCCGCTGGGCCAGCATGCGCAGGATGTTCTTCTTGACGCCGAAGTCGTAGGCCACCACGTGGAACCTCGGTGCAGCCTGAGTGCCATAGCCCGCGCCGAGCTTCCACTCGGTCTGCGTCCAGTCGTACGGCTGGCGCGCCGAGACCACCTTGGCCAGGTCCAGCCCCGCCATGCTGGGTGCGGCCTTGGCGGCGGCGATGGCCTGATCGATACGGCCCTGAGTAATGGCTTCACCCGCGGCGAGACCGGTGATGCAGCCGTTTTGCGCGCCCTTGCTGCGCAGCAGCCGAGTGAGCTTGCGGGTGTCGATGTTGGCGATGGCGACGGTGTTCTCGCGCACCAGGTACTGCGACAGGCTCATGGTCGAGCGGAAGTTGCTGGCCAGCAGCGGCAGGTCCTTGATGATCAGGCCCGCGGCGTGGACCTTGTCGGCTTCGATGTCCTCTGCGTTGACGCCATAGTTGCCGATGTGCGGATACGTGAGCGTCACGATCTGCTGGCAGTAGCTCGGGTCGGTGAGGATTTCCTGGTAACCGGTGATGGCGGTGTTGAACACCACCTCGCCGGTGGTGGAGCCGGGGGCTCCGATGGAATTGCCGAGAAAGACCGTGCCGTCAGCAAGCGCCAGGATGGCGGGTGGGGCGGTTCCCTGGAGGGACAAAAGCACTGGGTTCTCCGGATGGTTACGGGTACGCCCAGACACGTTCAAGAAGCGCTGCAAGCGGTTGCCCGCGGCCTTGCTTTTGATTGTGTGTTGTCAGGGAAGTGGCTTGAATGCGCTAGGCGTACGGGGGTTTGCGGGAAAGCCCTTGATTATAGCCGCAAGGCATGCCTTGCGTGTCATGCATCGATTGCATGGACCTTGCCGTCAAGGGGCATGGGCCACGGCGCTCGCATGCAGGCAAATGGCGGCGGCCGCCGCCACATTGAGGGACTCTTCCCCGCCCGGCTGGCCAATGCGCACCGCCAGGCTGGCCCGCGAGGCCACCGCGTCGCCCACGCCCTGCCCTTCGTGGCCCAGTGCCCAGGCACAGGGCCAGGGAAGTTGTTGCCGATGGACCAGTTCCCCCTGGTGCGAGCTGGTGACGATCACCGGCACCGCCAGCGCGTCCAGGGCTTCGGGCTCCACGCCCTCGACCAGTTGAAGGCCAAAGTGCGCGCCCATGCCGGCGCGCAGCACTTTTGGACTCCAGAGCGCGGCCGTGCCCTTGAGCGCCACCACCTGGCGGAAACCGAAAGCCGCCGCGCTGCGCAGGATGGAGCCCACATTGCCGGCGTCCTGCACCCGGTCCAGGATGACCGTGGGCATGAGCGGCCCGATGGCGGCGGGGGGCGGCAGCTCCAGCACAAAGCCCATGCGCGCGGGCGACTCCAGTGCGCTGATGCCGGCCCACAGCGGATCGGCAATCACTATGTTTTTGATAGCGGCCTGGCCATATTCCACGCGGGCTAGCGGCCAATTTGATTCGCAAAACAGGGCCTGGGCGGGTTTCAGGCCGCGTGCCAGCGCCGCACGGCACAGGTGATCCCCCTCGAGCCAGACCCGGCCCTGCTTGCGATAGGACGTCGCGTCCTGCGCCAGCCGCCGCAGGTCCTTGAGGAGCGCGTTGTCGCGCGAGGTGATGTGGATGACAGTGTCCGGGGTCATGCCGCTGGGTTTACTTCAGGATGTCAGCGACGGGCGCAAATGAGCGGCGGTGCTGCGGGCACGCCCCATGCTCGCGCAGCGCGGCCATGTGGGCTGCGGTGCCGTAGCCCTTGTGGCCGTCAAAGCCGTATTGCGGGTATTGCTCGTGGAAGGCCACACACCAGCGATCGCGGTGCACCTTGGCCAGAATCGAGGCGGCCGAAATCGCCTCGACGCTGGCGTCACCGCCGACGATGGCCTCTGCCAGCACGTCCAGCCGGGGCAGGCGGTTGCCATCCACCAGCACCTTGACCGGCTTGAGGCGAAGGCCCTCCACCGCCCGCTTCATGGCCAGCAGCGTGGCCTGCAGGATGTTGAGCCGGTCGATCTCTTCCACGCTCGCCTCCGCGATCGAGCAGCACAGGGCACGCGCCCGGATCTCGTCGTAGAGCTTCTCGCGGCGCAGCGCGGTGAGCTTCTTGGAGTCGGCCAGACCCCTGATCGGGTTCAGGTCGTCCAGGATCACGGCGGCGGCGACCACCGGCCCGGCCAGCGGGCCGCGCCCGGCCTCGTCCACGCCGGCCACCAGGCCCGGCGTGTCCCAGGCCAGCGGGGCCTGCTCAGCTTTCAAGAACGTTCTGGATCGCATCGGTGGCCAGGGTTGCGGTGTCGCGTTGCAGTTCGGCGTGCAACGCGGTGAAGCGCTGCTGCACGGCGGTGATTTTCTGTGGCGCATCCAGCCAGCCCAGCACGGCGGCGGCCAGGGCCTGCGGCGTGGCCGCGTCCTGCAGCAGTTCGGGCACCACGAAATCGCGGCACAGGATATTGGGCAGACCGACCCAGGGCTGGAGCCTCTTGCGCCGCATGATCTGCCAGGACAGGCTGTTCATGTTGTAGGCAATCACCATCGGACGCTTGAACAGCGCGGCCTCCAGCGTGGCCGTGCCGCTGGCGATCAGCGTCACGTCGCATGCGGCCAGGACGGTGTGGGACTGGCCCACCACCACCTGCAGGCCCTGTGTGAGGCCGGCCGAGTGCGCGGCGGCCTCAATCGCGCCCTTCAGCGCAGGGATAGCCGGTACTACAAATTTGATAGCGGGTCGCTCAGCCTGCATGCGGGCTGCAGCCTGAAAGAACCTCAAAGCCAGGTACTGGACCTCGGATGCGCGGCTGCCCGGCAGGATGGCGACCACCGTGTCGGTGTCGGCCAGCCCGAGCGCGCGGCGCGCGCCCGCGCGATCGGGCTCCTGCGGGATCACATTGGCCAGCGGGTGCCCCACGTAGGTGGCGGGAATGCCGTGGGCGGCCAGCAGCGCGGGTTCGAACGGGAAGATGCACAGCACGTGATCGGCACTGCGGCGGATCCGCTCCACCCGGTTGGCGCGCCAGGCCCAGATTGACGGACAGACAAAGTGGACCGTCTTGATGCCTTGCGTCTTGAGGTCGGCCTCCAGATCCAGGTTGAAATCCGGGGCATCCACGCCTATGAACACATCGGGGCGCTGCTGCTGCAACCGCTGGCGCAGCTGGCGGCGGATGGCCACGATGCCGCGGTAGTGGCGCAGCACCTCCACATAGCCGCGAACGGCCAGGCGCTCGTGCGGCCACCAGGCTTCAAACCCGTGGCTCGCCATCTGCGGGCCGCCAATGCCAAAGGAATGCAGGCCGGGCCAGCGCCGGCACAGGCCGTCCAGCAGCAACCCGGCGAGCAAGTCGCCGGAAGCCTCGCCAGCGACCATGCCGACCTGGTTCATGCGCTTACCGCACGATGCCGCGCTGGGGCGACGTCTGGTCCAGGAACTCCAGCATCAGCTGCACGTCGCCCGCGGCTTCCGGGGTGGCCTGCGCCAGCGCCGCGATCTGCGCGCGGGCCTGCTCCAGCGTGAGACCGTCGCGGTACAGCGCCTTGTGCATGGCCTTGACGGCCGAGATGCGGGCGGGCGAAAAGCCGCGGCGGCGCAGGCCTTCGAAGTTCATCGAGCGCGCCTGCGCGGGCTGGCCCTGGCTCATGACGAACGGGGGCTGGTCGGCAAACAGCAGCGAACACATGGCCGTCATGCCGTGCGCGCCGA
Source organism: Ramlibacter sp. (assembly GCA_016713005.1). Classification (GTDB taxonomy): domain Bacteria; phylum Pseudomonadota; class Gammaproteobacteria; order Burkholderiales; family Burkholderiaceae_C; genus JADJPY01. Next base: position 677,675 of record JADJPY010000001.1, on the reverse strand, counting down.
TGCGCACGAACTGGTGCACCACCGTAAAGCCGCCCAGGGTCACCCAGTCGCCCACAATCACATGGCCTGCGAGCTGCGTATTGTTGGCAAAGGTCGCATGGTTGCCGATGATGCAGTCGTGCGCGAGGTGCACGTAAGCCATGAGCCAGCAGTCGTTGCCCACACGGGTGACACCACCGCCTCCCGGAGAGCCGATGTTGAACGTGCAGAACTCGCGGATGGTGTTGCGGTCACCAATGACGAGCTCGCAGGGCTCTCCCGCGTACTTCTTGTCCTGCGGCACAGCCCCCAGGGAGGCAAACTGGAAGATGCGGTTGTCGCGGCCAATGCTGGTGTGGCCTTCTACAACGCAGTGCGCGCCGATGGTGGTGCCCGCGCCCACCTTGACGTGCGGGCCGATCACCGCATAGGGCCCCACGCTGACCGAGCTGTCCAGCTCTGCGCCAGATTCGATGATGGCGGTGGGATGGATGTTGCCAGCCATCGTGGACGTCAGATCCTGCGCATGGTGCACATCAGCTCGGCTTCGCAGGCGACCTCATCGCCCACGCGCGTCGTGCCCTTGAACTTGAAGATGCCCGCCTTCATGCGGTCAAGCGACACGTCCATGACCAGCTGGTCGCCCGGCTCCACAGGCCGCTTGAAGCGTGCGCCGTCAATGCCGGCGAAGTAGTAGACCGTCTTGTCGTCCGGAACCACACCCAGGGTGTCAAAGGCCAGCAGCGCGGCGGCCTGCGCCATGGCTTCCAGCATCAGCACACCCGGCATGACCGGCCGGTGCGGGAAATGGCCCATGAAAAAAGGTTCGTTGATCGAGACATTCTTCAGCGCCTTGATGCGCTTGCCTTTTTCGATCTCGAGCACCCTGTCCACCAGCAGGATGGGATAGCGGTGCGGCAGCTGCTTGAGGATCTGGTGGATATCCATCATGGTTTTTTCGACTTTTCGAGGGCTTTGATACGTTCACGCAGGCTGTGCAGCTGCTTGACCGTGGCGGCGTTTTCTCCCAGCTCGCATTGTCGTCGATGGGAAAGAAGCCGGAGTAGTGTCCCGCCGCGGTGATGGACCGCGTCACCACCGAGGCGGCCGAGACATGCACGCCATCGGCCAGGAAGAGATGGCCCAGCACAACCGCGCCGCCGCCGACCGTGCAGTGGGCGCCGATGGTCGCGCTGCCCGCAACACCCGCACATCCGGCCAGCGCGCTGTGGTCGCCGATGCGCACGTTGTGTCCAATCTGGACCAGGTTGTCGATCTTGACGCCATTGCCGATAACCGTGTCCGACAGAGCACCGCGGTCTATGCAGGTGTTGGCGCCAATTTCGACATCGTCTCCGATGCGTACGGCGCCCAGCTGCTCGATCTTCTCCCAGGCACCGTCGTTCGGCGCGAAGCCAAACCCGTCCGCGCCGATGACCACTCCAGGGTGGAGGATGCAGCGCTCCCCTACCGTGCAGCCCTCGCTCACCGTGACGCGTGACTTCAGGACCGAGCCGGCACCAATCCGTGCGCCACGTTCAATGATGCACAGGGCACCCACGCTGACCGTCGGATCCACGAAAGCCTGGGGATCGACGACAGCGCTGGGATGCACCCCCTGCAGGTTGCCCGGCCCATGACGGCGGCGCCAGAGTTGGGTGACTCTGGCGAAATACAGGTAGGGGTCTGCCGCGATGATCGCAGCGCCGAGGCCGCTCGCGGCATCGGCCATCGCGGGCGACACGATCACACACCCTGCACGTGTGGATGCCAATTGGCCGGCGTATCGCGGGTGACTGAGGAAGCCAGCTGGGTGGGGCCCGCGACGTCGAGGGCAGCGAGGCCGTCTACTTGAAATGCCGGGTCGCCGCGGAGGTCGCCCCCCAGGGCGTCGACAATTTCCTTGAGGCAGAGGCTCAACACGCGCCCCAACCGCGCCTACTTGGCGCCGTTGGCGGCGTTGAGCGCCCGCACTACTTTTTCCGTGACGTCGTGCCTGGGGTTGAAATAGACCGCTTCCTGGACCTGCATGATCAGGTCGTACTTTTCGGCTTCTGCCACGACCTTGACAGCCTTGGACACTCGGTCAAAGAGCTGTTGCAGCTCTTCACCCTTGCGCGCATTCGCGTCTTCCTGGAATTCACGCCGGCGCCGCAGCAGATCCCGGTCCTGGTCAATCAGCGCCTTCTGGCGCGCGTTGCGCTGGCTTTCCGACAGCGTGGGGGCTTCCCGCTCAAACTTGTCAGACGCCGCTTTCAAGGCCGCGCCCTGCTCCACAAGTTCTTTCTCGCGCCGGGCAAACTCCTGCTCGAGCTTGGCCTGCGCCGCCTTGGCAATATTGGCCTCACGAAGGATACGGTCCTGGTTGATGAAACCGATACGAAAGTCCTGAGCGGACACGTTCGACGCCAAGGCCAGAAGGCCCAACAAACCGACCAGCAGGCGCCGTGAAAAAAGAATGTTCATCAGAATGAGGTTCCAATTTGGAATTGCAGTTTCTGGATTCTATCGCCGGGGAAACTGCGCACCGGATTTGCAAAGGCGAAGCGCAGGGGGCCAACAGGGGAAATCCAGCTGACCCCGATACCCACCGAACTGCGCATGGTGGAGAAGGAAAGGGGCTCACCCTCTCCGTACACATTGCCCATGTCGTAGAACCCGAAAAGCCGCAGGCTGCGGTCATTCCCGGCTCCTGGAAACGGCGTGATCACTTCCGCATTGAAGTTCAGCTTGCGGGTACCGCCGATGGTGGACCCCGTCACATCCCGGGGGCCAAGCGTTCCCTGCTCGAAGCCTCGTACGGATCCGAGGCCACCAGAAAAGAAATTCTTGAACACAGGGAAGGTGCCGCCACCCAGTGCCTTGCCCCAGCCAATGTCGCCATTGAATGCGGTGGTGAACTGCCGGTTGATCGGAAAGTACTTCTGGATCTGGTAGCTGCCTCGCAGGTACCTGGCGTCGCCACCCAATCCCGCCTCGGCACCCACGCGCTGCAACAATCCGGTGGTAGGCGCGATGGCACTATCCCGGTTGTCGCGGGTCCAGGACACGGTCAAGGGAAAGCCCGTGGTCTGGTACCCGTACTGGTTGGCATACGCCAAATAGACTGCCGGAATGTTGGTTCCCGGATTGATCGTCATGATCTCGAAGCCGGCCCCGAAGTACACCGTGTCGGTTTCGGAAAACGGAATCCCGAACCGGATCGACCCCCCCTGCGTGACCAGTTCGTAGTTTCCGCCCTGATCGGTATAAGGCTTCTGGGTGCGGTAATACAGGTCAAGTGCACGCGAAACGCCATCCGCAGTGAAGTACGGATTGACCGTGGACACGACCAACTGGCGGTTGAACTTGCTCGTGTTGAGCTCGACTCCCAGATAGTTGCCCGACCCAAACACGTTTTCCTGCTTGAGGCCAAGGGACAAGGCCAGCTTCTCCGAGCTTGAAAAACCCGCCCCGAGCGTCAGGTTGCCTGTGGGCTTTTCGGACACGGTGACATTCAGGTCCACTTGGTCCTGGGTGCCAGGCACCTCGACTGTATCCACCGACACGTCCTTGAAGAACCCCAGGCGATCGACGCGATCACGCGAAAGCCGGATGCGGTCCCCGTCGTACCACGACGACTCAAGCTGGCGGAACTCCCGGCGAATGACCTCGTCCCGGGTCTTGTTGTTGCCCGCGATATTGACTCGGCGCACATAGGCACGCCGACCGGGGTCGGCCTGGATGACAAACGCAACGCGGTTGTTGGCGCGGTCAATCTCGGGCTTGACTTCCACACGCGCGAACGCGAATCCAAAGGTCGCAAAGTAGTCAGAGAACGCCTTGGTGGTCTCGCTCACCTGGTCGGCGTTGTAGGCCTGGCCTGGCTTGATGGTTACCAGCGACTTGAAGTTGTCGTCCTTGGCGAGGTAATTGCCTTCGAGCTTCACACCCGACACCACAAACCGCTCGCCCTCGGTCACGTTGACGGCGATGGAGACGTCCTGCTTGTTCGGCGAAATCGCGACCTGGGTCGAATCGATGCGGAACTCGAGGTAGCCGCGCGTCAGATAGTAGGAACGCAGCGTTTCAAGATCGGCGTTGAGTTTGGCACGCGAATATCGGTTGGACTTGGTGTACCAGCTCAGCCAGCCTCCGGTATCCAGGTCGAACAATCCCTTCAGGGTGGCTTCGCTGAAAGCCTTGCTGCCCACGATCCGGACTTCGCTGATCTTGGCGACCTCTCCTTCGTTGACGGAGAAGGTGACGTTGACCCGGTTGCGCTCGATCGGCGTGACGGTGATGACAATCTCTGCCGCGTACAGACTGCGGTTGATGTACTGGCGCTTGAGCTCCTGCTCAGCCCGGTCGGCCAGCGCCTTGTCAAAGGGGCGGCCCTCGGTCAGGCCCACATCGCGCAGGGCTTTCTTGAGGACATCCTTCTCGAATTCCTTTGTGCCGACGAAGTCCACATCGGCCACAGTGGGCTGTTCCTCGACGATCACGACCAGCACGTCGCCACTGACCTCCAGGCGCACATCCTTGAACAGCCCGAGCCCGAACAGCGATCGGATGGCGGAAGCGCCCTTGTCGTCGGTGTACAACTCACCCACGCGGAAAGGGAGCGACGCGAATATGGTTCCGGCTCGACACGCTGCAGGCCCTCGACGCGGATATCGCGCAGGGTGAACGGATCCACCGCAAACGCGAGGCTGCCGGACAGGGACAGCGCCACGATCGCGCTGACCGTGCGCAGGCGAAACCGGTTGAACTTGTTTTTCATGTGTGAGGCAAGGAATGCGTGTTCGGCACAGCCGGGGCAGAGGTTGCCTAGCCGGCGAGGCGGGCAATGTCGTTGTACAGCGCAATCGACATCATGGCCATGAGCATCGCCGCGCCACCACGCTGAAGCCGCTCCATCCATGCGTCGGAAACACCTTTTCCCGTCACGCCCTCCCAAAGATAATACATCAGGTGCCCCCCGTCGAGGACGGGCAAAGGCAGCAAATTCAGCACGCCCAGACTGACGCTGATGAGGGCCAGGAAGACCAGGTACTGCACCAGACCCATCCCGGCGGACTTTCCGGCGTAGTCGGCGATGGTCAACGGCCCGCTGAGGTTCTTCAAGGAGGCTTCGCCAATCACCATTTTCCCGATCATGCGCAGTGTGAGCAGCGACACATCCCAGGTCTTGACCAGCCCCTTGTACATTCCGTCCACCAAGCCATGGCGGACGGTCACGAACTCCGGCGGGGTGCCCACATAAGCACCGATGCGACCGACCGGACCCGCGGGTTCCTGGCGGACCTGCGGGGTCACCAAGCGCTCCACCACCACACCATCGCGTTCGAGTCGCCAGACCTGAGGCAGGGGCTGGGTATCCCTGACGGACCTGCGGATCAGTTCCCGCAACTGGGCGCCATCTGTCACGGCCACTTCGCCCACCGCAAGCACCAGGTCGCCGCTGCGCAGCCCGGCGGCTTCGGCTGCCCCCGCTGGCTGGACCTCTCCCAGAACAGGACGGGTCCATGGCCCCACGATGCCAATCTTGCGAAACAGCGACGCGTCCGCGTCTGCCACGCCCAGGCGGCTCAGCGGCAACACGACTTCACGCGTTGAGGCCCGCGCGCCGGTCGCAACTTCAACGCGCACGTCCCGCCCGTCCAGCGCCCCGCGGGTGAGCAACCAGCGCAGGCTCTCAAACGAATCCACCGACTGGAGAGGCTCACCATCAAAGGCAGCGCGACGCACTTCATCGCCCGACTTCAGCCCTGAAAACTCCGCAATCGATGCCGGTACAGGGGCTGCCAGCACAGCGCGCGGCTCCTGTACGCCGTACCAGTTGACCACCGAATACAGCAACACGGCCAGCAGCAGGTTGGCGGCAGGCCCGGCAGCGACAATGGCGGCACGCGACCTCAGTGGCTGGGTATTGAATGCCTGATGGCGTTCGGCCTGGGAGACGGTTCCCTCCCTCTCGTCCAGCATCTTCACGTAGCCGCCGATGGGAAACAAACCCACAGCGAACACGGTGGACTGTCCGGGATGCTGGCGCTTTGGTGTCCACTCAAACACGGGACGGCTGATCCGGTAGAAAAATCGGTGCAACAGCGACGACTCGCCGGGTACCGGCTCGCTCAATGGCAGCGTGGCAATCCCGAATCGCAGAACCCGAACGCCACAGGCAACCGCGACCCGGTAGTGCCCGTACTCGTGCACGGCGATCAGCAGCCCCAGCGCGACAACGAAAGCGGCAATGGTGAGCATGACAGGCTCCTGATGGTGGCTCAGACGATGAACTGGCCGATAACAGCTTCAGCGCACGCGCGCGCGCGGCTGTCCAGGTCCAGCAACGCGTCCAGCGATTGGGGGTTGGATGCCGGCACCGCGTCCAAAGTTGCAAGGATGGTGTGGTGAATCTGGTCGAAACGGATCCGACGCTCCAGGAAGGCGGCAACCGCCAGCTCATTGGCCGCATTCAGCACCACTGTGGTGCCCGGTGCAGCGGCCAGTGCGTCCCAGGCGAGTTGAAGGCCGGGAAAGCGCTCGGGGTGCCCGTTGATGTCACGCGATTCAAAGGTCAGGTGCCCCAACCGGCTGAAGTCCAGCGCTGCCGCGCCCGAGTCGATCCGTTGCGGCCAGGCCAGACCGTACGCAATGGGCACGCGCATGTCGGGAGTGCCCAGCTGGGCCACCACCGAGGTGTCGCGGTACTGGACCATGGAGTGGATCACGCTCTGTGGATGGATCACCACTTCAAGTCGCCCCGGCTCCAGGCCGAACAGGTAGTGCGCCTCGATCACCTCCAGCGCCTTGTTCATCATCGTGGCCGAGTCCACCGATATTTTTCGCCCCATGACCCAGTTGGGATGGGCGCAGGCCTGCTCGGGCGTCACGTCCCGCAAGGTGGCCGGGTCCCGCTGCCGAAACGGCCCGCCTGACGCTGTCAGGATGATCTTGTGCACCCGGTCGTTCCACGTGGAAGGATCTTCGGGCAGGGACTGGAAGATGGCGGAGTGCTCACTGTCAATGGGCAGCAACTGGGCGCCGCCCTGTCGCACCGCCGCCATGAAGACCTCTCCGCCGACGACCAGCGCTTCCTTGTTGGCCAGCAGGAGGCGCTTGCCTGCGCGAGCTGCGGCCAGGCAGGGGCCGAGTCCGGCTGCGCCCACGATGGCCGCCATGACGGCATCCACGGACTCGTGGCTTGCTATCATTTCAATAGCAGTTGGCCCAGACAGCACGCGGGTCGGGATCGAGTTTTCCTTGAATTTTTGAGCCAGCTCCTGCGCGTGGGGCTCGCTCGCCATCACGGCGAACTCGGGCCGGAATTGCGCACACTGGGCCAGCATCGTGTCCACGCCCGTGGCTGCGCTGAGCGCGAAGACTTCAAACCGTTGTGGATGGCGCGCCACCACATCCAGTGTGCTGGTGCCCACAGACCCGGTAGAACCCAGGATGACCAGACGGATGCGGCTCATGGAATCAGGGACACGAGCATCATGGCCAGCGGCAGCACCGGGAGCAAGGCATCCACCCGGTCGAGCACGCCACCATGGCCTGGCAGCAATCCACTGGAATCCTTGACGCCCACGCTGCGTTTGATCAGGGACTCGACCAGATCGCCCACCACGCTCATCGCGGCAAGGAACAAAACCGACAGCAACATCAGCCACATCCCCTGTTCAGCCAGCCGGGTATAGAGGCTCGCCACAGTGGGCTGCCAATGCGCGTCGGCCAGCACCCAGCACCAGGCGAGGACGACGACGCCGACCATGCCTCCCCAGACCCCTTCCCAGCTTTTGCCGGGGCTGATGGTCGGAGCCAGCCGGGAGTTCGTGAACTTCAGTCCGAAGGCACGCCCGGCAAAGTAGGCAGCGATGTCGGCCATCCAGACCAGCAGGAGCACCGACAGCAGGAAATTGATGCCGATGTAACGCGCCTGCGCCGCAGCGAGCCAGGCGAGGAAGAAGGTCACGATGCCCCCAACCAGGCGGACAGGCCGTGGGATATCCTGCCATCGCGCCACGCCGCGGTGCAGCAGCCAGGCGCCCGCGAGGACCCAGAGTCCGCCGGCGGCCAGCCACAAACCTTGCGGCACCCGCTGCGGCCAGCCGGCCAGCCATGCAGCGCTGCACAACACCATGCACAGCAGGCCCATCAACCAGGCCACCGGCGTGCTGCAATTGTGCAGGCGACCCCACTCCCAGCCACCTGCTGCGATCAACAGCAACACAACAGCGGCAAACGGCACCGGCGAAGGGTGAAACAGCGCCGGCAACAGGATGGCCAGCAGCACCAGGGCGGTGATGATGCGTTGCTTGAGCATCTGCGACCTAAGCTGCTTTCTGGCCGGCAGGCGCCGCCGCCAGTTGGTCCGGCGTCTTGCCGAACCGGCGTTCACGGCCAGCGAATTCGGCGATCGCGCTGTCCAGCGCAGCAGCATCAAAATCCGGCCACAGCGCCTGGCTGAACACCAGCTCGGAATAGGCCGACTGCCACAGCAGGAAGTTGCTCAGGCGCTGTTCGCCGCCGGTGCGGATGACCAAGTCCGGGTCCGGCACGTGTGCCAGTGCCATTGCACGATCCAGGGTCTGCGGCGTGATGGCGTGCCCCTGAGATGCGAGCCGCGCGGCCGCTTGTGCGATGTCCCATCGACCGCCATAGTTGAAACAGACATTGAGGATCAGCCCGCGGTTGTGCGCCGTGGCAGCCTCACCCTGCTCAAGGCCGGACCGGACCTTCTCGGACAGTCCGTTTCGATCACCGATGAAATGCAACCGAACGCCATCGGCCTTGAGTTGCGGCACCTCGCGCGCCAGTGCGCCGGCCAGCAATTCCATCAGGCCCGAGACTTCGTCTCCCGGGCGATTCCAGTTCTCTGACGAAAACGCAAACACGGTCAGCACGCCAACGCCGCGCATCGCGCAATCGCGCACACACGCACGCAGGGCGTCCACACCGCGCTTGTGCCCCGCCACCCGGGGCAGGTGGCGGCGCGTCGCCCAGCGGCCGTTGCCGTCCATGACGATGGCGATGTGGTGGGGGACGCCGGTGTTCAAGGGTGTCAATGAACGGGGATGGGGCGTCGCGGGGCCGCCCCCAGGCGCGCAGGCCGCCGCGGCAGGCCGTGACCGGCTCGCGGCGAGGGAGCGTGGGGCCGGTCCATCACACCGCCATGATTTCCTGCTCCTTGGACGCCACCATCTGGTCGACCTCGGCGATGTGCCGGTCGGTGACCTTCTGGATGTCGCCCTCGGCGCGCTTCTGGTCGTCCTCGGACGCCAGCTTGTCCTTCACCAGCTTCTTGACGGCGTCATTGGCATCGCGGCGCAGGTTGCGCACGGCGATCTTGGCGTTCTCGCCCTCGCTGCGAACCAGCTTGGTCATTTCCTTGCGGCGCTCTTCGCTCATGGGAGGCATGGGCACACGGATCAGGTCGCCCATGGATGCCGGGTTCAGGCCGAGGTCGCTCTCGCGGATGGCCTTCTCGATCTTGGCGCCCATGCCCTTTTCCCAGGGCTGCACGCTGATCGTGCGCGCATCCAGCAGCGACACATTGGCCACCTGGCTCAGCGGCATCATCGAACCGTAGTACTCGACCTGCACGGTGTCCAGCAGCGCCGGATTAGCGCGGCCGGTGCGGATCTTGGTCAGGTTGTTCTTGAAGGCTGCAATGGACTGGTCCATCTTGCCCTCGGTGGTCTTGCGGATCTCTGCAATGGTTGTCATGGTTTCTCCTTCTCAGGCGTACACCAGCGTGCCTTCATCCTCACCCATCACCACGCGCCGCAGCGCACCGTGCTTGAAGATCGAGAACACCTTGATGGGCAGCTTCTGGTCGCGGCACAGCGCAAATGCGGTGGCGTCCATGATGCCCAGATTCTTCGCCATCGCCTCGTCAAAAGTAATGCTGGCGTAGCGGGTCGCGTGCGGATCCTTGTTGGGGTCTGCGCTGTAAACACCATCGACCTTGGTCGCCTTGAGCACCACTTCCGCGCCGATCTCGGCGCCTCGCAGCGCCGCGGCCGTATCGGTCGTGAAAAACGGGTTCCCCGTGCCGGCGGCAAAGATGACCACCTTGCCTTCTTCGAGGTACTGCAGCGCCTTGGGCCGCACATAGGGCTCGACCACCTGCTCGATGGCAATCGCCGACATTACGCGGGCCGTGAGGCCCTGCTTGTTCATCGTGTCGGCAAGTGCCAGCGCGTTCATGACCGTGGCCAGCATGCCCATGTAGTCGGCCGTCGCGCGGTCCATCCCGACCGAGCCGCCCGCCACCCCGCGGAAGATGTTGCCCCCGCCTATCACGACCGCCACCTCGACGCCCATGTTCACCACTTCGGCGATTTCCTCAACCATGCGCACGATGGTCGCGCGGTTGATGCCGAAATGATCGTCGCCCATGAGCGCCTCGCCGGACAGCTTGAGCAGGATGCGCTTGTGGGCCGGTTGGGCTGCGGTCATTCAGGGGCTCCTTCGGTGGCGTTGAGTGTAGCGGCGTGGCAGCGGGGCGCACCGCTGCGCCCCCGTTCCGGGTCTCCTCAGGCCGCCGTCTTGGCGGCGGCGACCTGCGCGGCCACTTCGGCAGCGAAGTCGTCGACCTTCTTCTCGATGCCCTCGCCCACCACATACAGCGTGAAGCCCTTCACGGTGGTGCCAGCGGCCTTGAGCATCTGCTCAACCGTCTGCTTGTCGTTCTTGACGAACGGCTGGTTGAACAGCGAGACTTCCTTCAGGTATTTCTGCACGCCGCCCTCGATGCGCTTGGCCACGATCTCGGCGGGCTGCACCGGCTTGCCGGCGGCTTCCGCCGCCTTGCGGTCCTCATCGGCCTTGCCAGCGGCCACCGCGCGCTCCTTCTCGATCAGCTCGGCAGGCACATCGGCGCTGGTCAGCGCGACCGGCTTCATCGCGGCCACATGCATGGCCACGTCCTTGGCAGCGACTTCGTCGCCGTCAAACTCGACCACCACGCCGATTCGCGTGCCATGCAGGTAAGCCGCCAGCTTTGCCGGGCCCGCAAAGCGCTTGAAGCGGCGAAAGCTCATGTTCTCGCCAATCTTGCCGATCAGGCCTCGACGCACGTCTTCCAGGGTGGGGCCAAAGCCGTCCTGGCTGTAGGGCAGCGCGGACAGCGCAGCGACGTCAGCCGGGTTGTGCTTCGCCACAAGCGCGGCGGCGGCGTTGGCCAGGGCCAGGAAGCTGTCGTTCTTGGTGACGAAGTCGGTTTCGCAGTTGGTTTCCAGCAGCGCGCCATTCGCGCCGTCGATGAAGCTGGTGACAACGCCTTCAGCGGTGATGCGGGCGGCGGCCTTGCCGGCCTTGTTGCCCAGCTTGACGCGCAGGAGCTCCTCGGCCTTGACCATGTCACCGTCGGCCTCGGTCAGGGCCTTCTTGCACTCCATCATCGGGGCATCGGTCTTGGCGCGCAGTTCGGCGACCATGCTTGCAGTAATTGCTGCCATTTTGGGGTTCTCCGTCTTCGGTTCGTTCAGATACAGTTGGAAAAAAGGGGCTACGCGAGCCCCTGTTTCAGGCGTGCAGGGGACTCAGGCCGCCTCGTTGACTTCCACGAATTCGTCATCACCGGCAGTGGCCGTGGCCTTCACCACGTCCTGCACAGCGCTGGAACGGCCCTCGATGATGGCGTCGGCAATGCCACGCGCGTACAGCGTGACCGCCTTGGACGAGTCGTCGTTGCCGGGGATCACGTAGTCGATGCCTTCGGGCGAGTGGTTGGAGTCCACCACGCCGATCACCGGGATGCCCAGCTTCTGGGCTTCGGCGACGGCGATCTTGTGGTAACCCACGTCGATGATGAAGATCGCGTCGGGCAGCGTGGCCATGTCCTGGATGCCGCCGATGTCCTTCTCGAGCTTTTCCATCTCGCGGGCGAACATCAGCTGTTCCTTCTTGCTCATTGCGTCCAGGCCGCCCTCTTGCTGGGCCTTCATGTCCTTGAGGCGCTTGATCGAGGTCTTGACGGTCTTGAAGTTGGTCAGCATGCCGCCCAGCCAGCGCTGGTCGACGAAGGGCACGCCGGCGCGGCGGGCCTCGGCGGCCACGGTTTCGCGGGCCTGGCGCTTGGTGCCCACCATCAGCACCGTGCCGCGGTTGGCGGACAGCTGCTTCACGAACTTGGCGGCTTCCTGGAACATCGGAAGCGACTTTTCCAGGTTGATGATGTGGATCTTGTTGCGATGCCCGAAGATGAACGGGGCCATCTTGGGGTTCCAGAAGCGGGTCTGGTGTCCGAAATGGACACCGGCTTCCAGCATTTCGCGCATGGTTGCGGACATAGGGAATAACTCCGAAGGTTGGGTCTAAAATCCAGCCCGATTTGCATCACGCCTGAAACGGATGCAACACCTTGTTGGGCTGGTTTGCGATTTGCTTCGCCACCCGACAACGCGCCCGGCAGCAAAACCCAAAGAGTATAGCACGACATGGCCTCCTTCCCCCCGCCCGGCACCCCTGCACAAGGCACGCCGCGCGCCGACCTGGTGGCCACGCGCCAGCGCCTGCGCGCAGGGCTGACCAGTGCCCCTGCCGAACTGGAGCGCTCCATCGGGCTGGCGCATGGCCCCGCTTGCGCCGGCGCCTTTTTGCGCACGATGTTCGACGAGGCACGGCTCGCGGTCGAAAAAACCGATCCCGATCAGCCGCTGGCGGGCCTGGCCGTGTCGGTCAAGGACCTGTTTGACATCGCCGGCCAGGCCACGCCCGCGGGTTCCACCTTCCTGCGCGACGCTGCACCCGCGGCGCAAGACGCTCCGGCCGTCGCGCGCCTGCGCGCGGCGGGCGGGGTGATCCTGGGCCGCACGAACATGACCGAGTTCGCCTACTCCGGCGTGGGCATCAACCCGCACTTCGGCACGCCGGTCAACCCGGCCTGCGCGGCGCTGGACCCGCAGCCGCGCGTTCCGGGCGGATCGTCTTCGGGCGCGGCGGTTTCAGTGGCCTGTGGCGCCGTGTTCGCCGGGCTGGGCAGCGACACCGGCGGTTCGCTGCGCATCCCCGCCGCGCTCAACGGGATCGTCGGCTTCAAGCCCACCGCACGCAGCGTACCCACGGACGGCGCGCTGCCCCTGTCGACCTCGCTGGACACGGTGGGCGCCCTCACCCGCTCGGTGCGCGACGCCGCGCTGGTGCACGGCGTGCTGTCGGGCCGGCCGGTGACGCCCGGTGGCGGCGCCCTGCGCGACCTGCACCTGGCGGTGCCGCAGACCACATTTCTTGACGGCGCCGACGCCACGGTGATCGCAGCCTTCGGTCGCAGCCTGCAACGCCTGCGCGACGCCGGCGCTCGGGTACAGGAAATCGCCCTGCCACAGACGGCGCAGATGGCGTCACTGCAGGCGGGTGGCGGTCTGGCGGCGGCAGAGAGCCACGCCTGGCACCGCGCACTGCTGGAGCGCCATGCCGATGCCTACGACCCGCGCGTGCTAAGCCGCATCCTGCGGGGCGCCGGCATCAGCGCCGCCGATTACCTGGACTTGCTGGCCGCCCGGCGCGCCTGGATCGCCGGCATGGAGGTCGCGTTGCAGGGCTTTGACGCCCTGCTCTCGCCCACCGTGCCCATCGTGGCACCCACGCTGGCCAGCCTCGCGCCCGGCGAGGCGCGGGACGACGAATTCTTCCACGTCAATGGCCTGCTGCTGCGCAACACCAGCGTGGTCAACCTGCTGGACGGCTGCGCAATCAGCCTGCCCTGCCAGGCGCAGGGCGAGCTGCCGGTCGGACTGATGCTCTGGCACGCCGGCGGGCACGACGACGCGGTGCTCGACGCAGCCCGGCTGATCGAGCCACTGCTACAGAATTAATAGCGGGTCAACAAGCACAGACGAGGGCTACAGCCCGATTTGACAGGGAATATGCACACAGAGAACTGCCCGAGCGGCCTCCAGGGGTCCGCATGAGGGTCGCCGTCATCGGCGCCGGCATCATCGGCGTCACCACCGCGTACGAACTGGCCGCCGACGGCCACGAGGTCACCGTATTCGAGCGCCGCGGCGCTGCGGCCGAGGAAACCAGCTTCGCCAATGCCGGCGTGGTCGCGCCCGGCTATGTCACGCCCTGGGCGGCGCCGGGCATGCCGGCCAAGGTGCTGGGGCACCTGCTCAGCCGCCATGCGCCGGTTCGCCTGGGCCTGCCGCTGTCGGGCGACGAACTGTCGTGGATGTGGCGCTGGTGGCGAGCCTGCCGGCTGGAGACCTACCAGGCCAACCGCGCCCGCCTGCAACGCCTGGCGTTCTACAGCCGGGAGCGGCTGCACGCGCTGACCGCCGCGCTGCAGCTGGAGTACGACCGAAGCGACGGCTACATGGTGCTGCTGCGCTCCGAGAAGGACGCCCGGCTGGTGCAGCCCGGCCTTCAGGTGCTGCGCGACGCCGGCGTGGGCTTTCGCGAAATCGGTGCGGATGACGCCCGCCTGATCGAGCCCGCGCTCAACCCCGACACCGTGTTTCATGGCGCGGTGCACCTGCCACAGGACGAGGTGGGCAACTGCCGCCAGTTCGCCCTGCTGCTCAAGGACGAGGCGCGCAAGCTGGGCGCGCAATTCCTGTTCAACACCACCGTCGCGGGTATCGAACCCGGCCAGACGCCGGGCGTGCGCGTCGATGGCGAGGCGTCTGCAAGGCCGTTTGACGCCGTCGTGCTGTGCGCCGGGCTGGACGCCGGCGCGCTGCTGCGCCCACTGGGGCTGCGCCTGCCGCTGGTGGCCGTGCACGGCTACTCGGTCAGTGCGCCGGTGCGCGAACCGCTCAATGCACCACGCAGCGCGCTGATGGACGAGCGCTACAAGGTGGCGATCTCGCGCCTGGGCAACCGGGTGCGCGTGGCCGGCAGCGCCGAGATCGGCGGACGCGCCAGCGCCAAACGCGCCTCGTCGCTGCAGACGCTGTACAAGGTGCTGCGCGACTGGTTCCCCGGCGCGGCCGTGCTCAGCAGCGGCGTGCAGGAGTGGAAGGGCGCGCGCCCCATGCTGCCCGATGGCCCGCCGGTACTGGGCGCCAGCGGCCTGCCCGGCCTGTGGCTCAACCTGGGGCATGGCTCCAGCGGCTGGGCGCTGTCGTGCGGCAGTGCGCGCGCCGTGGCCGACCGCATCGCGGGTCGCACACCCGAGGTCGACCTGGAAGGCCTGGACGTCGAACGCCTGCGCTGATCGCACGGGTGGCCAGCGGCAGGCCTCAGGCGGCACAATCCCCTCATGCCCCCGCTGCACCGCATCACCCCCGAGCGCGCCTGGCCGCTGCATGACCGCGCTGCCACGCAACACCTGGAAGCCGTGGTGGCCGCCACCCTGCCCTCCCACACCCTGATGCAGCGCGCCGGGCTGGCCGTCGCCCGGCTGGCGCTGGCACTGGCGCCGCATGGCCAGGTGTTCTGGATCGCCTGCGGGCGCGGCAACAACGGCGGCGACGGCTTTGAGGCCGCATTGCATCTTCAGGCCTGGGGCAAGCAACCGGTGTTGACCTGGCTGGGCGACGAGGCCACATCGCCAGCAGACGCGCTCGCCTCGCTGGCCCGCGCCCGCGCCGCTGGCGTGGCGTTTGCCGATGCGCCGCCCTCCGAGTACGACCTCGGGGTAGACGCCCTGCTCGGGCTGGGATTTCGCGCCGCCGGCGCCGGGCGCACGGCAGGGAGCAGCGACGCACGGCTGGCACACTGGCTGGCGCGGCTGAACGACGGCCACGCGCCGCTGCTGAACGTGGACCTGCCCTCCGGGCTGGACGCCGACACCGGCAATTCCGCTCACTTTTTGATAGCGGATAAGCCAGCATCGACGGGGGCTGCAGGCCAATTTCCCCTGAAAAATGGCACAAGGCACACGTTGAGCCTGCTCACACTCAAACCAGGGCTCTTCACGGCCGACGGGCGTGACCGCGCAGGCCAGGTCTGGTGGGACGACCTGTCCAGCGGCGCGGACAAGTTACCTCCCACCGCGTGGCTGGGCCTGGAGGGCAGCCTGGACGGCGGCGCGGCGCGCGCCCACGGTCCGCACGCTTCGCACAAGGGCAGCTACGGCGATGTGGCCGTGATCGGCGGCGCCCCCGGCATGACGGGTGCGGCATTGCTGGCGGGACGTGCGGCGCTGCATGGCGGTGCCGGCCGGGTGTTCGTGGCGCTGCTGGACGGACATGGCGCAGGCGTGGACGCGCAGCAACCCGAACTGATGTACCGAGAGGCAGACGCGCTGGACTTTTATGCGCTGACGGTGGTGTGCGGCTGCGGTGGCGGCGACGCGGTGCGTGGCGTGCTGCCACGCGTGTTGTCCACGGCGGCCCGGCTGGTGCTGGACGCCGACGCGCTCAATGCCATCGCCGCCGATTCCGCCTTGCAGACCCTGCTGGCTGCCCGCGGCCGGCGCGGCGCTGCGACCGTGCTGACCCCCCACCCGCTGGAAGCCGCGCGGCTGCTCGGCAGCACCACAGCTGCCGTGCAAGCGGACCGCCTCGGCGCTGCGCAGACCCTCGTGCAGCGCTTCGGGTCCGTGGTCGTGCTCAAGGGTTCGGGCACGGTCACTGCCGCGCCGGACCAGTTGCCCGTCATCTGTGCCGGCGGCAATGCCCGCCTGGCCACTGGCGGGACGGGCGACGTGCTGGCCGGGCTGGTGGGTGCGCTGCTGGCGGCAGGGATGCCTGTGCGGGAGGCGGCCTGCAGTGCCGTGGCTCGCCATGCGGGCGTCGCCGACCGCTGGCCGGACGACCGGACGCTGACCGCCGGCGCACTGGCCTCAAGCCTGTAGTTCAAGAGAAAACCGGCTCCAGCCCCTGTCGATTCTGGCGGACCCGCTACAAAAACGATAGCAAACCCGCAGAGCGGGCAGCGCTTCAGCCGCGCCCGGCGAACGGCATCTTGGTGGCCATGACGGTATGGAACATCACGTTGGCCTCCAGCGGCAGGTTGGCCATGTACAGCACCGACTGGCCCACCACGGCCACGTCCATCAGCGGCTCCACGGCGATCTCGCCATTGGCCTGCGGCACACCCTTGGCCATGCGCATCGCCATCTCGGTGGCGGCGTTGCCCACATCAATCTGCCCCACGGCGATGTCGTACTTGCGCCCGTCCAGCGAGGCTGTCTTGGTCAGCCCCATCACGGCGTGCTTGGTCGCCGTGTAGGCAATCGAATTGGGCCGCGGCGTGTGCGCCGAGATCGAACCGTTGTTGATGATGCGTCCGCCGCGGGGGCTTTGCGCCTTCATCACGCGAAACGCCTGCTGGATGCAATAGAACATCCCGCTCAGGTTGATGTCCACCACGTTCTTCCACTGCTCAATCGTCAGGTCTTCCAGCGGCACGCCAGGCGCATTGACCCCGGCGTTGTTGAACAGCAGGTCCAGCCGGCCAAACGCGCCGGTGGTGGCGGCGAACAGCGCCTGCACCGAGGCCGGATCGGCCACATCGGCGGGCACGGCCAGCGCGCGTGCGCCCGCGCCGCTTTCGGTCACCACACCGTCAAGCGGCTCACGCCGGCGCCCGGCCAGCACGACGCGCCAGCCGGCGCCCAGCAGGGCGAGGGCCGCAGCGCGGCCGATGCCGGTGCCAGCACCGGTGACGAGGGCAACACGGAATGTGTCCATGGTCCGGCTCCTGGGAAATGTTCAGCGGCGGCGATCCAGCGGCGGTGTGTCTGTCAGCGGCGGGATTTGCCCGCCCGGGAGCTCTTCTTGCGTCCGGCGGCCTTTTTGACCGACGCCTTCAGCGCCTGGATCGGCGAAGGCAGCGTGCGTGAGTCCGGGGCCGGGGCGACCTTTTGCCCCGCCTTGCGGGTACCCCGCCGCTCGGAGGCCTTGGCCGGCGCGCCACCGGGCGCCACACCCTTTTCGCGCATCGCCCGCCCGGTGAGCTCTTCGCCCTCGTGCACCAGACGGAAGTCGATCTTTCGACCGTCCAGGTCGACGCGGCTGACCTGCACCCGCACCCGCGTGCCGATGGCATAGCGGATGCCGGTGCGCTCGCCGCGCAGCTCCTGGCGCGCCTCGTCGAAGCGGAAGTACTCGCCACCCAGTTCGGTGATGTGCACCAGCCCCTCGACGTACAGGGCGTCCAGTGTCACGAAGATGCCGAAGCTCGTGGCCGAAGTGACCACGCCGCCGAACTCCTCGCCCAGGTGCTCGCGCATGTACTTGCACTTGAGCCAGGCCTCCACATCGCGGCTGGCCTCGTCGGCGCGGCGCTCATTGGCGCTGCAGTGCAGGCCAGCGGCCTCCCAGGCGAGCTGGTCCACACCGGCCTTGCGCGGCTTGGTGCCGGGCGGCTTGACACGGGATGCCAGGCGACGGGCCAGCTTCTCCTGCGCCTCGCCTGGGGTGGGCAACACCGGCAGCTGGTACTTCGTCTTGTTGAGCACCGCCTTGATGACGCGGTGCACCAGCAGGTCGGGGTAGCGCCGGATCGGGCTGGTGAAGTGCGTGTAGGCCTCGAACGCCAGGCCGAAGTGCCCGCTGTTGATGGGCGTGTAGATGGCCTGCTGCATCGAGCGCAGCAGCATGGTGTGGATCTGCTGCGCATCGGGCCGGTCCTTGGTCGCCTGCGCGATCGCCTGGAACTCGCCGGGCACCGGCTCCTCGCTGATGGTCAGGCCCACGCCGATGGCCTTGAGGTAATTGCGCAGCAGTTCCTTCTTCTCGGGCGTCGGGCCTTCGTGCACCCGGTACAGGCCGGCGTGCTTGCTCTCGGCGATGAAGTCGGCGGTGCAGACATTGGCGGCCAGCATGGCCTCTTCGATCAACCGGTGGGCCTCGTTGCGCACGCGCGGCACGATCTTCTCGATGCGCCCGGATTCGTCGCACACGATCTGTGTCTCGGTGGTCTCGAAATCGACCGCACCACGCACACCACGCGCCTTGAGCAGCGCCCGGTAGACGTCGTGCAGGTCCAGCAGGTGGGGCACCAGGTCCTTGCGCCGCGTGGCCTCGGGGCCGCGCGTGTTGGCCAGGATGGTCGCCACCTCGGTGTAGGTGAAGCGCGCGTGGCTCCACATCACCGCGGGGTAGAACTGGTAGGCGTGGATGTCGCCGCTGGCGGTGACCAGCATGTCGCAGACCATGCACAGGCGTTCGACTTCCGGGTTGAGCGAGCACAAGCCGTTGGACAGCTTCTCCGGCAGCATCGGGATCACCCGGCGCGGAAAGTACACGCTGGTGGCGCGGTCGTACGCGTCGATGTCGATGGCGCTGCCGGTTTCCACATAGTGGCTCACGTCGGCAATCGCCACCAGCAGGCGCCAGCCCTTGCCGCGGCCCACCTTGGCGGGCTCGCAATAGACGGCATCGTCAAAGTCGCGCGCGTCCTCTCCATCGATGGTGACCAGCGGCACATCCGTCAGGTCCACACGGTGGCGGTGGTCGGCCGGGCGGACCTTGTCGGGGAGCGTGCGGGCCAGCGCGATGCAGGCCTCGGAGAACTCATGCGGCACGCCGTACTTGCGCACGGCGATTTCGATCTCCATGCCCGGGTCGTCGATCTCGCCCAGAACTTCCCGCACGCGCCCCACGGGCTGTCCGTACAGGCTGGGCGGCTCGGTCAGTTCGACCACCACCACCTGGCCAGGCTTGGCCATGCCGGTGGCGGCCTTGGGGATCATCACGTCCTGGCCGTAGCGCTTGTCCTCGGGCGCCACCAGCCAGATGCCGCTTTCGTGCAGCAGCCGTCCGATGATGGGTTGCGCGGGGCGTTCGACGATCTCCACCACCCGGCCCTCAGGGCGGCCCTTGCGGTCCTGGCGCACGATGCGCGCCTTGACGCGGTCCTTGTGCAGCACGGCCCGCATCTCGTTGGGAGGCAGGTAGATGTCGGGTTCGCCGTCGTCGCGGACAACAAAGCCGTGTCCATCGCGGTGTCCCTGGATGGTTCCTTCAATTTCGTCCAGCAGTCCGCTGGGGTGGCTCACAGTTTTGATACAATGCCTTTCTTTCCTGAAATGCCCAGGTGGCGGAATTGGTAGACGCACTAGTTTCAGGTACTAGCGAGTAACATCGTGGGGGTTCGAGTCCCTTCCTGGGCACCAAATATAAGTGAATGAAGCCGCCCCCGACAGGGCGGCTTTTTTTGTTGTGGTGACCGTATTTCAGACCGGCACCGCGATCAGGTCATGGCCCTCGGCGGCGACCACACGCGCGCGCGTGAACTCCCCCACCTTGAGCGTCTTGCTGATTTTCTCGGGCGGCAGCAACCGCACGATGCCGTCGATCTCCGGCGCGTCGGCATAGCTGCGGCCCACGCCGCCCTTGCGTCCCAGCCCCGGCGCCGAATCCACCAGCACCTGCATGGTGGCACCGATGCGCCGGCGCAGCCGCGCGACGGAAACCTCTTCGGCCACCGCCATGAATCGCGCGCGGCGTTCCTCGCGCAGTTCCAGCGGCAACATCCCCGGCAGTTCATTGGCCGCGGCACCGTTCACCGCCGAATACGCGAAGCAGCCTGCGCGATCAATCTGTGCCTCGCGCACGAAGTCCAGCAGGTGCTGGAACTCGGCTTCCGTCTCGCCGGGGAAACCGGCAATGAACGTGCTGCGCACCACGATCTCGGGGCAGGCTTCGCGCCAGCGCAGGATGCGCTCGAGGTTTTTCTCGCCCGAAGCAGGCCGCTTCATCCGGCGCAGGACATCTGGGTGGCTGTGCTGCAGCGGCACATCCAGGTACGGGAGCACCTTGCCGGTGGCCATCAGCGGAACCACGTCGTCCACAGACGGGTACGGGTACACGTAATGCAGGCGGACCCAGGCGCCATGCGGCTCGGCCAGTTCGCCCAGCGCCTGCACCAGATCCAGCATGCGCGTCTTCACCGGCTTGCCGTCCCAGAAACCGGTGCGGTACTTCACGTCCACGCCGTAGGCCGAGGTGTCCTGGCTGATCACCAGCAGCTCTTTCACACCACCTTCGAACAGGGCCCGGGCTTCCTTGAGCACATCACCGACGGGCCGCGAGACAAGATCGCCACGCATCGACGGGATGATGCAGAAGGTGCAGCGGTGGTTGCAGCCCTCGCTGATCTTCAGATACGCATAGTGGCGCGGCGTGAGCTTGATGCCGGCCACACCAAATGTGCCGGCGCGCGGGTCGGGCACCAGGTCCACAAAAGGGTCGTGCGGCTTGGGCAGGTTCGCATGCACCGCATCCATCACCTCCTGGGTGGCGTGCGGGCCGGTGACCGCCAGCACGCTGGGATGCATCTCGCGCACCAGGTTGCCGCCGCCGTCGCCGGCGCGGGCACCCAGGCAGCCGGTGACGATGACTCGGCCGTTGGATGCCAGCGCCTCGCCAATGGTGTCCAGGCTTTCGCGCACTGCGTCGTCAATGAACCCGCAGGTATTGACAATGACCAGGTCAGCGCCTTCAAACGTCTTGGAGGTCTCATAGCCCTCGGCGCTGAGCTGCGTGAGGATGAGTTCGGAATCGGTCAGGGCCTTGGGGCAGCCCAGGCTGACAAAACCGACCTTGGGTGCCTTGGCTTGCGGGGAGAGAACTTCGCTCATCCCCGTATTGTCCCAGTTCCGCGGCAATCTAGCGCTTCAGCCCGAAAGCACCGAACATCTGCTCCTGCATCTTCTCGAACATGTTCTTGGACTGCTCGACGTAGTTGCCCATCATCCCCTGCATCAGCGGGTTCTGCATGTTCAGGAACTGCGCCCACATCTCGGGGGTGACGTTCTTGGATTGTTCTGCCAGCTTGGCCTGGATGTCGGTGAAGGCCTGCACGTTCTTCTCGAGGTAAGAGCCCATGAAGCCCTGGGCCGCATGGCCGTAGAAGCGGATGATGTTGGCCAGCGCCGCCTCGCTGAACATCGGTGCTCCGCCGGCTTCCTCTTCGAGGATGATCTGCAGCAGGATGCTGCGCGTCAGATCCTCGTTGCTCTTGGCGTCACGAACCACGAACGACTCGTTGTCCAGCACCAGCTGCTTCACTTCGGTGAGCGTGATGTAGGTTGACGTGTCGGTGTCATAGAGACGCCGGTTGGGATACTTCTTGATCACGCGCTGCGCCGGTTTGGCGGCGGTGCTTTTTTTTGTTTGCACGGGGAAACTCCTCGGTCGGGCGCAGTTCTGCAGTGTGGCTGCGTGCTGGCGAGCATTCTAGGAGCGTGCCCGGGACGCCCGGCCAAGGATAACCCTGAGCCGCCGCGCACGACGGCCGAGGGATGGATAACGAATGGATTGGTAGGCGCGATTGGACTCGAACCAACGACCCCCACCATGTCAAGGTGGTGCTCTAACCAGCTGAGCTACGCGCCTGAATGTCTGTCCGAGCCTTGCAGTGTAACAGATGCGCAGTCATCGCCTGCGGGCCGACCGCACGCCCGGCACCTCGGCCACCACGCCCAGGACCCGCTGCAGTCGGGCAGCATCGGCAATCTCGATGGTGAACGTCATCCACGCCGTGCCTTTGACGGACTGGGTCTGCACGCCGGTCACGTTCATCTTCTCCTTGGCGAATACCTCGGAGATGTCCCGCAGCAGGCCCTGGCGGTCGGCTGCTTCGACCGACACGTCCACCGGATAGACGGCAGCGGCCTCGCCACGCGCCTGCCCCCAGGCCACGTCGATCACACGCCCCGGGCTGCGCGCAGCCATCTCGCGAAAGTTGCTGCAATCGCTTCGGTGCACGCTCACGCCCTTGCCACGGGTGACAAACCCGCCGATCGCGTCCGGGGGCGCTGGCTTGCAACATTTGGCCAATTGGGTCATCAGCGAGTCCACCCCCACCACCAGCACACCACCGGGCGAAGGCTTGTCGGACAGGCGGGACTTCTTGAGCAACAGGAACTCGTCCGGCGTCGGTGGCGCATCGGGCGGATTGAGCAGTGTCTCGATGTTGCGCAGCGAGAACTCGTCCTTGCCCACCACCTCGAACAGGTCGTCGGCCGACTTGAATCCGAGCTGGCCGGCCAGGTCTTCCAGGCGCAGCGCGGTTCTGCCCGCGCGCTGTAGCAGCCGCTCCACGGATTCCCGGCCGCGGGCGATGGTCTCGTGACGCACCTGCTCGTTGAACCAGGCACGGACCTTGGCACGGGCACGGTGGCTTGCCAGGAAGCCGAGTTCGGCATTGAGCCAGTCGCGCGAGGGGCCGCCCTCCTTCGCCGTGGTGATCTCCACCGTCTGGCCGTTTTGCAGCGGGGTGTTCAGGGGCACCAGGACGCCGTCCACCCGCGCGCCGCGACAGCGGTGTCCCAGGCTGGTGTGCACGGAATAGGCAAAGTCCACCGGAGTGGCGCCCTGGGGCAGCTCGACCACCGCGG
Source organism: Ramlibacter sp. (assembly GCA_016713005.1). Lineage (GTDB taxonomy): Bacteria > Pseudomonadota > Gammaproteobacteria > Burkholderiales > Burkholderiaceae_C > JADJPY01. The sequence continues at coordinate 654,469 of JADJPY010000001.1, read as the reverse complement.
CCTCGGGCGTCAACACATAGATGCGATCATCAAACAGGCCCTGGCTGGCGCCGGCCAGATCACGCTCCCAGGCCAGCAGCTGGCGAAGCACCGCAATCTTCGCGTCGTACTCGCCCGAGGCCAACACCCCCGCATACCCCTTGGCACCGGCTTCCTTGTAGGCCCAGTGAGCGGCCACACCATGCTCGGCGTGATCGTGCATGGCCTGCGTGCGGATCTGGATTTCGATGGGCTGGCCCGCGCCGTCCCGCACCACCGTATGCAGCGACTGGTAGCCATTGGCCTTGGGCCTTGCGATGTAGTCGTCAAACTCCTGCGCGATCGGCACGAATTGCGAATGCACCCAGGCCAGAGCCGCATAGCAGTCTGGCACCGTACGCACCACCACCCGCAGCGCCCGCACGTCAAACACCTGGCTGAAGTCCAGCCCCTTGCCGCGCATCTTGCGCACGATGCTGTAGATGTGCTTGGGGCGGCCATGTACCGCCGCCTGGACGCCCTGGCCCTGCAGCTCGCGCTCCAGGCGCTGGCGCAGCTGTTCCACATAGGCTTCGCGCTCGACACGCTTTTCGTCCAGCAAGCCTGCGACCTTGCGATATGTGTCGGGCTCGAGGAAGCGGAACGCGAGGTCCTCCATCTCCCACTTGACCTGCCAGATGCCCAGCCGGTTGGCCAGCGGCGCAAACACCTGCAGCGACTCGCGCGCCACCCCGGGGGATGCGGCCGTGCGGGTGGCCGCGTGGTGGCGCAGCGTCTGCAGTCGGGACGCCAGCCGCAACATCACGACGCGCAGGTCGCGCGAGAACGCCAGCAGCATCTTGCGCACGTTTTCCGTCTGCACCTTTGGGTCGTCCACCAGTTGCGCCGACGAGGCCGCTGCGCGCGACAGCTGCTGCACACGCACCAGCTTGTTGGTCTCAAGGGCCAGCGCCGCAAAACTGTCGCCAAAGGCCTTGGCAATCACCTCCTGGGGCTTGTTCAGGTGGGCACAGGCGTACACCAGGTAGCTGGCCGCCTGCATCGCCTCCGATCCCCCCATGGACTTGAGGATCGCCGCCACCGCGTCCGCATGGGCCAGCGTGTTCTCTCCCGTGTCCAGCGTCTCTGCTGCAATCAGCGGCTCGGCAAATGCCCGCGCACGCGCCAGCGCCTGGTCCTGCCGGGGCAGGCTGTCCTGCGTCGCCGCGATCAGTTCGGGAACGGCGTCGGTGTGCTCCGCGCGAAGGCTTTTCATCCGCGCGAGGCTCAGTCCAGCAGGAACGAGGCCACCACCTCGACCTGGTGCGGTGCGACCAGCGTCGGCGCATGCCCGACGCCCTCGAATTCCACCAGGCGCGCGCGCGGGCCGCGCTGCGTCATGGCCTGCGCGGTCTCGCGTGACAGCAGGTCCGACTGCGCGCCACGTATCAGGAGCGTCTGCGCCCGGATGGCGTCGTACAACTGCCACAACGCAACCTCGCCCTGTGCGGCTGCCTCCTGCGTGACCGAGCGGAACGGGACCGCGATGGCCGGGTCATAGTGCAGCGTCAGGCCTCCGTCTGCCAGGGGCTTGACCATCGCTCGGGACAATGCCAGCCACTGCTCCGGGGTGTGCGGGCCGAAGCTGGTGGACAAGGTCCACATCGCGTCAGCCGCCTGCTGCACGGAGTCAAACCGCACGGGCTGACCCAGGTAGGTTCCGATGCGTTGCAGGGCCTGCCACTGGATGGCAGGTCCGACGTCGTTGAGCACCAGCCTGCGCACCGGGGCGGGCAACGGCAGGCCGGGCGTGCCCAGCAAGGCCATGCCGATCAGCCCGCCCATGCTGGTTCCGACCCAGTCCACGGTGCGCAACGCCGCGTTCTGGTGCAGCTGGCCCAGCAGCGCCAGCATGTCCGCGGCATAGGCCGGGATCTGGTAGCCCACGGGATCACGAAGCCAGTCGCTTTTGCCGCGCCCGGCCACATCCGGACACACGACGCGCAAGTTCCCGCCTGCACGCGCCAGGAGGGCCTGCGCCAGCACGTCAAAGTCGCGCCCCTGACGCGACAGGCCATGCACACAGACCACCACATGCCCGGCGGCAGGATCGCCCCACTCCCACCAGGCCATGCGGTGCCCACCGGAGGCGTCAGGGCAAGGTACGTAGTTCAGCGTAGGTTCGGTCATGGTGCAATGAGAGCTGCAATGGGCGGCCCGATAATTGCCTGCTTGCCCATCCGCCCCAAGGCATCGTAATTCATCTGGAGATCCCGAAATGCTCAAAGGAAAAACCGCCCTCGTCACCGGCTCCACCAGCGGCATCGGCCTGGGCATTGCCAAGGCCCTGGCTCGCCAGGGGGCCAACATCGTCCTCAACGGCTTTGGTGATGTGCAAGGCCCGCGCGCGGAAGTCGCCGCGCTGGGTGTGGCGGTGGATTACCACGGCGCCGACATGAGCAAACCCGCCGAAATCGAAGCCATGGTCCGCCACGCCGAGGCCCGCTTCGGCCGAGTGGACATTCTGGTCAACAACGCCGGCATCCAGCATGTGGCGGCCATCGAGGATTTCCCCGTCGAGCGCTGGGACGCCATCATTGCGATCAACCTGTCCAGCGCCTTCCATGCCACGCGCGTCGCCCTGCCGGCCATGAAGGCAGCCGGCTGGGGCCGCATCATCAATGTGGCCTCGGTCCACGGCCTGGTGGGCTCGGTCCAGAAATCCGCCTACGTGGCGGCCAAGCACGGCGTCGTCGGCCTGACCAAGGTCACTGCGCTGGAGACGGCGACCACCGGCGTGACCTGCAACGCCATCTGCCCGGGTTGGGTGCTGACCCCGCTGGTGCAAAAGCAGGTGGACGCCAAGGCGGTCGCACTTGGCATCTCCAATGCGGAAGCGACCCGCCTGCTGCTGGGCGAAAAGGAGCCCTCCCTGCAATTCACCACGCCGGAAGAACTGGGCGAGCTGGCGGTGTTCTTCTGTTCGCCCGCCGGCAACAACGTGCGTGGCGTGGCGTGGAACATGGACGGCGGCTGGGTGGCCCAGTAAACCGGGCTATAATCTAGGGCTTTTGGCAAAAAGTACGCCCGATGGGTCTTCGTGCAACGGATTTGCACGGCATCCGGCGCGGCTCTTGCAACCGACCAAGGAATCTCCATGAAAGACGGCATTCACCCCAACTACCGCGAAGTGCTCTTCGTGGACCTGTCCAACGGCTTCAAGTTCGTGACGCGTTCGTGCGTGAACACGAAGGAAATGGGCAAGGCCGACGATGGTCGCGAACTGCCCCTGTACAAGCTGGACACCTCCAGCGAATCGCATCCCTTCTACACCGGCACGCAAAAGTCGGTGGACAACATGGGCGGCCGCGTCGAGAAGTTCCGCAACCGCTTCAACAAGGCTGCAGCGAAGTAAATTTCCTGCATACTGCGAAAGGCAGCCTAGGCTGCCTTTTTTTATGCCCGGCCCCGTTGCGGCCCCTCCGCGGAAGCGCCTTCGCGCATGAACCATCCCAATCCGGCCATCGTTGCCCAGAGCGCCGTGCGGCGCCTGCCACGCGCAGGCCTTCTGGCGCTGTGCACGGCCTATGTGCTGGCCGGCCTGATTGGCCGCTCGCCCTGGCGCAGCGCCGACCTGCAGGCCTTTGGCCACATGCTGTCCCTGGCCGATGGCACATCCGCCTGGCTGGCCCCTGCCATCCCCGGAGCCCTGCCCGACCTGGCCGTGCTGCTGCCCTACTGGTTGGGGGCGCTGGGTATCCTGGGTCTGCCGTTCCTGCCGGCCGACGTGGCCGCGCGGGTGCCGTTTGGCTTGTTGCTCGCGCTGACGTTCACTGCAGCCTGGTACGCCACCTACCACCTGGCGCGACGAACGAGCGCCCAGCCTGTGGCGTTTGCCTTTGGCGGCGAGGCCCTGCCCACCGATTACGCGCGAGCCATGGCCGACACCGCCCTGCTCGCCCTGCTGGCCTGCCTGGGCCTGGCCCAGCTGTCCCACGAAACGACCGCCGCCCAGACCCAGCTGGGCGCCGCCGCGCTGGCGTACTACGGCATTGCCGCATTCGGCACATCGCCCTGGCGCCCCGCGCTCGCCGTGCTGTGCGGCCTGCTGGGACTGACGCTGAGTGGCGCACCGTCCGTGGCGCTGCTGCTGGGCCTGGCCGGCGCGGCCATTCATGCAAGCCAGGACGCGGACTCAGGCGAGGCCCGTCCACCCACCAAAGCCTGGACCTTGCTGGCGCTGGCGCTGGCGGCCAGCCTGCCGGCCAGCCTGCTCGCGCTGTGGCAGTGGCGTTTTGAGTTCCCGCCCTCCAGGCCCGAGGACTGGCGCAGCCTGGGGCAGATGCTTCTGTGGTTCACCTGGCCATGCTGGCCGCTGGTCGTGTGGACCCTGTGGCGCTGGCGCCGCCAGCTGACCGCCCTGCACCTTGCCGTGCCGCTGGCTGTGGTCGCGCTAGGCCTTGGCTCGGCCGCGGGTTCGCGCTCAGACGCAGACCGTGCCCTGCTGCCGGCACTGCCGGCCCTGGCCACCCTGGCGGCGTTCGCACTGCCCACGCTGCGCCGCAGCGTGGCCGCGCTGATCGACTGGTTCACGCTGGTGTTTTTCAGCTTCAGCGCCGTAGTCATCTGGGTGTACTGGATTGCCATGCAGACCGGTTGGCCGCGCCGGCCAGCACTCACCGTGGCCCGGTTTGCGCCGGGGTTCGAGCCATCCTTCTCCACGCTGGCATTCGTGGTCGCCATCGCGGCCACGCTGGGCTGGATCGGCCTGGTCGTCTGGCGTGCCGGACGGCACCGCCAGGTGATCTGGAAAAGCCTGGTTCTGCCAGCAGGCGGTGCCACCCTGAGCTGGCTGCTCGCCATGACCTTGTGGATGCCACTGCTGGACTACGTGCGCAGCCATGAGCCGCTGGCGCGGCGCTTTCAGGAGCTGGCTCCGGGCGCATCCTGCGTGTGGTACGACGGTCTCAGCCCCGTGCAACGCACCGCCCTGCGCTTTCATGCCGGCATCCGGTCCATGTCGAGTGAACCGGCCGCAGGTTGCGGCTGGCGGGCCGTGGTGCTGCGGCCCGCAGCAGACCCGCCGCGCCTGCCCGGGTGGACACTCAGCGGCGTCATCGTGCGCCCCACCGACCGCAACGACCGTATCGCGGTGTACCGCCAGGAGGCCTTTGCCGGTCCTGCCGGCGCAAGCATTCGCCCGTGAGCGAATTGCGGACCATTGCACGGCATGCCGGCACCGTGCTTGCCGGCCAGCTGGCCGTGATGGCCTATGGCGTGGCCGACACGGTCATCGCCGGGCGGCACTCCGCACAGGCGCTGGCTGCGCTGTCCATCGGCTCCGCGGTCTACATCAGCGTGTTTGTTGCCCTGATGGGCATTCTGCAGGCCCAGTTGCCGGTCTGGGCCGAGTTGCATGGAGCCGGACAGCCCCGCGCCATCGGACGCTCGGTGCGCCAGGCGCTGTACCTGTGTGCCCTGACCGCCGCGGTCGGGGCTGCCGCGCTGCTGTGGCCAGGTCCCCTGTTGCGAGTCACCGGCGTCCCGGAAGCACTGGTCTCCGATGTGCAGGACTACCTGGCCGTGCTGGCGCTGGCGCTGCCCGCCGCGCTGCTGTTCCGACTGTTCAGCACGCTCAACCAGGCGTTGGGAAAACCCCGCCTGGTCACCTGGCTGCAGGTGGGCTCACTGGTGATCAAGGTGCCGCTGTCGGTGTGGTTCGTCTTTGGCGGTGCCGGACTGCCAGCCATGGGCCTGGTGGGCTGCGCCTGGGCCACGCTGGCGGTGAACTACCTGCTGCTGGCCATGGCGCTGTGGCTGGTCCGAACCGATTCGCTGTACCGGGCCTGCGCCCTGTGGCAACCCCTGGAGCCGCCCGACCCGGGCGCACTGGCCGGATTCGCACGCCTGGGAATACCCAACGGGCTGGCGATCATGGTCGAGGTGACTTCGTTCACGCTGATGGCCTTGTTCATCGCCCGCATGGGCATGACCGCATCGGCGGGTCACCAGATCGCCGCCAACATGGCGGCCCTGCTGTACATGGTGCCCCTGTCCATCGGCATTGCCGCCAGCGCGCGCATCAGCTTCTGGCTGGGCGCAGGCGACCCGGTCCGGGCACGACAGGTCATCGGCACTGGCTTGCGGCTGACCCTGGGGGCCTCGCTGGTGCTGGCCGCGCTGGTCATTGCCGGGCACGAGGTGCTGGCCAGCCTCTACGCAGGGGACAACCCGGCCGTGGTGGCGATGGCCGGCAGCCTGCTGGTGTGGGTGGCGGCCTATCATCTGGCCGACGCGCTCCAGGCGGTGTGCGTCTTCATGTTGCGCTGTTACCGGGTGGCGACGGCAGCGCTCGCGGTGTATTGCGTATTCCTGTGGGGCATTGGCCTGGGCGGGGGCTTCCTGTTGGCCAACCACACATTCGCTGGTCTGGGCCCGGCGCCGCAACCCCAAACGTTCTGGGCGATGGGGGCCCTCGCCCTGGCGTTGACCGCCGCTACCCTTGGGTGGCTGTTGCGGCGCTCGGTTCGCCGGCCACCGCCGGCTTCGGCAGCGACGGCCTGATGCGGCTGGCCGGCAGCACGATGGTGAAGGTCGAGCCGGTGCCCGGCGTGCTGTCGATGCGAAGCTCGCCGCCATGCCGCTGGACCACGTGCTTGACAATTGCCAGCCCCAGCCCGGTGCCACCGGTCTCGCGCGATCGGCTTCGGTCCACCCGGTAAAAACGCTCCGTCAGGCGGGGCAGGTGCTCCGGCGCGATGCCCGGGCCGCTGTCGCGGACGGAAAACTCACCGCGCCGGTCGCCAGTGAGCCGCCAGGCAACCGCGATCTGCCCACCCGCCGGTGTGTAGCGGATGGCGTTGCTGACCAGGTTGGACATGGCGCTGAGCAACTCACCGGACGAGCCAGCGACATCCACCGTGTCGGCGCACTCAAAGTGCAGCAGGTGCGGGCGTGATGGCGCCAGCAGCGCGGACAGCGCACGTCCGTCCTGCTCGCACTGGGCGAACAGCGCGGCCATGGGCGTCCAGTCGGATTGCCCCGGAGGCGGGCTGCCCTCCAGCCGCGAAAGGGTCAGCAAGTCGTTCACCAGGGTCTGCATGCGGTGCGACTGCTGCGCCATCAGGGCCAGGTAACGGGTGCGCTCGGATTCGTCCAGGGGCAAGGTCTGCAGCGTCTCCACAAAGCCCGCCAGCACCGTCAACGGCGTGCGGATCTCGTGCGACACGTTGGCCACGAAGTCCCGCCGCATCGCCTCGGCCTGTTCCACGGCCGTGACGTCACGGCTGAGCAGCAGACGGCGATTGCCCGCATAGGGATGTGCCTGCACCGACAGCTTCAGCGGCGCCGAAGCCGGCGCCGGCACTGTCAGCACCACATCGCGGCTGTAGTTCCACGACGCCATGTAGGCGGCAAAGTCAGGGTCGCGGACGAGATTGCCGATGTACTGCAGCTTGTCGCGCCCGGCATCGAACCCGAAATGCGTGGCCGCCGTCTGGTTGCACCACTCGATGCGGCCCTTCTCGTCCAGCAGGACCACGCCGTTGGGCGAGTTTTCCAGCGCGATCAGGAACTCCTCCAGCCGCGCTTCGCTCTGGCGCAGGGCGTTCTCGCGTTCGCGCAGCAGCCGCGCGATGCGCTGGGCCAGTTCGCCCCAGAATCCGCGGGAGCGCAACCCCAGACCGGGCTGCCCCTGGGTTCGCAGCGCCGCCAGCAAGGCCTGACCGCGCGCGTATTCCAGCGCCACGGCCGCCACGGTGAGCCCCAAGGCCACCCAAAGGGCGATTTTCATGCCAAAAATGGCTGCAGCCCCCGCCGTTGCTAGGCCAGCCGCTATCAAAAACAGAGCAAAACGGACCACCATGGGCCTACATTAACACGCCGGTGGGCTGCTCTGGGGAGGATCAGGTGCTTTCAGGCCTGTGCCGTCAGCCGGTAGCCCGCGCCGCGCACCGTTTCGATCATGGCGCCGGCCTCGCCCAGGGACTCGCGCAGGCGCTTCACGTGCACGTCCACCGTGCGCTCCTCGATGAACACATGGTCGCCCCAGACCTTGTCCAGCAGCTGGGCCCGGCTGTGCACCCGCTCAGCATGCTTCATGAAGAAATGCAGCAGCCGGAACTCGGTGGGTCCGAGCTTGACCGGCTGGTCCTGCCAGCTCACCCGGTGCGTCGCCGCGTCCAGCATCAGCCCGGCGATCTCGATGCGGTCCTTGACCTGCTCGGGGGCCCGGCGGCGCAGCACGGCGCGGATGCGCGCCAGCATTTCCTGCGTGGAAAACGGCTTGGTGATGTAGTCGTCGGCACCGGCGTCCAGTCCCGTCACCTTGTCCGGTTCATCGCCCCGGGCGGTCAGCATCAGGATGGGCACGCCCCTGGTCCGGGCGTCGGCCCGCCAGCGCCGCGCCAGCACAATGCCGCTTTCGCCCGGCAGCATCCAGTCCAGCAGGATCGCGTCGGGCAGCACCGCGTCCAGCTCGCGCTGCGCGGCCACGCCGTCCTCGGCCCACACCGGCTGGAAGCCGTTGTGGCGCAGGTTCACCGCGATCAGTTCGGCGATCGGGGGCTCGTCTTCAACGATCAGGACGCGTGGCTGATGCTTCATGGCGCGGCCGCCCGACGGGCCGCCCCAAGGCGCGGCCGGGCCCCCCCGGGGGGCAGCGACGACACGGAGTGCGGAGCGTGGGGGTTCATCATTATTTGACGGTCGATTCAATGTGCTCCATCGACGTGTGGCGCACATCGGCGCCCTTGACGATGTAGATGATGAATTCTGCAATGTTCTTGGCGTGGTCGCCAATCCGCTCGATGGCCTTGGCCAGGAACAACAGGTCCAGGCTGGCGGAGATGGTGCGCGGGTCTTCCATCATGTAGGTGATGAGCTTGCGCACGAAGCCGTCGAACTCCTGGTCGATCAGGTTGTCTTCCTTCAGGATCGCCACGGCCGCAGCGGTGTCCAGCCGGGCAAAAGCGTCCAGCGCCTTGCGCAGCAGGCCCGAGGCCAGGTCCGCCGCCACACGCAGCTCCAGCGATGGCAGGGATCGGGCGGAACCGCTTTCGATGATGGAAATGACCATCCGGGCGATCTTCTCCGCTTCGTCCCCTGCGCGCTCCAGGTTGGCCGTGGTCTTGGAGATGGCGATCAGCAGGCGCAGGTCGCGCGCCGTGGGCTGGCGTCGGGCAATGATGGTGGAGAGGTCGCGGTCGATCTCGACCTCCATCGCGTTGACGCGGCCTTCCATATCGGTCACCTGGGCCGCCGCCTCGGCACTGAACTGGGCGAGCGAGTAGACCGCGGTGCGGATCTGGGACTCGACCAGGCCGCCCATTTCCATCACGCGCGCCGATACGCCCGTGAGTTCGCTGTCGAACTGGCTCGATAGGTGTTTGTCGCTCATGTCAGCCGAACCTTCCCGTGATGTAGTCTTCCGTTTCCTGGCGCTTGGGCTTCATGAAGATGTCGGCGGTCGCGCCGTACTCCACCATTTCACCCAGGTACATGTAGGCGACATAGTCCGACACGCGCGCCGCCTGCTGCATGTTGTGCGTCACGATCAGCACCGTCACCTTGTTCTTGATCTCGGTGATGAGCTCTTCGATGGCACCGGTTGCAATCGGGTCCAGCGCGGATGTGGGCTCGTCAAAGAGCACGATCTCCGGGTCGGTGGCCATGGCCCGTGCAATGCACAGGCGCTGCTGCTGGCCGCCCGACAGGTTGACCGCAACCTCGTCCAGCCGGTCTTTCACCTCGTTCCAGATCGCCGCGCCCTTGAGCGCGGACTCCACCTTGTCCTCCAGGTAGGTCTGCGAGTCTTCGCCGCGAACCCGCAGGCCGTAGGCCACGTTCTCGAAGATCGACTTGGGGAACGGATTGGGCTTCTGGAACACCATCGAGATGCGCATGCGTACCTCGATCGGGTCAACCGACGGGTCCAGCAGGTCCACGTTGTCCGGGTGCAGCTCGATGGAGCCGTCGTACCGGTGGCCCGGATACAGGTCGTGCATCCGGTTGAAGCAGCGCAGGTAGGTGGACTTGCCGCAGCCGCTGGGTCCGATCAAGGCCGTGACCTTGTTCTCGTAGATCGGCATGTTGATGGACTTGAGCGCCTTGAAGTCGCCATAGTAGAAATCCAGGTCCTTGGACTGCGCCTTCAGGTTGGGCGCGTTCTCGGGCAGGGTGAGTGTGGAAGCCATGTTGCGGTTGCTTTCTGAGGTGAAGTTGCTCACCACTTGATGTTCTTGCGGAGGCGGTAGCGCAGCCAGATGGCCATCGCGTTCATGCCCAGGGTCAGCACCACCAGGATCAGGCTGGCAGCCGCCGCATTGGCGTGGAACGCCGGGTCGGGACGTGACGTCCAGTTGAAGATCTGGATCGGCATCACCGTGAAGGGTGAAAACAGCCAGTCAAACAGGCCGGCCGCCGGCTCGCCGGTGAACGGCACGGGCGGCAGGAAGGCGATGAAGGTCAGCGCGCCGATGGTGATGATGGGCGCTGTCTCGCCGATGGCGCGCGACAGGCCGATGATCACGCCCGTCAGGATGCCGGGCATGCCGTAGGGGATGAGGTGGTCGCTGCAGACTTGCCATTTGGTGGCACCGCAGGCGTACGCCCCCTCGCGGATCACCTGCGGGATGGAGCGCAGCGCCTCGCGCGTGGACACGATGATGATCGGCAGGATCAGCAGCGCCAGCGTCAGCCCGGCCGACAGGATGCTCTGGCCGAACCCGAAGGTGTAGACAAACAGCCCCAGCGCCAGCAGGCCATACACGATGGACGGCACGCCCGCCAGGTTGGTGATGTTGATCTCGATGACGTCGGTGAACCAGTTCTTGCGCGCGTACTCTTCGAGGTAGATCGCGCTGGCGATCCCCACCGGAATGGCAAAGAGGGCCGTGACGATCATCACGAACAGCGAGCCCACCCAGGCCGACAGGATGCCGGCCTGACCCGCCCGGCGCGACGGGAAGCTGGTAAAAAACTCGCTCGTCAGGCGCGGAAAGCCGTCAATCGCCATCTGGGTGAACAAGGCCACCAGGGTCAGGATGCCCAGCGACATGGCGGCCAGCCCCACCACGCCAAAGATCACGTCCCAGCGCTTGTGCGAGCGGATGATGGCGCGCAGCTCTTCGGTGCGGCTCATGGTCAGTTTCTGGCTCATCAATAGGCCTCGCGGTATTTGCGGCGCAGCCAGTAGCCGAGCAGGTTGAACGACAGGGTCAGCACCATCAGCGTGAGCCCGGCGGCAAAAATGGTCTGGTAGCCCACACTGCCGTGCGGCAGGTCACCCAGCGCCACCTGCACGATGAACGAGGTGATGGTGGCGGCCGGCTCCAGCGGATTGAGCGTGAGGTTGGGCTGCATGCCCGCGGCCACCGCCAGGATCATGGTCTCGCCCACGGCGCGCGAGATGCCCAGGATGTAGGCCGAGGCAATGCCCGAAAGCGCCGCCGGTACCACCACGCGCGTGGCGGTCTGGAAACGTGTGGAGCCCATGGCGTAGGCACCTTCGCGCAGGCTCATGGGCACGGCCCGCATTGCGTCCTCGGAGAGCGAGGACACGTACGGAATGATCATGATGCCCATCACGATGCCGGCCGACAGCACGTTGAATGTGGGCAGGCCGGGGTAGATTTTCTGGATCAGTGGCGTCACCACCAGCAGGGCAAAAAAGCCGTAAATGATGGTGGGCACGCCGGACAGCAGCTCCAGCACCGGCTTGAGCACTTCACGGATGCGGTGGCCGGCAAATTCGGAGAGGTAGATGGCGATCACCGTGCCCAGCGGTATCGCGATCACCAGGGCCACCAGGGAGCTGCTGAGCGTGCCCGAGAGCAGCACCGCAATGCCGAAGTGGGCGTCGTCAAACAGCGGCGTCCACTGGGAGTCTGTCAGGAAGGTCCACAGCGGGACGTTGCTGAAGAACACCAGCGACTCCCGCAGCAGGATGTACACGATGGCCAGCGTGGTGAACACCGAGACGCAGGCCGCCAGCAGCAGCACCGTCTCGATCAGCTTGTCCTTGCGCTTGCGTGCGGCCTTGATTCTTGCCAGCTCGGCCAGGCGGGCCGCACCCGTCAGGCGGGGCGCGGCCGGTGCGCTGTCGGGGGTAGTGGTGGTGGCGCTCATGGGGATGTGGTGGGGCGTGTGTGGATGCCGGACATGAAACAAGCCGGCCTGCAGTCGTTGAGGAGCATGCAGGCCGGCTGTTCAGTCGGGCAGCGCCTTACAGGGAGGCTTCGCGCTTGAGCAGGTCGGTGATGGTGATGCCGACTTCATTCTTGCCGCCAAACACGGTGCCCTTCTTGCCCTTGGCAATGTGGTCCAGGCCCGTCTTGTAGGCCTCTGCGGGCAGCGGCACGTACTTGACTTCCTTGGCCATCTTGGCGCCCTGGGTCATGTAGAAGTCAATGAACTTCTTGACTTCAGGCTTGGCCAGCGACTTGGCGTTGACGTAGATGAAGATCGGGCGGGCCAGGGGCTGGTAGGTACCGGCCAGCACCGTCTGCTCGCTGGGCGACACGGCGGGCTTGCCGTCCTTCTCGACGATCGGCAGGGCCTTGAGCTTGCCGGTGTTCTCGGCATAGTAGGCGTAGCCGAAGTAGCCGAGGGCGTTCACGTCACCAGCGACGCCCTGCACCAGCACGTTGTCGTCTTCCGACGCGGTGAAGTCACCGCGGCTGGACTTGCTCTTGCCGACGATGGCTTCGGTGAAATAGTCAAACGTGCCAGAGTCCGAGCCCGCGCCGAACAGCTTGATGGGCTGGTCCGGCCAGGCCGGGTTGACCTGGTTCCAGCGGGTGATCTTGCCCTGGGCAGCCGGTTCCCACATCTTCTTGAGTTCGGCCACGGTGGCCTGCTTGAGCCAGGTGTTCTTGGGGTTGATCACGACCGTCAGCGCATCAAAGGCCACCGGCAGTTCGTAGTACTCGACGCCGATCTTCTTGCAGTCGGCCATTTCGGAAGCCGAGATCGGGCGCGAGGCGTTGGAGATGTCGGTTTCACCGCGGCAGAACTTCTTGAAGCCACCGCCCGTGCCGGACACACCCACCGTGACCTTCAGGCCCTTGTTGGCCTTCTGGAACTCCTCGGCCACGGCTTCGGTCACGGGGTACACCGTGCTGGAGCCGTCGACCTTGACCACCTGGGCCAGGGCGGACAGCGGAACAGCACCCAGAAAGGCCAGCGCGGATGTGGCCAGCAGGGACTTGATCGGGAACGATTTCATGGGATTCCTTCCGGTTGAATCGGGTTTGATTCGGGGTTGAATGGACTTTATGTCCGCTATGTGACGGTTTCGTGACAGCAAAATCAGGCGGGCTTGCAGCCCTTGAGCATGGTCTTTCCGTGGTGGATCAGTTCGGCGCCGCCGCCCTGGGCGACGAGCTTCCAGCCATCGGCTTCGTAAATGCCGGCTTCCTTGCGGTCCAGCTCGTAGCCGCCCTCGTAGCGCACGCGCACGGTCGAGCCATCGGCCGCTGCACGGGCCATCAGGCGCTTGCCGCCGTCACAGTTGTAGGCGACGAACTCACCGGCCTTCATGCCTGCGGGAATGGATTGTGTGGAAGCGCACCCGCCCAAAGCGGCGAGGCCCAGCACGGCGACGGCGGCGGAAACGTTGATGACTTTCATGTTCAGGCTCCAGGTTGGTTGAATACGGCGAGTCTGCGGACCGGATGTGACGGCTGCGTGACCGAAACATGACGTTTTGACGACGGAAACCGCCCTGTTTGCTATCATTTTGATAGTGGCTTGACCAATGCCGGCGGGGGCTGGAGGCCGATTTGGCACATGGAAATGCCCCAGGCCGGCCAATCAGGCCTTTTCCATCCGCACGACCAGGTGCGCCTCATAGCGATCCCACAACATCGGGATGACAACCGGTGCGCTGCGGTTGCCCGCCCCGGCCGGGCGCTGGGCCGGCGTCAGGACCTTGGGCGGCGAGATGTCCATGGCCTCGCCGAAATGCCGCCGCGCATACCCCGACATCTGGTTGGCGATCTCACCCACGATGTCCCGGTGGCTGGCTTCGGAATAGTCGCGCTCCCCCATCTTCAGCAGAACGAGCGACAGCAGGCCGCGCGGCGCCGAGAAGGCCACGCTGCCCCGGTATTTGCCCTTGAGCTCGATCAGGCCCTGGAAATCGTTCCACACGGCCAGTTCGTCCGCGGCCAGCAGGTAGGCGGTGCGGACCGACGCCTTGCTGCCGGTGGTGGCCTGGAAAAAGGCCGACGCGGCGTCCGAGAAGATCCGGATGTCTTCGGCCTTGAGCCGCACGGCGGTCATGCCATCAGCTCCTGCAGGGACTCGACCAGCTGGTCGTCCGAAAACGGCTTGAGCAGGAAGCCGTGCGCGCCGCGCGTCATGGCCTTGAGGGCCGTGGCCCGGTCACTGAGTGCCGAAACCACCAGCACGCGGGCGTCGGGCAGCACCGTGCGAAGCGCCTCCAGGCACTGCGGGCCGTCCATGCGCGGCATGGTCAGGTCCATGGTCACGAAGTCGGGCCTGAACCGGCGGGCCTGCTCCAGCGCCTCCACGCCATCGGCCGCCTGCGCAACCACCGTCACCCCGGCAAGCCGGCCGTCGCCTGCCAGGCGCGCGATGCGGTTGCGGAACACGAACGAGTCGTCCACCACCATCAGGCTTGTGCTTTTCATGCGGCAGGGCTGAACTGGAGAACAAATCGCGTGTAGCTTCTGGGCTGTGTCATGACGCGCAGACGCGCACCCGCTTTCTCGACGATCTGTCGCACCAGCGCCAGCCCCACGCCCCGACCCGCGTGCTCCGTGACCTCGGTCGCGGTGGAGAAGTTCGGGTCAAAGATCAGCCCCAGTACCTGCGCGTCCGAGAACCGGTCCACGTCCGTGCGCAGCTGCGCGGCGCGTTTTCTCACCACAGGGACTTCGATCCCGCGGCCGTCGTCGCTCAGGGTCACCTCGATCTGGCCGTCGTGGCGCCGGTCAATGTCCAGCCGCAACTGCCCGGCGGCCGGCTTGCCAAGGCTTTGCCGCTCGTCGGGGGCCTCGATGCCGTGCACCACCGCGTTGCGCACCAGCTGGGGCAAGGCCTCATGCAGCACGCGCGTGATGTCCGCAGGCAGCGAGGCATCGGCAAACTGGGCGGTCAGGCGAACCTGCTTGCCCATGGACTGCGCGACACGCTCGGACAGCGCACGCAGGTTGCCCACCATCGCATCCAGCAGTTGAGCGGGTTCGGGCGGCTGCGCGGCCGCAAACCGACCCATGCGGTCAAACACGCGGTGGAGCCGCTCCACCTGGTCCTGCACGCGCGAAAGTTCGAACACCACCGGGATCAGGTCCTCACCGGCCAGGTCGTGGCGCTGGCCCAGCGACGCCAGCACGTTTTCCATCAGGTGGGCCTGGCGCGACACCGACATCAGGCTGAGCGCCGCGGCCTCGCCCTTGATGCCGTGGATGGCACGCAACGCATCGTCCACCAACGCCCGGTAGGCCGCAGACGTGCGGCCGACGTGGCGCATGGCCTGGTTGAGGTCGGCCAGCGTCGAGCGGGCCTTGACCAGGAAGTCCTGCAACAGCACCGGTTCGTGCTCCAGCACGCGGATCAGGTCTTCCACATCGCTCTTGGCTGCGTCCTGGCTGGCTGCGAGCTCACGCTCGAGCTGCACGCGCTGGGTCACATCAAACACGGTGACCAGCAGCTCCTTGACGGCGCCGGCTTCGCGCACCTGGGTGAACTGGAAGGTCAGGTAGCGCGGCGCACCGCCCTGCCCCGCGGGGGCCATGACTTCAACGTCCTTCAGCGGATCGAGCTGCGTCAGCAGCGCGGGCTTGACCTTGGGGTCAAACAGCAGGGTGAGGAAGCTGCTGGCCTCGTCGGCCCGGGCGGCGCTGAGCAAGCCGCGCAGCAACTGGTCGAAGTTCTCGCCGGGACGGATCTCGCGCATGAGCAACTTGTGGATGGACGCCGAGCACTGCGTGCCCACCGTGCCATCTGCGCGCACCAGCATGAGGCCTTCGTTGACGGTGTTCAGGATGTCGTCCGTCTCGCGGCGGGCCGCTTCGGCCTGGCGGTCGCTGGCGTTCAGGCGGCGCAGGAACTTGAACACGATGTACACAAAGTTGACCAGCGCCAGCACGATGGCAACCACCTGGATCTGCCGCATGCGGTTGGTCTTGGTGTTGGCCGCGAGTTCCACCCCCTGCGCCAGGTCGTTTGCAAATCCCATCAGGCGTATGTTGCGGGCCACCGCCTTGTTGACGGCAATTTCCGTCTCTTCCAGCGTCGGCTCGGCCGTGGCAATCACTTGCCGGATGGATTCGTCCAGCGGACCCCATTCGCGCTCCACCTTGCGGATGGCGTCGCGCAGCACGGCGGGATCCAGCCCGAACGCGGTGAACTCGATGTCCTCGCCCAGCGACGCGTTGAGCCCCCGAAGCGCCTGCAGGAAGCCCGCGTGGCCCTGGGTCAGCTGGGCCATGCTGGTCTGTATGGGCAGTTCAGCCTTGCGCTCGACCTGCAAGGTCAGGAGCGCCTTGGTCATCTGTTGTGTCAGGGTGCGCAGTTCACCAGCTGCATTGATGCGGGCTGCATCGCGCTCGAGCTGGATGGACGCAAAGAAGTTGAAGGACAGGATGCCCAGATCCAGCACGATGAACAGCAGGATGGCAAACAGCAGGTCCCGGTATTTGCCCAGCCCCAGCCCGAATGACAGTTTCATGATGGCGTCACATGTTGGTAAGAACCTATGGTGCAGGCCAACAGTGACAGCGACATGACAGGGGCAACAAAGCCGGGGCAGGACGACGCAGGGAGCCGCGCATGAGGGTGCCCCGCGAATGCTATGCTGCCCCGGGAACAAGAAAAAACTTCATGCAAAATGGCACCCTGCTCGCCGCTGTGGACCTGGGCTCCAACAGCTTCCGCCTTGAAATCGGGCGTCTGGAGCATGGCCAGATTCACCGCACCGAATACCTGAAGGAAACCGTGCGTCAGGGCAATGGCCTGGACGCCGAGCGCAACCTCACCGCGGAGGCGATGCAGCGCGGCTGGGACTGCCTGGCCCGGTTTGGCGAGCGGCTGGCGGGTTTCCGGCGTGCGCAGGTGCGCGCGGTGGCCACCCAGACGCTGCGCGAGGCGCGCAACCGCGATGTGTTTCTGGCCCGCGCCAGCGAGGTGCTGGGTTTTCCGATTGACGTGATTTCCGGCCGCGAAGAGGCGCGCCTCATCTACCAGGGTGTGGCACACCTGCTGCCGCAAAGTGATGAGCGCCGCCTGGTGGTGGACATCGGTGGCCGCTCCACCGAGCTGATCCTGGGCCAGGGGCTGGACGCCCGGGTGATGGAAAGCTACCGCGTGGGCAGTGTGGCCTGGTCGATGAAGTACTTTGGCGACGGCCAGTTCACCGCGCAGGCGTTCCAGATGGCCGAGATCGCCGCCAAGGCCTTGCTGGACGAAGCACTGGACGCCTACCGCCGCGACACCTGGGACGTGGCGTACGGCTCGTCGGGCACCATCGGCGCCGTTGGTGACGTGCTGGCGGGTGCGGGCTGGCCCTCGCACACGGTGCGCCGCGACGGGCTGGACTGGCTGCTGGACCAGCTGCTCGCCGCCGGCAGCGCCAGCCGCGTGCGGCTGGAGGGCCTCAAGGACGACCGCCGCGCCGTGATTGGCGGGGGCCTGAGCGTGCTGCGCGCCGTGTTTGACCTGCTGGAGATAGACGAGATGCAGGCGGCGCAGGGCGCGCTGCGCCACGGCGTGCTGTACGACCTGCTGGACCGCGAACAGGGCAATACCGATGTGCGCTCCACCACCGTGCAGCGCCTGGCCCTCAAGTTTGACGTGGACGCGGCGCAGGCACAGCGCGTGGGCAAGGTGGCCGCCGGGCTGCTGCGCCAGCTGCGCGGCGGCGACTCCGACGCCGACAGCGAGCGTGCCCAGCGCAAGCTGCTGTGGGCCGCCCAGCTGCACGAGATCGGCAGCCTGATCTCGCACAGCGATTACCACAAGCACGGCGCCTACATCCTGGACAACGCGGACGCGCCCGGCTTCGCCCTGCCCGAGCTGCACCGGCTCAGCCTGCTTGTGCTGGGCCACCGCGGCAAGCTGCGCAAGCTGGACGCCGACTACGACGATGTGATGTTCGTGCAGCAGCTCATGTGCCTGCGTCTGGCCGTCATCCTGTGCCACGCGCGGCGCGACCCCGACCTCAAGGGCCTGCTGTTCGGGTGCGAAGCGCCGGCGCAGGCGTTCGCCTTGCGCTGCCGCCCCGACTGGGCGGCCGCCTACCCGCAGTCGGCCCACCTGCTGCGCGAGGAAGTGCTGGCCTGGCAGAAGACGCCGTGGTCCCTGGCCTTCCAGTAAACGGTATAAATCGTATAAACTGTATAAACCGTTTCCTGAAAGGTCAAGCAACCATGGCCACCGCCACCAAGTCCGTCAAGTCCAGGGTGCCCGTCCGGGCTCCCGCCAGGAAGGCCGCCCCGGCCAAGAAGACCACCGTCGCCAGGCCTGCCGCGGCAAAACCCGCCGCGCGGCCCGTGCCCGCCAGGGCCCCTGTCGTCCAGGCGGTGGCACCCACCGGTGCCGCCGCGCCTGCCAAGCCCGTCAAGGTTGAAAAGCCCAAGAAGCCCAAGCTCGTGCGCGACAGCTTCACGATCCCCAAGGCCGAATACCTGGTGCTCGACGACCTCAAGCAGCGCGCCGCCCGCCTCGCCGCCCCCGCCAAGAAGAGCGAAATCCTGCGTGCCGGCATCAAGGCCCTGGCCGCCATGTCCGACGTCGCGTTTCTGGCCTGCATGGGCGCGGTACCCGCGATCAAGACCGGCCGCCCCAAGGCGGGCTGAGTCGCCACCGGCCGGGCCGGGCTCAGAGCAGATCGGGCGACTGCACCGTCAGCACCAGCGTCTGGGCATGGCCGTCGCGTTCGCGGTGGCGTATCCACCAGACAGCACCCTTGCGCACGGGGCAGCTGCCCAGCTTCATGCCCAGCAGTTGCGCCACCGTGGCCCCCAGCGTGGGCTGATGGCCCACGATCACCACGGGCACCCGCGAGGACGGCCACAGCGCCGCTTCCAGCAGTTGCGCCGGCGTTCTTTCGGGGGCCAGTTCGGGACGGACCTTGTACTTGCGGCCCAGCGCCAGCGCGGTCTGCTCGCAGCGGCGCGCCGGGCTGCTCAGCACCCTGGCGGCCTCGGGCAGCTGGCGGTCCAGCCACCGGGCCATCAGCGTGGCCTGCTTCTCCCCCCGTGCGGTGAGGGAACGCTCCAGGTCATTGCAGCCCTCTTCCCAGTCTTCGGCTTCGGCGTGGCGCCACAGGATCAGGTCCATGATCATGCGTCCTGCGCCTGCTCGCGCGCTGCGTAGCGTGCCATCAGCGCGGCCTGGGCGCCATGGCCCGGCTTGCTGGTGTCCACACGCCGGTAGTGGCCGTCAGGCCCCAGGTCCCAGGCATCGCGCCCGTCGTGCAGGCCGGCCACCAGGCATTCGTCGATGATGCGCTGGCGCAGGGCCGGGTCCGTCACGGGCCAGGCCAGCTCGACGCGGCGCAGCATGTTGCGGTTCATCCAGTCGGCGCTGGCCAGGTACAGGTCTTCGTCGGCGCCGCTGCGGAAGTAAAACACCCGCGAATGCTCCAGGAAGCGGCCAATGATGGAGCGCACGCGGATATGGTCGGTCACGCCCGGCACACCGGCGGGCAGCATGCAGGCGCCGCGCACGATCAGGTCCACCTTGACGCCCTTTTTCCCCGCGCGCACCAGCGCCATCATCAACGCCTCGTCGGTGAGCGCGTTCATCTTGGCCACAATGCGCCCGGGCTTGCCCTGCGCGGCAGCGTCGCCGATCGCGTCGATTTTCTCGATGAAGCGGCGGTGCAGGTAAAACGGCGCCAGCCACAGCTTGTGCAACCGGGGCAGCTTGCTCTGGCTGGCCAGGTGCACAAACACGGCTTCCATGTCGGCCGTGAGCTGTGTGTCTGCCGTCAGGTAGCTCAGGTCGGTGTACAGGCGCGCGGTCCGCGGGTTGTAGTTGCCCGTGGACAGGTGCCCATAGCGCCGCAGCGCCTTGCCTTCCCGGCGCGTCACCAGCAGCATCTTGGCGTGGGTTTTCAGGCCCACCACGCCGTACACCACTTGCGCGCCCACCGACTCCAGCGACTCGGCCCAGTTGATGTTGGCTTCCTCGTCAAAGCGGGCTTTCAGCTCCACCACGGCGGTGACTTCCTTGCCCCGTCGCACGGCCTCGCGCAGCAGGTCGATCAGCTCGGCGTCCGAGCCGGTGCGGTAAATGGTCTGCTTGATCGCCAGCACCTGCGGGTCGTGCACGGCTTCGCGCAGGAAGGCCAGCACACCGTCAAAGCTCTCGTAGGGCTGGTGGATCAGCACGTCCCCCTGCTTGAGCCGCTCAAAAAAATCCTGCCCCGGCACCAGCGCCACGGGGTAAGTGGCCTTGTACGGCGGGAAGCGCAGGGGCTGCTCGTCCACCAGGTCCACCAGCTGCGTCAGCCGCACCAGGTTCACCGGCCCGTGCACGCGGTACAGCGCCGCCTCGGGCAGGTTGAACTGCTTCAGCAGGAAGCCCGAGAGGAACTCCGAGCAGCCGGCCGACACCTCCAGGCGCACCGCCTGGCCGTAGTGCCGGTGCTGCAGGCCCTGGCGCAGCGCCGTGCGCAGGTTCTGCACATCGTCCTCGTCCAGCGCCAGGTCGGAGTGGCGCGTCACGCGGAACTGCGAGAACTGCCCCACTTCCCGCCCCGGGAACAGGTCGTGCAGGTGCGCGCGGATCACGCTGGAGAGCGAGACAAACAGCGTCTTCTTGCCAGCCACCTTGTCGGGCATGCGGATCAGGCGCGGCAACACCCGCGGCACCTTGACGATGGCGATCTCGTTCTCGCGGCCAAAGGCGTCCTTGCCGCCCAGGTGCACGATGAAATTGAGCGACTTGTTGGCCACCTGCGGGAACGGATGCGCCGGGTCCAGCCCCACGGGGATGAGCAGCGGGCGCACCTCGCGCTCAAAGTACTCGTCCACCCATTTGCGGTGGGCCGGCTTGCGATCCCCGTGCGAGATGATTTCGATGCCGTGCTTCTTGAAGGTGGGCATCAGCTCGTCGTTGTACAGCGCGTACTGGCGGCCCACCAGATCGTGCGCGGCGGCGGCCAGTGCCGCGAAGGTGTTGACCGTGTACGGGCCCTTGAGGTCGCCGCCCTGCATGGCGGTGAGGTGGGGCGCGGCGCGCACTTCGAAAAACTCGTCCAGGTTGGACGACACGATGCACAGGTAGCGCAGGCGCTCCAGCAGGGGCACGTCGGCGCGGCGCGCCCAGTCGAGCACGCGCTCGTTGAAAGCCAGGATGCTGTGGTCGCGGTCCAGGAAGGGGACGCTGGGTGTGTTGGACATCAGGATGACACGCGGATGACGGAAGGATGACAGTGTTCGAGGGTTTGATGACAGGTCTGTGACACCGGCACCAGGTGGCTCACAAACAGCTGGGTGGCCTCGGCCCAGCTGAAGGCCAGCGCCCGCGACCGGGCGTCGTGGCGCGGGATGGCCAGGGCGCCCAGGCATGCGCTGCGCAGGTCGTCGTGCAGCACGCCGCCCCGGGCCTCGGGCTGGCCCAGCACCTCCAGTGGCCCATCCACCGGGTAGGCCGCCACCGGCGTGCCACAGGCCATGGCCTCCAGCATCACCAGGCCAAAGGTCTCGGAGCGGCTGGGGAAGACAAACACGTCGGCCGCGGCATACACGTCGGCCAGTTCGTCGCGCGGCAACAGGCCCAGCCAGTGCACGTCGGGATAGCGCTCGCGCAGGTTGGCAAGCACCGGACCCACGCCGCACACCACCTTGCTGCCGGGCAGGTCCAGCTTGAGGAAGGCCTCGATGTTCTTTTCGTATGACACGCGCCCCACAAACAGCGCCACCGGCCGCGGGAGTTTGCCCATGGGCCCGTACACCTGCGGCTCGTCCCGGTGGCGAAACAGCGCCGTGTCCACGCCGTGGGTCCAGGCGCGCAGGTTGCGGAAGCCCCGCGCCTGCAGCATGCGCAGCACGCCCTGGGTGGGCACCATCACGCCGGAGGACGGCCGGTGAAAGTGGCGGAACAGCGCGTAGCCCAGTGCCAGCGGCACCTTGAGCGCCGCGTTCAGGATCTCGGGAAACCGGGTGTGGAACGCCGTGGTGAACCTGAGCTTGCGCTTCAGGCAGTAGCTTCGCGCGGCCCAGCCCAGCGGGCCCTCGGTGGCAATGTGGATGGCGTCGGGCTGCAGCAAGTCCAGCCGCATCGTGAGCTCGTGCCGTGGCCGCACCGCGAGGTCAATGCCGTCATAGCCGGGGCAGGGCCGCGTCTGGAAATGCCCGGGGTGGATCACGTCCACCCGGTGACCGGCCAGCGTGAGTTCGCGCACCAGCTCCACCAGGGTGGTGACCACGCCGTTGACCTGCGGCTGCCAGGCGTCGGTAATGAGGGCGATCTTCATGCCTGCACCGCCTGCACCTCGTGGCCCACGCCCTGGGTCAGGTGCGCGGGTATCCACCGCACCAGCTCCAGGCGTCCGTCAAAGTGCTCCACCAGCGCGGTGCGGCTCTCCACCCAGTCGCCGTCGTTGCAGTACAGCGTGCCGTTGATCTCGCGCATCTCGGCGCGGTGGATGTGGCCGCAGACCACGCCGTCGTGCCCGCGCTTGCGAGCCTCGGTGGCCACGGCCACTTCAAAGTCTGTCACGTAGTTCAATGCCTTCTTGACCTTGTGCTTGAGGTACGCCGACAGCGACCAGTACGGCAGCCCCAGCCGCCCGCGCAAGTGGTTGAGGTGACGGTTGAGCCTGAGCGTGAACTCGTACAGGTTGTCGCCCACGTAGGCCAGCCACTTGGCGCACTGGATCACGCCGTCAAAGTAGTCGCCATGGATCACCCACAGGTGCCGGCCATCGGCCGTGCGGTGCACGGCTTCGTCGATCACCTCGATGTCACCAAAACGGTGGCCGATGAACTCACGTGCAAATTCGTCGTGGTTGCCCGGCACATAGACCACGCGGCAGCCCTTTCGCGCTGCGCGCAGGAGCTTCTGCACCACGTCATTGTGCGCCTGGGGCCAGTACCAGCGGCGGCGCAGCTGCCAGCCGTCCACGATGTCGCCCACCAGGTACAGGTAGTCGCTGGGATGCGTTTTCAGGAAGTCCAGCAACGCCGTGGCCTGGCAGCCGCTGGTGCCCAGGTGCAGGTCCGAAATGAAAACGGCGCGATAGCGCCGTTCGGGGAATTCGTGGTCGCGGTCGTTGGCGTCGCCGGGCCCGGGCCCGAAGCCGCCGCCAAAGCCGCCGAATGCGTCAAAGGCGGCGCGCCCGCTC
Source organism: Ramlibacter sp. (assembly GCA_016713005.1). Classification (GTDB taxonomy): domain Bacteria; phylum Pseudomonadota; class Gammaproteobacteria; order Burkholderiales; family Burkholderiaceae_C; genus JADJPY01. The sequence goes on along the minus strand of JADJPY010000001.1, from coordinate 631,191 downwards.
AGACCGCGCATGTGGCCCCCGCAGCATGGTGGTGGCCGGCTGGCAAAGGGATGGGGATTCGGGGTTCGCTCATCGCTCGCGCTCTTTCTGCTCTTGTGGTGCAGCAGAGTCTCGCGAGCGGGTGTGACAACCGCGTGACGGGACGGTGTCAGGCTGGAGAAAACGCCTGGGTTGCTATGATTTTTATAGTGGGTCAGCCAATACCCACGGGGGCTGGAGGCCGATTTCCCTCAAAAAAACAGCCTGCGGGCCAGTTTCAGTCGTCTTCGCCTGCATCCAGCCCGGGAAACAGCACCTCGGTGTAGCCAAAGCGGGTGAAGTCGCGCACCCGCATCGGGTACAGCTTGCCGATAAGGTGGTCGCACTCGTGCTGCACCACCCGCGCATGGAAGCCCTCTGCCACGCGGTCGATGGGGTCGCCATAGGGGTCGAACCCGGTGTAGCGGATGCGCGCCCAGCGCGGCACCACGCCACGCAGGCCGGGCACCGACAGGCAACCCTCCCAGCCTTCTTCCTCGGCGTCGCCCAGCGGCGTGATCACCGGGTTGAGCAGCACGGTGCGCGGCACGGGCGGCGCATCGGGGTAGCGCGGGTTCACCGTGTCGGTGCCAAAGATCACCAGCTGCAGGTCCACGCCGATCTGCGGGGCCGCCAGCCCCGCGCCATTGACGGCGTGCATGGTCTCGAACATGTCGCGCACCAGCAGGTGCAGCCCGTCGGTGTCGAACGCGGGCACAGGCTGCGCCACGCGCAGCAGGCGCGGGTCGCCCATCTTGAGGATTTCACGCACCGCCATCGAGCAACTCCTTCAGTCCTGCCTCGTCCAGCACCGCCACGCCCAGCTCGCGCGCCTTGTCCAGCTTGCTGCCGGCTTCCGCGCCGGCGACCACGTAGTCCGTCTTCTTGCTGACCGAGCCCGCCACCTTGGCGCCGGCGGCTTCCAGCAGGGCCTTGGCGTCCTCGCGGCCCAGGGTGGGCAGCGTGCCTGTCAGCACAAAGGTCTTGCCCGCCAGCGGACGGGGCACCTGGGCGGCGGGCTCGCCCTCTGGCCAGTGCACGCCACAGGCGCGCAGCTGCTCGACCACCTCGCGGTTGTGCGGCTGCTCAAAAAACGTGCGGATGCTCTGCGCCACCACCGGGCCGACGTCGTTCACCTCCAGCAACTGTTCCACGCTGGCATCCATGATCGCGTCCAGATTGCCGAAGTGCCGCGCCAGATCCTTGGCTGTGGCTTCGCCCACATGGCGGACGCCCAGCCCGAACAGGAAGCGCGGCAACGTGGTGGCCTTGGCTTTCTCCAGCGCGTCCAGCACGTTCTGCGCCGACTTCTCGGCCATGCGGTCCAGCGCGGCCAGCGAGGTGAGGCCCAGGCGGTACAGGTCCGGCAGCACCTTGATGACCTGCGCGTCCACCAGCTGGTCCACCAGCTTCTCGCCCAGGCCTTCGATGTCCACGGCCCGGCGCTGCGCGTAGTGCAGGATGGCCTGCTTGCGCTGCGCGGGGCAGAACAGGCCGCCGGTGCAGCGGTGGTTGGCCTCGCCCTCCTCGCGCACCGCCAGGCTGCCGCAGATGGGGCAGTGCGTGGGCATGGTGAAGGGCTTCGCGCCGTCCTGGCGCTTTTCCGGCAGCACCGAAACCACCTCGGGGATCACGTCGCCCGCGCGGCGCACGATGACCGTATCGCCCACCCGCACGTCCTTGCGGCGGGCTTCGTCCTCGTTGTGCAACGTGGCGTTGGTCACCGTGACGCCGCCCACGAACACGGGCGCGAGCTTGGCCACCGGTGTGAGCTTGCCGGTGCGGCCCACCTGCACGTCGATGTCCAGCACGGTGGTGAGCTGCTCCTGCGCGGGGAACTTGTGCGCCACCGCCCAGCGCGGCTCGCGCGTCACAAAACCCAGCTGCTGCTGCAACGCCAGGCTGTTGACCTTGTAGACCACGCCGTCGATGTCAAACGGCAGGCTGTCGCGCTCCTGCCCCACGGCCTGGTGGTACGCTATCAATTCGATAGCACCCCGGGCAATGCGGGTGCGGGCTGAGACCGGAAAACCCCACTCTTTCAGGGCCTGCAGGAAGGCGAAATGGGTCTCAAACACCGGCCCGCCCTGCTCCGCCGGCGTGACTTCGCCCCAGCCATAGGCAAAAAAGCTCAGCGGACGCTGGGCGGTGATCGCCGGGTCCAGCTGGCGCACCGCGCCGGCGGCGGTGTTGCGCGGGTTGATGTAGGTCTTTTCGCCCTTCTCGCGCTGGCGTTCGTTGAGCGCCTCGAAGTCGTCGCGGCGCATGTAGACCTCGCCGCGCACTTCCAGGACCCGAAGGTCGTTGTTCGGCAACCGCAAAGGGATCTGCCCGATCGTACGGATGTTCTGCGTGACGTCCTCGCCGATCTCGCCGTCACCCCGCGTGGCGGCCTGCACCAGCACACCGTGCTCGTAGCGCAGGTTGATGGCCAGGCCGTCGAACTTGAGCTCGGCGCAGTACTCGACCGGCGGCGCGTCGGCGGGCAGCTCCAGCTCGCGGCGCACGCGGGCGTCAAAGTTCTGGGCGCCGGTGGCCTCGATGTCGGTTTCGGTGCGGATCGACAGCATGGGCACCACATGGCGCACTTTCTCAAATCCGTCCAGCGCCTTGCCCCCACGCGCAGGGTGGGTGAATCGGGCGTCAGCAGTTCGGGGTGCGCGGCCTCCAGCGCCTGCAGCTCCCTGAAGAGGCGGTCGTACTCGGCGTCCGGCAATTCCGGCGCGTCCAGCACGTAGTACTGGTGGGCGTGGTGGTGCAGCTGGCGGCGCAGCTCGGCCGCCCTGGCGGCAACCCCGGGGGAATTCATGAAAACAATCTGCGGGCCTGCGGCGAGCCGGCCGACAGGTCGTGCTCGTCCAGCGCGTCGTAGCGCTGCTCCAGGTCGGCGCCAATGTGGTCCAGTGCCTCCACGCGGATCACCTGGCCGTGGTCGTCGGTGATCAGGCCGTCCATGCTGGCGGCCAGCGCCACGGCGGCCTCGCGCATGCGCACAAAGGGCCGCTCGGCGCGGCCCACCTGCGGCGCGTCCAGCGTGAGCGTCACCTCGCGGATGGCGCTGTGGGCCGGGTCTTCGGCCAGCGCGGCCTGGGTGTCAAAACTCAACGTCAGCACGGCGGCCGCGCCCGGCGTGCTGCCGGGCAATGACAGGCGCCCCGCAATTGCGCCCGGCACAAAGCCCTGGCGCGTGGCGTGCTGGTGCACAAACCCCGGGCTCCACGACGCGCTGCGCGCGCGCAGGGTAAAGCTCAGCTGCGCGTCGTACTCGCTGGCAAACTGGTCCAGCTCGCGCCCGCGCGCCACCTGCTCGCGCATGTCGGGGAACTCGGCCACGCCGTTCACCGCATCGGCGAATGCCTGCGTCTTGACCACAAACTCGGAGAACTCGATCTCGTTGAGCGGCCCCACCCGGTTGGCCAGTTGCACGCCGGCCTGGAAAGCGCTGTAGCGCTGGCCCGCGGCGGGCGTCTCCCAGCGCTGGGTGGCTTCGTTCCAGCCCTCCACCGCATAGGGTTTGCCGCCAGCGCGCCGCGTGGCGGGCAGCACCGCAAGCGCGGCCTCTCCGGGGATGGGGTCGTCCAGCGCAATCGGCGCGATCACATCGATCAGCGCGTCCAGCCCGGGGCGCTTTTCCAGCGTGGGCAGGGGCGCGGCGTCGGTGGCGTCAAAGGTGGGGTCGGTGCGCGGGGCGTCGTTGGCACCGCCCACCGAGGGCTCGGCCATGCGCGGGGCCTGGCGGCGCGCGCTCCAGGTGTTCCAGGCCACCACACCGGCCAGCACCAGCCCGCCCAGGATCGCCAGACCGATGGTGAAACTGCTCATGCGGCGGCGCCGTTCATGCGGCCTCGGCCAGCGACACGGCGGACTCCATGTCCACCGCCACGATGCGCGACACGCCCTGCTCCTGCATCGTCACGCCAATGAGCTGCTCGGCCATCTCCATGGCGATCTTGTTGTGGCTGATGAAGAGGAACTGCGTCCCGCGGCTCATGCTCGTCACCAGCTTGGCATAGCGCTCGGTGTTGGCGTCGTCCAGCGGCGCGTCCACCTCGTCCAGCAGGCAGAACGGCGCGGGGTTGAGCTGGAAGATGGCGAACACCAGCGCGATGGCCGTGAGCGCCTTCTCGCCGCCCGACAGCAGGTGGATGGTCTGGTTCTTCTTGCCCGGCGGCTGGGCCATCACCTGCACGCCGGAGTCCAGGATCTCCTCGCCCGTCATCACCAGCCGCGCGTTGCCGCCGCCAAACAGCTCGGGGAACATCTTGCCGAAATGCTCGTTGACGGTGTTGAAGGTGCCGGCCAGCAGCTCGCGCGTCTCGCCGTCGATCTTCTTGATGGCGTCTTCCAGCGTGTTCATGGCCTCGTTCAGGTCGGCCGACTGCGCGTCCAGGAACTGCTTGCGCTCGCGCGCGGTGGTCAGCTCTTCCAGCGCGGCCAGGTTCACCGCGCCCAGCGCGGTGATCTCGCGGTGCAGGCGGTCGATCTCGCCCTGCAGGCCGCCCAGCCTGACGTTGCCCTCGGCAATCGACTTGGCCACCGCGTCCACATCGGCCTGCGCGTCGGCCAGCAGCTGCGCGTATTGCTCAAAGCCCAGGCGCGCGGCCTGTTCCTTGAGCTGGAACTCGGTGATGCGCTGGCGCATCGGGTCCAGCGCGCGCTCCAGCTGCAGCCGGCGCTCGTCGCTGGCGCGCAGCTTGGTGGTCAGGTCGTCGTACTCGCTGCGGCGCGCGCCCAGTGCCTGCTCGCGCTCCAGCTTCAGGGCCAGCGCGCCCTGCAGCCCGGCTTGCGCCGCGGCGTCCGTCAGGCGCGACAGCTCCTCGCGGGCGCGCTCGTCCTCGGCGGCCACGGCCAGGGCCTGCTGTTGCGCCGTCTCGATGGCGCGGCCCAGTTCGGCGCGGCGCGCGGCCAGGCTGCGCTGGGCAAAGCCAGCCTCCTGCGCCTGGCGCTCCAGCCCGCGCTGCTGCTCGCGGCAGGCGGCCAGCGCGCGCTCGGCCTCGATCACGCGGTCGTCAAACTGGGCGTGGCGCTCCTGGCTGTCGGCCAGCTGCATGTCCAGCTCTTCAAACCGGGCTTCGGCGGTGACGCGGCGCTCCTGCAGCTCGCCCAGCGCGGCGTCCACCTCGGCCAGGTCGGCGGCAATCTGCTCGGTGCGCGCGCGGGTCTGCTCGGCCAGCTGCGTCAGGCGCAGCGTCTCCACCTGCAGCTCGTGGGCGCGGCTTTGCGTTTCGGCGGCGTCGCGGCGCGCGGCCACCAGGCGTTGCGACGCATCGGTGTACGCGGCCTCGGCCCGCACCAGGGCCGAGCGCGCCTCTTCGCTGATCAGCGCCTGCGCGCGCAGTTGCTTTTCAAGGTTCTCGATCTCCTGCTGGCGCGCCAGCAGGCCGGCCTGCTCGGAGTCCTGCGCAAAGAAGCTCACGCTGTGCGCGGTGACGGCGTGGCCGCTCTTCACAAAAATCACTTCGCCGGCTTTCAGCTTGTCGCGCGAGGCCAGGGCTTCTTCAAAGCTGGCCGCCGTGTAGCAGCCGTGCAGCCAGTCCACCAGCAGCGCCTTCTGGCCCGCGTCGTTGAGGCGCAGCAAATCGGCCAGGCGGGGCAGCGCGCCCGCGGCTTCGGGCACGCCGGCTTGCGGCGGGCTGTAGAAGGCCAGCTTGGCCGGCGGCGCGTCATTGGCAAACGAGCGCACCATGTCCAGGCGCGAGACTTCCAGCGAGTTGAGGCGCTCGCGCAACGCGGCCTCCAGTGCGCTCTCCCAGCCCTGCTCGATGTGGATGCGGCTCCACAGGCCCTGCAGGCCGTCCAGCCCGTGCTTGGCCAGCCAGGGGCGCAGCTTGCCGTCGGTCTTGACCTTTTCCTGCAGCGCCTTGAGGGCCTCCATGCGCGCCGACAGGTCGGCCTGGCGCGCGCTTTGGGTGTTGACGTCCTGCTGTTTGGCGCGGCGGTCGTCGTCCAGCTGGGGCACCTGGTCCTGGAGCTCGTGCAGGCGGGCGTCGGCGGTCTCGGCGGCCTCCTGCGCGGTGGCCAGCTGGGCTTGCAGGTTGACCAGGCGCGCCTCGTCCGGCGCGGCCAGGGCGTTGCGGTCGGCGGCGAGCTTCTCGCGGCGCAGGGTCAGCTGGCGGCTTTGCTCGTCGATGTTGCGCTGGTCCGCCGCCAGCACCTGGATCTGCTGCTGCACCTGCACCACGCCCGTGCGCTGCTCGGCAGCGCGGCCTGCGCGGCGCGCAAGGCTTCTTCAAGCCCCGGCAGTGCGGCGGCCTGGTCCTCGACCTGCGCGGCCAGCAGCGCGGCCTGCTCGCTGGCCTGGGCGTCCTGGCCCTCCAGCGCAGCCGTCTCGGCCTGGGCTTCTTCACGGCGGGTGGTCCACTGGGCGGCCTGCTCGCGCAGCTGCACCAGGCGCTGCTCCACACGCTGGCGCCCTTCCACCACAAAGCGGATTTCGGCCTCCAGGCGGCCCACCTCGGCGCTGGCCTCGTACAGCAGGCCCTGCGACTGGTTGACCTGGTCGCCCGCGGCGTAGTGCGCCTGGCGGATGGTCTCCAGGTCGCTTTCCACACTGCGCAAATCGGCCAGGCGGGACTCCAGCTCGTTGACGGCCTTCTCGGCGTCGGCCTTCAGGCGCGACTGCTCGGCCTCTGCCTCGGCGCGCTTCAAAAACCACAGCTGCTGCTGGCGCAGCGTCACATCGGCCTGCAGGGTGTTGTACTTCTGGGCGACCTCGGCCTGCTTCTCCAGCTTTTCGAGGTTGGCGTTGAGCTCGCGCAGGATGTCTTCTACCCGGGTGAGGTTCTCGCGCGTGTCGCTGAGCCGGTTTTCGGTCTCGCGGCGGCGCTCCTTGTACTTGGAGACGCCGGCGGCTTCTTCCAGGAACAGGCGCAGTTCCTCGGGCTTGGACTCGATGATGCGGCTGATGGTGCCCTGGCCGATGATGGCGTAGGCGCGCGGCCCCAGCCCCGTGCCCAGAAAGACGTCCTGCACGTCGCGGCGGCGCACCGGCTGGTTGTTGATGTAGTAGCTGCTGGTGCCGTCGCGCGTGAGCACGCGCTTGACGGCGATCTCGGTGAACTGCGCCCACTGGCCGCCGGCGCGGTGGTCGGCGTTGTCAAAAATCAGCTCCACGCTGGAGCGGCTGGCCGCCTTGCGGGTGGTGGTGCCGTTGAAGATGACGTCCTGCATGGACTCGCCGCGCAGCTCGCTGGCGCGGGACTCGCCCAGCACCCAGCGCACCGCGTCCATGATGTTGGACTTGCCGCAGCCGTTGGGGCCCACCACGCCCACCAGCTGGCCCGGCAGCATGAAGTTGGTCGGCTCCGCGAACGACTTGAAACCGGACAGCTTGATGGAATTGAGGCGCACGTCGGACCCTGGGCTAACTCGTTGATTCAGAAAGGGATTTTGGCAACTCGCCCTGGCACTGCCGGGGGCGTCGGCGAGCAAAGATGTTACCCGAGGCGACGCCGGGGAAAGGCCCTGAAAACGGCCTGTTACCGGCCCCGGGGCGGATTTGGTGCCAAATCGGGCTCTAGCCCCCGTCCAGGCTTGCTGACCCGCTATGAATTTGGTAGCGAAATGCCGTGTTTCTGGTCTGCCCCGCGGGCTGGCGGCGCGGGCGTCTCAAGGCCACCTGGTCTGCTAGACAGAGACGGTGACTATCACGCATAGCCCAATTCCTATTCCCGCTACACCTGCCGCCACCGCACCTGCGCCGGCAACGCAGGCAAACAGGTCCAGGCTTTCCCAATCTTTCGCGTCAAGCAGCGCGTAAAGGCATTCTTGGCGTCTGGACATTGGGTCTGGGTAACCCCGTGTCTTCAGCGTGCTTTGCATGACTGTTGAAGACACAAGAGCGGCCAAGCCCAGAAGTGTCGAGATTGGAATGAACCAAGCGACCAACAGCCACACTTGGGTCTGGGGAAAATGGAATTCCCGCAGCATGTCAGCAAGAACAACAAGGGTGCAGCCAGTTGCAATCGCGACGAGGTCCCAAGCGCGATATCTCGACGCGAGCGCCTTAGCCTTCGTTTCCGTGTCATTGGTTACAGGTTGAGTATTCACCACAAGGCCAACACTGTCGTTTCAGTTTTCCGGTTTTATAGGCCAAGTCATATGGCGTAAGTTGATCTGGTTTACGTCGCATGCTTAACAGAGATCACACCCTGAAAGAAGAGGGCATTTCCAGGCACAACACAAACTCATGCTCAATCTGGCTTGGTACGTAGGGGAGACCAGTTCACCTGGGCTCGCCTTTCCTATCCAGGGGGTCTCCCTCCCGTTTGAGTACTTCGAACTTGAAGTAGTCAATGAACAAAGCACGCAACGGTGTGAACACCACGAGCCCACCCAGTACGAAAACTGTGGTGCCGATTTCTATGCCGACTTTTCCCCCGAATACAGTGGCGCAGATCACCATGATCAAGGCCACCGCGCCAAGGAAAACTATCGGAACAATGAGGCTCTCAACAATACGATCGTTGACGTCATCAACCACGGATTGCACTGCCAGATCTTCTTTGCTGGGAGGTACTCCGCTGACCGAACTACCGACCTCCCGATAGAAGGCAGGGAAGTCGCACGACGCACACGCACCGGTCCCGGCAGGGTTGGAAGCTGCACACCGACGGCAAGACCAAGCGTAGTTAGGTGCTTTCATCGATCGAATATTGGATCTCAGCCAGCCAACGCCGTCGACTGTCCGCTACTGAACTGATAGCAAAATGAGGGGGGCTTCGGCGTGCCCCGCAGGCTGGCACCTCCTTGTTTACGCACGAAAGAGTATCCCGACGGCCGTCGACAAGCTGGACACCAGCCAGAAAAGCGGAAAAAGCAGACTCGGCAGCCATGCCAGCAGTTTGGCAGACCGGATCATTCCTCTTCGATATATCAAGTTCGTGACTCCCGCGAGGATGCTCCAGGCAAGGGCAGCACCAACCGCGATAAAGCCGAATGCTGAATTGGAACCCGATGCCGCACTTGCAACGACCGCAAAGAGGCCGGCAAGCAGTGCCGAAATGCCCAAGCCGGCGACTATTCCTGGGTGATTGCGAGCCATCGACATCGTTGGCCTAGCTCGACATGAAGGTGGAACCTGTCTCGTTCCAAACGTCAACGCTCATTGATTTCTCCCTCTCCAAAGATGCCGAATTAATGATCGATATCCGCGCCGCGAAAGCCACCTTCAAACTGCCTCCCAATCTAATTATGAAGCCAAATCCGCCCGCAGCCCGCACCCACCCTATCTGACCCACTACAAATTTGATAGCACCTCGGCCTCACCCCGCTCCCCCGCCGACCACTCTTCCAGCCGCGGATGCATCAATCCAAACCACAGCGGGGGCACGGCGGCCAGCAGCAGGCAGCCGGCGTAGCCGGTGGGCAGTTGCGGGCCGGGCAGGGCTTGCAGGGTGTCAAACGGCTTCCAGGCGTGCATGTGGTGGTCGGAGTGGCGCTGCAGGTTGGCCAGCAGGCTGTTGGAGACGACGTGGTCGGCGTTCCACGCATGCCCCACGGCAAAGGGCTCGCGCTGGCCGCCGGGCAGCGTGGCGCGCTGCAGGCCGTAGTGCTCGATGTAGTTCACCGTCTCCAGCAGCAGCACGGCCACGGCCGACTGCAGCCACCAGAAGACCAGCGCCCGCGCCCCGCCCCAGGCCAGCAGCGCGGCAGACACGCCCAGCACGGCCAGGCTGCTCCACAACAGCGGGCTGGCGGCCCAGCCGCGCTGCAGCTGGCGCAGTTGCGCGGCCTCCAGCTGCCAGGCGTGGCGCAGGCTGCCGGCCAGCGTGCGCGGCAAAAAGCGCCACAGGCTCTCGCCCCGGCGCGCGCTGGCGGGGTCGTCGTGCGTGGCGGCGCGCGGGTGGTGGCCGCGGTAGTGCTCCACCATGAAGTGCGGGTACGCCACGCTGGTCATCAGCAGCCAGGCCAGCGCGCGGTCCAGCCGCGAGCGCGAATGCCCCAGCTCGTGCGCAAAGGTGATGCCCTGCGCGCCGGTGACAAAACCCACCGCCCCGGCCAGCAAGGCCACGTCCAGCCAGCGCGCGTCGCGGGCGGCCAGCAGCCCGGCGGCGATCAGCACGATCTGCAGCACGGCATACACCCGCAGCACCCCCACCAGCCAGCCCTGCGGCGCATCCGCCGGCGGCGGCGAGCGCTGCGCCCCCGGCCAGAAGGCGTCAACCCCCGCCACCACCGCCCAGATGCCCACCGTCCACAGCGCCGCGGCCACCCCGCCAAAGCTGACGTTGAGCAGCGCCAGCAGCGGCAGAAAGCCGATCAGCAGGAAGCGGAGGTCTCGGGTGCGGGGCATGGTGTTAAGAGGCGGACGGATCTCAAATGGGCAGCCACATATGGATCTTAGACTTCATGCCGCTTGGTGTAACGATGGCCATGGGCTCCACGCCAAAGGTTTTGAAGCCACATGACTCATAAAGCCGCGTGGCGGGGGCATTGCCTTCAGTCACTGTCAGTGTGACAACCCTGACGCCCGCTCGCGTCCGTGCCGCATCCAGGGCGGCACTAACGAGTGCCTTACCTGCACCGAGCCCCCTGGCCGACTCGCAGACGAACATCCCGACAAGGTGAGCCTTGTGCTTCGTCTTGGGCTTGGCCGTGAACTCCACAGTCACCGCTCCAATCAGTTCTCCGCCTTCAAAGGCGCCAAAGGCAACGCTCAGCCCAGAAGGATCCGCGATCCGCCTCACCCACCACGACTCTGGCTCCGTCGCCCGCTCCTCCGCCGTGGATGTGAACGCGTCAGCCGCAGCTTCGTAGGCGTGCAGCATGAGCGCTCGATAGCGCGGTGCGTCCTGGGCGGTGAGAGCGCTTACCAGCATGAGCTATGCGGGCTAACGATGGCGGCAATCGTCACGCTGCGGCAGCACAGAACGGGCAAAGAGCGAAATGGCTGCCCGATGTGCGTGCCGTGCAGTGCCCCGATCAGCTTGTGGGGATTCACCCCTGCTCCTCGTCAACCTGCAAGAGCTCTCGCTTGCGTCTGTGCCAGGACACGTAGCTCCAAACGGGCAAGTACGCGAGCCCAGCCATGACTAACCCAGCGAAGAGAAGTGGAACAATCAGGGGGATAAATAGCAACCCCATCGATACAAGCATGAAGGTGTGTAAGTCCTCCCCTGAGACTTGGGCCAGCAGCTTGGGGACTATGAAGTACAGAGCGACGAACTGGAGAGTGAGGGCTGCCGCGAAAAGCGCGAGCTTCACCTTGCGCCTTGGATGACCGAGTTCTGTCGGCGAACGGCCCAGGGTGACATGCTCGGTCGGGCGCTGAGGGGACGGGTTACTGCTCACTGTAAGCCTTACGAAGATGATCGCACTACAACACACGCGGCGAAACCGCAGCTCTGCAGTAGTGAGTCCGAGTCGATCGACATGTTAAATCGCGTCTTCATTGAGCGCCGCAAGGAATGCTCGGCGCAGGGCGTCGACTTGTCCAGGAAGGCACTCACTTGCCGCCTCCGTTGCGTTCGATTGACAGTCTTCGTACTTGAGGTCATACGAGTAGTTTGGCATCGTGAATTGATCCGCAGTCAAATCAACACGCGCGCCAGCGATACGGTTGTAGAAATGATTCCCGGTCCCGTGCCAGCCAGTCGTCCGGAGGATTTCACCGCCGAAAGTCTCCTGAATCACGATGGCCGTCTGTGCGCATTGGCCATACGACGGACACGCGCTCGGAGAAAAACAAACGCTAGTCTCCGCCGACCAACTGCGCTCAAGCGCAGCACGTGCCTTTCGGAGGTGGGATTCGTTGATGGTCACAAGCGATTTAACGAGATATGGAATTGAACCCTGGCTCTTGAACAACATGGTCACGCGTCATTTTCGCTTCCATGAAAGTTGCAAAGATGCTTGATTTATATCCGCTTTATCTCGGCTGCCCGCTGCTTTCCGGTCCGCGAAAGCCCTCGCAAACCCTGCTCACCCGCCCAAATCGCCTCCCAACCAAATTTTCAAGCAAAATCAGCCTCCAGCCCCCGTCCGATCTTGCTAAACCGCTACTGATTTGATAGCAAACACCATGCGCCTGCACCTTCTCGGCTGCCTTTTCTCCGGCTTCACGGCCCTCATGCTGGCCGGCTGCGCCACCAGCCTGCAGCACGACGAAGCCCGCGGCGCGCCCAAGCTGTCCATCCAGCAGGCGGCGCTGAGCCCGGCCAACGGCGGGCAGATCGTGCAGGCGGGCGATTTGCGGCCCGGCGACATCCTGCTGTCGTCCGGCCGCTCGGGCGTGGCGGTGGGCATCCAGGTGCTGACGATGGCGCCGGTGAGCCACGCCTCGCTGTACCTGGGCGACCAGCGTGTGGTGGAGGCCGTGGGCGAAGGCATCCGCGAGCGCCCGCTGCAGGCCATGATCGACGAGGAGCACGCGGTGGTGGCTTTCCGCCACCCGGGCATTGCGCGCCAGCATGTGGCGCTGATGGATGATTTCTTCCGCGAGCACGCGGGGCGCAAGTACAACTATGTGGGGGTGCTGCTGCAGGCGCCCTTCACGCTGGAGCGCAAGGTGTGCGAGCTCCCCCTGGTGCCGCCGCTGGTGCGCGATTTCTGCATCCGCGGCATCGCTTCCATCCAGCTGGGGCTGGGGCGCAACGACCAGTTCTTCTGTTCGCAGTTCGTGCTGGAGGCCTACCGCCGCGCGGGCGTGCCGCTCACCGACGCCGACCCGCGGCTGGTGAGCCCCGCAGACCTGCTGCACATGCGCGAGGGCGATGTCTCCTCGGTGCGCATCCACCAGCCGCTGGTCTATGTGGGGCACCTCAAGTTCGGGGCTGGCACGCCGGTGGCGGCCAACCCCTGAGTCATCAGCTGCCCACATGCATGCTGAACACCGCGCCGTTGTTCAGCCGGCAGGTGCCCGTGCCCAGCGTGGCCGAGTTCATGGTGTAGCGGCAGTTGATGTAGCTGCCGCGGTTGCCCGCGCCGTTGGCCAGGCCGTCGCGCGACGAGCCTGAGACGCGGGTGGCCTCGCCGGTGAACAGCTCGCCACCAATGGTGGTGTTGAAGTGGCCACGCCCGTTCAGGTCATTCGTCACCGTGGCGCCCACCATGCCGTAGCCGGTGGCCATGTCGTTGGCCGGGTACAGCCGCGCGGTAAAGGTCACCGGGGCGGGCGGCGCATGCACCACGGGTGCCGGTTGTTGCTGATGCGGGTGGATGGGCACCACATAGCAGCCCGTCAGGGCCGCCGCAGCCACCAGGGCACCGGCCACGCCGGCTAGACGAACGGGACGAAAGATCAGACTCATACAGAACCTCAAGGCCCAAGCACATGCTTGTGTGGGTCATTGTGGTGATGGACGCAGAAAAGTCGCCCTATTTGATACGAAGTTCTGCTTGAAAGTACCTTTAGTACCGTATTGATCAACTTCGCATGGTGGTGTCAACCTCCCCGCTGGATCAGGTGGACAAGGGATGGTGCGAAGCGAGGTAAAGGAGGAGGGCTGGCGCAGCCAGCCCGGGGGACACGAGCGCAGCACTGTCCACTGCCCACCTGATCCCTAGACAGCATTGGCGCAAAGAGTCCCCTGCCCGCCTGATCCCGAAGAAGCCTTGGAATGAAAGCCCGCAGCGATAATCCACCCCCATGAACCCCCTGCTCTCGCGCCTGCAGCCCTACCCTTTCGAGCGACTGCGCCTGCTGCACGCCGACATCACACCCAACCCCGACTTCAAACCCATCAGCCTTGGCATTGGCGGGCCGCGCCACGCCACGCCCGAGCTGATCAAGCAGGCCCCTGTGCAACAGCCTGGACGGGCTGGCGCGCTACCCCATCACTGCGGGCGAGCCGGCGTTGCGCGAGGCCATGGCCGGGTGGCTGAAACGCCGTTACGGCCTGACGCTGGACGCAGCCACGCAGGTGTTGCCGGTCAACGGCTCGCGCGAGGCGCTGTTTGCGCTGACTCAGGTGGTGATCGACCCCACCAGGGCGCAGCCCACCGTCATCAGCCCCAACCCGTTCTACCAGGTGTATGAGGGCGCCGCGCTGCTGGCCGGCGCCGAGCCCTACTACGTGCCCAGCGACCCGGCGCGCAACTTTGCGTCCGACTGGGACAGCGTGCCCGAGGACGTGTGGGCGCGCACGCAGCTGCTGTTTGTGTGCTCACCCGGCAACCCCACCGGCGCGGTAATGCCGCTGGACGAATGGCGCCGCCTGTTCGAGCTGAGTGAACGCCACGGTTTTGTGATTGCCTCGGACGAGTGCTACAGCGAGATCTATTTCCGCGACGAGCCGCCGCTGGGCTCCCTGGAGGCGGCGGCGCAGTTGGGGCGCGGGGATTTCCGCAACCTGGTGGCGTTTACCAGCCTGTCCAAGCGCAGCAACGTGCCGGGCATGCGCAGCGGCTTTGTGGCGGGGGATGCGGACATCCTGAAGCAGTTCTTGCTGTACCGCACGTATCACGGCAGCGCCATGGGACTGGCGGTGCAGGCCGCCAGCATGGCCGCCTGGAACGACGAGGCCCATGTGGTGGCCAACCGGGCCCTGTACCGCGAGAAGTTCGCCCAGGTCACGCCGCTCCTGGCACAGGTGCTGGATGTGTCCCTGCCGGACGCGGGGTTTTACCTGTGGGCCGGTGTGCGCGGCACCTGTGGGGGCAGCGAAACCGAATTCTCGCGCCAGCTGCTGGCTCAATACAATGTCACGGTGCTGCCCGGCAGCTACCTGGCCCGCGACGCGGCGGGCGGCAACCCGGGCACCGGGCGTGTGCGCATGGCGCTGGTGGCCGATACCGCCGAGTGCCTCGAGGCCGCGCAGCGCATCGTGCAGTTTGTGCAGTCGCAACCCCATTGACGTTTCCCTTAGTTTTTTTGAACCCATGACCCAACAGCTCCAGACCCTGATCGACGCCGCGTGGGAAAACCGCGCCAACCTTTCGCCCGCCGCCGCCCCCAAAGAGGTGAGCGAAGCCGTCGAGCACGTGATCGCCGAGCTCAACGCCGGGCGCCTGCGCGTGGCCACGCGCCAGGGTGTGGGCCAGTGGACCACCCACCAGTGGATCAAGAAAGCCGTGCTGCTGAGCTTCCGGCTCAAGGACAACGCCGTCATGCGCGCGGGCGACTTCGGCTTTTACGACAAGGTGCAAACCAAGTTCGCGCACCTGGACGAGGCCCAGATGAAGGCCACCGGCGTGCGCGTGGTGCCCCCGGCCACGGCGCGGCGCGGCAGCTACATCGCCAAGGGCGCGATCCTGATGCCCAGCTATGTGAACATCGGCGCCTATGTGGACGAAGGCACCATGGTGGACACTTGGGCCACGGTGGGCAGCTGCGCCCAGGTGGGCAAGAACGTGCACCTCTCGGGCGGCGTGGGGCTGGGCGGCGTGCTCGAGCCCCTGCAGGCCAACCCGACCATCATCGAGGACAACTGCTTCATCGGGGCGCGCTCCGAGGTGGTCGAGGGCGTGATCGTCGAAGAGAACTCGGTCATCAGCATGGGCGTGTACATCGGCCAGAGCACCAAGATCTACGACCGCGCCACCGGCACCGTGACGTATGGCCGCATCCCCGCCGGCTCGGTGGTGGTCAGCGGCAACCTGCCCAGCGCCGACGGCAAGTACAGCCTGTATTGCGCGGTGATCGTCAAGCGGGTGGACGCGCAGACCCGCGCCAAGACCAGCCTCAACGACCTGCTGCGCGACTGACGCGTTCAGTCCCGGCAACCAACCCACACACCACCTGACGGGAGTCCACACATGGCAACCATGGGCACGATGGAACGGATCCTGCGGCTGATGGCAGACAAGAAGGCGTCGGACGTCTACCTGACCGCCAACGCGCCGGCGATGATCAAGATCAACGGGCAGACCATCCCGATCAACAACCAGGTGCTGCCGCCCGACGCCACCAAGGGCCTGCTGGCCGAGCTGCTGCCCCCGAAGCGCATCGAGGAGCTGGTCGAGACCGGCGAGCTCAACATGGCGCACGCCGTGGAGGGCGCAGGCAATTTCCGGATCAGCGCGATGCGCCAGCGCGGCTCCTACGCCGCCGTGATCCGCTACATCACCAGCGACATCCCCGCGCTGGGCTCGCTGGGCGTGCCGCCCATCCTGAGCGACCTGATCATGGAAAAGCGCGGCCTGCTGCTGATGGTGGGCGCCACCGGCGCGGGCAAGAGCACCACGCTGGCCGCGATGATGGACCACCGCAACGAGAAGGTCTCGGGCCACATCCTCACCATCGAGGACCCGGTGGAGTTCATCTTCAAGAACAAGAAATCGGTGGTCAACCAGCGCGAGGTCGGCAGCGACACGCAGACCATGCAGATCGCTCTGAAGAACGCGCTGCGCCAGGCGCCCGACGTGATCCTGGTGGGCGAAATCCGCGACCGCGAGACCATGTCCGCGGCCATCGCCTACGCCCAGTCGGGCCACCTGTGCCTGGCCACCATGCACGCCAACAACAGCTACCAGGCGCTCAACCGCGTGCTCAGCTTCTATCCGGTGGAGGTGCGCCCCACCATGCTCGGTGACCTGGCCGCGGCCCTTAAAGCCGTGGTGTCGCAGCGCCTGCTGCGCACGGTGCACGGCAGCCGCGCCCCGGCGGTGGAGATCATGCTCAACACCAAGCTGGTGAGCGAACTGATCGAAAAAGGCGACTTCTCGGGCGTCAAGGAGGCGATGGAAAAGTCCATGGCCGACGGCTCGCAGACGTTCGAGGCCGACATTGCCCGCCTGATCGTCGAAGGCACGGTCGACCGCAAGGAAGGCCTGCTCTACGCCGACTCGCCCACCAACCTGATGTGGCGTCTGCAAAACGACTTTGCCGCGGCCAACAAGGCGGCCGAGGCCGAGGACGATCCGGACGACACGCCGTCGTTTACCGAGATCACCCTCGACGTGAAGCACTGACCATGAGCCCCCGCGACTGAGCGTATGTCCCGAACCCTCCAGCTCGCCGAAGAACTGATTTCGCGCCCCTCGGTCACGCCCGACGACGGGGGTTGCCAGGCATTGCTGGCGCAGCGGCTGGCCGCGCTGGGGTTTGCCTGCCAGACGATCTGCAGCGGGCCAGACAGCTTCCGCGTCACAAATTTGTGGGCAAAACGGGCTGCAGCCCCCGCCAGTGCTGGCGCACCCGCTACAAAAACAATAGCATTCGCCGGCCACACCGATGTCGTGCCCACAGGCCCGCTGGCGCAGTGGACGAGCGACCCTTTCACGCCCACGCACCGCGACGGCAAGCTCTACGGCCGCGGCGCCGCCGACATGAAGACCTCGATCGCCGCCTTCGTGGTGGCGGTCGAGGAGTTCCTGGCCGCCAACCCCAACCCCGCGCTCTCGATTGCCCTGCTGCTGACAAGCGACGAGGAAGGCCCCGCCACCGACGGCACGGTGGTGGTGTGCGAGATGCTCAAGTCGAACGGCGAGTCGCCCGACTGGTGCATCGTGGGCGAGCCGACCTCCGTGCAGCGCACCGGCGACATGATCAAGAACGGCCGGCGCGGCACCATGGGCGGCAAGCTCACGGTCAAGGGCATCCAGGGCCACATTGCCTACCCGCAGCTGGCGCGCAACCCCATCCACCAGCTGGCGCCGGCGCTGGCCGAGCTGACCACCATCGAGTGGGACCGCGGCAACGCGTTCTTCCAGCCCACCAGCTGGCAGGTCAGCAACATCCACGGCGGCACGGGGGCCAGCAACGTCATCCCCGGCACGGTGGTGGTGGACTTCAATTTCCGCTTCTGCACCGAGTCCACGCCCCAGGGCCTGCAGGAGCGCGTGCGCGCCGTGCTGGACAAGCATGGCCTTGAGTACGAACTGCAGTGGACGGTGGGCGGGCTGCCGTTCCTGACGACGCCGGGTGACCTGGTGGATGCCGTGCGCGGCGCCATCCTGGACGAGACCGGCATCCAGACCGAGCTGTCCACCACCGGCGGCACCAGCGACGGGCGCTTCATCGCGCGGATCTGCCCGCAGGTGATCGAGTTCGGGCCGGTCAACGCCATGATCCACAAGATCGACGAGCATCTGGCCGTGGCGGAGATCGAACCGCTGAAAAACATCTACCGGCGCACGCTGGAGCGGCTCAACGCGAGCCTGGCGCCGTGAACGTGCTGGACCACATCGAGGCGGGCGCCAGGCAGCTCGCCGACGCAGGCGTGTCCTTCGGGCACGGCACGGCCAACGCCTTTGACGAGGCCGCCTGGCTGGTGCTGTGGCAGCTGGGGCTGCCGCTGGACGATCTGGATTCGGTGTCAAACAGGCCTGTAGCCCCCGCCGATGCTGAAAAGATTGCTACGCTTTTTGTAGCACGCATCAGCAGCCGCAAGCCCGCCGCCTACCTCACGCAGGAGGCCTGGCTGCAGGGCGTGCCGTTTTACGTGGATGAGCGCGCGATCGTGCCGCGCTCGCTGATCGCCGAGCTCGTCGCCGACGGCAGCATCGACCCCTGGCTGGGCGAGCACACCACCCGCGTGCTGGACCTGTGCACCGGCAATGGCAGCCTGGCCGTGCTGGCCGCCATGGCCTGGCCCGACATCCGTGTGGATGCGTCCGACCTGTCGGCCGACGCGCTGGCCGTGGCCCGCATCAATGTGGACCGCCATGGACTGCAGGAGCGCATCACGCTGCACCAGGGCGACGGCCTGCAGGCGCTGAGCGGCCCCTACGACCTGATCCTGTGCAACCCGCCCTACGTCAACGCGCAGAGCATGGCCGCGCTGCCGCCCGAGTACCGCGCCGAGCCCGCGCTGGCGCTGGACGGCAACACCGCCGGGGGCAGCGACGGCATGGACTTCATCCGCGCCCTGCTGCGCGATGCGCCCTCGCGCCTGGCCGCGCACGGCGTGCTGGTGCTGGAGATCGGCAACGAGGCCGAAAACTTCGAAGCGGCGTTCCCCCACCTGGAGCCCGTCTGGCTGGAAACCAGCGCTGGCGAAGACCAGGTCCTGCTGCTGACCCGCGACGCCCTCGCCTGAACCCTGCACAAGGGATAATCGGGGGCTAACCCCAAACCACCCATCCATGAGTGCCACCCCGCCCACCAGCCTGCCAGCCGCACCGCTGACCTACGAACAGGCCGGCGTCAACTACGACCTGATCGACCCGCTCAAGGTGGCCGCGCAGCGCGCCGCCGCCGCGACCGGGGCCAATCTGGCCGCGCACGGCTTTGGCGAAGTGGTGGCCTCGCGGGGTGAGTCGGCCTATGTGGTGGATATCGGCCCCATGTACCTGGCCTCCATCGTCGAATGCCTGGGCACCAAGACGCTGGTGGCCGACGAGATGGCGCGCCTGACCGGCACCAGCCGTTACGACGCCATCGCGCAGGACACCATTGCCATGGCCGTCAACGACCTGATCACCGTCGGTGCCACACCGCTGGTGGTGCAGGCCTATTGGGCCGCTGGCGGCTCCGACTGGTTTGGCGACGCAGCCCGCGCACAGGCGCTGGTGGCCGGCTGGAAAAAAGCCTGCGACACCTGCGGCGTGGCCTGGGGCGGTGGCGAGACGCCCGCGCTGGCCGGCATCGTGGCCGATGGCCGGGTGGACCTGGCCGCGTCGTGCACCGGCATCGTCAGCCCCAAGAGCCGCCTCTCGCTGGGCGAGCATCTGGGCGCGGGCGACGCCATCGTGTTCCTGGCGTCCAGCGGCATCCATGCCAACGGGCTGTCGCTGGCGCGCAAGCTGGCCGAGCGGCTGCCCAAGGGCTACCTCACCGACATCGGCAACGGCCAGACGTTTGGCGACGCCCTGCTTGCGCCCACCGCCCTGTATTCGCCGGTGACCGAGGCGCTGGCCGCAGCCGGCATCGTGCCGCACTACAGCGCCAACATCACCGGCCACGGCTGGCGCAAGCTGATGCGCCACCCACACACGCTGAGCTACCGCATCACCGCCGTGCCGGACAAGACCCCCGTGCTGGCCTTCATGCAGCGCGAATGCGGGCTGGACGACCACGAGGCCTACGGCACCCTGAACATGGGCGCGGGCTTTGCGCTGTACCTCAAGGCCGCAGACGCCGACCGGGCCGTGGCGATTGCCCGTGGCCTGGGCGTGGATGCCATCATCGCCGGGCACGTGGAAGCCGGCCCCAAACGCGTGCTGATCGACCCGCTGGGCGTCACTTTCGGCGGCGACGAGCTGCAGCTGCGCTGAACGGGCAACCCTGTTTTGATCACACTCAAGAACGTCATCCTGCGCCGCAGCGCCAAGGTGCTGCTCAATGGCGCCAACGTCACCATCAACCCCGGCGAAAAAGTCGGTCTGGTGGGGCGCAACGGCGCGGGCAAGTCCACGCTGTTTGCCCTGTTCAACGGGTCGCTGCACGAAGACAGCGGCGATTTTTACGTGCCCAGGCAGTGGCGCATGGCCCAGGTCGCGCAGGACATGCCCGAAACGGAAGAATCCGCCACCGACTTTGTGGTGGGCGGAGACACCCGCCTGCTGGAGCTGCGCGAGCGGCTGGCGGCGATAGAGGCCGCCTACGAAGCCAACCCGGACGACGCCGACATCGGCATGGAGCTGGCCCACGCCTACACCGACCTGGCCGACGCGGGCGAGCACGACGCCGTGCCGCGCGCGCAGGCGCTGATCCTGGGCCTGGGCTTCAAGTCCGGTGAACTGGACGGACCAGTGAACAGTTTTTCGGGCGGCTGGCGCATGCGCCTGCAACTGGCGCGCGCGCTGATGTGCCCGAGCGACCTGCTGCTGCTGGACGAGCCCACCAACCACCTGGACCTGGACGCGCTGGTCTGGCTGGAGGCCTGGCTGCAGAAGTACGCCGGCACCATGATCGTCATCAGCCACGACCGGGAGTTCCTGGACGCTGTGACCAACGTCACGCTGCACATTGCCAACGCCCAGCTCACACGCTACGGCGGCAACTACAGCGCGTTTGAGACGCTGCGCGCCGAGCAGATGGCGCTGCAGCAGCAGGCGTATGCCAAGCAGCAGGACAAAATCGCCCACCTGCAGAAGTTCATCGACCGCTTCAAGGCCAAGGCCAGCAAGGCCAAGCAGGCGCAGAGCCGCGTGAAGGCCCTGGAGCGCATGGAGAAGGTCGCGCCGCTGCTGGCCGAGGCCGAGTTCACCTTCGAGTTCAAGGAGCCCGGCAACATCCCCAACCCGATGCTGTCGATCACCGGCGCGAGCTTTGGATACGAGGTGGAGGACGCCGCGCCCAAGATCATCCTGACCGGGGTGAACCGCTCGGTCCAGGGCGGGCAGCGCATCGGCATCCTGGGCGCCAACGGCCAGGGCAAGTCCACGCTGGTCAAGACCATCGCGCGCGAAATGGGCGCACTGGCCGGCACCGTGACCGAGGGCAAGGGCCTGAACATCGGCTACTTTGCGCAGCAGGAGCTGGACGTGCTGCGCCCGCAGGACAACCCGCTGGAACACATGGTGCGCCTGGCGCGCGAGCTGGGCACCGCAGTGAAGGAAAGCACCGGCGAGCAGGCGCTGCGCGGCTTCCTGGGCAGCTTCAACTTCAGCGGCGACATGGTCAAGCAGCCCGTGGGCACCATGAGCGGCGGCGAAAAAGCGCGCCTGGTGCTGTGCATGATGGTCTGGCAGCGCCCCAACCTGCTGCTGCTGGACGAGCCCACCAACCACCTGGACCTGGCCACGCGCGAGGCCCTGGCCGTGGCGCTGAACGAGTTTGAAGGCACGCTCATGCTGGTGAGCCACGACCGCGCACTGCTGCGCTCGGTGTGCGACGAGTTCTGGCTGGTGGGCCGCGGCGTGGTGACCGATTTTGACGGCGACCTGGACGACTACCAGCGCTACCTGCTGGACGAAGCCAAGCGCATGCGCGAAGAGGCCAAAGAGGCCGCACAGGCCGCGCAGCCCGTGCCCGCTGCGCCCGCGCCGGCGCGGGTGGCCGGTTCGCAGGTCAAACCGCTCAAGCGCGAGCTGCAGGGCGCCGAAGAGCGCATCGAGGCGCTGGGCGCCGAGAAGGCTGCGCTCGAAGCGCGCATGGCCAGCCCGGGCGTCACGCCGTCGACGCTGGCCGAGGCAGGCCGCCGCCTCAAGGAGGTGCAGCTGCAGCTGGACGCGGCCGAAGCACGGTGGCTGGAATTGTCGGAACAAATCGAGCAGGCGGTGGCCTGAGCGCCACGCTTCGAAACGGCATCCTCATTGCGCTGAGGGGCATCCGCCAGAGCGCCCTGTGAGCGGCTACAGTGCGGTTTTCCACCCACTGCCAGGAGCCCCGTCCATGATGTCCATCCTCGGGACCATCGTCATCGGATTGATCGTCGGATTCATCGCACGCGCCATCAAGCCCGGCGACGACAAGCTGGGCTGGATCATGACCGCCGTGCTGGGCATTGCGGGTTCCTTCCTGGCCACCTATGCGGGCCAGGCCATGGGGCTGTACAAGGCCGGCGCCACCGCAGGCTGGATAGCGTCGGTCGTCGGCGCAGTCGTGCTGCTGGTGATCTACAGCCTGATCAAGAAGAAGGCCTGAGCCCCAAGTCCGGCCGAACCACGATGGCCATTGCCTCCGCGATCGACCTGGCCCAGGGCAACGCTGCCCTGGCCGGCGCCATCCAGCACAGCCGCAAGCTGCTGCATCGGCGCGCGCTGGTGGCCGCCGCCGCCAGCGCCGTGCCTGTGCCCGGACTGGACTGGGCGGTGGACGCGGCGCTGCTGTCGCGCCTGATCCCGCAGATCAACCTGGCCTTTGGCCTGACGCCGCAGCAGCTGGACCACCTGACGCCCCACAAGCGCGAGCAGGTGCAAAAGGCCGTGGCGATGGTGGGCTCGGTGCTGGTGGGCAAGTTCATCACGCGCGACCTGGTGCTGCGCGCCGCCAAAACCGTGGGCCTGCGCCTAACGGCCAAGCAGGCCGCGCGCTATGTGCCGCTGGCCGGCCAGGCGGCGTCCGCGCTGATCGGCTATTCGGCCATCCGCTATCTGGGCGAGCAGCACATCAAGGATTGCGTCGCCGTCGCACGCCAGGCGGGGCTGGCCTTGCCGGCGCCGCAAGAAAAAAGGACCTAGCGTTGCGGCCAGGTCCTTCATCGGGTTGGTAGGACGTACTGGATTCGAACCAGTGACCAACGGATTAAAAGTCCGCTGCTCTACCAACTGAGCTAACGTCCCGTATCGCAGCCGCCACCGGGTGGTCTGTGGGGCTGCAAAGCCTTAAATTATAGCCTGCGCCCGTCTGGCAAGCCGGTCCATGACCCAGCCGGCGGCGGCCATGCCGAAGGCGGCCGTCACGCCCACGCTGGAGCCATAACCGTGGCAGTTGAGCGAGCCGTCGCCCTCCGAATCACCCTCCAAAAACAGGACGCATCCGGCGGGGCCACCGCCTCGCGGCTGAACACGGCCTGCACCTGCAGCGGCTTGCCCTCGCGCGGGGCGCCGTGGTGCTTGCGCAGCTGCTGGCGCACCTGGGCCAGCAGCGGGTCGTGCGTCACCCGCGCCAGGTCGTCAATGTCCACCGCATGGGCCAGCCGTTTGCCGCCAGCTGCACCGGCGCTGATGAAGAGCGCCTTGCCTGCGCGCGCCCACTGGGCCATGGCCACCTTGGCACGCACCTGGTCGCAGGCGTCGATCACGGCGTCCACGCCCGCGGGCAGGATCTGCGGCCAGTTGGATGGCTCCACGAATTCCTCGATGCCCTGCACCACGCAGCCCGGGTGGATCTGCGCAATTCGCTGGGCCAATGCCTGCACCTTGGCCTGGCCCAGGGTGGACTCCAGCGCCTGCACCTGCCGGTTGATGTTGGATTCGGCCACGTGGTCCATGTCGATCAGCGTCAGGCGCCCTACCCCGCTGCGCGCCAGCGCTTCCACCGCCCAGGAGCCCACGCCGCCCACACCCACCACCGCCACATGGGCAGTGCGCAGTTGCTGCGCGCCGCCGACGCCATACAGGCGCTGCAGTCCGCCAAAACGGCGTTGCTCGTCCACCGGGCTGGCCGGTGCAGTGGTCAAGCGCTGCGCTCCAGGCGCCAGATCTGGTAGCGGAAGCCGCCCACCGCGCCCGCAATGATGGCCGCCAGCGCCACAAAACTCGTCAGGCTCAGGGTGGAGACGCCGCTCAGGCCCTGGCCCACGGTGCAGCCCAGCGCGGTGACGCCGCCCACGCCCATCAGGACCGCGCCCACCAGGTGGTTGGCCACGTCCTCGGTGCCGCCAAAGCCCTCCCAGCGGAAGCTGCGCGACACCAGCGCCCACACCGCAGAGCCGGAGATGACGCCCAGCACCGACACCACCGAGAAAGTCAGCACCTTGTTCTTGTCGGAGAACAGCATCAGCCAGTCCAGCGTATAGGCCACCGGCGCCACAAAGCTCATGGCCTCGATGCGCCCGGAGTTGGTGGTCAGGTAGACCTGCTCAAGCGTCTCGGGGTGCTCGGCCACAAAGCCCAGCGAACCGCTGGCCCACCACATGCCGGTCACCACCGCACCCAGCCCGAAGCCGGCCAGCAGGTTGTCGCGCTCGCGGAAACCACGCCCCGCCATGGCCCAGGCAATCAGCGCGCCACCCAGCACCAGCGCCAGCAGCAGGCCCACCAACTGCGCACGCTGGCCGCTGGCAGCAGCCACCACCTGGGACATCAAAGTGCCCTGCGCCATGTCAACGGCCACACGGTCCACACTGGCCACGCGGGCCACCGCCGTGACGCCGCGCAACGTGGCGTACGAAGCCACGCCCATCACCACAAACACCACCAGCGACTTGAGGCTGCCCCCGCCGATGCGCACCAGCGTCTTGCTGCCACACCCCGACGCCAGCACCATGCCAAAGCCGAACATGGCGCCGCCCACCAGGGCCGATAGCCATTGCACGCGCGTGGTGCTGTACAGCGTCTTGGCGGCGTCCACGCGGCCCAGGTACACCAGCGCGCCAAAGCCGATCATGGCCACGCCGATGGCCAGGCCCCACTGGCGCATGCGCGTCCAGTCGCCCATGTTGACGACGTCGCTGACCGCCCCCATGGTGCAAAAGTGCGTGCGCTGCGCGATCGCGCCAAACACGGCCGAAAGCACAAAGGACACCAGCAGCACCTGCTGGCCCAGGGAGTTGAGTTCGCTCATCTGCATGCGCCAGCCCCTGTGGTGCGGGTTACTTCAGCCGCGCCAGGCGGTCTTTGCCCGCGGCGGCGGCCTCGGACTGCGGGTAGGCCTTGATCAGGTCTTCCAGCGTCTTGCGCGCGGTGCGCGGGTCCTTCAGCTCGATCTGGCAATTGGCAATGGCCAGCATCGCCTCTGGGGCGCGGACGTGGTCGGGCGCCTGCGTCAGCAGCGCGCGGAAATTGGCGACCGCGTCGCGGTACTCGCGCGACACGTATTGCGCATTGCCCAGCCAGAACAGCGCCGACGGCTTGTAGCCGCTTTGCGGGTAGCGGCCCACAAAATCGGCAAACGCCTTCTGTGCGACGGCGAAATCGCTCTTGCGGAACACCGCCAGTGCGGCGTCATAGTCGCGCGTCTCGGCCGGGTCGGCGGTGAACTCACGCCCGTCCACGCTCACTTTTTGCGGCTCAAAGCGGCGCAGGCGTTCATCCAGAAGCTGCAGCAGGTCTTTCTGGCGGCGCTGCACCTCGGCCACGTCGCGGGCCAGCTGCTCGTCCTGGCCGCGCATGCGGGCCAGATCGGACTTGAGCGCCTCGATCTGGTTTTGCAGCTCGAGCACGCTGCGGCGCAGCTGGGCGTTTTCCTCGCGCAGACGGGTGGCCTCTGCGGCCTGGCGTTCTTCGGCGGCGCGGGCGTTGGCGTCCACCTTCTGGCGCAGCTCCAGGATGGCCTTGCGGGCCTCGTCGTCGCCAAAGATGGCGTGCGCGCTGAAGCTGCCGCCCATGGTGGCCAGCGCCAGCGCCAGCGGGGCCAGCCGGCGAAGCGGACTCAAGCGCAAGGTCATCCGCGGGGAATTCATGCCGGCGCTCATCGGTAGCTGAACTCGGCGCGGCGGTTTTTGGCCATCGCGTCATCCGAATTGCCGGTGGCGGCGGGCTTCTCCTTGCCAAAGCTCACCGGCTCCACCTGCGCATCCGCCACGCCCAGCAGGCCGAGGGCACGTCGCACGGCCTCGGCGCGCTTCTGGCCCAGGGCGATGTTGTACTCGCGGCCGCCGCGCTCGTCGGTGTGGCCCTCGATGGTGACGCGGCTGGCCTTGTTGGCCACCAGATAGCGCGCATGGGCGTCCAGCACCGGCTGGAACTCGGCGCGGATCTCGAAGCTGTCGAAGTCAAAGTAGATGGTCTTGGCCGTTGCGGTGGGTCCGCCGGTGGCCGGCTGCTCCTTGACCAGATCCACCGGCTTGACGGTGTTTTGCGCGGCGCTGGCGGGGGTCGCGGGCGGTGTCACGGCCTGTTGCGTCACCGGGGCACCGCGGCGGTCTTCGACCGGCACGTCGTCCAGGCTGACGCTGGACGCGCAGCCCGCCAGCGCGCCTGCCACGGCCAGCGCAAGCGCGGGCCACCAGCGGCGAACGGTTTGTGGGTTGTTGAAGGACACGGATACCCCCTTGTTGGTTATTTCTGGAACGGGCCCCAATCGGGCTCGCGGATGTCGCCGGTCTGGCCCGCCAGGCGGGCCTTGATGCGCCCGTCCACCGTGGCCGTCATCAGGGCCTCGCGGCCGTCCTGCTGCGTGGCGTACAGGATCAGCCGGCTGTTGGGCGCAAAACTCGGGCTTTCGTCGGCGCTGGACTCCGTGAGCGCCGTCACGGTGCCGCTGACCAGGTCCATCACATGCAGCCGGAAAGCCGCCCCGATCCGCGAAATGTAGGCCAGCAACTTGCCATCGGCGCTCAGTGCCGGTGAGATGTTGTAACTGCCATTGAACGTCACCCGCTCGGCATTGCCGCCCGAGGCCGGCATGCGGTAGACCTGCGGCGAGCCGCCACGATCGCTCACAAAATAGATCTGCCGGCCATCGGGCGAGAACACCGGCTCGGTGTCGATGCTGCCAGATTGCGTCAGGCGGCGCGGCTCGCCGCCCGCCGCGTCGATCGAGAACAGCTGTGAGCCGCCGTCGCGGCTGAGCGTCACCCCCAACGTGCGGCCGTCCGGCGCCCAGGCCGGCGCGCTGTTGGAGCCGCGGAAGTTGGCGATCAGGCGCCGCCGCCCCGAGGCGATCTCGTGCACGTAGACCACCGGCTTGCGCGACTCGAACGACACATAGGCCAGCTGCAGCCCGTTGGGCGACCACGACGGCGAGATGATGGGCTCGGGGCTGGACAGCGCCGTCTGCGCGCCCTCGCCGTCGGCGTCGCTCACCCACAGCGTGTGGCGCTGGCCTGCGCGCGTGACATAGGCAATGCGGGTGGAGTACACGCCGCGCTCACCCCCGAGAGCTTCTCGTGCACGTAGTCGGCAATGCGGTGCGCGGCCAGGCGCAGGTCGCCGGTGGTGACGGCGTAGCTCTGGCCACCCAGGTCTTCGCCGCGGACCACGTCCCACAGGCGGAAGCGCACGTCAAATCGGCCGTCGGCCAGGCGCGTGATGCTGCCGGTGAGCAGGGCCTCGGCGCCCTTTTGCCGCCAGGGCGCCACGTCGGGGCGCGAGGTCTCGTCAAAGTTGGCGCCCGTGGTGTCCACCATTCGGAACAGGCCGCTTCGCTCCAGGTCGGCGCGCACAATGGCCGCGGGCTTTTGCGGGGCGGCGTCCTCGCCGCGGAACAGGGCAGCGGCCACCGGGTATTGGCGGATACCGACGCCCGAGACCTCGACCCGAAACTGCGCCAGCGCCGCCAGCGTGGGGGCCAGGCCAAGCCCGGCGGCCAGGCACTGGCGCCGGTTGATTCCTGCAAAATTCATTGAGCTCAATACAAAGCCCGCCTCGCAGCGGGTGGGTGACAGATGCAAAAGTATAATTTAGGGTCTGCTGCACAACAGCACGGATGCCCCCAATCCCCCTGAGAGCGCCCACCTGTGCTGGACAAAAAAGACCTCCGCCGCTTCTTCGGCCACCTCAAACCGCACCGCTCCGGCCTGATCCTCGCGTTCTTCTGCGTGCTGGTGGGCGCCGCCCTCGAACCCATCCTCCCCGCCCTGCTGCAGCCCCTGCTGGACAGCACCGTCGCCAAGGGCGGCAAGGGCACTGGCTACCCCGCCTGGGTGGTGCCCGTCATCATCGTGGCCCTGTTTGCCGTGCGCGGCGCCGTGGGTTATGTGGCGCAATACGCCGCGGCCTGGTCCACCAACGGCATGGTCAACGACCTGCGCAAGCAGATGTTCGCGCGCGTGCTCAACGCCCACCCGGACCTCTTTCGCCGCCAGTCGTACAGCAAGCTGATCAACACCATCTCGCAGGAGTCGCAGACCGCCGTCAACGCGCTGGTGGTGGCCGGGCAGACCTTTGTAAAGGAGTCGCTCACCCTGGTGGCGCTGATGGCCTACCTGTTCTGGGCCAACTGGCAGCTGACCCTGGTGAACCTGCTGGTGCTGCCGGTGGTGGTGGTGATCATCCGGCGCATCGGCAAGCGGCTGGACCGCTTTGCCCGCCAGCAGCTGGAGGGCATCGACGCCATGACCTACGTGGTGGAAGAAAACGTGCAGGCCAACCGCATCGTGCGGCTGCACGGCGACCAGCCCGCGCAGACCCAGCGCTTTGCCGCGGCCAGCAACTTCCTGCGCGGGCGGCTGATGCGCAGCGTGGCCGCCGCCGCCGCCATCAACCCGCTGACGCAGGTGGCCACCGCGGTGGCGCTGGCCGTGATCGTGTCGATCGCGCTGCGCCAGTCGCAGGACGGCACGCTGAGCGTGGGCGCGTTTGCCGCTTACCTGTCGGCCATGGTGATGACCGTGCCGCGCGCCAAGGCGCTGGGCGACGTGTACCCCGCCCTGCAGCGCGGCGCCATCTCGCTGGGCCGCATCTACCAGCTGCTGGACGAGCCGCTCGAGGCCGACACCGGCACCCACCGTGTGGAGCGCGCCACCGGCCGCATCGAGCTGCGCGACGTGCGCAAAAGCTATGACCCCGCCGCCCGCCCCGCACTGGACGGCGTGAGCCTGGACATTTCGCCCGGCGAGACGGTGGCGCTGGTGGGGCCATCGGGCTCGGGCAAGAGCACGCTGGTCAGCCTGCTGCCGCGCTTTGTGGACGCCGACGGCGGCACCCTGCTGCTGGACGGCGTGCCGCTGGCGGAGTGGTCGCTGCACAGCCTGCGCGAGCAGATGGCCCTGGTCAGCCAGGACGTGGTGCTCTTCAACGACACGGTGCAGGCCAACGTGGTGCTGGGCCACGCGGTGGACGAGCAGCGTGTGCGCGACGCGCTGGTCAACGCCAACCTGTGGGAGCACGTGCAAAGCCTGCCCCAGGGCGTGCACAGCGTGATCGGCCACAACGGCACCAGCCTGTCGGGCGGGCAGCGCCAGCGCCTGGCCATTGCCCGCGCCCTGTACCGCGACGCGCCCGTGCTGCTGCTGGACGAAGCCACCTCGGCGCTGGACACCGAGTCCGAGCGCGCCATCCAGCAGGCGTTGGAGCGCCTGACGCGCGGGCGCACCACGCTGATCGTGGCGCACCGGCTGTCCACCATCCAGCACGCCGACCGCATCGTCGTGCTGGCCGAGGGCCGCATCGTCGAGCAAGGCCGCTACGCCGACATGGTGGCCGCCGGCGGCGCCTTCAGCCGGCTGATCGCCGCGCAGGCGGAGCTGCTGCCGGCTGCCGACAACACCTGATTTGCTATTGATTTGATAGCGGATAAACAAGCACCCATGGGGGCTGGAGGCCGATTTCTCATGAAAAATTTGTCTGCACCCCTCCTCGTCCGCCCCATCCAGCCAACCGACTTCGCAGCCTGGCAACCGCTCTGGGACGGCTACAACGCCTTCTACGGGCGCGAGGGCAGCACGGCCCTGGCGCCGCACATCACGCAGGCCACCTGGGCACGCTTCTTTGACCCGGCCGAACCCGTGTTTGCACTGGTGGCGGAGTCCGATGGCCAGTTGCTGGGGCTGACGCACTACCTCTACCACCGCAGCACGACGCGGTTTGAGCTCACCTGCTACCTGCAGGACCTGTTCACCGCCCCGCAGGCGCGTGGCAAGGGCGTGGGGCGCGCGCTCATCGAAGGCGTGTACCAGGCGTCCAAGGCGGCGGGCATCCAGCGCGTGTACTGGCAAACCCACGAGACCAACGCCGCGGGCCGGCTGCTGTACGACAAGGTGGCCAGACACTTTGGCTTTATCGTCTACGCGCACGACGTCTGAAGCGGTGGCCAACCATCTGACCGATACCCGTGCAGAGGGCGAAGGCGCGCCCGCCGCGCCCCTCCGCCGCGGCCGCTTTTTCTTCGTCGCCGCAGCCCTGGCGATGCTGCTGGTCGCCTTTCTGGGCTTTGCGCCCACGTTCTACCTGCGCGGGCGGGTGCCCGGGGCCAACCTGTTTGCCTTGCCCGCACCGGTGGTGGTGCACGGCGTGGTGATGACGGCGTGGTACCTGCTGTTCGTGGCGCAAGCCGGCCTGGTGGCGGCCGGCCGCACAGACCTGCACCGGCGGCTGGGCATGGCCGGCGTGGCACTGGCCGCGGCCCTGGTGCTGACAGGCGCGCAGGTGCTGATCAATGTGGTGCCGCGCCTGGAGGCGCTGGGCCTGCCCGTGGCGCAGCAGATCGAAATGTTCCGCATCGACCGCGTCGTCATCAACGGCATCCTGACACTGGCGGCTTTTGCCGGCGTGGTGGCAGCGGCCGTCATGTTGCGGCGGACCCCCGCCACGCACCGCCGTCTGATGATCTGGGCCTGCGTGCTCACCCTGGGCGCCGCCCTCAACACCAACCGGATGTTCGGCGCGATGTTGGCCACGCTGTGGCCCGCGTGGCTGCCCATGTTGTTGGCATTGCCGGTCATCGGCCTGGGCAGCCTGGCGCTGTACGACTGGGCGACCGCACGGCGCATCCACCCCGCCACGCTGGTGGGCGCGGCGGTGTGCTTTGGGGTGATGGCCGCGGAAAAGCTGATCAGCGGGTCAGAGGCCGGGCGGGCTTTTGTGCTGTCGCTGGCGCGCACGGGCGGGTGAGCGACTCTGGTTGCTATGGATTTTGTAGTGGGTCAGCGAGCACCCATAGGGGCTGAGGGCCGATTTCTCTCGGAAAATCTGTTTCGAGCGAGATGGAGGGACAGAACCACTACAAAACCACTTCCTAAGCGAGTCCAGTTTCGCTACGGGATCAAAACCCAAAGCTTCAAACTGCAATCGAACTTAAAACGTTTGAAACATCGGCAGGCAGCGAGTCTCTTAAGAAACAACTGAAATTGGAACGGAACCGGTCACATTGCGAACCCGAGGAACTAATCAAACTTCAACTGAAAGAAATATGGTGATATGAGTCTTGATCCAGAATTCGCCCTCAAGTCAAGAACCGTCGCCACCGCCATGTACAGACTCTTACCTTTCATCTTAGACAAAGGAGTCGCCGCAGATTCCGCAAAATCAAGAACACTTCCCACCTTCTGAATTTCCAAAACGTGCTCACCAGATGCAGGTCGAAACTCATGAAAATCACCCGCACCTCCGGCCGACGAGCGCAAGCTGACATGAACTCCGGCGCACCGATCACCTGCTTTCGACGACGCTTGACATGATTCACTTAGGAGTAGCACACGAGAATCATCATCCGAAGCGCGCCTCGGAGTCATGGCAGATAAACGATCAAACATAGCGTTCGTGTTATCTCCACGAACAAGTTCCTGCATCCAACGTGGTGACAAAGAGCCTCCGATTCGGACCCTCCCTCGCAATTGATCCGAAAACTGCAGAACAATTCGAAATGGTGCCGCCTTTACAGAAATTGTTGAATTGTTTTTTACTGCGAACTTTCGTGAATTCTGCTCAACCGCCAGAGAAAACTTGTACTCGGGACTGGAACCAGCCGCATGAAGCATTGTTTGCTCCACCCACGGAACGAGTTGCGGATTGTTGGCAGCAGTTGCCGCATGGTAGAGGTGCAACGCGTCCACGGGAGAAGGAGCAAGAGCACGATCGTGGAAAGGGAGAGGGCTTGCTCCCTTCGACAACAACAATTCCGCGAATGATTTGTCACCATTTGTCAGCGCGGCAAGAAGAGGTGTTGAGTTCCCACCAGGAACACCGTTGACAGATGCGCCGAGATCAAGAAGCTTGGTCGCCAACCTCGTATTTCCAAGAAAGAGCGCCTTGGTGAGCAAGGTATCAGTTGACTCCGAGAAATTCAAGTCCACCTGATCAACTTGAGCGCCCCTCGCAATTAACTCATCAAAAAGCGACTCGTTTTCTGAAGCGTACAAGGTTGCGATCGTTAGCGGACAACCCGAAATCTCACAGATATTCGGATTGGCATTTCGAGCGAGCAGAGCCCGCACAACATCAATATCACCGGCACCTACGGCAAGTGTGAGCGGCGTACTCCCTTGTCCAAATCGAACATTTGGGTCTAAGTCTGTTGGCAAAGAAGTAACCCCATGAACGGTTGTCGCCCTCCAAAATCCCGCTTGGGCCCGTGCAACTAAATCATTCATCAAAAAGCTTGGCGATGGGAGATTGCCGATGTCAACCATCCGAGCAGCCCATTCTCGGAACGACACTTCGTCCTTGGGTATTCCCACAGACTTTCGCCTTCCTACAAGTTCGACAACCAACCACTGCTCCTCCCCGTAAGCTGATCGGGCTCTGTTGTCGATGATTCTTGATCTGTCTCCGCTCTTGTATAACTCAGACATTGCCTGACGAAGATGCGGAGGAACTTCGACAAGATTACTTGCCTTCAGCACAGGATATCCAGTCCACACACCTGACTGATGCGATAGTTCCGCTTGATTTCGAGATTTGTACACACCAAGTCGATACTCGAATTGGTTCTGCCCAGCCGTATGCTGGGCGGCTGTGTACAAGGCGTTGATCTCTTCTCCGCTCCAACGGCTCTGGGAATGTTGCTGAGCCATTGAAATTGAAGAAAAATTCAGTCCAACGACGATTGAAGAAAATAAAAAACGTTTGAGTCCCACAAAAAGCTCCATTCATCATTTGAATAATCAAATTTAGTCAGAAGACAATTCCTGTTTTCAGCAGATTCCGTGAGGTTCTTATCAACTGCCGGATTCACTTCGAAACTAAACATACTCGCCAGCAAGTCCTTGCAAGGGATCCCCATCATTGCTTGATCTCATCTAGTTCAAATAGCTCTTCAATCCATGAATCTGTTGCACGCCCGTCGCGCCATTGCGCTGGTTCGTACCGAAATCCAATTGCAACACGCTCTAGGGCGGCATCCAACTCAGGATTTCCAGACGAAGCAACGATCACTGCAGCGCCAACTCGCCCATCCCTAAGCACCTTAACCCTGAGTCTCGCTTTCTTTTCTGACGCTGTCCGCCACAAATTTTTTTCAGACGAACTAAGTGGATGCTTGGTGACCAACTTGGCGCGCCTACCGAGATCATCCACTGGTGGCCACATGCAACTCTCAGCTATCGGAAGCATATTTGAACTAGGAAAGTCGTCGCGTTTGAATTGAAACGTTTGCGAGATCTTTGAAGTTTTGAGAGGGATCGCGCCGAACGATTCCGGAGTTACCGGCCAAGGACCAAACGGCGCAGATGCCTTTACTACACTGATGAGATGTGAACTGACTCTATGATCTCCTGACAATTCGATCGTTTCGACGCGTTGAAAATTTCCTTGTCGGTCTATCTCTATGGCTATGACCCCACCGCCGTAAATTCGTCTCCCGTCTCGATAAGGAAAGTGCCGGGTTCCACAGTCCTCAATTCGGGACTGCAATTTTTTCATGTAGTTTTGCATCTCGGTGCTGGCACGCCACTTGTCTCTCGCATCGACTTCATGACGATAGACTTTCAACTTTTCTTCAAGCGAAGTCAGTCGCTTTCTCGTTACTTCTTTATCCAGTGCGCTTGGTGCCTCGATACTCTTGCGGAGGCTTTCCGCCTCTTGCTCCATTCGAAGAATCTCGGATTGGTATGTGGGCCGAGCCTGTGTATGAGCACCCGAAGATTGCGACATCGCGACGCTCGCCAAGCCCAAAGAAACTGAAATCGCAACCGTATATCGATATCTCAGCCTCGAACTCATTGGATCAGCCCTCTGTCACAAAAGCACGATGTCGTACTGCTCCTGCCCCATCGCGGACTCGCTTTGCAGGGAGATCGGCTTGCCGATGAAGTCGCTCAGGCCCGCCAGGTGCTGGCTTTCCTCGTCCAGGAAGAGTTCCACCACGCGCGGCCCGGCCACGACGCGGAACTCGCGGGGGTTGAACTGGCGCGCCTCGCGCAGGATCTCGCGCAGGATGTCGTAGCACACGCTGCGCGCCGTCTTGACGATGCCCTTGCCCTGGCAGGCCTCGCAGGGCTCGCACAGCATGTGCGCCAGTGACTCGCGGGTGCGCTTGCGCGTCATCTCCACCAGCCCCAGCTGGCTGAATCCGCCCGCCATGGTCTTGACGCGGTCGCGCGCCAGCTGTTTGCGGAACTCGGCCAGCACGGCCTCGCGGTGGTCCTCGCGCACCATGTCGATGAAGTCGACGATGACGATGCCGCCCAGGTTGCGCAGGCGCAGCTGGCGCGCGATGGCGCCGGCCGCCTCCAGGTTGGTGCGGAAGATGGTTTCGTCAAAGTTGCGCGCGCCCACAAAGGCGCCTGTGTTCACGTCCACCGTGGTCAGCGCCTCGGTCTGGTCCACGATCAGGTAGCCGCCGGATTTGAGATCGACCCGACGCCCCAGCGCGCGCGCGATCTCCTCGTCGATCGAGAACAGGTCGAATATCGGGCGCTCACCCTTGTAGTGCTGCAGCTTCTCGGCGGCGGAGGGCATGAACTCCCGGCCGAACGCCAGCAGGTGCTCGAACTGCTCGCGCGAGTCCAGCCGGATGGTCTGCGTGCCCTCGCCCACCAGGTCGCGCAGCACACGCTGCAGCAGGTTCAGGTCCTGGTGCAGCAGGGAGGCCGGCGGCAGCCGCGTGGCGGCGTCGCGGATGCGCGCCCAGGTCTTGCGCAGGTAGGCGATGTCTTCGGCCAGCTCGGGGTCGGTGGCGTCCTCGCCGTTGGTGCGCAGGATGAAGCCGCCCTCGCCGCCCGACAGCTGCAGCAGCCTCGCGCGCAGGGCTTCGCGCTGCTCGGGCGGGATCTTCTGCGAGATGCCGATGTGGTCGTCCTGCGGCAAAAACACCAGCAGCCGCCCGGCGATGCTGATCTGGGTGGACAGGCGCGCGCCCTTGGTGCCGATCGGGTCCTTGATCACCTGCACCATCAGCGTCTGGCCCTCGAACACCTGGCGCTCGATGGGCACGGGCGGCTGGCTGCTGCGCGCCACCTGGGGTGGCTCGCCCTCGGGCTGTCGGGTCCACACGTCGGCCACGTGCAAAAACGCCGCGCGCTCCAGCCCGATGTCGACAAAGGCAGACTGCATGCCCGGCAGCACGCGCGCCACCTTGCCCAGGTACACGTTGCCCACCAGGCCGCGCTCCAGCGTGCGTTCGACGTGCAGCTCCTGCACCGAGCCGTTTTCCACCACGGCCACGCGCGTCTCCTGCGGCGACCAGTTGATGAGGATGTCTTGCTGCATGTGTCTTCTTTTTCAGGGGAATCCGCATGCGCGCAGCAGCTGCGCCGTCTCGTGCATGGGCAACCCCATGATGCCAGAGTACGAGCCGTTGATCCGGGTGATGAACGCCGCCGCCCGCCCCTGCACCGCGTACGCGCCCGCCTTGCCCATGGGCTCGCCGCTGTCCACGTAGGCGCGGATGCGCGCGGGCGTCAGGGCATCAAAGGTGACGCGCGAGTCGCTCAGCGCGCTCAGGCGTTTGCGCCCGTGCTGCACCGCCACGGCGGTGAGCACCCGGTGGGTGGAGCCCGACAGCTCGCGCAGCATGCGCCGCGCGTCTGCGGCGTCAGCCGGCTTGCCGTAGATCGCGCGGCCCAGGGCCACCGTGGTGTCCGAGCACAGGATGGGCGCCAGCCGCAGCCCGCGCCGCGCCAGCCGCTGCACCGCCGCGTCCAGTTTCAGGCCGGTGACCCGCTGCACATAGCGCGCCGGCGCCTCGCCCGGCAGCACCGCTTCAATCGCCTCGGCGTCTTCGTCCGCGTCGGGCAACAGCAGCTCGTGCCGCACGCCCAGCTGCTCCAGCAGTTGCCGCCGCCGCGGACTTTGCGAGGCCAGATAGATGAAGTCGCTCATTCTCTGTGATACGGGTGGTTGGCGTTGATGGACCAGGCGCGGTAGAGCTGCTCGACCAGCAGCACGCGGGCAAACGCATGCGGCAGGGTCAGGTCCGACAGGCGGATGCGTTCGTGCGCGGCCTGGCGGAAGGCGGGGTCCAGGCCGTCGGGCCCGCCGATGACCAGGGCCACGTCGTCGGCCTCCAGTTGCCAGGCCTTGAGCTTGCCTGCCAGAGCCTGGGTGGTCAGCGGCGTGCCGCGCTCGTCCAGCGCGACGATGCGCGCGCCGCGGGGGATGGTGGCTTCGATGCGCTCGCGCTCGGCGGCGTACAGCGTCTCCAGAGTCTTGGAGCCGCGCGGTTCGGTCTTGACGGCCTTGAGTTCCAGGCGCAGCTCGGGCGGGAAGCGTTTGGCGTAGTCGTCCCAGGCCGTCTGCGCCCAGTCGGGCACACGCTGGCCCACGGCCACGACCAACAGCTTCATGCCTTGCGGGCGGGTGCTTTCCTGGGCGCGGACTTCGCCGGGGCCTTGGCAGCAGCCCTGGCCGGTGCCTTGCCGGCAGGCGCTTTGCCCGCGACAGCTTTCCCCGCCGGGCCACGCGCCGCAGGGCGTGCCGCCGGCTTGGCGGGTGCCTTCTTTGCAGCGGGTTTGGCCTTGGCGTCACGGGCCTCCTGCTCGGCGGCCTTCACGGCCGTCTTGGCCGCGCTGCTGCGGCGCAGCGACGGGCCAAGGGATTCCTTCTTCTTGCCACCGCTCTTGGCCGGCGCTTTTGCCGGCGCCTTGGCGGGCGCGCCACCCATGGGGTTGGGCGCGCCGAACTTCAGCCGCACCGGCTTGTCGCCCCAGATTTCTTCCAGGTGGTAGTAGGTGCGGATGGTGGGCTGCATGATGTGCACCACGGCGGCGCCGCAGTCCACGATGATCCATTCGCCGTTGTCTTCGCCCTCGATGCGCGGCTTGCCAAAGCCGGCCTCGCGCACCGCGTCGCGCACGCTGGCGGCCAGCGCCTTGGTCTGGCGGTTGGAGGTGCCCGACGCAATGATGACCCGCTCGAACAGCGGCGACAGATGCTCGGTGTTGAACACCGTGATCTCCTGCGCCTTGACGTCCTCCAGCCCGTCGACGATAGCCCGCTGGAGCTTCTGGGTGTCTTTTTTGGCGGCAGATTCAGTGGTCATCAGGCAATTCGGTAGAGGTGATGTTGTTCAATATAGCGTGCGACGGCCACGGGGACCAGATCGTCGATTTTCGCACCGGTGGCGGCGCGGGCGCGGATTTCGGTGGAGCTGAAGGGCATCGGTGGCAATTCCACCGGTTCCAGCCGCCCCGCGGGCAGTTTTGAGGCATCAAAAGTGCCTCCAGCCCCCGTGGGACGGGCCCGAGCCGCTATCGAAATTATAGCAATCCGGGCGATCTCGTCGGCCTCGCGCCAGGTATGCAGGGCCTCGGCCTGGTCGGCGCCGATCACCAGCAGCAGTTGCACGGGGCTCTTTGGCGTGTGCAATTCGGCCTGCAGCTCGCGCAGCGTGTCCACGGTGTAGGTGTGTCCGCTGCGGCGCAGCTCGCGCTCGTCCACCACCGCGCGGGGCACGCCGGCAAAGGCCAGCCGGGCCATCGCGAGCCGGTGCTCGCCGGCCGACAAGGCACGCGACTTGTGCCAGGCCTGCCCCGTGGGGAAGATGCGCAGCTCGTCCAGGCCCAGCTGCTCCACCGCGGCGCGCGCCAGGGCGATATGGGCGTTGTGCGGCGGGTCAAACGCGCCGCCGAACATGCCCACGCGGCGCGGCTGGGCAAGGCTCACACCCACTCCTGCGGCACCAGGAAGCGCTGGGTCAGCTCGGCCTCGGGCGAGCCAGGCTCCAGGGTGGGCTGGTAGGCCCAGCGCGCCAGCGGGGGCATGGACAGCAGGATGGACTCGGTGCGCCCGCCCGACTGCAGGCCGAAATGCGTGCCGCGGTCCCACACCAGGTTGAACTCCACATAGCGCCCGCGCCGGTACAGCTGGAACGCGCGCTCGCACTCACCGTACGGCGTGTCCTTGCGGCGCAGCAGGATGGGCGTGTACGCGCCCAGAAAGGCGTCGCCCACGCCCTGCAGCAGGGCAAAACCGGCGTCAAACCCGGGCTCGGCCACATCGTCAAAGAAGATGCCGCCGATACCGCGTGGCTCGTTGCGGTGCTTCAGGTAGAAATACTCGTCGCACCACCGCTTGAAGCGTGGGTACTTGTCGGCGCCGTGGGGTGCCAGCGCGTCGCGGCAGGCACGATGGAAATGCCGCGCGTCTTCCTCAAAGCCGTAGATGGGCGTCAGATCCATGCCGCCGCCAAACCAGCACACCGGCTCGCCGCCGGCGGGCGTGGCCGCGATCATGCGCACGTTCATGTGCACGGTGGGCGCGTAGGGGTTGCGCGGATGGAACACCAGCGACACGCCCATGGCCTCAAACGGCGCGCCGGCCAGCTCGGGACGATGCTGGGTGGCCGAGGGCGGCAGTCTGGGCCCGCGCACGTGCGAGAAGCCACAACCCGCGCGCTCCAGCACCGCGCCGTCTTCCAGGATCAGCGTGACGCCGTCGCCCTGCAGCGGCTCGCCTGGCGCCTTGCTCCAGGCGTCGCGCAGGAAGGCGCCGCCGTCCACGGCCTGCATGCCGTCGGTGATGCGCCGCTGCAGGCCCTGCAGCCAGGCGCGCACGGTGTCTGTACGGGATTGGGTCATTTGACGATGGTATCGGTTCGGGGCACGTTGGCGTCCAGCAGGCGCATGGGCGCGGCGCGCGAGGGCACCCGCCCCTGCACGTCGTCGTACACGGCGGCCATGCGCTGCAGGTCGGTGGCCTCGTCACCGCTCAGGCGGATGAAATCCACCACCCACACTTCGCGGCGGCCATAGTCCAGCCGGACCAGGCCCAGCGGCACGTCCGCGCCCAAGGACGTGCGGTAGAAGCCGCTGCGCAGCCCGGGGATGTGCTTGCGCGTGCCTTCGGGCGCCAGCCCCAGCCAGAAGTAGGCGTTGTCCGCGCGGCACTGGCGGAAGATCTCCACCGCCTGCGCCGTCACGCCGTGCGGCGCGGTGCGGTCCACCGGCACGCCACCCAGCCAGCGCAGCCAGTGGCCAAACAGCGGGATGTGAAACAGCTTGTCCTTGCCCCAGAAGCGCACCTGGACGCCCACCGTCCACTTGGCCAGGATCATCACGATGAAGTCCCAGTTGCTGGTGTGCGGGTAGACGATCAGCACGCCCTGCTGCGCCGGCAGGCCCCCGAAATGCACGGTCCAGCCCGCCAGGCGCAGCACCGCCCGCGCAATGCGGCTGCCGCGGAACTGCAGCGGGTACGGCTGCGGAAAGTCGCTGACGGGCGTCAAGGCGGAGTCAGGGGTTGCGGATGGCGCGGTGGCCAATGTCGGTGCGCATCTGGGCGCCGTCAAAGCGGATGCCCGCAGCCACCTCATACGCACGGTGCTGCGCGGCCTTGACCGTCACGGCCAGCGCGGTGACGCACAGCACGCGCCCGCCCGAGGTGACGGTGGCGCCGTCCCTGGCCGCGGTACCCGCATGGAACACCATGGCGTCGTCCGCCTCCTTGGGCAGGCCGGTGATGACGTCGCCCTTGCGCGGGTCCATGGGATAGCCGTGCGCGGCCATCACCACGCCCAGGGCGGTGCGGCGGTCCCACTCCAGCTCGACCTGGTCCAGCCCGCCGCTGGTGGCCGCCATCATCACGTCGTACAGGTCGCTCTTGAGGCGCATCAGGATCGGTTGCGTCTCCGGGTCGCCCATGCGGCAGTTGAACTCCAGCGTCTTGGGCTTGCCGGCGGCGTCGATCATCAACCCCGCGTACAGGAAGCCGGTGTAGGGAATGCCGTCCTTCTCCATGCCGCGGATCGTGGGCAGGATGATCTCGCGCATGGCGCGGGCGTGCACTTCGGGCGTGACCACGGGCGCGGGCGAGTACGCGCCCATGCCGCCGGTGTTGGGGCCGGCGTCGCCGTCCAGCAGGCGCTTGTGGTCCTGGCTGGTGGCCAGCGCGGCCACGTTCTTGCCGTCGCACAGCACGATGAAGCTGGCTTCTTCGCCCTGCAGGAACTCTTCGATGACGACCCTCGCCCCGCCGGCGTTGTGGGTCACACCCAGCTTGTTGTCCAACAGCATGAAGTCGATGGCTTCGTGCGCCTCGGCCGCCGTCATCGCCACCACCACGCCCTTGCCCGCGGCCAGGCCGTCGGCCTTGACCACGATGGGCACCCCCATCTTGTCCACATAGGCGTGGGCGGCCGCGGCATCGGTGAAGGTGTCGTAGTCGGCCGTGGGGATGGCGTGGCGCTTCATGAACTCCTTTGAGAATGCCTTGGAGCTCTCCAGCTGGGCGGCGGCCCTGGTCGGGCCAAAGATGCGCAGCCCGTGGGCGCGGAACTCGTCCACCACGCCCGCAGCCAGCGGGGCCTCGGGGCCCACCACGGTCAGGGCGATCCTCTCGGCCTGGGCCCACTCGCGCAGGGCCACCACGTCGGTGATGGGCACGTTGACCAGCCGCCCGTCCAGCGCCGTGCCGCCGTTGCCCGGCGCCACATAGACCGCCTGCAACTTGGGCGATTGCGCCAGCTTCCAGGCCAGGGCGTGTTCGCGGCCACCGCCGCCAATGACAAGGACTTTCATGTGGCAGCGTCCGGCATCACGGCGTTGTGGAACACATCCTGCACGTCGTCCAGGTCCTCGATCACGTCCAGGAGCTTCTGCATCCGGGCGGCGTCCTCGCCGGCCAGCTCGATGGAGTTTTCGGGGCGCATGGTGACTTCGGCCACCTCGGGCTTGAGGCCCGCAGCCTCCAGCGCGAGCTTGACGGCCTCGAAATCGGGGTAGGCGGTGATCACCTCGATGGCGCCGTCGTCGTCGCTGACCACGTCCTCGGCGCCGGCCTCCAGCGCCACCTCCATGACCTTGTCTTCATCGGTGCCGGGCGCAAAGACCAGTTGCCCGCAGTGCCGGAACTGGAACGCCACCGAGCCGGCCGTGCCCATGCTGCCGCCGTACTTGCTGAAAGCGTGGCGCACCTCGGCCACGGTGCGCACCTTGTTGTCCGTCATGGTGTCCACGATGATGGCCGCGCCGCCGATGCCGTAGCCCTCGTAGCGGATTTCCTCGTAGCTGACGCCTTCCAGGTTGCCGGTGGCCTTGTCGATGTTGCGCTTGATGGTGTCGGCCGGCATGTTGGCGGCCTTGGCTTTTTCGACCGCCAGGCGCAGGCGCGGGTTGGCGCCCAGGTCACCGCCGCCGGTGCGGGCCGCGACCATGATTTCCCGCACCACCCGCGTCCAGATCCGCTGGCGCTTCTCGTCCTGGCGGCCCTTGCGATGCTGGATGTTTGCCCATTTGCTGTGTCCGGCCACGGAAAATCCTTCTTTTGCGCTTTGCGTTGATATATTGGAGCAAGCCGCATTTTACTTTTCACCCACCCACGGACTCCCCCATGGCCGAACCCCTGCTGATTGCCAAGAACGCCACCACCACCTGCGAGTTGCTGCCCGCGCTGGCCAACCGCCACGGCCTGATCACCGGCGCCACCGGCACCGGCAAGACGGTGACGCTGCAGACCCTGGCGGAAAACTTCTCCAGGATCGGCGTGCCGGTGTTCATGGCCGATGTCAAGGGCGACCTCACCGGCGCCAGC
Source organism: Ramlibacter sp. (assembly GCA_016713005.1). GTDB lineage: Bacteria > Pseudomonadota > Gammaproteobacteria > Burkholderiales > Burkholderiaceae_C > JADJPY01. The sequence continues at coordinate 589,455 of JADJPY010000001.1, read as the reverse complement.
CAGCCCGGCACCATTGGCGAAAAGCTCGCCGCCGTCCTGAAGGACCGCGGCATCGAGCCCACGCCACCCATGGCCTGCCCCGCCACGCTGTGGGACGTGTTTGGCGAGCAGGGCCACCCGGTGCGCGCCACCGTGTCCGACATGGGGCCGCTGCTGCTGGGCCGCATGCTGGACCTCAACGAAACCCAGGCCGGCGTGCTGAACCTGGTGTTCAAGATCGCCGACGACGCCGGCATGCTGCTGCTGGACCTGAAGGACCTGCGCGCCATGCTGCAGTTTGTGGGCGACAACGCCAGCCAGTTCACCACGCAGTACGGCAACATCAGCGCCGCCAGCGTGGGCGCCATCCAGCGCGGGCTGATGCAGATCGAAACCCAGGGCGGCGACAAGTTCTTTGGCGAGCCGATGCTGAACATCGGCGACTTCATGCAGACGATCGGCGGCAAGGGCGTGGTGAATATCCTGGCCGCCGACAAGCTGCTGAACTCGCCGCGGCTGTACGCCACCTTTTTGCTGTGGATGCTGTCCGAGCTGTTTGAAACCCTGCCCGAAGTGGGTGACCTGGAAAAGCCCAAGCTCGTGTTCTTCTTCGACGAAGCCCACCTGCTTTTCAACGAGGCGCCCAAGGTGCTGGTGGAGCGCATCGAACTGGTGGTGCGGCTGGTGCGCTCCAAGGGCGTGGGCGTGTATTTTGTGACGCAGAACCCGCTGGACATCCCCGACAGCGTGCTGGCCCAGCTGGGCAACCGCGTGCAGCACGCGCTGCGCGCCTTCACCCCACGCGACCAGAAGGCCGTCAAGGCCACCGCACAAACCATGCGGCAAAAGCCGGGGCTGGACATCGAAACCGCCATCACCGAGCTGGCCGTGGGTGAGGCGCTGGTGAGCTTTCTGGACGCCAAAGGCCGCCCCAGCGTGACCGAGCGCGTGTTTGTGTACCCGCCGGGCAGCCAGATTGGCCCCATCACCCCCCAGCAGCGGCAGGCGCTTATGGCCGGCTCACTGGTGGCGGGCGTGTACGAAAAAGCCCAGGACCGCGAATCAGCCTACGAAAAACTGCTGGCCCGCACCCAGGCCACCCAGGCGACGCAGGCCGAAGAGGCCAAAAAAGCCGAGGACGGCGGCGGCCTGCTGGGCGGCCTCAAGGATGTGCTGCTGGGCTCCACCGGCCCGCGCGGGGGCAGCCGCGACGGCCTGGTGCAACAGGTGCTGAAGTCCGAGGCGCGCAACCTGGCGCGCCAGGTGCTGCGCGGGGCGCTGGGCAGCATCCTGGGCGGCCGCAAGCGCTGAACCGCACCCGATCGCCCACCGGAGAACCCCGCCATGAGCAACGTCCACGTCGTCGACCACCCGCTGGTGCAGCACAAGCTGACGCTGATGCGAAAGCGGGACGCCAGCACCAGCACCTTCCGGCGGCTGCTCAACGAGCTGGCCTCGCTGATGGCCTATGAGGTGACGCGCGACATGCCCACGCAGGCGGTGCAGATCGAGACGCCGCTGGAGACGATGACGGCGCGCGTCATCGACGGCAAGAAGCTGGTTTTCGTGTCGATCCTGCGCGCGGGCACCGGACTGCTGGACGGCATGCTGGCCGTGGTGCCCGGCGCGCGAGTGGGCCATGTGGGCCTCTACCGCGACCCCGCCACGCTGCAGCCGGTGGAGTACTACTTCAAGATGCCGCAAGAGATGGGTGAGCGCGATGTGGTGGTGCTGGACCCGATGCTGGCCACCGGCAACTCGGCCGCAGCGGCCATCACCCGGCTCAAGACGCTCAAGCCGCGCTCGATCAAGTTTGTCTGCCTGCTGACCTGCCCCGAAGGCGTGGCCGCGCTGCAAAAGGCCCACCCCGATGTGCCGATCTACACTGCCGCGATTGACCGCCAGCTCAACGACCACGGCTACATCCTGCCCGGCCTGGGCGATGCCGGAGACCGGATTTTCGGGACAAAATAGGGCTCCAGCCCCCGCCAGTATTGGCTGATCCGCTACAAAAAACATAGCAGTTCAGCATCTCCAGACCATCAACCTGCACACACCAACCAAGGAATCACACGCATGGGCGCGCAATGGAAAGCAAAAGGCAAGGCCGCAGCGGCGGACGCGCGGGGCAAGCTGTTTGGCCGGCTGGCCAAGGACATCATGGTGGCCGCACGCAACGGCGCGGACCCGGCGTCCAACTCCAAGCTGCGGCTGGTGGTGGAGCAGGCGCGCAAGGTCTCGATGCCCAAGGACACGCTGGAACGCGCCATCAAGAAGGGCGCGGGCCTCACGGGTGAGACGGTCAATTTCGAGCACGTGATCTACGAGGGCTTCGCACCGCACCAGGTGCCGGTGATGGTCGAATGCCTCACCGACAACGTCAAGCGCACCGCGCCCGAGATGCGCGTGCTGTTCCGCAAGGGGCAGCTGGGCGCGTCGGGATCGGTTTCGTGGGATTTCCTGCATGTGGGCATGATCGAGGCCGAACCCGCCGCAGCCGGCGCCGACCCGGAGCTGGCCGCCATCGAGGCCGGCGCGCAGGAGTTCGAGCCCGGCGAGGCCGAGGGCAGCACGCTGTTCATCACCGACGCGACCGATCTGGACCTGGTGAGCCGCGCGCTGCCCGCGCACGGATTTAACGTGCTGTCTGCCAAACTCGGCTACAAGCCAAAAAACCCTGTCGACCCGGCCAGACTGGAGCCCGCCCAGCTGGAAGAGGTTGAGTCCTTCCTGGCCGCCATCGACGCCAACGACGACGTGCAAAACGTGTTTGTGGGGCTGGCCGGCTGAGGGCCGCCCCCGTCTGCCGCTGTTGCGACCACTCACCGTGAAACCCCTGCCATCCCTGTTGCGCAAGATCGCCATGAGCCTGCTCGCCGTTGTCCTGCTGCTGCCCGTTCTCGTCGTCCTGGCGGGGCAGCTGGGCGCCTTCGGCGGCACGCCGCCCACCGATCTGGGCGTCCGCGACGGCAGGCTCAAGGCCCCGTCGGCCACGCCCAACAGCGTCACCAGCCAGGCCGCGCTGTGGCCCCAGCACCCGATGGCGGCGCGCGCGGCCATCGCGCCGCTGCGCTACAGCGGCGACGGCCGCGCCGCGATGCGCCGCCTGGCCGACACGCTGCGCGCGATGGAGCGCACCACCGTCGTCAGCGACGAGCCGGGCTACCTGTATGCCCAGTGCCGCACGAAGCTGCTGCGATTCACCGACGACGTGGAGTTCTGGCTGGACGAGCCCGCCGGCGTGATCCAGGTGCGCTCGGCCAGCCGCATCGGCCATGGCGACCGCGGCGTCAACCGCGCCCGTGTGGAGGCCATCCGCCAGCAGGCGGGATTCGGCGCGTGAAGCCCGAGACGCTGGACGACCTGTGGCAGGCGCTGGCCGCCGTCAGCGCAGGGCCGCGCCACGCCGAACGCGTGATGCGACTGTGGTCACAGGCGCTGCCCCAGACCCACGGCAAGCGGCCACTGGAGGCCTTCCTGCCCGCCACCTTGCGCGCCGCGTTGCCGGCATTTGAGGCGCGGCTGTCCGCCATTGCCCAACTGCGCTTGGCCCATCCCGGGGCCGACGGCGGCGAGCGGCTGCTGGTGGACCTGGCCGACGGCCAGACGGTGGAAAGCGTGCTGCTGCCGCGCGACGGGCTGTGCATCTCCTCCCAGGTGGGCTGCGCGGTCGGCTGCCGCTTCTGCATGACCGGGCGCGACGGCCTGCTGCGCCAGCTGACCGACGCCGAGATGGTGGCCCAGGTCGCGCTGGGGCGCCAGCGGCGGCCGGTGCGCAAGGTGGTGTTCATGGGCATGGGCGAACCGGCGCACAACCTGGACGCGGTGCAATCGGCGATTGAACTGCTGGGCACGCACGGCAACATCGCGCACAAGCAGCTGGTGTTCTCCACCGTGGGCGACCCGCGCGTGTTCGAGCGCCTGCCGCGCGGGCGTGTGCGGCCTGCACTGGCCCTGTCGCTGCACAGCACCTTTGCGGCGCGCCGTCGCGAACTGCTGCCGCGCGCGCCGCAAATGACGCCGGCCGAGCTGGTGGAGGCGGCCGACGCCTATGCCCGCGAGACCGACTACCCGGTGCAGTACCAGTGGACGCTGCTGGACGGCGTGAACGACGGCGACGACGAGATCGAAGGCTTGGTGGCCCTGTTGGCGGGCCGGCGCGGCGTGCTCAACCTGATCCCGTTCAACGCGGTGCAGGGCAGCGGCTACCGGCGCCCGCCGCACGAGCGCTGCGTGGCCATCACGCGCGAGCTCAACCACCGGCACATCTACACGCGGCTGCGCCAGTCGGCCGCGCAGGACGTGGACGGCGGCTGCGGCCAGCTGCGCGCGCGGGCCCCGGATACGCCCCAGACCGTAATTTTTGAAAGAAATCGGCCTCCAGCCCCCGTCAGTGCTGGCTGACCCGCTATAAAAAAAATAGCAAATACGTCAGTCAGAAACCAAAAACCCGTAGATGCCGAAGGTTATTCGGCAGCAAATGCTTGACCTTGAAGTGGCTTCAAGCTTTCCAATCGGGTGATCGACGCCCAAGGAAATCCAATGTCAGCATGCTGCAATGACAACTGCGACTCGCAAACCCCGAACGACAGCCCGCGCTATAGACGCATTCTCTGGATTGCGCTGCTCGTCAATGCAGCCATGTTCGTCGTGGAAATAGCCGCGGGGATGCAATCGGGATCGGTGTCGCTCCTCGCCGATGCGATCGACTTTTTCGGTGATGCCGCGAACTACGGTGTGACGCTGGCTGTCCTGTCCATGGGCATCGTCTGGCGTGCACGAGCCGCCTTGCTCAAGAGTGCAAGCATGCTGGCTTTTGGTCTGTTCGTGGCCGCCCGCGCGATATGGACGCTGCAGTCCGGCATGGTTCCCGAAGCCATGACGATGGGTGTCGTCGGCGCGCTGGCGTTGGCGGCCAACGTTTCGGTGGCTGCAATGCTGTATGCCTATCGGGAAGGTGACGCCAACATGCGCAGCGTGTGGCTGTGCTCCCGCAATGACGCTCTAGGCAATCTGGCCGTGATGGGAGCGGCGCTCGGGGTGTTCGGTACCGGTAGCGCGTGGCCTGACCTTGCCGTCGCCGCCATTATGGCGACGCTGGCCATCCATGGCGGTTGGTCCGTACTGCGACAAGCTCGCAGGGAACTGAGCCATGCGCAAGGCGGTTGAGTACCGCCAGAAAGCCCCTTCTGAGTTGGCCCGCTTCCCCTGTTGCTACAATCCGCGCGTGAAAAAACTCCTCTGCCTGATGCTCGCCTTGTGGTTCGGCCTTGCCGCCGGCCTCGCTCAGGCACATGCGACAGCGGAGGATCTGCACCAGTTGAAGCATGCCGTGCTGGACCTCACCGCAGCAGGTTCCCACGACACCGGACACGATGAGCATTGCGACACAGCTCATTGCGGCCATGCTCTTGGCGTAGCGACTGCGGTCGCGAACGCCACCATGGCAACGGAAAGCCTCCAACTCATTTCAACGCTTCGCCAGCACGCGACCCGCTTTGTCGCTGACGACATAGATCGCCCCAAATGGGCTGACGCCACCTCCGCCGTGGCGAGCCTTTGACCCTGTTGGCACCCGACTTCCCGCCGTCATCAGTCCTCTGAGGTTCGCCGAAGTACCCCTCGCTTCGGAGAGCTGTCTTGCCCTTTTTACCCTTGTTGCGGCGACGCGTTGCCGTCTTCGCCGGGTTGTGCGTTGGCCTGTCGATGGCGCACGCCCAAAATCATGTCGTTACCCTTCGTCAGGCCCTTGAAGCCGCCTGGACGCTGAGTCCTTCGTCTCGCGCGGCCGCCAACCGGCAGGCCGAACTGCAGGCGAAATCCGAAGCGGCCCGCTCGCTGCTGGCGGGCAGTCCGGCCCTCACGCTGGCACATCGCACGGACCGCCTGCAGACCAACGGCGGCCTGCGCGAATACGAGGTAGAGGTTGGCCTGCCCCTGTGGAATTTCGGCATGCGTCATGCCACGCAGCGTCAAGTCGCTGCCGATGCAGCGTTGCAGGAATTGCAAATCCAACTGGCGCGACTGAAGCTCGCCGGGGAATTGCGCGAAGCGGCGAGCCAGCTGGCCACTCTCCAGGCAGAGCGAAATCTCGTGGCCCGCAAGCTCGACGAAGCCAACCGTCTGGCGATTGACACTGAGCGTCGCCTCAAGGCGGGGGACACGGCTCGCGTGGACCTGCTCCAAGCCCAGAGCGCCATCAGGCAGGCGGAAGGCCTGCTCTCGCAGGCAGATGCTGCGCTTGCACGGGCGCGCGGGCACTGGAGCAGCCTGACAGGGCTGAGCACCAGCCCGGAACTGGGTGAGCAACCTGGCGTGGCTACGGAACACCCCGCCCTGATGGTCGCGCGAGCCCAGGTACACAGCGCGCAGATGCGTCTGGCCCTGGTCGAGGCGGACCGTCGTGACCCCATGGAGTTGGGCGTGGGCGCTGCACGCGAGCGCGCCGCCGCCGGAGCCATCGGTGAAACCACGATGCGCTTTTCGATCCGGATACCGTTCGGTGGCGATACCCGCAACGCAGCCAAGCTGGCTGCGGCGCGTGCAGAGCTGGACGCGGCCCTGGCGGAAGCCGATGCGACCCAGCGCCAGATCGAAACGGAACGCGAGGCCGCCCGCGTCAGGCTGGAAACGGCACGTCGCAATGAGACGCTGGCAGCACAGCGCGCCGCCCTGGCGACACAGATCCAGGCCCTCATCGCCAAGGCCCACCAACTGGGCGAAACCGATCTGCCGTCCCGCATGCGAGCCGACAACGAAAAGTTTGACGCCGAACTTGCCCTGACCCGCGCCCGCATCGACATCCGGCGCGCCGTCACCCAACTGAACCAGTCTCTTGGATTGTTGCCATGAATTCCCTTGAAAAAATGAAAAAACTCGGTCTAGCCCTCATGGGTGCTTGGCGACTCACTATGCTTTTGATAGCAATTCTGGCTGGCGCAAGCATGGCCGTCGCCGGCCCCGGGCATGATCATGGAGACGAGGCACCGATCGCGTCGGGCACGGCATCTCCGCGCGTACACAGCCACTCCGACCTGTTTGAAGTGGTAGGCATCGTGGAAGCCGGCGTCATGACCCTGTACCTGGACCGCTACACCAGCAACGAACCGGTGCACGGCGCGAAGATCGAAGTGGAGACCGGAGCCGCCAAAGGCCTGGCCCAACCCCAATCGGACGGCACCTACCGTTTTGAGCATGCTGCGCTCAAAACGCCGGGGACGCTGCCCATCAGCTTTACCGTCAACGATGGCAAGGACACCGACCTGCTGGCCGGCGACCTGAAGTTGCAGGACGCCCATGCCGGTCATGACCATGACGAAGTCTCCCGTCCGTGGGTTCGCTGGGCGGGGTACGCCGCCGGTGCACTGGCACTGCTGGTGCTGGCGGCGGCCGCTGTCCGGCGATTCCGCCATCGCGGCATCACGCCGCTCCTGGCGTGTTGTGTCGTGGTGGGCGGCCTCGTGCCGTCGATGGATGCTGCCGCAGGCCCCGGTCATGACCACGGCGAGGAAGCGGCGGCATCGGCCGGCGGGAACTCGCCCAAGCGCCAGCCTGACGGAAGCGTGTTCCTGCCCAAGCCCAGCCAGCGGCAGCTGGGCGTACGCACGGTAGTGGCCGAAGAAAAAGCGCTGCCCAAGACGGTGGAACTGGCAGGTCGCGTCGTGGCGGACCCCAATACAGGAGGCAAGGTCCAGCCTACCCAGGCGGGCCGCATCGAGGTCGGCCCACGCGGGCTGCCCCAGTTGGGCCAGTCCGTGCGCAAGGGTGAAACGCTGGCGGTGGTTCGGGCATCCAACGCTGCCATCGAGCGCGCCAACCAGGTGGCCCAAACCGCCGAACTGAAGGCCAATCTCGAACTGGCCCGCAAGCGCGTGGTCCGCCTGGAGCAGCTTGAGGGCACGGTGGCACAGAAAGATATCGACGCTGCCCGCGCCGAAGTCGGCAGCCTGGCACAGCGACTGGCCGCCGTGGGCGCCAGTGTCAGCGCCACGGAAGCCTTGGTAGCGCCCGTGTCGGGCGTGATCGCTGTCGCCAACGTAATGGCTGGACAGGTGGTGGATGCTCGCGAAGTGCTGTTTGAAATCGTGGACCCTGCGCGGTTGATGGTCGAAGCCGGTGCATTTGACGCGGCACTGCTGGGCACGATCGCATCGGCAAGTGCCAGCGCGACACCCGGCACGACCGTGGCGCTGCGCTTCGTAGGCGCAGGACGCGCGTTGCGCGAGGGCGCAATTCCGTTGCAGTTCAGCACCACAGGGGGAAAAGACGCCGTGCCGCTGGTCGTAGGTCAGCCAGTCAAGGTCATCGTGCAGACGCGCGAAACCGTCAAGGGTTTTGCTGTGCCCACCGGTGCCGTTGTCAAGAACCCCAGCAACCAGGACATGGTGTGGGTCCATACCGGCGCTGAAGTGTTCCAGCCGCGACCCGTGCGGGCGATCGCGCTCGACGGGGCAAGGGTGTCCGTGGTGGACGGGCTCAAGGCCGGTGATCGGGTGGTGACGCAGGGCGCACCCCTGGTCAACCAGGTCCGCTGAAGCGAGGCACACCCATGTTTGACAAATTGGTGCATGCCTCTTTGGGCAATCGCCTGATGGTGATCGTCCTGTCGGTGGTGATGCTGATACTTGGCGCATTCACGCTCGTCAAAATGCCGGTCGACGTATTCCCCGACCTCAACAAGCCCACGGTCACGCTCCAGGTGGAAGCCGGCGGCATGGCCCCGGAAGAAGTGGAACAGCTCATCACCTTCCCGCTGGAAACGTCCATGGGCGGCATTCCCGGCGTAGAGTCCATCCGCTCGGTTTCCAGTGTGGGACTGTCGTTCGTCTACGTCACCTTCGACTGGAAGACCGACATCTACCGCGCCCGCCAGATGGTGGGCGAGCGGCTGCAACTCGTGCGCGAGCAACTGCCTCAAGGGGTAGAACATGTGGGCATGGGCCCCATCAGCTCCATCATGGGCGAGATCATGCTGCTGGCGCTGCCCATCGACACCAGCAAGATCAGCCCGATGGCGGTACGCGAATACGCCGACTTCGTGATGCGCCCGCGCCTGCTCACGCTGCCGGGCGTGGCCCAGGTGGTGCCCATTGGCGGAGAGGTGCGCCAGTACCAGGTGCAGCCCGACACGGCACGCATGGCCGCGTTGGGTGTGGACCTGGAAGCCATGGCCACGGCACTCAAGGACTTCTCGGGCAACTCCAGCGGCGGCTTTCTGGAGCTGAATTCGCGCGAGTACCTGATCCGCAACATCGGCCGTACCACACGGCTGGAAGACCTGCAGCGCCTGCCCGTGGCGTTTCGCAATGGCAGGGCCATCCAGCTGCAGCAAGTGGCCACCGTCACGTTCGCGCCCGCCATCAAGCGCGGGGACGCGGGCCTGAACGGCCAGCCGGCCGTGATCCTGGGCATCCAGAAGCAGCCTGACGCCGACACCGTGAAACTCACCGAGAAGGTGGAGGCCGCGCTGGATGAGCTGAAGAAGGGCCTGCCCGCCGGCATGGGCGAGCCGAAGATCACGATGCGCCAAGCCACCTTCATCGAATCGTCGGTGGACACGCTGCGCGGCAAGCTGCTGGCGGCGTCGGTGGTCGTGGCGGTGGTGTTGTATTTCTTCCTGCTGAACATCCGCACCACGCTGATCTCGCTGACGGCCATTCCGCTGAGCGTGATGATCACGGTGCTGGTGTTCAAGTACTTCGGCCTGTCGATCAACACCATGACGCTGGGCGGTCTGACCATTGCCATCGGCGGCCTGGTGGACGACGCCGTAGTGGGTGTGGAGAACGTGCTGCGGCGGCTCAAGATGGACCGGGCTGCACACCCCAATCACCGCATGGGTCCGCTGGAATTGATCGCCAAGGCCACGCTGGAGGTGCGCTCGGGCATCGTGATTGCCACGGTCATCATCGTGCTGGTGCTGATGCCGCTGTTCTTCCTGCCCGGCATCGAGGGGCGGCTGATGCAGCCGCTGGCCATTGCCTACATCGTGTCGTTGCTGGCTTCGATGGTGGTGTCGGTCACGCTCACGCCGGTGATGTCGTATTACCTGTTGCCGCGCATCAAGGGGCTGGACCATGGCGACACCAGGGTCCAAGCCTGGATCAAGGCGCGCTACGCAGCCGCCCTGACCCGCGTGTTGGCCGCGCCACGCGCCTGGGTGGCCGCAGGCGCCGTGTCCGCGGTGCTGGCCATGTTGGCCGTGCCACTGTTTCCCACCACCTTCCTGCCACCGTTCAACGAGGGCGTGGCCCTGGTAGGGCTGCGGCTGAACCCAGGCACCACACTCACCGAGTCAGCACGCATCGGCAGCATTGCAGAGAAGGCACTGGCCGGTGTGCCCGAGGTGGAGCACGTGGGCCGTCGCTCGGGTCGCGCCGAGTTGGACGAGCATGCCGAGGGCGTGCACGTGTCTGAGCTGGACCTGAAACTCAAGCGCAGCGACCGCAGCATCGAAGCGGTGTACGCCGACATCCGCAGCCGTATTGCCACGCTGCCGGCGGCCATCGGCATCGGCCAGCCTATCAGCCACCGCATCGACCACATGCTGTCTGGCGTGCGCTCGCAGATCGCCATCAAGATTTTTGGCGACGACCTGGATGTGCTGCGCGGCGAGGCCGAGGCGCTGCGCCTGCGGCTGTCGTCCATCAACGGCGTAGTGGACCTCGAAGTGGAAAAACAGGTGCTGACCCCACAAATCAAGGTTCAAGTGGATTACGACCGGGCGCTGGGCCTGGGCATACCGCCCGCCAAGCTGCTGGCCGAGCTGCAGGTGCTGATCGACGGCGAGCGCGTGACACAGATCGTGGAGGGCAGCCGCCGCTTCAACCTGGTGCTGCGCCTGCCCGAAACATCACGCGGCATCGAGGGCCTGCGCAACTTGATGATCGATACACCCGGCGGGCGCGTACCCCTGTCGCAGCTGGCGTCGGTGGAAGAGTCCGACGGCCCCAACCAGGTCAGCCGCGACGACGGGCGCCGCCGTATCGTGCTGTCGGCCAACGCACAGGGGCGCGCACTGAGCGATGTGGTGACCGACATCCGCACAGCGATCGGTGAGACCAAGCTGCCCGAGGGCTATTTCATCAGCATCGGCGGCCAGTTCCAGGCGCAGGAGGAAGCGTCAAGGCTGATCGGGCTGTTGTCCATCGCATCGGTGGGGCTGATCTTCCTGATCCTGTATTCGCGCTACCGCTCGGGCATTCTGGCCGCGATCATCATGGCCAATATTCCGCTGGCGCTGGTGGGCGCGGTGGTAGGGCTGTGGTTGTCGGGCCAACCGTTAAGCGTGGCCGCGCTTGTAGGCTTCATCACGCTGGCGGGCATTGCGATCCGCAACGGCATTCTGAAGGTGTCGCACTACATCAACCTGTGCGCATTTGAGGGCGAGGACTTTGACACCAAGATGCTGCTGCGCGGCTCGCAGGAGCGGCTGACGCCGGTGCTGATGACGGCCCTGGTGGCGGCGCTGGCCCTGGCCCCGCTGCTGTTCGAAGCCGACATGCCCGGAACCGAGATCCTGCACCCTGTGGCCGTGGTGATCTTCTCGGGCCTGATCACCTCGACCCTGCTTGATTCCTTCCTGACCCCCGCGATGGTTGCCCTGTTCGGTCGCGAGCCGATCGCCGCGCTTGTCGAGGATTCCGGCTCCGAAACCTTCTGATAACCCAACCCTGAAAGGAAATGCCATGAAATTCAACGCCCTCGCCATCCTGACCTGCATCGCTCTCGGCGTCGCGACTGCCCAGGCCGCTGGCAACCATGACCACGCGCCAAAATTCGGCGGCGTCGTGATCGAGACCAAGGCTGGTGACGTGGAAGTCGTCGCCAAACCCGACGTGATCCAGATCTACGTGAGCGATCATGGCAAAGAGGTGAAGCTCGATGGAGCGAAAGCCAAGGTGACACTGCTCAATGGCTCCGAAAAGTCCGAAGCCGACCTGACTCCCGCGGGCAACAAGCTCGAAGCCAAGGGGACGTTCAAAATCGCCAAGGGCACAAAGGGCATCGCCGTCATCCTGCTGGCTGGCAAGCCGGCAGCAACCGCACGGTTTGAGGTCAAATGAACCGGCGTGCAGTCTTCGGGCCCGCGCCTCGCCCACTGCTGACCGGGCTCTCGATGGCGTCACTCAGCGTGCTCGCCCTGGTCATCCTGGCCAGCGGATGCAGCACCATTTATGCAGGCAAGTACGCCTTTGAGGACGGTTGGCGCGAAGGCACGATCGTTTCTGTCGGCAGTGCCGGGAGCATCGCGGAGCCCCAGTTTTCGGATTGCCGAAAGCGCATGACGGCTGAGCAGCTTAGCGTCAGTCAATTCGCGCTGGTCAAATTCCAGCATCTGCGTCACCCCCAGCGACGTGTGGTGCCGCTGGCTGGTGGTACACCCTCGCTGCGGAACAGCGACGAGGTCTATATGAACGTCGACGACTGCACAATCGCTTTGGTCAAAAGGTAGCCCGACTCGTGGCCTGCGCAATTGGCTACCGTCCATCTCGGCCTTTACCGCACCGATAAACGTCGCATTTCGAGCGGAAAAACAAGAAATAGGCCTCCAGCCCCCGTCGGTGCTGGCTGACCCGCTATAAAAAGAATAGCAAAAAGCCGCCCGGGGGCGGCTTTTTTGACGAGAAGCTCTTCGACAGGCCCGGGCCGGACGGCCGTCAACCGGCCTTACTCGCTGGAGATCTCTTCCGGCTCGGGCCTGGCCTTGCCTTCCTTCTTGGGCAGCGGCTGGATATCCAGTTGCACCTCGCCGGACTCCACGCCCTTCTCGTCGGTGGTCACCTTCATGTCCACCGTGAGACGGCCACCGTCGACCAGGCGGCCGAACAGCAACTCGTCGGCCAGCGCGCGGCGGATGGTGTCCTGGATCAGCCGCTGCATCGGGCGGGCGCCCATCAGCGGGTCGAACCCCTTCTTGGCCAGGTACTTGCGCAGCGTGTCGGTGAAGGTCACGTCCACCTTCTTTTCGGCGAGTTGCGTCTCCAGCTGCAGCAGGAACTTGTCCACCACCCGCAGGATGATGGTCTCGTCCAGCGCCTTGAAGCTCACCGTGGCGTCCAGCCGGTTGCGGAACTCGGGCGTGAACAGCCGCTTGATGTCGGCCATTTCGTCGCCCGACTCGCGCGGGTTGGTGAAGCCGATGGTCGCCTTGTTCATCGTCTCGGCGCCGGCGTTGGTCGTCATGATGATGATGACGTTGCGGAAATCGGCCTTGCGCCCGTTGTTGTCGGTCAGCGTGCCGTGGTCCATGACCTGCAGCAGCACATTGAAGACATCGGGGTGCGCCTTTTCGATCTCGTCCAGCAGCAGCACGGCGTGCGGCTTCTTGGTGACGGCCTCGGTCAGCAGCCCGCCCTGGTCAAAGCCCACATAGCCGGGCGGCGCGCCGATCAGGCGGCTCACCGCATGGCGCTCCATGTATTCGGACATGTCAAAGCGGATCAGCTCGATGCCCATGATGTAGGCCAGCTGCTTGGCGGCTTCCGTCTTGCCCACCCCGGTGGGGCCGCTGAACAGGAACGAGCCGATGGGCTTGTCGCCCTTGCCCAGGCCCGAGCGCGCCATCTTGACGGCGCTGGCCAGCACGTCCAGCGCCTTGTCCTGGCCGAACACCACGTTCTTGAGGTCGCGCTCCAGCGTCTTGAGCTTGCCGCGGTCGTCGTTGGACACGTTGGCCGGCGGGATGCGGGCGATCTTGGCCACGATTTCCTCGACCTCGGTCTTGCCGATGGTCTTCTTGCGCTTGGAGGGCGTCAGGATGCGCTGCGCGGCACCGGCCTCGTCGATCACGTCGATGGCCTTGTCGGGCAGGTGGCGGTCGTTGATGTACTTGGCGCTGAGCTCGGCCGCAGCCTGCAGTGCGGCGGCCGCGTACTTGACACTGTGGTGCTCCTCGAAGCGGCTCTTGAGGCCCTTGAGGATCTCGATCGTCTCGCTGACCGTGGGCTCCACCACGTCCACCTTCTGGAAACGGCGGGACAGCGCAGCGTCTTTCTCGAAGATGCCGCGGTACTCGGTGAAGGTGGTCGCGCCGATGCACTTGAGCTGGCCGCTGGACAGCGCCGGCTTGAGCAGGTTGGACGCGTCCAGGGTACCGCCCGAAGCCGCGCCCGCCCCGATCAGCGTGTGGATTTCGTCAATGAACAGGATGGCATTGGGCTTGTCCTTCAGGCTCTTGAGCACGCCCTTCAGGCGCTGCTCGAAGTCGCCACGGTACTTGGTGCCGGCCAGCAGCGCGCCCATGTCCAGCGAGTACACGTTGGACTCGGCCAGGATCTCGGGCACGTCCTTTTGCGTGATGCGCCAGGCCAGGCCCTCGGCAATGGCGGTCTTGCCCACACCGGCTTCGCCCACCAGCAGCGGGTTGTTCTTGCGGCGGCGGCACAGGATCTGGATCACCCGCTCGACTTCGTACTCGCGCCCGATCAGCGGGTCGATCTTGCCGTCCTTGGCCAGCTGGTTCAGGTTCTGCGTGAACTGCTCCAGGGGGGAGGCCTTCTCGTTCTTCTCGCCGCCCTCCTCGCCCTCGCTGGAGGCGGCCTCGCCGCTCTTGGCAGGCTCGGGCGGGTCGGTCTTCTTGATGCCGTGCGCGATGAAGTTCACCACGTCCAGGCGTGTCACGCCCTGCTGGTGCAGGTAGTACACGGCGTGAGAGTCCTTCTCGCCAAAGATGGCAACCAGCACGTTGGCGCCGGTCACTTCCTTCTTGCCGTTGCCGGTGGACTGCACATGCATGATGGCGCGCTGGATCACGCGCTGGAAGCCCAGCGTGGGCTGCGTGTCCACATCGTCGGTACCCGCCACCTGGGGCGTGTTGTCCTTGATGAAGTTGGTCAGCGACTTGCGCAGGTCGTCGATGTTGGCCGAACAGGCGCGCAGCACCTCGGCGGCGCTGGGGTTGTCCAGCAGAGCAAGCAGCAGGTGCTCGACCGTGATGAACTCGTGGCGCTGCTGTCTGGCCTCGACAAAGGCCATGTGCAGGCTGACTTCCAGTTCCTGGGCGATCATGTGTTTTCCTTCGGGCTTGCTGTGGGATTCTGGTGGTAGTGTGCGGCCACGGAGTGCTTCATTCAAGGGGCTCGCTGACACATTGCAGGGGATGGCCTGCCTGCTTGGCGGCCTCCAGCACCTGGTCGACCTTGGTGGCGGCCACATCGCGCGAGTACACGCCGCAGACGGCTTTGCCGTCCAGGTGGATCTTCAGCATGATCTGGGTCGCGGTTTCGCGGTCCTTGCTGAAGAACTCCTGGATCACCACGACCACAAACTCCATGGGCGTGTAGTCGTCGTTGAGCATCACCACCTGGTGCATCTTGGGCGGCTGCACACGCTGCGTGCGCCGCTCCAGCACCACGGCACCGTCACCCTCCCCGCCTGCCGGCCGCGTCTTGGGCGCCGGGGGTTGCGAGGGAGGTTTTGTTGCCATGAAAATCATTCTATCGAGCGCCGTGGCGCACTGCACCACGCAGGGCAATTGGTGGCGCAGGCGCGACATTTCAAGGACCACACGCAGGCAGCGGCATGGCCCGCCTGCGGGCTGGTTCGTATTGACTTTTCAACGGCGATGACCTCACACTGCGCTCAGGATTGGAGAACGCCGGAGGCGGGGATGGCGCAAGGCACCGTGAAGTGGTTCAACGACGCAAAAGGCTTCGGCTTCATCACGCCCGACGACGGCGGGGCCGACGTGTTCGCGCATTTTTCGGCCATCACCATGGAGGGCTTCAAGACCCTCAAGCAGGGCGAGCCGGTCAGCTTTGACCTGGTGCAGGGCCCCAAGGGCCTGCACGCCCAGAACATCCAGGCCCAGCCCGGGCCGATCCAAACCCAGCCCAAGCCGGGCGACAATTGACCGCCGAGTCAGGCTGCGATGTCGGTGCCGCAGCTTCGGGCGCCCGGCAGGCAATCAGTCCACCCGGACCGCCGCCAGCGCCGCATTGAAGGTGGCGCTCGGCCGCATGACAGTGCTGACCTTGATGCGATCCGGGGCATAGTAGCCGCCGATGTCGGCCGCCTGCCCCTGGACCGCATTGAGCTCCTCGACGATCTTCGTCTCGCTCTCGGCAAGCACCTTGGCGAGCGGCGCGAAGCGGGCCGCCAGGTCCTTGTCCTCGGTCTGCGCCGCCAGCGCCTGCGCCCAGTACAGGGTCAGGTAGAACTGGCTGCCCCGGTTGTCGAGCTGCCCTGTCTTGGGCGACGGGCTCTTGTTGTTTTCCAACAGCTTGCCCGTGGCCGCATCCAGCGCCACGGCGACGATCCTGGCCTTGGCGTTGCCGGTCTTGATGCCCTCGTCCTCGAGGCTCACCGCGAGGGCCAGGAATTCACCCAGCGAATCCCAGCGCAGGTGGTTTTCCTCGACCAGCTGCTGCACGTGCTTGGGCGCCGAGCCGCCGGCGCCGGTTTCGTACATGCCGCCGCCGGCCATCAGCGGCACGATGGACAGCATCTTGGCACTGGTGCCCAGTTCCATGATGGGGAACAGGTCGGTCAGGTAGTCCCGCAGGATATTGCCCGTGGCGCTGATGGTGTCGAGGCCGCGGATCACGCGTTCCAGCGTGTAGCGCATGGCGCGCACCTGGCTCATGATCTGGATGTCCAGGCCGGTGGTGTCGTGCTCGTGCAGGTACATCCTGACCTTGCGGATCAGCTGCGCCTCGTGCGGCCGGTAACTGTCCAGCCAGAACACCACAGGCATGCCGGAATTGCGGGCGCGTGTCACGGCCAGCTTCACCCAGTCGCGGATGGCGGCGTCCTTGCACTGGCACATGCGCCAGATGTCGCCCTGCTCGACGGTCTGGCTGAGGAGCACTTCGCCGGTCTCGAGGTCCGTGATGTTGGCGACACCGTCCTCGGCGATCTCGAAGGTCTTGTCGTGCGAGCCGTATTCTTCGGCCTGCTGCGCCATCAGGCCCACGTTTGGCACCGTGCCCATGGTCCTGGGATCGAAGGCGCCGTGCCACTTGCAGAAATTGATCATTTCCTGGTAGATGCGGGCGAAGGTCGACTCGGGCATGACGGCCTTCACGTCCTTCAGGCGGCCGTCTGCGCCGTACATCTTGCCGCCATTGCGGATCATGGCGGGCATCGACGCGTCGACGATGACGTCGTTGGGCGAATGGAAGTTGGTGATGCCTTTGGACGAGTCGACCATGGCCAGCTCGGGGCGGTGCTCGTGGCAGGCGTGCAGGTCGCGTTTGATCTCGTCCTGCTTGCTCTGGGGCAGCGCGGCGATCTTGGTGTACAGGTCCACCATGCCGTTGTTGACGTTGACGCCCAGCTCTTCGAAGAGGGGGGCATGCTTCTCGAACGCCTCGCGGTAGAAGATACGCACACAGTGGCCGAACACGATGGGGTGGGACACCTTCATCATGGTGGCCTTGACGTGCAGGGAGAACATCACACCGGTCTTGCGCGCGTCCTCGATCTCCTTTTCGTAAAAGGCCACGAGCGCCTTTTTGCTCATGAACATCGAGTCGATCACCTCGCGGTCAAGCAGCGACACCTTGGGCTTGAGCACCACGGTCTTGCCGCTGCGGGTGATGAGTTCCATCTTCACGTCGCGCGCGCGGTCCAGCGTCAGGGACTTCTCGCCGTGATAGAAGTCGCCGTCGTGCATGTGCGAGACGTGCGAGCGCGAGGCCTGGCTCCACTCGTCCATGCGGTGCGGGTTCTTGCGGGCGAATTCCTTCACCGCCTTGGGCGCCCGGCGATCCGAATTGCCTTCGCGCAGCACCGGGTTCACCGCGGAACCGATGCACTTGTTGTAGCGCGCGCGGATGTCCTTTTGTTCGTCGGTCTCGGGCTTTTCGGGATAGTCCGGGAGTTTGTAGCCTTTCTCCTGCAGTTCCTTGATGGCGGCCTTCAGCTGCGCGACCGAGGCACTGATGTTGGGCAGCTTGATGATGTTGGCTTCGGGTCGCAGCGTCAGCTTGCCCAGGGCGGCGAGGTTGTCGGGGACGCGCTGCGCCTCGGTCAGCAGCTCCGGGAACTGGCCCAGGATGCGGCCGGCCACGGAAATGTCGCTCTCCACCACGTCAATCCCGGCGGCTGCAGCGAACGTGCGCACGATGGGCAGGAAGGAATGCGTCGCCAGGTAGGGAGCTTCGTCGGTGAGGGTGTAGATGATCTTGGAACGGTCAGCGGCCACGGGGATCTTTCGGGAGGTTGAGTGCGCGCACGATGCGACGACTCATTTTACGACGTGGGATGTGACAAAAAAAGCCGCCCGGCGGCGGCTTTTCTTGCTCTGGGTCGAAACCCACCGCAACGTTCTACATCTGGTCGATCATCACTTGGCCGAAGCCTGAGCAGCTGACCTGCGTCGCGCCTTCCATCAGGCGGGCGAAGTCGTAGGTAACCTTCTTCGACAGAATCGCCTTTTCCATCGAGCTGATGATCAGGTCCGCCGCCGCCGTCCAGCCCATGTGGCGCAGCATCATCTCGGCCGAGAGGATCTCCGAGCCCGGGTTGACATAGTCCTTGCCGGCGTACTTTGGCGCGGTGCCGTGGGTGGCCTCAAAGCAGGCCACCGAGTCGCTCAGGTTGGCGCCCGGGGCAATGCCGATGCCGCCCACCTGGGCTGCCAGCGCGTCCGAGATGTAGTCGCCATTGAGGTTCAGCGTGGCGATCACCGAGTACTCGGAGGGACGCAACAGGATCTGCTGCAGGAACGCGTCGGCAATGCTGTCCTTGACGGTGATTTCCTTGCCCGTCCTGGGGTTCTTGAACCTGCACCACGGGCCACCATCAATCAGCTCGGCGCCAAACTCGCGCTGGGCCAGGGCATAGGCCCAGTCACGGAAGCCGCCTTCGGTGTACTTCATGATGTTGCCCTTGTGCACGATGGTCACATTGGGCTTGTCGTTGTCGATGGCGTACTGGATGGCCTTGCGCACCAGGCGCTCGGTGCCCTCGATGGACACGGGCTTGATGCCGATGCCCGACGTGTCGGGGAAGCGGATCTTCTTGACGCCCATCTCGTTGATCAGAAAATTGATCAGCTTGACGGCCTTGTCGCTCTTTGCCTCGTATTCGATGCCGGCGTAGATGTCCTCGGAGTTCTCGCGGAAGATCACCATGTCGATCTTCTCGGGCTCCTTCACCGGAGACGGCACGCCCTTGAAATACTGGACCGGGCGCAGGCACACGTACAGGTCGAGCTCCTGGCGCAGCGCCACGTTGAGCGAGCGGATGCCGCCCCCCACGGGCGTGGTCAGCGGGCCCTTGATCGACACGACGTACTCCCGCAGGGCCTGCAGGGTTTCCTCGGGCAGCCAGACATCCGGGCCGTAGACCTTCGTGGCCTTCTCGCCGGCGTAAACCTCCATCCAGTGGATCTTCTTGTTGCCGCCGTAAGCTTTGGCCACCGCGGCGTCGACCACCTTCAACATGACCGGCGTGATGTCGAACCCGGTGCCGTCGCCCTCTATATAGGGAATGACCGGCTGGTCGGGTACGTTCAGGGACATGTCGGGGTTTACGGTGATCTTCTGGCCTGCGGCAGGCACCTTGATGTGCTGGTACATGGGATCTGTCTCCGTGGGTGTCAGTCGATGCAATGCCGCGGCCGGATGGCCAGATTAGGCAAAACCCTAGGATTCTATCGACAAACAGACTGTGAACTTCTGTCAACCGCCAGCGCGGAGGTCCCGTTACGGGTGTGCCTTCCAGTTCCGGAAGTGTTTTCAAGTAACGTTACCCAAAGGAAATTTCCCCATGAACAAGGTTCTCGCTGCCCTGATCTCCGGCCTGTTCGCCGCTGGCGTGTTCGCTCAAGCTGCTGCCCCGGCCGCCCCGGCCAAGCCCGCTGCTCCGGCCGCCCCGGCTGCCGCCGCTGCTCCGGCCGCCGCCCCGGCCGCGAAGATGGAAGCCAAGAAGGAAGAGAAGAAGGAAGAAAAGGCCGCCGCCAAGGACGAAAAGAAGGCTGAAAAGAAGGCCAAGAAGGCCAAGAAGGCCAAGAAGGAAGACAAGAAGGCCTAATTCGCCTTTTGCCAACCTCGGAGCAACCCTCCCGGTTGTTTCGGCAGAATGCCCGCATGACGCGGGCATTTTTGTTGGCCCGTCCCACCGCCTGACCGCCCGGAAACCGACATGAAACCGAATCCCCGCCTTATCCCCCCTCTGCGCGCCGGCTTCTGCGCCCTGCTTCTGGGCCTGTCTGGCCTGGCCGCCCTGGCCCAAGAGAGCCCCCAGATGGACTTGCCCAGGGTCAAGCTGACGGCGGGCATGCACCAAATTGATGCACAGGTGGCGGCCACGCCCATGCAACAGCAAGTCGGCCTGATGTGGCGCAAGGAAATGCCCCAGCACGAGGGCATGTTGTTCATTTTCGAGCAGGCCACCCGGCAGTGCTTCTGGATGAAGAACACCCTGCTGCCGCTCACGGCGGCGTTTGTGGACGACGACGGCACCATCGTCAACCTGGCCGACATGAAGCCCCAGACCACCGACCCGCACTGCTCGGCCAAACCGGTGCGCTACGTGCTGGAGATGAACCAGGGATGGTTTGCCAAAAAGGGCATCAAGGCCGGCGCCCGTCTGGGTGGGCAGCCCTTCCGGACCACGCCCTGAGCGGTCATTCCTCCCAGGCTTCCATAAAAAAGCCGGCCAATGCCGGCTTTTTGCTTGTCATGCCCCGGACGCTCAGGCGTAGTTGGCTTCGGCGAACGACCAGTTGACCAGGTTGGACAGGAAAGTCTCGACGAACTTGGGGCGCAGGTTGCGGTAGTCGATGTAGTAGGCGTGTTCCCACACGTCCACCGTCAGCAGGGCCTTGTCGGCCGTGGTCAGCGGCGTGCCGGCAGCGCCGGTGTTGACGATGTCCACTGAACCGTCGGCCTTCTTGACCAGCCAGGTCCAGCCGGAACCGAAATTGCCCACCGCACTCTTCACAAAGGCTTCCTTGAACGCAGCGTAGCTGCCCCACTTGGCGTTGATGGCCGCGGCCAGCGCACCCGACGGCTCGCCGCCGCCGTTGGGTTTCATGCAGTTCCAGAAGAAGGTGTGGTTCCAGATCTGGGCGGAGTTGTTGTAGATGCCGCCGCTGGACTTGCGGATGATGTCTTCGAGCGACATGCTCTCGAACTCGGTGCCTTTTTGCAGGTTGTTCAGGTTCACCACATAGGCGTTGTGGTGCTTGCCGTGGTGGAACTCCAGCGTCTCCTTCGAGTAGTGCGGCGCCAGCGCGTCGATCGCGTACGGCAGTGCGGGCAGGGTGTGTTCCATCTTCTTCCTCGTGTTGTGTGAGAGCCAAAACGCCAAGTATAGAAACTAACGGCCCCGCGGGGCCGTGACGGCGAGATCAACCTCGCCGTCGGCAAGGGTGGCCCGCAGGGCCTGGCCGGTGCGGGTCTGGGCTGCGCGCGTCACCGCCCGCCCGGCGTCGTCCTGCAGGATGGCATAGCCTCGCTCCAGCACGCGCTGGGGCGCCATCAGCTCCAGGCGCAAGCCCGCGTCCGCCAGCCGCTGGCGTTGCTGCGCCACACTGGCGGATACGGCCGGGCCCAGCGCCGACTGTTGCTCCTGCCCCCGCTGGCGCTGCGCGACCAGATTGGCCTGCACGCCGTAGCGCAGGCGCTGGGCCTGCCCCGCAAGCCGCAATTGCTGGCGTGCCACCAGCCCGGACGGCCTGCCAAGCCGCGCCAGCGCCTGGTCCAGCCGCTGCTGCTGGGCGTCCAGCCGGCGCGCCACTTCTGTGCGCAATTGCTCCAGCACCGCATCCAGCGCCTCCAGTTGCACCTGGCGTGGCTCGGCGGCCAGTTCGGCCGCGGCCGTGGGCGTGGGCGCGCGCAGATCGGCCACGAAGTCGGCAATCGTGAAGTCGGTCTCGTGGCCTACACCGCAGATCACGGGCACCGGGCTGCGCAGCAGCGTGTGCGCCAGCTGCTCGTCGTTGAAGGCGGCAAGGTCCTCGATGGATCCGCCCCCCCGCACCAGCAGGATCACGTCGATGGTGACGCCACTTTCATGAGCCAAATCAGGCTGCAGGCCGCGCCCGGACTCGATGAGCTGATACAAATTTGATAGCGCCGCGACCAGCTCGCCGGCCGCCTGCGCGCCCTGCACCGCTGCGGGAGCCAGCACCACCGGGATGTGCGGCACCCGCCGGCGCAGCGCCGTCACCACGTCGTGCAACGCGGCCGCGCCAGTGGACGTCACGAGTCCGATGCCGCGCGGGTGCGGCACTGGCATCCGCTTGCGGGCGGCATCAAACAGGCCCTGCGCCTGCAGCCGCGCCTTGAGCTGGAGGAACTGCTCGAACAATGCCCCCTGGCCCGCCCGCGACATGGATTCCACCACCAGCTGCAAGTCGCCACGCGGCTCGTACACCGCCAGCCGACCCCGCACTTCCACCTGTTCGCCGTCGCGGGGGGCAAAGTCCAGCAAGCCAGCGGCGCGACGGAACATCGCACAGCGCAGCTGGCCGGACTCGTCCTTGAGGGAGAAGTAGCAATGCCCGCTGGCCGCGCGCGAAAAGCCCGAAATCTCGCCGCGCACCGCCACAGGATTGAATCTGGCCTCCAGCGCGTCCGCCACGGCGCGGCACAACGCCCCGACCGGCCAGACTTGCCGCGCCAATGCTGGAGATCCGCCGTCGGCCACGCTCAGTACTCCACAGTGGCAGGGTAAACGCCACACGCAGCGGAAAAGATGCCCGCCAAGCACCATTCCTCCGTGCAACTCGTTGATTTCATTGGGGATATTTCTGCTTAAAACGTCATCGATCTGTCACAAGCCACGCCAGATGCGGAATGTGCAGGGATATGAGGCCAGTTCTTCACAAAGTTATCCACATGTTCTGTGGGTGGCGGGGGCCCAAACCAGGTGCGGGCGCGGGATTCGGCTACGCCATAATCCGTGACGCGTTGTAACCGCTCCCTGGAGACCCGATTGCTTTCGATCATACAAGCGGCCGGCTGGCCGATATGGCCCCTGATGGCGTGCTCCGTCATCTGCCTCGCCCTCATCGTTGAACGCTTCGTCAGTCTCAAGCAGAACAAGGTCGTGCCGCCACGCCTGCTGGACGAAGCCCTCGCGGTCTCCCGCAGCGCCGTGCCGACGCCCGACGTGGTGACCCAGCTGGAACAGAACTCGGCCCTGGGCGAGGTGCTGGCCAGCGGCTTCAGGGCACTCAACGCCAACCCGCGCTGCACCGAGGGCGAGCTGCGCGCCAGCATGGAGGGCACCGGCCGCGCGGTTGCGCACCGCCTGGAGCGCTACCTGGCCGCGCTGGCCACCATCGCATCGGCGGCGCCGTTGCTGGGCCTGTTTGGCACCGTGGTCGGCATGATCGAAATCTTTGGCTCCCAGGCACCCACCGGTGGCGCAGGGTCGGCTGTGGGCGGGGGCAACCCGGCGCAGCTGGCGCACGGCATCTCGGTGGCGCTGTACAACACCGCGTTCGGCCTGATCATCGCCATCCCCGCACTGATCTTCTGGCGCTATTTCCGCGCCCGGGTGGACTACTACCTGCTGACGCTGGAGCTGGCCTCCGAGCGCTTCGCGCGCCACCTGCTGGCCTTGCGCAAGCCCTAGGGACGGCCCGTCATGAACTTCCGTCCGCGCCACACCGAGGAACCCGAGATCAACCTGATCCCGTTCATCGACGTGCTGCTGGTGATCCTGATCTTCCTGATGCTGACCACCACCTACAGCAAGTTCACCGAACTGCAGCTGCGCCTGCCGGTGGCCGACGCCGAGGCCCAGCGTGACTATCCCAAGGAAGTGATCGTCGCCGTCTCGGCGGACGGGCGCTACATCGTCAACAAGGAGCCTGTCAGCGGGCGCAGCGTGGACGCGCTGTCCTTTGCCCTGTCCGGGGTGGCCAAGGCCGGCAAGGAGACCGTGGTCATCATCAGTGCCGATGCCGCCGCGGCACACCAGTCGGTGATCACCGTGATGGAAGCCGCGCGCCGCGCCGGCCTGACCCAGATCACCTTTGCCACCCAGTCCTCGGCGCAGGCCGGGGCGAAGTAGCGCGCACCCATGGGCGGTGCGCCCAGAGTCATCGCGGCGGAGACAAGACTGGCCTTTTGGAGCCGGATTTCATTCCAGCCTTGTTCCGGGATCATGCGGGCCGGGTACTCTGCTCCGCTCATGTCCCCCGGATTGGGCTGCGCCCAATCCTCCTCCTTTACTTCGCTGTGCAGAGCACCCAACCCACCTGATCCAGCGGCAATGGGGGCACGCGGCCGTTTACACACCTCACACGCAGCGGGCTGGCGGTGATGGGTGGCCGCCAAAGCGAGGTAGAGGAGGAGGCATCGGCGCAGCCGTTGCCGGGGGACACGAGCGCAGGTGGGCACACGTCGCCGTCAGCCCGCGGGACAAAGACCGGCGACCGCCTGCGATCGGCCTGGGCCACGCGTGGCCCGCTGGCTTGTGCGCTTTGGCCCCTGTCCCTGGTGTACGGCGCCCTGGTGGCGCTGCGTCGCGCAGCCTTTGCAGTCGGCCTGCTGCGTGGTGAACGACTGCCGGTACCTGTGATCGTGGTGGGCAACGTGGTGGCCGGCGGTGCCGGCAAGACGCCACTGGTGATCGCGCTGGTGCAACACCTGCAGGCGCGTGGCCTGCATCCAGGCGTTGTCTCGCGCGGCTACGGGCGGCGCACCCGTGGCGTGCTCGCCGTGGACGCCGACACACCGGCCCACGACGTGGGTGATGAACCCGCCCTCATCCACCGTCGCACCGGCGCGCCTGTCGTGGTGGGCGAGCGCCGCGCCGACGCCGCGCGCGCCCTGCTGTCGGCCTGGCCACAGACGGGTGTGCTCGTCTGCGACGACGGCCTGCAGCACCTGGCACTGGCGCGCGACCTGGAGATCTGCGTCTTTGATGCGCGCGGCGCCGGCAACGGCTGGCTGCTGCCGGCCGGCCCCCTGCGTGAGCCCTGGCCGCGCGCGGTGGACCTGGTGGTGCACAGCGGCGCGCCCGCCGGCATCTCCGGTCACGCCGCACAGCGCACGCTGGCCGACCATGCCGTCACCGGCGACGGTCGATCGGTACCGCTGGCGGAGCTGGTCGGCCAGCCGCTGCACGCGCTGGCTGGGGTCGCGCAGCCCGAAGTCTTTTTTGCCCAGCTGCGGTCGGCCGGGCTGACACTGGCGCGCACCACGGCGCTGCCAGATCACTATGATTTTGATAGCAGTCCAATCAATATGGACGGGGGCTACCGCCTGATTTGCACCGAAAAAGACGCGGTCAAGCTGTGGCCGGCCCAACCGGCTGCGCTGGCGGTGCCGCTGCGCCTGGAAGTGGATGCGCCGTTCTGGCGGGCGCTGGATGCGCGGCTGGACGCACAGCTATCATCGGGCGCATTGCACCCCCCTACCTGAAACCGGAAAGCCAATTCCCATGGACAGCAAACTGCTCGAACTGCTGGTCTGCCCCGTCACCAAAGGCCCCCTGACCTGGGACCGCGAAAAGCAGGAGCTCCTCTCCCGTTCGGCCCGTCTGGCCTATCCGGTGCGCGACGGCATCCCCATCCTGCTGGAAGACGAGGCGCGCGTGCTCACCGACGAGGAACTTGGCCTGTGAGGTCTGCGGGTGCGGCGTTCACCGTCCTGATCCCCGCGCGACTGGCGTCCTCGCGGCTGCCCGACAAGCCGCTGGCCGACATCGCCGGCCTGCCGATGGTGGTGCGTGTCGCGCAGCGTGCGCAGGCCTCGGGCGCATCCGGGGTGGTGGTTGCCGCCGACAGCCCGCGCATCGTGGACGCCTGTGCGGCGCATGGCGTGCGCGCCGTGCTCACCCGGGTGGACCACCCTTCCGGCAGCGACCGGCTCGCCGAAGCCAGTGCGTTGCTGGGCCTGGGAGACGACGCGATTGTGGTCAATGTGCAGGGCGATGAGCCGCTGATCGACCCGGCCCTCATCAACGCCGTGGCCGACCTGCTGGCCCGCCAGGCGGACGCCGACATGAGCACGGCGGCGCACCCCATCCAGACGCTGGAAGAGTTCACCAACCCCAATGTGGTGAAGGTGGTGACCGACGCGCAGGGCACCGCGCTGTACTTCAGCCGGGCGCCCATTCCCTGGTGGCGCGACGGCAGCCGCGCCGGCGCTCCCGCCCTGCCCTCGCCGGCGCCGCTGCGCCACGTGGGCATCTACGGTTACCGCTGCGGCTTCCTGCGCCGGTTTCCCGCACTGGCGCCGGCGCCGGTGGAGCACACCGAGGCGCTGGAGCAGTTGCGCGCGCTGTGGCACGGCCACCGCATCGCCGTGCACACCACGCTGCACGCGCCCGGCGCCGGGGTGGATACGCCCGAAGACCTGGCACGCGTGCGCGCCCTGTTCGCGTAAGGCTGGCGCAGCACTTCGCGTGCTATCCTTTGACGCAATGCGCCGCGGGCCACGCACCACGGCCGACAACACCATCCGAGGACTTCCATGAGACTGATTCTGTTGGGCGCACCCGGCGCGGGCAAAGGCACGCAAGCCGCCTTCATCTGCCAGAAGTACGGCATCCCCCAGATCTCCACCGGCGACATGCTGCGCGCCGCGGTCAAGGCCGGCACACCGCTGGGCCTGCAGGCCGACGCCGTGATGAAGTCCGGCGCGCTGGTCAGCGACGACCTGATCATCAGCCTGGTCAAGGAACGCATCGCCCAGCCCGACTGTGCCAACGGCTTCCTGTTTGACGGCTTCCCGCGCACCATCCCGCAAGCCGACGCCATGAAGGCCGCGGGCGTCAAGCTCGACTACGTGCTCGAAATCGATGTGCCGTTTGAGGCCATCATCGAGCGCATGAGCGGGCGCCGCTCCCACCCGGCGTCGGGCCGCACGTACCACGTCAAGTTCAACCCGCCCAAGGTGGATGGCAAGGACGACGTGACCGGCGAGCCGCTGATCCAGCGCGACGACGACAAGGAAGAGACCGTGAAGAAGCGTCTGGAGGTGTACAGCGCCCAGACCCGCCCGCTGGTGGACTACTACTCTGGCTGGGCCAAGACCGACCCCGCCAGTGCGCCGAAGTACCGCGCCATCAGCGGCACGGGTTCGGTGGACGAGATCACGGCGCGTGCGCTGCAGGCGCTGGCCGGCTGAGCGGCTGCAGCGCGGCGGATGGAAAAAAAGGCCCTGGCGGGCCTTTTTTGTTGTCAGGCCGGGCTGGAACGCAAGCCGTAGGCCTTGCCGTCCACAAACAGGTATTCCACCCGCAGGATGGGCTCGCCCTTTTCCTCCTTGAAGATGAAGCCCACCACGGAGATCATGGCGCCTGGCTTGATCTCGGCGACTTTCCAGGCCTCCATGCGCGTGAGCGGCGCGAGTTCGATTTCCCACTTGCGGTCCTTGCGGTTGGGCACAACCGCCTTGGCCAGCAGCGCCTTGCCATCGACCGGAGCGGACTGGGCCGGTATGGCGCGCTGGGCCAGATCCGGCGGGACCTTCAGCCCTGCGGGGACTTCAAGTTCCAGTTCGGCATGCGGGTTGCGCCAGCTCGACTTTGTGACCTTGCCTTCCAGGTAGATCGGGCGGTCCTGGTCGAAGCTGCTCCAGCCGTGGTGGGCCTGTGCGGCCAGCGGTGCGGCCACGCAGGCCATCAGCAGGGTGCGTCGTTTCATGCGGGTCTCCTAGACATAGGCAATCCAGCGGCCACAGGCAATTGCGGCGAGCCAGATCAGGGTTGAGGCAATCATCTGCGCGCGGGCCACGCCATCCAGCCGGTCCAGCGAACCGCGCCCGTGAAACCAGGCCGCATTACACCCCGCCATGAACAACAACAGCATCTTCAGGGTGAACGCGCGGTTGGCCAGCAGCTCCTGCGGCTGGGTGGCAAACATCAGCAGGCCGGATGCCGCCGCCAGCGCGAAACCGCCCGCCGCCAGCGACAGGCTCAGGCGCGCAAGGCTTGGCACCGGCAGCGCGGCGCCTGCGCCGAAGACGCGCAGCTCCAGCAGCACCAGGTTGCCCACCAGCAGCGCAATGCCGGCGATGTGGACGACCTCCAGCAGCGGGTAGGCCTGGCTGCCCAGGACCAGTGGTGTGAACATTGCCGAATTGTGGGGGAGCCAGGACGCTGCGTCACGGCCAGGCTATGACACCTGTTGGACCGCCGCCAGCTGAAGCTGCAGCGCGATGCGCGCCTTGACCGGCGACAGCGCGCCGGCATCCGGAAACGGCGAAGCTTCGCCCGGCAGCACGCCGCCGTTGGCGCAGCGTGTGGCGCGCCACACCTGCACGCCTGCGGCCTGCGCCTCCAGCAAGGCTGGCTCCAGCGCGTGGTGCAGCGTGCCGTTGCCGGTGGCGGCCACGATCAGCCCCTGCACGCCGTCGCGCACCAGCGCGCGCACGGTGTCCGCGCGCGCGCCGGCGTGGCTGGCGAGGATCTCCACGCGTGGCCAGATGGACAGGTTTGCTATCGAATTGATAGCTGATTCCCCATATCGGGCGAGGGCTGGAGCCGGATTTCTTGCCCAAAATACCGTGGCTCGGGCGACCTGGGCCAGCGGGCCGGCGTCGCCGCTGTCAAAGGCGTCCAGCCGCCAGGTGTGGATTTTCTGCACCGCCTCGGCGCCATGGACCACACCCGCGCACACCACCGACACGCCGCGCGCAGCCGCGTCGCAGGCCACCACCACCGCGTCCAGCAGGTTTTGCGGGCCATCGGCCGAAAGTGCGTCGGCCGGGCGCATGGCGCAGGTCAGCACCACCGGCTTGGCGGGCGCCAGCAGCGCGTGCAGGAAGTACGCCGTTTCCTCCAGCGTGTCCGTGCCGTGGGTGATCACCAGGCCGTCCACATCGTCCTGCGCGAGCCAGTGGGCGCAGCGCAGGGCCAGCGCGCGCCACAGCGCATCGTCCATGTCCTTGCTGTCCACCTGGGCCACCTGCTCGACCACCAGCGTGCGCCCGGCCAGCACCCGCGGCAGCAGCGGCACACTGGCCACCAGCCCCTCGACGCTGACCTGTCCGGCCGTGTAGCCAAAGGCATTGCCGGAGCCGCTGGAGGTGCCCGCGATGGTTCCGCCGGTACCCAGCAACACGATTTTTCGGTTGGCCACTTGCAAACTCCTGAAAACTGGTTAAAAATACAGTTACTGGATATTGAAACAGTCCCGGCAACCCCGTCCCGACTGCCGGCATCCAGACCGCAAGGAGGTTTTCACCATGGAACAGCCGAAGCTTACCGCCCGCCAGCAGCAGATCCTGGAACTCATCCAGAGCGCCATCGCGCGCACCGGCGCCCCGCCCACCCGGGCCGAAATCGCCGCCGAACTGGGCTTCAAGTCCGCCAACGCCGCCGAGGAGCACCTGCAGGCGCTGGCGCGCAAAGGCGTGATCGAACTGGTCAGCGGCACCTCCCGCGGCATCCGCCTGCGCAGCGACGCGCTGCGCAGCATCAACGAGTCTCGCATCAAGCAGTTCACCCTGCCGCTGCAAAGCCTGGCGCAGCTGGCGCTGCCGCTGGTGGGCCGTGTGGCCGCCGGCTCGCCCATCCTGGCCCAGGAGCACGTGGACCAGACCTATTACGTCGAGAGCACCCTCTTCCAGCGCCGCCCGGACTACCTGCTCAAGGTGCGCGGCATGTCCATGCGCGATGCCGGCATCATGGACGGCGACCTGCTGGCCGTGCAGTCGGGCAAGGATGCCAAGAACGGCCAGATCGTGGTGGCGCGGCTGGGCGACGAGGTCACCGTCAAGCGGTTCCGGCGCAACAAGCACCTCATCGAGCTGCACGCCGAAAACCCGGACTACCCCACCATCGTGGTCGAGCCCGGCGAGCCTTTCGAAATCGAGGGTCTGGCCGTCGGCCTGATCCGCAACACCATGCTGATGTAGGCATCAGCCAGGAGTCCTCCATGGGAATCACCCTCACCGCCATGCACGGCCTGTTTGCTCCGCTGCACGATTTTCTGGGCTGGCTGGCCTCGCCGGCCATGCCCCGCCGCTCGCCCGTGTCACGCCCGGACGCTATCAATTTTGTAGCGGGTCAGGTCCAGCCCGCGGGGGCTGGAGGCCAATTTCATGTCCAAAATCGGGCGCAGCACCCTTCCCGCCCCACACGGCCCGTGCGCGCTGCCCGGCCGCTTCGCGTGCTGCGGGTGCGTGACACCGGCTCCCGTCGCTGCCAGGCCGGGCGGCTGGTGATCTCCGGACGCATGGCCGATGTCTGCGCCGAACTCGACCGGCTCGCCGCAGCCGAAGCCGCCCTGCACTAGCGCCCGGCGACGCTGGTTCGCTTCCCCTGGCTTGCGACGGGACGGGCGTCCGGCCCGTCGCTCAGCCGGTTCAGGCGGCCGCCGCGCCCACCAGGTAGTCGCGTTTGCCCAGCGGCACGCCGTTGTGGCGCAGGATGGCGTAGCTCATCGTGATGTGGAAGTACATGTTGGGCAGCGACCACAGCTTCAGGTAATCCCCGCTTTTCATCGTGCGGGTGGCGTCCTTGCCCACCGGGAATGTCACCTCCTGGTCTTCCTTGCCGTCCAGCGCCGAGGCCGGCACCGTGGCCAGCCAGGCGACGGTCTGCTCGATGCGCGCGCGCAACTCGTCAAACGTCGCTTCGGTGTCGTCAAACTTCGGCGCCGTCAGGCCACTGACGCGGGCCACGCCGTTTTTGGCGGCGTCGCAGGCGATCTGCACTTGCCGGCTGAAGGGCAGCATGTCCGGCGCCAGGCGGTAGCCAAACAGCACGGCGGTGTCAAAGCCGCGGCTCGCGGCGTCGGCCTGGGCCCGCGCCAGGATATGGCCCAGGTTGGAAAGCATGTGGGTGAATACCGGCAACGTGGCCGACGACAGGCTGGTGGTCATGGTGTTTCCTTGGAAGGCAGGCCCGCATTTCGGACCCGAAGGGCGAATGCTAGCCGCTGCGTGCACCGGCTGCATGGCACTGACCCATGTGCCCCTTCAGGGCACAATGGACGCATGAACATCGTGATTCTTGATGACTACCAGGACGCGGTGCGCAAGCTTCAATGCGCGCAGAAACTCGAGGCCTGGCCAGCCAAGGTCTACACCAACACCGTCAAGGGCATAGGCCAGCTGTCCGTGCGGCTGCGCGACGCCGACGTGATCGTGCTGATCCGCGAGCGCACGCCCATCAGCCGCCAGCTTATTGAAAAACTCCCCCGGCTCAAGCTGATCTCCCAGACCGGGCGCATCGGCAGCCATGTTGATGTCACCGCCTGCACCGAACGCGGCATTGCTGTGGCCGAGGGCAGTGGCTCACCGGTGGCCGCAGCTGAACTGACCTGGGCCTTGATCATGGCCGCCATGCGTCGCCTGCCCCAGTACGTGGGCAACCTCAAGCACGGCGCCTGGCAGCAGTCGGGGCTGAAGGCCGCGTCCATGCCGCCCAATTTCGGCCTGGGGCTGGTGCTCAAGGGGCGCACTCTGGGCCTGTGGGGCTACGGCAAGATCGGCCAGATGGTGGCGGGCTATGGCCGCGCATTCGGCATGAACGTGGTGGTCTGGGGCAGCGAGGCCTCGCGCGAAAAAGCCGTCGCCGACGGCCTGCAGGCGGCCGCAAGCCGCGAGGATTTCTTCGCCTGCGCGGATGTGCTGAGCCTGCACTTGCGCCTGAACGACGCCACCCGAGCGATTGTCACGAGCGAAGACCTCTCGCGCATGAAAACCACCGCGCTGCTGGTCAACACCTCGCGCGCCGAGCTGATCGAACCCGATGCGCTGATCGCGGCGCTCAACCGCGGCCGCCCCGGCATGGCCGCGGTGGACGTGTTCGAGAGCGAGCCCATCCTGCAGGGCCACGCGCTGCTGCGCCTGGAGAACTGCATCTGCACGCCCCACATCGGCTATGTGGAGATGGACAGCTACGAGATGTATTTCGGCGCGGCATTTGACAACGTCGCCAACTTCATCCGCGGCACACCCACGCACATCGTCAATCCCGGCGCGCTGCAGGTCCGTCGCTGAAGCGCCACCCCACCATGCCACGGGTTCTCTGGTCGCTGCTGTTCGGCAACTTCGTCATCGGGACCGGCGTCATGGTCGTGCCCGGTGTCCTCAACGAGATCAGCACCTCGCTGCAGGTGTCGGTGGCCACGGCCGGGCAGCTGATTTCAGCCGGCGCCCTGCTGATGTGCCTGGGCGCGCCGCTTTGCGCGGCCGTGGTGGCCGGCTGGGACCGCCGCCGCCTGCTCGCGCTGTCCATGCTGTGGTACGCGGCGCTGCACCTGGCCTGCGCGCTGATGCCCAGCTTTGCCGCATTGATGCCGGTGCGGGTGATCGCCATGATCTCGCCGGCGATCTTCACGCCCCAGGCCGCCGCCTGCGTCGGCCTGCTGGTCCCCGCAGCGGACCGCGGGCGTGCCATCACCATGGTGTTCCTGGGCTGGTCGGTGGCCTCGGTGCTGGGCATGCCGCTGGCCGCATGGATCGGCGGCACCTTTGGCTGGCGCAGTGCCTTTGCCATGGTCGGCGTGCTGGCATTGGTGAGCGCCGCCTGGGTCTGGCGCTCCATGCCCGATGGCGTCAAGCCACCGGCGCTGTCCCTTACCGCCTGGCGCGAGACGCTGCAGTCGCGTGCGCTGATGCTGTGCGTGGCTGTCACGGTGCTGTATTCGGCGGGCCAGTTCGTCCTGTTCTCGTACTTCGCGCCGTACTACAGGATGCGCATCAACATCACCGCGGGCGAGTTGAGCCTGCTGTTCCTGTGGTTCGGCGCATTCGGCTTCATCGGCAACCTGGTGATGTCGCGCCACATCGACCGCATCGGGGCCCACCGTGCCGTGCTGGCGGGTATCGCGTCCATGGCGCTGAGCCTGCTGCTGTGGCCGCTGGGCACCACCCTGCTGCTGGCGGCGCTGGTCTCCATCCCCTGGGCGCTGGGCTGTTTTTCGTCCAACTCGGCCCAGCAGGCCCGGCTGGTGGGGATTGCCCCCGCACTGGCCGCAGGTTCGATCGCGCTGAACACCTCGGCCATGTACGCGGGCCAGGCCATCGGGGCCGCCGGCGGCGGATGGCTCATCGCGCACGAAGGCTGGCACCTGCTGAGCTGGACCGGATTTGGCGTGCTGCTGGTGGCCATGGCGTGCAGCGTGTGGGCCACCCGCTACGCGGCCACGCATCGCAACCTGGGGTAGCCAAGCGCCGGGAAGGCGCCCAACCGGCGACTCAGATGAGCCCGGGTCCCGTCTTGCGCGATACCTGGCGTTCGACCGCCGCGTCAAACAGGTCGAAATCGATCAGGTTGCTGGGCTGGCCGACCATCGCAGGCGCCGTATCGTCGCCCTGTGGCGATGCGGCCGGGGCATCGGACGCTGCGGGCACGACGTCGGGCAGCATCGGCACTTCGGCATCGGGCGCAGCGGGCTCGGCAATGTGCCCGGAATCGGGCCCCACGGGCAGGAAGGCAGATGGGGCTGCTGCCGTTGCCGGCCCGGAAGCGCGCGACCGCCCGAGACGGTCAAGGTCAATGTCGAGCCCCAACCGCTTGGAGGCACGCGGCACGATGACCTCCGGCAGCGCCGTCGGGTCGGGCACCTGGCGCGTCCCGCTGTCGGCAAAACCGCGGGGGGCAGCTTGCGCCGGGCTCATGGGCAACCCCTGCAGCGAGGTCATGGAGAACTGGTTCTGGGCCGCACGTTCGCCAGCGCCGGGACGAGAGTCCGGTCCGGACGCAACAAAGTCCAGTGTGGCCGGCCGGTCCACCACATCCTTGGCCACGCCGTACAGCAGGAGCAGCTCGCGGTAGGCTTCCAGGTCAAATGCTTCCTGGGCATCGGGCTTGCGGAAGATGGATTCCTCGATCACGTCCAGCACACGCGGCGTGGGCCACAGCGCAATGATGCGCGAGAGCGCCGCCTGGTAGCCCTCCAGCCCGCTGCCGCCCTCGGCGAAAGCATCGAACTTTGGCACCTGGGTGTTGAACACCTGGTTGAAGTCGGTGCGCAGCACGTCGTATTCTTCGCGGCGGTTCAGCGAGTGGTAGATCCTGAACAGGTCCAGATACGCCAGCGCGCTGGTGTCCGGGCTCTCGCCAATGTGGTTCTTCAGGACCTCAATCGCCTGGTCGTACTGGCCCAGCGACACAAAGAAGTCGGCCTGCTGCTGCACGTCGAACAGCTCTTCGGCCTTCATCGCCCGTGGCATGCCTGGCAGGCTCAGCGAAAAATCCGCCCGGTCGTAGGGCGGCAGCGAAGAAGCCCCGAAAGCCGCCGACGCACGCTCAACTTTCTGGGTGGCCAGCATGTCGGACGGCGCGTCAAGATCAAAGTCAACTGTCTCGACTGAGTCGTCCGCTGGCGGCACGGGTGCCAGCGGCGCGGTCGTGGAGGTGCGTTCCGCGCGTGCGGCGGGGCCAAGCGCAGCCGGGCTGCTGTCGGCGACGATCTCGCGGTCGAGTTTGCGCCACCAGTCCGGCGTGACGGTGCTGGCCTGTCGGCTTCGGTACCAGAGCAGACCCGCAATGGCCAGGGCCAGCGCAAGCAACACCGCCAGCGCATAGACCAACCCGTTGGCGTAGCGCTCGCGCTGGGCACGTTCGAGTTCGGTCCGCAAGTGCCCCAGCATTGACTGGTTGCGTGCGGTCACGTCGCGCAAGGCGCGCACATCGGATTCGAGGCCCTTGAGGCGCTCTTCGTCGCGCAGCACGTCCTGAGGTTGCGCATTGAGCGCGCGCCACAGGGCTGCAGCGGCGGCACGGTCGGCGTCGGTAGCGGCCGGCGTGCTCAGCAGTTCGGGGCTGGCTTTGAGCACCGGGTCGCGTTCGGCATACAGGTCCAGCGGCTCCAGTTTGAGGCGGCTCTTTCCCGCAGCCTTCGGCGATGCCGGCCGCGCCACCGACCCTTTGGCCGATTTGCCCGCTTTGGCGAGCGGGGGTTCCGCCTCGACGGGCGCATCCGGCGCCACCGTGCGAGCCGAGGCTCGCCGGCCAGTACGTGGTGCAGCTTCAGCCCGGGGTGCCACGGTGGCGCCGGGTGCCGCAGAAGGCCCACGGCCGTTTGCGGCGGCGGGAGCCGGCGGCGCAACCTGAGCCTGTGTGCCCGTTGCGCCAGCGGCTGTGGCGGCAGCGCCCGCCAGGGATGGCCGCGATCCCGCGCCTGCGCCGGCTGGCACGCCGGGACCCGCGGGCGCCAGCACGGGCGCTTCGGTGGGCATGTCGGCCAGAAGAATGTAGCGGCGCGTGCTCTTTTGCAGGCAGCCGGAGCGGATATACAGCGTGACCATGGGCTCGTCGACCGTGACGAGTGAGCGCAGGCGAATCGTTGCGTCAAGCCCGCTGCCACGCTCCAGGCTCACAAGCACCCGCGCCGGATCGACCCGGGCATCCGCGTGAAAGACGTCCGCCTCCACACACAGGTTGTCGAAATCCTCCGTCGCGTCCAGACGGACTGGAATCGTCAGCTCAAGTGGTTGCCCGAGCAAGACCGGTCCGCGCGCGCGGCCGATCGTCAGCGCCAGGCTTGGCACCGCGGCCAGCAGCAGCACGAGACCTGCGACGTGATGGCGCAATGACAGGACTTTATTCATCGGATTGCCGATTTTCGCATAGCCTGTGTCTCGGCGGACCCTGCACGATAATGCCCGCCATGACTCCCCAGTTCTCCTCCATTGCCGTCGTCGGCACGGGTGCCATGGGCCGTGGCATAGCCCAGATCGCGGCGCAGGCCGCCAGCCAGGTGTACCTCTTTGATGCCAAAGCCGATGCCGCAGCGCAGGCGCGCGACGCCATCACCGCCCAATGGGACCGACTGGTCGAAAAGGGCCGGCTCGATGCGGCCACATCCGCCCTGCAGCGCGGACGGCTGCACTGCGCATCGACGCTGGCGGATCTGGCCTCCTGTGACCTGGTCATCGAGGCCGTGGTTGAGCGACTCGACGTCAAGCGCGCCCTGTTCGCCGAGCTCGAAGGCATCGTTGGCGATACCACCGTGCTCGCCAGCAACACTTCTTCGCTCTCCATTACCGCCATCGCAGCCGGGTTGAAGCAGCCGCAGCGGTTGGCGGGCTACCATTTTTTCAACCCCGTGCCCCTGATGAAGGTGGTCGAGGTGATCGCGGGACTGAAAACCAGCCAGGACGTGTGCGCGCGGCTCTCGGCGTACGCGCTGCAGATGGGGCACAAGCCGGTGCAGGCCGCAGACACGCCGGGTTTCATCGTCAACCACGCCGGACGAGGCTACGGCACCGAGGCCCTGCGCGTGGTCAACGAGAGCGTGGCGGATTTCGCCACGGTTGACCGCATCCTGCGTGACCAGGCCGGTTTCAAGCTTGGCCCGTTCGAACTGATGGACCTGACTGCGCTGGACGTTTCGCACCCGGTGATGGAATCGGTCTACCACCAGTATTTCGAGGAGCCGCGCTACCGCCCCAGCGTGATCACGGCACAGCGCCTCGCCGGCGGGGTACTGGGTCGCAAGACGGGAGAAGGCTTTTACCGGTACGTGGATGGGGCGGCGCAGGTGCCACCTGAACCCGCAGTCCCTGTGGTGCAGCAAATGCCATCGGTGTGGGTGTCCCCGCGGGCGGCGCGCCGCGCCGAGCTGCTCCAGCTGCTCAAGGACCTGGGCGCCAGCATCGAAACCGGGCAATCGCCCTCGCCCCTGGCGCTGACGCTGGTGGCGCCACTGGGCTTTGACGTGACCACGGTGGCTGTGGTCGAGCGGCTGGATCCGGCGCGTACCGTGGGCATTGACCTGCTGTTCGAAGATGCCGCGACGCGCCGGCGCGTGCTGGCCACCAACCCGGCCACGCGCGCGGACATGCGCGACGCGGCGCACGCCCTCTTCGCCCGCGACGGCAAGCCTGTCAGCGTGATTCGCGACAGCGGCGGCTTCGTCACCCAGCGCGTGGTGGCCACCATCGTCAACATCGCCGCCGACATGTGCCAGCAGGGCATCTGCAGCCCGCAGGACCTGGAGACCGCCGTGACGCTCGGGCTGGGATATCCGCTGGGGCCGCTGGCCATGGGCGACCGCTGCGGCCCCACCAATGTGCTGGAGGTGCTGTTCAACCTGCAGACCGTGTACGGCGACCCGCGCTACCGCCCCAGTCCCTGGCTGCGCCGGCGCGGCGCGATCGGCCTGAGCCTGTTGCACGTGGAGCCGGCCTGACATGGCCGCCGAGCTGAAAAGCACCACCCAGGGCCAGACCATGGTCCTGACCCTGAGCGACCCGCAACTGCGCAACGCGCTTGGTCCGGCCATGTACGCGGCCGGCATCGAAGCCCTGAACGCGGCGGGCGACAGCCGCGACATACGCAGCGTGGTCATCACCGGCGAAGGCCCCCATTTCAGCGCGGGCGGCAACCTCAACCGCCTGCTGTCCAACCGACAGCAGGATCCGCAAGTCCAGGCCCAGAGCATTGAAGGCCTGCACACCTGGATCGAGGCAGTGCGCACCTTTCCCAAGCCGGTGATCGCCGCGGTCGAAGGTGCCGCTGCCGGCGCGGGGTTCTCGCTGGCGCTGGCATGTGACCTGATCGTGGCCGCCAGCGACGCCGTGTTCGTGATGGCCTACAGCACGGTGGCGCTGTCACCCGATGGGGGCGGCAGCTGGAGCCTGGCGCATGCGCTGCCGCGCCAGCTGGCCAGCGAGCTGCTGATGGGCGCGGAGCGCATTGGCGCGCGACGCCTTCATGAGCTGGGAATCGTCAACCAGGTCACCGATTCCGGCGGCGCCCTTGCCAGCGCGCTCGCGCTGGCCGAGCGCCTGAACGCGCGTGCCCCCAACGCGCTGGCCAGCGTCAAGGAGCTGCTGGGTGACGCGCATGCGCATACCCTCACCCAACACCTGGCGATGGAGCGCGACCATTTCGTGCGCAACCTCCACCATGCCAACGGGGGCGAAGGCATTTCCGCCTTCCTGGAAAAGCGGGCGCCGCGCTACGAATAGCGGCCGGCCGTCACCGCAGAAGCGCATGACGGCCGGCGTGTACCGCAGGTGACAACCCTGAGGCGGGATGCTGGTCCCCGGGGGGACAATGGGTGCCGCGCCAGTCACGCACAAGACAGACCATGGACGAACCCATTCTTACCATCGAAGAACGAGAGGCGATCAATACCGGTCGCTGGTTTTCTTCGCTTTCGCCATCACTGCGGCACGACATACTCCGATGCGCCTACGTCAAACGGTACAGGGACGGCGAGCTGATTGCCGCCCGTGGCGATCCGCCAGAGCAGTGGATCGCCTGCGCACGGGGCGCGGTGCGGGTCAGTTCCACCTCGATCTCGGGCAAGCAGATCACCCTGACCTACGTCGAGCCGGGCATCTGGTTTGGCGATGTGGCGATCTTCGATGGCGACCGGCGCACGCACGACGCCTATGCCCATGGCGACACGACGATCGTATGCGTGGCGAAGGCAGATTTCTGGAAGATCCTGGCCTCGCATTCGGAGCTGTACGAGGCGTTGCTGCGCCTGCAGGCGCGACGCATCCGCCAGCTCTACGGCCTGGTGGAAGATCTCAACACGCTGCCCCTGCGCGCGCGGCTGGCCAAGCAGCTGATCCACCTGGTGCGCAGCTACGGTGTGCCCAATCTGGCCGATGGACGCGAGATGCGCATCGGGCTGCAACTGGCGCAGGAAGAGCTGGCCCAGTTGCTGGGCGCCTCGCGCCAGCGCGTCAACCAGGAGCTCAAGGCCATGGAGCGCGAGGACACCATTCGCATCGATCCGGGCGGGCTTGTGATCCGCAACCGCGACGCGTTGATGCGGATTGCCGATACCGAAGCCTGAATCCCGGGTGCGCCACATCCATTCCTGCGCGCACTGCGCGTCACCAGCCCAATGACTGACTTCAGCCATTTCGTCGGCACCCGCGCCGTCTCGGACAAGCATGCGTTTGACATCGGCGCACTGAGCGCGTGGCTCGAAACCCACCTGCCGGGCTTTGCCGGGCCATTGACCGTGGAGATGTTCAAGGGCGGACAGTCCAATCCCACCTACAAGCTGGTCACGCCGGGCCAGAGCTATGTGATGCGGGCCAAGCCCGGCCCGGTTGCCAAGCTGCTGCCCTCGGCCCATGCCGTGGAGCGCGAGTACGCGGTGATGAGTGGCCTGGCTGGAACGGCCGTACCGGTACCTCGCATGTACTGCCTGTGCGAAGACGAATCCGTGATCGGGCGCGCGTTCTATGTCATGGAGTTCATGCAGGGTCGCGTGCTGTGGGACCAATCCCTGCCGGACATGAGCAACACCGAGCGAGGCGCCATCTACGACGAGATGAACCGCGTCATCGCTGCGCTGCACACGGTGAAGTTCGCCGAGCGCGGCCTGGCCGCCTATGGCAAGCCGGGCAACTACTTTGAACGCCAGATCGGCCGCTGGAGCAAGCAGTACGTCGCTTCCATCACCCAGCCCATCCCCGAGATGGACCGCCTGATCGAGTGGCTCCCTGCCCACATCCCCGCAGGCGCGCGCGACGAAGGCAAGGTCTCCATCGTGCATGGAGACTACCGGCTGGACAACCTGATGTTCCATCCCACCGAGCCGCGTGTGATCGCCGTGCTGGACTGGGAGCTGTCCACGCTGGGCCACCCGCTGGCCGACTTCAGCTACCACTGCATGGCCTGGCACATCCCGCACGGCATGTCGCGCGGCATCGGCGGCGTCGACCTGGCCGCCCTTGGCATCCCGTCTGAAGATTCGTACATCCGCCGCTATTGCGAACGCACCGGCCTGGCCACCCCCGACTCCCTCAAGGCCGACTGGAACTTCTACATGGCCTACAACATGTTCCGCATTGCCGCCATCCTGCAGGGCATCGCCAAGCGGGTCGAGGCCGGGACCGCCTCCAGCGCGCAGGCGGTGAGCTCCGGCGCCGGCGCACGCCCCATGGCCCAGATGGCCTGGGCATTTGCCCAGCAGGCCTGAAGCCGACCCTCCCCAACGATTCACCAGCGAAAGAAGACTATGGACTTTGACTACTCCCCCAAGACCAAGGACCTGCAGGCGCGCCTGCTGAAGTTCATGGATGACCACATCTACCCCAACGAGAAGGCCTACAAGGAAGAGCTCGAAGCCAACACGGTTGCC
The DNA here is from genome assembly GCA_016713005.1 of Ramlibacter sp. Classification (GTDB taxonomy): domain Bacteria; phylum Pseudomonadota; class Gammaproteobacteria; order Burkholderiales; family Burkholderiaceae_C; genus JADJPY01. The sequence continues at coordinate 549,548 of JADJPY010000001.1, read as the reverse complement.
GGCAAGCGCTGGTCGGCCCTGCAGACCATTGAAAACCTCAAGCCCAAGGCCCAGGCCGCCGGCCTGTGGAACCTCTTCCTGCCGGTGGACAGTGCCGCCGCGTCCGGCTACGAGGGAGCGGGCCTGACCAACCAGGAGTACGCCCCGCTGGCCGAGATCATGGGTCGGGTGACATGGTCCAGCGAGGTTTTCAACTGCTCGGCGCCAGACACCGGCAACATGGAAACCATTGCCCGCTACGGCGACGACGCCAACAAGGCGCGCTGGCTCAAACCGCTGCTGGAAGGCAAGATCCGCTCAGCGTTCGCCATGACCGAGCCCGAAGTCGCCTCCAGCGACGCCACCAACATCTGCACCAGCATCAAGCGCGAAGGCGACGAGTACGTCATCAACGGCCACAAGTGGTGGATCTCCGGCGCCGCCGACCCGCGTTGCGCCGTTTACATCACCATGGGCAAGACAGACCCTGAGGCGCCCAAGCACTCACAGCAGAGCATGGTGCTCGTGCCGGCAGACGCCAAGGGCATCCGCGTCGTGCGTCCGCTCAACGTGATGGGCTACGACGACGCCCCTCACGGCCATGTGGAGATGTACTTCGAGAACGTGCGCGTGCCGGTGTCCAACATCCTGCTGGGTGAAGGCCGCGGCTTCGAGATCGCCCAGGGTCGCCTGGGCCCCGGGCGGATCCACCACTGCATGCGCCTGGTCGGCCTGGCCGAGCGGGCACTGGAGCTGATGTGCAGGCGTGCGTCTTCGCGCACGGCCTTTGGCAAGACGGTGGCCCAGCAGACCGTGACGCAAGAGCGCATTGCCGAGGCGCGCTGCAAAATCGACATGGCCCGGCTGCTCACGCTCAAGGCGGCCTGGATGATGGATGTGGCGGGCAACAAGGTGGCTCGCACCGAGATCGCGATGATCAAGGTGGTTGCGCCCACCATGGCCTGCCAGGTGATCGACTGGGCCATGCAGGCCCACGGCGGTGGCGGCATGTGTGACGACTTTCCCCTCGCTCATGCGTACGCCGGCGCGCGCACGCTGCGCTTTGCCGACGGCCCGGACGAGGTCCACCGCAACGCGATCGCCAAATGGGAACTGGGCAAGTACGGCAGCTACGGCAGGAACGCCGAGGTGCCGATCACCCGCGGCAGCTGATCATTCCCGGCTGATCAGTCCACTTGCAGGCCGCCGATGGCGGCCTCGCAGGCCGCCGATGGCGGCCTCGCAGGCCGCCGTGAACACCTTGGCGGCATGCTCGAGTGTGGGCATGTCGGGCGGGTTGTACTCCATGCGCAGGTAGGCCTTGCCGCGCAGGATCATCAGCATGAACGGCACCTGCGGGCTGGGCCCGGGTTCCGGCCAGTTCATCATCAGGTCCGCCAGGGGTGCATCCATGAACGCCAGCGCGTGCTCGCGGTTGTCAGACAGCACCGAATAGCGCTCCCAGAAGGCGGGAGGCAGGCTGTCCCAGCCGAATTCCTCGTACATGGCCAGCCAGCGCATCTCTTCCGGAAGGTTGGGTCGGCCTGCGTGCGCAGGTCATCGGTATAGAGCTGGTAGGCGCGCTTTTCGAGCGCCTCCTTCAGCGGCCGGTTCATCACCAGCACGGCGGCGTCCTCGTTGACACCGAGTTCGCTGCGCGCACGCAGTTCCTCGCCCCGGATGAAGTTGCGGGACGGCTTGCCGCGCTCCATGCGCCACTTGCGGTTGAGCACCATGCCGTCCAGCGCAAAGCCGGGGCCTGCGCCCTGCCCTGTAAACGAGAAACCCTGGGTACCGGCCCATTCCGACACCCGGCTGTTGAGCTGGCTGTTGAACTGGCTTTGGAGCTGGCTGGACTCTTCCGCACGGGGGGAGTCCTTGGCAAAGGCCTTTTTGATGCGCTCGAACATGGTGGAGAAGGGTTTGGCTTGGATTGGCATTATTCCGGCAATCAACCCAAAGGCAAAGCCCAATGGTCAAGGTTTGCAGCCGGCCGACGCCCAATGGCCACAAGGCCATCCCGGTGACCGGAAGAAAAGGCCCAGGTCGTTACCAGGTGTTGCAATGGCGCAAGGTCCGAAGCGTCGCTGACGCCGGGTGGCCTGCCCGGAGGGAATCGAACCCCCGACAACCGGCTTAGAAGGCCGGTGCTCTATCCAACTGAGCTACGGGCAGAAAGAAGGTGGCCCCATGCTCCTCGCCTCGCGCCGCCGCAGCCCCTTGTGGACCTTTGCGGCTTGGGGTGGCCCGGCGCCGTTCGATGCGGGAGGAAATGACGATTGGTCGGAGCGATAGGATTCGAACCTACGACCCTCTGGTCCCAAACCAGATGCGCTACCAGACTGCGCTACGCTCCGAAGGGCGTGATTCTACCGCCCGCAGCCCTTACCATCGCAGCATGTACCGCAGCTTCCAGCGAATCGCGACCATGCTGACTCTGCGGCTGGTCGCCCTGGGCGCGGCGCTGCTCCCGCAAATTGCGGCTGCGCAAGGCTCAGGCAGCTTGCTCAGCGGCCCCTGGCATGGCGCCTGGGAGGCGGCCGAGAGCAACGAACCCCGTCTGCCAGGCCAACTGGTCATCGATCGGGCCGGCACGGTATCGCGGCTGGCGCGGGCGGAGGTCCGCTGCGAGCTGCGCTACGACGGCACCTTCACAGTTGCGGAACTCGCGCAGCGGGTTTCAGACCTGCGCGAATGGCAGATGCGCCCGGCGCACTGGCCCGCCGGCATCGACCCGCAGCAGCTCGTCGGTCTGCGCCGGGAGTTCGACCGGGCTCTGGCGTTGTTGCAGCGCGTCACCCCGGACACCTACAGGCGTGTGCGCACCCTGGTGCCGGGCTGCGACCATGCCAATGCCGAGTCGGTTTACCTGCTGCACAAAGGCCAGCACCTCCTTCGCCTGACCTTCCCGCAGGACAGCCTGGGCGTGGAGGTGACCATCTACCGCCGCCAGCCGTGAGGCGCGGGCTCAGAGCTTCACGTACTCGTATTCCACCGGCTGGGCGTTGATGCCACGGTCCGGCGGAGCGATCCACGCGGCCATCTTGCCGGGCTCGGTGACCCGGTTCATCAGGCTCTTCACAAAGCGGATATCGTCCGCCGTGGGCAGCCACTGGTCCTTGCGGGCCTCGAACTCGGCCGTGCTGATGGGGTTGCCCTGCGGATCGGTGGGCACTCCGGCCCACGCGCCCACCGCACGCCGGAAACGCGTGGACGGCAACTTGAGTTCGAAATCCACACCGGCGCGCTTGATCGCCATGTTCCAGCGGGTCACCCCGATGTTGCAGTCCTTGACGTACTCCAGCCGGGTCACTTCGTTCATGCCGTTGCGCATGGAGATGGTTTCGGTCTTCGTGCCCCCCTGCCCGTCGGGCACCTGCAGGGTCATCTCGGTCTGCGCCTCCACATGGTCGGCAAAGCGGGCTTCGTCGGGTCGCCCCTTGATCCCGTTGCTGAAATAGTTGGCCGCGTTGCTGGACGCCTCGGAGCCGAACAGGTCCAGCGAGCTGGTGAACCAGAAGTTCATGAACTTCTGCACCGTGGGCAGATCGATCACGCCCGCCTTGCGCAGGGTGGCCACATCGTCGGTGTCCAGTTCCTTCATCACCTCCAGCGTGCGGCGGATCACGCGGCCCACGCCGGTCTCGCCCACAAACATGTGGTGGGCCTCTTCGGTCAGCATGAACTGGCAGGTGCGCGCCAGCGGGTCAAACGCGCTCTCGGCCAGGCTCTTGAGCTGGAACTTGCCGTCGCGGTCGGTGAAGTAGGTGAACATGAAGAAGCTCAGCCAGTTGTCCATGGGCTCGTTGAATGTGCCCAGGATGCGCGGCTTGTCCACGTCACCGCTGTGGCGCTGGAGCAGCTCCTCGGCCTCCTCGCGGCCGTCGCGGCCAAAGTAGGCATGCAGCAGGTAGACCATGGCCCACAGGTGCCGGCCCTCCTCCACATTGACCTGGAACAGGTTGCGCAGGTCGTACAGGCTGGGCGCGGTATGCCCCAGCAGCCGCTGCTGCTCCACCGAGGCCGGTTCCGTGTCGCCCTGGGTGACGATCAGACGGCGGAAGGTGCTGCGGTATTCGCCGGGCACGTCCTGCCAGACGTCCTGCCCCATGTGATCGCCAAAGCCGATCTTGCGGCCTTCCTGGCGGTCCGCAAGGAAGATGCCCCAGCGGTAGTCGGGCATGGGCGTGTAGCCATAGCTGGCCCAGCCGGACGCATCCACGCCCACGGCGGTGCGCAGGTACACGTCCTTCGCATTGAAGTCGCTCGGGCCCATCTCGCCCCACCAGTTCAGGAAGGCGGGCTGCCAGTGCTCCAGCGCGCGCTGCAGCTGGCGGTTTTCGCCCAGCCCGATGTTGTTGGGGATCTTGGCTTGCAGGTCAATCGTGCTCATATGCGCTTCCAGTCAAATTTGGCTTTTTTGCCGGTTCCGAACAGTTTCAGGGCACCCTCTTCGCCGACGGCGTTGGGGCGGATGAATATCCAGTTCTGCCAGGCGGACAGCCGGGCAAACACGCGGGTTTCCATCGTCTCCTTGCCGGGGAAACGCAGGTTGGCTTCCATGCCGGTCATCGCGTCGGGCGACAGGCTGGCACGCTCCTCCAGCATCAGGCGGATTTCGTCGTCCCAGTCAATGTCGTCCGGCGTCAGCGTCACCAGGCCCAGTGCCAGTGCCTGATCGGCACGCAAGGCACTGTCCTGCAGGCCCTGCAGCTGTGTGATGGTGTCGGCATCCTCATTGAAGCGGGTCTGCAGCCGCGTGAGGCCATTGACCATGGGGTAGCGGCCAAAGTTCGCCGCGTGCAACTGCAAGGCAGGCGCAGCGTCGGGGCTGTCGGGCAGGTCCAGCATGTAGATGCGGTCGCAGGCGGCCGCCAGCTCGTAGAAGGTACCGGCAAAGCACGAACCGCTGTCCACCAGGGCGATGAGCGAACGGCTGGTCACGTCAATGCGGGCCAGGGTGCGACGCAAGGCGCCAATGGTCTCGCGCACCAGCCAGTGCCCCTTGTTGGCCTCGAGCACGGCGTCGGCCTGCATCACCAGGTTGGCGTCGCCCCGGGTCTTGAAGACCCACGTGCCCGTCTCGAGCTCATTGGTGCGCAGGTTCAGGATGGCGTCGTCCAGTTCACGCTGGCACTTCAGCGGCCACCAATTGGCACCCGCGGCCTCGATGGCAGCGGGCACGGACTCGATGGCCGCCGTGGGCGCATGCACGGTGATGGTGGCGATGCGTGCCTTGCGGTCCACCTGCACGTCCACCGTGCTGTAGTGGTAACCGGTGTCGTCAATGCGAACGTCCAGCGCCGGCAGTTCAATGCCTTTTTGGCCTGCAGCCCGCGTGGATGCTGCGCGAGCCGCTTCAATTTCTGTAGCAACCAGGGCGCCGAACTGCTGCGGCTTGGCATGCGCGTCGATCAGTTTCCAGTCTTTCGCGCGGTCGGCACGCACGCCTTCGCTGGTGGTGCAGAAAATGTCGGCCAGGTCGCGGCGCACCTTGCGCTTGTCGGTCACGCGCGTGAGGCCGCCCGTTCCGGGCAACACACCCAGCAGCGGCACCTCGGGCAGGCTCACCGTGCTGGAGCGGTCGTCCACCATCACGATGCGGTCGCAGGCCAGGGCCAGTTCGTAGCCGCCACCCGCGCAGGCGCCGGTCACGGCGGCGATGGACTTCAGGCCATCGTGGCGCGAGGAATCCTCCAGCCCGTTGCGCGTCTCGTTGGTGAACTTGCAGAAGTTCACCTTCCATGCATGGGTGGACAGCCCCAGCATGTAGATGTTGGCGCCCGAGCACCAGATTTTCTCCTTGCCCGACTCGAACACCACGACCTTCACGGCCGGGTGCTCGAAGCGGATGCGGTTGAGCGCGTCGTGCAGCTCGATGTCCACGCCCAGGTCGTAGCTGTTGAGCTTGAGCTTGTAGCCGGGCTTGATGCCACCGTCTTCGTTGATGTCCAGCCTGAGCCGGGCCACATCCCCCTCCACTGCCAGCTTCCAGTGCTGGTAGCGGCTGGGGTGCGTCTCAAAGCGCACCAGCTCGCGCTCCTCGCCGTTGATGGCCTGCCTGAACAGCAGGGGTTCGGTCATCGCGTTCATGTCGTCTCCTTGGGTTGGGCCACGCCTGGGACGGCGCGCTCCAGGTCTTTGAGGGATTGGCGGGCGGTTCGCGCAGCGGTGTCCACCACGGCGTCTGCCCGTGCGTACAACACCTCGCGGCTGGCGAGAATGCGCCGGATGTCGTCCAGCGCTGCGGCCATCGCGCCCTGGGCCGGTTCGCCGCCCTCGCCTCGCGTGGCGGCAAAGGGGCGCATGTCCCCCTGGGCAACGACGCGGCTCATGTGCTCTTCCGGGCTGGCCTTGAGCCAGACGCACCAGAAGCGGCTTTGCAGCAAGTCAAACGTCTCGCGCTCGCTCACGATGGAGCCGCCGGTGGTCATCACCACGCCCTGGGGGTGGTCCTCGGCGATGCGCAGCAGCGCCCGGCGCTCGTATCGCCGGTAACCGGCCTGACCGTGCAGCAGCAGGATCTCGTTCATGCTGGTGCCGGCCTCGCGCTCGATCTCGCGGTCCAGCTCCACAAAGGGCACGCCGCGCTGCGCGGCCAGATGTGCGCCCAGCGTCGTCTTGCCCGCGCCACGCAGGCCGATGAGCGCCACGCGCTGCTCGCGCCCCTGCGCGTCGGCCATGCCGAAGGTGCTGCCCAGCAGCGCGTACGCCTGGTCGAGCTGGGCGTCGTCCAGCCTTGCCAGCAGCCCCTGCGCCCGGGCCAGCGCGGGGCGCGGCGCGTCCTGCAGCAACTCCAGGATGGAAATGTTCAGCGCGCGGGCCGCCGCCTCCAGCGAATTGATGGACACATTGCCCTTGCCGGTTTCCACATCGGCCAGGAAGCGTTCGCTCAGGCCCGAGTCCGCCGCCAGGGCTTTGCGCGTCATGCCGCGGCGGGCGCGCCAGGCGCGCACCCTTGCGCCCAGCTCTGCCAGCGTGGCCCGGTTGTCGGTTTCAGACATGAACTGCATCAAACACCCGATTTTTTGCAAAAGATTTGCGCTACATCAAAATTGCAATATACTTCCTTCACGGCGACTGTCAAGCAGTTTATTGCATATCCACCGGAGACCGCATCCATGAAGCTCAAGATCCTTGTCGGCACCATGACGAGCACCGCCGACTACGTGGCACAGGCGATCCAGATGGATTGCGCCGACCTGGTGGAGCAGATCGAGATCTGCCTGATGGACGGTCTGGACATCTCGGCTTTTGACGAAGATGCACTATATCTCATATGCACGTCCACCTATGGCTCCGGAGATGTGCCGGACAACGCCCGGGCCCTGTACGACTCGCTGGACTCCACGCCAAAGTTCCTGGGCCATGTCCGCTACGGCGTGATCGCGCTGGGCGACAGCACCTACCAGCAGACCTTCTGCTTCGGCGGCAAGAAGTTTGACGAGCGCCTCTCCGGCCTGGGCGCGCAGCGCGTGGGCGAGGTCTGGTGCCACAACGCCAGCGCGGGCACGATGCCCGAGGAGCTGGGCGCGGCCTGGTGCCGCGAATGGCTGGCGCTGGCCCTCAGCCCGGCCTGATTTCCAGCCGAATCGGCCCGCAGCCCCCGCGGTTGCTGGCTGGACCGCTATAAAAACGAGAGCATCCGGAGACACCATGAATCTGAGCCGCGCCGACCACGCCGCCCGCCCGACCAGGGTCGAGATCCCGCGCGCCTACAACGCGGCGCACGACCTTCTCGCGCGCCACGACTCGCGCGCTGGCAAGGCGGCCTTCATCGACGCCGCCAGCGGCGCCACCCTCAGCTTTGGTGAGCTGCGCGCCCAATCCCACCGCTTTGCCAACGCCCTGCGCGCCCAGGGTTTCGGGCCCGAGTCGCGGGTCCTGGTGGCGATGCTGGACACGCCAGAGTGGCCGGTGGTGTTCCTGGGCTGCATTCTGGCCGGCGTGGTGCCCATCGCGGCCAACACGCTGCTGACGACCAGGGATTTCGAGTTCATGCTGCGCGACTCGCGTGCGCAGGGTCTGGTGGTTTCACAGCCCCTGCTGGGCGCGTTCGAGCCGCTGCTGGGGCACATGCCGCACCTGCGCACCGTGGTCCTGGCCGGCGTGCCGGATTCCGAGGAAAAATTGTCTGTAGCCCGCATGGTGTCTGGCGCACCCGCTACAGAAGTGATAGCAGACACCTGCTGCGACGACATCGCCTTCTGGCTCTACTCCAGCGGCTCCACCGGCAGCCCCAAGGGCACGGTGCACCTGCACAGCCACCTGATCCAGACGGCCGAGCTGTACGGGCGCGGCGTGCTGGGCATCCAGGAAGGCGACACCGTCTATTCGGCCGCCAAGCTGTTTTTCGCCTACGGGCTGGGCAACGCCCTGACCTTCCCGCTGGCCGTGGGCGCCACCACCGTGCTGCTGCCATCGCGCCCCACCCCGGCCGATGTGTTCAGGGTGCTGCGCACATACAAGCCGAGCATCTTCTACGGCGTCCCCACCCTGTATGCCGCACTGCTGGCCGACCCCGCGCGACCGGCCCGGGCCGAACTGGGCCTTCGGGTCTGCACCAGCGCCGGCGAGGCCCTGCCCGCCGAGATCGGCCGCAAGTGGACGGCCGAATACGGCTGCGAGATCCTGGACGGCATCGGCTCCACCGAGATGCTGCACATCTTCCTGTCCAACCGGCCGGGCGCCGTGCGCTACGGCACCACCGGGCAGCCGGTGCCGGGCTATGAGCTGCGCATCGTGGGCGACGACGGCGCCGCTTGCGCCGACGGCGAGATCGGCGAGCTGCAGATCCGCGGCCCCAGCGCGGCGCTGATGTACTGGAACAACCGCGAGCGCACCAAGACCACCTTTGCCGGCGAGTGGACCCGCTCCGGCGACAAGTACACGCGGGATGCGGACGGCTACTACACCTACGGCGGGCGCAGCGACGACATGCTCAAGGTCGGCGGCATCTATGTGAGCCCGTTCGAGGTCGAAGCCAGCCTGATGACGCACCCCGCCGTGCTGGAGGCCGCCGTGATCGGCGTGGCCGACACCGACGAACTGCTCAAGCCCAAGGCCTTCGTGGTGCTCAAGGCCGGCCAGACCGCCACCGCCGAAGGGCTCAAGGCCCATGTCAAGAGCCAGCTGGCGCCGTACAAGTACCCGCGCTGGATCGAATTTGTCAGCGAGCTGCCCAAGACGGCCACCGGCAAGATCCAGCGGTTCAAGCTGCGCAACCAGCAGACCCCCGCCGGAACTGCGGGCGCCTGATTTTCGTGCCCATTGGGGTAATTCATGTGGCGCGTTCACATGAAATTGGGGTAAATTGCTTTAAGCCTAAACAAAAGGAGCCTCCCATGACCACACGCCGTCTCGTCCTGTCCCGCAGCGCTGCCCTGATTGGCGCCGCCTCCACCGGCCTGTTGCTGCCGCAGATTGCGCGCGCCCAGGGCGCCAAGGTCCGCGTCGGCCTGATGCTGCCGTACACCGGCACCTTTGCCCAGCTGGGCGTGGCCATCGAGAACGGTTTCCGCATGGCGCTGGACGAACAGGGCGGCAAGCTGGGCGGCCGCGAGATCGAGTGGTTCAAGGTCGATGACGAATCCGAGCCCGCCAAGGGCGTCGAGAACGCCAACAAGCTGGTGCAGCGCGACAAGGTCGACGTGCTCGTGGGCACCGTCCACTCGGGCGTGCAGATGGGCATCCAGCGCGTGGTGCGAGACAGCGGCACGCTGAGCCTGATCCCCAATGCCGGCGTGCACGCCGCCACCCGCGCCCTGTGCGCGCCCAATGTGTTCCGCACCTCGTTCAGCAACTCGCAGCCCACCCGCGCGCTGGGCCAGGCCATGGTGGCCAAGGGCCACAAGAAGGCCGTCTGGATCACCTGGAAGTACGCCGCGGGCGACGAGGCCTTCGAGGGTTTCAAGGAAAGCTACACCGCCGCCGGTGGCACCATCGTCAAGGAACTCGGCCTGCCCTTCCCCAACGTGGAGTTCCAGGCGCTGCTGACGGAAATCGCCTCGCTCAAGCCCGATGCCGTGGCCTGCTTCTTCGCCGGTGGCGGCGCAGCCAAGTTCATCCGCGACTACGCCGCGGCCGGCCTCAAGGGCAAGATCCCGCTTTACGGCTCGGGCTTCCTGACCGAGGGCGTGCTGGACGCCGCGGGCCCTGCCGCGGACGGCATCATCACCACCATGCACTACAGCGACTCGCTGGACACGCCGCGCAACCGCAAGTTCCGCCTGGACTACGCCAAGACCTTCCGCATGCAGCCCGACGTGTATGCGGTGCAGGGCTACGACACCGGCCTGCTGCTGGTGCAGGGCGCCAACGCCGTCAAGGGCGACCTGTCGGCCAAGCCGGCGCTGTACAAGGCCATGGAAGGCGCCGTGATCGACAGCCCGCGCGGCAAGTGGACCATGAGCAAGTCGCACAACCCGGTGCAGGACATCTACCTGCGCCAGGTCGAGAACAAGGAAAACAAGGTCATTGGCGTGGCCGCCAAGGCGCTGGCCGACTCCGGCGCCGGCTGCAAGATGGGCTGAACCCCCATTCAGACGACGGCATGCTTCGTGCAATCAAAACGGCGGTGAACCCGCCGTTTTTTTGCGACCCTGCCTGAAATGGATCTCGCCAACTTCCTCATCCAGCTGCTCAACAGCGTGCAGTACGGGCTGCTGCTGTTCATGCTGGCCGCCGGCCTGACGCTGATCTTCGGCATCATGGGCGTGGTCAACCTGGCGCATGGCAGCTTCTACATGCTGGGCGCCTACCTGGCCTGGTCGCTGTCCAGCCTGACCGGCAGCCTCACGCTGGCCATCCTGGGCGGCGCGGTGCTGTCGGTGGTGTTCGGCCTGGCGCTGGAGTGGCTGCTGTTCCGCCACTTCTACCACCGCGACCACCTCGACCAGGTGCTGCTCACCTTCGGCCTGATCTACATCTTCGAGGAGATGCGATCCATCCTCTGGGGCGACGACGTGCACGGCGTGCAGATCCCCCAGCTGCTGTCGGCCTCGATCCCGCTGACCGACAACCTCTCGTACCCGGTGTACCGCCTGTTCATGTCGGGTGTGTGCATCGCGCTGGCCCTGGGCCTGTACCTGCTCATCAGCAAGACCCGGCTGGGCATGAAGATCCGCGCCGGCGCCTTCAACCGCGACATGACGGAGGCCCTGGGCGTCAACATCAAGCGGATCCACGCCATCGTGTTTGCGCTGGGCGTGGGCCTGGCCACCGTGGCCGGCATGATCGCCGCGCCCATCTCCAGCGTGTACCCCAACATGGGTTCGCAGGTGCTGATCATGTGTTTCGTGGTGGTGGTCATCGGTGGCATCGGCTCGGTGCGCGGCGCGCTGATCTCGGCCCTGCTGGTGGGCCTGGTGGACACCTTCGGCAAGGTGCTGCTGCCTTCCGTGGCGGGCATGCTGGTCTACATGCTGATGGCCGCCGTGCTGCTCTGGAAGCCAGAAGGGCTCTTCAAGCAATGAACATGGCCCCCACGCTTGTCACTTCGTGTTCTGCGCTGCCCCCCGAGGGGGCCTTCGTCGCCTTGGGGCGGCCCGGCGGCGACTCATGACGACCACGAACAACCTGGAGACGTTGCCGCGCGGCGTGCAGGTGGCGCTGGCCATCTGCGCCGTGGCGCTGGTGGCCTTCCCGTTCGTGGGGTCGGACTTCTATGCGCAGATGGTCACGCGCATGATGATCATGGCCATCTTTGCGATGAGCCTTGACTTGCTGCAGGGCGTGACCGGCCTGGTCTCGCTGGGGCACGCGGCTTTCTTTGGCATCGCCGGCTATGCGCTGGCCTTCCTGACGCCACCGGGCGAGGCGGTCAGCCTGTGGTGGACGCTGCCCCTGGCCGTGGCAGGATCGGCTCTGGCCGCGCTGGTCATCGGCTTCTTTGTGGTGCGCACCCATGGCATCTACTTCATCATGGTCACCATGGCGTTCGCGCAGATGGTGTTCTACCTGTTCTTTGACAACAAGGCGCTGGGCGGCTCCGACGGGCTGTACATCAACTTCAAGCCCGGCACCGACATTTTTGGCTGGAACGCGTTTGACCTGGACAACAAGCGCGTCTTCTACTACTTCACCCTGGCCTGCCTGCTGGGGGTGTATGCGTTCCTGCGCCGCCTGCTGTTCAGCCCGTTCGGTCGCGCGCTGGCCGGCATCCGCGTCAACGAGCACCGCATGCGCGCCATGGGCTACGGCACATTCGGCTACAAGCTGGCGGCCTTCACGCTGGCGGGGGCGCTGGCGGGGCTGGCCGGTTACCTGTGGGGCGCGCAGACCGGCTTCGTGAACCCCGAGCTGATGGGTTTCCACATGAGCGCGCACGCCATCATGATGGTCATCCTGGGCGGCATGGGCAACTTCGCCGGCGCCATCGTCGGCGCGTTCGCTTTCGAATACCTGCTGCACGTGTTCAAGGACCTGCCCACGGTGGGTGCGTTGCGCCTCGGCAAGCACTGGCAGCTGTGGATGGGCCTGTTCATCGTGCTGCTGGTGGTCTATGCGCCGCGCGGCATCCTTGGCCTGGCCGAGAAGTTCACCCGGCGGAGGCACGGCAATGAGTGAAGTCCTGCTGTCCGCCCGCCAGCTCACCAAGCGCTTTGGCGGCCTGGCCGCCGTCAACGACGTGTCGGTGGATCTCTGGCGCGACCGCATCCATGCCGTCATCGGCCCCAATGGCGCGGGCAAATCCACGCTGACCAACCTGCTCTCGGGCGACCTGGTGCCCACGGCGGGCAGCGTCACGCTGGGTGGCGCGGATGTGACCGGCAGCAAGCCCGAGAAAATCTCGCGCGGCGGCCTGGGCCGCAGCTACCAGAAGACCAACATCTTCCTGCCCTTCACCGTGTGGGACAACGTGCGCCTGGCCGCGCAGTCGCGCACGCCCCAGGCCTGGCGCTGGCTCAAGAGCGCTACAAGTTTTGTAGCGGTCAATGACCGCGCCATGCGGGCCGTGGAGCTTTCCGGCCTGAAAGACCGGCTGGGCGCCATCGCCGGCACCATCAGCCACGGCGAGCAGCGCCAGCTGGAAATTGCCATGACACTGGCCACCGACCCGCAGGTGCTGCTGCTGGACGAGCCCCTGGCCGGCATGGGCGTGGCCGAGGCCGAGCGTATGGTCGAGCTGCTGCTGCGCCTGAAGAAAGACCACGCCATGCTGCTGGTGGAGCACGACATGGACGCCGTGTTCGCTCTGGCCGACCACCTCACCGTGATGGTCAGTGGCCAGGTGATCGCCAGCGGCGTGCCCGCCAACGTGCGCGCCGACGCCAATGTGCAGGCCGCGTATCTGGGTGAGGAGCACTGAATGAGCCTTCTTATCGACGCCAGGGGCCTGCAGACCTACTACGGCGCCAGCCACATCCTGCGCGGGGTGGATTTCCAGGTCGCGCGCGGCGAGACGATTGGCCTGATGGGGCGCAACGGCATGGGCAAGAGCACGCTGCTCAAGAGCCTGATGGGCCTGGTCAAGCCGCGCGGCGGCAGCGTGCGCATTGCCGGGCGCGACATGACCGGCCGCGCGCCGTATGAGATCGCGCAACTGGGCATTGCCTACGTGCCCGAGGGCCGCGGCATCTTTGGCAACCTCAGCGTGGTCGAGAACCTCAAGATGGCCGCCCGCCCCGGCCCGCCCGGCAGCGCCGCCGACGGCGTGGGCCGCCGCAACGACTGGACCTACGAGCGCGTCCTGGAGACCTTTCCGCGCCTGAAGGAGCGCCTGGGCCACGGCGGCCAGCAGCTCTCGGGCGGCGAGCAGCAGATGCTGACCATCGGCCGCGCCCTGATGACCAACCCCGACGTGCTGATCCTGGATGAGGCCACCGAAGGCCTGGCCCCGCTGATCGCCCGCGAGATCTGGCGCATCTGCGGCGTGATCCGCGAGTCCGGCATCAGCAGCGTGATCGTGGACAAGAACTGGAAGCACGTGACCCAGATCACCGACCGCAACGTGATCCTGGTCAAGGGCGAAGTGGTGTTCGCCGGCACATCGGACGCGCTGCGCAGCCAGCCGGAGTTGCTGGAGCAGCATCTGGGGGTCTGAAGCTTCCGGGATCTGCTGCTTCCGGATCAGGCGGCCGTACTCTGTCCCGCGGGTTGACGGCGACGTGTACCCGCCTGCGCTCGTGTCCCCCGGATTGGGCTGCGCCCAATCCTCCTCCTTTACCTCGCTTCGGCGGGCACCCATCACCGCCAACCCGCTACCCGGCTGGCGCATCGCCGCTCAGACTCCCCTTCGTTCGGGCGAGCCCACACCACTGGATCAGGTGGGCAGGGGATTGTGCGAAGCGAGGTAAAGGAGGAGGACCGGCGCAGCCGGTCCGGGGGACACGAGCGCAGCACAGTCCCATGCCCGCATGATCCCGAAGCAACGCTGGCGCGAAATCTACAAGAAATTGGCCTCCAGCCCCCGTCAGCGCTTGTTAACCCGCTATAAAATTCATAGCAAACTGCGCAATTCCCGCGCCGCATCCTGCAGCAACGGCAGCATCTGCTGGCGCATGGCGTCCAGATCCACCCGCTGGGGCGAGGCAATCATGTTCAGCGCGGCGATGGTGTGGCCCTGCAGGTCGCGCAGCGGCACGGCCAGGGCGTGCACGCCGATCTCGTGCTCCTGGCTGGCCAGACACCAGTCCTGGCGGCGTACCGTGTCCAGCACCTCGCGGAAAGCGCGCGGCTGCGTCACGGTGTGCGGCGTCAGGCGCGGCAGCTCGCGCCCCTTCATCCAGGCGGCCAGCGCGGGCCGGGGCAGCGCGGCCAGCAGCACGCGCCCGGTGGACGTGGCCCAGGCCGGCAGGCGCGCGCCCAGATGCAGCCCGTAGGCCAGCACGCGCGTGGGGCCGCTGCGGGCGATGATGACGACTTCGTCGCCGTCCAGCACCGCTGCCGAGAACGACTCCTGCACCTGCGCGGCCAGGCGGTTGAGCGTGGGCTGCACCAGCCGCGGCAGCCGCGCCGACGCCAGGTAGCTGCCCGAGAAGCGCAGCACCTTGGGCGCCAGCCAGAAGTGGCTGCCGTCCGTCTCCAGGTAGCCCAGGTGGGCCAGCGTCAGCAGGTGGCGTCGGGCGGCGGCGCGGGTGAGGCCGGCGCGCTGCGCGGTCTGCGTGGCGTTGAGGCGCTGGCGCTCGGTGTCAAAGCTCTCCAGCACCGCCAGCCCCTTGGCGAGGCCTTCGATGAAATCGGCGTGGGCGATGGCCATGGCGCATCATGCCACGGCGCGCAGGCGTTGCGCGATCACCGCGCAGCTGTTCCGATGATCGCGCAAACCCCGGTGGCCGCTCTGGCGCGGCGGCCGCCCGCTGCGTAACCTGCGGGATTCTGCAAGGAGACACCCCATGAAAACCCAGGTCGCCATCATCGGCGCCGGCCCCTCCGGCCTGCTGCTGGGCCAGCTGCTGCACAAGTCCGGCATTGACAACATCATCCTGGAGCGCCAGAGCGGCGACTACGTGCTGGGCCGCATCCGCGCCGGCATCCTGGAGCAGGTCACCGTGGACCTGTTGCACGAGGCCGGTGTGGGCGCCGGCGTGGACGCGGGCGGCACGGTGCACCACAGCATCGAGCTGGTGTTTGGCGGCGCGCGCCACCCCATCGACGTGCACGGCCTCACCGGCGGCAAGGTGGTCACCGCCTACGGCCAGACCGAACTCACCCGCGACCTGATGCAGGCCCGCGCCGCGCAGGGCCTGACCACCGTGTACGAGGCCTCCGACGTCGCCCTGCACGACTTTGACGGCAGCCGCCCGCGCGTCACCTACCAGAAGGACGGCCAGACCCACACGCTGGAGTGCGAGTTCATCGCCGGCTGCGACGGCTTTCACGGCGTCAGCCGCGCCAGCGTCAAGGACAAGGTCACCGAATATGAAAAGGTCTATCCCTTCGGCTGGCTGGGTGTGCTGGCCGATGTGCCCCCGGTTTCGCCGCACGCCATCGTCTATGGCAACAGCGAGCGCGGCTTCTCGCTGTGCTCCATGCGCAGCCTGACGCGCAGCCGCTACTACGTGCAGTGCCCCCTGACGGACAAGGTTGAGCAATGGAGCGACGCGCGCTTCTGGGACGAGTTGCGCGCCCGGCTCGACCCCGAGCTGGCCGAGCGCGTCGTCACCGGCCCCAGCATCGAAAAAAGCATCGCCCCGCTGCGCAGCTTTGTGGCCGAGCCCATGCGCTTTGGCCGGCTGTTCCTGGCCGGCGACGCCGCCCACATCGTGCCGCCCACCGGCGCCAAGGGCCTGAACCTCGCCGCCAGCGACGTGAAGTACCTGTCCTCGGCCTTCATCGAGCACTTCAACGAGCGCTCGGCCGCGGGCATCGACACCTACTCGGCGCGCTGCCTGCGCCGCATCTGGAGGGCCGAGCGCTTTTCTTGGTGGCTGACCACGCTGATGCACCGCTTCCCCGATGCAGAAAGCTTTGGCCAGAAGGTGCAGGAGGCCGAGCTGGATTACCTGGTGAACTCGCGCGCCATGTCCACGGCGCTGTCAGAGAACTACGTCGGCCTGCCGCTGTAGCCAGCTGCCCCCGCTGCCCGGCGGGGCGCGTCAGTACGAGCGCGGCAAACCCAGCACGTGCTCGCCGATGTAGGACAGGATCAGGTTGGTGGACACCGGCGCCACCTGGTACAGCCGGGTCTCGCGGAACTTGCGCTCGATGTCGTATTCGGCGGCAAAGCCAAAGCCGCCGTGCGTCTGCATGCAGGCCTCGGCCGCCTCCCACGACGCCTTGGCCGCCAGGTACTTGGCCATGTTGGCCTCGGCGCCGCAGGGCTCGCCAGCGTCAAACAGCTCGCAGGCGCGCCAGCGCACCAGGTTGGCGGCCTCGGTCTCGATGTAGGCCTGCGCCAGCGGGAACTGCACGCCCTGGTTCTGGCCGATCGGGCGCTTGAACACCACGCGCTCGCCCGCATAGCGGCGCGCCCGCTCGATGAACCAGTAGGCGTCGCCAATGCACTCGGCCGCGATCAGCGCGCGCTCGGCGTTGAGCCCGTCAAAGATGTAGCGGAAGCCCTGGCCCTCGTCGCCAATCAGGCTTTCGGCAGGGATCTCCAGGTTGTCAAAAAAGAGTTCGCTGGTCTCGTGGTTGACCATGTTGCGGATCGGCCGGATGGTCAGCCCCTGCCCCACCGACTGGTGCACGTTGATGACAAAGATCGACAACCCTTCGGTCTTGCGGCGCACCTCGGCCAGCGGCGTGGTGCGTGCCAGCAGGATCATCAGGTCCGAGTGATTGACCCGCGATGCCCACACCTTCTGCCCGTTGACGACATAGCGGTCGCCCGCGGGCGACTTGCACCGCACGGCCGTGGTGGAGATCTGCGTGGTGTCGGTGCCCGCGCCGGGCTCGGTCACCGCCATCGACTGGAGCCGGATCTCGCCCGTGGCGATGCGCGGCAGCAGGCGCTGCTTCTGCTCCACCGAGCCGTGGCGCAACAGCGTGCCCATGTTGTACATCTGGCCGTGGCAGGCGCCGGAGTTGCCGCCGCTGCGGTTGATCTCTTCCATGATGACGCTGGCTTCGGCCAGGCCCAGGCCGCTGCCGCCGTAGTCCTGCGGGATCAGCGCGGCCAGCCAGCCAGAGAGCGTCAGCGCCTGCACGAACTCCTCGGGGTAGCCGCGCGCCTCGTCCACGCGCTGCCAGTAGGCCGAGTCAAACGGCGCGCAGGCCGCGCGCACGCCCTCGCGAAGGTCGGCATGGCGTTTGTCCAGGGGCGACAGCATGGTCAGGTCTCTGGCGTGCGGTGGGTCTGGGTCATGGCGGCAATGTCTTCATCACCATAGCCCAGGCCGTGAAGGATGGCGTAGGTATGTTCCCCAAGCGCGGGCACGGGCTGCATGGCGGTGTCGTCCGCACCGCTGCGCCCGGGCGGCCACAGCGCCGGCACTGCGCCCGCGGGCGTGCCCACCTGCGCCCAGCGCCCGCGAGCGGCCAGCTGCGGGTGCGCCCACAGCCCGGCCATGTCGCGCACCTGCGCGCTGGCGATGCGGGCTTCGTCCAGCCGGGCAAGCACCTCGGCCACCGTCAGCGTGGCGAACACGGCGTCCATCTCGGCCAGCAGCGCCGCGCGCGCGGCGGAGCGGCGGGTGTTGCTGTCAAACCGCGCATCGGTGGCCAGCCCCGGCTGGCGCAGCACGCCGGTGCAAAAGGCCACCCACTCCCGCTCGTTTTGCAGGCCCAGCATCACCGTGCCGGGCTGCGGTGTAGCGCGGCCCACCTCAAACGGCCCATAGGGGTAGATGGTGGCGTGGCTGGCGCCGCTGCGCGGGGGCGGCGCGGCGCCTTCATGCGCGTAGTACATGGGGAAGCCCATCCACTCGGCCATGGCCTCCAGCATCGAGATGTCGATGTGCCGCCCACGCCCGGTGCGCCCGCGCTCGATCAACGCCGCCAGGATGCCCGCATGCGCCTGCGTGCCCGCGGCAATGTCGGCAATGGAGATGCCCGCCTTGGCCATCTCGCCCGGCGTGCCGGTGACGCTGAGGAAGCCTGCCTCGGCCTGGATCAGCAGGTCGTAGGCCTTGCGCTCCCGCATGGGGCCGCTGCCGCCATAGCCCGAGATGTCGCACACGATCAGCGAGGGCTTGCGCGCCGACAGCGCCGCCCAGCCCAGGCCCAGCCGCTGCGCCGCGCCGGGGCCCAGGTTTTGCACCAGCACGTCGGCCTGCGTGTCGATCAGGCGCATCAGCGCCTCGTTGGCCAGCGGCTGCGTCAGGTCCAGCGCCAGGCTCTCCTTGCTGCGGTTGACCCACACAAAGTGCGACGACTGCCCGCGCACCCGCTGGTCGTAGGCGCGGGCAAAGTCGCCGCCATCGGGGCGCTCGACCTTGATCACCCGCGCGCCCAGGTCGGCCAGCTGGCGCGTGGCGAACGGCGCAGCGATGGCGTGCTCCAGCGCCACCACGGTGATGCCCTGCAGCGGCTTCACGGCGCAAACCCCATCCGTGCGCGCATGGCCACATGGCCCGCGTGGTCGCGGACCCACAGCTCGGCGGTGTGCGCATCCGCCGGGCGGCCACACACCTCAAACGGGTGCAGGTCAAACACCGGCTTGAGCGCCCGGAAGCGGAACGTGCGCGCCGCGCGCCCCGCAAACCCCTGCGCGCCCAGGCCCGCCAGCAGCGTGGCCATCAGCGGGCCGTGCACCACCAGGCCGGGGTAGCCCTCGGTGGTGGTGACGTAGCGGCGGTCGTAGTGGATGCGGTGGCCGTTGAAGGTGAGCGCCGAGTAGCGGAACAGCAGCACGTCGTCCGGCACCACCGTGCGCTGCCAGGTGGCGTCCGCCGGGGCGGCCTCGTAGACCGGCGCGGGCACAGGCTCGGGCTCGCCCGGCGCAGGCATGGGCCGGTAGACGATGTCGTGGAACTCGCGCAGCGCCAGCCCGCGCGGGCCGGTGACCTCGTGGCGCACCTTGACGAAGCACAGCTCGCCACTGCGCCCGGACTTGACGGCCACATCGTCCACCGTGGATGTGCGCGAGATGGCGTCCCCCGGTTGCAGTGGCTCAAAAAAAGCCAGCTCGCCCCCCGCCCACATGCGCCGCGGCAGCGGCACCGGCGGCAGGAAGCCGCCGCGCTGCGGGTGGCCGTCGGGCCCGATCTCACTGGCCCGGGCCGCAGGCAGAAAGTACAGCCAGTGCCACAGCGGCGGCAGCGTGGCGGGCAGCGCGTCGTCGGCCAGATCGAGCGTGGCGGCCAGGGCGCGCAGCGGCGCGGCGGTGACGGTGTCGTGCTGCACCACGCTGCGCCCGATCCAGGCGCGCAAGCCGGCGACCTCCGTCATGTTCATGCAGCACCCCTGTGTTGGACAGCTGGGGGAATCCTAGCATTGGGTATTGGGAGAACGGGTTTTGAGAGGAAAAATAGGCTGCAGGCCGCTTGGGTGCTTGCTGACCCACTATGAAAGTGATAGCAAAAATGGCAATTTTTGGATCATTTGGCCTGCCGCGCGGGCACCTCACACGCCGCCCGCATCCACCGCGACACCCCACCCCGTTGCGCTAGACTGTTTGCCCCGTCGACCACCGGAGCCGAGTATGCCCCTCATCACATCAGCGAGCGACGCATGAGCGCAGTGATTGCGCCGCGAATTGAAGGTCGCATCCAGCAGGTGCGGGGCCTGCGCGTGATGATCGATGTGGACTTGGCCGCGCTGTACGGCGTACCGACCAAGCGACTCAACGAGCAGGTCAAGCGCAACCGGGAGCGCTTCCCCGCCGATTTTCTGTTCCAGCTGACTGCCGCCGAGAAGGCCGAGGTGGTCGCAAATTGCGACCACCTGCAGAAGTTGAAGTTTTCCAGAGCGCTGCCCTATGCTTTCACGGAGCATGGAGCCATCCAGGCTGCCAACGTACTGGCCTCCAACCAGGCTGTGGAGATGGGGATTTACGTGGTGCGCGCCTTCGTTCATCTGCGAGAGGCTGCCTCGGCGCATGCAGACCTGGCCAAGCGGCTGGATGAGCTGGAAACCAAGACGGAGAGCCTGGAGTTTTCGCACGACACGTTCAGTCGCAACACGCGACTGCAGCTCAAGCAATTGCTGGACGCGGTGCGCGGGCTGATGGCCCCGCCCGATCCGCCCAAGCGGCCCATCGGCTTTGTCACGCCGGTGGAAAGCAAAAAGGGCAAAAAGTAGTGGCAAACCATTCATACCAAGGCACGCCAGTGTCAAACCTCAAACCCCCGCACATGGCCACTGCTTCCGCCGCCACCCTGCGCCCGCTCAAGGGCGTGCGCGTCCTGAGCCTGGCGCTCAACCTGCCCGGCCCGGCTGCGCTGATGCGTTGCCGCGCCATGGGCGCCACCTGCACCAAGCTGGAGCCGCCCTCGGGCGACCCCATGGCCCACTACAACCGGCCGGCCTATGCGCAGCTGCACCAGGGCGTCAAGGTGCTGGCGGCCGACCTCAAGACCGAGGCCGGCCAGAAGGCGCTGCACCGCGCGCTGGCCAAAACCGACGTGCTGCTCACCTCCTTTCGTCCCTCCGCGCTGGACAAGCTGCAGCTGGGCTGGAAGCAGCTGCACCGCCTGTACCCGGCGCTGTCGCAGGTGGCCATCGTGGGCGCGCCCGGCGCGCGGGCCGAAGAGCCCGGCCACGACCTGACCTACCTGGCCGACAACGGCCTGGTCAGCGGCCTGGGGCTGCCGCCCACGCTGTATGCCGACATGGGCGGCTCGCTGATGGCGGCAGAGGCGGTGTTGCAGGCCGTGCTGGCGCGCGGGCGCACGGGGCGCGGCGCCTTCATCGAGGTGGCGTTGTCTGACGCGGCTGGCTACCTGGCGCTGCCGCGCCAGTGGGGCCTGACGCAACCCAGCGGCGCGGTGGGCGGGGCGCACGCGGGCTACAAGGTCTATGCCTGCAAGGACGGCCGCGTGGCCGTGGCCGCGCTGGAGCCGCACTTTGCCGCGGCGCTGTGCGCGGCGGCGGGCGTGGCGTCGTCCGACATTCGGGCCATGTTTGCGCCGGCCACGCACCAGGCGATTGCGGCGTACCTGGCCACCCGCACGCGCGCCCAGCTGGATCGGCTGGCGGTGGAAAAGGACATCCCGCTGCATACCCTGGCAAGCGAGTAGTTGGCCCGGCTGTGGCCTAATAGCGCCCTGCAACCAATCTGTATCAGGAATATTCCCATGGGCAACAAAATCGTTACCGAAGCCGACCGCAAGGCCACCCCCCGAGTCACCAACGCCGAAGGCCACAAGCTGCAACAGGGCCGCGGCCAGAAGATCAGCCTCGAGCGCGGCAAGGCCACGCGCAGCAAGAAGAACCCCGGCAAGCGCCCGCACAAGGGTGGTTGATACGGGCGGCTGAACCCGGCCGTTTGCTCCCGCGCACCACGGTGCGCTGTCGCACAGATGGCGACGTGATTTCAGAGGACAGTGGTGGAGTCGCTCCCGACTCCCCCCCATCTGCCCGGAAGAAATCACATGAAAACCCCTTTTCGCCTGCTGGCGCTTGCCGCCGCCCTGCTCCCGTTGTTTCTGGCCGGCTGCGGCAAGACGCCCGAGCCCGCCAGCCCGCCGGTGGCCACCACCACGGTGGGCACCGAGATTGACGACAGCGTCATCACCGCCCGCGTCAAGGGCGCGCTGATGGCCGACCCCGACATCAAGAGCCTGGACTTCAAGATCGAGACCCGAAAGGGCGAAGTCCAGCTCAGCGGCTTTGTCGAGAGCAACGCCCAGGTGGACCGCGCCATGACGGTGGCCCGCGGTGTCGAAGGCGTCACCATGGTGGAGAACCGCCTCACCCTCAAGGGCGCCGAGACTTCGGTGGGCACCAAGGTGGACGACAGCATCCTGACCACCCGCGTCAAGGGCGCCCTGATGGCCGAAGAAAGCATCAAGAGCAACGACATCGCCGTCATCTCGCGCGACGGCCAGGTCCAGCTCAGCGGCTTTGTCAACACGCAGGCCCAGATCGACCGCGCCGTGGCCGTGGCACGCGCGGTGGAAGGCACGCGCAGCGTCAACAACGAAATGAGTGTCAAGAAGTAAGCGGCAGGCCACGGCCTGCGGCCCGTGCGCCAGCGTACGGCGCAGCACAGACGCTCCGGTACCGGGCGCCCACCATGGGTCTGTGAGCCGACTCCGGCCCACAGGCCCATGAATCCTTCACCCAGGAACCGACCATGATCATCGAACCCAAGAAGCCCCAGCCGCCTGCCCCGAACACCCCGCCCCAGCACGACCAGCAAAAGGCAGCCGTGCCGGACTCCAAAGGGCCCATCCAGCAGCAGGCGGGCGAGCCTGAGGTGCCTGGCGACATGAACGAGCCGAAGGACCCTGTCCAGCCCGTGGGCGACCCGCCCAAGTCCAATCCCAAGCCGCATCCGGTCTCGAAGTAACGTCTTCGTGATTTCAGGCGCCCATGGTGCCCTCAAGGGGCCCATGGGCGCTTTGCCGTGGGGGCCTCAGCGCGCGCGCTCGACGCGCTCCACCCGGTAGCCGCGCGCCGCCAGCAAGACAGGCAAACCCTGCGGCCCGCCCATGTGCAGGGCGCCCACGGCGGCAAACACACGCCGGCCATCGCGGTGCAGGGCATCGATGCGCCCAGCCAGGCCGGGGTTGCGGTCGTCCAGCAGGCGCTTCATCAGCCGGCGGTCCAGTTCGGTGCGCATGCACTCGCACCACTGGGCGTAGCGCTCCAGCTCGGCCAGGTCACCGCTCTCCCAGACCTGCGCGGTCTTGCGCAGCACGGGGCTGATGCGTCCGGCTTCCAGGTCGTCCAGCGCGTCGGTCACCATGGCCTGCGCCTCGGCGTCGTCCCGGGCCAGCAGCGCGCCCAGTTGCAGGGCGGCGGACTCCAGCGATACCACCGGCCGCCCGGCCCCGCGCGCCAGCACCGACAGCAGCAGCTCGCTGCCGTAGGTGACCTCCAGGCCGTCGCGCCGCCCCGCCATCATCACCAGCGTAAAGGCCTGCATCTCGGCCGGGCCCTGCGCAAGCGCGGCGGCGTCCAGGCAATCGGTGTCAAAGCGCTGGCGCAGCCGCTGGCGCAGCGGTGCGGGCAGCGCGCGCGGCGGCTGCGCGGCCAGCCCGGCGGCCATCTCGCGCTGCACGGCCGGGTCCAGCGGGTCCAGCTCCATCGCCACCACGTCGGACTGCTGCAGCGCGTCGCGCACCTGCGGGCCCGGTGCCAGCCACTCCGCCCGCCCCACATGCAGCGTGCCGTACAGCCACGACGTGCGGCCGTCGCGGCTGATGCGCCACAGCAGGCCGCGGTCGCGCGCCTGCGCCGCAGCGGCCTGGAAGAGTGCGGGCGTCAGTGGCTGCGCCGCGGGCGGGCAGTCGCGCGGCTGGGCGGCGGCACCGCCACCACCCAGGCCGGCCAGCACGCACAGCGCCGGCAGGCCCGTCTTGATCAGGCGCCGGGCCAGGGCGGGCCAACAGCGCGGCGTGGGGCAGAAATTCATGAAGGGACTATACGGCGCAGCGGCTGCGGGCGAGCCCCTGGCGTTTAAGATTGGCCATGACCCAAAAATTCCTGCTCTCGTTCGCCCTGCTGGCCACTGCCGCCGCCGCCCAGGCCCAGACCCCCCCTTCCGCCACGCCCGCCGCCCCGGCTGCGGCGCTGGCCTCCTCGCCCGCCAAGAAAGAGCTGGCCGCCCGCATCGTGCGGCTGCAGCAGCCCGCCATCGAGGCGCTGGCGCGCTCGCTGGCCGAACAGCCGGTGCGCGTGCTCATGGACCGCGTGCCCATGCTGCTGTCCACCCGCGTGCCGGCCGAGCGGCGCGACGCCGTCGCCACCGAGATCCAGGGCGACGTGCGCAAGTACCTTGAGGAAGCCGTGCCCGTGGTGCGCGACCGCGCCATCCAGCTGGCCCCCCTGACCATCGGCGCGATGCTGGAAGAGCGGTTCACCGAGGAAGAGCTCACCCAGCTGGTCGCCCAGCTGGAATCGCCCACCTACCGCAAGTTCCAGCAGCTGGGCGACGCGCTGCAAAAGTCGCTGGTGGACCGCACCGTGGCCGAAACCCGCCCATCCATCGAACCCAAGGTGCAGGCGCTGGACCGCAGCCTGGCCCGCCGGCTGGGCCTGACGCCGCCTCAGGCTCCGGCGGCCAACCAGCCGCCCCCGCCCGCCCTGGGCCCCCGCCTGCCCGCCGCTGGCGCATCAGCGCCCCGGGCGGCGGCACCGGCCTCGCGTCCGGCCAGCGCAGCAAGCCGGTAGCCTGCCAAGCGGGATGTCGCAGCGGTCGCCCCGGGCGCCGTTGCGCCAGTGGTGGAACGGATATTGCTGGTAACACTGGAGACCACAACATCCAAGACCGCGCCCATGGCCGCTGACCCGCATCCCTCCAGAGACAACCCCTTCCCGATCGAGACCTACCTTCGCACCCTGTACGAGCGCCACCGGGGCTACCGCCAGGGCCAGGTCGCCGACTACATCCCCGAGCTGGCCAAGGCCGAACCCGACTGGTTCGGCATCTGCATCGCCACCCGCGACGGCCATGTGTACGAGGTGGGCGACACCGGCCAGGCCTTCACCATCCAGTCCATCTCCAAGGCGCTGACGTACGGCCTGGCGCTGGAGGATCAGGGCGAGGCCGGCGTGCTGGCCCGCATCGGTGTGGAGCCCTCGGGTGAGGCCTTCAACGCCATCAGCCTCAAGCCTGTCACCGGTGTGCCGTTCAACCCGATGATCAATGCCGGTGCCATCGCCTCGTGTGGCCAGGTGGCCAGGCGTGGGGGCAAATCGCGCATCCAGCGCATCACGGCCTACCTGTCGGGCTGCGCCGGGCGCGAGCTGGACATCGATCCTCTTGTCTATCAGTCCGAAAGCGCCACCGGCCACCGCAACCGCGCCATTGGCTGGATGCTGCGCAACTTCGACATCATCGAAGAGGAACCCACCGAGATCCTGGAGGCCTACTTCCAGCAGTGCGCGATCCGCGTCACCTGCCGCGACCTGGCCATCATGGCCGCAACACTGGCCAACCACGGCGTCAACCCGGTGACGCGCCAGCCGGCCATCGCCCCGGAATACATCGCCAACATCCTGTCGGTCATGTCCACCTGCGGGATGTACGACTTCTCCGGCGGGTGGATCTATGACGTGGGCCTGCCCGCCAAAAGCGGTGTGGGCGGCGGCATCATGGCGGTGCTGCCTGGCCAGCTGGGCATCGGCGTGTTCTCGCCGCCGCTGGACGCGCAGGGCAACAGCGCGCGCGGCATCCGGGTGTGCGCAGACCTTTCGCGCGAGCTGGCCCTGCATGTCTTTCGCGGCGGCGCTGGCCCGGTCAAGGCACAGCGCCTCAGCTACGACAACGCGCAGGTGCGTTCGCGCCGGCGCCGGCCCCCGAAACACCGCCAGCTGCTGGGCCGCGAGGGCCACCGCGTGCGCGTGATCGAGATGCAGGGCGATCTGGTGTTCTCCACCATCGAGCCCGTGCTGCGCAGCGTGCAGCAGGGCAGCGTGCACGCACAGCAATTCGTGCTGAACCTGCGCAACGTCATCTCGGCCGACGACACCAGCCTGCGCCTGATCGCCGAGCTGCAGCGCAGCCTGGCGCCGGGCGGTGCGCGGCTGGTGGTGTGCCACGCCCGCGCCCTGGTCAACCGGCTGGCCGCCCACGGCTTTGATGTGGCCTGCAGCTACCCCGACGACGACGCGGCACTCGAAGCCTGCGAGAACGTCCTGCTGGCCGAGCTGCTGGGCCCGCCCGCGCAGGCGCGCGAGGCCCTCACGCTGGCGCAGTGCGAGCTGCTGGACGGCCTGTCGCCCGACAACCTGGCCTGGCTGGAGGGCGCGCTGCAGGAGCGCCACTACGCCGCGCGCGACACCATCGTGCGCAGCGGCGACCCCGGCGACGCGCTGTTCCTGCTGCTGGACGGCAGTGTCGAGGTGCGCCTGCCCGCGCAGGCCGGCAAGCCCGGGCGGCGCATTGACCTGTTCACCGCCGGCATGACCTTTGGCGAGATGGCGTTCATCGACGGCTCACCACGCTCTGCCGACGTGGTGGCGCTGGACCCCGTGCATTGCCGCGTGCTGGACCGCGACACCTTCAACCGGCTGGACACCGACAACCCGGGCCTGAAGATCAGCCTGTTGCAGCAGATCACCCGCCACCTGTCGGTGAACCTGCGGCGCATCAACGCCGAGGTGCTGGCGTTCAAAGGCTAGTTACGGGCCGCCTTGCCCGAAGTCGCTATATTTTTGATAGCGGGTGAGCAAGCACCCGCGGGGGCTACAGGCCTTTTTTGCCCTGAATTCCGCCCTTGCGGGCCACGCCGGTCGCGCGCGGCGGCAAGCCGGTGTGCTGGGTCAGCAGTCGGCCGCGCACAGGCTTGTTGACGGCCTTGCCCGCGGCCTGCCCCGTGGCCGCCTTGCCGGTGGCGTCCTTCGCGCCCGCCGGCGTGCTGTTCTTGCGGCGGGCGCTCTGGTAGCTGCCGTCCGTCAGCGGCTGGAAGGTGGGGATCAGGTGGTGCTTGCCGTTGCCGATCAGGTCGGCGCGGCCCATGCTCTTGAGCGCCTCGCGCAGCAGCGGCCAGTTGTTGGGGTCGTGGTAGCGCAGGAAAGCCTTGTGCAGGCGGCGGCGCTTCTCGCCGCGCACGATGTCCACCGCCTCGTCGTCGGCCAGCGGCGTGCGGTGCACGCGCTTGAGCGGGTTGCGCCCCGAGTGGTACATCGCCGTGGCCGTGGCCATGGGGCTGGGGTAGAAGGTCTGCACCTGGTCGGCACGAAAGCCGTTCTTCTTGAGCCACACCGCCAGGTTCATCATGTCCTCGTCGCGCGTGCCGGGGTGCGCGGCGATGAAGTACGGGATCAAAAACTGCTTCTTGCCCGCCTCGGCGCTGTACTTCTCGAACATCGCCTTGAACTTGTCGTAGCTGCCGATGCCGGGCTTCATCATCTTGGTCAGCGGGCCCTGCTCGGTGTGTTCGGGCGCGATCTTGAGGTAGCCGCCCACATGGTGCTGCACCAGCTCCTTGACGTACTCGGGGGCTCTGCACGGCCAGGTCGTAGCGCAGGCCAGAGCCGATCAGGATCTTCTTGATGCCCTTGAGGCCGCGCGCGCGGCGGTACATGTGGATGAGCGCGCTGTGGTCGGTGTTGAGGTTGCTGCAGATGCCGGGATAGACACAGCTGGGCTTGCGGCAGGCGGCCTCGATCTCGGGGCTCTTGCAGCCGATGCGGTACATGTTGGCCGTGGGGCCGCCCAGGTCGCTGATCACGCCGGTGAATCCGGCCACCTTGTCGCGGATCTCCTCGACCTCGCGGATCACGCTGTCCTCGGACCGGCTCTGGATGATGCGGCCCTCGTGCTCGGTGATGCTGCAGAAGGTGCATCCGCCAAAGCAGCCGCGCATGATGTTGACGCTGAAGCGGATCATCTCCCACGCGGGGATCTTGGTTGCGCCATCGTGGCTGCCGTTCTCGTCCGCATACGCCGGGTGCGGGCTGCGGGCATAGGGCAGGTCAAACACGTGGTCCATCTCGGCCGTGGTGAGCGGGATGGGCGGCGGGTTGATCCACACGTCGCGCGCGGTGGCACCCTCGCCGTGCGCCTGCACCAGCGCGCGGGCGTTGCCGGGGTTGGTCTCCAGATGCAGCACGCGGCTGGCGTGGGCGTAGAGCACCGGGTCGGCCTTGACCTGCTCGTAGCTGGGCAGGCGGATCACGCTTCGATCCCGTGGCGGAACCTTGAGCTTCTGCTTGAGCGCCGGGTTGGGCACGAACATCAGCGGCACCGCGCCCGCTTCGGCTTTTTTGGCATCAAATCGGGCTCCAGCCCCCGCCAGTGCTGGCTGATCCGCTACAGAATTTGTAGCATCCGGGCGCTCGCAGGTGGCGCCCTGGGCCTGCGCCTGCTCGGCGGTGGTCTGGTAGGGGTTGACGTGCGCCTCCACGCGGCCGGGCGCGTCCACCTGGGTGGAGTCGATCTCGAACCAGCCCTCGGGCGACGCGCGGCGCACAAAGGCCGTGCCGCGCACGTCGGTGATCTGCTCCAGCGGCTCGCGCGCGGCCAGGCGGTGCGCCACCTCCACCAGCGCGCGCTCGGCGTTGCCGTACAGCAGCAGGTCGCACTTGGCGTCCACCACGATGCTGCGGCGCACCTTGTCGGACCAATAGTCGTAGTGCGCGATGCGGCGCAGGCTGCCTTCGATGCCGCCCAGGATCACCGGCACGCCGTTGTAGGCCTCGCGGCAGCGCTGGCTGTAGACGATGGCCGCGCGGTCGGGCCGCTTGCCGCCCACGTCGCCGGGGGTGTAGGCGTCGTCGCTGCGGATTTTGCGGTCCGCCGTGTAGCGGTTGATCATGCTGTCCATGTTGCCCGCGGTGACGCCCCAGAACAGGTTGGGCTTGCCCAGTGCCTTGAAGGCCTCGGCGCTTTGCCAGTCGGGCTGGGCGATGATGCCCACGCGGAAACCCTGCGCCTCCAGCGTGCGCCCGATCACCGCCATGCCAAAGCTGGGGTGGTCCACATAGGCGTCGCCGGTGACCAGGATGACGTCGCAGCTGTCCCAGCCCAGCGCGTCCATCTCGGCGCGGCTCATGGGCAGGAACTTCGCCGGCCCGAAGCGATGCGCCCAGTACTTTCGGTAGCTGGTGATCGGCTTGGCTGCCCGCGCGAAAAACGAGACGTCGATGGGGGCGTTCATGCTGTAACGGGGCGGGCTTGCAGATGAAGCCGGGGAGAAGCGGCCGATTTTACCGGCGGGGGCTGCGCAATACCGGCGGTGCGGGTATTGCCAGGCCGGCCCTCGCGCCGGCCACTGTTTCCGCTCAATCCTGGCGCGCTGCCCCGGTGGCCAGCTGCGCCTGGGCGTTGGCAATCAGCGGCAGCACGTCGGCGGCCGTCTCGCAGCGGCTCAGCAGCGAAAGGCACACCATCGACAAGAAGAGTGGCGCCTGCGCCTCGCCCACCTGCGCCAGCGCGGCGCACAGCGCCGAATAACTCGTGTCCAGATCGGCGTCGGTCATGCCATGAGCTCCTTGTCTTTCAATGCCGCCAGCACGGGGGCGGCGTCCAGGCCGCGCCAGCGGCCCATCACGTAGCCATCGGGGCGCACCAGCACCAGTGCCTGCGCCGCCGCGTCGGGCAGGCCGTAGCGCTGCCGCGCCTGGCCCAGGGTGTCGGCCCCGGGCTCGATCTCGATCACGCCGACGCCGTGGCTTGTCAGCGCGCGCACGGCATCGGGCACCACGCCGTAGCAGAAGACCAGGCAGACAAAGTCCAAGCCGAACACGCTGGTCAGGTGCAGCGGCCCCCGCGGTCCGGCCAGCAGCGCCTCGGGCGCGGGCGCGCCGGGCGCGGCCATGTCGTGCACCCACTCGCCCTGCTGCGGCACATTGAGCGGTGAACCCGCGTAGGCGATGGGCGTGGACTGGCGCGGGTTGATGAGCGGGCGCACCTTGTCGTCGCTCACGGCCAGGCGCAGCACGGCCTCGCGCATGAGCTTGAAGGCGAAGTCCGGCGGCGCCATGAATTCGGTGCTCTTGGCGCCATAGGCAATGTTTTCGTGCGTGGCATGCACGCGCTCGACCGAATAGGAGTCGAGCAGGCTGTCGGGCGAGTTGCCCTGCAGCACGCGCGCGAGCTTCCAGGCCAGGTTGCCGGCGTCGTCCAGGCCCGAATTGAGGCCGCGCACGCCAAAGATCGGCACCAGGTGCGCGGCGTCGCCGGCAAACAGCACGCGGCCGTGGCGGTAGCTGTCCAGCGTGAGGCACTTGGCGTTGTAGATCGAGATCCACAGCGGCTCCCAGGGCGCGTCCTCGCCGATCATTTGCAGGTGGCTCTGCACGCGCGGCAGCACGTTGCCGGGCTTGACGGCCTCCACCGGGTCTTCGTCGTCGCGGATCTGGTAGTCGATGCGCCACACGTTGTCGGGCTGGCGGTGCATCAGGATGGTGGAGCCCGGGTTGGACGGCGGGTCGAACCAGGCCAGCCGCTCGACCGGGCGTCTGGTGTCCTGGCGGATGTCGACGATCACGTACTTGCCGTCGTATTGCGTGCCCTGCAATTGCAGGCCAAGCTGCTCGCGCACCGTGCTGCGCCCGCCGTCGCAGGCCACCAGGTACTGCGCCCGCACCGTGTGGCGTGCGCCGTCGGGGCCCTGCACCTCGACCCGCACACCTTGCGCGTCCTGCTGCACGGCGGTCACGCGCGCCGACCAGGCGACCTGGCAGGCACCGCCAAACGCCTGCGCCGCCTGGTGCGCGTATTCCTCCACGTAGTACTGCTGGATGTTGACCATGGGCGCGTACCGCTGCGTGGGCTCGCTGGGCATCTCGAAGTGCAGCACCTCGGTGTTGCGCCAGTGGCTGCGCCCGCCCACCCACGACAGGCCCTTGGCCACCAGCGGCTGGTCGGCGCCGACCCAGCCCAGAATTTCCTGCGAACGGCGCGACATGCAGATCGCGCGACTGCCGCCGCAGTAGCCGTCGTCGGCCTCCACAACAAGGCTGGCCACGCCGTGGCGCGCCAGCAGCGCCGCCAGCGACAGGCCGACCGGCCCGCCGCCGGCGATCAGCACCGGCACATGGGATGGGAGCGCCTGGTCGGTTGGAGCGGGCGCCGGATGGGGAATGGATACGGAGTGCATGTGCCACTGTAGCTCGGAGCCGAAGTGACAGAAGCGGTGCGGGGGCATCGATAAACTGGCCTTTTGCCCACCCGGAGACGACACCGTGCCCACCTTCAAGACCTTGCGCATCGACCCCCACCCGGCCAACCCGCGCGTGGCGCGGCTGCTGCTCAACCGCCCGGAGGCCTACAACGCCATCAACGACGACACGCCGCGCGAGATCCGCGCCGCGGTGGAATGGGCCAACGCCGAGCGCGGCATCCACGTGATCGTGGTGGAAGGCGCGGGCAAGGGCTTTTGCGGCGGCTACGACCTGAGCCACTTTGGCGGCAGCGAGATCGACCACCCCTGCCAGCAGGAGCGCCACCCCTGGGACCCGATGGACGACTACGCCTTCATGAAGCGCAACACCGAGGACTTCATGACGCTGTGGAAGAGCGCCAAGCCCACCATCGCCAAGGTGCACGGCGCGGCCGTGGCCGGCGGCAGCGACATCGCCCTGTGCTGCGACCTGCTGGTGATGGCCGACGACGCCCGCATCGGCTACATGCCCACCCGCGTGTGGGGCTGCCCCACCCCGGCGATGTGGGCCTTCCGCGTGGGGCCGATGCGCGCCAAGCAGATGATGTTCACCGGCGACACCATCACCGGCAGGACAGCCGCCGACTGGGGCCTGGCCACCCTGGCCGTGCCCGCCGTCGAGCTGGAGGCGCAAACGATGAAGCTGGCCGATCGCATTGCCGGTGTGCCCAGCAGCCATCTGGCCATGCACAAGCTCGTGGTCAACCAGGTGCAGCTCAACATGGGTGTGGAACAGACCCAGCAGCTGGCCACCCTGATGGACGGCATCACCCGCCACAACCCCGAGGGGCTGTGGTTCCGCCGCTATGCGCAGGAGGCCGGCTTCAAGGCCGCGGTGCAGTGGCGCGACAGTGGCCGCCCCATCCCCGAGGGCGACGAGGCCCGCGCGTTGATCCGCGAGATGGACGCGCGCCGCGCAAGCAAGGCCTGACGCCGCAGCGTCAGTCGGGGGTTGACGCCGCAGCGTCAGTCGGGGGCTGATGCGTCCGGCGGCTTCTTGCGCACCAGCACCTGGTAGTCCACCGCCAGGAAGTCGAACTCGCCCGCCTTGAGCCGCAGGAAGGCGTTGATCGCCCCGGCCGGGTTCTGCACGGGCCGGGGGTAAAAGCGCCACAGGTAGTCGTCAAAGATCAGCACGCCGCCCGGTCGCAGCGCGGCAAAGGCGCTGAGCGCGTCTCGCATCACGTCGTCGGCGTGGTGGGAACCGTCCACATAGACCAGGTCAAACTGCGGCCCCGGCGGGCGGGCCTGGAAGAACGCGTCCGACGTCATCTTGTGCTTGGTCACGCGCGCGGCCCAGGGGCGGGTGTTCAGGTCAAAGCGCTGCTCGGCCACGCGGGCGCGCTCCTCGCGCGTGCGCAGCATCTCGTCGCTGCCGCCCCAGGTGTCCACCACCGTCAGGCGCGCCTGCGGCAGCTTGCGCAGCAGGTAACAGGCGGAGCGCCCTTCCCAGCTGCCGATCTCCAGCACGTCCAGCGGCTGCACCGGCCCGCCCAGCACCTCAAAAGCGCGCAGCCAGTGCGGCACCACATGGCTGAACCAGTCCGGGCCAAAGGTGCCGGTGTGGCGGGCCACATCTTCGGCCTCGGTGATGGCGGCCTGGTCAAACTGGCGCGTGCCCCGCTTGCGCAAGCGGGTGCGCCACCAGGCCACCAGCGCGGGCCAGGGCGCACCCGTGGCCAGCATGTAGCCCAGCACGGCGGCAAGGGTTGAAGGTGTCGTTGGGCGGGCCATGCCCCAAGTATCCCCGCACCACCTGCGGCCAGGCTTACGGGCTGAGCGGCAGGCCGCGCAGCGCGTCCAGCGTCTGCACGCAGGCCTGCGCCACCTCGACGCCCTTCTTGACGAAGTGCGCGCGGAAGAACTCGCGGTGGTCGTCGTGGTCATGGAAATCCCTCGGCGTCAGCACCGCAGAGAACACCGGCACATCGGTGTCCAGCTGCACGCGCATCAGGCCGTCGATCACGGCGCCGGCCACAAACTCGTGCCGGTACACACCGCCGTTGACCACCAGCGCGCAGGCGATCACCGCATCCACGCGGCCGCTGGACGCCATGCGCCGCGCGATCAGCGGGATCTCGAAAGCGCCGGGCACGATGAGCTCGTCGATGCGCAGGCCCTCGGGGCGACATCGCGCCAGCTCGTCGCGGGCAGACTGCACCGCCTGCTGGACGATGTCGCGGTGCCAGCTGGCACTGACGATCGCCACGCGGCAGCGCTGCGGGGTGGTGGTGGACTTGGGGGTCTGATTCATGAGGTCCTCAAACAAGCTGGATCAATGAATCAGGGCGCACGTCGGCCACCCCCACGCCCCAAGCCGCGCCCGCCAAGGCGCAGCCTGCCGGCACGGCGGCAGCCAACGCGTTTCTCTTTCATCCGGACTGTGACCGTCGGCCCCGGCATCGCACCGGGTCTGCTGACCCTGCGGCCCGCCTGCGCGGGCCCCAGGCGCTCGCGGGCTCCCGCGGCCAGCCCGGTGGGCCGCCACAGATACCGCCGGTGGGGAATCGCACCCCGCCCTGAGAACGCACCGGCCACGATGGGCCGGCCGGCGTATTCTAGGAGCGATGAATACCCCTCAGCCTGTCACCCCCGCAACAGACGTGGTGCGCTTCTGGCGCGACGCCGGCCCGCAAGCCTGGTTCAAGAAAGACGAAGCCTTTGACGCGGACTTCCGCAGCCGCTTTGCCGCCGCGCACGAGGCCGCCGCCCGCGGCGATCTGGCCGCCTGGGCCCGCACCGCAGAGGGCGCGCTGGCCCTGCTGATCCTGCTGGACCAGTACCCGCGCAACAGCTTCAGGGGCACGGCGCGCATGTTTGCCACCGACAACCAGGCCCGCGCCATCGCCCACGCCGCCGTGGACGCCGGGCTGGACCAGCAGACCGCCCGCGAACTGCGCAACTTCTTTTACCTGCCCTTCATGCACAGCGAGCAGCTGGCCGACCAGGACCGCGCGCTGGCCCTGTGCACTGCGCTCGGGCCCGATGCGCAGCACCACGCCACCGTGCACCGCGACATCATCCTGCGGTTTGGCCGCTTCCCCCACCGCAACGCCGTGCTGGGGCGCGCTACCACGGCGCAGGAGCAGGCGTTTCTGGACGAAGGCGGTTTCGGGGGTTGAAATTTATATCTGTTCATGCATAATTTGCCAATGCCCACGCTTGAAAAACCGCTTGAATGGGTAGGCAGCAGCTACAAGGACCTGATGGCTCTGCCCGTGGACGTGCGCCGCCTGTTCGGTTTCGCGTTGTCTCTGGCGCAGGCCGGCGACCGGCACGACGCTGCCAAGGTGCTCAAGGGGTTTGGTGGCGCGGGCGTGCTGGAGGTGGTGGAAGACGATGCGGGCGGCACTTATCGCGCGGTGTACACCGTCAAGTTTGCTGAAGCGGTATTTGTCCTCCACTGCTTCCAGAAGAAGAGCAAACGCGGCATCGCCACACCGAAGGAAGACATGGACATCATCCACGCAAGGCTGAAGATTGCCGAAGCGTATGTAAAGGAGCTGCGGAAATGAAAACCCGACTGGTTGAAGGCGTTGAAGTGCGTCGAGGCTCTGGCAACGTGTTTGCCGACCTGGGCGTGGCCAGTGCCGACAAACTCAAGATCAAGACTGGCCTTGTGATCGAGATCCGCAAGGCCATGCGTGCCCGCAACTTGACGCAACAGGAAGCCGCCAGACTGATGGGCATCACCCAGCCCAAGGTGTCCGACATGATGCGCGGGGATTTCAGCAACCTGTCAGAACGCAAACTGATGGATTGCCTGACGCGACTTGGCTACGACATTGAAATCAAGGTCCGCCCTGCCAAGGCAGAGATCGGTCATTTGATGCTGGCTGCGGCTTGACCCGCTTCATGGCCATCAGGCCCCCAGCCTGTCCCAGTAAAAATCAATGAACTCCCTCACCTTGGCCTGCACGTGGCGGCCGGGGGCGTAGACGGCGTGGATGCCGCCGCTGGGGAGCTTCCACTGGGGGAGCAGGCGCACCAGCGTGCCGTCCTTTTCGGCCTGGGCGGCGCTGTAGCTGTCCAGCACGGCCACGCCGGCGCCGGCCTGCAGCAGGGCGCGCATGGCGGCGGCGGAGTCGCAGCGCAGCTGGCTCACCATGCGCACGGTGCGCTGCTGGCCGCGCGGGCCGGCGAACTTCCAGGTCAGCGGTGTGGGCAGCACGCTGAGTGCAATCCACTGGTGCTCCGCCAGGTCTTCGGGCCTGGCGGGCTTGCCGGCGCGGCGCAGGTAGGCGGGCGACGCCACCACGTGCTGCTCAAACTCGCCCAGTTTGGTGGCGCGCAGGCTCGAATCACGCAGCCAGCCCATTCGGATGGCCACGTCGACGCCCTCCTTGACGATGTCGGCCACGCGGTCGCTGCTGCGCAGGTCAATCTGCAACTGCGGGTGCAGCGCCGCAAATTCGGCCACCGCTGGCGCCAGCGACTGCACCGCCAGGTCCACCGGCGCGCTGATGCGCAGCGTGCCGGTTAGCACGGCCGCGCCCTGCCCGGCCTGGGCCTGCGCCAGCGCGTCCTCCAGCCTGCGCAGCAGCGGCACGGCCTGGGCATACAGGTCATCGCCGGCCTCCGTCGGCGCCACGCGGCGCGTGGTGCGGGTAAAGAGGCTCACGCCCAGCAGCGCTTCCAGGCGGCTGATCTCGATGCTGACGCGCGCCTTGGTCATCCCCAGCAGCTCGGCCCCGGCGGTGATGCCGCCGGCTTCGGCCACGGCGGCAAAGACGCGCAGCGCGTTCAGGTCGGCGCCGGCGGCGCCCGGGGCGTTGATTGTTTTTGATTTCATA
Source organism: Ramlibacter sp. (assembly GCA_016713005.1). Taxonomy (GTDB): domain Bacteria; phylum Pseudomonadota; class Gammaproteobacteria; order Burkholderiales; family Burkholderiaceae_C; genus JADJPY01. The sequence continues at coordinate 513,673 of JADJPY010000001.1, read as the reverse complement.
ACAATCAATTGTGACTGCACCTCTTTATCGAATCAAGCCCCGGTGGGACAGTTGCGCCATCAGCAACCCAACCCAACCCCGGAAAGAGAACACATCATGAACATCGCACTCATCGGCGCCAGCGGCTTTATCGGCTCGGCCCTGCGCAACGAAGCCCTGGCCCGCGGCCACACCGTCACCGCCCTGGTGACCAACCCCGCCCGCCTGCCCGCCCAGCCGGGGCTGACGGTGGTGCAGGCCGACGTCCACCACACCGCCGCGCTGGCGGCGCAGCTCAAGGGCTTTGACGCCGTGCTCAGCGCCTTCAGCGGGCATGCGCAGGCCAACACGTTTGACTACTACCTGGGCGGCTTCAAGTCCATCGTGGCGGCGGCCAAACAGGCCGGCGTGCCGCGCCTGCTGGTGGTGGGCGGCGCGGGCAGCCTGGAGGTGGCGCCCGGCGTGCAGCTGCTGGACACCCCGCAGTTCCCCGCCGAGTACAAGCCCACCGCCGAGGGCGCCCGCCAGGCCCTGGCCCTGCTGAAGGCCGAGCCCGCGCTGGCCTGGACGTTGCTGAGCCCCAGCGCCATCATCGCCCCCGGCCAGCGCACGGGGCGCTTCCGCCTCGGGCAAGACCAGCTGCTGGCCGACGCGCAAGGCAACAGCCATGTGTCGGTGGAAGACTACGCCGTGGCCTTTATCAACGAGCTGGAGCAACCCGCGCACACGGGCCGCCGCTTTACCGTGGGGTACTGAGTCCACCGCCTCCTAAAATGCCCCTCAAAAGGAGCGGGGCATGCTGATTGCTGCATTGATTGCCACCGTCGGGCTGATCATCAGCATGGGGTTCTTCATGATGGGCTCGCTGCCCCTGTTGGTGCTGCAGCACGACACGCCGCTGGACGGCCGCTTTATCCGCGGGCTGTTCAACGTGTATTACCGCGCCGTCACCATCACCGGGGCCTGCGGGGCGCTGGGCTTCACCCTGGCGGGGCGGCCGCTGTTTGCCGCCGTGCTGTGCGGCATGGCCGCGCTGGGCCTGGTGGGGCGCCAGTGGTTCATCCCGCGCATGGACGCCCTGCGCAACGTCATCACCGCCGAGAACGCAACCGCCATCCGCGGCTTTCGCCGCCTGCACATCCAGGGCATGTTGATCAACTTCGTCATGCTCATCAGCTTTTGCTACGGCATGACGCGCACGTCGCTGTAGCCGCGTCAGTTGACGCGCGGCCCGCATTTGGGCACGGGGCTATCAACCGGGTTGCACACATCAAACGCCTCAGGCCGGATGCCGCCGCGCACGTTGCGGTACGGGCCAAAGCAATCGGCGCTCTCGTCGTACAGGCGCCACCAGGTGGCGCAGTCGGTGGCGTCCGTCACTTGCTGCGCCGGGCGTTTGACCACAGGCGCTGAGGCCGCCGCGGCCGGTGCGGGCACGCTGGGCGGTGGCTCAGGCGGCTGCGTTGCCGCCTCGTTGCGCACGCGGGCGCGCTCCTGCGCGGCGCGCTGCTCGGCCTCGCGCTGCGCCTCGGGCGAGAGCTCGTACTTTCTGGAATCGATGCAAGTGGCGGTGCCAAGGTACTGGGGCGGCACGGTGTCAGACAACTGCGTGCGCCCGGTCTCGTCCACCCAGCGGCACAGCTGCGTGGCGCCCGCAGCCAGCGGCAGCAGCGCCAGCGCAGCCAGCAAGGCAAGGCGTGGGGCATGTGCAGCAGGTGTCATAGACGCTTCTACCACGCGGGGCCCCAAAACCGGGCCGCTGCCCACCGGCAAAGCTTGACAAGACGCAATGGGCTTGCAGGTGGCACCAGCCAGCTACAGGTCCACGGCGCCCAAAGCCCACCGCCGCGCGCGGGCCGGGTGTGCAATGCGTTCAGACATGGGCAACCTCCAACACTGGCGCGTAGACACAAATCTGCACTACGACCTTAGTCACTACCTTGAGCACTATGAAATGTCCACGCCTGGCCTCACATCAGCCCCTTGCCGTCATCGCCTTCGGCGACTTCGATCCTTTCGCCCTCTTTAAAGGCCAAAACTGCCAGCCACCCGAAAAGTCCGGCCAATACAAGCATGACGCCCGTCATGAAGACGTGTCGAGATTGAGCAGGCAGCAGACTAAGCAGCCAGCGGCCCAGCTCACACAGTGTGGGGTGTCGGTCGCCACTACAGGAGCCGAGGCTGAACACGCCGTTGGCGTAGATGCGCCAAGCGAAAAACAGCAAGACCAGCGTCAACACGGTCATCACCGTGCACCCGAGGCGCATATCCGAGGCGGTCCGCTTCTCGTTCAGTTGCATGGCGTTAGACGCACTCCATCAGGCAGTCGAGACACATAGACACTCCAAAATTTCAAGCTAAATCAGCCCCCAGCCCCCGCCAGTGCGTGCTGACCCGCTATAAAAACAATAGCGTTTTCAGGCCTGCCGACGCGCCAGCGCAAGGTACGCGCCCAGGCCCAGCATGGTGACGCCCGACACGCGGGTGAGCAGCCGGGCGCGGGCGGCCTGCGCAGCGGGCGATCGCAGCAGGCGCGCGGCGGCGTACACCGCCACCACGTCCACCAGCGTGTTGAGCAGCACGCAGATGCTGCCCAGCACCACCAGCTGCGCCACCAGCGGCTGGCCCGGCGCCACAAACTGCGGCAAGAAGGCCAGGAAGAACAGCGCCGTCTTGACGTTGAGCGCCTCCACGACGATGCCCTCGGCAAACGCGCGGCGCGGTCCCTGGGCAGACACCTGCACCGCCGCGGGCGGCTGGGGCTTTTGCATCAGCATGCGGATGCCCAGATAGACCAGGTAGGCCGCGCCCAGGTACTTGACCAGGCTGAACGCCAGCGCCGATTGCGCGATCAGCAATGACAAGCCCAGCGCCGCGGCCGCCACATGGCACATGCCGCCCACCGCCGTGCCCAGGCACGAGGCCAGGCCCTCGGAGCGCCCGCCCGACACGGTGCGCGCCACCACATAGGCAATGCCCGGGCCGGGCGTGATGGCCAGCACAACGGCGGTGATGAGGAAGGTGATGAAGAGGGTCATGGTGAAAGGGCCTTGGCTGCGTCTTGCCGCGCCCGCAGCCGGGTGATGCGGGCGATCAGATCATACGGAATGGGCTTGTCGTAGGGAAAGCGCAGGTTGCCCTTGGGGCCCGCATACGGCGCAACGGCCTTGAGCAGCCTCGCGTCGCCGCTGACCGGCGGGTACAGCCCGATGTGCCCCTTGAAAGCCGCGTAGTACACCAGCACGCCGTGCGCCCGCAGCGCGGGCATGCGGTAGCTGATTACCTCTTGCGCGTGCGGCGCCGCGCCGCGCACCACCTGGCGCACGCGGTGCAGGATGGCCTGGACTTCGGGGGGAAGGTGGCGATGTAGGCGTCTACGGTGAGGTTGAGGAATGAGTGCACAAACTTGAATGTCGAAACTGCGCCGCGAGCAATTCGATCAACTGACTGCCAGCGAGAGCTAGTTCATACGGGGAGGTTCAGCCATTCGCGCCAGAGGGGGCAGTCTCCGAGACTTTAGCCATCTAGTTTGGGGCAACAAGAAGATTTGATGGGTCGCAGTCCGGATGCAGATGTTGCCTGTCGGTCGGATGGCGTTGCTGGATGCACCGCGACACCTTCGGGTCACAATACTTGGAGAAGGTAACCAAGTAGGAGAGACGGTCCATCCAGCTGAAGCGCTGATCAGGACTTCCCTTATACATCTTGCTATCCCGTTCTTTTTCAGCGGCTAGCCACTCACGATTTATCCTGTCTTTGGTGGGCGTTGACACCACCGCATCGACGGCGCCCTTCCATCGTGAGAGCATCAAGAGGTTGAAGTGGAGTCCATCTGGCACGTCGGTAGGACTGACGCGGGACCAGCCAGTCTTGGATGAGCGCAGGTAAAGGAAATTTGGGACCGGGCATCCAAGGCGCAAATGGTCGCCATAAAACACAGATGTGGTCACCAAAATCCAAGAACGACCGTCGTGATCTAGTACGACCGCCTCAGCACTCGTGACGACTGAATTGAGACTTGCGCTGTTCCAGATCGTGCCGTCCGGAAGCCGAAGCGTCTGCTCCGGACGATAAAACGCTCCTCCGGTGGTGGAGTGCCAGATTGCGCCAGGAACGGTTGCGCGATCCACGACGATTGCCTTGCCACCGATAATAATGACCTCCTCCTGCCAATTCGTTCTGACGAAAGGCTGAGGCTGCGCACAGCCGGCAGCAATGATCGCACTGCAAACTAGACTGGCAAAAACGAGTCGCATAACGGTTTGTCTCAATACAGACCTGTCAAACGTTCAGGTACGGCATGCCTGAACGAACCTCAGCCCTAGGATTGTCGGATTGATACGTCGAAAACTTCCGCCGCCGCCCCAAGTCAATCCAAGACGGAGACAGCCCACACGCTCAAGATTTGCGAGAGCCAGTTTGATTTCATCTTGGGGCTCATCCCTTTTATCGTCTTGCTCATCTTTCGTTTCGATGTGAGCAGACTCTGGAAGATTCGTCGTTACGATGCCACCTTGCCGAGATTCTGGAAACGGCAGCGCATAGATAGCGTCCAGAATTTTGACTTCTAGCGCGGATAGCTGCTCAAGAATGCTGATGTATACCCTTTTTATCTCGATTCCGCTTGCGGCGTTACCTGCATTCACAAGCAGGGCAACCCACCGGTCTTGGAGAAAATCATCGTCCTCTAGGGAAGCGGCTTCAAGCAAGGGTAGCGCGACCTTCAAGGGAACTGGCTTTGTAGGTCTATCTATGCCCAACCGCCTAAGCAATTCTGATGCCCTCTGCATCAGCCTAACCTGCCTTTCCCAACGCATGTACTTCAGCTTGTCCTCGAATATACCCATCCCCTCCTCGATGGGGCCTGCCACAAACTTTGCGATAAAACTGCCAGCCTCGCGCGTGGCATCTATTGCCTTGCCCGTGGTCTTTGCAATTTCTTGAGCTGCTTTTGCAGACTCAATGACTGACTCGTTTAGATCGCTCATTGATCTCTCCAAGCAAACTTATCGTCTGACTTCAGCGGACGCCGAAGGCGGGCCGACGGAAAGAAATGTCAGGCCTTGGAAACGACAACGCGACCTCGCAGACGCCACAGACAAACCCCTCATCCGGTTGGTTGTGTGGAGAGCCTGTAGTCGCGTAGTACCGAACGTTCGGTTGATCCGGAAAGCCTGCAGCACGTATTGAATCGGGTAGCTCCGGCTCCATTGAGATGACCTTAGAAACCTTCGACCAGCCATCCGAGACTTCGCGGACGCGGCACCCCGCTGCTTCTGCAAGGTGCAGCATTTCTTCCAGATGAGCGCATGAGAGAAGCGGGGTCATGGGACAAACCTAACTCAATATAGACGAGTCGAACAATTCAGTACCTGTCGGATACTACGGCTCGGCGAATCGGCAAAAACACTTGATTTCATTGAATTTTTTCTAGTTGCAGTCAGCCCCTCCGTCACCCAATCTGTCACGAACCCCGTCAGCCTTAAGGGACGTATTCACGTTTCAAACCCGCCACAGAGCCAATTTACAAGCCAAATCGCCCGCCAGCCCCCGCCCCGACTTGCTGACCCACTATCAAAACCATAGCACCCCACCCTTCCCCTGTCGGCCGGGCACCGTGGCTATTTGGCCGCCCAGCCGCCTGACAGCGGGAACACCTGGCCGACAAAGCAGTCTGCGGCGTCGCTGCACAGGTAGGCGGCGAAGAGAGCGTCCTCACGCGCGGCCACCAGGCGGCCGAGGGGCACCTCTCGGGCAAGGCGCTCCTGGAACCTGGGGTTGGCCTGGACTTCGGGGGGAAAGTAGGTGGGGTTGTCGACAAAGTTCTGCGCGATGGCGTTGACCTGGATGTTCTTGGGGGCCAACTCCACGCCCACGGCCTGCACGTAGGCCAGCTGCGCGCCCCGCGCGGCGCTGTAGGTGGAAGCCCGCTTCATCCCGCGCAGCGCCGACGCGCTGCCAATGACCAGGATCTTGCCTCGGCCGCGCTGCACAAAGTGCGGCACAACAGCCCGGGTCAACCGGGGCAGCGGATCCACCAACGCCGCGAAGACGGCTCGCCACTCGTCGTCCCCCACATCGACTGCGGGTGTGCTGGGCGCAACAATGGAGAGATTGGCCACCAGCACATCGATGGGCCCGGCGCTGGCAACCACGGCCTCTGGCGCGCCAGCAGCGGCAAGCGGCTCGTTGCTTTGGACGACATCGGCACCCTGCTGGGCAAACACCTCGCAGAATGCCGGCCCCATGAACTCGGAGGCCTGGGTTACCAGAACGCGCTTGCCGGTGAGGGTGTTTTGCATGGATGGATGAGTGTGATGGGGCGGTTTCGCCGGTTGTGCAGTTCAACTCGACGACCGGTCGACTGGCATATTGGGTGAAGTCTTCTTACTTTTGAACTCAGCCACCGCCCCGACGCGGTGGCCGCAATAGTGAGTTGGACAGTATCAGCATCCCCCCGGAGCAAACTGAAGCTTGGCCGTCTGCTCAGGCAACTCGGCCTTGACAAGGACCGCCTTGGACCATGGTGCGTCACATTCGACACCGACAACATACTGCTCTACCAGGAACCTGCCTGTCGCTCGCACATGGTTCACTCGGCGATCAAGCAGTCGACGCATCTGCCTATCTCCGACCGCGAGTTGTAGAGCCTTGTGTCCATTGAGCAACGTGATGCTGCGAACCTTGTATTGATTGAAGTATGGCGGCTCACGAAGAACGAAGTGCGGCAACGAGTCGGCGGAACGCGAGTCTGGAACCAATAGAACCTCAGGCTCCTTCTCGCTCATGTTTTTCGCGCCCGCAGGCCACTGGCCGATGACCGTGCCAGCCACCCAGACCTGACCGGCGAACTTGGCATAGAGGTCGTTGTCCCGATCGAGTTTCAAGACAACAAGATCAGTGCCCCTTGGCTGAATCAATTGCATCTTCTGATCTTGGCCAGCAAGAGCTGAACCGACGAGAAGAAGTGCTACTAGTTTGGATGCAGTTCTCATGTCTTCCCACGTTTGACAAGAAAGGCGCTGACCGGCTTGCCGGCCAGCGTCCTATCGATGAAAAGGTTATACGATCGGCGCGTGGGCGACTTCACGACCGGCAAATTCGCTGGCTATTAGGTACACGAACTGCTGAGGAATATTCGAGATGACCTCCTGGATATGGCCTCCGTAGCGCCCTTTGAGTATTGGTTCGAAGCGATGCGGCCTGTAGCGAGTGATTGAACCGAAATAGTAAAAGCAAGCGTATATCGACAAGAGCTGTTCGGTCAGGTTCGCAGAATCAGTTGCCGGGCAAAGATAAACGTAGTTCTTCCGGTATGGAGGGATCGTCATCACAGTTGTCCAAATGAATGGGCGCACTGATTTCACCAGGTCAGCAATTTTGTCTGAAGCCCGACCTGTATACGAGAGAGGGGTCAGCTGTTCAAATTTGAGAAGCTTACGACCCGAGATTGATTCAGAAGAACTTACTTGCCTGAACGTCGCGGAGAGTCCCGACTCCTGGAGAAGGCGCTTTCTCGTGATCCCGAAGCGCGTCAAATCATCGGCAAAGATGTTGATAACGAGCCAAATCTTTTTTGTCGGCTCATGATGAAGATAGTCGATTCGCGTGATCTCGACGAAACGTTCATCAGCCTTTGCGGCCTCACACCAAACTCGATGACCTTGCACAAGTTGAGGCAAGAGGCGCTTCAGATCGAAGACTTTTCCAGCGGATGGAAATTTCTTGCCAAAGAGAGCTTCTTGAAGGTCATCAAATACGTTTGCTTCTGACGGATCTGATCGGTACGCCTTGAGAAATGAGTCTGTGAATTCATGTCCCCCAGGGTGAATTCCTTCTTGTAAGCCATGTTGTGCTCTTATGTATTCAATGCGCAGCTTTTTTTGTAGAACGACGGCCTTTGCTAGATTCAAAAAGCAGTAATAGATAAGGATTGGTTTCGCCGTGACCAAGGTTGACGCGGCTGCAGAGCGGAAGAAGTCCTCAGCTTGCGCCAAAAAGGCGACCGCTTGGTCTCTCGATGTACCGGAGAGCGTGTCTTCAATGCTTTGCCGAATGATCCCCCACGGGTTTGTGGAAAAGATCCTCGATTGAAGACCGTATCGTCGATTCGTTCGAACGACGGAGTGAAACGAAAACGGAATAGGTCGTGCTTTTACGGTGAGGACTGTCCCAACTCGGGGTGCGGCGATGCCAGTCATATGTTCACGATCGGATAACGTTTGACATGAGCGGGAGCAATCGGCTTGCCGGTTGCTCCTTGCTCGATGGTAGGGTTAGGTCTAGACGGCACCGACGTCTCGCAGACGTTTGAGAAACTGAGCAAACTCACGAAGAAAAACAAGATCATCAGGATCTAGTCCATCCGGGTCGAAGTGCATAACATCATTTCGGACTTCGCGTACCCTATTGAGTCTTGCCAAGAACTCAACCCGATCGATCTCGATTCGTAGTTTCTTCCATCGCTTCTCAGGTTCTATAAGTCGCACGTACTCGCCGAGGGTCAGATCGCTCGGCGATTCGATTATTCGTCCGTCGTCGCCAGGTGCTTTCGCTTCTTCAAGTTCCTTAAGGCTGAACTTTTGATGAAGGATGCCGCGCAATCCGTTCTCAATCTCGCCGACCAAGAGGAATGGCTCTGCCAGTGCTTGAAACTGGAAGTTGAAGTCACTGGCAGTGACGATACCCGTGAATGTCTTGTCAGCGGCTTGAACCAAGACGTAGTCGTGTGATGCGATCTTGGCGATCGCGTCAAACAGCGACTCATCGACCGAAACGACTTGGGCCGGTTCCATTGCCTCTCTGACAGTTGTGCATGGCCGCTTGAGCGCGAGCCTGCTGCCAATCGTCTTCCAACTAACGATACCCTTGAGATCCCGTGGGCCTGTCATTACAGGTAGCTGAGAGAAGTCGTTCGTAAGCATGACCGTTACGGCTTGAGCGAGCGTTGAGTCTGGCTTGACAGATGTGGGCGGCTTGTTCGCCGCATCGAGTCGCCCAATCCTGAACGTGGGATCAGGGGAAGCAGCCCCGGCAGGCGCGGCTACAGGCGCACTGCCCGGCTGCGACGTCACGAAGCCGATCGTGCCGTCCAGCCACGTGTACTCGAAGTCTGGGGTAGTAGAGAGGCCATGTCGCTTCAGAGCGCTACGAACTCGCCGCACAACGTTGTAGCCGCGCCTCTCCGCTCCGAACCAAAGCAGGAATGACCGCACAGTTTCCCGCGAAGGTGCGACGCCTTTCTTGAGTTGAGCGGCGATTGCAGAGAGTTTGTCTTCGGATATGGACATGTTTACTTTCTGGGGCTGAACTCAATACAGAAAAGCCGAAGAATTTGTCACCTGTCGGATGTTCCAGCTCTGTGCGTCTGAAAAATACTTGATTTCATTGATCTTTCTCCAGTTTGAGTCAGATAGCACCTTCATCCAATCTGCCACCAAACCCGCCAGACCGCAACGGCAGTATTTACCTCCCAAACTGCCACCGAGCCCGTTTTCAGGCAAGAAATCGCCCTCCAGCCCCCGTCCCGCCTTGCTGACCCGCTATCAAAACCATAGCATCCCGCCCTTCCACGCGGGCTGAGGGGCACCCCGGCTACCTCAACGCCGCCAGCGCGTTGGCGTCCGCCTCAAACTTCTTCAGCAGCTCCTGGCGGGCGCGTTCGGCGGACGCGGGGTTGCACAGGCGCATCTCCAGGTTGTCCAGGTGCACGCCGGGGGGCGCGGTCATGGGCTTGCGGCCGGCGCAGGCGTCGCGGCGGCCCAGCCAGCTGCGCACGTCTTGCGGCAGTTGGGGGTTCTGGCCGCGGGAGGCTTTCTCAAACCGCTCGGAGAAGCTCTCGTGCCCGGCAAAGCAGTCCACGCTGCCGGGGTTCCAGGTGGTGGGTGTGTCGTCCTGGTACAGGCAGACGGTGTAGCGGGCGGCCGCCTTGTTGTAGGCCTGCGCGGCGGCCATGTTGTCAAAAAAGTAGATGGCGATGTCTTCGGCGTCCAGGCTGCTGCGCGGGTTGTGCCGCGCCAGCACGGGGGCCGCGGCCTGGCGGAAGGCGTCTGTCCCCACCGGCAGTTTGGAGTAATAAAACACCGATTCGTCGCCCCGCTGCTCGCTTGGGCGCGCGCCGGTGTACACAAAGGCGTCGCGCTGGCGCGGGTCTGTCTGCAGCGACACCGCCGCATAGGCCAGCGGCACGGCCACCACCGCCGCCATCGAGAGCGCCCACTCGCGCGTGCCCTGCGGCCAGCGCCCGCCCAGCGAGCCCACAAACAGCTGCGCGATGACGCAGTCCGTCAGGATGAACAGCCCCAGCGGCTGCTGCTCCCAGACGCTGCCGCCCAGCATCTGGGTGCTGGCGGCCAGCTGCAGCTTGTTCAGGTCCAGCAGCGTGGCCACGCCCACCAGCGCGCCCGCCAGCAGCAGGCCCCGCGCATAGCCACCCAGCCGCCCCGCCCAGGGCTGGGTAAAGAGCAGCATCGACACCAGGATGAAAGAAGGCAGGTGCAGCACGCCCCCCGCCACCGGCACGGGGATCAGAAAGTCGGCAAACGCGCTGCCCGAGCCCCAGATGCTGCTCCACCCCAGCGCCCCGGCAATGGCGGCGGGGGCAAACCAGGCGAGGATGAGCCAGAGGATGAAGATGGATTTGCGGAGCATGGGGTTGGGGTACCTCGACCCGCGAATCTGCCACGAAACGCACCACCCATCAACGTCAATATTGGCCGCCGCCCCACCCAAACCGTTTTTATTGACGAAATCGGCCTCCAGCCCCCGTCCACGCTTGCTGACCCGCTATAAAAACCATAGCAGTCAGCCTCCCCTGCGGCCTTCCGGCCACCCTGCCCATGTCATCATCCGCCCTGTGCACGCCCGCCTGAACGCCCTCCACCACGCCCCCGCCCCCGCATGAGCCTCTCGCGCATCCTCTCGTGGGCCGGGCTGGGCCCGCGCCACCCGCTGGCGGTGTGCGCGGTGTTCCGCAACGAGGCGCCTTACCTGGCGGAGTGGCTGGACTTTCACCTGGCGCAGGGCGTGTCGCACTTCTGGCTGTACGACAACGCCAGCGACGACGCCCCCGGCGCGGTGCTGGCGCCCTATGTGGCGCGCGGCGTGGTCACCGTGCTGCACTGGCCCACGCCGTTTGCGCAGGGCATGCAGATGCAGGCCTACACGCATGTGCTGGCCCGCGCGCGGCGGCGCGCGCACTGGGTGGCGTTTATCGATCTGGACGAGTTCTTGTTCTCGCCGGGCGGGCAGCCCCTGCCGGAGGTGCTGGCCGGGTTTGCCGCGCACCCGGCGGTGGTGGTGCACTGGCAGATTTATGGCTCGGGCGGCGCGGCAGATGCCGGCCCGCAGCCGGTAACGGCGCGCTTTGTGCACCGCGCGCCCACGCAATGGGTGCGCAACCGCAAGGTCAAGTGCATCGTGCAGCCGGGGCGCACGCTGCGCCCGCTGTCGCCGCACGAGTTTGCCTACCGCGGCGGCGCCCTGCCCGTCAACGAGGCCGGCTTGCCCGTGCGCTACCGCCGCGTCAGCCCCGGCGCGCCGCCGCCCGGGTGGCATGGCGAGGTTGACCCCTTTACCGCCAGCGATGTGGACGTGCCTCAGGTGCGGGTGGACACGCTGCGCATCAACCACTACGCCGTCAGGTCGCACGCCGAATACCTGCGCAAGCAGGCCTTGCACGCCGCCGACGCCCGCTACGCCGCGGCGGATTACTTTGCCTTTCACGACCGCAACGACGTGCACGACCCGGTGCTGGCCCCGCCCGGCGCGGGCTGATCGCGCCGGGCCGGGGCCACACCAGAGCGTCACCAGAGCCACAAGGTATCCTTGCCCACCATGTACGCCGCCCACTTCGGCCTGTCGCAAGACCCGTTCTCGATCGCGCCCGATCCGCGCTATCTGTACATGAGCGAGCGCCACCGCGAGGCGCTGGCCCACCTGCTGTACGGCGTGGGCGGGGGCGGCGGCTTTGTGCTGCTGTCGGGCGAGGTGGGCACGGGCAAGACCACGGTGTGCCGCTGCTTCCTGGAGCAGATCCCCGCGCACTGCAACGTGGCCTACATCTTCAACCCGCGCCTCACCGTGCTGGAGCTGCTGCAGTCGGTGTGCGAGGAGTTCCACGTCGATGTGCCGCCCGCAGCCGCAGGGGCCGTGCGGAGCCCCAAGGACTTCATCGACCCGCTCAACGCCTTTTTGCTGCAGGCGCATGCGGCGGGGCGCAGTTGCGTGCTGATCATCGACGAGGCGCAGAACCTCAGCGCCGACGTGCTGGAGCAGCTGCGCCTGCTGACCAACCTGGAGACCAACGAACGCAAGCTGCTGCAGATCATCCTGATCGGCCAGCCCGAGCTGCGCGCTGTGCTGGCCCGCCCGGACATGGAGCAGCTGGCCCAGCGCGTGATCGCGCGCTACCACCTGCAGGCGCTGAGCCCGGAAGAAACCGCCCAGTACATCGCCCACCGCCTGGCCGTGGGCGGCCTCACCGGGCCGATGCCGTTTGACGCGGGTGCGCTCAAGCGCATCCACCAGCTCACGCGCGGCATCCCGCGGCGCATCAACCTGCTGTGCGGCCGCGCGCTGCTGGGCGCCTACGCCCACGGGCTGGGCAGCGTGACGCGCCCGGTGGTGGACAAGGCCGCGGCCGAGGTGTTTGAGACAGAGGCACCCGCTGCCGGCCCCTGGCGCCCGACGCTGGCCTGGATGGCGGCGGGCGGCGTGGCGGCGCTGCTGGTATTGGTGGTGCTGGGGATCTGGGCCTGGCCCGGCGGCGGGATGGGCGGCCGTGGCGTGGCGGGTGCGTCGTCTGGCGTGGCCCTGGGTTCAGCGTCTGGTGCCATGCCGGGCATTGCCGCCAGCGGGGCGGCGGCGCCTGCGTCGCGCGCTTCGGCGGCGGGGGTGGTGGCGTCCGGGCCGGCGGCCATTGGCACCGGGCCGGCCGCTGGCGCAGCAGCAGACTGGGCCGCGCTGGCCCGCCTGTGGGGCGCCAGCGCGGGTGCGGCGCCTGCGTGCGAGGCCGCCGTGGCCCCGCCGCTGGCCTGCCACCGTGTGGACAACGCCAGCCTGGCCGTGCTGCGCAAACTGGACAGGCCCGGTGTGGTCACCCTGCGCGGCAGCGACGGCACCGAGCGCCCCGCCGTGCTGGCCAGCCTGAGCCGGCGCGAGGCCGTGGTCGAGGTGGCGGGCGCGCGCCAGGCGCTGGGCCTGAAGGAATTTGCGCGGCGCTGGCGCGGCGACTTCACCACGCTGTGGCGCATGCCGCCGGGCTACAGCGGCAAGCTGGTTGAAGGGGCAAGCGGCCCGGCGATGGACTGGATGGCCGCGCAGCTGGCCGCGGCGCAGGGTGCGTCGGCCCCGGCCAGTGCTCAGGCGCTGGACGCGGGCTGGAAGGCGCGGCTGGTGGCTTTCCAGCGGGCGCAGGGCGTGCCGGCGGACGGCCGCGCCGGGCCGGTGACTTTCATGCAGCTCAACCGCGCCAGTGGCGTGGCCGAGCCGCGCCTGGCCGCGCAAGGGAGCTGACGCCGTGTCCTACATCCTGGATGCCCTGAAACGCGCCGAGGCGCAGCGCGCCCGCGGCAGCGTGCCGGGGCTGAACGCCCTGCCCACCATGGCGGTGCCCCAGGACACGCAGCGCAGCGCCCGCACGGTGTGGTGGGTGTCCGCCACGGCGGTGGTGGTGGTGGCCGGCGCGGCGTGGTGGTGGCTGGCAAGCCCTGTTGCGCCAGCGGCAAAAGCGCCCGCTGCTGCCACAGGCGCGGCGCCCGGCATGGACCCGCCGCCCGCGGCGGCTGTGCAGACGCCGTCCGCGGAGCCAGTGGTGCCGCCGGTGGCCGCTGCGCGCCCTGCCCCGGCCAAGGCGCGGGCGGCGGCGCCCGCTGCATCTTCAGCAAAGGCCGTGGCCCGGGCGGGCAAGGCTTCGGGCCCAACAACAGCAGCAGCGGCGGCTTCTGCGCCGCCGCCGCGCATCCCCACACTGGCCGAGCTGCCAGACGACCTGCGCCGCCAGGTGCCCGCCATGGCCATCAGCGGCGCGGCCTGGTCGGAGAACGCGGCCATGCGCATGGTCATCATCAACGGCCAGGTGTTCACCGAGGGCACCAGCCCCGCGCCCGATGTGGTGCTGGAGCAGATCCGCCAGCGCAGCGCGGTGCTGCGCTTCAGGGGCCAGCAGTTCCAGCTGCCGCACTAGCTGCGGCGTTGACGGCGGCATGGGTGGCAGCCCCCGCGGCCACCTGCTCACGCGCGTAGGCCACAAAACGCTCCAGCGCGGGGTTGTCGGGGGCGCCTTCGCGCCAGACCAGGCTGGTCTCGCACAGGGGGATGGCCGCGTGGGCACGGCGGGCCGGCGCCACCTCGCGGTAGACCACGCCCGAGCGCCGAAAGCCCGTGACGCTGCGCGGCACCCAGGCCACGCCCAAGCCCGCAGAGACCAGGTTGACGATGGTCTGCATCTGGATCGCCTCCTGCACCACCTGGGGCGATTGCCCGGCCGCGTGGTACAGGGCAAACAGCGCGTCGTGCAGCGAGGGCACGATGCGCCGCGGGAAGATGACCAGCGGCTCGCGCAGCGCCGCCGCCAGGGGCACGGCCTCGCCTTGCGCCAGGGCATGGGCCTCGGGCAGGGCCAGCACCAGCGGCTCGCGGGCGATGGGGCAGACCGCCAGGCCCGGCGGCGCAAAGCCGGGCGAATGCAGCATGAAGCCGGCGTCCACCTCGTCGCGGGCCAGCGCCTCGAGCTGGATGTCGCCGGTGGCCTCGGTCAGTTCGACACGGATGCCGGGGTACTGCGCCCGGAAGGCACGCAGCCAGCCCGGCAGCAGGCCAAAACCCACGGTGGACACAAAGGCCAGGCGCAGTTGCCCGGATTCACCGGCCGCAGCGGCGCGGGCCACGGCGGGCAGGCCTTGCGCGCGTGCCAGCAGGTCCTGGGCGGCGGGCAGCAGCGCCACGCCCGCGGGCGTGAGGCGCACGCTGCGGCGCGTGCGGGCAAACAGCAGCAGGCCCAGGCGCTGCTCCAGTCCGGCGATGGCCTGGGTGAGCGGCGGCTGGGTCATGTGCAAGCGCAGCGCGGCGCGGCCAAAGTGCAGCTCTTCGGCCAGGGTGACGAACTGGCGCCACAGGCGCAGCTCGATGTGTGGGTCATTCATATGTGCAGGATATCAAATGATGCCGATAAATATATTGGAAACGCTTTTGTTTACGGCGCATACTGCCCGCTGAATTTTTTGCAACCGCAGCCCTGAGAGAGACCCCCATGGCCACACCCAAAGTCATCAAGATCAACGCCCGCTCCGCCACCATCGTCGAGGGCAAGTCGCGCGCACCCAACCGCTCGATGTACTACGCCATGGGCTACCAGGAGAGTGACTTCAGGAAGCCCATGGTGGGCGTGGCCAACGGGCACAGCACCATCACGCCCTGCAACAGCGGCCTGCAGAAGCTGGCCGATGCGGCCATCGCGGGCATAGAAGAGGCCGGTGGCAACGCACAGGTGTTCGGCACGCCCACCATCAGCGACGGCATGGCCATGGGCACCGAAGGCATGAAGTACAGCCTGGTGAGCCGCGAGGTGATCAGCGACTGCATCGAGACCTGCGTGCAGGGCCAGTGGATGGACGGTGTGCTGGTGGTGGGTGGCTGCGACAAGAACATGCCCGGCGGCCTGATGGGCATCCTGCGCGCCAACGTGCCGGCCATCTATGTGTACGGCGGCACCATCCTGCCGGGCCGCTGGAAAGACCAGGACCTGAACATCGTCAGCGTGTTCGAAGCCGTGGGCCAGAACGCCGCCGGCAACCTGAGCGACGCCGACCTGCGCGAGATCGAGATGCACGCCATCCCCGGCACGGGCTCGTGCGGCGGCATGTACACGGCCAACACCATGTCGTCGGCCTTTGAGGCGCTGGGCATCAGCCTGCCCTACTCGTCCACCATGGCCAACCCGCACGACGAGAAGATGAACTCGGCCAAGGAGTCGGCCAAGGTGCTGATCGAAGCCATCAAGAAGGACATCAAGCCGCGCGACATCGTCACCAAAAAGGCCATCGAGAACGCGGTGGCGGTGATCATGGCCACGGGCGGCTCCACCAACGCGGTGCTGCACTTCCTGGCCATCGCCCACACGGCGGGCGTGGAATGGACGATCGACGACTTCGAGCGCATCCGCCAGCGCACGCCCGTGCTGTGCGACCTCAAGCCCAGCGGCAAGTACCTGGCGGTTGACCTGCACAAGGCCGGCGGCATTCCGCAAGTCATGAAGGTCCTGCTGAATGCCGGGCTGCTGCACGGCGACTGCCTGACCATCACCGGCCAGACCATGGCCGAGGTGCTGAAAGACGTGCCGGACCAGCCGCGTGCCGACCAGGACGTGATCCGCCCGATCAGCAATCCGATGTACGCGCAGGGCCACCTGGCCATCCTCAAGGGCAACCTGTCGCCCGAGGGCGCGGTGGCCAAGATCACCGGCCTGAAGAAGCCGGTGATGACCGGCCCGGCGCGCGTGTTTGACGACGAGCAATCCGCCCTGAAAGCCATTCTGGACGGCAAGATCGTGGCGGGCGACGTGATGGTGCTGCGCTACCTGGGCCCCAAGGGCGGCCCGGGCATGCCCGAGATGCTGGCCCCCACGGGCGCGCTGATCGGCGCGGGCCTGGGCGAAAGCGTGGGGCTGATCACCGACGGGCGCTTCTCCGGCGGCACCTGGGGCATGGTGGTGGGCCACGTGGCGCCCGAGGCGGCCGCAGGCGGCACGATAGCCTTCATCCACGAAGGTGACTCCATCACCATCGACGCGCACCAGCTCAAGCTGGAGCTGAACGTGCCGGAAGCCGAGATTGCCAAACGCCGTGCCGCATGGACGGCGCCGGCGCCGCGTTACACGCGGGGCGTGCAGGCCAAGTTTGCTTTCAATGCGGCCAGCGCCAGCAAGGGCGCGGTGCTGGACTTGTACTGACAGGGCTGGGGCAGCGCGCGGGCCGGCTCAGCGGCGGCGCTTGATGCCGGTGCCGATGGCCTCGCGCTGCTTGTCGATGCGGGCCTGCTTGCGCTTGTCCATCTTGTCCATGGCCTTCTTCTTGGTGTAGCCGGACCAGTCGGCCCAGGCCCACCAGACCACGGCCAGACCGAACGGCGAGAGCACGACCAGCCAGCTCCAGGTGGCGACGACGCCCACCTCAAGGTACTTCAAAAGCAGTAATACGATTCCGATTCCGAGAAAATACATGGTGGCCTCCGTTCGCGGGTATTGGCGGCGTGGTCAGCATCAAGTCAACCCGCCCGCCTAAAATCGCGTTGAGTCACTGTAACGCAACCCATGAGGATATCGATGAAAACCGCCCTGTTTGCCCTGATGACGGCCGCCCTGGTCTCTGCCCCCGCAATGGCCGACCTCAAGCTCGCCACCGAAAAGAACTGCATGGCCTGCCACGCCGTCGACAAAAAGCTCGTGGGCCCCGCCTACAAGGACGTCGCCGCCAAGTACAGCGGCCAGAAAGACGCCGCCGACAAGCTGGCCGCCAAGATCCTCAAGGGCAGCACGGGCGTGTGGGGCCCGGTGCCGATGCCGGCCAACGCGCAAGTCAGCGAAGCCGACGCCAAGAAGCTGGCCGCCTGGATCCTGACGCAGAAGTAATTTTCTGCCCCCCAGAAAAAAAGCCCCGCATGCGGGGCTTTTTTCATGCCGTTTCGGGCTGCAGCCCCCGTGGGGACTGCGGGACCCGCTATCAAAACGATAGCGCTTAGAGCTTTTCGGCCAGCTGATCCAGGATCGCCGGGTTCTCCAGCGTGCTGGTGTCCTGGGTGATGGCCTCGCCCTTGGCGATGCTGCGCAGCAGGCGGCGCATGATCTTGCCGCTGCGTGTCTTGGGCAGGTTGTCGCCAAAGCGGATGTCCTTGGGCTTGGCGATGGGGCCGATTTCCTTGGCCACCCAGTTGCGCAGCTCGTTGGCAATCTGCTTGGCCTCTTCGCCCGTGGGGCGCGAGCGCTTGAGCACCACGAAGGCGCACACCGCCTCGCCCGTCAGGTCGTCGGGCCGGCCCACCACGGCGGCTTCGGCCACCAGGTCGGTCTTGGAGACCAGCGCGGACTCGATCTCCATCGTGCCCAGGCGGTGGCCCGAGACGTTGAGCACGTCGTCGATGCGGCCGGTGATGCGGAAGTAGCCACGGTCGGCGCTGCGAACCGCGCCGTCGCCGGCCAGATACAGCTAGCCGCCCAGTTCCTCGGGGAAATAGCTCTTCTTGAAGCGCTCGGGGTCGCCCCAGATGGTGCGGATCATCGACGGCCAGGGGCGCTTGACCACCAGCATGCCGCCCGAACCGTTGGGGATGTCGTTGCCGACTTCGTCCACGATCGCGGCCATGATGCCCGGCAGCGGCAGCGTGCACGAGCCCGGCACCAGCGGCGTGGCGCCCGGCAGCGGCGTGATCATGTGGCCGCCGGTCTCGGTCTGCCAGAAGGTGTCGACGATGGGGCAGCGCTCGCCGCCCACATGGCGGTGGTACCACATCCAGGCTTCGGGGTTGATGGGCTCGCCCACCGAGCCCAGGATGCGCAGGCTGGACAGGTCACTGCGCGCGGGATGCACCTTCTCGTCGCCCTCGGCGGCCTTGATCAGCGAGCGGATGGCGGTGGGCGCGGTGTAGAAGATCGAGACCTTGTGCTTCTCGATCATCTGCCAGAACCGGCCGGCATTGGGGTAGGTGGGCACGCCCTCAAACACCACCTGGGTGGCACCGGCGGCCAGCGGGCCATAGGCCACGTAGGTGTGGCCGGTGATCCAGCCGATGTCGGCGGTGCACCAGAAGACGTCGGCCGGGCGCAGGTCAAACGTCCAGTCCATGGTGAGCTTGGCCCACAGCAGGTAGCCGCCGGTGGAGTGCTGCACGCCCTTGGGCTTGCCGGTGGAACCCGACGTGTACAGGATGAACAGCGGGTGCTCGGCACCAACCACCTGAGGGGCACAGGTGGTGGACTGGCCGGCCAGCACTTCGTCAAAGGTCTTGTCGCGGCCGGCCACCATGTTGCAGGCGGTGGGCGTGCGCATGTAGACAATCACGGTCTTGAGGGTGTCGCAGCCACCCAGCGCCAGGCCGTCGTCCACGATGGACTTGAGCGGCAGCTCCTTGCCGCCGCGCATCTGGAAATTGGCGGTGATGACGGCCACGGCGCCCGCGTCGATGATGCGCTCCTGCAGCGCCTTGGCCGAGAAACCGCCGAACACCACGCTGTGCGTGGCGCCAATGCGCGCGCAGGCCTGCATGGCGACAACGCCTTCAATCGTCATCGGCATGTAGATGATGACGCGGTCGCCCTTCTTGATGCCCTGCGCCTTGAGGGCATTGGCGAACTGACTCACACGGGCCAGCAGCTCCTTGAAGGTGACCTTGGTGACGGCGCCATCGTCGGCTTCAAAAATGATGGCGGTCTTGTTCTCGACCGGCGTGCCCATGTGCTTGTCCAGGCAATTGGCCGAAGCGTTGAGCTCGCCGTCTTCAAACCACTTGTAGAACGGTGCGTTGGACTCGTCCAGCGTGCGGGTGAAAGGCTTGTTCCACACCACGTTGTCGCGGGCCAGGCGGGCCCAGAAGCCCTCAAAGTCCTTTGCGGCCTCGGCGCACATGGCGTCGTAGGCGGGCATGCCCGAAATGCGCGCGGCCTTGACGACGGCGTCGGCCGGCGGGAACACGCGGTTTTCAACCAGTACGGATTCGATGGCGCTCATGGAATGTCTCCTCGGATTGACGGTAACTGCGCGGTAATGTCAGGGTTACCACTTACAACGCACTGACGCAATGGCATCTTAGTCAGCGCAAGGGCATTCGCGCCAGCGGGGGTACCCGCCCTGCCTACAATGCGCTTCTGCCACGATTTTCGAGCTGTCCCATGTCTGAGCCCTCCCCGACAAGATTTCCCCCCTGCGCCCGCTGCCCAACCTGATTTTTGCCAGCCGCTGGCTGCAGCTGCCCCTGTACCTGGGCCTGATCCTGGCGCAGGCGGTGTACGTGTTCCATTTCTGGGTGGAACTGGTGCACCTGATCGAGGCCGCCTTTGGCAACCAGGCGGCGCTGGCCCAGCTGGTGTCCAGCATCGGCTACAAGTCCGACGTGGTGGTGACCTCGCTGAACGAGACCATCATCATGCTGGTGGTGCTGGCGCTGATCGACGTGGTGATGATCTCCAACCTGCTGATCATGGTGATCGTTGGCGGCTACGAGACCTTTGTGAGCCGCATGAACCTGGAAGGCCACCCCGACCAGCCCGGAATGGCTGAGCCACGTCAACGCCTCGGTGCTGAAGGTCAAGCTGGCCACCGCCATCATCGGCATCAGCTCGATCCACCTGCTCAAGACCTTCATCAATGCCGACAACTACTCGGACAAGGTGCTGATCGCGCAGACGGCGATCCACATCACGTTCCTGCTGTCGGCCATCGCCATCGCCTACACCGACAAGATCATGTCGGGCATGGCAGCGGCAAGGCACTGACCTGGGCTCAACGCGAGCGGGACGCCTTGACCAGAAAAGCCGCGCCCACCAGCGCTGCCACCAGCGACCCCCCCAGCACGCCCAACTTCACTTCGGTAGCGTAGCGGGCCTCCTGGCCGTCAAACGCCAGCGCCCCAATGAACAGGCTCATCGTGAAGCCGATTCCACACAGCACGCACACCCCCAGAAATTGGAGCCAGTTGGCACCCTCGGGCAGGTTGCTGCCTGCAAAACGGACCATTAGCCAGGAAGCGCCAAACACCCCGACCGCCTTTCCTGCGACCAGACCGAGACCGATTCCCAGCGTCACGGGCTCCAGCAGTGAACCCAATGTGACGCCACTAAACGAAACCCCGGCATTGACGAACGCAAACACTGGCAGCACGCCAAATGCCACCCAAGGATGCAAGGCATGCTCGGCCCGAACCAGCGGTGAACCACCCTTGCCATCTGACAGCGGGATGCACAGCGCCACAGCAACGCCGGCCAGAGTGGCATGGATGCCGGACTTGAGCACAAACAGCCAGATCACCAGACCTACCATCACGTAGGGTCCTACAGCCATGACGCGGCTGCGATTCAGCGCGACCAGCATCGCCACACCGACGCCTGCGCCCAGCAGCATCACCAAGGACAGCTTCTCGGTGTAGAAAAAAGCGATGATCAGAATCGCACCCAAGTCATCAATGATGGCCACCGCAGTGAGAAACACCTTGAGCGATGCAGGAACCCGGCTGCCCAGAAGAACCAGCACGCCAAGCGCAAAGGCAATGTCGGTGGCTGCAGGAATCGCCCAACCGCGAAGGCCCACCGGGTCTCCCCAATTGATTGCGATGTAAATCAGGGCAGGAGCCGCCATCCCCCCCACCGCGGCACCAGCTGGGAGCGCCGCCTGCCTGACAGAGGAGAGCTCCCCTTCCATCAACTCGCGCTTGATCTCCAGGCCTACCAGGAAGAAGAAAACCGCCATCCACAAGTCGTTAACCCACACCACCACGGGCTTGGCCAGCACCAGCAGACCGCCGCCAATGCGGACTTCGCCCGGCATCTGAACCAGTCGCAGGTACCAATCGCTCCACGGCGAGTTGCTTGCCACCAGTGCAATGGCCGCGGCAGCTGCCAGGAGCACTCCACCGAAAGACTGCGACTGGATGAACTGGTTGACAGTGAGGATGACTCGCTTGATCAATTTCCGCTCGCTTTCCTTGCTTTTGCGTCGCCATCTGGCAACACGTATCCCGCCATGTCCGCCGGCCGCACCCAGGCATCAAATTCGGCACCTGTAACGTAGCCACTGGCCAGCGCCGCGTCTCGCAGGCTGGTGCCTTCGCTGTGCGCCTTCTTGGCGATGGCGGCTGCCTTGTCGTAGCCAATGTGCGGGTTCAGCGCCGTCACCAGCATCAGCGAGCGGTTCACCAGTTCGGCAATGCGCTCGCGGTTGGGCTCGATGCCCGCGGCGCAATGATCATTGAAGCTCACCATGCCGTCGGACAGCAGCCGCACGCTTTGCAGGAAGTTGTGCGCCACCATGGGGCGGAACACATTGAGCTCGAAGTTGCCGGACGCCCCGCCGATGTTGATGGCCACGTCGTTGCCCATCACCTGCGCGGCCAGCATGGTCAGCGCCTCGCATTGGGTGGGGTTGACCTTGCCCGGCATGATGGACGAGCCAGGCTCGTTCTCGGGGATGCTCAGCTCGCCAATGCCGCTGCGCGGCCCGCTGGCGAGCCAGCGCACATCGTTGGCGATCTTGGTCAGGCTGGCCGCCAGTGTCTTGAGCGCGCCATGCGCATGCACCAGCGCGTCCACACTGGCCAGGGCTTCAAACTTGTTGGGCGCGGTGACCAACGGCAGGCCGGTCGATCGAGCAAGTTCAGCCGCCACCGCCACGGCGTAGCCTTTGGGCGCGTTCAGCCCCGTGCCCACGGCCGTGCCGCCCAGCGCCAGTTCGCACAGGTGCGGCAACGCGGCGCGCACATGGGCCTCGCCATGGGTGAGCTGCGCCACATAGCCCGAGAACTCCTGACCCAGCGTGAGCGGCGTGGCGTCCTGCAGGTGGGTGCGGCCGATCTTCACGATCCCCGCAAAGTCCTGTGCCTTGCGCGCCAGCGTGTCGCGCAGCTTGGCCAGGGCCGGCAGCAACCGGTGCGCGAGGGCGTGCACCGCCGCCACATGCATGGCCGTGGGAAAGACGTCGTTGCTGGACTGGCTCCGGTTCACGTCGTCGTTGGGGTGCACCAGGCGGTCTTCGCCGCGCCCGCCGCCCATCAGCTCGTTGGCGCGGTTGGCCAGCACTTCGTTGACGTTCATGTTGGTCTGCGTGCCCGAGCCGGTCTGCCAGACCACCAGCGGAAACTCCTGCTCATGCAGGCCGGCCAATACCTCGTCGGCCGCCGCCACGATGGCCTGGGCCTTCTGCTCGTCCAGCAGGCCCAGCGCGTGGTTGACCACGGCACTGGCACGCTTGACCTGCGCCAGGGCATGGATGAGCTCGCGCGGCTGCAGCTCGCCCGAGATGTCAAAGTTCTGCAGCGATCGCTGGGTCTGCGCGCCCCACAGACGCCCGGCAGGCACTTCAATCGGGCCAAAGGTGTCGTGCTCGGTGCGGGTCGTCATGGTGCGGTTGTGGGCTTGTTGGGCGGGCGTCAGGTGGGCTGTCAAAATAGGGGGTTACCGCCACCGTAGCAGACCGGGTGGCGAAATGCCAATCCCGACCCCACAACCCCACAACCCCACGACCACCATGACCACGATCATCAAGCAGGCCGACCTGATCGAATCCGTCGCCGCCGCGCTGCAGTACATCAGCTACTACCATCCGTCCGACTACATCGCCCACCTGGCGCGCGCCTACGCGCGCGAGCAAAGCCTGGCCGCCAAGGACGCGATTGCGCAGATCCTGACCAACAGCAAGATGAGCGCGACCGGCCAGCGCCCGATCTGCCAGGACACCGGCATCGTCAACGTGTTCCTCAAGGTGGGCATGGACGTGCGCTGGGAAGGCTTCACCGGCAGCCTGGACGACGCGGTGAATGAAGGCGTGCGCCGCGGCTACAACCACCCCGACAACACGTTGCGCGCCAGCGTGGTGGCGGACCCGCAGTTCGAACGCAAGAACACGAAGGACAACACGCCGGCGGTGATCTTCACCGAGATCGTGCCCGGCAACACGGTGGAAGTGACCGTGGCGGCCAAGGGCGGCGGCAGCGAGAACAAGAGCAAGATGATCATGCTCAACCCCAGCGACAGCGTGGTCGACTGGGTGCTCAAGACCGTGCCCACCATGGGCGCGGGCTGGTGCCCGCCGGGCATGCTGGGCATCGGCATCGGCGGCACGGCTGAGAAGGCGGTGCTGATGGCCAAGGAAAGCCTGATGGACGACCTGGACATGTACGAGCTGCAGGCCAAGGCCGCCTCGGGTGCCAGGCTCGACAAGGTGGAGGAAATGCGCCTGGAGCTGTTCGAGAAGGTCAACGCCCTGGGCATCGGCGCACAGGGCCTGGGTGGCCTGACGACGGTGCTGGACGTGAAGATCAAGATGTACCCCACCCACGCGGCCAGCAAGCCGGTGGCCATGATCCCCAACTGCGCGGCCACGCGCCACGCGCACTTTGTGATGGACGGCTCGGGCCCGGTGTACCTGGACCCGCCCAGCCTGGACCTGTGGCCCGATGTGCAGTGGACGCCGGACTACAACAAGAGCAAGAAGGTCGACCTGGACCGGCTGACCCGCGAAGAGGTGGCCAGCTGGAAGCCGGGTGACACGCTGCTGCTCAACGGCAAGATGCTGACCGGACGCGACGCCGCGCACAAGCGCATCCAGGACATGCTGGCGCGGGGCGAGCCCTTGCCGGTGGACTTCACCAACCGCGTCATCTACTACGTGGGCCCGGTGGACCCGGTTCGCGACGAGGCGGTGGGCCCGGCCGGCCCGACCACGGCCACGCGCATGGACAAGTTCACCGACATGATGCTCGCGAAAACCGGGCTCATCGCGATGATCGGCAAGGCCGAGCGCGGCCCGGTGGCCATCGAGGCCATCAAGAACCACAAGAGCGCGTACCTGATGGCGGTGGGCGGCGCGGCCTACCTGGTGTCCAAGGCCATCAAGACGGCAAAGGTGGTGGGCTTTGCCGACCTGGGCATGGAAGCCATTTACGAATTTGACGTGGTGGACATGCCGGTGACGGTGGCGGTGGACTCAGGCGGCACCAGCGCCCACATCACCGGCCCCGCCGAGTGGCAAAAGCGCATCGCCACGGGCGAGTTCAGGAACATCGCCGTCACCGCGGCTTGAGCGCCGACGCGCCCATTGGCGTATTTGACAGCGGCATTGGCGGCCTGAGTGTGCTGCGCGCGTTGCGCGCCGCGCTGCCGGGCGAGGATTTTGTCTACCTGGCCGACACCGCCCATGCGCCCTACGGCGAGCGCGGCGACGCGTTTGTGGCCGACCGCTCGCTGGCTGTGGCGCGCCAGTTGCACGACCGCCATGGCATCAAGGCGATGGTGGTGGCCTGCAACACGGCCACGGCCGCGGCCATCGCGCCGCTGCGCCAGGCCTGGCCTGCCCTGCCCCTGGTGGGCGTGGAGCCGGCGCTGAAGCCCGCCGCCGCGCAGACGCGCACCGGGCGCGTGGGCGTGATGGCCACGCGCGGCACTCTGGGCAGCACCCGGTTCAGGGCATTGCGGGAGTCACTGGCGCACCGGGTCACGTATGTGCAGCAGCCGTGTGACGGACTGGCAGAAGCCGTCGAGCAGGACGATGCTATGAAAATCATAGCGCTCTGTTCAGTCTACACGGGGGCCATGGGCCGATTTGGCATTCAAAATGGCGACATCGACACGCTGGTGCTGGGGTGCACCCACTACCCGTTTGCCACCGGTGTGTTGCGCGGCCTGGTCGGTCCTGAAGTGCAGTTGGTGGAAACCGGCGAACCGGTGGCGCGCCAGACGCAGCGGCTGCTGTCCAACGCGGGCCTGCTGTGCGGGCGTCCACGCGGCAGGCACAGCTTGCTGGCCACCGGCCCGTCAGAGGGCCTGCAAGCCGCGGCAGCGCGCTGGCTGCCGCCTCAGGCCTGAGGCCCGGCCTTGAGCGCGGCCTCGCGCCCGCGGGCCATGTTGATCGGCAGGAGCAGGATCAGCCCGGCCACAAACAGCACGGCCGTGGACAGGATGGCGGTGCGCTGGTTGCCCCCGGTCATCCAGGTGATGGCGCCGTAGCTCAGCGGGCCGATGATGCTGGCCAGCCGCGTGGCAAAGGTCCACAGGCCGTAGAACTCGGCGAGCTGCTTCTCGGGGGCGAACATCCCTGCCATGGCCCGCCCGGCGGACTGGCTGGATCCCATGCAGAAACCGGCGATGGCGGCCGCGTACCAGAAGCCGCCCTTGGTGGTGGTGATGGCGGCGATGACGCAGGTGGCGATCCAGCCCACCAGGGTGACGCCCAGCGCCAGCTTGTGGCCAATGCGGTCCTGGAAGTACCCGAAGCCGAAAGCGCCAACGGCGGCAGCGATGTTGAGCACGAAGATCAGGATCATCGTCTCCTGCTGCTTGAAGCCGATCACCTGCTCGGCATAGATGGCGGCCAGGGCGATGGCCACCGCCACACCACCCTGGTAGAACACGGTGCAGGCCAGCAGCCACATGAAGTCGCGGAAGCGCCGCGCCTCCAGAAACGTCTTGCGCAGCTGGCGCAACGAGGCGACCAACCCGCCCTGCGCCATCGCGTCGGGGTTGGGAACAGCGCGCTCCCTGAGCAGGCGAAACGTCACGAGCGCGGAAGCGCCGTAGATCACCGCAGTGATGAGCATCGTGACCGGCACGAACTGGTCGGCCTTGATGCCCTGCCCTTGCGCCCAGATCACATAGCCCAGGCTAAGGCCCAGTGCCAGCATGCCGCCAAAGTAGCCAAAGCTCCAGCCCCAGCCGCTGACCTTGCCCATGCCCCCGGGCTTGGCCAGCTCGGGCAGGAAAGCGGCCGTCAGCGAGTCGCCATACGAGAAAAACGTGTTGGACAGGATGATCAGCACCATCGCCAGCGCCACGCTGCCGGGCCCGGCAAACGCCAGCGCGGCCGTGGTCACCACACAGCCGGCGGTGGTGAGCATGAGCAGCTTCTTCTTGTTGGCACGCAGATCGGCGTACGCACCGATGCTGGGCATGGTGAGCATCACGATGGCGTAGCTGATGCTCAGTGCCAGCGTCCAGGCGAACGTGGCCCATTCGGCTTTCTGCGCGATTCCACCCACGAAGTAGGCGGCGAACACCGCGGTGATGACCACGGTGGTGTAGCCGGAGTTGGCGAAGTCGTACATCGCCCAGCCAAACACCTCGCGCTTGCGTACGCCGGGGTTCAGCGCGTCCTGGGAGAAAAGGGCCATGGGTGCCTCCTGCAACGCCGCACAGCATAGCCGACCGGCCGCAGGCCGGCGCAGATTCAGTGCAGGTGCCGGGGCTTGCGTCCGCCGCCATGGCTGGAGCCGCCGTGCCCGCCACTGCGCGGTGGCTTGCCCAGATCCAGCGAGTTCACCAGGGCATCAAAGCGCTTGTTGAAGAGCTTGTCGATCTCCTCGACTACCCCGCCCAGCTCGGCGCCTTCGAAGTGGCGCTCCATCATGTTGACCACGTCCTCGACCAGCAGGTCGCGCTGCGCCTGCATGATCGCGGCCGGCGTCGGGCCGACAAACACCATCACGAAGTCGTCGCGGGATTCGTCCTGCGCGTCGCCCTCTTCCTCGTCGTACTCGGTGTCGTAGAAGGTCACCTCGATCGCGGCGCCCTGGGCGGCCAGGTCGTTGAGGTTCATGCACATGTCGTCCAGCGCCTGGCGGAAGTCCTCATCACCCCGCACCGTCCAGCACATCTGCAGCAGGTGCTCGTGCGCATCCAGGCGGATGCCGGGCTCTTCCTCGTAGGTGCTGGTGGCGCCATCCGTGAGGGAGCGCGCGCCGGCGTACTTCCACAGGGGCTTGAGGGCGTCCTGGAGCTGCTCAAACCCGACGTCCGCGCGCAGCGGGACGTCCCCATGCACGTGGATCTCGAAGGGCGCGTTGTACTGTGTCATGACAGGGCCTGTAAGTGTACGGTGCGCGGCCTGTGCCGCCTGCGGCCTGGTGCCTCGAACCGGAATCGAACCGGTACGCCCCCTTGCGGGAAAGCGGCGGATTTTAAGTCCGCTGTGTCTACCAATTTCACCATCGAGGCGCACCGGGCATTTTGAAACAAAACAGCCCCGGCAACTGGGTTGGCGGGGCTGTAAATCTGGAGGCGCGGGCCGGAGTCGAACCGACCTACACGGATTTGCAATCCGGTGCATAACCGCTTTGCTACCGCGCCCGGGTTGAATGGGTACTCAGACAAAAAAGGGAAGCCTTGGCTTCCCTTCGGCGGAGCAGCTTGCGCTGCCCCTGTGAACTGGAGCGGGAGAAGAGTCTCGAACTCTCGACCTCAACCTTGGCAAGGTTGCGCTCTACCAACTGAGCTACTCCCGCGTAAGCCTCGAATTATAGCGGATTTTTGACCACTGTTTCAAGCCCCTCGCATCGCAAATCTTCAGTGTTTGACGGCATCCCCTGCCGGCGGCACCGCGGGCACGGCTTCGACCGCCGCCACGGCGGGTTCGTCGTCCGGCAACGGGGTGGGATGACGCTCCAGGGCCACCTCGAGCACCTTGTCGATCCATTTGACCGGCACGATCTCCAGACCGCTCTTCACGTTCTCGGGAATCTCCTGCAGGTCCTTGACGTTTTCCTCGGGGATCAGCACCGTCTTGATGCCACCGCGCAGCGCGGCCAGCAGCTTTTCCTTCAGGCCACCAATGGCCGTGACCTCGCCCCGCAGCGTGATCTCGCCGGTCATGGCGACGTCTCCACGCACCGGAATGCCGGTCAACGCCGACACGAACGCGGTCGTCATTGCAGCACCGGCGCTGGGGCCGTCCTTGGGCGTGGCGCCGTCGGGCACGTGGATGTGGATGTCCTTCTTCTCGAACACCTCATCGCGGATGCCCAGGCGCCTTGAGCGGCTGCGAACCACTGTTCGTGCGGCCTCCACGGATTCCTTCATCACGTCGCCCAGCGAACCGGTGCGCAGGATGTTGCCCTTGCCGGGCATCAGCGCCGCCTCGATGGTCAGCAGGTCACCGCCGACCTCGGTCCAGGCCAGACCCACCACCTGGCCCACCTGGTTCTGGCTCTCGGCACGGCCGTAGTTGAACTTGCGCACCCCCAGGAACTCGTTGAGGTTGGCCGCGGTGACAACCACCTGGGGCGTCATCTGCTTGAGCTGCAGCGCCTTGACCACCTTGCGGCAGATCTTGGACAGCTCGCGCTCGAGCGAACGCACACCGGCCTCGCGGGTGTAGTAGCGCACGATGTCGCGCACGGCCTCTTCGGTGACCAGGAGTTCCTCGGCCTTGACGCCGTTGTTGGACAGCTGCTTGGGCGCCAGGTACTTCATGGCGATATTGGTCTTCTCGTCTTCCGTGTAGCCGGCCAGACGGATGACTTCCATGCGGTCCAGCAGCGCCGGCGGGATGTTCATCGAGTTGGAAGTCGCCACGAACATCACGTCGCTGAGGTCGAAGTCGACCTCGACATAGTGGTCGCTGAAGGTGTGGTTCTGCTCGGGGTCCAGCACTTCCAGCAGCGCGCTGGACGGGTCACCCCGGAAGTCCATGCCCAGCTTGTCGATTTCGTCCAGCAGGAACAGCGGATTGCGCGTGCCGGCCTTGTTCAGGCTCTGCAACACCTTGCCCGGCATCGCCCCGATGTAGGTGCGGCGGTGGCCGCGGATCTCGGCCTCGTCGCGCATGCCGCCCAGCGCCATGCGCACGTACTTGCGCCCGGTCGCCTTGGCAATCGACTGGCCCAGCGAGGTCTTGCCCACGCCGGGGGGGCCGACCAGGCACAGGATGGGCGCCTTGACCTTGTCCACACGCTGCTGCACCGCGAGGTACTCCAGGATGCGGTCCTTGACCTTCTCCAGGCCGTAGTGGTCTTCGTTGAGGACGGCCTCGGCATGGCCCAGGTCGTGCTTGATCTTGGTGCGCTTGCTCCAGGGCAGGCCCACGAGCACATCGATGTAGTTGCGCACCACCGTCGCTTCGGCCGACATGGGCGACATGAGCTTGAGTTTCTTGAGCTCGGCTTCGGCCTTCTTGAGCGCCTCCTTGGGCATCTTGGCGAGCTTGATCTTCTTCTCGATCTCCTCGATGTCGGCTCCGTCCTCGCCTTCGCCCAGCTCCTTCTGGATCGCCTTGACCTGCTCGTTCAGGTAGAAATCGCGCTGGTTCTTCTCCATCTGGCGCTTCACGCGTCCGCGGATGCGCTTGTCGACATTGAGGATGTCGACTTCGCGTTCGAGCTGCTCGTACAGGTTTTCCAGGCGGGCCTGCACATCGGTGAGGTCCAGCACCATCTGCTTGTTGTCCAGCTTCAGGGGCAGGTGTGCGGCAATCGTGTCGGCCAGCCGGCCGGCGTCGTCGATGCTGGAGATGGAGGTCAGGATCTCGGGCGGAATCTTCTTGTTCAGCTTGACGTACTGGTCGAACTGCTGCATCAGCGCGCGGCGCAGGGCCTCGATCTCGCTGGTCTTGAGCAACTGCGCGTCCGCCGGCGCCTGCGGCACCACGTTGGCGGTGAAATGCGACTCGCCTTCCTCGATGCGGGCCACACGCGCACGCTGCTGGCCTTCGACCAGCACCTTGACGGTTCCGTCGGGCAGCTTGAGCATCTGCAGGATGGTGGACACGCAGCCGACTTCAAACATGTCGGCCACCGAGGGCTCGTCCTTGGCTGCGGCCTTCTGGGCGACCAGCATGATGCGCCGCTCGCCTTCCATCGCCACTTCCAGGGCCTTGATGCTCTTCGGGCGGCCCACAAACAGCGGGATCACCATGTGCGGGAACACCACCACATCCCGCAGGGGCAGCAGCGGGAGGTCAATGGCGACGGAAGGCAGGGGTTCGTGACCGGACATGGAAATCCTTGGGGAGGGGTTTACCGGTTGAATATGGCCGGCATTTCGGGATTTTCAACCCTGGACAGGGTCAGGCCTTCTTGGCCGCTTCGCGGTAGACCAGCAACGGCGGCTTGTTTTCGTCGATGGTGGACTCATCCACCACGACCTTGTCGACGTTCGCCGTGTTGGGCAGGTCAAACATCGTGTCGATCAGGGACTGCTCGAGGATGGAGCGCAAGCCCCGCGCACCGGTCTTTCGGGCCAGGGCCTTGCGCGCAATGGCCTTGAGCGCGTTGGGCCGGATCTCCAGGTCCACGCCTTCCATGGACAACAGCTTGCCGTACTGCTTGACCAGCGCGTTCTTGGGCTCGGTGAGGATCTGCACCAGCGCGTCCTCGCTGAGCTCGGCCAGCGTCGCCACCACCGGCATGCGGCCCACCAGCTCGGGGATGAGGCCGAACTTGATCAGGTCTTCGGGCTCCACCTCGCGGAACATGTCGGTCAGGGTGCGCTGCTGCTTGCTCTTGACGGAGGCGCCAAAGCCGATGCCCGAAGCCTCCGTTCGCTGTTCGATCACTTTCTCCAGCCCGGAGAAGGCGCCGCCGCAGATGAACAGGATGTTGGTCGTGTCGATCTGCAGGAAATCCTGGTTGGGGTGCTTGCGCCCGCCCTGGGGCGGCACGCTGGCCATCGTGCCTTCGATCAGCTTGAGCAGGGCCTGCTGCACGCCTTCGCCCGACACGTCGCGCGTGATCGAGGGGTTGTCGGACTTGCGCGAGATCTTGTCGATCTCGTCGATGTAGACGATGCCGCGCTGGGCGCGCTCCACCTCGTAGTTGCAGCTTTGCAGCAGCTTGGAGATGATGTTCTCGACATCCTCGCCCACGTAGCCCGCCTCGGTGAGCGTGGTGGCGTCCGCCATGACGAAAGGCACATTGAGCATGCGCGCCAGCGTCTGGGCCAGCAGCGTCTTGCCCGAGCCCGTGGGGCCGAGGAGCAGGATGTTGCTCTTGGTCAGCTCAACCTCGTCCTTGCGGGACTTTTCCTTGTGGCGCAGCCGTTTGTAGTGGTTGTACACCGCAACAGACAACGCACGCTTGGCGGCCTCCTGGCCGATCACGTAGTTGTCCAGGTTGGCCTTGATCTCCAGCGGCGTGGGAAGGTCGCTGCGGCCCTCACGCCCGGCTTCGTCGGCCGACGGCAGCTCGTCACGGATGATTTCGTTGCACAGGTCGATGCATTCGTCGCAGATGAACACCGACGGACCCGCGATCAGCTTCTTGACCTCGTGCTGGCTCTTGCCGCAAAAGGAGCAATACAGGGTCTTTTCGCTGGACGCGCCTTTTTTCTCTGCCATGTGTGAGGTGCCTCGCTAACGGTGCCTGAATGATAACCAAATGCCAAAGGGCATCCGGCTCAGGCCCGCTTGGCGATCACCTGGTCAACGATGCCGTAATCCTTGGCTTCGTCGGCGGTCAGGAAGTAGTCGCGTTCGGTGTCGGCCTTGACCTTTTCCAGCGGCTGTCCGGTGCGCTCGGCCAGGATGCGGTTCATCTGGTCCTTGGTGCGCAGGATGTCGCGGGCGTGGATCTCGATGTCGGTGGCCTGGCCGCGCGCGCCGCCCAGCACCTGGTGGATCATGATCTTGGAGTTGGGCAGCGAGAACCGCTTGCCCTTGGCCCCCGCCGCCAGCAGGAAGGCGCCCATGCTGGCTGCAAAACCGCAGCACAGCGTGGAGACATCGGGCTTGATGAAGTTCATCGTGTCAAAGATCGCCATGCCGGCGGACACGCTGCCGCCCGGGCGAGTTGATGTAGAACGAGATGTCCTTGTCCGGGTTCTCGCTCTCCAGGAACAGCAGCTGCGCCACCACCAGGTTGGCCGTCTGGTCGTTGACCTCGCCCACCAGGAAGATCACGCGCTCCTTGAGCAGGCGCGAATAGATGTCGTAGGACCGCTCGCCGCGGCCCGACTGCTCGATGACCATGGGGACCATGCCCAGGGCCTGTGTTTCCAGTGCACTCATGAATTCTCCTGACGTGTCGCTACTGTAGCGAAAAGAAGATGGGGCCTGCACCGGCCGGTGCAAGCCCCTTTTTGGATGCCCGGCCAGGCGGGCATGGCGCGCGATCAGTCCGCCTGTCCCATCAGCTCGTCAAACGAGATGGATTTCTCGCTGATCTTCGCCTTGGACAGCACGAATTCGGTCACGTTGTTCTCGATCACGATGGCTTCGACTTCGGCCAGGCGGCGGTTGTCGCTGAAGTACCAGCGCACCACGTCGGCCGGCTTTTCGTAGCTGGCGGCGAGCTCGTCCACGTGGGCCTTGATCTGCTCGGGCCGGGCGTGCAGTTCGTTGCCCCGCACCAGCTCGGCCACCACCAGGCCCAGGCGCACACGGCGCTCGGCCTGCGGGCGGAACACGTCATCAGGGATCGGCGCCTTGTCCGCGTCCTTGATGCCGCGCTGCTTGAGGTCGGCGCGGGCGCCCTCGATCATGCGGTCCACCTCGGACTGCACGCTCGAATTGGGCAGGTCCAGCTCGGCCCGTGCCACCAGCGCATCCATCACCGCGTTCTTGTTGCGCGCCAGCAGGCGGAACTTGACTTCGCGGTCCAGGTTCTTCTTGATGTCGGCGCGCAGGCCTTCCACCGTGGCATCGGCGATGCCCAGTGACTTGGCCAGGGCCTCGTTCACCTCGGGCAGGTGGGCTGCCTCGATCTTCTTGAGGGTGACCAGGAAATCGGCCGTCTTGCCCGCCACATCCTTGCCGTGGTAATCCGCCGGGAAGGCCAGCGGGAAGGTCTTGCTCTCGCCCGACTTCATGCCGCGCACGGCTTCCTCGAACTCCTTGAGCATCTGGCCTTCGCCCACCAGGAACTGGAAGTCCTCGGCCTTGCCGCCCTGGAAGGCCTCGCCGTCGATCTTGCCTTCAAAGTCGACCGTCACGCGGTCACCGTCCTGCGCGGGCGCGTCTGCCGCGCGCTGGGCGAAGGTGCGGCGCTGCTTGCGCAGGATGTCCAGCGTGCGGTCGATGGCCGCATCGCTCACATCGGCTGTGAGTTTCTCGACTTCGGCTTCGGCCAGGTCGCCAATCTTGACCTCGGGGAACACCTCGAAGACGGCGTCAAAGGCCAGCTCGCCCTCGGGCGCGCCTTCCTTTTCGGTGATGCGCGGCTGGCCGGCCACGCGCAGCTTGGCCTCGTTGGCGGCGACGGCAAAGGCCTCGCCCACCTTGTCGTTCATCACCTCGTAGTGCACCGAATAGCCATAGCGCTGGGCCACCACGTTCATCGGCACCTTGCCGGGACGGAAGCCGTCCATCTTGGCGGTGCGGGCGATCTTGCGCAGGCGCGCTTCGACTTCGGACTGGATGACATTGACGGGCAGCGTCAGCGTCATCTTGCGTTCCAGCTTTTCAAGGGTTTCAACGTTCACGGCCATGATCCTTCTCTCATCCAATCAACTAAGTCTGTGTGGTGCGCGGGGGGGGACTCGAACCCCCACACCATTGCTGGCGTCAGGACCTAAACCTGGTGCGTCTACCAATTTCGCCACCCGCGCGGGTGAAAACGCAGCGGGCGGCCAGGTTGCCCTGACCGCCCGCCTGAATCCGGTCAACCCGGCATTTTACTGCGGAACGGGCTCCCGCCTGACGCGGAACCATGCGGCGTACATGGCGGGCAGTGCCAGCAGGGTCAGCACCGTGGCCACGATCAGCCCGCCCATGATGGCCACGGCCATCGGGCCCCAGAACACCGAGCGCGACAGCGGGATCATCGCCAGCACGGCGGCGGCGGCCGTCAGCACGATGGGGCGCAGGCGCCGCACGGCGGATTCGACGATCGCGTCCCAGGCCGGCACACCCCGGCTGCGGTCCTGCTCGATCTGGTCGATCAGGATCACCGAGTTGCGCTGGATCATGCCCATCAGCGCAATCACGCCCAGCAGCGCCACAAAGCCGAACGGCCGGTTCAGCAGCAGCAGCGCGCCGGCCACACCGGCAATGCCCAGCGGCCCGGTCAGGAACACCAGCATGGCGCGGCTGAAGCTGTGCAGCTGCAGCATCAGCAGCGTGAACGTCAGGAACAACATGATGGGCACGCCCACCACGATGGACGAGGAGCCCTTGGCGCTCTCTTCCACCGCGCCGGCCACCTCGATGCGGTAGCCCTGCGGCCACTTGGCCTCCAGCGCCCGCAGCTGCGGCAGCAGCTCGTTGGTGACGGTGGCGCCCTGCAGGCCTTCGATGATGTCGGACTGCACCGTGATGGCGTAGCTGCGCCCTTCGCGCCACATCACGCCCGGCTCCCAGGTGAACACCGGCTTGGCGATCTGCGTCAGCGGGATCGAGCGGCCCGACGCCGTGGGCAGGTAGGCGTTGGCCAGGTCGGTGATGGCGTTGCGCTCGTCCAGCGGCTGGCGCAGCACGATGTCGATGAGCTTGTCGCCCTCGCGGTACTGGCCCACGTTGGTGCCGCTCAGGATGGTGCGCGAGGCCTGGGCGATGGACTGGCTCGTCACACCCAGCGCCCGCGCCTTGGACTGGTCCACCTCCAGGCGCAGCACCTTGACCGACTCGTTCCAGTTGTCGTTGACGCCACGCGTGTTGGGGCTCTGGCGCATCGCGGCCTTGACCTCGTCGGCCTGCTGGCGCAGCACCGTCGGGTCCGCGCCGACCACACGGAACATCACCGGGTAGGGCACCGGCGGGCCGTTGGGCAGCAGCGTGACACGGCCCCGCACCTCGGGGAACTCCTGGGCCAGCAGCGCGGGCAGGCGCACCCGCAGGGACTCGCGCACCTTCAGGTCACCGGGCAGCACGATCAGCTGCGACACGTTGGTCTGGGGGAACACCTGGTCCAGCGGCAGATAAAAGCGCGGCACGCCCGAACCCACCCAGGTGCTGACCGCGCGCACGCCCGGCTCGGCCATGAGGCGCTGCTCCACGCGGCGCGCCACGGCCTCACTGGCGGCGAACGACGTGCCCTCGGGCGACCACAAGGCCACCAGGATCTCGGGCCGGCTCGAATCGGGGAAGAACTGCTGCTGCACCTTGCCCATGCCCACGATGCCCAGCGCAAAGGTCAGCAGCGTCGCGCCGATGGTGATCCAGCGGTGCTGCACGCACCAGTCCACCGCGCGGCGGAAGCGCCGGTAAAACGGTGTGTCGAAGTGCTCATGGTGGTCGGCCTCATGGCCGTTGCCGGCCGCGGGCATCGGCTTGGCCTTGAGCAGCAGCGTGCCCAGGTACGGCACAAAGTACACCGACACAAACCAGCTCAGCACCAGCGCGATCACCGTCACCGCAAAAATCGCGAAGGTGTACTCGCCCGTGACCGAGCGCGCGATGCCGATGGGCAGGAAGCCCGCCGCGGTGATCAGCGTGCCCGTGAGCATGGGCATGGCCGTGACTTCATAGGCAAAGGTGGCGGCGCGGACCTTGTCGTAGCCCTCTTCCATCTTGCGCACCATCATCTCGACCGCAATGATCGCGTCGTCCACCAGCAGGCCCAGCGCGATGATCAGCGAGCCCAGCGAGATCTTGTGCAGGCCGATGCCCCAGTAGTCCATGGCCAGGAAAGTCACCGCCAGCACCAGCGGGATGGTGATGCCCACCACCAGGCCGGGGCGCATGTCCACGTAGTAGCGCTTCCACAGCGGCAGGCCGGCCTCGGGGCGCTTGTGCAGGCCCAGCGCGATGAAGCTCACCGCCAGCACGATCAGCACGGCCTCGACCAGCACGCGGACGAACTCGTTGACCGACGTGGCCACGTTCTTGGGCTGGTCCTGCACCTGCACCAGGCGGATGCCCGCGGGCAGATCCTTCTCGATGCGGGCCACCGCGGTCGTGAGCGACTTGCCCAGCGCGATGATGTCGCCGCCCTTGGCCATGGACACGCCCAGCGCGATCACTTCCTTGCCCTGGTGGCGCACCTTGATGGACGGCGGGTCCACATAGCCGCGCCGGATGTCGGCAATGTCCGCCAGGCGCAGCTGGTTGCCCGTGGCGCCGCGGATCGGCATGGCGCGCAGGTCCTCAACGGCGTTGAACTGCCCCGCCACCCGCACCTGCACCACGTCCAGCGGCGTCTGCACCGCGCCAGCGGGCTCCACCGCGTTTTGCTGGCCCAGTTGCGCCAGCACCTGGTTCAGGTCCAGCCCCAGCTGGGCCAGGCGCTTCTGCGAAATCTCGATGTAGAGCTTTTCGTCCTGCACGCCAAACAGCTCGACCTTGGCCACGTCGCGCACGCGCAGCAGGCGCTGGCGCACGTCGTCGGCAAAGGTCTTGACTTCGGCGTAGCTGAAACCGGCGTCGGCCTCCAGCGCATAGATCACGCCGTACACGTCGCCGAACTCGTCGTTGAAGAACGGCCCCTGGATGCCCGCTGGCAAGGTGAAGCGCATGTCGCCCACCTTCTTGCGCACCTGGTACCAGACGTTGGGCACCTCGTGTGCGCGCGACGAATCCTTGATCTGGAAGATGATCTGCGACTCGCCCGGCTTGCTGTAGCTGCGGATCTTGTCGGCGTAAGGCACTTCCTGAAGCGTGCGCTCGATCTTGTCGGTGACCTGCTCGGCCACCTGCTGGGCCGTGGCGCCCGGCCAGTAGGTGCGCACCACCATGGCACGGAAGGTGAACGGCGGGTCTTCGTCCTGGCCCAGCTGGAAATAGGCGGCAAAGCCCAGCACCATCAGCACCACCATCAGGTAGCGCGTCAGCGCCGGGTGGTCCAGCGCCCATTTGGAGAGATTGAAGCCGGCTTTGGGTTCGGGGGGCGTCATGGGCGACTCACTTAGCTACAGTTTTGATAGCGGGTGACGCAGCATCCACGGGGGCTGCAGCCGATTTTTCCTTGTAAATCGTGACTTTCTGGCCGGGTTGCAGCACATGCACGCCCGCGGCCACCACCAGAGGCGCCGGGCTGCAGGCCGCCGGCGATGACAGCCTCGTTGCCGTCGGCCGTGGCAATCTGCACCGGCTGCGATTTGATGGTCATGGTTGCCTTGTCCAGCACCCACACCGACGTGGCCTGCCCGTCCTGGCGCAGCGCGCTGGTGGGCAGCTTGATGACGGCCGCGCCGGCGTGGGCCAGCGCCTCGGGCATCACATAGGCGGTGGCGCCCAGCGGGGGCACATCCGTGCCCTCCAGCGCCACCTTGACCGGGTACGTCCGCGTCACCGGGTCGGCGCTGGCGCCCACATAGCGCACCTTGCCGCTCAGGCTGGCGCCACCGGCCCAGACGCGCACCTTCACCGCCGAGCCCGGGCGCAAGGCCACCACCTTGTCCTCGGGCACCGAAAACACCACGTCGCGCGGGCCGTCCTGCGCGATGCGCACCACCGGTGTGCCGGCGGCCACCACCTGGCCCGGCTCGGCCTCGACCGCGGTGATGACGCCCGCCACATCGGCCACCAGGCTGGTGTAGGCCGCCTGGTTGCCCTGGGCGCTGGCCTGCGACTGCGCCTGCTCCAGCTGGGCCTGCGCGGCCTTGAGCGCCGTCTCGCGCCGCTCCAGCTCGGCGCCGCTGATGAAGTTCTGGTCCTTGAGTGCGGCAAAGCGCTTGAGATCGGCTGCGGCCAGATCACGGTTGGTCTGCGCGGCTGCCACCTGCGAGCGCGCCGCATCGGCCGCCAGCCGGTAGTCCTGCGCGTCCAGCTGGGCCAGCACCTGGCCCACCTTGACCCGCTGGCCGGCCTCGGCCTGGCGGCGCACGATCTTGCCGCCCACCCGGAAGCCCAGCCGCGACTCCACCCGCGCCCGCACCTCGCCTGAAAACTCGTACCCCGAGGTGAACTCGGACACCCCCACCGTCAGCACCTTGACGGCGCGCACGGGTTCCTCGGGCGGAGCCGGTCGGGAGCAGGCCCCCAGCACCAGTGCAGCACCGACAATGACGACACCCGCACGCAGCGGCAAAGGGTTCATTAATGGGAACATGGCAGCGGACCTGATGGAAAAGGTTCTGGAAATGGCAGTTAATGACTGACTGGTTAGTAATCTACGAAAATCCTTGCCCTCTGTCAAGCGACAATCCGGGCGCGAGTTTCTGATGCAACACACCCCCCCGAACCGTCCGGATCCGCTGGCACCCCGCCCACTGGCACTTTTGCGCGGCGTGTCGCGCTCGTTCGGGCTGTCGATCCGCATCCTGCCCCCCGCCCTGCGCCAGCCCATGGCCGTGGCCTACCTGCTGGCCCGCGCCACCGACACCGTGGCCGACACCGCCGCCCTGCCCGGCCCGCAGCGCGCCGCACGGCTGGACACCCTGGCCGCCGCCATCCAGGGCGACGCCGTAGCCGCACAAGCAGTGGCTGCAAACGCCCCAGACTTTGCCGCATTGCAGCAAGACCCGCACGAGCAGGCCCTGATGCTCGCCCTGCCCCAATGCCTGGCCTGGCTGCAGGCGCTGCCGCCCGCCGACGTGGCCGACATCCGCGAGGTGCTGCGCCACATCACCGCGGGCCAGGCCCTTGATATCGCGCGCTTTGACATCGCCCGGTTTGAGAACCCGCCCGCGCCTGCAAACGCACCCAGGGCACTGGCCAGCGCCGCCGAGCTGGAAGACTACGCCTGGCGCGTGGCCGGCTGCGTGGGCGAGTTCTGGACGCGCCTGTGCCTGCGCCACCTGCCCGGCTACGCCAACCTGCCTGATGCACACATGCTGGCGCTGGGCCGCGAGCTGGGCATGGGGCTGCAGCTGGTCAACATCCTGCGCGACGCCGGGGCCGACCTGGCCCAGGGGCGCTGCTACCTGCCCGCCGACGAGCTGGCCGCCGCCGGCACATCCCCCGCGGCGCTGCTGGCCCACCCGGAGCAACTGGACGGCGTGTACCGCACCTGGCTGGCGCGCGCGCGCCAGCTGGTGGTGCAGGGCGCCGCGTATGCCGACGCCGTCAACCACCGGCGCGTGCGCGCGGCCGTGGCCCTGCCCGCGCTGCTGGGCCTGCGCACACTGGCGCTGCTGGACGCAGCCGGCACCCAGGCACTGCATGCCCGCATCAAGGTGCCACGCAGCGAAGTGCGCGGCCTGATGGCGGGCCTGGCGCTGACGCTGGCCGCGCGCGGGCCGCTGGCCAGCCGGTTCCGCCGCCTGGGCGCCTGAGCCCGTGCCGGTGGGCAGGCCGCGGCGGATGGGAGAATCCTGCCCATGACACCGCAACAGTACGTGCAGGAGAAGGCCGCGGCCTCGGGCAGCAGCTTTTATTACGCGTTCCTGTTTTTGCCGGCGCCGCGGCGCGCCGCCATCACCGCGTTTTATGCCTTCTGCCGCGAGGTGGACGACGTGGTGGACGAGGTGCAGGACGCCGGCGTGGCCGCCACCAAGCTGGCCTGGTGGCAGGCCGAGGTGGCCAAGGCCTGGGCCGGCCAGCCCAGCCACCCGGTGATGCAGGCGCTGATGCCGCTGGCCGCCGACTACCGGATAGAGGCGCGCCACCTGCAGGCCGTGATCGAAGGCTGCCAGATGGACCTGGAGCAGACCCGCTACCTGGACTTTGCCGGGCTGCAGCGCTATTGCCACCTGGTGGCCGGCATCGTGGGCGAGGTGTCGGCCGGCATCTTTGGCCAGACCGACGCGCGCACCACCGCCTATGCGCACAAGCTGGGGCTGGCTTTCCAGCTGACCAACATCATCCGCGACGTGGGCGAGGACGCCATGCGCGGGCGCATCTACCTGCCGGTGAGCGAGCTGCAGCAGTTTGACATCAAGGCGCACGAGGTGCTGAAGCGCACCTACTCGGACCGCTTTACCGCGTTGATGCGATTCCAGGCCGCGCGGGCGCACCAGCTGTACGACGAAGCGCTGGCCCTGCTGCCCGAGGCCGACCGCCGCGCGCAAAAGCCCGGGCTGATGATGGCCAGCATCTACCGCACGCTGCTGCGCGAGATTGAGCGCGACAACTTCCAGGTGCTGCACCAGCGCGTGGCGCTGACGCCGCTGCGCAAGCTGTGGCTGGCTTGGAAGGTGCAGGCGTTGGGAAGGGTGAGTTGAGGTTGGGGGCTGCTTTGCCGGTTGTCAGTTTCGAATACGTTCAGTAGGCCCGGAACAGCCATCTGGTTTTCTGATCGTTGAAAATCTAGCATCTCCATCGCGCGGACTTGGCGAAATGGAAGCTGTTGGACAAGTCCGTCTGTACAGCACAGGCAGGTTTTGCTTCAACGCCCGCGACTGCCAACCGCTTCGGACACCGAATGCACAACAGCCCGAGCCTTTCGAAAGTCAACTCAGCTATCCTGCTCTCTTGTTGCATGCAGCTCACGGAACTTTTCGTACTTGGGCGCTATCCTATGCGCTGTTGAGTACCGTTTGCCCAATGTCTATACCCGTTCAACTCCACTTGCGGCCTAAACTTCCCGACGCTCTCCGTGGCGGGGGGGATGCGCTGTGGACGGACGCCGGAAAAGGATGGCTGTCATGACCCGACAGTTTTTGCGGTCAATTGCCGGGGTTCTGATTGGCGTCCTGCTGTTTGCGCAGATGGCCATTGCGGCTTATGTTTGTCCCGGCGTTTCCATGTCGGCAAACACTCAAATGCCGTCCATGGAAATGGGTAAAACCGGTTCTGATGGTGCGGCTATGCCGGTTGTCAGCAATCAAGCGGCTCCTTGCGCCAGCATGGGTGAAGACGTTGCGCCGCTTGCCATGGATCCCCAGAACGCCACCTTGTGTGCTGAGCACTGCAAGGTTGGACAACAAAGCGACCAGACGTCCACGCTCACCGTACCTGCTGTTTTGTTGGTGGCGCTGTACTTCGCGCCGCTGGTGCCTGCTCCCATGGTCGAACTGCGCCCCGCAGCGGCCACTCCAAGCGCCCTGGTTGCGGCTTCACCGCCGCACACCATTCTGCACTGCTGTTTCCGAATTTGATCGTCCAGACGACATTGCGCTGACGGCCTCTCAGGCTGGTTGGGCGCATAAGTCGTGCTCGCCTGCGCCTGTCAGCCTCAAGCTGTGCTGTCGCATCGGGCCGACATGAAACCACCGTTTCATCGTCTGGAGAATTCATGTTTTCTGATTTAATTGAAGGTGCGTCAGCCCGTGGCCACCGTCGCCCCTGCGCGTACTTGTTGACCCTGGGCCTAGCCTTCGTCTGTGTCAACGGCTACGCCCAACAAGCTTTGTCCCTCGACAGGGCTCTGCAGCTCGCCCAAGGGCGTTCGCGTCAACTTATTGCCCGGGACGCCGCCGCTACGGCATCCCGCGAAATGGCCCACGCTGCCGGGCAATTGCCCGACCCAACGCTCAAACTTGGCGTCAACAACCTGCCGATCTCCGGGGAAGACCGTTTCAGGCTGGCGCGAGACTTCATGACCATGCGGTCGGTCGGTGTGATGCAGGAGATCACACGGGGTGACAAGCTCAAAGCCAGATCTGCACGCTTTAACAGGGAGGCCGAGGCTGCGGAAGCCAGCCGCGCCGTAGCCCTTGCCAACCTGCGACGTGACACCGCCATGGCGTGGCTGGACCGCTACTACCAGGAGCGCATGCTTGAGGTACTGCGCACCCAGCGGGCCGAAGCGGGCTTGCAGATCGAAGCCGCCGATGCCGCCTACCGAGGCGGGCGCGGTACGCAAGCGGATGTATTTGCCGCGCGCTCCATGGTGGCGCAGATAGATGACCGCATCCGCCAGACAGAGAAGCAGATTGGCACGGCCAAGATCAAGTTGGCGCGCTGGGTGGGTGAGGATGCCTCCCAGGCACTGGACACACCGCCCAGCTTGGACGCTGTTCCCCTTAATCTGCTCGGCCTGGAGGACCAGTTGGCCCACCATCCCCAGATTGTCGTGATGGCCAAGCAGGAAGAGGTGGCACGCGCAGATGCCGATATTGCGCAAAGCAATAAGCGATCTGACTGGA
The DNA here is from genome assembly GCA_016713005.1 of Ramlibacter sp. GTDB lineage: Bacteria > Pseudomonadota > Gammaproteobacteria > Burkholderiales > Burkholderiaceae_C > JADJPY01. The sequence continues at coordinate 471,390 of JADJPY010000001.1, read as the reverse complement.
GCGTGGAGTTGATGTACAGCCAGCGTGGCCCGGCCTACTCGAACATGGTTTCGGTCAATGTGTCGGTTCCACTGCAATGGGATCAAAAGAACCGACAAGACCGGGAACTGGCCGCCAAGCTGGCGGTTGCCGAGCAGATGCGTGCCCAGCGTGAGGAGGCCACACGGGAACATGTGGCCGACACCCGCATGTGGTTGCAGGAGTGGCAAAGCAACCGCGAACGTTTGGCGCACTACGACAGCGCCCTGATACCTCTTTCGCTTGAGCGCACCCGCGCCGCGATAGCAGCCTACCGGGGCGGGGGCGGCCAGCTCACATCGGTACTCGAAGCGCGGCGCATGGAAATCGACACCCGCATGGATCGCCTGCGTCTGGCGATGGAGACCGCAGCCCTTTGGGCGCAGCTGGAGTACCTGATTCCTGCTGAGCACCAAACGACCGCTGAGCCGCGCCTGCCTTCACTTCCTACAACAACGCCAGCAACGGAGAAATAACATGACAAAACTCAAACCATTGCTGATCGGCTTGGTCGGTGCGGGCGCACTCGCCGCGAGCGGTTACGGGCTTTACACCGTGGGGATGCAGCGCGGCATGGGCATGGCGGCACCGTCAGCCTCATCGCCGGGGGCCAACGCGGCACCAACCAGCACCGCGCCCGGTGCGGTTCCTCAAAGCATTGCAGAAGGCGAAGACGCCACACGCCGCCACATCACAACAGGCCTCAAGGCTGGCGATGTTGATCCAGACACCGGACGCAAGGTGCTTTATTACCATGACCCCATGGTGCCGGGCAACAAGTTCGACAGGCCCGCCAAGTCCCCCTTCATGGACATGATGCTGGTGCCGGTCTATGCCGACGGGGATGCAGGCAGCGATGGCAGCAAGGTCACGGTCAGCCCACGCATCCAGCAAAACCTGGGGGTACGGACTGCCGAAGTCACCGAAGGCACGCTGTCACCACAAGTTTCAGCCGTGGGCAACATCGCTTTCAATGAACGCGACCAGGCCTTTGTGCAGGCCCGTGCCACCGGCTACATCGAGCGCCTGCATGTTCGCGCCACCTTGGACCGTGTGAGCAAAGGCCAAGCCCTGGCTGAACTTTATGTGCCCGACTGGATTGCAGCGCAGGAGGAATTTCTGTCGGTTCGGCGCATGCAAGGCACAGACTTGGCAACGTTGGTTGACGGTGCCCGCCAGCGCATGCGCCAAGTGGGCATGAGCGAGGAACAAGTTCGAGTGGTGGAAAGCAGCGGCAAGACCCAGCCTCGCATCACACTCGTCGCCCCGATAGGCGGCGTGGTGGTGGAACTGATGGCCCGTGAAGGCATGACAGTGATGCCGGGTGCCACGCTGTTCCGTATCAACGGCCTGAGTAGCGTATGGGCTAACGCCGAGGTGCCCGAGAGCCAGGCTGCCTTGGTTCGCCCCGGCACCAAGGTACAAGCCAACAGCGCAGCCGCACCCGGCACCAATCTGCGCGGCACAGTGCAAGCGATATTGCCCGAGGTAAATGCCGCGACCCGCACACTCAAAGCCCGCGTGGAGCTGCCCAACCCCGGCAATGTGCTGGTGCCCGGCATGTTCGTCAACATGCAGTTCATGGACATGCGGGCCGAAAAATCCCTGTTGATCCCCACCGAAGCCGTCATCCAGACCGGCAAGCGCGTGGTGGTGATGCTGGCCGAGGACAAAGGTAAGTTCCGCCCGGTCGAGGTGGAAATCGGCATCGAGAGCAACGGCCAAACCTCCATCTTGCGTGGACTGCAAGCCGGGCAGCGCGTGGTGGTGTCGTCGCAGTTCCTGATTGACTCGGAAGCCAGTTTGAAAGGGGTAGAGGCTCGCCTCAACGACGCACCCAAGCAAACCGCTGCCAACACCGCGCCCCGCCATGACGGCGAAGCCAGGATTGAAGCCATCGGCAAAGACAGCATCACGCTCGCCCATGGACCGATCCCGTCGCTCAAATGGGGTGCGATGACCATGGACTTCAAACTGCCCACCAGTGGCAAGCCACGCAATCTGGAGCCGGGCGACAAGGTGAGCTTCGAGTTCTACATGGACGCCGAGGGGCTGCCGCAAATCACCCGAATCAGCGCGATGGCCCCCGAGCCCAAAGCGGCCACAACCCAACCAGCCGGGAGCAAGCCATGATCGCCAGGCTCATCCGCTGGTCTATCGGCAATCGCTTTTTGGTGTTGCTGGCGACCTTGATCGTGGCGGCCTGGGGTGTCTATTCCGTGATGCGCACACCGCTGGATGCCTTGCCCGACTTGTCGGACGTGCAAGTCATCATCCGCACCAGCTATCCCGGCCAGGCACCGCGCATCGTCGAGAACCAGATCACCTACCCGCTGACCACCACCATGCTGTCGGTACCGGGGGCCAAGACGGTGCGTGGTTACTCCTTCTTTGGCGACTCGTTTGTCTACGTGTTGTTTGAAGACGGTACCGACTTGTACTGGGCACGCTCCCGCGTGCTGGAGTACCTGAACCAGGTGCAATCACGCCTGCCGCCCGGCGCCAAAGCCACGCTAGGGCCAGATGCCACCGGCGTCGGCTGGATTTACCAGTATGCGCTGGTGGACCGCTCGGGCACACAGGACGCGTCCCAGCTGCGGGCGCTGCAAGACTGGTTCCTCAAGTACGAACTCAAGACCGTGCCCAATGTGGCGGAGGTGGCCAGCGTGGGCGGCATGGTGCGCCAGTACCAGATCGTGCTGCAACCGGACAAGCTGGCGGCCTACGGCATCCCGCACAGCAAAGTGGTTGAAGCCATTCAGAAAGGCAACCAGGAAGCCGGTGGTTCGGTGCTGGAGCTGGGCGAGGCCGAATACATGGTGCGCGCCAGCGGCTACCTGCAATCGTTGGACGACTTCCGCAAGCTACCGCTGATGACCACGGCCGCAGGTGTCTCGGTGCGCCTGGGTGACGTGGCGCGCATCCAGCTCGGGCCGGAGATGCGTCGAGGCATTGGTGAACTCGATGGCGAAGGCGAAGCCGCAGGCGGCGTGATTGTGATGCGCTCGGGCAAGAACGCGCTGGAGACCATTGCCGCCGTCAAGGCCAAGCTCAAAAGCCTGCAATCCAGCCTGCCCAAGGGCGTGGAAATCGTTCCCGTCTACGACCGATCCGGGCTGATTGAGCGGGCGGTGGAAAACCTGGGCCACAAGCTGCTGGAAGAGTTTGCCGTGGTGGCCGTGGTCTGCTTCATCTTCCTGTTTCACTTGCGTTCGGCCCTGGTCGCCATCGTGTCCTTGCCGCTGGGCATTCTGGCCGCGTTCATCGTCATGCATTACCAGGGCGTGAATGCCAACATCATGTCGCTGGGCGGGATTGCCATCGCCATCGGCGCCATGGTGGATGCCGCCGTGGTGATGATCGAAAACGCCCATAAACATCTGGAGCACTGGAGCCATGCGCACCCGGATCAAAAGCTGGACGGTGATGCCCGCTGGCGGGTGATTGGCGATTCGGCGGCCGAGGTCGGCCCTGCGCTGTTCTTCTCGCTGCTCATCATCACCTTGTCGTTCATCCCTGTGTTCACACTGGAAGCACAGGAGGGGCGTTTGTTCTCACCGCTGGCCTTCACCAAGACCTACGCCATGGCGGCGGCAGCGGCGTTGTCGGTCACGCTGATCCCGGTGTTGATGGGCTACCTGATTCGGGGCCGCATCCCGGATGAAAAGGCCAACCCGCTGAACCGCTTTTTGATTGCTGTGTATCGCCCGCTGCTGAATGTGGTGCTGGCCTGGCCCAAGGCCACGCTGGCAATCGCTGCGCTGCTGCTGGGCTTGAGCCTGTGGCCGCTCCAGCACATTGGTGGTGAGTTCATGCCACGCCTGGACGAGGGTGACTTGCTCTACATGCCGTCCGCACTGCCGGGGCTCTCCGCAGGCAAAGCCAGCGAACTGCTGCAACAGACCGACCGCCTCATCAAAACCGTGCCCGAGGTGTTGAGCGTCTACGGCAAAGCAGGCCGCGCCGAAACCGCCACCGACCCCGCACCCATGGAGATGTTCGAGACCACCATCCAGTTCAAGCCCAAAGACCAATGGCGGCCCGGCATGACGCAGGACAAACTGGTGGACGAACTGGACCGCATCGTCAAGGTGCCCGGCCTGGCCAACATCTGGGTGCCACCCATTCGCAATCGTATCGACATGCTGGCCACCGGCATCAAGAGCCCGGTGGGGGTCAAAGTGGCCGGGACCGACCTGGCCACCATCGACCGCCTCACCGGCGAGATCGAAAAGGCGCTCAAAGACGTGCCCGGTGTCAGCAGCGCGCTGGCTGAACGCTTGACGGGCGGACGCTATGTGGACGTGAACATCAACCGCGACGCTGCCGCCCGCTTTGGCATGAACATCGCCGATGTGCAGTCCGTCATCACCTCTGCGGTGGGGGGCGACAACATTGGCGAGACGGTGGAGGGCTTGCAACGCTTCCCCATCAACATGCGCTATCCCCGTGAGATCCGCGATTCGCTGGAAAAGCTGCGTGTGCTGCCCATCACCACAGAGCGCGGCCAGCGGCTGGTGCTGTCCGACGTGGCCGACATCCGTATCACGGATGGCCCGCCCATGCTGCGCAGCGAAAACGCCCGCTTGTCCGGCTGGGTGTATGTGGACATTCGCGGGCGGGACCTGCGTTCTGCGGTGCAAGACATGCAAAAGGCCGTTGCAGAGAAAGTGACCTTGCCTGCGGGTTACTCGGTGTCGTGGTCAGGGCAGTTCGAGTTTCTGGAGCGTGCCACAGCCAAGCTCAAGGTGGTGGTGCCGTTCACGCTGCTCATCATCTTTGTGCTGCTGTACCTGACGTTCCAGCGGTTTGATGAGGCCCTGCTCATTATGGCTACGCTGCCCTTTGCGTTGATTGGGGGCATCTGGCTGCTGTACCTGCTGGGCTACAACCTGTCGGTGGCGGGTGCCGTGGGTTTCATTGCGCTGGCCGGGGTGTCGGCAGAGTTTGGGGTCATCATGCTGCTGTACCTCAAACATGCTTGGGATGCACGCATCGCACAGGGCCAGACCACCACCGACGATTTGCTGGACGCCATCCGCGAAGGGGCGGTGTTGCGGGTACGGCCCAAGGCCATGACGGTGGCTGTGATTCTGGCTGGGCTGTTCCCCATCATGTGGGGAACGGGTACCGGATCAGAGGTGATGCAACGCATTGCTGCGCCCATGGTGGGCGGGATGATTACTGCGCCGTTGCTGTCCATGTTTGTGGTGCCTGCGGTGTACCTGCTGATGCGTCGTCCACGCGCACAGCAAGCGTCAGGGTGGGCGTTCTGGAGGCGCAGCCGTGCTTCCGCCTAATCACACCTTGCCCGCTTTGCAGACACGGTGCTGGCGTGTTGTGATTGGTGCCGGGCTGTACCTGTGTCTATTGCTTTTCGGGGCGGGAGCCCAGGCCTCAACGGCCGCAAGATCCGAGGCCATGGCCATGGTGGCATCCGGCATGTCGTCGGATTCAATGCCGAATGCTGTTGATTTCGCACCCTGTGCACGATGCTACGTCGCGCCAGCGCCGGTTACGCTGGAGATTAGCGGCGAAAGCATAGAGACCCAAGCACCATATTGGCAAGTTCACGCCACAGCACGGGTAGATACGGTATGGACTTTTGATCCAGGCGTTTGGCATCCGCGATTGCCAGTGCGCATTGAATTCTCCAGGTGGCTGAATTGATAGACGGCGGAGTTTTAAAAACACCGTTCTATTCATCTTCCACAGGAGTTCATCATGAAAACGTTAGTCACAACACTGGTTGGCATTGCCACCCTTGGAGCCGCGCTGTCGGCATTCGCAGCCCCTGACTGGCAGGCCATCGAGCAGGCGCGTAAGCATGCTCAGGTTCAGCCCGTCAAAGCGGAAGCTGTAACGCCACTGGAGAAGTGTTCGCAGAAGCGACTTGTCCTGCCACTTGACCATGGGCCGCGTGCCCAGACCACGCCCTATTTGAATGCGAAGCGCAAAGAAGCCTTTGATGCAGAAATGAAGGCATGCAAAGAGGCGGCGGCCAAGAGTGGCATGACCCAGATCAACTCAGTCACCCATGTCTGAGCGTGTAGACCGCGTCGCTATGGCTGGCAACTCAGCATTGACCATGGCGGCGCTGTCGTGACAGGTAAATCTCTCAATCCCGTCAAGCGTCGGTTTCGCTCAAACCATTTCACCCAAGGAAATTCAAATGAAAAAGTTCTCGTACTCGGCTCTCGTAACCGCATTGTTGTTGCCCGCCACTGCAGTCTTGGCCCAGCAAAAAATGGGAGATATGAAACCCATGGACTCAGCCATGAAGCCGTTAGCTGAAGCCCAAGCAACTCACAAGGCCACGGGCGTGGTCAAGAAGGTCGATCCCAAAACGGGCGTCGTCACGCTCTCCCATGAGGCGGTCATCAGCATGAACTGGCCTCCAATGACCATGGGCTTCATGGTCAATGACAAGATGCTGCTCGACAGGTTGCCCGTGGGCAAGAAGGTGGACTTCGAGTTTGTGCAGAGCACGAAGGGGCATGTCATCACGGCGATCAAATAGACGCGCCGAACTGGGTATTTCACGCCTAGGGGAGCACAAACCGTAGGTCTTTGTGCTCCCAGTCGCTATTCTTTTGATAGTGGGTCAGCAAGCTCCCATGCGGCCTACAGCCCGATTTGGCATAAATTCAGCCGTTCCGCGGCTCCAGCAGCGCACACAGCTCGGTCAGGGTGCTCACGCACAGGGGCTCGTCCACCTCGTGGGGCCACAGGTGGTCGGCGCGGTTCACCCACACGGCCTGCATGCCTGCGTTCAGCGCGCCCAGCGCGTCCAGCGTGGCGTCGTCGCCCACATGCAGCACATTGCCGGGCATCAGGTCCACCGCGCCGGCTGCGGCGTGGAAGATCCTTGGGTCGGGCTTGCCCACCCCAAACTCGCGGGCGGTGATGGCCGCTTGGAAATACGCGCCCAGCCCCACCCGGTTGACATCGGCATTGCCGTTGGACAAGCTCACCAGCGGGTAGCGCGCGGCCAGAAACTCCAGCGCGGGCAGCGCGTCCTCAAACAGTTGCACGCGCTGGCGTTCGGCAAAAAAGACTTCAAAAGCCGCCTCGGCCATCAGGGGGTTCTCGCCGGCGCGGTACAGCGCCAGGCGGATGGACTCGCGGCGCACGGCGCTCAGGTCGTGGCGCAGGTCGCGCCGGTTGGCGGCCATGTAGTCGCGGATCTCGCGCAGCGCCGCCGGGCTGGAGAACAGCGCCGCCGTCATGGGGGCATGCGCGGCCAGCCAGTCGTGAAGGGCTTTCTCGGCCCTTTCGATGGTTGGCAGGATGGGCCACAGCGTGTCATCCAGATCAATGCTCACGGCCCTGATGCGCGATAGGTCAAGCATGCTGGGCGAGAATACCGCATGCGCTTTGCCACCGAACCCGATTACACCCACGGCCAGGCGGGGCAGACCGCCGTGCTGCTGTGCAACCTGGGCACGCCCGACGCGCCCACCGCCCCGGCCCTGCGCCGCTACCTGGCGGAGTTTTTGTCAGACCCGCGGGTGGTGGAGATCTCCCCCTGGCTCTGGAAGCCCATCCTGCACGGCATCATCCTGCGCACCCGGCCGTCCAAATCGGCGGGCAAGTACGCATCGGTCTGGATGCCCGGGGGTTCGCCGCTGCGGGTGTGGACGCAGGCCCAGGCCACCGCCCTGCAGGCCTGGCTGGCCGCGCAGGGGCACGCGGTGCCGGTGCGCGCGGCCATGCGTTACGGCAACCCGTCCATTGCCTCGCAGCTCGATGCCCTCAAGTCCGCGGGCGCCACGCGCGTGCTGGTGCTCAACGCCTACCCGCAGTACTCGGGCACCACCACGGCCAGCGTGGCCGACGCCGTGGGCGCCTGGTCGGCCAAGGTGCGCCACCTGCCGGAGCTGCGCTTTGTCAACCGCTACCACGACGACGCGGGCTACATCGCCGCGCTGGCCGGTACGGTGCGCCGCCACTGGCAGGCCAATGGCGAGCCCGACCGCCTGGTGGTGAGCTTTCACGGCGTGCCCGAGCGCACGCTGCACCTGGGCGACCCCTACCACTGCGAGTGCCTCAAGACGGCGCGCCTGCTGGCCCAGGCGCTGGGCCTGCCGCGCGAGCGCTGGGTGGTGACCTTCCAGTCCCGCTTTGGCAAGGCCAAATGGCTGGAGCCGGCTACAGAGCCCACGCTGCACGCCCTGGGCGCCGCCGGCGTGGCGCGGGTGGATGTGGTCTGCCCCGGCTTTGTGGCCGATTGCCTGGAGACGCTGGAAGAAATCGCGCAAGAGGGCCGCGAGGCGTTTTTGCACGCCGGCGGCAAGGCTTTCCACTACATCCCCTGCCTGAACGACGACGCCGGGTGGATCGCCGCGCTGGGGCAGATTGCCCAGCGTCATCTGGCGGGCTGGCCCACTGGGGCGGCGGACGCAGCCAACAACGCGACGGAGCGCGAGGCCTCGCGCCAGCGCGCGCTGGCGCAGGGCGCTGCGCGGTAGGTTTTGCTGCTTTTTGCTATGGTTTTTATAGTGGGTCAGCAAGTACCCATGCGGGCTACAGCCCGATTTCTATCTCAAAAACCGCTTGGAGCCGGCTGCTGTCGAGCACGCTGGCCATGGGCCGGGGGGCGCGCCCCGCAAACGCCTGCGCGGACACGGGGACGAGCCGCGCCCGCGCCGCTGCGCCCAGGCGCTGCGCCTCGCGCTGCGCAAACTCAAACCGGCTCATCGCCTGCGCGGCGCTGAAGTGGTATAGCCCGCGCCGCGCGGCCAGCCAGCCGGGCTCCGCCGCCGCGGCCCGCTGCAGCAGCGTGGCCAGCCCGGCGGCGATGGCCTCCACGCGGTTGGGGACGGACACCTGGTCGGCCACCACGGACAGCTCGCGCTCCTCCTGCAGCCACTGGCCCACCTGGCTGAAGAAGTTGCGCCCCCCGGGCCCGTGCAGCCAGCTCACCCGCAACACCAGGTGTGCGCCGGGGCTGGCCAGCACGGCGCGCTCGCCCGCCAGCTTTGTCTGGCCGTACACGCCCAGCGGGCGGGCCTCATCCGCCTCGGTGTAGGGCCGCCCGGCCGCGCCGTCAAAGACAAAGTCGGTGGAGAAGTGCACCAGCGTCGCGCCGGCGGCGTCGCAGGCCTGGGCAAGCGTGGCAACCGCCCGGTGGTTCAGGGCGTCGGCAGCTTGCGGTTTGTCCTCGGCGCCGTCCACATCGGTGTAGCCCGCGCAGTTGACGACGAAGGCGGGGCGCAGCTGGCGGACGGCCTGATGGATGGCAGCGGCGTCGCGCAGGTCCAGCTGGCGGCTGGACGGCGCGTGTACTGTGCCCAGAGGGCCCATCGGGCCCGGTGACCCCAGTGGCCCCTGCGTCAGCGCCTCATGCGCGGCCCGCCCCAGCAAGCCGCTGGCGCCCAGCAGCAGGATGGCCGGCGTCGCGGTAGGGCTGTGCGCGTTCGTGTTCAAGGATGAAGTGGGTGATCAGGTCAAGCTGGTCCGGCACGTTCAGCGCCGGCGCATGCCCGCAGTTTGCCACCTCCACCACCCGGGTCAGGCCCTTCAGGCCCGGGCCGCGGCGCAGCATCTCGCCGGTGGTCTCGCGCAGCACCAGGTCGGACTCGGCCCCGCGCAGGCACAGCACGGGGATCTCCAGCGCGTCGTAGTGCGTCCACAGCAGGTAGTCGTCAGGATGGTGGATGAACTGCTGCACCATGGCCGGGTCGTAGTGCGGCGTGATGCGCCCGTCGGGCAGGCGGCGCGAAGACGTCTCGGCCAGACGGCGCCACTGCGCATCACTGAGCCAGCCAAACGGCTTGTAGACCTGGCGGAAGAAAGCCTCCAGCTCCACCATGGTGTCAAAGGCGGGCGGATTGCCGGCATAGGTGCGGATGCGCTCGATGGCGGGCTCTGCCAGCCGCGGCGCGTTGTCGTTGAGCACCAGGCTCACGATGCGGTCCTTGAGCCCGGGCTCAAAAAGGCCCGCCGCACACACCGTGCCAATGGCCCCGCCCATGGACGTGCCCACCCAGTGTGCGCGGACCACGCCCAGGGCGTCCAGCAACTCGGCGGCAATGCGCGCATAGAACTGCAACCGGTATTCGGTGGCGGGTGACGGGCTCCACTGGCTCAGGCCGCGGCCCAGCGTGTCCGGGCAGATGACGCGCCAGCCCATGGCGGCAAAGTGCCCGGCCAGCTCGTCCATGTCGCGGCCGGTGCGGGCCAGGCCGTGCCAGGCCACCAGCACCGGGCCGTCGCGCGGGCCCCACTCGGTGTAGTGGATCTCCCGGCCGGCGCACCGCGCATACCCTGAGCTGTAGTTCACGTCGACCGCCCTCCCCTTCGCTTGTGTTCGCGCTTATTTGAGCAGCTTGCCCGTGCTGCCGATGACGGTGACTTCCACATAGCGCGAGCCAATGCGGTTCTCTGCCGAATAGTTGACGGTGATGCCGCCCAGGTCGTAGCTGGTCAGGCTCTCCAGCGCCTTGGCCACCTTGGCGCGCGTGGGGTTGGGCCCGGCGCGGCGCAGGGCTTCCACCAGCACCTTGGCGCCCAGGAACTGCTCGAAACTGGTGTAGTTGACGTGCTGGTCCGGGGCGTACTTCTTCAGCAGCATCTGGTACTCGCGCGTGGCGGGCAGGTTGGGCATGTAGGGGTACGGCACCACCTGGCTGATGCCCAGGCCGTGCGCGTTCTTCAGGCCAGCCAGCTTGACGATCTCTGTGGGGTCCACCACCGAGATGTTGTACAGCTGCGCGCCGCCACCCGTCTCGCGGTAGCGCTTGATGAAGGCCGCCGTGGACTTGTTGACCGAGATCATGATCACCGCCTGCGCGTCCGAGGCCTTGACCTTGGCGACGGCGTCCTCGATCTTGTCGGTGTTGCGCTCGTAGGGCGCGGCCACCGAGAGCTTGAGGCCGCGCTTGGCGACGGCCTTCTCCACCCCGGCCAGCCCGGCCTTGCCGAAGCCGTCGTCCTGGTACATCACCGCAATGCGGCTCATGCCCAGCGTGGTGACCTGCTGCACCATGTGCTCGGCCTCGTCGGCATAGCCGGCGCGCACGTGGTAGATCCAGGGGTTGAACGGTGAGCGCAATGGCTCCCCGCCGGTGTAGGGCGCCACCAGCGCCGCGCCGCCCTGGTCCAGGATGCCGTCGGTGAGCAGCTTGCCCACATTGGCCGTGCCGGCAAAGCCGTAGAGCGCGACCACTTCGGGGCGCGCCAGCAGGTCTTTGGTCAGACGCACGGTCTCGTCGACCTTGTAGCCGTCGTCCACCACCACCACGCGGATCTTTGATCCGTGCACGCCGCCCTGGGCGTTGATGGCGTCAAAGTAGATCTTGCCGCCCAGCACCATCTGCTGGCCGGTACTGGCCAACACGCCCGAGAGCGGCGCGACCTGTCCGATGACGATGTCGGCGGCGTGGCTGGAGCCGATGGCCGAAGCCGTGGCCAGCGCAGCCAGCGCGGGCCTCCAGAACGATTTGAAAAAATTCATGCCTGTCTCCTGTTACCTGGTGGATCCCTGGGAGCTCACGGCGCGAAGCCGCCCCACAACGCCGGTGGGGAAGTAGTAAACGGAAAGGACAAACAGCAGGCCCAGCCACAGCAGCCAGCGGTCGGGCGACAACAGGGCCGACAGCAGCGGCACGCCCGAGGCGGCGTCGCTGGCCAGCTTGAGCAGGTCCTGCAGGTAGCTTTGGGCCACCAGAAACACCAGCGAGCCAATGGCCGCGCCGTACATGGTGCCCATGCCGCCGATCACCACGATCAGCAGCACGTCAATCATGATTTCAAAGCTCAGCGACGTGTCGGGCCCGTTGTAGCGCAGCCAGAGCGCCAGCATGGCGCCGGCCAGGGTGGCAAACAGCGCCGACAGCACGCTCGACGTGGTGCGGTACACCACCACCCGGTAGCCAATGGCCTCGGCGCGGAACTCGTTTTCGCGGATGGCCTGCAGCACCCGGCCAAACGGCGAGTTGACGATGCGCAGCAAGGCCAGCAGCAAACCCAGCGCGGCAAAGAACAGCAGGTAGTAGGTGAGCAGGCGGCCGTCCACGCTCACGCCCAGGAAAGGCTGGTCCAGGAACTCGGTGCTGGGCATCAGCAGCGCGGGCAGCTTGAAGCTCAGGCCGTCTTCGCCGCCGGTCAGGTCCGACAGCTGGGAAGCCAGCGTCTGGAACGCGGCCGCCACGGCCAGCGTGATCATGGCAAAGAAGATCGCCCGCACCCGCAGCGAGAACAGCCCCACCGCCAGCGAAAGCATGAACGACACCGCCAGCGACGCCCCCAGCCCGACGGCCAGCGCCTCCCAGGTGGGGCCCAGGCGCGTGCTGGAAATGGCCAGGCCATAGGCACCGATGCCAAAGAACATGGTGTGGGCAAAGCTCACGATGCCGGTGTAGCCCAGCAGCAAATCAAAGCTGGCCACCAGCACGATGAACACCAGCACCTTGGCGGCCACCGACAGCGCCTTGACGCCGGGGAAGATGAACGGCGCGAACGCCAGGCCCAGCAGCACGGCCATCAGCAGGGCCGCCAGCAGCTTGCTGCGCGGGTAGTCGTTGGAGAGGATGCGATTCAGCATGGGGGAGCTCACCTGTTCGCGACCGGGTAGACACCCTGGGGGCGCCACAGCAGCACGGCCACCATCAGCGCGATGTTGGAAAACAGCGCCACCTTGGGCGCCAGGAAGCCGGTGTAGTTGGCCATCAGCCCCACCAGCAGCGCGCCAATGAGGGCGCCGCCGGTCGAGCCCAGCCCGCCGATGATGATGACGATGAAGATCAGGATGTTGACCTGCGCGCCCATCTGCGGCGTCACGCTTTGCTGGTACAGGCCCCACATCACGCCGCCCAGGCCGGCCAGCGCGCTGCCCACCACGAACACGCCCACGAACAGGCGGCGGATGCGGTAGCCCAGCGACTCCACCATCTCGCGGTCCTGCACACCGGCGCGGATCAGCAGGCCGATCTTGGTGCGGCTGAGCGTCCAGGCCAGCAGCGCAAACACCGTGACCCCCACCATCACCGCCACCACGCGGTACCGCTCAATGGACGCATCGCCCAGCAGCAGCGAACCGCGCAGCGCCTCGGGCATGGGCAGCGCCATCTGCTGCGGGCCCCAGATCACCTTGATGAGCTCTTCACCGATGATCATGCCGCCCATGGTGATCAGGATCTGCTTGAGGTGCTGCCCATACACGGGGCGCACGATCACGCGCTCGAACGCCACACCCACGGCACCGGCCACCAGCATGCCAACCGTCATGGCCAGCAGCAGCGCCACCAGGTTGCGCCACAGCTCGGTCGAGGTCGTCCAGTCGCCCATGCCGGCCATCACCGACGTGGCCACGTAGGCACCCAGCGCGATGAACACGCCGTGCCCGAAATTGAGCACGTCCATCAGGCCGAACACCAGCGTGAGGCCCGAGGCGATGATGAAGATGATCATGCCCATGGCCAGGCCCGCCACGGTGAGCGTGAGCCAGGTCGAGCCCGAGCCGATCAGGGGCAAGGCCAGCAAGGCGAGTGCCGGCACCAGTGCCAGGGGCCGCCAGTCAAATTTGGTCATAGAGCCCCCACGCTTGTCGCTTCGTGTAGTGCGCTGCCGCCCGGGGGCCCTCACCTTGGAGCGGTCCGGCGGTGTTCGTGTTCATAGTGCCAGCCCCAGCAATGAGGTCTGCAAGCCCTCGTCGTCCGCCAGCTCTTGCATGGAGCCCGCATGCACCACAACGCCGTTGTCCATCACGGCCACGGTGTCACCCAGCCGCTTGGCGAAGTTGAAGTTCTGCTCCACCAGCAGGATCGTCACGCCACTGGCCTTGAGCTGGCCGAAGGCGTCGATCATGTTGTTGATGATGGAAGGCGCCAGGCCCTTGCTGGGCTCGTCGATGATCAGCAACTCGCGCGGCTCCACGATCGCGCGCGCCACCGCCAGCATCTGCTTTTGCCCGCCAGAGAGCTTGCCGGCGGGGTGGTTCCAGAACTTTTCCACCGCCGGGAACAGTCCGAAAATCCACTTCAGCCGGGCCTCGTCCATCTGGGCGGCGTGGCGGGCGCGGCGTGCGGCCAGCAGCATGTTTTCCTTGACGGTCAGGTCCGAGAAGATGCCCATGGCCTCGGGCACGTAGGCGATGTTCAGGCCGGCGATCTGCGGCGTGTCCAGCCGGGTGATGTCGGTGCCGTTGAAGCGGACGCTGCCCTGCGAGGCCTGCCACAGGCCCATGATGGTGCGCAGCGTGGTGGTCTTGCCGGCGCCGTTGCGGCCCAGCAGCATGGTGAGCTGACCGCGCGGCACGGCCAGGTCAACGCCATGCAGGATGTGGTACGCGCCGATGTGCGTGTGCACGCCCGAGAGCTCGAGCAGGTTGTCGCTCATGCAACCTCCTTGGCAACGCCCAGGTAAGCATCTTGCACCACGGGCGATGCGATCACGGTGGCAGGGTCGCCGTCGGCGACCAGCGTGCCGTTGTGCAGCACGATGATGCGGTCGGCCAGCTCGCGCACCACGTCCATCTTGTGCTCCACCAGCAGGATGGTCTTGGTCTTGTCTTCCTTGAGCTTGCGGATCAGGTTCAGGATGACGGGCGCCTCGGCTGCGTTCATGCCGGCGGTGGGCTCGTCGAACATGAAGACGCTGGACTCCAGCGCCATCAACAGGGCCACTTCCAGCTTGCGCTGGTCGCCATGCGGCAGGCTGGCCACGGTGGCCTGCTGCCGCTCGGCCATGGACACCGCGTCCAGGATCTCCAGCGCACGCTGCGTCAGCGCGGCGTGGTCGCTCCAGATGCTCCACAGGTTCAGGCCGCGGCGGTGCGCGCCCTCCTTTGTGGCCTGCACGGCAAGCCGCACGTTTTCCAGAACCGTGAGGTTGGGAAACAGGTTGGTGAGCTGGAAGGCCCGGCCCAGGCCAGCGCGGGTGCGCGCCGAAGGGGACAGGCCCGAGAGGTCACGCCCGTCCAGCGACACCGTGCCGCTGGTGGCCTTGAGCTGCCCCGAGATCAGGTTGAAGTACGTGGTCTTGCCGGCACCGTTGGGGCCCACGATGGCGGTCAATGTGCCCGGCTCGAAAGCGCAGGTCACGGCATTGACCGCCACATGGCCACCAAAACGGATGGTCAGGTCACGGGTGGAAAGCAGGCTCATCTGGAATGAAAACAGTGGTCAGGGGCAGGTGCCGATGATGTAGTAGTTGGTACCGGTCATCTTCAGCGTTCGGGTGGTAAAGAGGTTCCACAGGCCCATGTTCTGATTCGACCCGTTGGCATAGGCGTAGCCGCCGCTCTGGTAGGCGCGCCCGGCGGTGGTGTGCGCATAGTTGCTGGCGATGTAGCAGGTGGCGGCCGGCGGCGGTGTGCCGGTGGTGGTGCCATTGGCGGCAGCCGAAGCAGCGCCCTCCACACCCGCAGAATCCACCGCCCGCACCGTCCAGCTGTAGGCCGTGGCGGGTGCCAGGCCGGTGTCGGTGTAGGTGGCCGCCGTGACCGGCAGTGCGTTGACTTTGTTGGCCGCGCGATAGACGTTGTAGCTGGCGGCGCCGCTGACGGTGTTCCAGCTGATGTTCATGGTGCTGGTGGTCGCGCCGGAGGTGGCCACGCCCGTGGGGGCCGCCAGCGTGGTGGTTCCACCGCCTCCGCCCCCTCCGCCGGATCCGCTGCCTGAGGACACGCGGTCCACCATGGCCTTGATGGCAGCCATTTGCGTGCCGGCCTTCTGTGCAAAGTTGGTGCCGTACCAGCCAATCCAGTCCCAGCAGGCGTTGGGGTTGGCCAGAGAGCCGCTGGCGGATGTGCTGCGGCTGGTGTTGTCCACCTTGGTCTGGGGGAACAGCACGATGATGCTGTTGGTGTCGGCCCAGCGGCTGTAGCCGGTGTTCTTGACGAACTTGTCGCCGATCTTGTCGGTGCTCTGCTGGCAGCCGTGCAGCGCCACGTGCACCTTGCACTGGCTGCCGCTGGCGCAGTTGGCGGGCACATAAGCCCAGCCGGTGGCGGCCATGCCTGGGTTGGTGGTGAACTCGGTCTGGTTGAACTCGATGTAGTTGCCGGCGGCGGGCGCGTTGTTGCGCGCATTCAGGGTGCCGTAGAACTGCTCGAGCACGGCCTTGGCGCCGTCGTAGCTGCAGTTGCTGATGTAGGGCGACGCGGCGCTCCCGCAGCTGTTGTTGCCCGTGCTGTCAAAGTCGGTGGGGAAAGTGTGCGACGCGCCGCTGCGCACCACATGCTGCATGTTGGCCGTGGTCACGCCGTTGTTGGTGTACTGGGTCTTGAGCGCGGTGACCGGGTTCTGGCCCACGGTGGTGTCGCTGGTGCCGATGAACAGGTACACCTTCTGGCCGGCAATGTTGGACTTGTTGTCGATGGCGCCGCTGGAGCTGTAGGTATCGATCCGGCCCTGCATGTTGGTCAGCGCCGTGCTGGAGATGCTGGCGTTGTACATGCACGAGGTGTAGTTGCTCAGGCCCGCGCACATGTAGGGGCCGGCCGCAAACACACCCACGCCCTTGAACAGAGTGGAATAGGCAATGCCCAGCTGGTTGGCCATGAAGCCGCCCGACGAGAGGCCAGACACCGTGGTCTTGCTGGTGTCCACGTTGTAGGCCGGCAAATTGATGGCGGCGGATGCAGCGCCCGATGAAAGGGCCGCCACGGCGGCAAGGGTACGGATCAGTTTGAACGTCATTGAGTTGTCTCCGGGTTGTTTTTGGACAAAAAACCACCTGCCCCCGTGTCGCCGGGGGTTCCTCATTGAACGGGCACAAAAAGAGGGGCGGCCGCCCCGCGAGGCACACCCCAGGCGCCACGGCGCCTGGGAGGCCCCAAACCGGTCAGCGCTTGTTGCGGATCGGGATGTTCATTTCCTCGGGCTTGATCTCGCGGACCAGCTCGGGCACGCCCCAGGCGAATGCCGGGTCAGCCTTGATGCGGAAATGGAACATGCTCTGCATGGCCTGATGGTCTTCCTTGCGGAAGGTCATCTTGCCCTTGGGCGTGTCAAAACTCATGCCTTCCATGGTGGCGATGAGCTTGTCGGTACCGGTGTCGCCATTGGTCTTCTTGAGCGCGGTGACGATGGCCATCGCTGCCGAGAAGCCCCCGGCCGTGAAGAAGTCCGGCGGTGCCTTGAACTCCTTGTAGTGCTGGGCCACCAGGGCTTCGTTGACCGGATTCTTGGGGATGCCGAAGTAGTAGTACAGCGCACCCTCCATGCCGGGGAAGCTCTTGTACGCGACCATGGCCGGCAGGATGTTTCCGCCCGTGGCCAGCTTGATGCCGTAGCGCTTTTCCAGGTCGAGGTCGGCGATCTTGGGGAACGGCGTGGGGCTGCCCGACCAGCCCACCGACAGGTACTTGTTGCCCGGCTGGTCCTTGAGCTTGTCGATGATGCGCTGCAGGCCGGCGGTGAAGTCGGTGGTACCCACGGGCAGGTACTCCTCGTGCACGATCTTGGCCTTCTTGGTGAACTCCTTGGCGGCCTTCACGCCGTCACGGCCAAAGGCGTTGTCGTTGGCCAGCACGGCCACCACGTTGCCCGGCTGGTCCAGCGCGGCGGCGTTGGCGGCGGCGTCCTGCGAGGAATTGCGCCCGGTGCGGAAGATGTACTTGTTCCACTTGTCGCCGGTGATGCTGTCGGCCACGGCCGGCTCCACCAGCAGGATCTTCTTGTACTCTTCGGCCACCGGCAGCATGGCCAGGGCCACGGGCGAAGCGGTGGGGCCAACGGCGATATCCACCTTGTCGTCGGCGTAGGCCGCGGCCAGGGCGGCCTTGCCCACGTCGGGCTTGCCCTGGTCGTCCTTCTCGATCACCACCAGCTTCTTGCCGCCCACCATCATGGTGCCGCCAGTCGCGTAGTTCAGGCCCATGTTGAAGCCGACGATGGTCTGCTTGGCATAGGCCTCCAGCGGCCCGGTCTTGCTGGCAATGACTGCGATCTTGATGTCCTTGCCCTGGGCCTGGACGAGGGGTGCGGCCAAGGTGGTTGCGGCCATTACGGCCAGCGCCACCCAAGTACGACGGTGCATGGAAGTCTCCTTTTCTAGCGGAACGCAAAAAACTGACGCACCACTCATGCACAGTGCGTGCCAGCTCTCAAGTCATTGATTTGATTGAGGTTTTCTATTCGCCCACCAGAAGATGTCTGATATTCACACAGTCAAAGTTGTCTGAATATCAGACAATGTATGAATTTCAGGCAATGCTTTCCAGGCGTTCGTAGAGCGTGGCGCGTGAAATGCCCAGCAGTTTGGCCGCCGCCACCTTGTTGCCGCCTGTGGCCGCCAAAGCTGCCTCGATGGCCCGCTGCTCCAGTTCGGCCACCTGCACGGCAAGTGGACGCAGCGCTGCGTCGGTGCCGGCGTCCGCGCCCTGCCCACTGGCCTGCGCGGGCCAGCGCGCGGGGGCGAGCTGCTTCACGCCGGACTCACGCAACACCTCTTCCAGGACGGCGGTTTCAATGTGCGGGGAGTCGCTTCGCATGGCCGCCTGCTCCAGCACGTTGCGCAGCTCGCGGATGTTGCCGCGCCACGCCTGGCCAGAGAGCAGCGCCAGCGCCTCGGTGCTCAACTCCGGAGGGGGCGAGCCGCTGCGGTGGGCCATGTCCTCGCCCAGCACCTCGACCAGTGCTGGGATGTCGCTGCTGCGCTCCCGAAGCGGCGGCACACGGACCGGCAACACGTTGAGCCGGTAATACAGGTCCTCGCGGAACTTGCCTTCGCGCACCATCGCACCCAGGTCGCGCGAGGTCGCGGCAATCAGCCGCGCATTGAACGGCACCAGCTTGTTGGAGCCCAGCGGCTCGATCTCGCCTTCCTGCAGCGCGCGCAGCAGCTTGGCCTGCAGTGCCTGGGGCATGTCGCCAATTTCGTCCAGGAACAGGGTGCCGCCATCGGCCAGCTTGAACTTGCCGTCCCGGCCCTTGCGGTCGGCTCCGGTGTAGGCGCCGGGCGCCACGCCAAAGAACTCGGCTTCCAGCAGCGTGTCGGGCACGGCGGCAATGTTCACACTGACCAGCGGCCCGCGCGCGCGCGCAGACGCCGCATGGATGGCGTGCGCCAGCAGCTCCTTGCCGGTTCCGGTTTCACCCAGCAGCAGCACCGGGCTGGACGACTGGGCGGCCCGCCGCGCCTGGCGCTTGACTTCCACCGCAGCGGGGCTGGCGCCGACGAAGCTGGCAAAGGTGTACTTGGTGCGCCGCTGGGTGGCGAGCTCACGGCGCGCATCGTCCAGATCGCGTTGCAGCTGCGCAAACTTGCTGATCAGCGGCTGAAGCGTCGTCTCGGGGTTGTCAAACAGCACGATCCCCAGCGCACCGATCACCTGGCCCGCGTCATCCCGCAGCGGGATGCGGCTCACCACGAACGTGCCAGCCCGGTTGGTGAGCAAATCGATCAGGATGGGCTTGCCGGTTTCAAGCACCCGGTGCATCTGGGTGTTCTGCACCACGCGCGAGACCGGATGGCCGACAAAATCTTCCACCCGCGGAAAGCCCAAGGCGGGCAGGAATCGCTTGTACTGGTCGTTGATCCAGACCACCCGGGCGCTGCGGTCCACCAGCATCATGCCTTCGCTGGCATTGGCAAACAGCTCAAACATCGACCGCGCGGCCAGCTCCAGAATGCTCTGGGCGTCGCGCGGCAGCGTGTCGTCGGCTTGCATCCGCTGATATTAACGTGCGCCCCCACGCTCGCCCACTGCGTGTGGTTCGCTGCCCCCCGAGGGGGCCTTCGCGCCTTGGGGCGGCCCGGCGGCGCTCAACCCGCGCCGTTGTCAGCCCGCCGCCAGCCTGGCTGCCCGGCGCTTGAGCAGGCGGGGCAGTATCAGCACCAGAAGGATGACCACCAGCAGCGTGAGCGACATCGGGCGCTCCAGGAAAACGGTGAAGCTGCCCTCGCCGATCGACACGGCGTTGCGCAATTGCGCCTCGGCCAGCGGGCCCAGGATCATGCCCACCACCACAGGGGCCGTGGGGAAGTCAAAGCGGCGCATCAGCACGCCCAGCACACCAATTCCATAGAGCAGCACCAGGTCAAACGCGCTCTGGCGCATGCCATACGCCCCCACCGTGGCGAAGATCAGGATGCCTGCGTACAGCTGCGGCTTGGGGATCTTGAGCAGCTTGACCCACAGGCCCACCATGGGCAGGTTGAGGATGAGCAGCATCACATTGCCGATGTACAGCGACGCAATCAGGGCCCAGACCAGCGCGGCCGACGTGGTGAACAGTTGTGGCCCGGGCTGGATGCCGTAGTTCTGGAAAGCCCCGAGCAGGATGGCCGTGGTGTTGGACGTGGGGATGCCCAGCGTCAGCAAGGGGATGAGCGCCGCTGTCACGGTGGCGTTGTTGGCGGCCTCGGGGCCGGCCACACCCTCGATGGCACCGCTCTTGCCGAACTCCTCGCGGTCCTCGGGCTTGGCCAGCTTTTTCTCGGTCGCGTAGCTCAGGAAGGTCGGGATCTCCGTGCCCCCTGCCGGAATGCAGCCAAACGGCGTGCCAATGGCCGTGCCGCGCAGCCAGGCCGGGACGGAGCGCCGCCAGTCGCGCCCGCTCATGTAGACCTTGCTCATCTTGTTCTGGCTTTCAACCACGCGCCCTTCGAACAGCGCGGCGTACAGCACTTCGGCCACGGCGAACAGGCCCACCGCCACCAGCACAATCTCGATCCCGTCCATGAGCTCTGCCTTGCCCATGGTGTAGCGGGGCTGCCCGGAGATCTGGTCCAGACCGATGCAGCCGATGGCCAGGCCGAGAAACAGTGCCGTGATGCCGCGAAGCGTGCTCTTGCCCAGCACGGCGCTCACCGTGGTGAAGGCCAGCACCATCAGCATGAAGTACTCGGGAGGGCCCAGCTTGACGGCGAACTCCGCCACCCAGGGCGCAAACAGCGTGACGATCACGGTGGCGATGGTGCCCGCCACGAATGAGCCAATGGCCGCCGTGGCCAGCGCCGCGCCCGCACGCCCGCTCTTGGCCATCTTGTTGCCCTCCATGGCCGTGACCATGCTGGCGGTTTCGCCGGGCGTGTTCAGCAGGATGGACGTTGTGGAGCCACCGTACATGGCACCGTAGTAGATGCCAGAAAAGAAAATCATCGAGGCGGTGATGTCCACCTTGGCGGTGATCGGCAGCAGCATGGCCACCGCCACTGCGGGGCCAATGCCGGGCAGAACGCCCACGGCGGTGCCCAGCGCACAGCCGACGAAACACCACAAGAGATTGCTGACGGTGATGGCAGCGGCAAAGCCCTGCATCAGCGCATTGACGGTATCCATCATCACAACCACCCCGTGGAAGTCAGGCCCGGCAGATTGATGGCCAGGAATTGCGTGAACATCCAGTACACGGGGGCCGAGATCACCAGCCCGGTCACGATGTCAGTCGCACAGGTGCGAGGTGCGCTGGCGCCCGCCTGCCCGGCGGCCCGGCGCAGGCCTTGCACGGCGAGCAGGTAGCACAGCGTGCAGCTGAGGATGAAGCCGATGATGGTGATCAGTGCGGCGTTGGCCAGCAAGCCGGCCGACACCCAGACGAAAGCCGACCAGTTGGCGGCGTCGCCCGAAGGCTCGTCCATTGCGCGAAAACCGCCGGTGCGCGCCTCCCACACGATCCACGCCCCGCAGAAGATCAGTGCGACCGCACAGACCCAGGGCAGGAAGTTGGGGCCAACGCCACCGTACCCCGCAGCAGAAGAGATGGATTCCGCCCCGACCGCCAGGGCAAGGCCAATGAGCAGCACGCCAGCGCCGACGAGCGTCTGGGGCCAGGTGTTGGAGGCTTGTTGTGTCATGGTTTTCGCCCAGGCAGGTACACACGTGAAAAAGGCGCGCCGCCCGCTGCGGGCCAGGCGCGCCCCATCGCCACCGGTCAGATCATCCCGGACTTGACCATCGTGGCGCGCAGGCTCGCGAAGTCGCGGTCAACGAAATCACCGAACGCATCGCCCGTCAGCACGGCGGGTGTCCAGTTGTTCTTGTCCATCGCCTCGGTCCAGGCCTTGCTCTTGATGGCCTTGGTGATCAGGTCGATCAGGTTCTTGCGCTGCTCGGCTGTGATGCCGGGGGCGCCGTAGACGCCGCGCCAGTTGCCGATCTCCACGTTGATGCCCTGCTCCTTGAGGGTGGGCACCGCAACGCCCTTGAGGCGCGTGCCCGAAGTCACGGCAATCGCCTTCATCTTGCCGCTGGCAATGTATTCGGCAAACTCGCTGTAGCCGCTGCCGCCCACGGTGACATTGCCACCCAGGATGGCGGCCGTCGCCTCCCCGCCCCCACGGAAGGCCACATAGTTGATCTTGGACGCATCCACGCCCACATCACGCGCAATCATCGCGGCGGCGATGTGCTCGGTGGAGCCGCGCGAGCCGCCACCCCACTTCACGCTGCCCGGGTCCTTCTTGAGCTGGGCGATCACGTCGGCCATGGTCTTGAAGGGCGAGTTGGCCGGCAGCACGAACACGTTGTATTCGCTGGTCAGGCGCGCCAGCGGCGTGCACTGCGTGAGCGTGACCGGCTGGCGGCCGGTGATGATGCCACCCAGCATCACGGCGCCCATCACCATCATGGCGTTGGGGTCGCCCTTCTGGTTGAGGAACTGGGCCAGGCCCAGCGCGCCGGCAGCGCCGCCCTTGTTCTCGAACGTCACGCTGTCGGCAACCTTGGCATCCTGCAGGGCCTTGCCCAGCGCGCGCCCGGTGGTGTCCC
Organism: Ramlibacter sp.; assembly: GCA_016713005.1. Lineage (GTDB taxonomy): Bacteria > Pseudomonadota > Gammaproteobacteria > Burkholderiales > Burkholderiaceae_C > JADJPY01. The sequence continues at coordinate 448,712 of JADJPY010000001.1, read as the reverse complement.
AGCCGCCGCCAGGGTTGGCGGGAATCATCATCTTGAGGTTGGCCGCTGCACGGGCCGTCAGGGGCAACGCCCCGGCTGCCGCAAGCGCGGCCATGGATTTCAGGAAAGTATCACGACGCATCAAGGTCTCCTAGGGAACAACAAAAAAAACGGGCAAATCCGACAGGCCAAGGGTACGCCCCTGCAGAGGGCGCGGAACCCGGGGTTTTCGCGCATGCGGCCGGGTTTCAGCCCATGCCGGCCAGATAAATGATGGCGCGCAGGGCCGAGAACTCGTAATCCACGAATTCGTCGAACTCGCGGCCCGTCTGCAGGGCCGGGGTCCACTTGTTGGCCTGCAGCGCTTCCGCCCAGGCCTTGCTGCGGGTGGCATCCACCACCAGCCTGGTCAGCGCCTCGCGCTGGGCGGCCGTGATGCCGGGGGCGCCGTACACGCCGCGCCAGTTGCCGATCACCACGTCGTAGCCCTGCTCCTTCATCGTCGGAACGGCAACGCCGGGGAGCCGCTTCTGGGAGGTGACACCGATGGCGCGCATCTTGCCCGCCGCGATGTATTCGGCAAACTCGCTGTAGCCGCTGCCGCCCACCGTGACGTTGCCGCCCAGGATGGCGGCCGTCGCTTCGCCGCCGCCGCGGAACGCCACATAGTTCACCTTCTTGGGGTCCACACCCACGCTTCTGGCCAGGATGCACGCGGCAATGTGCTCGGTGGAGCCGCGCGAGCCGCCACCCCACTTGACGCTGCCCGGATCCCGCTTGAGCTGGTCGACCACATCCTTCATGGTCTTGAGGGGCGAATCGGCCGGCAGGACAAACACGTTGTATTCGCTGGTCAGGCGCGCAATGGGGGTGACCTGGCTCAGGGTGACCGGCGGCTTGCCGGTGATGATGCCGCCCAGCATCACCGCGCCCATCACCATCAGGGCGTTCGGGTCGCCCTTGGCCGAATTGACAAACTGGGCCAGGCCCAGGGCACCGGCTGCGCCTCCGCGGTTCTCGTAGACCACCGAATCTGCGGCCTTGGCTTCCAGCAACGCCTTGCCCAGTGCCCGACCGGTGGTGTCCCACCCGCCGCCGGGGTTGGCCGGGATCATCATCTTGAGGTTGGCGGCGGCGCGCGCCGACAGGGGCAGTGCCCCGGCAGCGGCCAGGGCCGCCATGGATTTGAGGAACGTATCGCGACGCATGCGTGTCTCCTTCTGTGGCGTGGTTGATTCCAGCCTGCCCGCGATGATGCGCAGCCAGCCTGTCAATCGGCTGTCCACGGCATTAGGGAAAGTGCCAATAATGGACAGCCATGAGACTGCTGCTGGTAGAAGACGACCCGTCGATGCAGACCGCGCTGATGCGGGCGCTGTCGCGCCGCGGCATGGACGTGGAGGTCTGCGGTGACGGCGCGCAGGCCCTGGCCCGCTGGCAGGCGGTCCAGCCCGACGTGGTGTTGCTGGACCTCACCCTGCCGGGTCTGGACGGCTTGCAGGTGCTGGAGCACGCGCGGCGCGCCTCGCTGGCCACGCCTGTGCTGCTGCTGACGGCACGCGGCACCGTGGGCGACCGAATCCTCGGCCTGAACGCGGGCGCGGACGATTACCTGCCCAAGCCGTTTGACCTGGACGAGCTGGAGGCCCGGCTGCGCGCGCTGCACCGCCGCAGGCCAAATTCGGATACCGAATCGGCCTCCAGCCCCCGCCAGATGGGTCTCTTGCGCTATGAAAAAGATAGCGGCGCGATCTACGTGCGCGACGCCGTTCTCGAGCTGACCCCACGTGAGGCGGTGCTGCTGCGCACGCTGATGGACCGCCCAGGCCACGCCGTCCAGAAAGAACGGCTGTTCGAGGCCGTCTTCCCCGGTGAGGCCGACGTTCAGTACGAAGCCATTGAAGTAGTGGTCTACCGGCTGCGCAAGAAACTCGCCGGCACGGGCGTGAGCCTGATGACGCTGCGCGGGCTGGGCTACCTGCTCAAACTCGCCCCATGACCGCGCCAGGCCCCAAACGCAGCCTCTCGCTGCGCCGCTACCTGCTGCTGGGCATGCTGCTGCCCATCGGCGTGTTCGTGGTGTTCAACACCGCCAGCCTGTACCGCCAGACGCTGGACGCGGTCAACGTCGCCTACGACCGCACCTTGCTGGCCTCGGCCAAGTCCATTGGCGAACTGCTGGATGTGGAGGACTACGACGCCAATGCCCGGCTCAAGCCGGCCGTGCCGTATGCCGCGCTGGAAGCCTTTGAGGCCGACAACCAGACCCGCATGTTCTACCGGGTGTCGGGGCCGCGTGGCGAAACGGTAACCGGCTTCGACGACTTCCCGCCCTGGAGTGGCACCCTGCCCGACCGCGGCCCGTATGCCGCCCTCGTGGCGTTCTACGACGACCGTTTCCGCGACAGCGATGTGCGCGTGGCGGTGCTGTTGCAGCCGGTGGTCAGTTCCAGCGGCCGGGGCATGGCCGTGATCCAGGTGGCCGAAACGCTGGAGCTGCGCCGCGCGCTGGCTCGCCGTGTGCTGATCGACACCCTGTGGCGCCAGGCCGTGCTGATTGCCGTGATCGCGCTGGTGGCGGTGGTGGTCGTGCAGCGCGCCACCCGCCCGGTTCGACGGCTCAGCGCCGAGCTGCAAGCCCGGCCGGAAGGTGACCTCACCCCCATCAGCGCGCCCGATGCGCCGCGCGAGCTGCTGCCGCTGGTGGACGCCACCAACCAGGTGATGGAGCGGCTGCAACACCTGCTGGACCACCAGAAGCGGTTTGTGCGGGACACCTCGCACCAGCTGCGCACGCCGCTGGCCGTGCTCAAGACGCAGGTGCAGTCGGCCCTGCGTGGCGATGTGGATGCGCACCAGGCGCTGCGCGAGATCAACGACACCGTCGAGCGTGCCACGACGCTGGCCAACCAGATGCTGGCGCTGGCCAAGGTGGAACAACTGCGCCACCAGGCCGATGCCAGCGTCATCGACCTGGCCGAAGTGGTGCGCGCCGTGACGCTGGACCTGTCGCCCCTGGTGGCCGACAAGGACATCGACTTCGAGATCAGCACGGTGCCCGCGCCGGTGCTGGCGCACGACTGGATGCTGCGCGAGCTGGCGCGCAACCTGCTGCACAACGCGATCCGGCACACCCCGGCGGGCGCCAGCCTGTCGGTGCGGCTTGTCACCGACGCCCGAAGCGCCGCGCTGACCCTGGCCGACAGCGGCCCCGGCATCGCGGCGGACCTGCGTGCCCGCCTGTTCCAGCCGTTCTCCGCAGGCAACGTGCTGAGCGGCTCGGGCCTTGGCCTGGCCATCTGCCGGGAGATCACCAACGTGCTGGGCGGCACCATTTCGCTGGACAACCGCGAGGAGCACGGCCGGGTGCGCGGCCTGGATGCCACGGTGCGCCTGCCGCTGGCACGCGAGTCGCTTGCGGGCTTTCACTGAGCGCCAAACCCGCCGGCTGTGGTGTACTGGCGGTTTGCTTCACTTCATTTCTTCAAGGATGTCCACCATGACCATCAAGCAGATCATCGGCGCTGTTGCCGCCGCCCTGGCCCTTGCGGGCGCGGCCCACGGCCAGCAGTTCTTCCGCATTGGCACGGGCGGCACGGCCGGCACCTACTACCCGGTGGGCGGCATGATCGCCAACGCCGTCAGCCAGCCCGGCAAGATCGTGGTCACCGCACAGGCCAGCAACGGCTCGCTGGCCAACGTCAACGCCATCGCCGGCGGATCGCTCGAATCCGGCTTTTCGCAGTCCGACGTGGCCACCTGGGCCTACACCGGCACCGGCGCCTTCGAGGGCAAGCCCAAGGTTTCCGACCTGCGCATGATCGCCAACCTGTACCCGGAGAGCATCCACCTGGTGGTCAAGAAAGGCTCTGGCATCAAGTCGGTGGCCGACCTCAAGGGCAAGCGGGTGGCGCTGGACGAGCCGGGCTCGGGCACCCTGATCAATGCCCGCATGGTGCTGGCGGCCTATGGCGTCAAGGAATCTGACATCAAGCCCGAGTACATCAAGCCCAACCAGGCCGGTGACAAGCTCAAGGATGGCGCGCTGGACGCGTTCTTCTTCGTGGGTGGCGCGCCCGCCGGTGCCATCGCCGAGCTGGCCTCCAGCGGCGCCGGCATCGAGCTGGTCGCCCTGACCGGCCCCCAGGCCGACGGCCTGCGCATGGCCAACCCGTACTTCGCGGTTGACACCATTGCCGCCAACACCTACAAGGACGTCCCCGCAGTGCAGACCCTGGCCGTCGGCGCGCAGTGGGTCACCGGCGCCAAGGCCGACACCGAAACCGTGTACCAGATCACCAAGGCGCTGTTCAACGACGCCACGCAGAAGGCGCTCGCTGCCGGCCATGCCAAGGGCAAGTTCATCACCAGGGAAAACGCTGTCAAGGGCGTGGGCATCCCCTACCATCCCGGTGCCGAGAAGTTCTACAAGGAAGCCGGACTGATCAAGTAAGGCGACGGCTGCCAGTACGCAGCACCACACAGGGAGGCTTGCCCTCCCTTTTTCGTTTCTGAGGACACCGCATGACCGCCGCCACGCTTGATGAGGCCAAGCTCCAGGAACTGGAGGAGAAGTTCGACCCGGAAATGCGCTTCCGTCCGGTCGTGCCGCCTGCGCTGCAGATCACCAAATGGCTGCTGATCGCACTGTCGGTCTTTCACTTCTACACCGCCGGTTTCGGCCTGCTGCGCGAAACCACGCACCGGGGCGTCCATCTGGCGTTCGTGCTGGGCCTGATCTTCCTGGTGTTCGCGGCCGGCAAGAAGGCCTACGAGCATCCGCGCGCGCACTCATGGCTGTCCCCGGGCGGCGTGCCGCTGGTGGACTGGCTGCTGGGCCTGGCCTGCGCGGCCAGCGTGCTGTACATCCCCTACGTGTTTGACGATCTGGCCTTCCGCGTAGGCAACCCCTCGATGGCCGATGTCGTCATGGGCTCGGTGCTCTTCTTGACGCTGCTGGAAGCCACGCGCCGCTCAATGGGCTGGCCATTGCCGCTGATTGCCATCGGCTTCACCGTCTATGCACTCTTTGGCACGTATTTTCCGGGGCTGCTCAAGCATGCCGGCGCCAGCTGGGGGCAGATGATCAACCACCAGTACCTCACCAGCCAGGGCATCTATGGCGTGGCCGTGGGGGTGGTGGCCACCTATGTGTTCCATTTCGTGCTGTTCGGCGTCATGGCCACGCGCATCGGGCTGGGCCAGCTGTTTCTGGACATTGCGGCCTCCATCGCCGGGCGCTACGCGGGCGGGCCGGCCAAGGTCAGCGTGTTTGGCTCGGCCATGTTTGGCATGCTCAGCGGCTCGTCGGTGGCCAATGCGGTGACGGTGGGCTCGTTGACCATCCCCGCCATGATCCGCGTGGGCTACAAGCGCGAGTTCGCCGGTGCGGTGGAGGCAGCGGCGTCCACGGGCGGCCAGATCACGCCCCCGGTGCTGGGCGCGGCGGCGTTCCTGATGATCGAGTTCCTGAACGTGTCCTACCAGACGATCATTGCGGCGGCCATCGTGCCGGCGTTCATGCACTTCTTTGGCGTGTTCATGCAAGTGCACTTCGAGGCCAAGCGCTACGGCCTGCGCGGCCTCACCGAGGAAGAAATGCCCCGGCTGCGCGAGTCCCTGCAACAGCGCTGGCCCACCCTGATTCCGCTGGTGCTGCTGATCTGGATCCTGGTGTCCGGGCGCACGCCCTACCTGGCGGCGTTTACCGGCATCACCTCCTGCATGATCGTGGGCCTGACCACGCAGGTGCGCGGCAATCGCCCTGCAAACTGGGCGCTGCTGGTGGTGTTGCACCTACTGCTCGCCGCCATCTCGTTCGGCGACTACGGCAACCACAGCGAATGGATCAAGCTGGGCATCTTCGGGGGCGGCGCGGCCCTGGCGCTGGCGGCGTGGAAGCTGGGCGGTGTCACCGGGCGCATTCCCCACCATGTGCTGGTGGAGGCGTTCGAGACCGGGGCCAAGTACGCGCTGGCCGTCGGAGCCGCCGCCGCCACGGTGGGCATCGTCATCGGCGTGGTCACCCTCACCGGTGTGGGATTCAAGATCAGCTACATCATCACCACCTGGGCCACCGCCATCGCTGGTGGCCTGTCGATGGTGGTGCCCGAGTTCCTGGCCGGCACCAAGGGCCTGACGCTGTTTGCCGCGCTGGTGATGACAGGCGTGGTCTGCATCCTGATGGGCTGCGGCATCCCCACCACCGCCAACTACATCATCATGGTGACGGTGGCAGCGCCCACCCTGGTGCAACTGGGCGTGGAGCCGCTGGTGGCGCATTTCTTCGTCTTCTATTACGGCGTGCTGGCCGACATCACGCCGCCGGTGGCCCTGGCCGCCTACGCAGCCGCCGGCATGGCGGGGGGCGACCCGTTCAAGACGGGCAACACCGCCTTCCGCCTGGGCATGGCCAAGGTGCTGGTGCCGTTTGTTTTCGTGTTCTCGCCCAGCCTGCTGCTGGTGGCCAAGGGCTTCACCTGGTTCGAGTTCTGTGTCACCTTCACCGGCTGCGTGCTGGGAATCACCGTGCTGGCCGCGGCACTGAGCCGCTTCTTCCTGGTGGAAATGAAACGCTGGGAGCAGCTGCTGTGCATCGCGGCGGCCCTGCTGCTGATCGCCCCGGGCCTGATCGTCACCCTTGTGGGCGCGGCGTTGACGCTGCCGGTGCTGGTGAGCCAGTTGGCGGCGTGGCGGGCCTTGTCACCAGGCCGGGGGACGCTGGCTTCCTGACCCTGGGACTTGCAGCCCGCTGGAGCATGAAATGCCAGAGCAGGTCACGGTCCCGCAGTACTTGTGCCGGCAAACGCAGGATGCGTTGGTCTCCTTCTGCATCACCTGCAAGGACCGCCTGTTCCACCTGCGCGAGACCCTGCCACGCAATCTGGCCTGGCATCAGGACGATCCGAACGTCGAGTTCGTCATCGTCAACTACAACTCGGGCGACGGGCTGCAGGATTGGATCAGGAGCGGGTATGGACCGGCACTCGAAAGCAGCCGGTTGGTCCACTTCTTCAATCCTGTGCCTGCCGAATTCAGGGCCAGCCACGCCAAGAACCAGGCCTTCCGTCTGGCAAGGGGCGCGATCCTGTGCAACCTGGACGCGGACAACTTCACCGGGCCGGGTTTTGCCGGCTATGTCCGCCAGCAGTTGCACGGGTTGGACTTCCTGTCGGGCGGTGTCATCGAGCACAACCGGATCGTCGCGACAGATGTGCGCGGCGTAGAGGGACGCAACGTGCTGCCCCGCGAGCTGTTCTGGGCACTGGGCGGGTTTGACGAGCACTTCGACAGCTGGGGATACGAGGACAGCAATCTTTCTGAACGGATGATGGAGCTCGGGTTGAAGGGACGCACCATCGAGGAGCAATACCTCTCATGCATCGATCACGGCGATGAGCTTCGAACGCGCTTCTTCACCAACAAGGTGACCGGCCGCAATACGGGCCGGGCTTTCGGCAGCTGCAAGGACAACTACAGCATCTGGCTGGAGAAGAAAGCCGGCGGTCGCCTGGTCTGCCCGCCCGACAGGTTTGGCTGCGGCACGGTGTACAGGAACTTCTCGGGCGACCCCCTCCATCTCGGGCCTCGTCCGTGATCGAGGTTTCGGTGATCGTGCCCTACTGTGGCGAGCGCGCCGCGCTGGAGCGCTGCCTGCAGGCGCTGCGGCAACAAACCCTGCAAACGGAGTCCTTCGAGGTCATCGTCGTCAACAACCGGCCCGAGCGCCCGCTTGCGCTGGCGCCGGGCGGGCAGTACCCGAATGTTTCGGTTGCAGAAGAGCGCCGCCCCGGATCCTATGCCGCGCGCAATCGTGGCGTCCTTCTCGCCCGTGGGCGCTGGCTGGCCTTCACCGATGCCGACTGCGTTCCCGACAAATCATGGCTGGAGGCCTGCCTGCATCACGCGGCCAGCCGGGAGCCGCTGGGCGGCCACATCCAGCTTGAGATGCGAGACCCCGATTCGTTGGCCGAACAATACGATGCAGCGTTCGGGCTCAACCAGAAGTCCTATGTGGAGAAAAGCGGCTTCGCAGCCACCGCCAACCTGATCGTCTCCCGGTCCACATTCGACAAGGTGGGGCCCTTTTCAGCGCGGCTGCGCTCCGCCGGGGATTGGGAATGGTGCGTGCGTGCATCGCGCTCCGGTCATCCTGTCGAGTACTGCCCCGAGGCGGTCGTTTGTCACCCCACCCGGACGCAGTGGCGCGAGATCATCCACAAGGCACTTCGGGTGCAGGGCGGCATGCTCACCCTGCAAAGGGAGTTCCGTCTTGGGCTTGCCCCTGGAGCCTGCCGCACATTGGTCGATGCGCTGTATCCGAGGCGCTATGTCGCCAAAATAAACGCCCTCAGGGAGTCCGGGGATCGATCGTGGTGGCGCCTGTACCTGATGGCGTGCCTGGTCAACAGTCTCGCCGTCGCGGAAACCTGGCGCTTGCGGCTGGGCGGAACGCCGTTGCGTTGATCTCAGACTCACCTTGTCGCCCGCATCGCGTCAAGAAACAAAAAAGCCCCGCGGTGCGGGGCTTTCAGGGAGGTCAGATGGTCTTTGTGGGACCTTCTGAAACTCAGTTCTGGCGGAAACGGAGGGATTCGAACCCTCGATGCGGCTCTACACCGCATACTCCCTTAGCAGGGGAGCACCTTCGGCCACTCGGTCACGTTTCCAGGAGCCGCGATTATGCCTGATCCAGGTCGAAAGCCCGGTGCAGGGCGCGCACGGCCAGTTCCATGTATTTCTCGTCGATGACCACCGAGGTCTTGATCTCGCTGGTGGAGATCATCTGGATGTTGATGCCCTCTTCGCTCAGCACGCGGAACATCTTGCTGGCCACGCCCACGTGGCTGCGCATGCCGATGCCGACGATGCTGACCTTGCAGATCTTCGTGTCGCCTTCCACGGTGTTGGTGCCCAGGCCGGGCAGCACTTTCTCCTTCAGCAGGTCGATCGTGCGCGCGTAGTCGTTGCGGTGCACGGTGAAGCTGAAGTCGGTCAGGCCGCCCTTGCTGACGTTCTGGATGATGATGTCGACTTCGATGTTGGCGTCGGCGACCGCTCCCAGGATGTTGAACGCAATGCCGGGCCTGTCGGGCACGCCCAGGATGGAGATCTTGGCTTCATCGCGGTTGAACGCGATCCCGGACACGATGGCTTGTTCCATTTGCTCGTCTTCCTCAAAAGTGATCAGGGTGCCCGACTTCGCCTCTTCGACGATGTCGATGTCCCACGGGGTGAAGCTGGACAGCACGCGCAGCGGCACCTTGTACTTGCCGGCAAACTCCACCGAGCGGATCTGCAGGACCTTGGAGCCCATGGAGGCCATCTCCAGCATCTCCTCGAAGCTGACCATGTGCAGGCGGCGCGCTTCGGGCACGACGCGCGGGTCTGTGGTGTACACGCCGTCCACGTCGGTGTAGATCAGGCATTCGGCGGCTTTCATCGCTGCGGCCACGGCCACGGCCGAGGTGTCGCTGCCCCCGCGGCCCAGCGTGGTTATGTGGCCGGCGTCATCCACACCCTGGAAACCGGTGACGATCACCACGCGCCCGGCGGCCAGGTCGGCGCGGATGCGCTGGTCGTCAATCGACTCGATGCGGGCCTTGGTATAGGCGCTGTTGGTCTTGATGGGCACCTGCCAGCCGGCGTAGCTGACGGATTCCATGCCCTCGGCCTGCAGCGCAATGGCCAGCAGCGCCGACGACGCCTGCTCGCCGGTGGCGGCCAGCATGTCGAGCTCGCGGCCATAGGCTTCGCCCTGCCTGGAGGGCGCCAGCTCCTTGGCCAGGCCCAGCAGGCGGTTGGTTTCGCCGGACATGGCGCTGGGCACCACGACCATCTGGTGGCCGGCGCGCGCCCATTTGGCAACACGCCTGGCGACATTGCGGATGCGCTCGGTCGAGCCCATCGAGGTGCCGCCGTATTTGTGAACAATCAAAGCCATTGGAGTACTGGGGTGTGGCGCAACGGGGCTTGAGACCCCGGCGCACCGGTGGTTTCCGCAGGGGAAAGCCGGGACAAAACCTAGGGATTGTACCAATCCAGCACCGGCCCCCGGCGCTCGACAAAGCCCGCCCCGACGCGCAGGCGCAGGCCATGGCCGCGCGTCACGCAGTCGGCGACCTGGTCCAGCAACTCGTCCAGCTGGGCGGCGCTGGGGGTGGTGGCGTGCGCGCTTCGCAGCCAGTGGCGAAGCACGTTGGCCTGGCGCGCGCGCGAAAGCGCCTGCAAGGCCGTGATCACCGGTGGCACACCGAGCAGCGCCAGGTCGGCCGCCGCCACCTCGCGCAGCAGCGCGTCGGCCTGCGCCGCATGCGCCGCGCTGCGGGCAAAGGTGGTGCGGAACTGCGGGAACGCCGCCTCCAGCGCCGGCACCACCGCCAGGCGGATGCGGTTGCGGGTGAAGTGCGGGTCGGCGTTGGTCGGGTCTTCCACCCATCCGTCACCCGCGCGCAGGCCCTGGGCGGCCAACCAGTCCAGGATGGCGGCGCGCGGCACGCCCAGCAGCGGCCGGTGATACGCCAAGCCGTCACGCGTCCAGCGTTGCGGCATGGCGGCCAGCCCGGCCAGGCCTGCGCCGCGCGACAGCGCCAGCAGCACCGTCTCGGCCTGGTCGTCGGCGTGCTGCGCAATTGCTACGCTTTTTGTAGCGGGTGATGTCCATTCCATGCGGGCTGCAGCCGAAATCGCCTCGTAACGTGCGTTGCGGGCGGCATCTTCAGGGCTCTCGCCCGGGGCGTGGCGGGCATCCACCCGGCGCACCGCCAGTGGCACACCCTGCGCTTCGCAAAACGCCGCCGTGTGCTGCGCAAAGCTGTCGGCCGCGGCCTGCAGCCCGTGGTGCACGTGGATCGCCCTCACCTGCCCCGGCCAGCGGCGTGCGCAGGCCAGCAGCAGTGCGGTGGAGTCGGCGCCGCCGCTGCAGGCCACGGCCAGGGGAAGTTCGGGCGCGAAGGCCGCGATGGCGTCGTCGACGGTGGGGATCATGTTGGCGCCTGCCCCGCGGGCGCGCCGCGTCAGCGGCTCTCGGCCTTGGTGTCGGTGTACCGGCCGTAGCTTTGCAGGCGCTCGTAGCGGCGGTCCAGCAGCTCCTTGACCTTGAGGTCACTGACCTGGCGGTACGCGTCGGCCAGCGCACGCTTGAGGAAAGCCGCCATCTGCTTGTGGTCGCGGTGCGCGCCGCCCACCGGCTCGTTGACGATCTTGTCCACCAGGCCCAGCGCCTTGAGACGGTGCGCCGTGATGCCCAGGGCGTCTGCGGCGTCCTGCGCCTTGTCGGACGTCTTCCAGAGGATGGAGGCACAGCCCTCGGGGCTGATCACCGAATAGATCGAGTACTGCAGCATCACGACCTGGTCGCCCACGGAGATGGCCAGCGCGCCGCCGGAGCCGCCCTCGCCGATGATGGTGGTGATGATGGGCACTTCGAGCTGCGCCATCTCGAAGATGTTGCGGCCGATGGCCTCGGACTGGCCGCGCTCCTCGGCGTCGATGCCGGGGTAGGCGCCGGGCGTGTCCACGAAGGTGAACACCGGCAGCTTGAACTTCTCGGCCGTTTTCATCAGGCGCAGCGCCTTGCGGTAACCCTCGGGCTTGCTCATGCCGAAGTTGCGCAGGCCGCGCTCCCGGGTGTCGCGGCCCTTCTGGTGGCCCAGCACCATGCAGGGCGTGCCGTTGAAGCGGGCCAGGCCCCCCACGATGCTCAGGTCGTCGGCAAAGTGCCTGTCGCCATGCAGCTCGATGAAGTCGGTGAAGATCTCGTTGACGTAATCCAGCGTGTAGGGCCGCTCGGCGTGGCGCGCGATCTTGGTGATCTGCCAGGGCGTCAGGTCGCTGTAGATGTCCTTGGTGAGCTGCTGGCTCTTCTTGCTGAGCTGGTCGATCTCTTCGGAGATGTCGACCGCCGACTCGGTTTGCACGTAGCGCAGCTCTTCAATCTTGCCTTCAAGCTCTGCAATCGGCTGTTCGAAATCGAGGAAGGTTCGTTTCGCCAACGTCATTCTCCTAAGTCAGTACGCCACCGGGAGCGGGTCCAGCGAGCGCCAAATATACCAAGTCGCCACACTGCACCAGGGCTGCCAGGCCTCGGCCACTTCGCGCGCATCGCTGCGGCTGACCGGCTCCCCCGAAAAGTAGTTGCTGCTGATGCCGTTGATCAGCCCGACGTCGTCCAGCGGAAGCACATTGGGGCGCAGCAGGTGGAAGATCAGGAACATCTCGGCCGTCCAGCGGCCGATCCCGCGGATGCCCACCAGCTCGGCAATGATGGCGTCGTCGTCCATCGCATCCCACTGGCCCACATGCACCGCGCCCGAGTCGAAGTGCAGCGCCAGGTCCACCAAATACTCGATCTTGCGCGCCGACAGCCCCGCCGCGCGCATGTCGTCCACCTTGAGGCGCAACACCTGGGGGGGCGTCATGCGCCGCGACAGCTTGGAGAACCGGTCCCACACCGTCTGCGCCGCCTTGACCGAGATCTGCTGGCCCACGATGCTGCGCGCCAGCGTGGTGAAGGCGTCGCCACGCGACTCCAGGCAGCCGTCACCGAACTGCGGGATCAGCCGCTTCATGACGCGGTCCTTGCGGACCAGGTGACGGCAGGCTTCGTCCCAGTAGGCGGGCGTCACCCGGGCAGGTTCGGGTGCCGCCTTTGGTGTCGCTTTTGCTATTGTTTTTGTAGCGGACAATTCAATCTCCACGGGGGCTGGAGGCCTCCCAGGTGGTCCCGGAGGGCGAATCCTTGAGCACGATGCCCTGCGCCAGCAGTTCGTTGCGGATGCGGTCGGCCTCGGCAAAGTTCTTCGCCTGCTTGGCGGCGGCACGCGCCGCAATCTGTTGCTGGATGCCGGCTTCGTCCAGCGCGGCGCCGCCTTGCAGGAAAGCCCTGGGGTCGCCCTGCAGTAGGCCCAACACGCCGCCCAGCGCCTTGAGCAACCCGGCCACCTGGGCCGACTTGCTGCGGTTGGCCTCGGCGGCCAGTTCAAACAGCACCGCCACCGCCTCGGGCGTGGCGAAGTCGTTGTCCATCGCCGCCCGGAAGCGCGCCGCGTGCGGCTGGCTCCAGTCGATGTCCAGCGGGGCCGGCGCCACCGCGTCCAGCGCGGTGTACAGGCGGCGCAGCGCGTTGCGCGCGTCGTCCAGGTGCACATCGGAGTAGTTCAGCGGGCTGCGGTAGTGCGCCCGCACGATGAAGAACCGGATGGTCTCGGCGTCGAACTTCTTCAGCACGTCGCGGATGGTGAAGAAGTTGCCCAGGCTCTTGGACATCTTCTCGTTGTCGATGTTGACAAAGCCGTTGTGCATCCACACCCGCGCCAGCGCCTGGCCGTGCGCGCCTTCGCTCTGGGCGATCTCGTTTTCGTGGTGCGGGAACTGCAGGTCCGCGCCGCCACCGTGGATGTCGATGGTCTGGCCCAGCGTGGCGCAGGCCATGGCCGAGCACTCGATGTGCCAGCCCGGGCGGCCGCGACCCCAGGGGCTGTCCCACTGCGCGTCGGCGGGCTCGGTGGGCTTGGCGGCCTTCCACAGCACGAAGTCCAGCGGATCTTCCTTGCCGTCCAGCACAGCCACACGCTCCCCCGCGTGCAACTCGTCCAGCGACTTGCCCGACAGCTTGCCGTAGCCGGGAAACCGGCGCACGGCGTAATTCACGTCGCCACCTTCGGAGGTATAGGCCAGGCCCTTTTCCTGCAACTGCCCGACGATGCGCAGCATGCCGGGCACGTGGTCGGTGGCGCGCGGATCGAAGTCGGGGCGCTGGATGCCCAGGGCGTCAAAGTCGCGGTACATCTCGTCGATCATGCGCTGCGTCAGCGCGCGGATCGTCTCGCCGTTTTCGACGGCGCGGCGGATGATCTTGTCCTCGATGTCGGTGATGTTGCGCACGTAGGTCACGCGCAGCCCGCTGGCGCGCAGCCAGCGCTGAACCACGTCAAAGGCCACATTGGCGCGCGCATGCCCGATGTGGCACAGGTCGTACACGGTGATGCCGCACACGTACATGCGCACATGGCCGGGTTCGATGGGGACAAACTCCTCCAGGGCACGCGACAGCGTGTTGTAGATGCGCAAGCTCATGGGTCAATACGCCTGCCGGCTGCGTCGCAGCGGGTCGTCGGCCTGGTTTTCCGGGTGGTTTCGGGGGGCGGACACAGGACCCCTCGGCTACAATCACGGGCAGTATAAGCCGCCACCGGCGCGCTTGATCCACGATCCCGGCTCCATGCGTTTTTTCAGAGGCGATATGCGCAATTTCGATGTACGTCCCGCTGTCCCGGCACATTCTTCGCCCCTCCCGCGCGCCCTGCGCCTGCTGGCCATCGCGGCCCTGTTCCAGTTCGGGGCTGCCTGGGCGGACGACTACGCCGACGTCAACAAGCTGGTGCGCGCCGGCCAGCTCGCCGAAGCGCTGGCCAAGGCCGACCAGTACCTCTCCACCAAGCCGCGCGACCCGCAGATGCGCTTCATCCGCGGCGTGATCCAGTCCGAGCAGGGCAAGCCGGCGGACGCCATCGTCACCTTCACCAAGCTCACCGAAGACTACCCCGAGCTGCCCGAGCCCTACAACAACCTGGCCGTGCTCTACGCCGGCCAGAACCAGTTTGACAAGGCCCGCGCCGCGCTGGAGATGGCGATCCGCACCAACCCGAGCTATGCCACCGCCCACGAGAACCTGGGTGATGTGTACGCCCGACTGGCCAGCCAGGCCTACAGCCGCGCACTGCAACTGGACAACACCAACACCGGCGTGCAGCCCAAGCTGGCGCTGATCCGCGAGCTGTTCGCGCCCGGCGCCAAGGGGCAAAAGCCCGCTGCCGCGGCCCCTGCCGCAGCGGCCCCCGCGCCGGCACCTGTGGCGGTGCGTCCGACCGCCCCCGCACCTGCACCGGCGGCCGCCCCTGCGCCCTCGCCCGCGCCGGCACCGTCGGCCCCCGCCGCGGCGGGCAGCGACAAGGACGTCGAAGCCGCCGTCAAGGCCTGGGCCAATGCCTGGGCCGCCAAGGACATGGCCGCCTACCTGGGCGCCTATGGCAAGGATGTGGACCCCACCGGCAAGGGCAACCGCAAGGCCTGGGAGAGCGACCGCCGCACCCGCATCGAAGGCAAGTCCCGCATCAGCGTCAAGCTCACCAACCTGGTGGTCTCGGTCGAAGGCAACAAGGCCACGGCACGCTTCCGCCAGGACTACGCCGCCGACGGCCTCAACGTCAACAGCCGCAAGACGCTGGAGCTGGTGCGCGCCGGCGACCGCTGGGTGATCGTGCGCGAATCCACCGGCGCCTGAGCTTTCGGCAAGAGCGGCCGGCCAGTCTCCACGGGTTGCGTCCCCGCCCCTGCGGATGAACAAGCATTTTCTCCAGTCTGTGCTGCTGGCGTTGGTCGCGCTGGCCGTCTCCCTGCCGGCGACCGCCGTCGACAGGAAGAAAAAGCCGCGTCATGGCAAACCGCCCGCAGCAGCAGCGCACCAGGACGGCAAGGCCGAGGCGCGGCTGATCGAGATCTACCGCCTGATCGGCCAGGCGCGCACGCGTGAGGCGCTGGCGCTGTCGGGCACGCTGGTGCGCGACCACCCCAATTTCCAGCTGGCTCAGCTGGTGCACGGCGACCTGTTCAGCAGCCTGACGCGCCCAGTGCGTGCGATCGGCGATGTGCCGGAGACGACCGCCCGGGCCAATGCGCCGCTGCTGGCCGACCTGCGCGAGGAGTCCCTGCTGCGCCTCAAGGCCCTGCGCGAGCGCCCCCCGCGGGCACCGTGCCAGCGCAGTTCCTCGCCCTGCCCGCTCGCACCAGCCACGCGATTGCGGTGGATGCCTCACGCGCCCGGCTCTACCTGTTCGAGAACAGTGCCCAGGGCCTGAAGCTGGTGTCGGACTACTACATTTCGGTGGGCAAGCTGGGCATCGAGAAAGCCGCCGAGGGCGACCAGCGCACGCCGCTGGGGGTGTACTTCATCACCAGCAACCTCGACCCGAAAAACCTCAAGGATTTCTACGGCTCGGGCGCGCTGCCCATCAACTACCCCAATGCCTACGACCTGCGCCGCGGAAAGACCGGCAGCGGCATCTGGCTGCACGGCACACCACCCGCGCAGTTCGCGCGCGCGCCCAAAGCCACCGACGGCTGCGTGGTGCTGGCCAACCCCGACCTTGAGCGGCTGATCCGCACGGTGGAGATCCGCTCCACGCCGGTCGTGATCGCGCAGCAGTTGCAGTGGGTGGCTCCGCAGGGGCTGCAGGCCCGGCGCAGCGCGTTCGAGACGGCGCTGGAGAGCTGGCGTGCCGACCGCGCCAGCGGCGACCCCCAGCGGGTGCTGTCGCACTACAGCGCGGACTTCACCTCCAACGGCACCCCGCTGCCGGAATGGCACGCCACCCTGCGCCGCGAGACCGAAAAACTCGCCGGCCGCGAGCTGCAGCTCAAGGACGTCAGCCTGCTGCACTGGAGCGACGCGGCCGAGACCATGGTGGTAACCTTTGGCGAGGTGGCGCAAGGCGCCCGCGGCGGGCGCAGCAAGCGCCAGTACTGGTTGCGCCAGGGCAACCAGTGGAAAATTTTCCATGAAGGAGTGATCCGATGATTTCGTGCCGTTTTCGGCTTCTGGCCCCCGCCATCATTGGCTTGTCTGCTATGTTTTCCATAGCAGCGCAGGCAACCGAAGAAGCCCCGCGTGTCAAGTTCGCCACGTCCCAGGGGGATTTCGTGATCGAGGTCTACCCCGACAAGGCGCCCAAGACGGTGGCCAACTTCCTGCAGTACGTCAGGGACAAGCACTACGACGGCACGATCTTTCACCGCGTGATGCCCAACTTCATGATCCAGGGCGGCGGTTTCGATGCCAGCTATATCCAGAAGAAGACGCGCGACACCATCCAGCACGAAGGCCGCGAGTCCCTGGCCAAGGGCCTGAAGAACACCGTGGGCATGGTCGCCATGGCGCGCACCAACGAGCCGCACTCGGCCAGCTCGCAGTTCTTCATCAACGTGGTGGACAACGCCTTCCTGGACCCCACGATCATCCCGCCCGGCGACCCGGTGCCGCGCTTCGAGTACGGCGGCCGCGTCTACGAGAACGTGCCCCGTGCCAACCTGGTGAACGCGCCGCAGCTGTGGGGTTACACCGTGTTCGGCAAGATCGTCAGCGGCATGGACGTGGTCAACAAGATCCGCGTGCTGCCCACCGGCCCCGCCGGCCCCCTGCCCTCGGACGTGCCGCGCACGACCGTCCTCATCCAATCCGCAACCCTGGTGAAATGACCATGTCCAACCCCCAAGTCGAACTCCACATCACCGGCTACGGTGTCATCACGATCGAACTCGACCAGGCCAAGGCGCCGCTGTCGGCCGCCAACTTCCAGTCCTATGTGGCCAGCGGCCACTACAACAACACCGTGTTCCATCGCGTGATCAGCGGCTTCATGGTCCAGGGCGGCGGCTTCGAGCCCGGCATGAAGCAAAAGCGCAGCGGCACGCCGATCAACAACGAGGCCAACAACGGCCTCAAGAACAACAAGTACACCGTGGCCATGGCCCGCACCAGCGACCCGCACTCGGCCACGGCGCAGTTCTTCATCAACGTGTCGGACAACAACTTCCTGAACCACACGGCACCTTCGGCCCAGGGCTGGGGCTATGCGGTGTTCGGCAAGGTGGTCTCGGGCACCGACGTCGTCGACAAGATCGAGGCCGTGCGCACCGGCAGCAAGGCGGGTCATGGTGATGTGCCGGTGCAGGATGTGGTGATCGAAAAGGCCGTCGCGCTCTGAGCGGCGGGCCGGGACCCCGTCTTCATGCCCGGCGCCCCGCCCCCGTCCATCGCGGTGCTCCATGCGCCGGCGGCGTGGCAGGCGGTCGATTTCATCTCCGACCTGCACCTGCAGGCATCTGAACCGGCCACCTTTGCGCGCTGGTCGGCCTGGCTGGGCAACACCACGGCCGACGCGGTCTTCATTCTGGGCGACCTGTTCGAAGTCTGGGTGGGCGACGACGTGGCCGCACAGCCCGGCTTTGAGGCCGACTGCGTGGCGGTGTTGCGCGCCGCGGCGCGCAAACGGCCGGTGTACGTGATGCATGGCAACCGCGACTTCCTGCTGGGCGCGGGGTTCGCAACGGAAAGCGGCGTCACCCTGCTGGACGACCCCTGTGTGCTGGTCTTTTGCAACGTGCGCTGGCTGCTGTCGCACGGCGATGCGCTGTGCCTGGACGATGGCGACTACCAGCGCTTTCGCGCCCAGGTGCGTTCCGAAGCCTGGCAACACGACTTCCTCTCGGGGCCGCTGGAACAGCGCCAGGCGATCGCGCGCGGCCTGCGCGACGCCAGCGACGCACGACGCCACAGCGGCGTGGTCTATGGCGACGTGGACGCCGCCGCTGCGCGCGCATGGCTGGGCAACGCGGGCGCTGCCACGCTGATCCACGGGCACACCCACCGCCCGGCCGACCACGACCTGGGCCAGGGCTTGCGACGCGTCGTACTGAGTGACTGGGATTGCGCCGCCAGCCCTGCGCGTGCCCAGGTGCTGCGCCTGTCCACGCAGGGCCTGCAGCGCATGCCGGTGGCTGGCGACTGATGCTGGGCTGGCTGTTTGGCCGCCGCCGGCCACCCGAGATCCCCGACGCGCTGTGGCAGCCGGTGCCGGCGCGATACCCGTTCATCGCCCGACTCGACTCACCGCAGGGCGCGCGGCTTCGCGAGCTGGCGGCGCAGTTCCTGCAGGACAAGGAGTTCCATGGCGCGCGCGGCTTCGAGGTGACCGACGGGATGGCCGTGGCCATCGCCGCGCAGGCCGTGCTGCCGCTGCTGCAACTGGCGCCGCCTGGCAGCACCGCTGCCGCAGCGCTGGGCTGGTACGACGACTTCGTCGGCATCGTGGTGCACCCCGGCGAGGTGGTGGCCCGGCGCGAGACGATGGACGACACCGGGGTCGTGCACCGCTACAGCGAGGTGCTGGCCGGCGAGGCCATGGAGGGCGGGCCGGTGATGCTCAACTGGCCCGATGTGGACCGTGCTGGCGAGTCGGCCGAACAGGGCTACAACGTGGTCATCCACGAATTCATCCACAAGATCGACATGCGCGACGGCCAGCCCGATGGCTGCCCGCCATTGCCGCACGGCTTTGCGGGCATGTCCGGCACCCGCGCCGCCCGCGACGCCTGGTTCGCCGTGCTGCAGCCCGCGTTTGAAGCCTTTGCCGACCAGGTGGTGCGCGCCCGGCGCTTTGGCGGCGAGCCGCCCTGGCTGGACGCCTATGCGGCCGAGTCCATCGACGAGTTTTTTTGCGTGGCCTGCGAGGCTTATTTCGTCAACCGGGCACGTTTTGCGCAGGACTTTGCGCCGCTGGTCGCGCTGTTTGACGCGTTCTTCAGGCCGCCGCGGGCCAGCTGAGCCGGACCCGCAGCCCGCCAAGCGCCTCGCTGCGGTCCACGCGCGCCTGCAGGCCGTGCGCACGCACGATCCGCTGGACGATGGACCAGCCTAGGCCACTGCCACTGCGCCCGGTGCCCAGCACCCGGAAGAAGCGCTCGCCCAGCCGAGACATGGCCTCGGGCGGCAGGCCGGGTCCACTGTCTTCCACCACCAGCGATGCCGAAGGCCCCGCGGCGAGCGTGACCCGCACGGTCGCTCCATCGGGGCTGTAGCGCAGCGCGTTGTCCACCAGGTTGCGCGCCAGCACATCCACCAGCGCCACGGGCGTGCCCACCGGGAGCGCGTCCGGCGCTTCCAGCGCAAGTGTCTGTCCGCGCGCCAGCGCCGCCGGTGCCAGTTCGGCCAGGACGCGGCCCACCGGCGCCACCATGTCTGTCGACAGCGCGGATTGGGCCTCACCAGCCTCGACCGACTCCAGCCGCGCCAGCAAGAGCAGCTGTTCGATCAGGCGTGTGGCGCGGTCGCAGCCCTGGAGCGTCGCGGCGAGCGCCTGCGCGCGTTCCGTGTCTGCCTGCGCGCCCTGCGCCACCTGCGCCTGCATGCGGATGGCAGCGATCGGCGTGCGAAGCTCGTGCGCGGCATCGGCGGTGAATCGCCGCTCGGACTCCAGCCGCTCGGCCATGCGCGCAAACAGGCCGTTCAGCGCCGCCACCATCGGCGCCACTTCCGGCGGCACGCCGGCCAGCGGCAGCGGGTCCAACGCCTCGGCGCGGCGGACCGCCACGCTGCGACCCAGCTCGCGCAGCGGGCGCAGCAGGCCACGCACCGACCACCAGATCGCCGCCACCAGCAAAGGCAGGGCCAGCAGCATGGGCCAGATCGCGCTGCGAAGGCTGGCCAGCAGGATGTGCCGGCGCGCGGAGTGCAGTTCACCCACATGGATCAGCAGGCCGTGTTCGCGGCCGCGCACGGTGAACACGCGCCAGCTGCGCCCGCCCACCTCGCTGTCGGCCAGGCCATTGGTGTCGCGGGACGACAGCGGTTGTTCCGGCGCATTGGCCGATCGTGCGACAAGGCGCCCCTCCTGCCAGACCTGCAGGGCAACCCGCGACTGGTATTTGTGCAGCAGCGGGAAGGCGGACAGGCTTTCGTCGTCCAGCTCGTCCCCGGTCTGGGTCGCCAGCAACGACGCGGTCTGCGCCAGGTGCGCGTCCAGCAGTTCGTTCAGTTCGTGGCGCGTGTCGTACCAGGTGGCAATCACCGCCACTGTCCAGACCGCGCCGAGCAGGCCCAGTACGGTGATGAGCAGGCGCGCCTGCAGCGAGCGCGGCGACGCCGTCATGCGGCGGGATCCCGACGCATCACGTAACCCACGCCGCGCAGCGTTTCCACGACCTGCGGGTGCAGCTTGCGCCGCAACTGGGAGACATGGACCTCGATGGTGTTGCTCGACACCTCGGTGCCCCACTGGTAGAGGTGCTGCTCGAGTTGCTCGCGCGTGAGCACCCGTTCCACATTGAGCATGAACACGTGCAGCAGGTCGAACTCGCGCACGGTCAGTTCCACCGGCTGCCCCTTGCACCAGGCGCGCCGCGCCGCCGGATCGACCTCGACCCCGCCGGCGATCAGGCGCGACTGCGGCTGACCGTGGGCACGCCGGACCAGCGCGCGCAGCCGCGCGGCCAGTTCGCCCAGGTCCACCGGCTTGACCAGGTAATCGTCCGCGCCCGCGTCCAGCCCCTCGATGCGGGAGGCCACCGCATCACGGGCCGTCAGCACCAGCACGGGCGTGGTGTTGCGCCGTGCCCTTGCCGCCCGCAGGCAGGCCAGCCCGTCCTGGCGCGGCAGGCCCAGGTCCAGCACCATGGCCTCGTGGGCACCGCTGACGAGCTCGCGTTCGGCCGCGATGCCGTCGCGCACCCAGTCCACGGCGAAGCCGTGCTGCGCCAGCCCGGCCTTGATGCCCGAGCCCAGCAGTTCATCGTCTTCAGCCAGCAGGATGCGCACGCGTTTCAGTCCTCATCGTCGTGTGATTGTCTCTTGCCCGCCCGCCTGGTCCCGCCAGGTCCGCGCGCCGCGGCACCTGAGGACGGTCCGGACGCTGTCGCACGGCTCCCCAAAGGCACCAGGCCGGATGGCGAATCCCTCCACTGCCAGACCCAGAAGGCGAGCACGGCCGCCAGCAGCAGTGCGGCCACAAGGCCGTTCTGCGACTTGACCAGGTCCGGTCCCTTCCCTGGCGCGCGCCCCGTCAGCATGGGCATCACCTGTCCGCGCCCGCGCTGGGCCGTCAGCAGCGCTATCAGGCCCACATGCACCAGCACCACAACCAGCAGGGTGTTGCCCAGGACTTCGTGGACCTCTTCCATCCACTCACCCGTCCATTCGTTCCAGGTGATCCAGCCGCTGAGCGCCACCGGACCAGTCAGGGCCAGCAGGCAAGCCACCCCAAGGGCGAGCAGGAGGATCTGCGCGTGGCGCACACCGGGCACGCCGGCGCGCAATCCGGTGATCCAGGGCCCGATGCCCTGCAGGCGCCGCCACAGCGCAGAGAGCCGCGCATGGCGGGGGCCAACCAGGCCCCACACCACCCGAAAGACGATCAGGCCGGCCATGGTGTACCCCAGCGTGACGTGCAGCGCGCGCCAACGCTCGGCGTCCGCGGTGGCGTACGCGCCAACGAAGCTCAGCGCCAGCAGCCAGTGGAACACCCGCGTGACCGCGTCGACCGTCAGCCGCCCGGGGTTGGGGCTCGCAGCCGTGGCCGCGTGTGCGGGAAATGTGAAACCGTTCATCAAGCTTCTCCTTCAGCGCGGAATGCGCACACCGTCGTCACCGTAGTCACCCTTGTCGGCCCCGCTGTGGCAGGCAACGCAATTGGCTGCGCTGCGCACGCTGGCGCGCTTCCAGACTTCGGGCGCGACCTTGAGGTGCTTGCGCTCGAACCAGGCGGATCGCGTGATGCGGTCCTGTGGGGGTTCTTCATTGACGCGCTTGTAGGTACCGGCATGCGACTGCAGCCAGCCGTTGATCTGGCGCACGCTGGCTTCATCCAGCGAGGCATCGGTTCCGTAGTGCTTGTCCAGACCGGACATCAGGCGCTGCCATGACGCCGCAGGCAACAGGCCCGGCGGATACGCCAGATGGCAGGCCGCGCACTCCTGCTGGTACCTGGGCAGCAATGGCACGCGCATCAGGTTGCCGTCGGCGATGGCAGGCAAAACCGCCAGCGCGAAAGCGATGGCAACTGTGGCTTTGGGGGCGGCGGAGCGGTTCATGGCGCCCCCTTGCGCGCAGGCTGCGCTCCGGCCAGCCCCAGCAGGTACGCCAGCACGTCGGCCTTTTCGGCGGCGGTGCATTCCCGCGACAGCACATCGTTGCAGTTGCGGCGAAACCATTTGTCCGCCTTGGCCGTGTCGGTGAAGCGCGCGGGATTGACCGACGGCGCCAGCGGCTCAATGCCCTTGCCTGTGCTGGCGTGCCGCCCGGCCGAAGTCGGCGGCATGCCATGGCAGCTGGCGCAGCTCCATTCCCCATTGCCCCGCGTCTCGAAGAACGTGCGCCCGCGCTGCGCATTGGCTGGCGTGCCAGCCACCGCCTGCCAGCGCGACAGCTGCGCGGCACCATCGGTGTCTGCCGCCCATGCGCAGGAAATCACCCCCAGGGCCGCAGGCAGCAAGGCCCAGCGCCAACCCGTCAACCGTTTCACCGCCATCGCGTCTCTCCTTCAGTCCAGTTGACGCCATGGTGTGCTGCACACCTGAAGCCAGACTGAATCCCGGTGAAGGGACGCGCGGAGCCTCGCTCCGCCGACGCATCAGCGCATCAGCACCTTGAGGGCGTTTTGCAGGCGCCGCGCCGCTGCGGCGTCGTGGGCGCTGGCCAGCACGCGCGCAACGTCCTGCCCCCAGGTCTGGGCAGGTGTCGGGTCGTTGCGCCGCGTCAGCAGCTTGAGCTGCAGCGCGCGGCGGGCGTCCAGGTGGTCGGCGGGTGTGGGCACCTCGGAGGCCATCTCCAGGCGCAACAGCGCTTCGGCGGCGTCGCCGGACGCCGCCGCGCCCAGGGCCTGGGCCCAGGCGCCCCGCACCGCCGGTGCCACGGCGCGGCCAAGCTCCTGCACGCCCGGCAGCTGATCCACCGAGCGCGCCGCCCAGGCCGACAGCAACTGGGTGAGCGCTTCGCCATGGGCCTGCGCCGCCAGCTTCTTCAACGTGGACTGTGCATGTTCCAGCGCCTCGCGCTGGGCACGAAACGCCGCGTCGCCCAGGCGTGGCCCGTCGTTGCGCGGCGCGCGATCGTCGCGTCCGCCAAAGCGCGGGTTGCGCTCATCGCGCAGGGGTTCGAAGCGGTTGTCGCCAGGGCGTGATCCGCCGGGGCCGCCGCGCGCGGGCGCGCCACGGTCACCGGGCTTGCCACCCCGCCCGGCCACCACGGGCTGGGATTTTTTCATGCCGGGGCGGTCGTCGCCGCGCATGGCCACCACCGGCTTGGCCGCGGGCCTGGGCGGTGCGGCAGGCGCGGCCTGCGCTTCGGGAGCTGGCGCGTCGGCTGCGTCGGCCGCTGCGTCGCCCGCGGGCGTCTGGCCATCCGCGGAAGCTCCGGCGGGCACTTCATTTGCTATCGTTTTTGTAGCGGGTTCACCAGCATCCACGGGGGCCGAGGCCACTTTTGATGCCTCATCCGCCCCTGCGGCGGCGCGCGCGGCCGTGGCGGCCGCAATCGCCTGGCCGCGCAGCGCGGCGTCCAGCGCCTCCATGGCGGTGCGGATGCGGCGTGCGTCGGCGCTGGCGTTGGCTGCCTCCAGCGCCTTGGAGGCTTCGAGCACCGCGCGGTCGCGCTCGCTCAGGGCGGCGGTGGCCTGCTCGCGCTCCTGTGTCTTGCGCTGGAAGGCGTCGTCAATCGGCTTGCGGAAGGCGTCCCACAGCTTCTGCTCGAACTTGCGCTCCAGCGGAACAGCCTGCGCCTCGGCCTGCCAGCGCTGCTGCAGCGCGCGCACCGCGTCAATGCGCAGCTGCGGCGCCGCACCCAGCGCGACAGCCTCGTCGATCAGCGCCTGACGACGCGCCACGCTTTCTTTTTGCATCGCCTCCAGCGGACCGGCGGCGTGGTGGATGGCTTCCTTCCACTGCGGCTGCAACTCGGCAAACGCCTTCTCGCCCAGGTGACCGGCCTCGCGCCAGCGCTCGCTGAACTGGTGCAGCACGCGGTTGAAGCCCTTCCAGTCGCCGTCGCGGGCGGTGCGGTTGTCCCCGGCCCAGGCCTTGACTTCGGCGATCAGCGCCAGGCGCTGTGCGCGGTGTTCGGCCGACTCGGCCTTGACCTTGTCCAGCCAGGCCTGCACCACCTTGTAGGCTTCGTTGCAGGCCTCGTCAAAACGCTTCCACAGGCCGTGGTTGGGTGCGCCGCCCTGGTCGGTGGTCTTCCACTGCTCGCGCAGGGCGCGCAGCGTCTCCTGCATCTTGCGCCCGCCATAGCGCGGCTTGCGCACGGGCTCGGGGTGTGCCTCGGACGCGGGCAGCGTCTCGAACAGGGCCTCCGCCTTGGCCACCAGCTCGGCGCGCAGCTGGTCGGCGCGCCAGCGCTGCCAGCCTTCCAGTTCACCGGCCGCGGCCAGCGCGGCCTGGGCCTGGGCGTCCAGACGGTCATCCACGGCCCGGCCGTGCTCCTTGAGCGCATTGCGCAGCGCAGTGGCCGCAGCGGCACTGGCCTTTCCGTGGCCTTCGGCCAGCTCATGTTCCAGGCGGGCGAGCACCTCGCCCACGGTCTGGTTGGCCTGGGCGCGCACCTCGGGGTCCACCTTGGGCCGTGCCGCGCGGGCCGGCGTGGCGGGGGCCGCCGCCTGACCGCGCGCCACGCGCAGTTCGTCCGCCCACACGGGCACTGGCGGCAACGAGGCGGTCGCGTCACCCGCGGCGGCCACAGCCTGCGACAGCGCGCCCTGAAACGCCTCCCACACGGCGAGCAGCTGCGCGCGCGAGGCGTCCAGCAGCGGCGGAAACTTGGGGTCCACGCCGGGCCAATCGGCATCCGCCAGCAGCGCATCGGCCTGGGTCTGCCAGAGTCCGATGTCGGCCCGCAGGCCGTCCCAGGCCGTCTGGGCATCGCGCCAGGGCTTGGTGGACAGCACCTCGATGCGCTGGGCCAGCAGCACGGCGGCCTCACGCTGCACCTGCGAGCGGTGTTGCAGGTCTTCGAGCACGCGCACGCGCTCGGCCAGGCGGGTCTTGAAGCCGGCCAGCGGCTCGCGCGACAGCGGCGCGCCGGCGCGTGCGGCGTCGCGCTGCCAGGCCAGGGCATCGGCGATGTTCATGCGCGGCAGGTCCAGCAGGGCCTGCGCCTTGTCGGCCCACTCGGCGGCAATGGCCTCCTGGCCGCGCGCGCGCTTGAGCTCATCGAGCTTGTCTTTCAGCGCACGGGCCGCGCCCTTGTCGCGGGCGCTGAGCTCGCGGAACACCTCCTGCATCTGCTCGGGCGAGGGCCCGGTGGCAAGCCACTCGCGCACCTTCGCGGCGCGCTCGCCTGACGTGGGCGCCGAAAACGCCCCGCCGGTGAGGCCGTCCAGCGGGTGGGCCACGGAAGGGGAAGCAGGCGTCTGGGTCACGGCGGGTGTCTCGGCAACAGGGGTCGGGTTCAGGGCAGAAAAGCGCAGCATGAAAAATGGGAAGGCAAGGACCGGGCCGCCGGCAGGCCCGGCGGGAAAGCCGCTATTTTCACCGCGAAACGCCCCGCCGCTCAGCGCGTGGCCAGATTCAGTTCGGCGCGCGGGCTCCAGGCGGCGGCGGCCGGCTTCGCTGCGGGCGCGGCGCTGTCGGGTTTGTCCGCCGCCGCAGCAGCGGTCTTGTCGGTCGCCGCCGGCTTGTCGGCGCCTGTTTTGGCCGCGCCCAGGAACAGGCGCTCCAGGGCCAGGTTCTTGCCGGCCAGGTAGTCGCGCACACCCACGCCCCGCGCCAGCGCGAGCTCGCGCATGTGGTCCTCGGTGACGCGGATGTTGGCCAGCAGGAGTGCCTCCATTTCGGCCGCGGGGAGGTCCTTGGCCATGCCCACCAGGTTGCGCGGTTTGGGCATGTCGGCCCTGCGGTAGACCTCCTTGAGCAGCACCGGGTATTCCGCCGCGCTCACCGAAACAGCTGCCGTCGAGGTGCTTCCGGCCACGACACCGGCGCGGCGTTTCTCGGCCTGCACCAGCTGCTTGAGGCGCTCGCGCTTGAAGCCATCGCGCTCCACCTCAAGGCTGCTGGTGCCCACCACCGTCATCTTGAGCGCCGGCCGGTCGGTGAGCGCCTTGGCCACCTTGTCCAGGCCCTGCCTGGCGGGCTCGGTGAGTTCCGCGCTGCCGGGCTGGAACGCGACCATGCTGAGTTCGTCCCCGCCCCCGCCCATGGCGCCCGCCAGGAGCGAGAACGGCGAAGTGATGGCCTTCACGATCAGGTTGACGATGACCTTGAAGATGATCGGACCCAGGCTGAACTGCGGGTCATTGAGCGAGCCCGAGATCGGCAGGTTGATGTCGATCACGCCATTGCGGTCGGCCAGCAGCGCCACCGCCAGCTTGACGGGCAGGCTGTTGGGCGCGCCCTCCACTTTCTCGCCAAACGTCAGCTGGTTGAGCACCAGCGTGTTGGTGGCGGTGAGCTGCCCGCTGGGCTCGATCAGGTAGGCCACATCCACGCTGAGCTTGCCGCGTTCGATGCCGTGGCCGGCGTACTTGACCGAATACGGCGTCAGCGGGGACAACTCCAGGTCGCGCACCTTGCCCTTGATGTCCAGCGCCAGCGGCTTGGCCAGCGGGTTGAGCTTGCCCAGCACTTCCAGCGAGGCCGTGCCTTCGACCCGCCCGCGCAGCTCCAGATCGGCCAGTTGCGGCGCGCCACCTGGCGCCACCGACGAGAACGCGCTGAGCCGCCCGGTGAGTTCGCTGAGGTTGGCGGTGTAGTTGGGCTTGATGAACCGGTCGGAAAACAGCACCTTGCCGTTGATCAGGCTGATCGGCCCGAACGCGATCACCGCAGCGGGTTCGCCCGTCGCGGCTGGCGCGGAGGCCGGGGTGGCCGGGGCCGGGGCGGCGCCACTGGCCCGGTTGCCTGCCGGTGCTGCGGCGGTGGTGATGGCGGTGGGCGTTGCAGCCGGCGCGGCAGCGGCGGCCGTCGCGCTGCCCGCCGCCGGGGCGCTCTTGACGATGTCCTGCAGGTTGATGCGACCGGATTCGCGAATGACGACGCGGGCATAGAAATCACTGAGCGCCGTCTCGCGCAAGTTGACGGTGGTGGCCGTGCCGGGCGTGACCGCCACATCCAGGCCGCGCACGGCCAGGGCCTTCCAGGACAGCAACTCCTCGCCGATGCGCAGGCCGCGGCGCTCCCGCGACGGCGCCGCCGCCTCCGGAGCGCCGGCGGCCTGGCCGCCGCTGGTGGCCAACGCCGCCGTGGGCGTTGTCATGCTCCCTGACGGCAGGGACGACACCACGCTGTTGGCGCGGAACTCCTCGATGGTGGTGTCGCCACTTAGCCGCACCGTGGGCCCGGCATCGGCGCTGGCAAAACGCAGCTTGCCCTTGAAGCTGGTATCGGCGCGCAGCAGTTCGATATTGAGCCGGTCGGCAAAGTACGGCTCGAAAGCGTGCACCGGCAACTGGCTGGCGTCGATATCGGCCTGGACCGCCAGCGGGGCCATCGTGAGCTGGCCGCGCACCGACAGCTTGCCGGTGTCGGTCTGCCCTGCGCCCAGCCGCAGCGACAGGCTCACGGTCGACGGCTTGCGCCCGCCCAGCTCCAGCTGGCTGGCCCGCAGCTGGATCGCCGACACCTCGAATACCGCCGGTTTGGCCAGCGACAGGTCCGACACCGAGATCGGCCCGCCAGTCACGGCCAGCTCTCCCAGCGTCACCGCCCAGGGCTTGTCGGCTCCAGCGCCGACTGCTGCCTTGGGCGGGGGCGCCGAAGGCGGTGTCGCCGCGGGGGTCTTGAGCCAGCGCTCGACCATCCAGCGGCCGTCCTCGCCGCGCTCCACGCGTGCCTTGGGCTGCGTGATGACCAGCCTGTCGGCGCGCACGCTGTGCTGGGCCAGGTCCGCTTCCAGCCCTGCCAGTTCGATCTTCTGCACCGACGCCAGCGGGTTGCGGCCTTGCGTGACGGCCAGGCTGCCCAGCTCCACGCGGGGGGCAGACACCACCAACACGCCGGCGGAGGACCAGCGCACGCCAACGTCCGCGCCGAGCTGGCCGGCGACAGCCGGCTCGACAAACTGCGCCAGGTACGGCGCAGCCAGGGCCAGCGGCAGCTGGTTCAGGCTCAGCGTGGCGGTGGCGGCCTGGTCGGTGGCCTGGCCACCAAAGGTGAGTGTGGTTTTCTCCAGCGTGGCCGAGCCGGTGAACTGCAGCGGCTGGGCAAACGGCAGCGCGATCCCTTTGGCGTCCAGCTCCAGCTGGCTCAAGGCCAGTCGGGCCTTGGGCGCGACGGCGTCGTCGCTCCATGTGGCGCCGCCCGCGTGCACGAGCACTTGCGCGACGGCCACTTCCCAGGGTTTGGCTTTGGACGGCGTTTCAGGGGATTTTTCAGAGGCTTTTTGGGCTGCAGCCCCCGCCGGTGCTTGCTGACCTGCTATCTTTTCAGGAGCGTTTGCCGCTGCGGGAGGCGCCGGGGGCACCAGGTTGATGCGCCCGTCCCGCCCGCGCGCCGCGCTGACCTGGGGCGACTGGATCTCGACTTTCGAGAGCCTGACCACCTGTTGCAGGGGGCGCACGTCCTCCAGCCCCACCTTGATCTGCTGCACGGCAAGCAGGTCGCCCCCCGCCGCGTCGGCCACAGCCAGCTTGTCCACGCCAACCGTGCCGGACAGGCGAACCTGGGTTGTCGGGTTCTGCTCGAAGGCCAGCTTGACGTCGGCACTGACGACGGCGCCCAGCAGCTTGACCGGCAGCCCCGCTGGCAGGTAGCCCAGATACGGTTTCAGGTCGAACTGGCGCAACGTGATCTGCGCATCGGTCTTGCGCGTCTGGGTAAACGGCGTGCCCTGGGCGGTGGAGTCAAAC
Organism: Ramlibacter sp.; assembly: GCA_016713005.1. Lineage (GTDB taxonomy): Bacteria > Pseudomonadota > Gammaproteobacteria > Burkholderiales > Burkholderiaceae_C > JADJPY01. The sequence goes on along the minus strand of JADJPY010000001.1, from coordinate 419,343 downwards.
CGGCTGCCGTTGAGCGCCAGCGCCAGGTGTGGCTCGACCTTGACCTCGCGCTGGGAGGGCAGATTGCTCAGGAAAGGGATGCCCAGCGCGAAATCCCGCACTTCGTGCGTTTTGTTCACGGCCTTGTCGGCAAAGTCCAACGAGCCGCCGCTGATGGCCAGGTTGTACAGCGCGAACTTCTGCGGCTCCCCCGCGGGCTGGGTCGACGGCTTGTTGAGCCTGGCCAGGATGTCGTCGATGTCGTAGCGCCCGCCGCCCAGGTGCGTCAGGCGAACCGCCGGCTGCTCGACGCTGACCGCATCGATCACCGGCGCCAGGCGCAGCAGGGATTGCAGCTCCGCATCTATATAGAGGCGCTTGACGGCCAGCTGGGCCGCGCTCCCGTCGGCGGTGGCAATGGCCAGGTCGTGTACCGACAGCTCCAGTGACCAGGGGCTGAAATCCACCTTGCCAATGGTGACCTTGCGGCCCAGCTGCTCGCTGGCGATCTTTTCGGCCTGGCTGCGCACCAGGGGAGGCACCGCCACCCAGGCGACCGCCCACAACGCCAACACCCCACCGGCGGCCCAAGCCGCGCGGCGCGCCCATTTGTTATGCCTGATTGTTTGTACATCCATGGCCCGAGTTTTGGCCGGGCGCGGACAAAGGTCAATGGTGGAAAAAATACCCGACAACAAAAAGCCCGGTCGGTCGGCCTTGAGGCCAGCCCACCGGGCTTGACGGCGGGCGATTTGCAGCCCATGCCGTCTGGGTTTGCAGCCGGGAGAGGATCGTCCCGGACTGCATTGGAGGCAATGGATTGCCTCCAGGATGGGCCGGGGCTGCCCCGAAACCAGGTCTTGCGAACCGGCGGAGCTCCTTTCGGCACTGCCCGGTCGCCCGGGCCTGTTCAGCTTAGGCGGCGGTGGCCACGGATTCAAATCAGGGTTTCAAATGGACCTGCCCGACCCGATTGGTCGTCTGCCGCTCGTCGGCTAGAGAGGTGAACCCAGCAATTTGCACGGAGAGCCTCGCCCGGCCTGCGCGGGCGCGACCCAAGGCCTCGCACAAGCCCGCCCCGTCCCGGCGGGGCGCGTGGCCCCGCCGCCGGAAACATGGGTCAAATCAGGCTTCAGCCCCCGCCAGTACTTGATGTATTGCTATCAATTTGATAGTGAATCATGGTGCGCTCACGGTCAGGACCACCTGGTTTTGGAGAGCTGGCACGCCAATTCAGACCCAGAACTGGATGAAATCACATTGAAAATTCGCAATTATTGTAATAACAAGTTAATTTTATATTCTTGACTTGGTATTAAACGAGCCCCTAGAATCCGCCCAACCCTGAAATTGAGTAAGGGAGAACCCGAACCCGCTGCCGAACCCGGCTAAGTCAGGACGGGGCTTGAAGTCCGAAAGACCGGCCCGTTCTTGATGGCGTACCAATCCAAACGAGGAGTCGCTGGAGAAGCCCTTGAAGGCCCCCGCGAACCCGCGCGCAGAAAGGAAGTGCTATGACAGCGTTAGGACGACTGAGCCTTGGGGCGAGACGCTTCTCGACCCGTGTGACACAGGGCTTTTTTGAGATCACCCAGCATGGCGCCGCCCTGGTCGGCCTGCTTGTGCTGTTTGCCGTGATCACCCTGACAGCCCGCCCCGACTTGCGTCAGGCAGGCGAAGCAAAACTGATGGGCTGGCTGCAAGACCGCCAGTTCACCACCACCGGACTGGAACCCCAGCCCGACGCGAGCGAGCGCGCCACTGCGGCGCACTTGCATGAGCTGCCCAAATCCCAGGCCGCCGTGGCCTTGTGGATCAGCCGCAAGTACAAGGTCGCCCCCGAACCCGTGGGTGCCCTGGTGGCGGAAGCCTGGGAAACCGGGACGCGCGCCAAGCTGGACCCTACCCTGGTGCTGGCGGTGATGGCCGTCGAATCGGGCTTCAACCCGTTTGCCCAGAGCCCCGTCGGCGCCCAGGGGCTGATGCAGGTGATGACCAAGGTGCATTCGGACAAGTACCAGAGCTTTGGCGGCAACCTCGCGGCGTTTGACCCGGTGAGCAACCTTCGGGTGGGCGTGCGGGTGCTGCAGGAATGTGTGGCCCGCGCCGGCTCGCTCGAGGGCGGCTTGCGCCTGTACGTGGGCGCGGTCTCCAACGACGGCTCCGATTACGTCGGCAAGGTGCTGGCCGAACATGCCCGCCTGCGCCAGGTGGCCGATGGCCGCTCGGTCGCGCTGGCGCCCCAGGTGACACCGGCCGCGACAGCGCAGCCGGTGGTGGCGCCCGCGCCCCAGAAGCCGGCCGTCGACCAGGTCGCTGCCTGGACGGAATCCTGATTGGAACGCTGACCGCTGGCCCCGGGGGGACGTGCGGTCGGGATGCTTCGGGTAAACTCGGATGGCACGCAACTGGCGATAGGCGGGGCGCCCTGAAAGGCGACACCGCTGACGTGGCCCCCCGGCAGACGCCGGGACAACCACTGGGAAGCGTGCCGCCGGTGATTGACGCCCAACGGGCCCAGTTTGCCGGTGTTCAGCCGTTCGCCTGGGCAGCCCTTGATCCAAGGGAATCCACAGCCAGGAACTGCCACCATGTACCAACGAAACATTCTCATTGAGCAAACCGATCCGCAGCTGTGGGCTGCCATCCAGGCCGAAAACGCGCGCCAGGAACACCACATCGAGCTCATCGCCAGCGAAAACTACGCTTCGCCGGCCGTGATGGCTGCGCAGGGCACCCAGCTGACCAACAAGTACGCCGAGGGCTACCCGGGCAAGCGCTACTACGGCGGCTGCGAATACGTGGATGTGGCCGAACAACTGGCCCTGGACCGTGTGAAGCAGATTTTTGGCGCCGAAGCCGCCAACGTGCAGGCGCATTGCGGCGCGTCCGCCAACGAGGCGGTGTTCCTCGCCTTCCTGAAGCCGGGCGACACCATCATGGGCATGAGCCTCGCCGAGGGCGGGCACCTGACGCACGGCATGGCACTGAACATGTCCGGCAAATGGTTCAACGTGGTCAGCTACGGCCTGAACGACAAGGAAGAGATCGATTACGACGCGATGGAGCGCAAGGCCCACGAAGCCAGGCCCAAGCTGATCATTGCCGGCGCGTCGGCCTACAGCCTGCGCATCGACTTCGAGCGCTTTGCCAGGGTCGCCAAGGCCGTGGGCGCCATCTTCATGGTGGACATGGCGCACTATGCGGGGCTGATCGCCGCAGGCATCTACCCCAACCCCGTGCCGCACGCCGACGTCGTCACAAGTACCACCCACAAGAGCCTGCGTGGCCCGCGTGGCGGCATCATCCTGATGAAGGCCGAGCACGAGAAGGCCATCAACAGTGCGATCTTCCCCGGCCTGCAGGGCGGCCCGCTGATGCATGTGATCGCGGCCAAGGCCGTGGCCTTCAAGGAGGCGCTGGAGCCTTCGTTCAAGGTCTACCAGCAGCAGGTGCTGAAGAACGCCCAGATCGTGGCGGAAACGCTGACCCAGCGCGGCCTTCGCATCGTGAGCGGCCGCACCGAGAGCCATGTCATGCTGGTGGACCTGCGCGCCAAGGGCATCACCGGCAAGGAAGCCGAAGCCGTGCTGGGCAACGCCCACATGACGATCAACAAGAATGCGATCCCCAATGACCCGGAAAAGCCGATGGTCACCAGCGGCGTGCGCATTGGCACCCCGGCGATGACCACCCGCGGCTTCCGGGACGAAGAAGCCCGCCTGACCGCCAACCTGATCGCCGACGTGCTGGACAACCCCCGCGACGCGGCCAACGTTGACGCCGTGCGCGCCAAGGTCAACGCGCTGACGGCACGCTTTCCCGTCTATTCATGATCCACCGCGGGCACCAGGCATGAAATGCCCCTTCTGCGGCAACGTGGACACCCAGGTGGTGGAAACCCGCGTGGCCGAAGACGGGGACTTCATCCGCCGGCGCCGCCAGTGCGCCAGCTGCGAGAAGCGCTTCACCACCTATGAGCGGCCCGACGTCAACTACCCGGCGGTCGTCAAGAAGGACGGCCGGCGCATCGAATTTGACCGCTCCAAGCTGCTCGCGTCGCTGAACCTGGCGCTGCGCAAGCGCCCCGTGAGCACCGAGCAGGTGGACAGCGCCATCGAGCGGATCGAGGAAAAGCTCCTCAGCCTGGGCGTGCGGGAGATCCCGTCCAACCGGATCGGCGAGATGGTGATGCGCGAGCTGAAAAAGCTCGACAAGGTGGCTTACGTGCGTTTTGCCAGCGTCTACCGCAGCTTTGAAGACATTGACGAATTCAAGACGCTGGTGGATGAGGTGAGGCGGTAGAACACCTGCGCCAGTTTGGCTCTGGCGGGTCCAGGGCTTCTACTTCCAGCATTCGGCCACTGAGCCGTAGGTGCTGCCCTTCTTTCCGGTATTCAAAAGGGTAAGCGTTCCGCAGTTTGAATCGGATTGGACAGGTGCGGCAGTGAGCGTGTAGGCAGTTGTGGACACCTCCACGGTCAGGTCATACCGCTGTGCGCCCGCATCACTTCCCGCAGGGGAGACCTGCAGTCGCGCGGGCAGGCTGGCGACATACTCATTGCGGATCGAGTACTGGCGCTCCATGTGCTGAGCCGCTTCAAGCAAGGTAGACCGGGCATCCGCCCGGTTGCCGCGCTGGACGTATGAGCGGTAGCTGGGTAACGCAATGGCCGCCAGGATACCGACAATCGCAATCACGATCATCAGTTCAATCAGGGTGAAGCCACGGCTGGCTCGGCGGGACGCAGTCATCGGAACACTCCTTCAGCGAATCGGCGGATTGATGATACGCCGCCACAGTCGGTCGCTGGCTGGGGACGGTCCGGGTGGAGGCGCGGAACTTCCAGTGCGGATCTCCGCCGGCAGGCCACCGACGGTGTTCTGGATGCTGATCTCCGTGGTGCAGATAGAGCCAGAGCAGGTGGGAGTGCCTGTAAGCACGGAGTCAATACCGTCGGCGGACGTGCCATACCCCGCTGCGTCACACAGATCGGGGCCATCCACATGACCCGCCGGATCGCCAAAGGTGCCGTTGCCGTTGGTGTCGAAGAAGCACTGGTCCACCAGACCACCACTGCCGCCGCCTCCGCCGCCCCCACCGCCTCCGCCGCCCCCACCTCCGCCACCACCACCTCCTCCGGTCTGCCGAGGCTTGCCGAATTCGGCAACCAGCAGGAAGTTGGCGCCGCGCCCGTTGGACTCCTCGCAGGGCACGACGTTCTGCGCAGGCGAGACAGAGCTCACCAACACGATGGAACTGCCCACGCGCTGCGGCGGATAGATGCTGCGCAGGCCAGGGTATCCGGACAGATTCAGGTCAATCGTCCAACCGCGCTGGGTCACCCAGTCCACATTTGCCCCGGCCACGGTGATGAACTCAGCGCCACCAACGCCGGCCACGGTGGCCAGTGTTCGAGTCGCCAGATTTGACCGGGTGTGCGGCAAGGTAAAGACGCTTTCGCTGGGCTTGTCCCATACGCCGTAGATCGACTGCGTTGCCGTGGAATTGGCATCGGCCACCGTCAGCAGGCGACCGGTGGCGACCACCAGCAGATCCCCTCCGAGGCTGTGCGGGACAAGTGCCGGTGGCTGTGTGATCGGCTGGGCGGTGCCCACGCTGTCAACAGCGCTGAACACAGGAGTCCCCGTGTTGGCCAGCTTGAACTTGCTGGTTGCCGCCGCGTCGTACTCGAATTTCCAGACCTTGCCTTTCAGGTCTCCGGCATACAGCCCCACGATCTGCATTGCGCTGTTCTTCTTGAGGGTGACGCCTCCAAGGCCGTTCCCCGAGGCTGTGGTATCCACTGCAAGCTTGGTAAACGCACCGGTCTGCAGGTTGACGACAAACAAGTAAGCGTGTCCGGCATTTGAGGCGAATCCGTTGCCAAATATCGCCACCCAGGTGCCGTCGGGCAAGACGCCAACGGCCGCCGGAGCATTGATGTAGCCGATCTCGGCGTCGTTGTTGCTGTTGACCTCCCAGCGCAGGGCAGATTTATTGAGCGCCGCGGGATCGGTGATATCCATCGCGAACATCCCCCGGCCACCAGAACCCAGCGTGCCCACCAGGTAATTGCGCCAGCTGGCAGATCCCGCCCCAGGCGCATTGACGTAGGCGTCGGCTTCGACCAGCGGCCCGTCCACAAAGTACTGGTGGTAGTTCGAGAAATCGCCGTAGGTCTGCGACGTCAGGATCGACAGGTTGGGGTAGACGGCACGGGGAACGTACGCAAAGACCTCCACGCCGTCGGCGCCAGGCGACGCGCCCCGCGTGTCCTGGAAGGCGTGCAGCATGCCGTCATTGCCTCCCACATACAAAATGCCGGTGCGAGCGGCCTTGGCCGTCAGAAACGCCGGGTATGTCCCGCCTATGGACGGCAATGCGGTGTAACCTTCATTCAGGTTGCCCTTGGCAAACACCGGATTGGAGTTGATGAAGTCACCCAGAATGTGCTCGCGCACGCGGTACTTGCTGGAGTCTTCGTTGGTCCGGTCACCACGAATGTAGTCCACCAGCGTCACCGTGCCAGCAGTACCCAGTGCGGTGCGGTTGCCTGCGCTGATGTCGGCCCAGGTAAACGTCGCGCCCGCCGGGGTCCCCAGCCCCGCATCCCAGGTAACGATCTTGCGACTGCCCCAGGCAGGCATTTTGTTGGCTGCATTCCACATGACCGCGCCGGCCTGTCCGGAGGAGTCCAATACGTAGGCCTCGACGTCACCCGTCCATGCGCCAGTCTTGTATTTGGGCACATATTTCCGGTTGTCAGACTCGAGCGTGCTGGAGGCCGTGGCCACACCGGCCTCCTTGAGTTCGCGGGCCAGGGCATCGCCCACGGCAGATTTCAGTGCGGTCGCCAGTTCGGACGGATCGGAGGCGGAGAAGAACTTGCCCCGCGAATTGATGGCCGCGTGCCATAGATCGTCGATCTTGTCGGTGCCCCAGGACTTGGCCCCTGAGGTCAGCGCCGGCAGATCGGTCGCGGGATCGAGCACGCCTCGCACACCAAGGCCCACCGTGAAATTCACCATGTGCTGCCAGAAGGCGGGGTTCTCGGCCGACGGTACCACCTTGTTGTCCAGGGTCCTAAGGTCCGTCTTCCAGTACTTCATCGCTATATCGGCCAGCGTGTCCGAACTTGAGTCCCGGTAGGGCCGCACGGGCACGTACTTGAAGGATTTGCCACCTGCGCCTGAAATCGTGGATCCGTCGGAGTCGTCAGAGTTGCCCGGCCAAGACGGAACAGTTCCTTCGTTGGTGGTGTTCCAGTAACCGTCGGTCACCATGATGTGGTATGCCCGCCGACAGGTCTTGTGTGCTCCACTGATGAGAGTCCCGGGCGAATCGCCCCATGGTCCGCGATTGTCGGCGTACTGGTAATACCTCCCCACATCGTTCATCACCCGCCGCAAGGGGGTGCCGGTAACGTAGGACAGGTTGTACGTCCAGGTGATGAACTGCGCACGAGTGGTCGTGGTCAAGTCACGCACCCCGGCCGACAGAGTGGCGATACTCAAGCCGTCGATGGTGGAGGCGGCACTCTTGCCCGTGCTGCCATACCCCAATCGGTATTCGTCGGGTTGGTCAAAAAAGGCCTCGCCGACGGCGCCGCGCTGCAACAACTGCCGGGATCGAAAGTACGTGTACCAGTTCGCGAAGTTCTGCCGCTCTTCATCCCGCGTACAAGTCGCACCCGAACAATCGAGCCGCTTGGGATGCTTGGTGTAGGTTGCAGTGCCCGAATTGATGCTGTACGCCACATAGCTGGCCGAAAGGGTAGGGCTGAGGTACTTGCCCGTGCTGGGGTCGGTCTTCAACACGTAGTACATGCCTGGGTCAAACCTGTCCGAGGCGCTTGTGGAACTGCAGCTGTTGGAGCCATTGCGAAAACACCAACCACTGGCAAACGTCACCGTGGTGATCGTCGTCAAGTTCGCCGTTGGCGCCGCCGAAAGGTTCAATGGGTTGTTGGGTGCGGCCGTCGGGCTGGCATTGGGCAACCGGCCCGTACCAGCCGGTGTGGGCCAAGGCCGATACCGGATCTTCGGGTTGTAATACACCGTATTCACATCCCCCGACCGCATCAGGCGCGCTGCCCATGAAGCGGTGGCCTCTGCAGGATCAGAGCTCAGCAAACGGGAATGTCCATCGAGCGTGTCATTGGGGTGATACCGGAACTCATTCCCGCCGTTTGGCATCGCGAAACTCCACGTGTACAGGCGCACCGTGGTTTCGGGCATGTAACGGCTCAGCATCGAGCTGGAGTTGTCCAGCGTCACGACGATGTTGGGCTTGACCCCTCCGCCGTCGCGACTGAGCAACGGCGATTGCGCGGGCTGTGCCCAGGCGGCAGTTCCCAGCAGGGCCAGCGCAAGCGCCGCAAGGGCACGCCGGGTACGCAACAGCAAGTCAATGTTCATCTGGGTTCTCCCTGTCATCGGGTCCGGTAGGACTGCAACCAGACCACCGATCCGTTGGTCGTCTGGCCATCGCCATCTCTTGCGTAGTCAAGGCTGAAACCACGCGCGGTGATCAGCCAGGCCGTGGAGGCATCCGCCAAAGTCACAACCTCAACGTAGCATTGGGGCACGCTCACACCCGAGGGCGCATACGCACTGTCGGCCGTCTTCAGCGCGGTGTCCGGCAAGTTGATTCGGGCATTGACGGCGTTTGCGGTCCAGGTGGTGGAAACTTCCCAGTTGAAGCTTGACACCCCGGCTCCATGAATCGTGAACTGCCCGTCAGCCAGTTGGGCAATCCGGTCAGCCGAAGCCTTGCTGGTCTCTGTCTCGCAGTATTGCAATGCAGCCTCGGCGTATTGCTGGGCCACGGCCTCGGACCGGAGGTTGTTGACCACCCGCTCAGTGGACACGGCGGTTCGCATGGATGCGGCAGCCGTCAAACCGATGATGACCGTCATGATCAGGACGATGATCAGCGAAACGCCACGCTGGCTTCTGGGGGACGGCACCGGCCGGGCAGAACGAGAGAGCTTCATCAATAACCTGCCTTGTTGCGCAGGGTGACCGTACTGTAGAACGCCCGATACAACCGCTTGTCAGCGGACGTCTGCGTCGTGCCCTCGCAGTCCGTGTAGCTGAGGTAATCGTCCGAGCTGAGGACGGGTGCGGCGCTGCGCATGAGCAAGCAGATCCGCACACTGACCACGCGCCCCCAATCGACCACACTGCCCGCCTTGACATAGCGCACGGCGCGACGCGGGTCGACGGAATCGGCTTCCCCATACCAGAACACCATGGATTCGACGTTCTCGATCAGGGGCTGCGCCGACCTGCCGGGGCTCACGCAGTGCAGCTCCGGCCGGGAGGTGGCTGTCGTCGCGGTGATGTAGTACCGGTTGGACGCGACGTAGTAAGAGCCGCTGATGGTGAGCTCGTTGCCAAGGCAATCGGTCGGTACGTTGGACGAGCTGAGAATCGAATTGCGAGACGTGGCCTGATAGTTGACCTCAAGCGCGTGCGTGGCCGTGCTGCCGGTTGTGGCACAGGTTGCACTCCCAGCATTGGCGGCGGCATCGTTGAACACCCGCTCACAACCAAAGACCGCGTTGCCAGAATACAGCCGCCCGAACGTGGCCACAGTGGCGGTGCCAACGGTCGCTGTTCCCGTCGGATCCGAATATCCCGCCATCTGGATGTCGCGCGCCAGGAGGTTGAACGCCAACTGGGCATCTTCACTCAATTGCGCCAGTGAGCCCTGCTGACGTCCGGTGACACCGCTGCCAAGGTAATTCACCAGCACGGCGCTGACCACGAAGAGGCCAATCACCACCGACACCATCAGCTCCATGATGGACATGCCACGCTGATGCCGCCGATAGCACGTATTGTTCCGCTGGGCCGGCTTCATACCTGGATCCTGAAAAACATGCAACGAACCGATTTGTCGTTGATGCCAAGCGATGTATGGCAATCCTTGGCGCTCAGCTCCGAATACTCGTCGTCCGCACCCAGTTGGGCGTCCTGCCAGACAATCCACAGGTTCACGGAACCGGTAGCGGCGCCCTCGACATAGACGGAGCCCTGGGGCAGGTTGTTGCGAACCGCCTGACGCCATGCATACAAGTCCGCAGCTGCCATTTCGGCCTGGGTGCAGGAATCCGTCGTCAAGGTGCACGACGGCGACGGGGCAGAACCCAGACTGGCCTGCGCCGTAAAGCTTTGCTGGAGCACATAACTCTGCACGACATTGGCAGTCGTCCCACGATTGGCCCTCATTCGATCGGCCAGATCCTGCGCCATCAGCGCTGCGACGGAACGGTACTGCGACAGTTTGGAATAACGCACAGACGCGGCATTGATGCCTGCCAGCGCCAGCAAGCCGATGGAAGCGATGACGATGGATACCAGCACCTCGATCAGGGAAGCGCCAGCCTGGGCGCGGCGCCCGTTGGACCGCACATTTCTCAGCATGAGGAGTCTCCCGCATCGCGCAACGCGACGCGACCATTGGTGGAGACGCACAGCAGTCGGGTGGAGTTCGTCGCTGATGAATTGATCGGCGTGACAACCCAGGAAGTGTTGATTGCCACCCCAAGGCCATTGGGCCTGAATGTGGCCTTGACTGGCGTGGATGACACGGTCGGGTGCGCCAGCGCGCTGACACCAGATACGCTTTGCTGTACGCGAAGCACAGTGTCGGAGCCAGCGTCTAAGGCCCCGTTTCCGTTGTAATCGCTGAAGACCAGCCACCCGGTGTGCCAGCTTCCCACGTCGGTCGTGCACGCCGCCGCGTCAAGTGAGCGGCAAAGGGTGACATAGCCTCCGCGCTTGATTGCCTCGGACCGGGCAAAGCGGTAGTCATCGGCCATGGCAGACGCCGCCGACGCAACCGACCGGCTCGCAATCATGGAATTGAAACCAGGCGCCGCAAGCGAGGCCAGTATTGCCACCAAGGCAACGACGACCAGCATCTCTATCAGCGTGAAACCCTGCAATTTGCGCATAGGCACACATCGTATTCACCTCACCCTTGATACGCTATCCGGCCACGATGGTCGGCTCGTCTGTCATGACGAACGGTAGACTCCACGAGATGCCCAAGCCGACGACCGTGACGGAATGCCCAGTTCTTGAGGATGGGGCCACCATGTCGCTCGCGCTGCAACTGGCCCGCCAGGCGCGGCTGGCGCCCCCCCCAAACCCCGCCGTGGGTTGCGTTCTGGCCCTTCCCGACGGCACGGTGCTGGGCGTTGGAGCCACCCAGCGCGCGGGCAGCGCGCACGCCGAGGTCATGGCATTGCGGGATGCGGCGGCCCGCGGGCAAGACGTGCGTGGCGCCACCGCCTGGGTGACCCTGGAGCCCTGCGCCCACCAGGGCCGCACCGGGCCCTGCTGCGATGCGCTGGTCGCCGCCGGTGTGGCCCGGGTTGTCGCTTCTCTGCCCGACCCCAACCCGCTGGTGGCCGGGCAAGGGTTCGAACGGTTGCGCGCCGCTGGCATCACCGTCGAGATCGGCCCGGGCGCCGTCGAATCACGCGAACTCAACATCGGCTTCTTCAGCCGGATGGTCCGCAAGACCCCTTGGGTGCGGCTCAAGGTGGCGGCGTCGCTGGACGGCAAAACCGCCCTTGAGCACGGCTCCAGCCAGTGGATCACGTCCCCCGAAGCCCGCGCCGACGGCCATGCCTGGCGCGCGCGCGCCTGCGCCGTCCTTACCGGCATTGGCACCGTCCTCGAAGACAACCCCCGGCTGGACGTGCGGGACGTCGAGACGCCCCGCCAGCCCCATCTGGTGGTGGTGGACAGCCGGCTCGAGACCCCGCTGGATGCAAAACTGTTCATTCCGGGGCGGCAACTGTTCATTTACGCGGCCCTTTCCCACCCGGCCAGGCAGGCGGCGCTGGAATCGCGGGGCGCCACCGTCATACAGATGCCCGGCCCCGGCGGCAAGGTCGACCTGGCCGCCATGCTGCGGGATCTCGCCGTCAGGGAAGTCAATGAACTGCATGTCGAGGCCGGCCACAAGCTCAATGGTTCCCTCGTCCGGGAAGGACTGGTGGACGAATTTCTGGTCTATCTGGCCCCCAAACTGCTGGGGCACGGCCGCGACATGGCCAGCCTGGGCCCTCTGGAAGACCTTGCCGGGGCCGTGCCGCTGGCGTTCCGGGACGTATACCGTGTCTGGCCCGACCTGAGAATCATGGCCCGTGTGGCCGGGCGCGACAGTTTCTAGCCATTTCCCTGCGAAAATGGCGGAATGTTCACCGGAATCATCCCCGGCGTGGGGCGCATCGCCGCCATCCACGACCTGGGAAGCTCTTTGCAGCACGGCAAGCGCCTCGTCATCGAGGCCCCCGCCGGCTACCTGGATGACGTGGGACTCGGTGACAGCATTGCGCTCAACGGCGCCTGCATGACGGTCACCTCCGTCGATCCGGCACTGCGGCAATTCACCATCGACATCTCGGCCGAGTCGCTGGGCAAAACCGCTGGCCTGGCCGAACCCGGCCCCATCAACCTCGAAAAAGCCCTGCGCGCCCACGACCGGTTGGGCGGGCACATTGTTTCGGGCCACGTGGACGGCATCGGCACCGTGACGCACTTCGACAGGGTCGGCGAAAGCTGGGAACTGCGCGTGATGGCGCCCCGCGCCCTGGGCAAGTACCTGGCGTACAAGGGCTCCATCACCATCAATGGCGTCAGCCTCACCGTCAACCGCATTGCCGACGGCGACGCCGGCACCGAAGCCAGCATCAACCTGATCCCGCACACCGTTGAGCACACCGCGCTGGGCCGCCTGGCCAGCGGAAGCCTCGTCAACCTTGAAATCGACCTGATCGCGCGATACGTCGAGCGCATGCTCTCCGCCGACCCGCAACTCCTGAAAGCCCCTGCATGACAAGCCCCACCCCTGTGGCCATTTCGCCGGTTGAAGACATCGTGGCCGACATGCGCGCCGGTCGCATCGTCATCCTGGTCGATGAAGAAGACCGCGAGAACGAGGGCGACCTGGTGCTGGCCGCCGAACACGTCACGCCAGAGGCCATCAACTTCATGGCCCGTTATGGCCGGGGCCTGATCTGCCTGACCCTCACGCGTGATCGCTGCGAGCGCCTCAAGCTGCCGCCCATGGTGGCCAACAACGGCACCAAGATGGGCACCGCCTTCACCGTGTCCATCGAGGCCGCCACCGGCGTGACCACCGGCATCTCGGCCGCCGACCGCGCCCGCACGGTGCAGGCTGCGGTGGCCGCCCAGGCCAAAGCCGACGACCTCGTCCAGCCCGGCCACATCTTCCCGCTGCAGGCGGTCGAAGGCGGCGTGCTCATGCGGGCAGGCCACACCGAAGCCGGTTGCGACCTGGCGTCCATGGCAGGCTGTGAGCCTGCGGCCGTGATCTGCGAGATCATGAAGGACGACGGCACCATGGCCCGTCTGCCCGACCTGCAACTGTTTGCGGCCGAACATGGCCTGAAGATCGGCACCATCGCCGACCTGATCGAACACCGCAGCCGCAATGAGTCGCTCATCCAGAAACTGGGCGAGCGCACCATCGAGACTGCCTTTGGCAGCTTCACCGCGCATGCGTTCCGCGACAAGCCCAGCCAGGGCCTGCATCTGGCGCTGGTCAAGGGGCAATGGGCGCCCGCCGACGCCGTGGCCGTTCGGGTGCACGAGCCGCTGAGCGTGCTGGACGCGCTGGAAGTCAACCGCTCCATGCACTCCTGGGGGCTGGACGCCAGCCTGCGCCACATCGCCGCCGAGGGCAAGGGCGTGGCCGTGCTGCTGAACTGCGGCGAGAGCGCCTCGCAGTTGCTGACCCAGTTCGAAGGCACGGCGCGCGCCTCGCAGGCCCCCGAGCGCGGCCGCATGGACCTGCGCACCTATGGCGTGGGCGCGCAGATCCTGCGCGAATGCGGCGTGCACCGCATGAACCTGATGGGCAATCCGCGGCGCATGCCCAGCATGGCAGGCTACGGCCTCGAGATCGCCGGCTACATCGGCCGCTGACACCACACACGCAACACACCAAGGACAACCATGTTTGGCGCAGACAAAGGGAGCGCGGACCACCTGGACGGACGCAAGCTGTACATCGGCATCGTCCAGGCCCGCTTCAACCAGTCCATCACCGACGCGCTGGCGGCCGCCTGCAAGGCCGAGCTCGCGGCCCTGGGCGTGGACGAGAAAAACATCGACCATGTGCTGGTGCCCGGCGCCCTCGAGGTGCCTCTGGCGCTTCAGGCGCTGGCCGAGAAGGACCGCTACGACGCGCTGATCGCGCTGGGCTGCATCATCCGCGGAGAAACCTACCACTTCGAGCTGGTGGCCAACGAATCCGGCGCTGGCGTTTCGCGCGTCGGGCTGGACTACCAGTTGCCCGTGGCCAACGCCATCCTCACCACCGAGAACGAGGCCCAGGCGCTGGCGCGCCAAACCGAAAAGGGCCGGGACGCTGCGCGTGTGGCGGTGGAAATGGCCAACCTGCTGGAACGCCTGTCATGACCGCTGCCCCTGTGCCCGCAGCCACCGCGCCCAAACGCAAGGCCTCGCCCAAGTCCGCCCGCAGCCGCGCGCGCGAGTTCGCGCTGCAGGCGCTGTACCAGCACCTGGTGGGCCGCAACGAGGCCAGCGCCATCGACGCCTTCACCCGCGACCTGGCGGGTTTTCACAAGGCGGACTCCGTGCACTACGACGCCCTGCTCCACGGCTGCGTGCGCGAGGCCGCTGCGCTGGACGCCCGCATCACACCGCTGCTGGACCGCAAGCTCGCGGAGATTTCGCCCATCGAGCGGGCCATCATGTGGATTGGCGCCTATGAGCTGATGCATTGCGCCGACGTGCCCTGGCGCGTGGTGCTCAACGAATGCATCGAGCTGGCGAAGGACTTTGGCGGCACCGATGGGCACAAGTACGTCAACGCCGTGCTCAACGGTCTGGCGCCCTCGCTGCGGGCCTCCGAGGTCGAGGCCGATCGCCGAAGCGGCAAGTCCCGCGCATGAAGATCTCCGCCCGCGCCAACCGCATCGAGCCCTTCTACGTGATGGAAGTCGCCAAGGCGGCGTCGGCGCTGGCCCGCGAGGTGGCGCACGGCGAGCGCCCGATGGTTTTTCTCAACATCGGTGAGCCCGACTTCACCGCCCCGCCGCTGGTGCAGGAGGCAGCGGCGCGCGCCATCCGCGACGGCGTGACCCAGTACACCCAGGCCACTGGTCTGGACGCCCTGCGCGAGCGCATCAGCGCCTGGTACGCCAGCCGCTTTGGCG
Source organism: Ramlibacter sp. (assembly GCA_016713005.1). Taxonomy (GTDB): domain Bacteria; phylum Pseudomonadota; class Gammaproteobacteria; order Burkholderiales; family Burkholderiaceae_C; genus JADJPY01. Next base: position 404,134 of record JADJPY010000001.1, on the reverse strand, counting down.
TGGAGGTGCCGGCGCGGCGCATCGTGGTCACTGCGGGTGCCTCGGCTGCGCTGCAGCTGGCCTGCCTGGCGCTGGTGGATGCGGGCGACGAGATCCTGATGCCCGACCCCAGCTACCCGTGCAACCGCCACTTCGTGAGCGCTGCCGACGGCAATGCGGTGCTCATCCCCACCACCGCGCAGGAGCGCTTCCAGCTCAGTGCCGCCAAGGTGGAAGCGGCCTGGAACCCCAGGACGCGCGGCGTGCTGCTGGCCTCGCCCTCCAACCCCACAGGCACTTCCATCCACCCGGCCGAGTTGCGGCGCATCCATGAGGTCGTCACCCGCCGCGGCGGCGTGACCCTGCTGGACGAGATCTACCTCGGGCTGAGCCACGACGACACCTTCGGCCAGACGGCACTGGGCATCGACGACCAGGTCATCAGCATCAACAGCTTCTCAAAGTACTTCAACATGACGGGCTGGCGCCTGGGCTGGCTGGTGGTGCCCGACGCTCTGGTGCCGGTGGTGGAGCGCCTGGCGCAGAACCTGTTCATTTGCCCCAGCACGGTGGCCCAGCACGCGGCGCTGGCCTGCTTTGAGGCGCAGAGCATTGCGGAGTACGAACGCCGGCGCGCCGAGTTCAAGGCCCGACGCGACTGGTTCATCCCCGAGCTGAACGCCATCGGGCTGACGGTCCCGGTCATGCCCGACGGCGCGTTCTACGCCTGGGCCGACTGCAGCCAGGCCTGCGCGAAGCTGGGCCTGCGCGACAGCTGGGATTTCGCCTTTGAGGTCATGAAGCGCGCCCATGTGGCCGTGACGCCCGGGCGGGACTTCGGCACCGCGCAAACCGCGCAATTCGTGCGCTTCTCCACCGCCAGCTCGATGGCGCAGCTGCAGGAAGCGGCCGCACGGCTGCGGCACATGCTGGCATGAGCGATACCGGTCTCCCTGCATCCGGGCGCGGTTTCTCATGGCCGGTGCGCGTGTACTGGGAGGACACCGATGCCGGCGGCATCGTCTTCTATGCCAACTACCTGAAGTTCTTTGAACGCGCGCGCACCGAGTGGCTGCGCTCGCTGGGCGTGGGCCAGCAGGGCCTGCGCGAGCAGACCGGTGGCATGTTCGTTGTCAGCCAGACCAACGTGCGCTACCACCAGCCCGCCCGGCTGGACGACGAACTGGTGGTCACCGCGCGGCTCCAGGAGGCGGGTCGCGCATCGATGGTCATTGCGCAAAAGGCGTACCGCGGCGACGCGCTGCTGTGCGAGGGCGACATCCGCATCGGCTGGGTGGATGCGGCCACGCTGCGGCCTGCGAGAATCCCCGCATCTATCCTGGAAACACTCAAATGAACCAAGACCTGTCCATCGTCCAGCTGGTGCTGCATGCCAGCCTGGTGGTGCAGCTTGTCATGCTGCTGCTGGTGGGCGTGTCCATCGCCAGCTGGGCGGCCATCTTCCGAAAACTGTTTGCCCTCAAGCGGGTGAAGGCGCTCAACGACGAGTTCGAGCGCGAGTTCTGGTCCGGCACCAGCCTGAACGAGCTGTACGCCTCCGCCTCGCAGAATGCCAAGCAGGCCGGCCCGATGGAGCGCATCTTCGCCAGCGGCATGCGCGAGTACCAGAAGCTGCGTGAGCGGCACATCACCGACACCGGCACGCTGCTGGACGGCGCACGCCGCGCCATGCGCGCGAGCTACCAGCGCGAACTCGACGCCGTCGAAGTCAACCTCTCGTTCCTGGCTTCGGTGGGCTCGGTGTCGCCCTATGTGGGCCTGTTCGGCACGGTGTGGGGCATCATGCATGCCTTCACCGGGCTGGCCAGCTTGCAGCAGGTCACGCTGGCCACCGTGGCGCCCGGCATCGCCGAAGCCCTCGTCGCCACCGCCATCGGCCTGTTCGCCGCCATCCCCGCCGTGGTGGCCTACAACCGCTTCGCGCACGACATCGACCGCGTGGCCATCCAGCTGGAGAGCTTCATCGAAGAGTTCTCCAACATCCTGCAGCGCAACCTGGGCGCGCAATCCGCGTCGGGTCACTAGCATGTGGCCCCCACGCTTGTCACTTCGTGTACTGCGCTGCCCCCCGAGGGGGCCGCAGCCGGCTTGGGGCGGCCCGGCGCCGACTGAACATGCCTAACGTTGCATCCCGCGGCCGGGGCCGCCGCACCATCAGCGAGATCAACATGGTGCCGTTCATCGACGTGATGCTGGTGCTGCTGATCATCTTCATGGTCACGGCGCCCCTGATCACGCCCAGCCTGATCGAATTGCCCAGCGTGGGCAAGGCCGGGCGCCAGCCCGACCGCGTGCTGCAGATCGTGATCGGCAAGGACGAGTCCCTGCAACTGCGCGACCAGGACAAGACCATTCCCGTGACCGCCGCCGCGCTCGCCGCCACCGTCCTGCAAGCCCAGGCCGGGCAGCCGGCCGGCAGCAGTGCCGTGGTGATCAGTGCCGACCGCTCGGTCAAGTACGAAACCGTGGTCAAGGTGATGGACACGCTGCAGCGCGCCGGCGTGCCGCGCGTGGGCCTGTCGGTGCAGCTCGCTCCCTGAACGCCCATGTACGCCACGGCCGACAGCCTGGACTTCGCCCCGCCCCCACCGCCGGGTGTGGCCCGGGCCTTCACCATCGCCGTGGTGGCGCACCTGCTGCTGGCCGGGGCGCTGACCTGGGGCGTGAACTGGAAACGCCAGTCCGAGACCTTGGCGGTCGAAGCCGAGCTCTGGGCCAGCGTGCCCCAGACCGCCGCGCCCAAAGAGATCGTGGCGCCGCCCCAGCCGCCGGCACCTGTTGTCGCACCACTCGTGGTGCCCGAGAAAGCCATCGTCATCGAGCGCGAGAAGCCCGTCGAGAAACCGCGCGAGACCAAACCCGCGCCGCCCCCGCCAGACAAGGCCAAGCTCGACGAAGCCCGCAAGGCCGAAGAAGCGCGCAAGGACGAACTGCAACGGCAGGAGAACGTCAAACGCATGGCCGGGCTGGCCAAGGCCACCGGCGCGCCGGGCAGCGCGGGCAATGCCGAGCAGTCTGCGGGGCCGTCGGCGGGCTACGGCGGCAAGATCGTTGCGCAGATCAAGGCCAACACGGTCTACAACCTCAGCGGCGCGGGCAACCCCACCGTGGTGGTGTTCGTGCGCACCTCGCCCGCCGGGCAGATCCTGAGCCGAAAGGTCGTCAAGCCCAGTGGCAACTCCGCGTGGGACGACGCCGTGCTGCGTGCGCTGGACAAGATGCAGTCCGTGCCCGCAGATGTGGACGGACGGGTGCCGCCGTTGCTGGTGCGCGAAGGCCTGGAGCTGAAGGTCACCCTCTGAATCCCGCCAGGGCACCCGTTTCGCTATCTTTTTGATAGCGGATCAGGTCCAGCTGGCGGGGGCTGGAGGCCTAAAACACCCTCAAACCGCGTCGTAGACGATCTGCGCCGAGCCGCCGTCCGCCTGCGCCATCCAGCCCGCCAGCGCCGCGTCGCTGGGGAAGAACTTGGCCGCGTCTCGCAGCTGCAATTCGGCCTGCGCCGAATCGCGGCGCAGCGTCAGTCGCACCGGCAGGCCGCGCACCAGCTCGCCCTGTTCGCTCATCTCGCGCCGCGGCGGAAACTCCCGCAGCAGCCGCTGGATGTCGGGCGCCTTGCCGTTGACGGCCACCCGCAGGTACTTGCCAAACCGGCAGCGCGCGGTGGCCAGGTCCCACACCTGGTTGACGGTGAACTGCAACCCGCCCGAGAAGCGGTCCGGCTGCAGCTTGCCCATGGCGATGATGAGCTCGTCTTCCTTGAGCAGGTTGCGGTTGGCGTTGATCACCGCCTCGTCGGCACGCGCGTCGATGCCGCCGGACTTGTCGTCCAGCCGGAACAGCGCCAGCTTGCCGCGCTGGCCGTTGATCACGCGGAAATCCCCGACGATGCCGGCCAGCAGCTGCGGCTCGCGGCTGTCGATCAGCTCGCCGATCTCGCGCTTGACGAAGCGGCGCACCTCCAGCGCCACCTCGTCAAACAGGTGACCCGACAGGTAAAAGCCCACCGCCGTCTTCTCGTGGGTCAGGCGCTCCTTCACGCCCCAGGGGAGCGCCTCCACCAGCGCCGGCTCCTGCGTGCTGGCGGCGTGCGACAGTTCGTCGTCGGACCCCATGTCAAACAGCCCGCCCTGATGCGCGTTGGCCTCGATGCTGGCGGCAAAGTCAAAAGCCCTGTCAATCGACGCCACCAGCGCCGCGCGGTTGAGCTGCAGTGAATCAAACGCGCCGGCCTTGATCAGGGCCTCCACCGCCCGCTTGTTCAGTCGGGTGCGGTCCACCCGCACGCAAAAGTCGTAGAGGCTGGTGAACGGGCCACCTTCTTCGCGCGCGCGCACGATCGCCTCCACCGCCTGCTGGCCCGTGCCCTTGACCGCGCCCAGGCCGTAGCGGATGACCTTGTCCGTGACCGGCTCGAAACGGTAGCCGCCACGATTGACGTCGGGCGGCTCGAAAGCGAGCCCGAAGTTCTTGACGGCGTCCTCGAACAGCACCTTGAGCTTGTCGGTGTTGTCCATTTCCACCGTCATGTTGGCGCAGAAGAACTCGGCCGTGTAGTGCACCTTGAGCCAGGCCGTGTGGTACGCCAGCAGCGAGTACGCCGCCGCGTGCGACTTGTTGAAGCCGTAGCCCGCAAACTTCTCCATCAGGTCGAAGATCTCGTCGGCCTTCTGCTCGCTGATGGCGTTCTTGGCTGCGCCCGCGCGGAAGATCGCGCGGTGCTCGGCCATCTCCTCGGCCTTCTTCTTGCCCATGGCGCGGCGCAGCAGGTCGGCGCCGCCCAGCGAGTAGCCGCCCAGGATCTGCGCGGTCTGCATCACCTGCTCCTGGTAGACCATGATCCCGTAGGTCTCGCTGAGCATGTCCGCCACCAGCGGGTGCGGGTACACCACCGGCTCCCGCCCGTGCTTGCGCGCCACGAAGTCGGGGATCAGGTCCATCGGGCCGGGACGGTACAGGGCGTTCAGCGCGATCAGGTCTTCCAGCCGCGTGGGCTTGGCGTCGCGCAACATGCCCTGCATGCCGCGGCTTTCAAACTGGAACACCGCCTCGGTCTTGCCGTCGGTGAACAGCTGGTAGGTGGGTGCGTCGTCCAGCGGGATGGCCTCGAAGCTGAAGCCCTCCTGCCCCTTGTGGCGCTGCGCGATCATGCCGCGCGCCAGCTCCAGGATGGTCAGCGTGGCCAGGCCCAGGAAGTCGAACTTCACCAGGCCGGCGGCCTCCACATCGTCCTTGTCGTACTGGCTGACCGCGGCGTCGCTGCCGGGCTGCTGGTACAGCGGGCAAAAATCCGTGAGCTTGCCCGGCGCGATCAGCACACCCCCGGCATGCATGCCCACGTTGCGCGTCATGCCCTCGAGCTTTTGCGCCAGGCCAAGCAGCGTCTTGACCTCGTCCTCGCGCTCCAGCCGCTCGGCCAGCACCGGCTCGACCTTGAGCGCGCCGTCGATGGTGATGTGCTGGCCCGGCTTGTTGGGGATCAGCTTGGACAGGCCGTCGCAGAAGGTGTAGCTCATGTCCAGCACGCGGCCCACGTCGCGGATGACCGCGCGCGCGGCCATGGTGCCAAAGGTGGCGATCTGGCTGACCGCCTCCTTGCCGTACTTGTCCTTCACATAGTCGATGACGCGGTCGCGGTTGCCCTGGCAGAAATCGATGTCGAAGTCGGGCATGGACACCCGCTCCGGGTTGAGGAAGCGCTCGAACAGCAGCTTGTACTGCAGCGGGTCCAGGTCGGTGATCTTGAGCGCATACGCCACCAGCGAGCCCGCGCCCGAGCCCCGCCCCGGCCCCACCGGACAGCCGTTGTTCTTGGCCCAGTTGATGAAGTCGCCCACGATCAGGAAGTAGCCGGGGAAGCCCATCTTCAGGATGGTGGCGATCTCGAACTCCAGCCGCTCCACGTAGCGCGGTGTCTCGCGCTCGCGCTGCGCGGCGTCGGGGTACAGCTGCGCCAGCCGCTCGCGCAAGCCCTCGTGCGAGGCCACGCGAAAATACTCGTCCACCGGCATGCCGCCCGGCGTGGGGAAGTTGGGCAAACGCGGCTTGCCCAGCTCCAGCGTGAGGCTGCAGCGGCGCGCGATCTCCACCGTGTTGGCCAGCGCCGAGGGCACATCCGCAAACAGCGCCTGCATCTGGGCGGACGACTTGAAGTACTGCTCCCGGGTGAACCGGCGCACGCGCCGCTGGTTGCCCAGAATCTCGCCCTCGGAGATGCACACCCGCGCCTCGTGCGCCTCGTAGTCGTCTTGCAGGGTGAACTGCACCGGGTGCGTGGCCACCACCGGCAGCTTGAGCCGCGCGGCCAGGCGCACCGCGCCGGCCACCTGCACCTCGTCGTCGGAGCGGCCGGCGCGCTGCAGCTCAAGGTAAAAGCGGTGCGGGAAGATCGAGGCCAGCTCCAGCGCCACCTCGGCGGCGCGCGCATCGTCGCCCTGCACCAGCGCCTGCCCCACCGGCCCGGCCTGCGCACCCGACAGCAGGATCAGGCCCTCGCCCAGCTCGCGCAGCCAGGCCAGCTTGCAGGCGGCCTGCGCCTTGACGGCGTTCTGCGTCCAGGCGCGCGACAGCAGCTCGCACAGGTTGAGGTAGCCCTGGTGGTTCTGCGCCAGCAGCACCACGCGGGTGAGCTGCGTGGCGTCCTTGGAGAAGCCCTGCAGGAACACTTCGGCACCGACCAGCGGCTTGACGCCGGCGCCGCGCGCCGCCTTGTAGAACTTGATCGCGCCAAACAGGTTGGACAGGTCGGTGATGGCCAGGGCGGGCTGGGTGTCGGCGGCCGCGGCGCGAACAATGTCGTCCACGCGGTTGGTGCCATCAACGACAGAAAATTCGGTGTGCAGGCGCAGGTGGACAAACATGGCGGCCATTGTAGGAAATCGATGCCGCTTGACAGCTTCCTAAAATGCACGGGTGAACGACATCCTCAACATCTCGGCCTACAAATTTGTCACCCTGCACGACGCGGCGGTCCTGCGCGATGCGCTGCACGCGCGCGGCCAGGCGCTGGGCCTCAAAGGCACCATCCTGCTGGCCACCGAAGGGATCAACCTGTTTCTGGGCGGCGGCGCAGACAGCGTGCGCGGCTTTGTGGCCAGCCTGCGCCAGGACGCCCGCTTTGCCGACCTGGAGCCAAAAGAAAGCTGGTCCGCCACCCAGCCGTTTGGCAAGTTCCTGGTCAAGGTCAAGGGCGAGATCATCCGCATGAACCACCCGGCCATCCAGCCCCAGGCCGGCCGCGCGCCGGCGGTGGACGCACTGACGGTGCGGCGCTGGCTGGACGCGGGCCACGACGACGCCGGCCGCCCCGTGGTGACGCTGGACACCCGCAACGCCTTTGAGGTGGACCACGGCACGTTTGAGGGCGCCATCGACTGGCGGCTGTCGAAGTTCTCGGACTTCCCGCAGGCGGTGCAGGTGCACAAGGCCGAACTGGCGGGCAAGACGGTGGTGAGCTTCTGCACCGGTGGCATCCGCTGCGAGAAGGCCGCCATCGTCCTGCGCGAGGCCGGGCTGGATTCGGTCTACCAGCTCGACGGCGGGATCCTCAAGTACTTTGAAGAGGCGGGCGGCGCGCATTTCCGCGGCGACTGCTTCGTGTTCGACCAGCGCGAGGCGCTCGGACACGACCTGTCTGCTATCAAAACGATAGCGGCTCAGCCATAGTGGACGGGGGCCAGGTGCCAATTTGGCACTGAAAATCCCCCTGCGGCCTACCCCAGCACCGCCAGCACGTCCGAGCGGAATTCGCGGACGTACAGCACCAGCACCACCGTCAGCGTGGCGATGGCAAAAGCCGCCGGCGAGAAGAACCAGCCAATCGCCGCAAACGAGAAGTAGTACGCCCGCAGCCCGTCGTTGAAGGTGTCGGCCGCCAGGCCCAGCAGGTCGCCGGCGCGGCGGGCCACGTCCTCGCGGTCAAAGCGGCCCTGGGCAAAGTCGTCGGGCGAAGGCATCGCGCCCACCACCACGCCCACGATCACGTACTGGCGCATCGACCAGCTGAAGCGGAAGAAGGCGTAGACAAAGATCGCCACCAGCACCAGGATCTTGAACTCGAACACCAGCATCGGCGTGGGCTGGGCAAACGGGATCTCGCGCACGATCTCGGCGGCCTTGTCGGTGGTGCCCAGCAGGGCGAACAGGCCGCCGATGATCAGGATCGAGGTGGAGGCAAAGAAGCTGGGGCTGGCCGACAGGCTCTGGGTGATCACGCCGTCGAGCACGCGGGGGTCGCGCGTGGTGGCCTGCAGCATCCAGTAGCGGCGGTAGCGGTTGGTGGCGGCCACCAGCGAGGGACGCCGGGTGCTCCACACGCGGGCAAACCAGGCGTAGCCCACCCAGGCGCCGGCAAACAGCATCAGGGCCAGCCAGTCGGCCAGGGGCAGCAGTTGGAAAATCTTCATGCGCGCATGATAGGCGCCTGCACGCCCGGGCGGCCTGCGCAGCCGGGTCGCGCGGCAGGGCCTCAGGCCACCGGCCGGTGCTCGGGCAGCGGGATGGATTCGGTCTCGCCGGGCACGGCGTCAAAGCGCCCTGCTTCCCAGTCGGCCGCGGCCTGCAGGATGCGCTCTTTTCGGCTGGAGACGAAGTTCCACCACATGTGGCGCGGGCCATCCAGCGGCGCGCCCCCGATCACCACCAGGCGGCAGCCCTCGGCGCCGCCGCGCAGCACCACGGTGTCGCCCTCGCCCAGCACCGCCATGGTGTGGGTGGCCACGGGCAGGCCATCGCCCACCAGTTCGAGCGCGCCGTCCACCGCGTACACCGCGCGCTCGGGCGCCAGCGCGGCGGGCAGCTCCAGCGTGGCGCCAGCGGGCAGCTTCACGTCCAGGTACAGCGTGGGCGCAAACACGGCCACCGGGGATTCGCGCCCGAAGGCTGCGCCGATGAGCACGCGCACGGTGGCCGCGCCCACGGTGGCCTGCGGGATCGCGGCCGCCGGGGTGTGGACAAAGGCGGGGGCGGCCTCCTCGGCCTCGCGCGGCAGCGCCGCCCACAGCTGCAGGCCGTGGTTGGTGTAGGTGCGGTTCCACCAGCCATCGGGCCGGCGCTCTGAGTGCACGATGCCCCGCCCGGCCGTCATCCAGTTGATGGCGCCGGGCTCGATCTGCTGGACCATGCCCAGGCTGTCGCGGTGCACCATTGCGCCCTCGAACAGGTACGTCACCGTGGCCAGCCCGATGTGCGGGTGCGGGCGCACATCGTGGTTGTCTTCGGGCCGCTGCACCGCGGGCCCGAAGTGGTCAAAGAAGACGAACGGGCCCACCGAGCGGCAGCGCGCCGCCGGCAGCAGGCGGCGCACGGTGAAACCGCCGCCAAGGTCCTTGAGGTGTCCGGTGAGATGCTGCGCTGCCATGTTCGTCCTTTGCGGTGGCCCGCAGTGTGCGAAAGATGGCAGCGAGGCTATCAGCCCCGGAACCTGGCTGCAACCTGGGCCACGCGCTCGCCGAACAGGCGCGCGGTCTCCAGGTCGCCGTCGAACATCTCGGCGGCGCTGGCGTCCGACGGCGACGCCGCAATGGCGCCGGCGTACGACACCAGGTGGTTGGTGTCCTTGCGGGTGGACGCCTTGGTGTTGGCCGGCATCTGGCCCTGGCTGACCCAAAGCATGCCGTGCTGCATGGCCAGCGTGAACATGGCCATCAGCGTGGCCAGCTTGTCGCCGTTGAGCCCGGCGCTGTTGGTGAAGCCGGCGGCGAGCTTGTCTTTCCAGACCTGCGCATACCAGGGCTTGGACGAGGCGTCGGCGAACTTCTTGAACTGCCAGCTCACGTTGCCCATGTAGGTGGGCGAGCCAAAGATGATGGCGTCGGCCGCGGCCAGCACCTCCCAGCTGCCGTCGGGCAGGTTGCCCTCGGCATCGATGGCGATGAGCTGGGCATTGGCCCCGGTGGCAACGGCCTGGGCCATGCGCTGGGTGTGGCCGTAGCCCGAGTGGTAAACAACAACGGTTTTGGACATGTCAAGGGTTCCCTGAAAGGTTGGACAAAAGCAAGTTTGGGTGATTGGTGCTGCGCCGTCTGTGGGCGATCAGACGGAGCGCCTGGCGTCCACGCTGTAGCCACCGGCGCCCCAGGCGACGAGCGCCAGCAGGCCACCGACCACGGCGATGTTCTTGAAGAACGCCTGCTGCTGCGCCATCACCTGCTCGGCCGGCAGGGCCCAGAAGTTGTGGAAGATGAAGGTGATGACCACGGTGAAGATCGCCATGCCCAGCGCGGCCCAGCGCGTCTGCCAGCCGATGAGGATCAGCGCGCCCAGGCCCACCTCGGCCACGATGCCGACTACCGCGGCCACCTGGGGCAGCGGCACGCCCTTGGAGGCGATGTAGCCCGCCACACCGGCAAAAGCGCCGATCTTGCTGAGGCCGGCGGGGATGAACAGCAGCGCGATCAGCGCACGGCCAACAAGGGTCAGGATGTTCTGGGTGGAAGCGGAAGGGTTCATGGTGAATGGCTCCGGGTGGGTGAAAACAGGTTCTTGAAACGTGTGGGTTTAGGGCGCCAGGTCGAACACCAGCACCTCGGCCTGCTGGCCACCGGCCAGGGTGAGTTGCGGTTCGTCCTGCAACAGGGCGGCGTCGCCGGCCGACAGGCGCTGGCCGTTGACGGTGAGCTCGCCGCGCACCAGGTGCACATAGCCCAGCCGGCCGGGCGGCAGCGTCAACGCTGCGGACTCCGCGCCGTCCAGCAGGCCGGCGTACAGCGTGGCGTCGGCATGGATGGTGACCGAGCCCTCGGCGCCGTCGGGCGACGCCACGCGGCGCAGGCGACCGCGCTTTTCGGCCGGGGCAAAGGTCTTTTGCTCGTAGCCGGGCGGGATGCCGCGAACGTCGGGCTCGATCCAGATCTGCAAAAAGTGCGTGGTCTGGCCCTGCGCGTGGTTGAACTCGCTGTGCTGCACGCCGGTGCCCGCGCTCATGCGCTGCACGTCACCGGGCGGGATGCCCTTGACGTTGCCCATGCTGTCCTTGTGGGCCAGGTTGCCCTGCAGCACGTAACTGATGATCTCCATGTCGCGGTGGCCATGGGTGCCAAAACCCGTGCCCGGCGCGATGCGGTCCTCGTTGATGACGCGCAGGTTGCCAAAGCCCATGTGCTGCGGGTCGTAATACCCCGCAAACGAGAAGCTGTGGTACGACTTGAGCCAGCCGTGATCGGCGTAGCCGCGGTCGGCTGATTTGCGAAGGGTCAACATGGTGGCGTCCTTTCGGGTCAGGCGGCCGGTGGGCCGATGGACTGAATGTAGACGCCGGGAACGTTCTTTGGAATTGGCTTTGTTTGTATTTATTGATCAAATTATTTGATCTTCAACGCCTTGGCCTCACCCTACTCCGGAGTTAGCTTCCGCATTGGGTCTTGCGCCAATCCCTGGGCAGGCCGCGCAGGTCGCGGATCAGCGGAGTTGCCCGGGGTCGCTTCCGGCAGGACCACCTTGGGCGGAGCGGTGTAGCGGATCACCTGCGGCTCAATTGAAGGGTTGGGCGTCATGCCGCGAAGTAGAACCTGACCAGGGCAATTGCAAGCGCGAACAAGTATCCGTACACAAAGCGGTCAATTCGCAGAACCTGCTGCCCCCGACGAGCCCGCCAAGCACCCATGATCGCCATGACACAGCCGACAGCAATGGGGGCTGCAACCAGATTGGCCACTCGCCATGCCCCAGGGACCAGATTGTTTGGGAAAGCCAGCAGACTGATGCCACCCAGGATTGCACCAAAGAGTGCATACCCGATAGCTGCCAACCAAGGGTTGGGTGGGCGGCGAAATGGCTCGGCCAGGGAGTGGAAGCCGATCTCGATGAGTGCCTCACCGACTACTTGGAGCAGGAACTCTCCGAGAAGCTCAAAGATGAATTCAAGCATGGTGTTGATGCGTCAACTGACTGGATACCGAGCCTCGCATTGCCTGAGCTTCCCTCTATGACGCCCAACGTAGAAATGACCGGCGGACAGTAGGCGAGCGAAGGCCCGCCAATAGGATGTCCGTGTCGATTGCCATGTTATGCGGCGGCGGCGCTCGCGACCTTTGCGGCGGCCGTTCCACACCCGATAAGCGCACCGTGGTGGTTCTCACACAACAGCCAGGTGAAGGTCTCCCCAACGAGGCAATACTCCATGAACGGACTCTCAGCCAAAACACGCGTGGCCAGATCAGGCTTTAGCAGATACACGGCAGGCACCTCCTCGACGTCGACTATCAAGTAACAAGGTCGATCGGGCGATGGTGAGAAGGTGGCGAGTCTCTCGAACGCTCGGTCATCTTCGAACTGCGCCGTCGCTGTGGGTTCGTGGAATCGGTCCCACCACGACCCGCCGCCGGAATCGAGAAAGGCGGTCTCAGCTCTCTTCACGACAGCCTCAGCATCCGCCCTCTCGAGACGAACAACATCCTCGGCAAGTCCCAGTTGGCGGATGCCGGCGTCAATGTGCTCAGAGTCTAGGAGCGGCATCTCTCCGCCATACAACGTTCGACGTAGGGGGCAGCTTGCGCCTTACAGCAACACGACCCCTTGACTGATGGGATGGACTCCCCCTGTTTTTTGCGCCAAATTGGCGCCCTGGTTTTCATTGGCGTGGAGATCAGGTTCATCAACAAAAGGAGTCCGACATGAATGCTACAACCGTTGCCGTTGATTTGGCAAAGTCCGTCTTCCAGCTGGCCGTGGCCGACGCGTCCTGGCAGGTCATCGAAACCCACCGGCTGACGCGCGCGCAGTTCGAGCGCTGGTTTCACAACCGTGATGTTGATCTGGTGATCATGGAGTCGTGCGGCTCGGCCCACCATTGGGCGCGCTGGCTCAACGGCCTGGGCATTGAAGTGCGTCTGCTGCCGGCGCAGTACGTGCGCGCCTATGTCCGCCGAAACAAGACCGATGCGGCCGACGCGGCCGCCCTGCTCGAAGCCGCCCGTGCCTCTGACATGCGCCCCGTGCGCATCAAATCCGTCGAGCAGCAAGCCCTGCAAGGCCTGCACCGCATCCGCAGCCTGTGGATGGGCACGCGCACCAGCCGCATCAACGCCCTGCGTGGCTTCCTGCGAGAGTTCGGTATCGCCATCCCCGTGGGCGCGCGCACCGGCCTGGAGACGATCAGTCGGGTGCTGGTGGACCCGGCCACGGCCGTGCCCGCCCTGATCCGGGGCACCATGAGCTTGCTGGTTGACGAGATCCGCCTGCTGGAGGCCCGTATCGGCCAGTTGGAGCGCGAGCTCGGCGAACTGGCCCGCCAGAGCCCGGCTTGCACGACGCTGCTGTCGATCCCCGGCATTGGCCTGCTGACCGCTACAGCGTTGGTGGCGGCGACCTCGGGGGATGTGAGCCACTTCAAGGATGCGCGGCACTTTGCCAGCTGGTTCGGGCTGACGCCCAAGGAGTACTCGTCGGGGGGCTCGCGCTACCTGGGCCACATCTCCAAGCGCGGAGACCGCTATTTGCGCATGCTGCTCACGCACGGGGCCAGAAGCGTGCTGCGCGCCGCTGCAGTGGCGCAGGGCAAAGGGCGCGAGGTGCACGGTGTGCGCCACTGGGCACTGCAGGTGCAGGGCCGCTCGAACCACAACAAAGCGGCCTATGCGCTGGCCAACAAGCTGGCACGCATCTGCTACGCCACGCTGCGCGACAAGGAGAGATTCGATGAAACGCAGTCCCTGAGCAAGAAAATGAACCGCCAAGCGTTCGCGATACCGGCCTGAATACCGCCTACCAGCAAGAGAAGCCCCGTTTACCCATCCCGCGTTGCGACGAGATTGATCGATCCCTCATGGCCACCAGGTTCGCACCATCACACATCGATGCCGATAACTCTTCCGGCTGCTTGCCAGCCGTTCGTACCGATTGGCACCGTGTGAGCAGATTCCATGTCGGCACGGGCCACTGCGAGCCCACCTCAGATGCCGGATATACGACTGCACGCGTTTCCCAACAGCCAAAACTGTCGATCAGTTTCTTGCCGTTGAGGGGGAGTCCATATAGGAGGGGTTAGTCCTTTGGTTCACGAGCAGTCCCACCCCAACCGGACCGCCTCGCAGTGGAGGCACTTGAACTTATAAAAAGCTTGGTCGCCGCGTGGCTGATAGCCCTGCGTTATGTGCAGCCAGTCGCCTTCACCCAGACCGTATTCCTTCTGCCAAGCCAGCTTAGTTTCTTCGCTGGCATTTGCCACGTCCTCAACCGACGCGTCACCCAAGAAGGCACAAGCATCTCCGCAATGGGCAAGCCACTGTTCTTGTTGCCATGAAGAGAACGCTGGAGTTCTTAGGTTTACCTCTTGAACAATGAGTTCGGGTACGCGAGCTTGAAGCAGCGGATGGTCATCGGCAAAGGAAGCGCCTAATTTTCTAGCGGCAGAACCGTCGGAGATGCACCATGGACAGAGAGATTCGTGGAGTTCGGCTGCTCCGTACACGGGTCCCATGTACACAAAGCCTCGTAGTTCGCCACAGCAGGCGCAGCGGATGGAACTTGGCTTGACCGCGCCAGTAGCCAACGGGTCGGGGTGATAGCGGAAGGACGGCAGTTCGGGTCGCATAGAGGGCTAACGTCGGCGACGAACGTGCGACACCGGCGCACTAAGTTCCGAAGAATGACGAACATGTTGGTTGCCGTTGATGGTCCGGTCGATCAACCTGTTGAACCTCAGACGGTCACGAAGCCTTCCGTCCAGTGATCGACGTTGATCGAATACTCACTAATGTGAAAGCCGTCAATTTCGTCTCCATCAGGATCAACAACGACAGGATAGTCCCGAAAACCAGGTTGACTCGCGACCCGCGCCGCCGCCTCCAGTGCAAGTGCTTCCGAGCTGTACACGCCGACGAACTTGATGTCCTCTTCCCCACCAGGCAGCGTGTGGACATGCTGTAGCACGAATACTGAATTCATGAGGTTCAACGTCGGCCGTGAATGGGCCACAACGGCGCACTCAGCATTGAAGAGTAGTGACCGCGTGGGCCGCCGCTGTGGATCCATTCGACTGATGGGATGGACTCCCCCTGTTTTTTGCGCCAAATTGGCGCCCTGGTTTTCATTGGCGTGGAGATCAGGTTCATCAACAAAAGGAGTCCGACATGAATGCTACAACCGTTGCCGTTGATTTGGCAAAGTCCGTCTTCCAGCTGGCCGTGGCCGACGCGTCCTGGCAGGTCATCGAAACCCACCGGCTGACGCGCGCGCAGTTCGAGCGCTGGTTTCACAACCGTGATGTTGATCTGGTGATCATGGAGTCGTGCGGCTCGGCCCACCATTGGGCGCGCTGGCTCAACGGCCTGGGCATTGAAGTGCGTCTGCTGCCGGCGCAGTACGTGCGCGCCTATGTCCGCCGAAACAAGACCGATGCGGCCGACGCGGCCGCCCTGCTCAAGCCGCCCGTGCCTCTGACATGCGCCCCGTGCGCATCAAATCCGTCGAGCAGCAAGCCCTGCAAGGCCTGCACCGCATCCGCAGCCTGTGGATGGGCACGCGCACCAGCCGCATCAACGCCCTGCGTGGCTTCCTGCGAGTTCGGTATCGCCATCCCCGTGGGCGCGCGCACCGGCCTGGAGACGATCAGTCGGGTGCTGGTGGACCCGGCCACGGCCGTGCCGCCCTGATCCGCGGCACCATGAGCTTGCTGGTTGACGAGATCCGCCTGCTGGAGGCCCGTATCGGCCAGTTGGAGCGCGAGCTCGGCGAACTGGCCCGC
The DNA here is from genome assembly GCA_016713005.1 of Ramlibacter sp. Classification (GTDB taxonomy): domain Bacteria; phylum Pseudomonadota; class Gammaproteobacteria; order Burkholderiales; family Burkholderiaceae_C; genus JADJPY01. The sequence goes on along the minus strand of JADJPY010000001.1, from coordinate 388,452 downwards.
CAGAGCCCGGCTTGCACGACGCTGCTGTCGATCCCCGGCATTGGCCTGCTGACCGCTACAGCGTTGGTGGCGGCGACCTCGGGGGATGTGAGCCACTTCAAGGATGCGCGGCACTTTGCCAGCTGGTTCGGGCTGACGCCCCCGGAGTATTCGTCGGGCGGCTCGCGCTACCTGGGGCATATCTCCAAGCGCGGAGACCGCTATTTGCGCATGCTGCTCACGCACGGGGCCAGAAGCGTGCTGCGCGCCGCTGCGGTGGCGCAGGGCAAGGGCGCGAGGTGCACGGTGTGCGCCACTGGGCACTGCAGGTGCAGGGCCGCTCGAACCACAACAAAGCGGCCTATGCGCTGGCCAACAAGCTGGCTCGCATCTGCTACGCCACGCTGCGCGACAAGGAGAGATTCGATGAAACGCAGTCCCTGAGCAAGAAAATGAACCGCCAAGCGTTCGCGATACCGGCCTGAATACCGCCTACCAGCAAGAGAAGCCCCGTTTACCCATCCCGCGTTGCGACGAGATTGATCGATCCCTCATGGCCACCAGGTTCGCACCATCACATCGATGCCGATAACTCTTCCGGCTGCTTGCCAGCCGTTCGTACCGATTGGCACCGTGTGAGCAGATTCCATGTCGGCACGGGCCACTGCGAGCCCACCTCAGATGCCGGATATACGACTGCACGCGTTTCCCAACAGCCAAAACTGTCGATCAGTTTCTTGCCGTTGAGGGGGAGTCCATATAGAACCCGTTAGATCGGTTCAGCATGTGCACGACAGATCAATCATGTGGCACCGCGTGAGAGGATGGCTTGCGCCAATCCCGGGCGATTAGCATCACGGCCCAGTAAAGGGGGAAAAAAAGCAATGGAAGAAGGAGACTCCAAACTGTTGTGTCTGAAGTTGAATGGCAAAGCTTGGAAATGCTTATGCAGAGATTGTTCGCGGCGTTGGCGCCGAAAACGAGGCAGACAGAAAGCACAAACGCCGCGACCGAAAATGCGAACACCCAAAAGCCGCCTTTCAACTCATGGGCTAGAAGGCCAACTACTGCTGCAACGAGAAACCCGAGCGCAACGGCTGACCAAGCAAAGATGCTGATAGAGGACATTGCAATAGATCTAACGTAATGTATGCCGCAGATTCTGCGTATTAATCTGGCCGCTGCGGGATAAACTGGACATCAAAAACCTCCAGAACTGGCTTGCACATTGGGTTTGCGCCGAATATACTGTGTAAAAACACAGTTATAAATCCAACCATCAAACCCCGCAGCCCGCCGCTTCAGTTCACCCGGTTTCCGGGGCCGGCCAAAGAGCGTGCGCGGTGCTTGCACTATAGCCTTGGTACCTAAAAGAGTTACCTCGCCGGGGTACATCACCGGTTCAAGCCCGATTTTTAAGAGAAATCGCCATCCAGGCCCCGTCGGTGCAGGCTGACCCGCTATCAAAACCATAGCGTTTTGGCCGGGGTACAGCGCGCCCGGCGCAGCCCGCAGCACAATACGCCCACCATGCCCAACCCCCGCGACGCCCTCTCCCCCGATGCCCTGGCCCTGCTGGACGCCATCGGGCGCGAGGGCAGCTTTGCCGCCGCGGCGCGCCACCTGGGCCTGGTGCCCAGCGCCCTGAGCTACCGCGTGCGCCAGATGGAGGACGCGCTGGACGTGCTGCTGTTTGACCGCAGCGCGCGCCAGGCCGTGCTGACGCCCGCGGGCGCCGAGCTGCTGCGCGAAGGCCAGCGCCTGCTGCAGGACGCCGACGCGGTGGCCCTGCGCGTCAAACGCGTGGCCACCGGCTGGGAGCCCCAGCTCACCATTGCCGCCGACAGCGTGATCGCGCACAACACCCTGATGGAGCTGGCCGAGGCCTTCTTCACGCTGCAGGCGCCCACGCGCCTGCGCATCCGCGAGGAGGTGCTCACCGGCACGCTGGAGGCGCTGGTCTCCGGCCGGGCAGACCTGGCCCTGGGCGTCAACCTCGACGCCAGTGGCGCCACCGGCCTCAAGAGCAAGCCGCTGGGGCCGCTGGCGTTTGTGTACTGCGTGGCGCCCCACCACCCGCTGGCCGGTGCGCCCGAGCCGCTGTCCGACGAGGTGGTGCGCCAGCACCGCGCGGTGGCGGTGGCCGATTCGTTGCGCAGCGGCAGCGGCATGACGTTTGGCCTGCTGGGCGGGCAGGACGTGTTCACCGTGTCCACCATGCAGGCCAAGCTGGACGCACAGTTGCGCGGTCTGGGGGTGGGCTTTCTGCCAGAGGCCCTGGCCAGGCCCTTCATCGAGGCCGGCCGTCTGGTCCCCAAGGCCGTGGACCGCGAAAACCGGCTGGCCCGTCCCGCCTACGCCTGGCGCAGCAGCCCCAAACCGGGCCGCGCGCTGCAGTGGTGGCTGACGCAGCTGGACAGCCCCGCCACCCGCACCGCGCTGCTGGATCCGCCGCGGCGCTGAGCCCTGTGCGCGGGCCTGCCCGCCAAGGGCCGCCTCAGTGGGCGTGGGCCAGCCCGCTGACCACGGTGACGAGTGCAATGCCCACCAGCAGCCAGGCGATCTGCGCGGCCGTCTCGCGCAGGCCAAGGTGGCGCTGCAGCTGCGGGATCAGGTCGGCCAGCGCCACATAGACAAAGCTGCTGCTGGCCACCACCAGAAAGTACGGCAGGTAGTCCTGCAGCTGCGCCACAAGAAAGTACCCCGCCAGCCCGCCCAGTGCGGTGACGGCGCCCGCCAGCGACACCTTGAGCAGCGCCACGTTGCGGTTGCCCGCGCTGCCCTGGCGCAGCACGATCAGGTCGCCCATGTGGTGCGGCACCTCGTGGGCCAGCACCGCCAGCGCGGCCACCACACCCAGGCGCAGGTCGGCGATGAAGGCCGAGGCGATCAGCACGCCGTCGCCAAAGCAGTGGACGCTGTCACCGGTGAGCAGCGTCCAGCCGGAGCGCGGCGCGGCGTGGGCATGGGCATGGCCGTGATCGTGACCGTGGTGCGCATGGTCGTGTGGGGCATGGTCATGCGCGGCATGGCCGGGTTCGCCCGCCTCGTGGTGGTGCTCATGGCCGTGGTGCCACAGCTCGGCCTTGTCCAGCAGGAAGAAGAACACCAGCCCCACCAGCAGCGTGGCAAACAGCTCCTTGGCGCCGGCCTGCGATTCAAAGGCCTCGGGCAGCAGGTGCATGAAGGCCGTGGCCAGCAGCGCGCCGGCGGCCAGGCTCAGCAGGTGATGCGAGCCCACGCCGGCCCGCACGTCGGCCCCGGTCTTGACGCCCACGCGCATCAGGCCCGCGGCCAGCCACACGCTGCCGATGCCGGCGGCCAGGGTGGCGATCACGATTGCTATCAAAGTCATAGCGGGTCAGGTCCATCCCACGCGGGCTGGAGGCCAAAAACATCCCAAAAAAACAAGAAAGCCGCCCAAAGGCGGCTGGCGGAGGAAACGGCGCGCCGGGGTTGCCGTTCAGGCCACCCCGTGCTTGCCAAACCACTCCAGTGCCCGTTTCCAGCCGTCTTCGGCCGGCTCCTTGCGGAAGGTCGGGCGGTAGTCGGCGTGGAACGCGTGGGGCGCCTCAGGGTACACCACGAACTGCGATGCCCTGGCTGCGGCAGTGCCGGTGGCCAAGGCAGCTTTCATCTTATCAACCGTGTCAAGCGGGATGCCGGTGTCGGCTGAGCCATACAGGCCCAGCACCGGGCCGTTCAGGCCGGCGGCCACATCCACCGGGTGCTTCGGGGTCATCGCAGACGCCTGCCCCACCAGGCGGCCATACCAGGCCACGCCCGCCTTGACGTTCTTGCTGTGCGCCGCGTAGAGCCAGGTGATGCGCCCGCCCCAGCAAAAACCGGTGATGCCCACCTTCTGCACATTGCCCCCGTTGGCGCCGGCCCACTGCACGGCGGCGTCCAGGTCGCCCATGACCTGCGCGTCGGGCACCTTGGAGACCACTTCGGCGAGCAGTTTGGCCATCTCGCCGTACTCGGTCGGGTCGCCCTGACGCGCAAACAACTCGGGCGCGATGGCAAGGTAGCCGGCCCGGGCAAAGCGCCGCGCGGTGTCGGCGATGTACTCGTGCACGCCAAAGATCTCCTGCACCACCAGCACGACCGGCAGGTTGGTCTTGCCAGCGGGCGCGGCGCGGTAGGCGGGCATCTTGAAGCCGCCCACGTCGATCGTCACCTCGCCCACCGTCAGGCCGTCGGAGGGCGTCTTGATGGCCGTCTGCGCCATGATGGGCATCGCGGTGGCGGCGTAGCCCACACCCAGCGCCGCCTTCAGCGCGGTGCGGCGGGTGGCGCCGGCCAGCGTGGATTGGCCAGCGTGCAGCAAGGCATCGAATTCGGCTTTGAGGTCGTCGCGCAGCATGGGGGCTCCAAAGTGACTATGTGAAGAACACAAACAGATTGTCAGCACTGTCCCCGGTTCCCGGCCATCGCGCCGAACTTTCCCGGAGAAACCCTGTGCCCACCGTCCGCGTTGAAATGCTCGAACGCCGCACGCCCGATCCGACCCATTGTTTTCTTTCTTGACAGAAATAACAGATCAACTAGAATGAAGGCATGGACCTCTCAGACATCTCCCGCAAGTTCATCGTTCACTGGGGCGAGATGGGCACTGCCTGGGGAGTCAACCGGACGGTCTCCCAGATTCACGCGCTCCTGTTCTTCCATGGCCGTCCACTGAATGCCGAGGAAATCTCGGACACGCTGGCTGTGGCGCGTTCCAATGTCAGCAACAGCCTCAAGGAGTTGCTCAACTGGAATCTCATCCGGGTGACGCAAGTGCTGGGTGACCGGCGGGACTATTACGAGACTTCCTCAGACGTGTGGGAACTGTTCCGCACGGTGGTCCGCGAACGCAAGGAACGTGAATTCGATCCAACCGTGCGAATGTTGCGCGAGCTGGTCGCCCAACCCCAGTTCGCGGCCGAAACGCCTGACGCGCAAGACCGCGTTCGCGAAACGCTGCGCCTGATGGAGTCGCTCGGGTCCTGGGCTGAAGAAATGCTGCGGCTGTCGCCCACGACCCTGGAAAAGGTGCTCCACATGGGCGCCAGCGTACAGAAATTCGTCCGTGGAAGTGGTGATCCGGTCACGCTCAACGGGGTCGATGTGCTCCCTCCTGCTTTTTGATCCGCTTTTTTTGACTTTTCATTTCTGTAACTACTGAAATTAAGGAATCAACGAAATGTCTCAAGCTCCCTCACCGGTCTCTGACACCGTTTGGCCGCTCACCATCTACTTTGAATCGGCCTGCCCGCTGTGCAACGCAGAAATGACCAACCTGCAACTGCGGAACACGAGCGGCATGCTGGCGTTTGTGGATGTGTCCGCTGCGGACTTCGAGTCGCCCCTGCCCGGCGTCTCGCTCGCCGAGTTGATGGAGGTGATTCATGCGCAGGCAGCAGACGGGCGGGTCATACGGGGAGTGGACGTCTTCAGGCTGGCCTACCACGCCGTTGGGCTGGGGTGGGTCACTCGGGGTTTGAGCCTGCCCGGCGTAGGCCGATTGGCCGACAGAACCTACCCCTGGGTGGCGAGGAATCGCCACAGATTCCCTCGATGGATGGCCTCGCTGGTGTTCGAGACTGCGGTACGCCGTGCCGCAGAACAGGCAGCACGGCGGGCGCACTGCATGTCCGGATCCACCTGCCGCACTTCATCTCAAACGCAATGAAAGGACGTCAACATGAATCTCACCCTATTTGCACTGGCGCTGCTGGCGTCAATCATCGGACCGGTTCTCGCTGTGACCTATCTGAAGCCCATTCTTGAAAAAGTCCTGACAGGGCTTTGCGATGCCAGTGGCGGCGCAGAGTTCTGGATCCGCTGCGCCTACCTGCTGGCCGTTTGCGGGTCGCTGTTGCTGACGCTGACTTTTGGGCTCTTTGACGAACGGACCAGTGCAGCGGAATCCCTGCGCAGGACGCTCTGGCTCGTGTCTGCCGGCATTTTCTTCACTGTGGCGCTGATCTCCCGCAATGTCTGGAGCCAGGTGCGGTCGTGGCTCGCCCAGAACGGCGCCAATCGCCCAGCGCCAGCACCCACGGAATGACCATGCGAGTCCTTGTGTGCGGATCGCACGGATTCATCGGGCGCCGGATTGTGAAGACGCTGCGGGATCAGGGCCACCATGTCCTGTGCGGCGCCCGCGAAGGGGCTGATGTCGCGATGGATTTTGTCGGCGACGACGACATCGACCTGTGGGCGCATCGCCTTGCGGGGGTAGACGCCGTGATCAATGCGGTTGGAATATTGCGTGACCGCCTCACCGCCCCGATGAGGGCCATCCACACGGCGGCACCCGTCGCCCTGTTCGAAGCTTGCGCACGGCGGGGTGTGACGCGCGTCATCCAGGTGTCGGCTCTGGGTTTGGACCAAAGCGCGACACTCTATGCAACAACCAAACGGGCAGCCGATGAACACCTGACGGACTTGACCCGCCGCGGCAAGCTGGACGGCGTTGCCTTGCGCCCCAGCGTGGTGTTCGGCCAAGGTGGGCAAAGTACGAGCCTGTTCCTCGCGATGGCCCGGTGGCCCGCCATCGCGCTGCCCCGCGAGGCCTTTTCCGCCAGGATCCAGCCGGTGCATGTCGACGACCTGTCCAGCGCAGTTGCATCGCTGCTTGGCGCGCACTTCAATTTCAAAGGGGTGCTCAATTGCGTGGGGCCCCAATCCTTGACCATTGCGGCCCTGGTGGCCAGCCTTCGCGCCCAGGCCAACCGGTCACCCGCCTGGCAATTGCCGATGCCCGGCTGGATCACGCGATTCAGTGCCTGGCTTGGCGACGCCATTCCGGTCACGCCATGGGGCAGTGAGACTCTCGCATTGATGAGGCAGGCCACCGTGGCCGATGGCCGCACGTTCCGGGCGATCCTGGGGCACCCGGCCTGCCCGCCTTCAGAGTTCCTGGGGTATGCGAAATGCCTGCCGTGACGCCGATGTCCTGCGAGACCCGTCCGATGCATGCCAGTCTGGTTGTGGTGTGGCTGGCGACGGCCTTTGTCAGTCTGGTCGAACTTCGGGGTCAATCCCTGCAGTTGCTCGGCATGGCCGGCATCAAGACCCAGCCCCTCGCGGACCTGCTGACCTTGGCCGGGGCCGGCACAGACCTTGTGCTGGGTCTGGCGTTGTGGTTTCGACAGACGCGCGGCACATACCTTGCCGCGCTGGGTGCCATGCTGGCAATGACCGCCTTGGCCACAGCCCTGCTGCCCGCCCTGTGGTTGCATCCGCTCGGCCCTCTTCTGAAGAACCTGCCCATCGCGGCAATGCTTCTCTTCCTCGCCAGGAGACCGATGTGAACACGTATCTGCTTGTGAAGTGGCTCCACATCGTCTCCGCAACGGTTCTGGTCGGCACCGGTCTGGGTTCGGCGTTTTACCTGTTCATGGCCAATCGCAGCGGCAGCATCCAGGCGCAGGCGATCGTGGGTCGCCTGGTCGTCAAGGCCGATTGGTGGTTCACCACACCCGCCATCGTCGTTCAGCCTCTGACCGGCTGGTGGCTTGCCCAGAAGGCGGGCTTCCCGCTGGAGGCACCGTGGCTGATCCTGACCTACCTGCTCTTTGGAATCGCCGGGGCATGCTGGTTGCCCGTCGTATGGCTGCAGATGCAAATGGCCGGCATGGCCGAGCGCGCTGCCGCAGAAGGATCACCCCTGCCAGCACGCTATGGGAGATTCGCAAGGGTTTGGGAGGCCTTGGGCTACCCGGCCTTTGCAGCCATGCTGGTGGTGTTCTTCCTGATGGTCAACAAGCCAGCGTTTTGAAACCAGGCCTCAATGGGCCTCGTCCCAATTCCGCCCCACACCGACTTCGGCCAGCAGCGGCACCTTGAGTGCCGCCACTCCGGCCATCAGGCGCGGGATTTCGGTCTTGAGCCAGTCTACTTCCGCCAAGGGCACCTCGAACACCAGTTCGTCATGCACCTGCATGATCATCTTCGTGCCGCGCTGTTCGCTGTCCAACACTTGCTGCACCGCGTTCATGCTGAGCTTGATCAGATCGGCCGCCGTGCCCTGCATGGGCGCATTGATGGCGGCGCGCTCGGCACCGCCTCGGCGCGGGCCGTTGGGTGAGTTGATCTCGGGCAGGTACAGGCGCCGGCCAAACACCGTCTCCACATAGCCCCGGCTCTTGGCCGACAGGCGCGTTTCGTCCATATAACGCTTGACGCCTTCAAAGCGCTGGAAGTAGCGCTCGATGTAGTTCTTGGCCGCCGTGTTGTCGATGCCCAGCGCGCGCGCCAGGCCAAAGGCGCTCATGCCGTAGATCAGCCCGAAGTTGATGACCTTGGCGTAGCGGCGCTGCTCGCTGCTGACTTCTGCCGGCGGCAGGCCGAACACCTCGGCCGCGGTGGCACGGTGCACGTCCATGCCCTCATGGAAGGCCTTGAGCAGCGCCGCGTCGTCGCTGATGTGGGCCATGATGCGCAGCTCGATCTGGCTGTAGTCGGCGCTGGCGATCACATGGCCCGGCGGGGCGACGAAAGCCTCGCGCACGCGCCGGCCTTCGGGCGTGCGGATGGGGATGTTCTGCAGATTGGGGTCGTTGCTGGAAAGGCGCCCGGTCACCGCCACCGCCTGCGCGTAATGGGTGTGCACGCGGCCGGTGCGCGGGTTGGCCATCTGGGCCAGCTTGTCGGTGTAGGTGCCCTTGAGCTTGGACAGTCCGCGGTGCTCCAGGATCTTGGCGGGCAGCGGGTAATCCTCGGCCAGCTTTTCCAGCACTTCCTCGTCGGTGCTGGGTGCGCCGCTGGGCGTCTTCTTGACCACGGGAAGGCCCAGCTTGGTAAAGAAGATCTCGCCAATCTGCTTGGGGCTGCCGAGGTTGAATGGCTGGCCGGCCAGATCGTGTGCCTCGGCCTCCAGCGCCATGATGCGCTGGCCCAGTTCGTGGCTCTGGGTGGCCAGCGTGGGCGCGTCGATCAGCACGCCGTTGCGCTCGATGCGGTACAGCGTTTCGCTGCTGTCCATCTCCAGCTGGTAGATGAAGCGCAGCTTGTCGTCCTTCTCCAGCTGCGGCCACAGCGCCAGGTGCACGTCCAGCGTCTGGTCGCTGTCTTCACACGAATACTCGGCCGCCTTCGCAATCTCGACCTGGCTGAACGGGATCTGGTGCGCGCCCTTGCCGCACAGGTCTTCGTAGCTGATGCCGCTGCGGCCCAGGTGGCGCTCGGCCAGGCTGGCCAGGCCGTGGGGCTTGTGCACTTCCAGCACATAGCTTTGCAGCATGGTGTCGTGGGCGTAGCCCTGCACCTCGATGCCATGGTTGGCAAACACATGGCGGTCGTACTTGACGTGCTGGCCCAGCTTCTTCTTGCTGCCGTCTTCCAGCCAGGGCTTGAGCTTCGCCAGCACCTCGTCGCGCGGCAGCTGTGCGGGCGCGTCGCCGTAGTTGTGCGCCAGCGGGATGTAGGCCGCCTCGCCGGGTGTAACGCTGAAGCTGATGCCCACGATCTCGGCGCGCATTTCATCGAGCGACGTGGTTTCGGTGTCCACCGCCACCAGGTCTGCGGCCAGCACCTTGGCCAGCCAGGCGTCAAAGCTGTCCCAGCCCAGCACCGTGTCGTATGTGACGCTGGACACCCGCGTTGGCACAGGCGTCACAGGTTCGTCGAACAGGCCGGGTGCCGCAGAGGGTGCAGCAGCCGGTGCCGCCGCCGTGAGCGCCTTGACCAGCCCCTTGAAGCCGTAACGCTCGCCAAACGACTTGAGCGCTGCGTCGTCCTGCGCGCCCATGCGGATGGCTTCCAGCGAGGGCATGCCAGGCAGGTGGTCTCCCAGCGCGCAATCGGTCTTGATCGTCAGCAGGGCGCGGCCCTGCGGCAGCCAGTCCAGGGCAGCGCGCAGGTTGTCGCCGGCGGCGCCCTTGACCTCACCGGCGCGCGCCACCAGCGCGTCCAGCGAGCCAAATTCGGTCAGCCACTTGACCGCCGTCTTGGGCCCTACCTTGGGCACGCCGGGCACGTTGTCCACAGCGTCGCCCACCAGCGTCTGGTAGTCCAGCATCAGGCTGGGGGGGACGCCAAACTCGGCCGTCACGCCGGCCAAATCGCGGCGGCGGTCGTTCATGGTGTCGATCACCGTGATATGGCCGTTGACCAGCTGGCTCAGGTCCTTGTCGCCGCTGGAGATCACCACCTCGATGCCCTGCCGCGCGGCCGTGACGGCCAAGGTACCGATCACGTCGTCGGCCTCGACGCCCGGCACATCGAGCACGGTCCAGCCCAGCAGGCGCACCACCTCGTGGATGGGTTCGATCTGCGCGCGCAGGTCATCCGGCATGGGGGAGCGGTTGGCCTTGTACTGCGGGTACAGCGCATCGCGGAAGGTCGGGCCCTTGGCGTCGAACACGCAGGCGGCGTAATCGGCCTGTACATCCTTGCGCAGCTTTTGCATCATGTTGATCATGCCGCGGATGGCCCCGGTCTTCGGGACTGCCCGTCGCCCGGAAGGACGGTGCTCATGGCGTCCCCGCCCGCAAAGAACGCGCGGTACAGGTAGCTGGAGCCGTCCACCAGCACCAGCGTCTTGCGCGCCGCCGGGGCGCTTGCGTTTTCATCAATCATGGCGGGATTGTGCATGGGCGCGCCTACAATGGGCGCATGCTGCCCTCCCCCCGTTTGCTCCTGGCTGGCCTGCTCGCCTGGCACGCTGCGGCCGCGCTCGCACAGGCGCCGAACGCATTGCCCGCTTCACCGTCCCCAACGGCCGCGCCGTCCGCGGCTGCCGCGCCAGCGCCCGTGGAGCCCCGCGTGGAGCGCCTCCGTTTTGAGGATGCGGGCAGCCGCGTCGATGAATTGCGTGTGGGCGGCGAGACCCGCAGCATCACGGTGCAGCCGGGCAATGGCGCCCCCGCCTGGGAGGTGGTACCCGACAACGGCCTGCGCACACCCCCCAACCCGCGCGACGCCGACCGCCCCACCGGCGGGCAGCGCGTCTGGAAAGTCCTGGCTTTCTGACGTCCGGGGCGCGAGCGGATGGCGGTATTCACGGAAGTCACCCCGCAGCAGGCGGCTGCGCTGCTCGAAAGCCTCGGGCTGGGCGAACTGCGCAGCCTCGAGGGCTGCGCCGGCGGCATTGAAAACACCAACTACTTTGTCTCCTGCAGCAGCGGCGAATACGTGTTGACGCTGTTCGAGCGACTGGGCTTTGAGCAGCTGCCGTTTTACCTGCAGCTCATGAAGCACCTGGCCCAGCGTGGCATCCCCGTGCCCGACCCGGCCGCCGACGCGCAGGGACGCATCCTGCACACACTGAACAACAAGCCGGCCGCCGTGGTCAACCGCTTGCGCGGGCACAGCGAGCTGGCCCCCACGCCCGGCCACTGCGCCGCGGTGGGTGCCACGCTGGCGCGCATGCACCTGGCCGCGCGCGACTACCCGCTGGCCCAGCTTAACCTGCGCGGCCTGTCCTGGTGGAACGAGACGGTGCCGGTGGTGCTGCCTTTCCTGGATGCCGCCCAGGCCGCACTGATCCGCAGCGAACTGGCCTACCAGAACCACGTGGCGGCGGGCGCGCTGTACGCGGCGCTTCCGCGCGGCCCGGTGCACGCCGACCTGTTCCGCGACAACGTGATGTTCGAGGACGGCCAGCTCACCGGCTTCTTTGATTTCTACTTTGCTGGCGTGGACACCTGGCTGTTCGACATTGCGGTCTGCCTCAACGACTGGTGCATCGACTTGCCCTCCGGCCGGCACGACGCCGGGCGCGCCGCGCAGTTGCTGCAGGCCTACCAGGCGGTACGCCCCCTGGCCGCCGCCGAGCGCCAGTTGCTGCCGGCCGCGCTGCGCGCCGGGGCCCTGCGCTTCTGGGTCTCGCGCCTGTGGGACTTTCACCTGCCGCGCGAAGCCAGCATGCTCAAAGCCCACGATCCCGCCCACTTTGAACGGGTATTGCGGCAGCGGGTGGCCCACCCGGTGCAGGCCTGAGCCTGTGCGCCGCGCTTGCCGGCGATGAATTTGTCACGCAAACTGCATCTGTCTGCGCTCCAAGTCGAACTATTGACCCAATCCCGCCCCTATCGGCGCACTTGATGAAACTGAAAATCGTTCCCCCGCGTACTGGTATCCAATGGGTCAAATCCGGCGTCCTTACCTTTTTCCGCCAGCCGCTCGCGCTGTCGGGGCTGTTTTTCATGTTCGTGGCGGTCATGTCGGTGGTTTCGCTGGTGCCCGTGGTGGGTGCGGTGCTGGGGCTCTGCCTGATACCTGGGGCCACCCTGGGCCTGATGGCGGCTTCGCGCGAGGCACTCAATGGACGTTTCCCCATGCCCACGGTGCTGGCCACCGCCTTCAGGGCGGGTTCTGCGCAAGCTGGCGCGATGCTGGTGCTCGGGGCGCTCTATGCCGTCGCCATCCTGGCGGTGATGGGCGTGTCGGCCCTGTTCGACGGCGGGCGCATGGCCAGCCTGATGCTGCTGGGCGGCCCGGTGACCGCCGAGCTCCTGCAGGCCCCGGGCGTGGCCACCGCGGTATGGGTGATGACGGCCTTGTACCTGCCGGTGTCACTGATGTTCTGGCATGCGCCGGCGCTCGTGCACTCGCACGGCCTGTCGCCGGTCAAGAGCCTGTTTTTCAGCGCCGTGGCCTGCTGGCGCAACCTGGGCGCGTTCACCCTCTACGGCTTGTGCTGGATGGCCGCCATGATGTCTGTGGCGCTGGTGGTTGGCATGGTGGCCCTGTTGCTGGGCAGCCCCGAGTTCGGGCAAATGGGAATGCTGCCTGCAATGCTGCTGGTGATGGCCATGTTCTTCACCTCGTTCTATTTCACGTTCCAGGACTGTTTCAACGACGGGCCGCCTGACGGCAACGCCCCACCCCCAGGAGAACCCACATGACCCAGCACACCCTGCAAGGCCGCGACGAAAAGGAAGTCCTCTGGTTCCAGCGGCGCAGCTTCCTGCAAGCCGCCGCCGCCTGGACGGCCATGGGCGGCTTCGCTGCGGCCCATGCCCAGCAGCGCACCAACATCGTGGAACTGCAGGGCGATGCCCTGGTCAACGGGCGGCGCCTCACGCCAGAGCAGACCGTGCAGACCGGTGACGAGGTGCAAACCGGCCCCGGCTCCAACCTGATCTTCGTGATCGGCAACTCGTCCTTCCAGGTGCGGCAGAACTCGCGCATCACGGTGGAGCGCGGCGCTTCGCTGTTCTCCGTCAGCCTGTTGCGCATGGTCACGGGTGCGGTGGTCAGCGTCTGGGGCAAGGGAAGCTCGCGGCGCATCGTCACACCCACACTGACCGCCGGCATCCGGGGCACCGGGGTGTACACCGAGATCTTTGCCAACCAGGCGGGACGCAGCTACTTCTGCAACTGCTATGGCACGGTGGACATGACGGCCGGCACCGACACGGCCGTCAGCCAGGCGGACTATCACCAGGCCTTCTGGGGCGAGGTGGAGCCCAAAGAGGGCCGCCTGCTCACACCCGCACGCGCGATCAACCACACCGACGAAGAGCTGGAATACCTGGCGCGCCTGGTGAGCCAGCGCACCGCATGGCAGATTGCCGGCAAAAAGGGCGTGAAGGACGGCCGCGGCTACATGGAAGAAAAGCCGCCGACCGCGCACCCGGCTGCGCCCGCACGCTGAACGGGCCTGCTGCGCGCGTCAAGGTCGCAGCTACGGCCGGTCCCCCGAAAAAAAACGCCGCGACAGCGGCGTTTTTCATGGCGCGGCGGGTGCGCTACTTCCTGGCCGCGTGGTCGGCGATGGCCTTGGCCAGATCGGCGTATTCCTCGCAGGTCTTGTTGCCACAGATCTTTTCGAGTTCAGCCAGGTGCTTTTGCGCCTCGGCCGGCTTGTTGTCCATCAGGTAGGCCTCGCCGATGTACTCGTGCGCGCCCTTGTGCTGCGGGTTCATGCGCAGCGCGTTCTGATAGTGCTCAAAAGCCTTGGGCAAGTCGGGCGTCGCCTGCTTGCGGTAGGTGTAGCCCAACAGGTTGTTGACGTCGGCGTTGCGGGGGGATTCGCGGTACGCGGCGGTCAGCTCATTGCGGGCGGTTCCCCAGTCCTTGGCCTTGATGGCGTCCCGCGCCTTGGCCATGCGTTCGTCCACGGTCGGCTTGCTCGGCACAGCGGGCGACGGTGTGTCGGCCGCGATGGCGGACCAGGCGGTGCAGGCCAGCAGCGTGGCGGCCAGAAGGCGGGTTGAAGTGCTCACGGCGGTCTCCGGAAGATGGAACATGGTGTGATGGAATACACAGGCGCCCACAAGTTTCAAGTTGCGCTGGCGGAATGTCAACTTTCGCACGCATTCGTGCACATGTCGCGCGGAGTCAGGGCACTGGCGTGAGCTTCGCGACGCTGAGCGCCAGCCATTTGATGCCGTGGCGCGGGAAGTTCACCTGGGCGCGCGCGTCGTCCCCCGCGCCCTCCAGCGCAAGCACCGTGCCTTCGCCAAACTTGGTGTGGAACACCTTCATGCCCGATCGCAGGCCATGCGCGGCCTCCTGCTTGCGCGGCGGAACCGACTCGCCCGCAGCGGCTTTTTGGGTAGAAAACTGGCCCTCAGGCCGCGTCCACGCTCGCTGACCCGCTCCTGAATTGATAGCAGGCCCGAAGCCGGAACCAAACCCGGACTGCTTCGGCGTGATCCACTTGAGCGCACCCTCGGGCAGCTCGTCAAAAAACCGGCTGCGGATGTTGTAGCGGGTCTGCCCGTGCAGCAGGCGGGTCTGCGCATGGCTCAGGTACAGCCGCTGGCGTGCCCGCGTGATCGCCACGTACATCAGGCGGCGTTCTTCCTCCAGCCCGCCGTGGTCGCTCATGGAGTTTTCGTGCGGGAACAGGCCCTCCTCCAGGCCGGTGATGAACACGGCGTCAAATTCAAGACCCTTGGCGGAGTGCACCGTCATCAGCTGCACGGCGTCCTGGCCGACCTGGGCCTGATTGTCGCCAGCCTCCAGGGCGGCGTGCGTCAGGAAGGCGGCCAGCGGGCTCAGCGTTTCGCCTGTCTCGGGCAGTGGCGCCAGCCCGGCCAGCTCATCCACCGGCAGCGCCACGGCATCACGGCCAAAACCTTCCACCGTGACGAAGCTCTCGGCGGCGTTGACCAGTTCCTCCAGGTTTTCCACCCGGTCAGCGCCCTCGCGCTCGGCCTTGAAGTGTTCGACCAGCCCGCTGTGCTGCAGCACCAGTTCGATGATCTCGCGCAGCGACAGGCCCTGGGTCTGCTCGCGCAGCACATCGATCTTCGCCACAAAGGCGCCCAGGTTGGCGCCGGCCTTGCCGGTGGTGGCCCCCACCGCATCGTGCAGCGAGCAGCCCGCGGCGCGCGCGGCGTCCTGCAGCTGCTCGATGCTGCGCGCGCCGATGCCGCGTGGCGGGAAGTTCACCACCCGCAGGAAGCTGGTGTCGTCGTTGGGGTTCTCCAGCAGGCGCAGGTAGGCCAGCGCGTGCTTGATCTCGGCTCGCTCGAAGAACCGCAAACCGCCATACACCCGGTAGGGCACGGCGGAATTGAACAGCGCCGTCTCCACCACCCGGCTTTGCGCGTTGCTGCGGTAGAGCACGGCGATCTCCTGGCGGGCCAGGCCGTCGCGCACCAGCTGGCGAAGCTCTTCCACCAGCCACTGCGCCTCGGCGAAGTCGGACACGGCTTCGTACACGCGCACCGGCTCGCCGGGGCCCTGGTCCGTGCGCAGGTTCTTGCCCAGGCGCTCGCGGTTGTGGCTGATGAGTTCGTTGGCCGAGTCCAGGATGTTGCTGTGGCTGCGGTAGTTCTGCTCCAGCTTGATCGTCTGCGCCACACCGAACTCGCGCACGAAGTCGGCCATGTTGCCCACCCGCGCGCCACGGAAGGCATAGATGCTCTGGTCATCGTCTCCCACCGCAAACACCGAACCGGCGGCGCCGGACTGCGACTCGCCAAAACCGGCGAAGAGCTTGATCCAGGCGTACTGCAGCCGGTTGGTGTCCTGGAACTCGTCGATCAGGATGTGGCGGAAGCGCCGGTGGTAGTGCGCGCGCACCGGATCGTTGTCGCGCAGCACCTCGTAACTGCGCAGCATCAGCTCGCCAAAGTCGACCACGCCCTCGCGTTGGCACTGCTCTTCATAGAGCTGGTAGATCTCGACCTTGCGGCGCGTCTCCTCGTCGCGCGCCTCGACCGCCGCAGGGCGCAGGCCGTCTTCCTTGCAGCCGCTGATGAACCATTGCGTCTGGCGCGCGGGAAAGCGCTCCTCGTCGACGTTGTGCTGCTTCATCAGGCGCTTGATGGCACTCAGCTGGTCCTGCGTGTCCAGGATCTGGAAGGCCTGCGGCAGGTTGGCCAGCTTGCTGTGCGCGCGCAAAAAGCGGTTGCAAAGGCCGTGGAAGGTGCCGATCCACATGCCGCGCACGTTCACGGGCAGCATGGCCGACAGGCGCGTCATCATCTCTTTGGCGGCCTTGTTGGTGAACGTCACCGCCATTACGCCACCGGGGCTGACCCGCGCCGTGGCCAGCAGCCAGGCGATGCGGGTGGTGAGCACGCGGGTCTTGCCCGAGCCTGCGCCCGCCAGGATCAGGGCCGGGCCCTCGGGCAGCGTGACCGCGGCGCGTTGTTCGGGATTCAGGTCGCGCAGGAGCGCGGGCGCGTTGTCGGCTTCGGGAAACAGCATGCGGCATTGTAGGAAGCAGCGGTGGCGCAACGCGGGTAGAATCAGCTACCGGGCCCAAGTTTCTTGCGTCCGGTTTTTTGTTGGCCCGCCGCGGCCGTCAAGCCGGACCAGTCCAAGCGCTCACCTGTTCAGCAAACAGCCTCCTGGAGCTTGGTTTCATCATGGAAATTTTTGACTACGACAACATCCTGCTGCTGCCGCGCAAGTGCCGCGTGGAAAGCCGCAGCGAATGCGACCCCTCGATGGAATTCGGCGGGCGCACCTTCAAGCTGCCGGTGGTGCCGGCCAACATGAAGACGGTGGTGGACGAGCCGATCAGCGAATGGCTCGCTGCCAACGACTACTTCTACGTCATGCACCGCTTTGACTTGGACAACGTCGCGTACGCCAGGCGCATGCGCGACAAGGGCCTGTACGTGTCCATCAGCTCGGGGGTCAAGGCCGCTGACTTTGCCGTCATCGACCGCCTGGCGGCCGAAGGCGTGGGTGCCGACTACATCACCATCGACATCGCGCACGGCCATGCCGACAGCGTGCAGAAAACGATCGAGCACATCAAGAAGCGCCTGCCCGCCACCTTTGTGATCGCTGGCAACGTGGCCACACCCGAAGCCGTGATCGACCTGGAAAACTGGGGCGCGGACGCGACCAAGGTCGGCGTGGGCCCGGGCAAGGTGTGCATCACCAAGCTCAAGACCGGTTTTGGCACCGGTGGATGGCAGCTCAGCGCGCTCAAGTGGTGCGCACGCGTGGCCACCAAGCCCATCATTGCCGACGGCGGCATCCGCGACCACGGTGACATCGCCAAGAGCATCCGTTTTGGTGCCTCGATGGTGATGATCGGCTCACTGTTCGCGGGGCACGAAGAGTCCCCGGGCAAGACGGTCGAAGTCGACGGCAAGCTGTTCAAGGAGTACTACGGATCGGCCAGCGACTTCAACAAGGGTGAGTACAAGCATGTCGAGGGCAAGCGCATCCTGGAGCCGATCAAGGGCAAGCTCGCCGACACCCTGCGCGAGATGCGCGAGGACGTGCAAAGCTCCATCTCTTATGGCGGCGGCACCAAGCTCACCGACATCCGCAAGGTCAACTACGTGATCCTGGGCGGCGACAACG
The DNA here is from genome assembly GCA_016713005.1 of Ramlibacter sp. Taxonomy (GTDB): domain Bacteria; phylum Pseudomonadota; class Gammaproteobacteria; order Burkholderiales; family Burkholderiaceae_C; genus JADJPY01. The sequence goes on along the minus strand of JADJPY010000001.1, from coordinate 370,752 downwards.
CAGGCGAACACCTGCTGATGTAGGGCCTAAAGGCCCAGCAGGTCCAGCGCGAGGCGGTTCAGTCGCGTGCCGGGCTCGCTCAAGTCCTCCAGCACGCTGAAATGGTTGAGCCCGGGCAGGTCTTCGCAGACCGGCACGGCGCGCGGCCCCCAGGCATCGCGGATCAGGCGGTTCTGCCGCAGGAACTCGGCGCTCTCTGCGCCGCCGGCCACTGTGACCAGCCGTCCGCTGGCCGGCGCGGGCATCAGTGCCGGGCTGACTTCGCGTGCGCTGGCATCGGTCAGGCGCAGGTCACCCTTGAGGAAAGGCGTGTGCACCAGGGGACGCAGGTCGAACACACCCGAAACCGACAGCGCCTTCCTGACCACGCCGGTCGGCAGGTCCGCGTCCACCTGCGGCCAGCGACAGGCCAGCATCATCGCGGCAAGTTGGCCTCCGGCCGAGTGGCCCGCCACGACGATGCGCGATGGGTCGCCGCCGTGCCGCGCAATGTGGCGCCAGGTCCATGCAACAGCCGCGACCATCTGCAACGTGATGTCGCGGATCGAGACCGCCGGGCACAGCGCATAGTTGGGAACCACCACGCAGGCACCACGCCGGGTGAACGCCGGCGCAACGAAGGAGTGGTCGCGTTTGTCCAGCGAGCGCCAGTAGCCTCCATGGATGAACAGCAGCACTGGAGCGGGGCCTGTGACGCCCTGCGCGGGGAACACGTCCAGTGTCTCGGCTGGCGTCGGGCCGAAGGGAACGTCCAGTTCGCAGGCCAGGTCTGAGCGCGCCTGGGCAGACCGGGTGGACCAGCGGGAGAAATGCGCCGCGTGGTCCGGGACCAGGGCGCGGTTGTTGTACATGCGGTCGAGCCACACGGGATCGGTTAAAACAGAAGTGGCAACCATCGCGTCTCTCCAACACAAAGGAGTCACGATGTTGACACAAGCCCCGGATCGGCGTCAGCCGCCTGACAGGCTTGCGCAAGGACGGACCCGTACAACGCAGGAATGTGGCCGCGCCCCGCGGCCCCTCCCAAGGTGACATGAACCTCTATTCCAAACTGCAGCAGCGCGCCGCCCAGGGGCGGCCGGTCCGCATCGGCCTGATCGGTGCAGGCAAGTTCGGCTCGATGTATCTGGCGCAGGTGCCGCGCACGCCCGGTGTGCACCTGGCAGCCATCGCTGACCTGGCGCCCGACGCGGCCCGCGCCAACCTGGCCAGAGTGGAATGGAATCCGGCTGCAGCCCTTGCCGGATCTATAGATACCGCTATCAAAACAGGAGCAACCTGGATCACGGAAGACTGGCAGGCCCTGACCCGCCACTCCGCCATTGATGTGATCGTGGAATGCACTGGCCACCCGCTGGCCGCGGTGGACCACTGCCTGGATGCGTTCGCGCACGGCAAACATGTGGTCAACGTCACGGTGGAGGCTGACGCCTTTTGTGGCCCTCTGCTGGCGAGCAGGGCCGCGCAGGCCGGCGTGGTGTACTCGTTGGCGTTTGGCGACCAGCCTGCGCTGATCTGCGACCTGGTGGACTGGGCCCGCACATGCGGCTTTCCGGTGGTGGCGGCGGGCCGCGGACACAAATGGCTGCCTCACTTCAGCGAGTCCACGCCCGATACGGTGTGGGGCTACTACGGCCTCACCCCCGAGCAAGCGGCGCGCGGCGGACTCAACCCCAAGATGTTCAACAGTTTTCTGGATGGCTCCAAGCCGTCGATTGAAAGCACGGCGGTGTCCAACGCCACCGGCCTGGGCGTGCCGTCCAACGGCCTGCTCTACCCGCCCGCCAGCGTGGAGGACATCCCGTACGTGACGCGCCCCATCAGCGAGGGCGGCGTGCTCGAACGCAAAGGCATGGTGGAGGTGATCTCGTCACTGGAGGCCGACGGCCGGCAGATCCCCTACGACATCCGCATGGGCGTGTGGGTCACGGTTGAGGCCGAGACGGAGTACATCAAGAACTGCTTTGAGGAATACAAGGCCCACACGGACCCGAGCGGGCGCTACTTCACGCTGTACAAGCGCTGGCATCTCATTGGCCTGGAAGTGGGCGTGAGCGTGGCCAGCGTGGCGCTGCGGGGCGAGCCCACCGGTGTGGCCACAGGCTGGAATGCCGATGTGGTGGCCACCGCCAAGCGTGACCTGCGCCCCGGCGAACTGCTGGACGGCGAAGGCGGCTACACCGTGTGGGGCAAGTTGCTGCCGGCGGCCACCTCCCTACGCATCGGAGGCCTGCCGCTGGGGCTGGCACATGGCGTCAAGGTCGTTCGACCGGTGAAGAAAGGCCAGTCACTGAGCTGGGACGATGTGGCCATGGACACCACCACCGCGGCGTACCGCATCCGGCGCGAACTCGAGGCGATGCACGCGCCCTCACCCTCACAGGACATGCAATGAACCTTGCCTTGCTCGGAACCGGCTTCATGGGTTTCCCGATGGCGCGGCGGCTGTGCGAAGCCGGACACACCGTAAGCGTGTGGAACCGCACCCGCGAAAAAGCGCTGCCACTGCAGGCGTTTGGCGCCCGGGTGCACGAAACGGCGGCCGGGGCGGTTGCCCAGGCGGACATCGTCATCAGCCTGCTGGAAAGCGGCCCCATCGTGGAGTCCGTGTTGTTTGGCGATGCCGGTGCTGCTCGCGCAATGCGCGCCGGCACCCTGGTGGTCGATATGGCCTCCATCAAGCCGCGTGAAGCGCGCGACCACGCCGCGCGGCTGGGCACTCTGGGCGTATCGCATCTGGATGCCCCTGTCTCGGGCGGCACGGTGGGTGCCGAGCAGGGAACGCTGGTCATCATGGTGGGCGGCAAGGCGGCGGACTTCGAGCGTTCAGCTCCGGTGTTCCGGGCTTTCGGGCGCGCCACGCATGTCGGGCCGCATGGATCGGGTCAACTCACCAAGCTGGCCAACCAGATGATCGTGGGCATCACCATCGGTGCCGTGGCCGAGGCGCTGCTGTTGTGCGAAAAAGGCGGCGCCCACATGGACAAGGTCAAGGAGGCGATCACCGGCGGGTTTGCCGACAGCCGCATCCTGCAACTGCACGGACAGCGGATGATTGATCGCGACTTCACGCCGCGAGGGCGCATGTCGGTTCAGCTCAAGGACCTGCGCAACGTGCTGGCCACCGCGGAGGAGATTGGCTTTTCAGCGCCGATCACGCAGCGCTTTGAGCAGCTCTACGCCGAGGCGGTGGATCATGGGCTGGCCGACCTCGACCACTCCGGACTGTTCGTGGAGATTGCCAGCCGCAACGGCATGCAGTGAACCCGCGCCCCGCCTTCAAGGAAAACCTCTGGTATAAAATGTGCGCTCGTGTGGGGGGGTAGCTCAGCTGGGAGAGCGTCGCGTTCGCAATGCGAAGGTCGGGAGTTCGATCCTCCTCCTCTCCACCACAACCCAAAAGGCCACCTGTCGGTGGCCTTTTTTGTTGCGGCTGCACCCGCGTTGCCCGCGCTCCGGCAAGGCCAGGGACTCAACCTTTGACCGAGTGCACCAAGCCCATGCGCTGCAGCGAGCAAATGAACCACCAGCCGGGGTCGGGTTGCCGCCAGTTCCAGCCCATGCGCGCCAGGGTGGGCCGGGCATGGTGGTTGTTGTGCCAGCCTTCGCCAAACGTCACCAGCGCGAGCAACCAGAGGTTGCGGCTGGTATCGGTGGTGTCGCTGCCACGCCGGCCCCATGTGTGCGAAAGCGAATTCACGATCCAGATCATGTGGTGCACGATCACGAGGCGCACCACCGCGCCCCAGTAGAAGCCCCACAGGGCGCCTGACCAACCCCCTTGATACCAGGCACCAAATGCGGTCGGGATCAACACACTCAGCAACACCCAGACCGGGTAGCGCCGGTCCACCCACGCCATCACCGGATCGGACATGAGATCACGTGCATAGCGGGTAGGCATGGGCACGTCGTGTCTCCAGACCCAGCCACAATGGCCTTGCCAGAACGCGCGCAATCGCCCTGAAAGGGTGTCCGGCATCTTCCACGCGCGCGGATTGGGCGAATGCGGGTCGCCCGGCTCATCCGAAAAGGTGTGGTGCAGACGATGCAGCGCGACCCAGTACGTGACCGGACCCTGGGCCGCCATGCACGACACGATCCCGATCAACCGGTGCATCTCGCGCGGCGCTTTGAAGCTGCGGTGCGAGAAGTAACGGTGCAACCCCACCGTGACACCCATGCACCCCACAAGCGTGCTCGCTACGAACAGCAGGCCAAATGCGGCCCATCCGCCGCTCCAGACCTGCGAGACCAGCGGCAGCAACACCAGCAGCACATGCGGAAGCACCATCGCCAGCAGCGCATGGCGGCGCTGCATCCTCAGGAACATTCGTGCGGGTACGACGCGGGGCTTTTTGGGTTTGATGGGATGTGTCATCGGGCTCTCTCGCAGAGCCTTCACCCCGGCGCTGCTCCAACGCGTGGCATCTTACCTGTTGATGTCGGGATCAGCTGCCCCAAGAGGTGTTGAAATCGCCGGCATCCGCCGGTCGCCATCGCCTTTGGCCAACTTTTTCCACCGGCCAGTGCGGGGCCACAAAAGAACCCCGTTTGATTCGCTATAATTGCGGGATTCGCAGCGATCAACGCTCGGGTTCTTAGCTCAGTTGGTAGAGCAGCGGACTCTTAATCCGTAGGTCGTAGGTTCGAATCCTACAGGACCCACCACTCCACAAAAAAGCCCGCAGACCTTCCGGTCTGCGGGCTTTTTCTTTGCTCTGCGTTTTTCAGCGGGCCGGGCGCTTCTTGGCCAGGTCACGCGGGACAAACACCTTGCCCGCCGGCCGTGCTGCACCCGTGCGCGGCGGGCGCGAGTCGTTGTCGAAGCGGTTGGACGGTGCGCCATAGGCGACGTTGCCGCGCACAGGGCGGTCTGCGCGCGCATCGTGGCGGGCGGAGCCGTCGTGGCGTGGCGCGCCTTCGTGGCGAGGTGCAGCCGCAAAACGGTCGCTGCCAAAGCCCTGGAATTTTCCGTAGCCACCTCCACCGCCGCCTTCGCGGCGCGGGCCGTTGTCACGGCGGGCACCGGCTCCAAAACCACCACCGTTTCGCGCACTGGCGCCAGCGTAGTTGCGCGCGCCCTGAGGCGGTCGCGAGGGGCGGTCAAAGCGCTGCTGGGGCTCCAGGCCAGGAATCACTTCGGCCTTGAAAGGCTGACGGGTGAATGCCTCGATGTCAAAAATGCGGCGGCGATCACGGCCTTCAGCCAGCGTGATCGCCAGGCCATCACGGCCCGCGCGGCCCGTGCGGCCAATACGGTGTGTGTAGTCCTCGGCCTTCATGGGCAGGCCGAAGTTGATCACGTGCGTGATGCCGGGCACGTCGATGCCGCGCGCGGCCACATCGGTGGCCACCAGGATCTGAACCTGGCCGTTGCGCAGCGCCATCAAGCGGCGGTTGCGCAAGCCCTGGCTTAGCGCGCCGTGCAGCGCCACGGCCGAGAAGCCGGCTTGCTGCAGATCGCCGGCAAGCGCATCGCACTCGATCTGCGTGCTGGCAAACACGATGGCCTGGCCAATCGTGGTGTCGCGCAGCCAATGGTCCAGCAGCGCGCGCTTGTGCTGTGCGTTGTCGGCCCAGAACAGCACCTGCTTGATGTTCAGGTGGCGCTCCTGGGGCGTGTCGATCTGGATTTTCTGCACGGCCGAGCCGTTGTCGTGCATCACGCGCATGGCCAGCTGCTGGATGCGCGGCGCAAAGGTGGCGCTGAACATCATGGTCTGCTTGCGCGAGGCGGTCAGCTGGTTGACTTCGGCCAGGTCATCGGCAAAACCGAGGTCCAGCATGCGGTCGGCCTCGTCCACCACAAGGAACTGCACTTCGTCGAGCTTGATCTGGCCCGAGCGCTGCAGGTCCAGCAGGCGGCCCGGCGTCGCGACCACAAGGTCGGCATTCTGCAGACGGGCAATCTGCAACTGGTAGGGCATGCCGCCCACCACGTTGGCCACGCGCAGGCCGCGGCAATGCTTGACCAGGTCAATCGCGTCACTGGCCACCTGCTGCGCGAGTTCGCGCGTGGGGCACAGCACCAGCGCGCCAGGTGCGGCGGGCTTGAAATTGCGCGGATTGGTCGGGTCCTTGCGCTTGGCGCGCTTCGGTGCGGGCTCGCCACGGGCCGCGGCTTCAGCGGCGGCCTGCTCGTATTCGGCGCGCTCGCGGGCAGCGGCCTGGGCGGCCTGTTCCAGGAGCGTGTGCAGCATCGGCAGCAGGAACGCTGCGGTCTTTCCGCTGCCGGTCTGGCTGGAGACCATCAGGTCCACGTAGGCGGCCTTGCCGCCATCTGTGGGGGCCATGGCCAGCGGGATGGCCTTGAGCTGTACGCCTGTGGGTTCGGTGAAGCCCAGGTCCTCGACTGCGCGCAGCAGTTCGGTGGCCAGGCCAAGCTTGACAAAGCCATTGGGTTGGGCGGGTACCGCCACGATGGCATCGGCCAGGGGCAACGTGGTGTCGTCGGCCAGGGCGGCAACGGCGGAATCGGACGCGAACGCGTCCCGGTCTTCAAAAGAATCGGTCATGAAAGCTCACTAGGCAGGCGACTTCCGTGGGAAGTGCCCGTCGTCAATGGTTGCAAAACATCAACCATCAAACGACAACCGCAGCCGGGGATTCCGGCGCCGGTGGCTCAATCAGCGAGCCAGAGGTGTGAAGGGAGATGCACAGAAAAAGCGCCGCGTTTTGCGGCGCAAGGCGGATTATCGCATGGATCCGGGAAAACGCCTAGATCGCCTCCAGCGCCATCACTGCCGTGGCCGTATTGGAGATGGGGATGTGGTAGTTGCTGTGCACCTTGCGCACACCGCAGGACGCGCCCGACAGGGCCCCTCGCATGGCCAGCCACATGAGCAGCTCCACGCCCTGTGTGCCGGTCTTTTCCACCAGCTCGTGCACGCTGTATTGCGTGGCCCATTCCGGGTTGCTCTCCAGGCTCTGGATGAACTGCAGGTCAAACGCCTTGTTGATGAAGCCGGCGCGCTCGCCGTCGAGCTGGTGGCTCAAGCCTCCGGAGGCGATCACCGCGACCTTCTTCGAACTGTCCCAGGACTGGATTGCCTGGCCGACCGCCTTGCCCAGCGCATAGCAGCGCCGGGCCGACGGCAGCGGAAACTGCACCGTGTTGATGCACACCGGCACCACGCTCACCGGGCACTCGCCATCGGGCCAGAACAGCTTGAGCGGCAGCGTGCACGCGTGGTCCACCAGCATTTCCTGGCAGGTCACCACATCGAACTCTTTCTCGACCAGTTCATTGATCAGGTGCCAGGACAGTTCCGGCTCTCCGCGGAACGGCGGCAACGTGGGAATGCCCCAGCCTTCGTCCGCATTGCGGTATTGCGCGGCTGCGCCTACCGCAAACGTGGGCATTTTGTCCAGAAAGAAGTTCAGGCCGTGGTCGTTGTAGAACATCACCACCACATCGGGCCTTTTTGCCCCCAGCCACTCGCGGATGGGCGGAAAACCGTCAAAAAATGGCTTCCAGTCCCCCCCCCCCCCCCCCCCCCCCCCCCCCCCCCCCCCCCCCCCCCCCCCCCCCCCCCCCCCCCCCCCCCCCCCCCCCCCCCCCCCCCCCCGCCCCCCCCCCCCCCCCCCCCCCCCCCCCCCCCCCCCCCCCCCCCCCCCCCCCCCCCCCCCCCCCCCGCCCCCCCCCCCCCCCCCCGCCCCCCCCCCCCCCCCCCCCCCCCCCCCCCCCCCCCCCCCCCCCCCCCCCCCCCCCCCCCCCCCCCCCCCCCCCCCCCCCCCCCCCCCCCCCCCCCCCCCCCCCCCCCCCCCCCCCCCCCCCCCCCCCCCCCCCCCCCCCCCCCCCCCCCCCCCCCCCCCCCCCCCCCCCCCCCCCCCCCCCCCCCCCCCCCCCCCCCCCCCCCCCCCCCCCCCCCCCCCCCCCCCCCCCCCCCCCCCCCCCCCCCCCCCCCCCCCCCCCCCCCCCCCCCCCCCCCCCCCCCCCCCCCCCCCCCCCCCCCCCCCCCCCCCCCCCCCCCCCCCCCCCCCCCCCCCCCCCCCCCCCCCCCCCCCCCCCCCCCCCCCCCCCCCCCCCCCCCCCCCCCCCCCCCCCCCCCCCCCCCCCCCCCCCCCCCCCCCCCCCCCCCCCCCCCCCCCCCCCCCCCCCCCCCCCCCCCCCCCCCCCCCCCCCCCCCCCCCCCCCCCCCCCCCCCCCCCCCCCCCCCCCCCCCCCCCCCCCCCCCCCCCCCCCCCCCCCCCCCCCCCCCCCCCCCCCCCCCCCCCCCCCCCCCCCCCCCCCCCCCCCCCCCCCCCCCCCCCCCCCCCCCCCCCCCCCCCCCCCCCCCCCCCCCCCCCCCCCCCAGGGTTCCTGCTGCAGACCCTTGTGGATGGCGCCGCCGATGGCGGGGATATGGGACGTGCCGAGGCCGCCAATGAGTTGTGCCATGGTATTTGCCTTCTGTTGGTTTACTGGCCGGCGGCCACGAGCTTGGCCTTGAACTGTTCCTTGGTCATGCCGGTCTGCTGAGCGCCGATGTCCTGCATGTCCAGCTTGAATATCCCGGCGAACTTGGCCAGGTAGTACGCATTGCCACCCGCGGCGATGAGCTGCAGCACATTGCGTGCGCGGATCGCTGCGGCCTGCTGCTCATTGAGGCTGTACTTTTGCATGTACGCCTCTTCGTCGGCCACAAAGGCCTGGCGGTTGGCTTCGTCGTTGAACGAAAAGCACATCTTGTTCAGGGCATACCCCTTCTGTGCCTGGTCGCCATCAAACGGTGTTGTTCCGGGGATGGGCGGGTGCTTTTTGGTCATCAGCGTCTCCAGTGGTTGATCTGTATCAGGGCCCAAGTATTGGCCTGCGCATAAAAACAATAAACAGATGAATGCTCATGACTTTCATGAACGATTTCGATTGGTCTGACCTCGACGCCCGGCTGCTCCAGGTGCTGGTGGCGGTGCAGGAAGCCGGCAGCGTCACGGCTGCCGCGCACCGGCTCGGGCTTACTCAATCCGCGGTCAGCCACAGTCTGGAAAAGCTGCGCGCCATCACCAGCGACCCGCTTTTTGTCAAATCAGGCCGGGGCATTGCCGCGACGGCCCGGGCCGATGCCCTGGCCGCCGTGGCACAGGGCCTGTTGCGGGACATGGAGCGCTTCGCCCGCCATGGCCACTTCGACCCGGCACGCTGGAGCACCACCATCACCATCGCCGCCAACGACTTCCAGCGCGACCTGCTGCTGCCGGCCCTGGCCGGGCGCTTGCGGGCCCAGGCGCCCGGGGTGGCGCTGCGGGTGATCCCGTCCGCCGTGCCAAGGCTGGACATGCTGCGCAACGACGACTGCCAGATGGTGATCAGCCCTCGACCGCCCGAGGGCAGCGATATCGTCCAGAAGCGCCTGTTCGAAGGCCGCTACCGGGTGTTTTTTGACGCCTCCGTCCGCAGCGCTCCCCAGGACGAGGCCCAGTATCTGGCCGCGCGGCACGCCACCGTCGTGTACGAGCCGCGCCGCAGCCTGGAGCTGGACCAGCATCTGGCCGCCCGGGGCCTGCATCGCCGCTTTGCCGTCACCGCCACGGCGTTCAGCGCCCTGCCCGGCTTCCTGCGTGGCACCGACCTGCTGGCCACCGTGCCGGGCCTGCTGGAACTGCACGGTTTTTCCGGGCTGGCCAGCTGCGAGCCGCCTGTGCCCTGCCCCACCATGCCGATGTACGCGATCTGGCATGTGCGCCACCAGCAGGACGAGGCGCACCAGTGGTTGCGGGCCCAGCTCGACACCGTGGCCACTCAGTTGCGTGAAGCGTTGGCTTCGCGCCATCGGTGAGGACTCATGCCGGTGCGGCGCTTGAAGAACCGCGAAAAATACGCCGGGTCATCAAAGCCCAGTTCGCCCGCCAGGCTGGCCGCAGGCGCGGCAATGTAGATCAGCCTGCGGCAGGCTTCACGGGTCAGCCGCTCATGCACCAGCTCCAGGGCCGGGCGCCCGCTCTCAGCCCGTGCCAGCCGGTTCAGTCGCGCCGTGCTCAAGCCCAGGCGCGACGCGTACTGCGCCAGTGACCAGTGGGCCAGAAAGTGCTCTTCCACCAGGAGCAGAAAGCGGGTGAACAGCGCCTGGTGCCGACCCGCCCGGCCCCGGCCCAGCAACTGCCCCTGGGCCCGCGCCTGCGCCAGCCGCCACACCACCGAACGCGCCAGCCAGCCCGCCACCGGCGAGCCACCATTGCCGGGCGTGGCGAACTCTGCAGCCAGCTCGCGCAGCAGCGCATCCATCCGCACGGCCGGGGTCGAGCCCGCCTCAAACCGCAGCACGCCCGGCGCGCCAAACAGCGACCGGAATGCCTCGCCCACCCCCTGGAAGTCGCCTTCCACCAGAAAGCGCGGCGAAAGCGTCAACACCAGCCCGTCGGTGTCCGGTGCAAACCGGAAACCATGCACCACACCTGGCGGCAGCACCACGGCGGCCGGCCCGGCCGCAAACTCGTTCCATTCGTCCAGCGCCACCTGTGCCTCACCGCGGTGCACCCACAGGATCTGGTACAGGCCCTGGTGGCGGTGCGGCTCGATCTCCCAATGGTGCAGGCGGCTGCGCGACTGCACCTCCTCAATGTGCAACAGCTCCTGGCCCGGCACCGGCGGCTCGCCGTAAAGTGCAAACGATGGAATCGCCAGCTTGGTCTTTTTGGCCACGGCATCTCCAGAATGAACGAAAAGTGCAATTCTTCATGCCGGTTTCTACCGTGTCTTTGACGCCGGGCAAACCTACAGTTGCCTGCACTACTACGACAGGAGACACGGCATGTTCGCCTTCGACCCCTATTCGCCCGCGGTGGACGCGGACCCGTTTCCCTACTACCGGCGCCTGCGCGACGAGCACCCCTGCTTCTGGAGCGCCGAAGCCCAGATGTGGGTGCTGTCGCGCTACGCCGACATCGTGTCCGCCGGTCAGGACTGGCAGACCTATTCTTCGGCCAGCGGCAACCTGATGACCGAGCTGCCCGGCCGCGCCGGTGCCACCCTGGGCAGCTCCGACCCACCCAAGCACGACCGGCTGCGTGGCCTGATCCAGCACGCCTTCATGAAGCGCAACCTGCTGGCGCTGGAAGAGCCGATCCGCGCGATTGCGCAGCAGGTGTTCGGGCAGCTGCGCGGCGCGCGGCAGTTCGACTTCAAGGACGTGTCTTCGCAGTTCACCGTCAAGGTGCTGATGGCCGCGCTGGGCCTGCCCACTGGCGACGAAGCCCTGGTGGACGAGCAGACGGTGCGCGACAACGCCGTGCTGATGGTGCAAAGCGATGCCCGCACGCGCGCCAAGGGCCCGGAGCACATCGCGGCCTACAACTGGATGCAGGACTACGCCGGCAAGGTGATTGCCATGCGCCGTGCCGAGCCGCGCAACGACCTGATCAGCCACTTCAGCCTGGCCGAGATCGACGGCGACCGCCTGGACGAGCGCGAAGTGCTGCTCACCACCACCACCCTGATCATGGCCGGCGTGGAAAGCCTGGGCGGCTTCATGATGATGTTTGCCTACAACTTGGCCACCTTTGACGAGGCCCGCCGCGCCGTGGTGGCCAACCCCGCCCTGTTGCCCGATGCGGTGGAGGAAAGCCTTCGCTTCAACACCTCGGCCCAGCGCTTCCGCCGGCGGCTGATGAAGGATGTGACGCTGCACGGCCAGACCATGAAGGAAGGCGACTTTGTCTGCCTGGCCTATGGCAGCGGCAACCGCGACGAGCGCCAGTACCCCGACCCTGACCGCTACGACATTGCCCGCAAGCCCCGTGGCCACCTGGGCTTTGGCGGTGGCGTCCACGCCTGCCTGGGCACCGCCATCGCGCGGCTTGCGGTAAAAATCGCCTTTGAAGAATTCCACAAGGTCGTGCCGGAATACCGGCGCATGGCCGACCAGCTGGCCTGGATGCCTTCGTCCACCTTCCGCAGCCCGCTGGTGCTGGACCTCACCGTGCAATAGGGAACCGCATGCCCCACATCACCTACATCGACGCGGCCGGTCACTCGGCCACGCACAACCTGCCAGAGGGCTGGAACCTCATGCTGGGCGCCATCAACAACGGCGTGGACGGCATCGTCGGCGAGTGCGGCGGCTCATGCACCTGCGCCACCTGCCACTGCTACGTGGACGAAGCCCGCCTTTCAGACCTGCCGCCGGTGGGCGAAGCCGAAGCGTCCATGCTGGAGTTTGTGGCCGCCGAACGCCGGCCCAACAGCCGCCTGGCCTGCCAGATCAAGGCCACTGCCGCGCTTGAGGGGCTGGTGCTGCACCTGCCAGACACGCAGGAATAGCCCACATCCTCGCCCCGCGGCGGGCGGCGTTTGACCTGCATCAAACGCCCACCAATTACGTTTAGTGAAATACATTGCTCCATAGTAAATTTCCGTCCGGCCACTGACCGGCCGCGAAATTCATTCTGGAGACAGCCCCATGGGCGCTTACGCGTACCCGAAGTTTCCCTACACCGCGCCCGCTGAACTGCAGTCGGGCGCCCCCCAAAGGCGCCCGCTGATCGTCGTCGGCGCCGGTCCGGTAGGACTGGCCGCCGCCATTGACGCGCGGCTGCAGGGCCTGCCTGTGATCGTGTTCGACGAAGACGACACCGTGTCCATCGGTTCCCGCGCGGTGTGTTACGCCAAGCGTGCGCTGGAGATCCTGGACCGCCTGGGCGTGGGCGACCCGGTCTGCCAGCAAGGCGTGGGCTGGAACGTGGGGCGCACCTTCCTGGGCGAACAGGAGGTCTACCGCTTTGACCTGGTGCCCGAGCCCGGCCACAAGCGCCCCGGCATGATCAACCTGCAGCAGTACCACCTGGAAGAAATGCTGGTGGCGCGCGCCCTTGAACTCGGCGCGGACCTGCGCTGGAAGTACAAGGTGGTCAGCGTCAAACCCGGCGCCACGCCTGATGCCCCGGTCACCCTGCATGTCGAGACACCCGACGGCACCTTCGACATCGAAGCCGACTGGCTCGTGGTGGCCGACGGCGCGCGCAGCCCGATCCGGCGCATGCTGGGGCTCGAGGTCGACGGCCGCATCTTCATGGACCGCTTCCTGATTGCCGACGTGATCATGCAGGCCGACTACCCGGCCGAGCGCTGGCTGTGGTTTGACCCGCCCTTCCACCGCAACCAGACCGTGCTGCTGCACAAGCAGAGCGACAACGTCTGGCGCATCGACTTCCAGCTGGGCTGGGACGCCGACCCGGAAGAAGAAAAGAAGCCCGAGAACGTCATCCCCCGCCTGAAAGCCATGCTGGGCGACGACAGGCCCTTCGAGCTGGAGTGGGTCAGCATCTACACCTTCCAGTGCCGGCGCATGAAGGACTTCCGGGCCGGGCGTGTGCTGTTTGTAGGCGATGCCGCGCACCAGGTGTCGCCTTTCGGGGCGCGCGGCGCCAACAGCGGCTTCCAGGACACGGACGACCTGATGTGGAAGCTGGCGCTGGTGATCGACGGCCGCGCCCCCGACGCGCTGCTGGACACCTACAGCGCCGACCGCACTTATGCGGCCGACGAGAACCTGATGAACTCCACGCGCTCCACCGACTTCATCACCCCCAAGAGCCGCGTCAGCAAGCTGTACCGCAACGCCGTGCTCGACCTGGCGCGCGAGCATCCGTTCGCACGCAAGCTGGTCAACTCCGGGCGCCTGTCGGTGCCCAGCTACCTCACCCAATCTGCCTTGAACACACCCGACACCGAAGATTTTGCCGGCCACATGGTGCCCGGCGCTCCCATGGACGATGCACCCATCGCCATTGGCCCCACCCCTGGCTGGCTGCTCGACCAGGTGGGCCAGGTCTTTACGCTGCTGGTCTTTACGCCCGACGCCAACCGGCTGCCCGACACCCTGCTGGCCCAGCTGGGCGAACTGCTGAACGACCGCATCCCTGTGGACACCGTGGTGGTGGCACCCACCCACGGGCGCGCCCGCCACCTGCGCGTGCTGGCCGACACCCAGGGGCTGGCCGCGCGGCGCTACGACGCTGCCGGTGGCGCCGTGTACCTGCTGCGCCCCGACCAGCATGTGGCCGCGCGCTGGCGGCACTTTGACATCGAGGCCGTGCGCCAGGCCGTCGCCCGCGCCACCTGCACCTTGTGAGGACTGCCGCCATGAGCACGCTGCAACTGCAACCCAACCTGCACGAACCCGGCAAACGGTACTTCCGCGATTTCTCGGCCGGCGACGACTTCTACGAGGCGCTGATCGACACCCACCGCGACCTCACCGACGAACAGAGCGAGCAGGTCAACGCCCGGCTGGTGCTGCTGCTGGCCAACCACATCGGCGACATCACCGTCCTGCGCCAGGCCATGGCCCTGGCGCGCCAGGGCCTCTGACCCCACACACCCGAGGAGACACCCATGAACATCAAGAAAATCCACCATGTGGCCTACCGCTGCAAGGACGCAAAGCAAACCGTGGAGTGGTACGGACGGCACCTGGGCATGAAGTTCGTTCTGGCCATTGCCGAAGACCAGGTCCCCAGCACACACGAGCCCGACCCGTACATGCACATCTTCATGGACGCAGGCGGCGGCAACGTGCTGGCGTTTTTTGAGCTGCCCAACTCGCCCCCACAAGGCAGGGACGAGGCCACGCCGGCGTGGGTGCAACACATCGCTTTCGAAGTGGCCAGCGTCGAAGAGCTCGAAGCCACCAAGGCCCGCCTGCAGGCCGCCGGTATCGACGTGGTGGGCGTCACCGACCACACCATCTTCAAGTCGATCTACTTCTACGACCCCAACGGCCACCGGCTGGAGCTGGCCGCCAACACCGGCACGCCCGACATGTACCAGCGGCTGGACGCCGTGAAGTGGGAGATGCTGGTCGAATGGAGCGAGACCCGCCGCGCGCCACGGCACGCCGCCTGGATGCACGAGAAAGAGTTCGCCTGAGCGGCTGACACCCCCGCGCTGCGGCTACGATGCAAGCCGCATGCACCTGCCCCTGACCCCAGCCGCCGCCAACCGGCGCGGCATCATCGCCATGTCGGTCGCCATGGCGTTCTTCATCGTCAACGACACGCTGGTCAAGTTTGTCAGCCAGTCGCTGCCGGCGGCGCAGCTGATCTTCCTGCGCGGCCTGTTTGCCACCTTGCTCATGTTGGGCATCTGCGCCGCCACCGGCGCGCTGCGCCGCGGGCCCGATGGCGCGCTGCCACTGCGCCAGCTGCTGCGCCGGCCCGTGCTGCTGCGCGCCACGCTGGATGCCGCCGCCTCCATGGTCTACCTGACCGCGCTGTTCCACCTGCCGCTGGCCAACGCCACCGCCATCAACATGGCCACACCGCTCTTCATCGCCCTGTTTGCATCGCTCGCCCTGCGCGAGCAGGTGGGCGCCAGCCGCTGGGCGGCCATTGCCATCGGCTTTGGCGGCGTGATGATGATCGTGCAGCCCGTAGCGCAGGGCTTCAACGCCTGGGCACTGCTGGCGCTGGGCGGCACGGTGCTGCATGCGGGGCGCGACCTGGCCACGCGCCTCATTCCCCAGTCCATGCCCACCCTGCTGATCACCCTGTCCACCGCCGTCGCGGTGATGCTGCTCTCGGGCGTGATGAGCCTGTTCGAGGGCTGGAAGCCTTTCAGCGCAGGGCAGCTGGGCCTGCTGGCCACGGCCAGCGTGTTCCTGTGCGCCGGGTACTACCTGCTGATCCTTTCGATGCGCGCCGGCGAGATGAGCCTGATCGCGCCCTTCCGGTACAGCGGCCTGCTGTTTGCGCTGGCCCTGGGCTGGCTGGTGTGGCGCGACGTGCCCAACCTGCTGGCCTTTTGCGGCATCGCCTTGCTGGTGGCCGCCGGCCTGTACATGTTGCACAGCGAGCGCCCGCGCCAGCGTGCGGCCGCGCTTGACGCCGCCAGCGACTGACCCCTTCGACACCCCCTATCATCAACCGATGCCTGCCTCCCTGCCCACTGCCCCGGCCATACGTTGGCTGCTGACCTGGCTGCTGATCCGGCTGCTGCCGCTGGCCAGCCTGCTGGCCTTGGCACCCGCGTGGGCCCAGCAGGCCCCACCCGCGCCGTCGGCCGAGGCCACGCTGGAAGTTGCCCACCAGGCGGTTGCCACCTTCCGCTCCAGCTTCAACGGCGCCGACGCCGCGGGCCGCGTGGCGCGCGCCCAGCTGAGGCTGGATGAAGCGCGCAACCGCGAGCTGCCGCCCAACATTGAGCTGGTGCCCGTGGTGCTGGACAAGCAGCGGGGCGTGGCCTTCCGCCAGGGCGACGTGCTGCTGTTCACCCTGACCGAGGCCGACCTCGAAGCCGGGTCCGGCGAAACGCTGGACCGCGCCGCCCAGGCCACCCTGGCCCGCCTGGGCCAGGCCCTGCAAGCCGAGGCCCAGCAACGCCAGTGGCCGGTGGTGCTGCGCGCCCTGGGCGTTGCGCTGCTTGAAACACTGCTTCTTGCCGCCCTGCTGTGGGGCCTGTGGCGCATGGCCCAGCTGGCCGAAGACACCCTGACCCACAAGCTCGAGGCCCCCTCGGCCGACAGCAGCCAGCCCGCGCCGGCCAGCACCTTCATGCAGTACGCCCAGAGCCTGCTGTCGCGCCTGGTGCAACTGGCGGCGCTGTTCGTCAGCGCGGCGCTGGTGTATTTCTGGGTCACTTCCGTGCTGCTGGCTTTTCCCGGCACCCGCGCGCTGGGCGAGCGGCTCGGGGGCCTCTTTCTGGACACGGTGTTCACGCTGGGCGAAGGCATGCTGCGCGCCATCCCGGGGTTGGTGGTGGTGGCGGTGATCATCCTGCTGGCCCAGGCCGTGGTGGAAGCGTCCAACGCCCTCTTCCGGGCGGTGGCCCGCAGGCGCGTGACCGTCAGCTTCCTGCACCCCGAAACGGCCGCGGCCACCCGGCGGCTGGTGGCCCTGGCGATCTGGGCGCTGGCGCTGGTGGCGGCCTACCCCTACCTGCCCGGCTCCAGCAGCGAGGTCTTCAAGGGCGTGTCCGTGCTGGTGGGGGCCATGGTGACGCTGGGTTCATCGGGCGTGGTCAACCAGCTGATGAGCGGGCTGGTGCTGGTGTACTCGCGCGCGCTGCGTGTGGGCGACCATGTGGTCATCGGCAAGGACGGCGAAGGTGCCGAGGGCGTCGTGCAGGAGGTGGGCACGCTGGCCACCAAGCTCAAGACCATGCGCAACGAGGAAATCACCATCCCCAACGCCGTGCTGGTGGGCAACCCCATCCGCAACTATTCGCGCCTGGCCGATACGCAGGGCACGATGATGTCCACCAAAGTCACCATCGGCTACGACGCCCCGTGGCGCCAGGTGCACAACCTGCTGACGGGCGCCGCCCAGGCCACGCCCGGCCTGCGCCCGGCACCGGTGCCCTTTGTGCTGCAGCGCGCGCTGGGCGACTTTTATGTGGAATACGAGCTGTATGTGTACCTGGACAAGCCGCTGGAGCGCCTGTACCGCCTGAGCGAGCTGCACCAGAACATCCAGGACGCCTTCAATGCGGCGGGGGTGCAGATCATGTCGCCCCACTTCTATGAGCAGCCGGCCCAGCCGGTAGTGGTGCCGCCTGCCCGGTGGGGCGGCTGAACACTGGCCCTCAAGGCGTTTTTCAAGCCAAATCGGCCTCCAGCCCCCGCCAGTGCTGGCTGACCCGCTATAAAAACTATAGCGAATTGGCGCATTTTCCGGCCGATTCCGATCTGCAGCGCCGCGCCGTCGATCAGCCGCAGCGCGCCTGGCGTCTTGCGGCGAGCCACTACGCCTCCTCCACCTCTGCCCCCAGATCGCCCGCAATCAGCTTGAACTGCTCCAGCGCGGCCTGGAGGTCTTCGACGATCTCCTGGGCGATCACGCCCGGCGGGGGCAGGTTGTCGCTGTCCGCAAGGGAGTCGTCCTTGAGCCAAAAAATGTCCAGGCTGGTCTTGTCCCGGGCTACCAGCTCGTCGTAGCTGTAGGCGCGCCAACGGCCTTCCGGCTGCCCGGGTGACCAAGTGGCCTGGCGCTGGTGCCGGTTGCCGGCCTTGTACAGCGCCACAAACTCGTCCAGATCCGCCCGCTGCATCGGGTTGGTCTTGAGCGTGAAGTGCTTGTTGGTGCGCAGGTCGTAGATCCACAACTGCCTGGTCCACGGGGTCTCGCTCGCGCCCTTTTTCTCGAAGAAGAGCACGTTGGCCTTGACGCCCTGCGCGTAGAACAAACCGGTGGGCAGACGCAGCAGGGTGTGCACATCGCACTCGTGCAGCAGCTTCTTGCGGATGGTTTCGCCCGCGCCGCCTTCAAACAGCACGTTGTCGGGCAACACCACGGCCGCGCGCCCGTGGGTGGCCAGCAACGTCTTGATGTGCTGCACAAAGTTGAGCTGCTTGTTGCTGGTGGTGGCCCAGAAGTCGTCACGCTCGATGGTGTCTTTCTCGGTGCTGGTGCGGCCGTCTTCGCCCACGATGACGGTGCTGCTCTTCTTGCCAAAGGGCGGATTGGCCAGCACCACCTCAAAGCGCTCGCCGGGGTCGGCGGCCAGCGCGTCGCCCACCACCACCGGCACCGCCTTTTCGGAGCCGATGCCGTGCAACAGCATGTTCATGGCGCACACGCGGGCCGTGGCCTGCACCAGCTCGTAGCCAGTAAAGGCCTTTTCCTTCAGGTGCTTGAGCTGGTCGCGCGTGAGGCTCTTGTTGTGCGCCGTGATGTAGTTGTGTGCAGTGAACAAGAAGCCGCCCGTGCCACAGGCCGGATCGGTGATGCGCTCCCCCGGCTGCGGGGCGATGCAATCCACCATGGCCTGGATGAGCGCGCGCGGCGTGAAGTACTGGCCGGCACCGCTCTTGGTGTCTTGCGCGTTCTTTTCCAGCAGGCCTTCGTAGGCGTCGCCCTTCACATCGGCGCCCAGAATCGTCCAGGTCTCGGCACCGATCAAATCGACGATCACGCGGCGCAGCTTGGCCGGGTCCTGGAACTTGTTTTGCGCCTTGCCGAAGATCAGGCCCAGCGTGCCCTTTTGCTGGCCCAGCGCCTCCAGCACATGGCGGTAGTGGTCGAACAACTCGTCGCCATCCTTGGCCAGCAGCGACGGCCACGAATACGCACCCGGCACGATGCTGGCCTGGTTGTAGGGCGGCTGGGCGCGCTCGTCGGCCATCTTGAGGAACAGCAGGTAAGTGAGCTGCTCCACATAGTCGCCATAGCTCATGCCGTCGTCGCGCAGCACGTTGCAGTAGTTCCAGAGCTTCTGGACGAGGGTGTGTGTGGTGGTGTTCATGGTTGTTCTATAGCTCAGAAATCTGTGTCAAACGCTGGAGCACCAGGCCCGTGCGCGTGCTTTGTGAAACGATACCCGGAAGCACGTTGGTGAAGTCGGTGTGCCGCAGGACGCCACGCAGGGTATGCGCAACAAATTGGCGAACATCTGGCGATGCTGAGGCCAGCTCGTTGATCAACTCTTCGCGACCATCCACGACGGTGATGACATCCTCCAAGTCGTGGCTCAGGTAAACGTCATTGTTGCCGCGGTCTTTGAAGGCTTCCAGCTTGGTCGCCATGAAGTACGGCGCTGACAAGTGCCTGAGCACCAACCCGGAAGGCAGCGTTGCTGTGGCTGCCGCCTCAAACCCCGGCTGGTACCAGCGGTTGGCAAAGCCCAACACCTTTTCATCGAGCGGTACCAAGTCCAGCTGCATGCCATGCCAGTACCAGCGGAAAGGCGGCGTGTTGTCGGCCATGGTTTGCCTGAAGCCTTGCGCCATCAGCTGCTCGGCCAGCGCGTGGTACCTCGCCAGCGAAACCACTTCCACAATGGCGTCGACATCTTCGGTGGCCCGGGCGTCTGCTACCAGTGGCTGCGTGATGAGCAAGCCGGTTGCACACCCGCCCACAAACACCACCTGTTCCCGAAGGGCACCCATGGCGTTTGCTATCGAGGTGAGCAGTTCAATATTCGGGTTAGCCATACATCGGCCTCTCAGCCGGCCTGGGGCCGTCGGGGTAGATCAGCAGCGGCAGCCGCTTGAGCGCCATGCCCCGCTCCCTTGCCCGCCCGACACGCAAGGCGTCGAACAAGGCCAGCATTTCGTAGAGCCTGGCATCTTGCATGGCTGCAAATGGGACGCTGGGGTGCAAAGGCTCCACCCCCCTGCCCACGCACCGTGCCATTGGGGTGCGGCCACCCAATCGTCCGAACCCGGAGCGAACACCCCCCAAAAGCCGGGGCGCTGTGACTGGTGGGCACCCCCACTGAGACTGGCAGCTTGTCCGCCGGGAACGCATATTTGGCCCCGTGGACCGCAAACTCAGCCAGATTGCGACTGTGTATCCGCGCGGGGTTGTCTGCGTTGGTTGCCATCGCCGCCTTGGCGCGGCGGGTCTGGCTGGTACGCGATACACCGCCAGGGCCTCTTGCACTCCCGGCGCTGCCTCGGGTGGCGGAGCCAGCAACGCCGTGTCGACCAACAGCCCTGCCTGCAGCCCGCGCTTGATGCAGGCATGCGCCTCCGACACGCTGATACCCAGCTCTTGCGCCAGCCGCGCATACGTCCAGCGTTGATCGCCCCACGCCACGAGCTTGAGGGCGACCAGGAAGTCTTGGGGTTTGAGCTGCATTTACATTCAATATTCGTGAATCGCGAATATTGAATGTACCCGATTTGCCCTGTGACGGCAAATGTTCTATGAAATCGGGCTCCAGCCCCCGTCCATGCTTGCTGAACCGCTATAAAAACAATAGCAATCTTGGCATGCAGCTTGCCGTCTCCAACAGCCAAGGCGGCTACTGGTGGCCGTAGACCACCTCGTCCTGACTCAACGTCACCGCGCCTGCCGCCACCAGCCTGGCCACCATGGCGTCGATCTGCTCGGCGGTGCTGCCATGGCCCAGCAGCGCACCCACATGCCGCAAGAATGGCTTGACCTTGTGCGGCGCTTTGCTGCCCATCTTGACCAAGCCCTTCTGAATTCTTGCCAGGGCCTTGGCCTCCCGGGTTTGCCGGTGGTACAGGCGCAGGTTGGGTTGGTTTGGCCGGCAGCACTGCTTTGGCTGGCTTGGGCGCAACGGCTTTTTTGCTGCTGCCTTTTTGGCAGGCGGCGCCTTTTTGGCTGCGGGTGTCTTTTTGACGGCTACCGCTTTGGGCGGCGCTACCGGCTTGGGCGCCGCCTGCTTTGCCACCGCCTTCTTGGCCACGGCCTTTTTGGCTACCGCCTTCTTGGCTGCGAGCGGCGGGGCCGCTGGCACAACGGGTTTTGCTGCCACAGCCTTTTTGGCAGCGGCCGCCTTGTAGCCGACACGCCGGGCGCGAAACGCCAGCATGCGGGCGTGGGCCAACATGGGGTCATACCCCCGTCATTGGCCACCACCACCAGCTCTGCGTCTGGGTGCTTGGCTGCTACATAGCCCAGGTAGAACGCCACATGAAAGTCCAGCGCATTGGGCCCTGGCCCGAGCGCGGCACCAGCGTCACCCGCTTACTGCTTCCAGCGAAGGCCTGCGCCTGCTTGGCCTGGTGCGGGCCGTAGAACAGCCACACATCGGTAAAACCAGGCACCAGCTTGGCCAGCCCCTCCAGCGAGGGGCTGGACGTTTTCATAGTCCAGCAATACGTGCAGCTCGCTCATTCGCCTCCTCCCAGAAGAAATCGGGCTCCAGCCTGCGTAGATACTGCGCGAGCCGCTATCAAAAAGAAGCGCCAAGGGTCTACTGCCCCGCCTCCGCCTCTTGAATCTCTTTCAGCGTGCGGCCGTCGGCCGCCTCCATTCAATGCGCCCATTGGCGATGCGGCCCAAGACGACACCTGCCGCAGTACTTGGGGCACTGAAGCTGTAATCCTGCGTGAACAGGTACAGCCCGCCCTGCATGGCCAACACACCGTTGCCAATCAGCTCCTGCCGCAGGTCGTACATGCCGCGCACATGCTGCGCCATGCTGGGCACTGCGTCTGCCACCGCTTGTGAGCCCGCCAGCACCACAAAGCCCTGGCTGGCTTCGTAGCCTGTGGCCTGCACGCCCTTGCCTTTGCAGGTGAGCACCGGGCTGGACTTGGCGGCGGGGGCCTTGGGTGCTTGCTCAAACGCATGCACACCCAGCACCGGCAGCATGCCCAGCATGTGGCCCAAAAGACTTCCATGTCGGCCCGGTCGGCCTCGCTCAGGGACGGCTCGGCGGGCTGGTTAGCGTTGTCCAGCGGCATGCGTTTGGCGGCGCGGGCCAGGGCGATAAGGCGCGACTCCAGAAACTGCACATGCGCCTTGTTGAGCTGCCCGGCCGTGGTGGTGGTGAAGCCAATGGCGCGGGTCCAGAAATCCTTGTTCGCGTAGTGGATCTCCAGCCGGGGGCGGATGGGGTCGCCCTCGCCTGTTGAATTGCATCCAAATCTGACCCAGGATTTGCATCGAATATTGACCCACCGATTTGAGCTTTTAGAGCTCTTGTTTTGATTTTCTCTGTTTTCCCTCCTTGTTGCTTTGTGTCGAACTGTTCCTGAACCGGTAGCTTTCGTTTCCTGTCTCAACGATGTGGCAGTGATGTGTTAACCGGTCCAACAGTGCTGTCGTCATCTTCGGGTCACCAAATACCGCTGACCACTCCGAGAAGCTCAAGTTCGTCATGATGATCACACTGGTGCGCTCATACAAACGACTCAGCAAATGAAATAGCAACGCCCCACCAGCTTGGCTGAATGGCAAATACCCCAGCTCATCCAAGATCACCAAATCAACCATCCCTAAACGATTGGCTATTTGCCCATGCTTGCCAGCGCTCTTTTCCATCTCCAGCGCATTCACCAACTCCGCCGTCGAGAAGAACCTCACACGCCGGTGCATGTGCATGATGGCTTGAACACCAATAGCCGTCGCTAAATGCGTCTTTCCTGTGCCTGGCCCACCAATGAGCACTACATTCTCAGCGTTCTCCACAAACAAGCCTTTGTGAAGCGTTCGAATTTGTGCCTCGTTAACAGCACTCTGGCTGAAGTCAAACCCAGACAGGTCCCGATACGTCGGGAACTTTGCCACCTTCACTTGGTAGCTGACCGAGCGCACTTCACGCTCAGCAACTTCAGCTTTAACAAGCTATCCAAGATCCCCTCAGCCCCCTGATACGCCGGTGAGCCTTGCGATGCCAGCTCTCCCACAGCCTGCGCCATACCGTGGAGCTTCAGGGTTTTCAGTGTTTGAATCATTGCATTAGGCTGCATGGCGTACCTCTCTTAAGTTGTCGTATCTAATGACGTTGGCTTGTGGCTCAACGCTTAGCGCCAGATGGCGTGGTGTGTGTGCCGGTGCAGGAGGCGCAACCTCTGTCAAACGACCCAGCAAGTTGAGGATGTGCAACTTGCTTGGTATCCCAGACTCCAGCGCCAACTCAACAGCAGCCAAGACGGCTTGCTCGTCGTGATGCATGACTAACGCCAAGATCTCCACCATCTCGCGGTCACCGCCTATGCGCTTGCCTAGCAACGCTTGCAAGCGTTTGAACCCTTCTGGCAACTCTAGGAACGGGGCGCCGTTTCGAAGTGCCCCAGGTTTTCTTTGCAGCACTGCCAAGTAATGTCGCCAGTCATAAATGGTCTTGCCTCCATCGTGACGCCGATCGAAGTGGCGCTCATGCTGAGCAATCTCTTGCCCCTCCGTTGCCATCACCAGGCGATCGGCATACACACGCAAACTAATGGGCCGATTGGCAAACGTAGCTGGCACGCTATAGCGGTTGCGATCGAAATGAACCAAGCACGTGGGCGATACGCGCTTGGTGTGCTCCACAATCCGTCAAACGCCGAAGGCGCGGCCATGAGCGTGCCACGCTCTTGCTCCCATAACTCTCGAATCGTGAACTCGCGTCGCTGCGGATGACGCAACTCAGACCAGAGTTCTATGCAACGCCTCTCCAGCCAGGCGTTGAGGGCATCCAAGTTTTCAAACACGGGTGCGACTTGCCACAACCGATGCCTAGAGTCTTGAACGTTCTTCTCGATTTGGCCTTTTTCCCAACCCGATGCTGGGTTGCAGAACTCAGCCTCGAAGACGAAGTGATTGACCATGACTTGGAAGCGCATGTTCACGTCCCGAGCCTTGCCCTTTTTGATCTTGTCGACAGCCGTTTTCATGTTGTCGAAGATGCCCCTCTGGGGTACACCACCAAGCACCCGGAATGCATGGTTATGCGCGTCGAAGAGCATTTCGTGGGTTTGCAGAGGGTAGGCCCGCAACAGAAATGCCCGGCTGTGCGCCAACTTGAATTGAGCCACCTGCAACTTCGTGCGTTCACCGCCAATCACAGCCCAGTCTTCGCTCCAGTCGAACTGGAATGCCTCGCCAGGTGCAAATGTGAGAGGCACAAATGCCCCGCGCCCAGTTGTCTTGGTGGCTTCGTGTTGGTTTTGACGCCAATTACGAGCAAAGGCAGCGACTCGGTCATACGAGCCCTCAAACCCCAAGACCACCAGATCATTGAAGAGTTGGCGGCTGTTTCGCCGTTGTTTGCGGCCCTTCTTGGCCTCGCTCTTGAGCCAACCCTCCAGCTTAGAGGCGAAGGCATCGAGCTTATTGGCAACGGTGCGAGCCGGATATTTAGGCTCGACCACGCCATTGGTTAGGTACTTGCGCACGGTGTTGCGCGATAAACCCGTTCGTCGGGATATTTCCCCGGATGCTCATTCCATCTCTCAGGTGCCACCGCCTGATCACACTTAATAACGCCACGTTGATCACTCCTGTGTCTCCTGCTCAATGCTGAGCAGGACAGTTTGACTACGTGGGTCAAATTTGGATGCAAATACCTAGGTTTAGTGGCTCACTATTGGATGCAATTCAACATAACTTTCAACAAATTGGCAGGAATGATTGCGGGGGGCATATTGACTGGATAAATTCCGGTCTTTCCGCACGATCCAATCTTGGCCATCAGAATGTCATTGGGATAGACGGCGCTTCGCTTCAATTCCTGAAACTTCTGTTCGCTGATAAAGCGCAAGTCGTCATACTTTCCAGCGAGGTTCTTTGTCGTCAGGACTGGTACTGTGCCGTCCGCAACGTAGTCCGTGAGCTTCAGATTGGAGCCAAATGGACCGTCAACAATTGCATTCTTTTGTTTTGCACCGACTTCTGCAACCTCGCCCCATCTCCAGCCATCAGGTAACGGTGGCCTTTCGACGACTGCTGGAACGTCTCGTTCAAATACATCAACCTCACTCACGCCGCCAACTCCCGATTCAATTCCTCAATCACCTTGGGCAGTTCCGCACCAAAGAGCTGGTGCACCTTGCCCAGGCCGCCTTGGGCGTTGAAGGGGGCGTATTCAAAGTCGTCTATTTCAATGCCGAGGTTGGCGGCGATGTGGTCGCGGATCATATCTAGCCAGTGTTGTTGTTCTTGCGTGAACGGGTTGGTGTCTGTCTGCTGGTGCTGGGCCAGCCAGGCTTTGAAGTTGGCCTGCACGCGCTCGGGGGTACGGCACCAGTTCGTTGGTCTGCTGCATGGCAAAGCGCACCAGGCTGACCAGGTCTGTCAGCAGGCGGCGCTGCGTTGCGCCTTTGACCTTGTCTTTGCGCAGGGTGGCGTAGGCCTGCCACAGGGCGCCTTCGTCAATATTCAGCGGGGGCGTGCAGGGCGTCGGCCAAGGCTTTCACGTCTTCAAACTTGAGCGGCGCACGCGTGGGGCGGCTGTACAAAATTTGCAGGGCGGTGATTTCGTCTTTGTGCTGCTTGATGAATTCTTCAAAGCTTTGCACCAGGGCGGTGGCTCTGTCGCTGCCCACGGTAAAAGAGGCATCCAGCAGGGTGTCTTGGGTGACGGTGTCGATCACCAAGTCTGCCTTCTGCTTCATTTTTAGTAGCTGCTCGCGCAATGTTGGCGAGGCAAAGGGCTTGGTTGCATCTCGAAGGCGCTGGTCCGCTTCGACGGGCGGCATGTCTTGAGTGGCGTCGATGTTCAGCGCCTCCACAATGCCGCGCGCCAGGTCGCGCAGGGTTTTGCCGCCACTTAAGCTCACCACCTTGGCGCGGTCGGCATCGCTGGCGTCTTTGTCCAGCCGGGCCAACCTCGCGGCGATGCTGTTCAGCACTTCGTCTTCCACGTTGCCCAGGCTCACGGCTTGCAGCAGTTTGTCCAGGGGCACGCTCTTCTTGGCGTCCATGGGGCGGCTGTCGGTTTTGTCGCGCTCGCACACGCCCACGCAATCGACGATGACGAAGTGGTCTTTTTTGATGTGAACACCATCCGGGGCGGTGTTAACGGCGGCCAGGTCGGTGGGGTTGCACACGCGCACGCCACGGCCTTTCATCTGCTCGAAGAAGCTGCGGCTTTTCACGCTGCGCATGAAGACGACGATCTCGACCGGCTTGATATCGGTGCCGGTGGCGATCATGTCCACCGTCACCGCCACGCGGGTAGTAGCTGGTGCGGAAGTCTTTGATGAGCTGCTCTGCGCTGGTGCCGCCGCCCTGGGCGCTGCGGTAGGTGATTTTTGCGCAAACTCGTTGCCGCGGCCAAACTCTTCGCGCAGGATCTCCACAATCTTTTCGGCGTGGTTGTCGTCTTTGGCAAAGATCAGCGTCTTGGGCAGCTCGGTGCGGGCGGGGAACATATCCGCCTGCCAGCGGTCGCGCAGGGTGCGCACCACGGTGCGGATCTGGTCGGGCGTTTGCACGGCGCGGTCCAGCTCTTCGGGCTGGTATTCAAAGTCGTCGTCCAGCTGCCAGGCGGTTTTGCGGCGGGTGGCTTTGTCTTGCGTTTCCAGCCAGAAGCCTTTGTCTACCTTGGCGCCCTGCTCGCTCACCTCGGTTTTGATGCGGTAGACGTCGTAGTTGACGTTCACGCCATCGGCCACAGCCTGGGCGTGGCCGTATTCCATGACCAGGTTCTGGTTGAAGAAACCGAAGGTCTGTTTGTTGGGCGTGGCGGTCAGACCGATGAGATACGCGTCAAAGTACTCCAGCACCTGGCGCCACAGGTTGTAGATGCTGCGGTGGGCCTCGTCGGTCACCACAATGTCAAAGCTCTCGATGGGGATGGCCGGGTTGTAGCCAATGGGTTCGGGGTCTTTGAATAGGGCCTCTACCCGCTCGGTGCTTTCTTCGTCGGCCTCTTCGGGCAGATCCCGCCCCTTGAGCATGCTGAACATGCGCTGGATGGTGCAGATGACCACGCGGGCGGATGTGTCCAGCTGGTTGCCCTGCAGGTGCTGGACGATGTATTCCTCGCCAAACTTGTAGTTGTTGTAGGGGCTGGCGTAGGCGTCGAACTCTTTCTTGGTCTGGCGGGCCAGGTTACCCCGGTCCACCAAGAAGAGTACGCGGCGCGCGCCGCCAAACTTGATGAGCCGGTAGATAAAGCCGATGCTGGTAAACGTTTTGCCACTGCCGGTGGCCATCTGGATCAGCGCCTTGGGCTTGTTGGCGGCCAGGGATTTTTCAAGTTGGGTGATGGCCTTGATTTGCGCGGGCCACAGCGCGTAGTGCGCCCCGCCGCTGCCCCATTCGGTCACCAGCGCCGGCATGTTGCGCATGCGGGCCAGAAAGGTGCCCGCCTCTTCATTGGCGGCGTTGCCAACCTTGGGGTCCGACAAAAAGGCCAGCCACTGCGCCAGCAGCTCCGGCCGGAAGAAGGCAAACACGGTGCGTGCGCGGGGCTCCGGGTCCAGCCGGTTGGTGAAGTGGGTTTCCACGCCGGTGGACTCCCACACAAAAGGCAGCGGCCGGTGCCAGGCCGGCAGGCTGGCAGGCAGGCTCTGGGCGTAGCGGCCGCTTTGCAGCTCCACGCCAGTGAGCGTGGCGCCCTCTTTCTTGGCCTCGATCACGCCGCAGGCCTTGCCGTCTACATACAGCAGGTAGTCGGCAAAACCAAAGCCGGGGTTGAGCGGGAATTCGCGGATGGCCACGCCCTTAACCGCTCCGCTCCCGGCATGCAGGTTGGCGTGCTTCAGGTCTTGCACGGCCCAGCCGGCCGCTGCAAGCAGGGCGTCGATATTGGCGCGGGCGCGG
This sequence comes from Ramlibacter sp., assembly GCA_016713005.1. Lineage (GTDB taxonomy): Bacteria > Pseudomonadota > Gammaproteobacteria > Burkholderiales > Burkholderiaceae_C > JADJPY01. The sequence continues at coordinate 342,885 of JADJPY010000001.1, read as the reverse complement.
GCTTCGGGCGTGGCGGGCGGCATGGCTCGGGCCATTCTAGGGGGCTGTGGCCTTTTGGTCTCCCCCTAAATGCACGAGAGCGCTCCTTGGGCATTTTCATGCCCAAATCGGCCTCCAGCCCCCGCCAGTGCTCGCTAACCCGCTATCAAAACAATAGCGTATTAACCGTGCCCGCCCGCTCAGGGCTTCTTGGGCGGCAGCGTGGGTGGCGCGCCTGCGGCGGCCTTGGCTTCGGACGCGGCTTTGGCCTTGGCGTCCGCCTTGGCTTTGGCGTCGGCCTTGGCCTTGGCATCCGCTTTGGCTTTGGCCTCGGCTTTCGCTTTGGCTTCCGCCTTGGCTTTGGCTTCTGCGGCGGCCTTGGCCTCGGGCGTGGTGGGCTTGGTGCCCTGGCTCACCTGCAGGCCGTCGGTCTTGCCGGCGTCCTTGGTGGTCTGCGGCCCGGTGTCCTTGACGTCCACCGACACGCTGCCCACGGTGGATTGCCGGTTGTTGCCCTTGGAGTCCTGCCCCTTGGAAACGGCCAGGTTGGCCGATGCGTCCACCGAAGACTGCTGCGTTGTGCTCACCGCGGCGTCCTGGCGCACCGTGCCGCCGGCCGACAGGCGCGATTGCCCCGTGCCCGAGTTGATGTTGGTGCCCTCGGTGCGGGCGTTGCCGCCCGCGGTGATGGTGATGGGCCCGCCGGCGCTTTCGATGGTGGAGCCCTTGGCCGTGGACGACTGGTTGTTGGCGGCCGACACCGAGCCGTCAAACTTGCCGCCTTCTGCCGCCGTGCCCTTGGCGCCCTTGCCCACGGCAATTTCGCCGCCCACCTTGGTCGAAAGCGATGAGCCGCTGGAGGTGTCGCGCGCGGCGGCAATCTCCAGGTTGCCGCCCACGTTGACGTCCACTCCGCCCTTGCCGGCGATGTTGGTGCCCTCCAGCCGGGCGTCGCCGGCCGAGCGGATGGTGACGTTGCCGCCGCCGGTGATGCCCCCCACCACGGCCTGCGAAGACTGCAACTGCGACCTTTCGTCCGAGCGCTCCACGCCAATGGTGATGTCCTTCTTGCCGATTTCGGCGCCCACCTTGGTGCCAGATCCTGTGGTGCTGCCACTGCGCGTGTTGGCCGCCGCGGTGTAGTCCAGCGAGCCCACGTCCAGCACCACGTCGCCCTTGCCGGCGATCTGGGTGCCCTGCAACGTGGCCTTGCCCGTGGTGGTCACGTCCACCGAGCCGGCCCGGATGGTGGAGACCACGGCGTCGCTGGCGCTGCTCTTGGTCACCAGGGTGGTGTTCTCCACCGAGACTTCCACGCCCTTGCCGCCGCCGGCGTTGCTGCCCTGGCCGATCTGGGTGGTCTTGCCGCCCTTGTCGGTGTCGGTGGTCAGCAGGCCCTGGCCCTGCTGCGCATCGCCCCCGACGAAGGCGCCCACACGCGCCGTGGTGCTGCCCGACGTCTTGTTGGAGAACGACGTGTTGGCCGCGGCCTGGCTGGTGAAGGTGTCCGACTTCTGGGTGAAGGCGCCCGCCGCTTCGATGGTGGTGCCCACATCGGTGATGTTGCCGCTGGCCGTGCGCGAGACGTCGCCCGATTTGGACGTGATGCTGCTCACGCGCGCGGTGCTGGAGCCCTCGGTCACCGTCTCGTTGGTGGCGCGCACCTGCACGCCGGCCGACAGCTTGCCCTCTGCGCTGCTGAATGCCCCCGCCCCGCCCGCGCCCACGCCCGCATTGGCCTTGGCCTTGCCCTCGGCGTCGGCGTACAGGCCCTGGCTGGTGGTGGTGGTGGTGGTGGTCGAGAACTTCACGTCCTGCGTGGCCAAAAAGGCGATGTCCTTGCCGGTGACGCTGACGCCCTTGTCGCCCGCGATGTCGGAGCCCTGCACCGTGACGCGGTTGGTGGCGTTGATCACCACGTTGCCGCCGGCGCCGATGGCGCTGCCGGTGTTGGTGACGGACAGGTCGCGGCTTTGCGTGGTGCTTTGCCGCGCAAAGTCCAGGTTGTTGGCCGACGAGGCGTTGGCGCCCGCCGAGGCCTGCGCCGTGCCGCCCTGCGTGCCGCCCTTGGCACCCACATCGGCCTTGTTGGCCGTGTCGGTGAACAGCCCCACCGAGCTGGTGGTGGACTTGGTGCGCGTGCTCTCGGTGTTGGTGGCCGCCAGGATGTTGACGTTCTTCGCGTCGATGAAGACGTTGTCGCCCGCGCCCAGCTTGGAGCCCTGCAGCGTCACATCGTTGGTGGCGTCCAGGATGATGGATTTGCCCGCCGTGACGCCCGAGCCCACGCTGGTGCTCTTCTCGCTGGTGGTGGTGGTGCGTGTGGTGGAGCTGATGGTCAGGCCGCCCTGCGCGTTGCCCTGGCCCGCCGCGCTGGCCTGGCCGCTCTCGCTGGTCTTGCTGGAGCCTGCCTGCCCGGTGCCCGCCGCGCCCTTGCTGGTGGAGCCAAACAGCCCGCTCTTGCTGGTGGTGGTGGTGGTGCTGGTGTCGGTGTTGCGCCCTTCCAGGATCTGCACGTCGCCGCCGGCCAGGCGCACGCTGCCGCCCGCATTGACGTCCGAGCCCTGGATCAGCACCGTGCCGCTTTCCTTGCCGGCTTCCACGTTCAGCCCTTTGCCCACGTTGATGGTGGTGCCCACGTTGCGGGTCTGCTCGGTGTCGGTGGTGGACTTGCTGGAGCTGCGCAGGCTGGAGAACGCCCCCGTGGCCTTGCTGTCCACCGTGGTGCTGGTGGAGACGGAGTTCTCGCGCGCAATGATGTTGACGTCGTTGCCGGCCTTGAGCGAGGCGCCGCCGCCCACATTGACGGCGGTGCCCGCCAGGGTGAGGTCGTTGCCGGCGTTGGCCGACAGGTTGCCGCCCACCGTCAGGCCCGACTTGATCTGCGTGATGCTCTCGCTGCTGGTCGTGGTGGTGGTGGTGCGCCCACGCGACTTGGTGGTCTCGGTGGAGCTGCTGGTGGTCTTGTCCTGGATGGTGTCAAACGTGATGTTGTTGCCCGCGCGCAGCGCGGCGCTGCCACCCGCCGCGACGGTGGCGCCCTGCACGGTGATGTCGCGCTTGGCGTCCAGGATCAGCACATTGCTGGACTGGATCACGCCGGCCTTGCCGATCACGGTGGAGCCGTTGGACGAGTTGCCCACAAAGGTGGACTCGGTGCGATTGACGATGCTGCCCTGCGTGGAGATGAGCGCCACGTTGCCGCCGCGGATGGTGCCGCCGCTGTTGGTGATGTCGCCCTTGCTCGTCACCGACAGGGTGTTCTTGCCCTCGATGGTGCCGCCCTTGTTGGTCATGGCGGTCAGGTCCATGATGACCTCGTCGCCAGTGATGGTGGCGCCGCTGGCAATGGCCGTGCGCACGCTGGCGGGCAGGTACACCACAGGCGCCAGCACGCGCACGCCCGCGACTTCGGTCTCCACCATCCAGACGATGCTGGTGGTGAGCCTGGCCAGTTGATCGGGCGTGGGGGCCACGCCGTACTCCAGGCCCAGCGCCTTGCCCTGGGCCAGGGCGTTGTCCATCAGGCCCTGTATCTGGGCCGCCTCATTGCGGTAACCGGCCAGCAGGTTGGAGCCTGTGGTGCCGATGAGCTGCTGCTTGATGAGGTAGGCCTCGTAGTTGGCGTCGCCCAGCCGCTTGAGCGAGACGTCGGGGTTGTAGCCGTAGCGGACCGACAGGTAATCCGACCCCACAAAGTTGGAGCCGACGCCGTACAGCGGGTTGGTCTCCACCAGGTACAGGGCTTCGGGGCTCTTGTTCACCACAAAGAAGCCATTGGGGTTGGTCGGCAGGTTGACCACCAGGCCACCAAACTGCACGGCCGGCTTGCCGGAGGCGGTGGTCACGCCGGTGATGCCGCTGGCCTTGTTGGCTGCGACACGCTTGTCAGAGGCCTGCGAGGCAGTGACGGTGACGGCGGTGCCACCCGCGCCCACCACAACCGCAGCCTTGCCGCTGGTGGTGGAGGCGCCGCCGGACTTGCCCGCCAGCGCCTTGGTGATGGCGCTGCCGCCCGAGCCGGTGCCGGTGAGCGAACCGCCCGCGGCGCGCGCCAGCAGGCCGGCAAACCCCGTCTTGGTGCCACCGGTCTCGGTCTTGGTGTCGACCTTGGCCACGGCCGGGCTGCCGTCGTTGGTCAGGGCAAAGCCGGTGGCCACCAGGGTGGTGGCGCGGATGGTGGCCGACAGGCTCTTGGCCGCGTCGGGGGTTTCGCTGACGGCCGTGATCGGTCCAATCGAGATCCGGTCAGATGCCGGGGCACCGCTGTACGGGTCCGCCCAGCACTGGAAGATGAACGTCGTGACGTGGTTGGCGCAGTCGTACGTCACGTCGGCCTTGTACGTGCCGTTGGTGACGACGTTCAAGGCACGGTTGGTGAAGGTGGACTTGGCGTTCAGCCCGGTCAGCGTCAGCGTTTGCGCTGCGGACAGCAGGCCACCCAGGTTGGAGCCGGTGTTGAAGTCCTTGATCGTCAGGTTGCCGTTGGCGGTGATGGTCGGCTTGGTCGGCGTGACACCACCCGGGAACGCATAAGAGCCGGTAAAGCTGAGGTTCTGGACGGCGTGGGTGGTGCCGGCCACCTGCTGCCCGGGTCCGTTGCTGCCGGTAAAGACCTCTATGAATATGCCCGAGCCCGGAATTACTTCGAACTTCTGCTGCGTGAAGACACGCGTGTCGCCACCGGTGGGCGCGTTCAGGAACGACTGCGTCGAGATGGTGATGTCGCGGCCGGCGTCGATGGCGTTGTTGTTGGTGAAGCCATAGGTGGCCTCGACATTGAGGTCCCGCCCCACATCGATGCTGGAGCCGCCCCCGGAGTTGACGAAGACGCCCGTCTTCAGGGTCATGTCGTTGCCGGCGTAGAGCGCGCCGTTGTTGGTCAGGCCGTCTGCGGCCTTCACCGTCAGGTTGCCGCCCGCCGCCAGGGCGCCGGTACCGGTGTTGGTGACCACGCGGGCGTTGAGCTCGAGGTCGCCGCCCGAGAAGATGATGCCCTTGTTGTCGTAGGTGTCGGGCAGCGTGATCCGGGCCAGGCCGGTGCCGGATGTGGCGGCAATGATGCGCGACTTGTCGTCCGCAAAGATGAGCTTGCCGGTGGCCAGCGTGAGGTTGCCCTCGGTGCTGAGCATCTTGCCGGCGGCGATGCTGACGGTGGGCGCCACAGCGTCCAGCGCGCCGGCAAACCACTGGTTGGTGGCCGTCACGTCCAGGTTGTTGGACATGCCCTTGAGCGACAGCAGGCCGCCCACGCTGAGCGCGGCCTTGTTGTCAAACACGTACTGGCTGGCCGCACCACCGGTGAAGTAGTTTTCGGTGACCATGAGCGCGCCGTCAAAGGTCATCTTGCCGGTGTTGGTGACGCTGCCGCCGGTGCCCACCACCAGCGTGGTATCGGCGCCGGAGCCCATCTCGCCGTTGTTGACGATGACGGGCGCAAAGATGGTGTTGTTGGCCGTGGCGGCGGATGCCGCGGCCACGGTCAGGGTGGCGCCTGTGGCGTTGGTCAGCGTGCCGGCCACATTGATGGAGGTGGCCAGCGTGTTGCCCGGCGACGGGACGTAGGCCTCGCCGCCCTGGATCACGCCGGTGTTGGTCAGGTTGCCGGACAAATTGATGATCAGCTCGGAGTCGGACAGCAGCTTGCCCGCCTGCGTGCTGAAGGTGGGCGATGAGGCGCCCTCCGTGGTGATCCACAACCCGTCGCCCTGGATCGTGCCGCCTGCGCGGTTGATGATCTCGGTGGAGTTGGCCGCCTTGTTGCTGATGTAGAGGCGGCTGGCGCTGCTGATCAGGCCGCTGTTGTCCAGCTTGTCCTTGACATACATCTCGGCGTACGTGCTGCTGTCAATCACGGCGCCCGCGGCGTTGGTCAGCGTGTCCGCATTGATGGACGACCACGAGTTGTCGGCGAACTGCCCACCGCCCAGCACCATGGCGCCGCTATTGGCCAGCGTGCCCAGCGTGAACTTGTAGGTGCCGGTATTCTGGATGGTGCCGCTGGCGGCGTTGGTCAGAAGCGGCGCCGTGAACAGCATGCTGCCGCCGGCCATGACGCCCTTGTTGAGCACCGGGCTGCCCGAGTTGAGCGTCCACTTCTGCGCGGAGACGATCACGCCCTCGTTGGTGACGGACACGGGGTTGGTGCCGTCGCCGATCACCACGTTGGCCAGGCCGGTGCTGGCGCCGATGTAGCCGCTGGCCTGGTTGGTCAGGGCCAGCGTGGTCGCAGCACCGGTGCCCCCGATGCCCACCGCCCGCTCGCCGGAGATGGTGCCGCTGTTGTCCAGCGTGTCCGTGATGCCAAAGCCCAGGTTGTTGACCGCCTGGATCACGCCACCGGTCTGGTTGGTGAGCGTCTTGGCGTAAATGGACGTGCCACCGCCATCGAGCTGGGCGAAAGAGGTGGTCGAACCCACGATCGCGCCGGCATTGGTCAGCTTGCCTGTGGCGTTGAGGGTCATGCCGTCGGCCGCCTGGATCAGGCTGCCCGCGCCCGTGTTGTTGACATTGGCCGCGCCCAGGTTGAGCGTGCCACCGCTGACCAGGGCGCCGGTGTTGTTCAGGTCACCGCTCAGGCTGAGCGACAGGCTGGTGTCCGACTGCACCAGCCCGCTGTTGGTCAGGCTGGATACGCCCAGCGAGACGACGCCCGCCGCCAGGGTGCCGGCCTGCGAGCCCAGGGTGAAGTTGGTCTTGCCCGCCGACGGGCCGGTGCTCAGGGTGCCCACGGCCTGCATCAGCCCGGTGGCGTTGTTGGTCAGCGTGAGGTCGCCGTCCGGGTCGCTGGGGGCGAGCTTGAGGTCGCGGTTGGCCAGCAGGTTGCCGGAGTTGATCACCGTATCGCGCACGTTCAGCAGCAGGTCGCGTGCGGACTGCACATTGCCGCCTGCGGCGTTGGTCAGCGTGCGAAGGGTGATGTTGGCGTCGTACTTGCTGTCGGTCGAACCGATGACATCGCCAAAGTTCTCGAAGATGTTGGCGGTCAGGTTCAGGCCCTTGGCCGACTGGATCGCACCGGTGTTGGCTGCAGCACCTGCCACCAGGGTTGTGGCGCCCCCGGCCAGCATCACGCCGCCGTTGGACAGGCCGTTGGTTACCGTCACGTTGAGGTCGTTGCCCGCTTGCGTGGTGCTGCCGGACGCGGTGCCGAACTGGAGGGCCTTGATGACCACGTCATTGCCAAGCGCAGTGCCCAGCTGGCCGTTGCCGCCGGTGCCGAAGTCCAGCTTGGAGCCCTCGAAAGTCAGGGTGTTGCCGGCCTGGATGACGCCGGTGGATGCATTGCGGATGGAGGCCAGCGCGCCGGAGCCGTTGTCCGTGATCCGCAGGTCGCCGGCGGCCACGATGGCGCCGCTGTTGTCCAGGCTGTTGGTGGCGCCGGAGTTGTTCTGGTAGACGGTGAGGTGGCGGGCCGACTGGATCACGCCCGTGGCCGTGTTGCCAAGTTTGGACGAGGTCACGAACAGGGTGGAGCTGGCGTTGCCGCCGTAGATGTCGCCACTGTTGTCCAGCTGGCCTGTCCACAGCGCGGTCAGGCCGTTGCCCTGGATCAGGGCGGAGGCGCCGCTGTTGTTCAGCACAGCGGCGGTGACGTCCATGCGCAGGCCCGCGTCACCATTGGCCACGCCAAACAGGGTGCCGGTGTTGGTCAACGTGCCGCCGGTGACGTCCACCGTCATGGCGCGGCTGGACTGCACCACGCCGGCATTGGACATGCCACCGGCCTTGAGGGACAGTGCCCCGCCCGCCACGATTTCGCTGCCGCTGGCGGTGGTGACGGAGCCCGTCGATGTGCTTGCGCTGCCCGCCAGGTTCACGTCATTGGCCGCGTACAGGCTGCCGCTGTTGCTGATGAGCCCGCTGGCGTGCACCGTCAGGTTGCCGGTGGACTCGATAGCCCCGCCAGCGGCGTTGGTCAGGGTGCTGACGGTGATGTCCAGATTGCCTGTGCTGCCCGAGGTGCCCAGGACCAGACCGCTGTTGGCAAAGGTGCCCGCGTTCAGGCTGTAGCCGTCGGCGGCCTGCAGCTCGCCCGTGGCGGAGTTGGTCAGGGTGCCCGCTGCGGTGATCGACACCGTCGTGCCGGCGGCCACCAGGCCGGAGTTGGTGACGCCGCCCGACGAGTTGATTGTGACGGCCTCACCCGCCTGCACGACGCCCGAGCTGTTCAGGCCAGCCAGTTTGAGGTCGATGTTCGTGCCCGCCAGCAGGACGCCGGACTGGGTGGACACATTGACATTGCTGGCGCCGGCCGTGCCGGCAATCGTCAGCTGCGTGCCCGCGCCCATGTAGCCATTGGCCTGGTTGGACACCACCAGCGTGGTGCCCGCATTGCCGGCACGCAGGTCAATCGCCCCGTCGGCGATGAATTCACCGTCGTTGTTCAGCGCGTCGGTGACGGTGAGCGTCAGGTCGCCCGCAGACTGGATGGTGCCGCTGGTCTTGTTGGTCAGCGTGCCCACCGTCAGCACGGTGTCGTAGCCCGCGGTGGCGGAGCCGTTGACCAGGCCAGAGTTTTCGAAAACGCTGGCCGTGACGGTGGTGCCCAGCCCGGCCTGGGTGTTGCCGCTGCTGGTGAGGGTGCTGGCCGACAGGGCCAGGGCCTCGGCCGCGATGATGCTGCCGCTGTTGCCCAGGTTGCCGGTGGTGCTGAGCGTGAGATCGCTGCCGGACTGGATGGTGCCGCTGTTGTTGAGCGAAGCCAGCTGCAGGTTCAGGTCGCTCGCGCCGTAAAGCACGCCCGCCTGCGTGCCAAAACTGACGTTGGTGCCGCCGCCGGTGCCCGCCACGCTGAGGCTTGCGCCAGCCTGGAGGTAGCCGTTGGCTGTATTCGATATGGCCAGGGTCTGGCCTGCGTCGCTGGCCACCACGCCAAGGTTGCGCTGGGCCAGGATGAGACCGTCGTTGCTCAGGGTCTGGGCGACATTGAATGTGGCGTCGCGGCCGGACTGGATCACACCGGTGGTGCTGTTGGTCAGGGTGGCCACAGTGACCGTGCCGTCATGGGCTGCGTCGGGCGACAGGACCAACACGCCCGCATTGCCGAGGCTGGTGGCGTTGATGGTGGTGCCCTGAGTGCCCTGGATGGCACCGGTGGCCTGGTTGTCGAAGGCCGTGGCCTGCACCAGAAGCGCGCCGTCTGCCAGCAGCGTGCCGCTGTTGGTCAGGCTCTGGGAGGCCTTGCCGCTGGCGTCGGCGATGTCCAGTGTGGTGCTGGCATACATGGCGCCCGAGTTGCTGATGCCGTTGCCCGCGCGGACGGTCAGGCCTGCCTGGTCCGCCGAAATCGTGCCGGCGTTGCTCAGGCCAAGGCCTGCGGTGATGTCGAGCTGGCCCTGCACGGATTGCACGCCCTGCCCCGACCCGCTGCCAATGCTCAGCGTGCCCGACTTGGCGGTGATCGAAAGATCCCCGGTCGCCCGGACACCGGCGTCAGCCAGCGCCATGTCGCCAGCGGTCGTCAGCTCCAGCGTGGTGCCGGCATAGATGCTGGTAGGGGCGGTGCCGGTTACGGCAAGGCTGGCGGCCGTGACCGAAAGGTCATTCACTGCGCCCCAGCTCACGCCGCCCAGCGAAGCCGAACCCGCGCTGGCCAGGGTGACGGTCGAACCAAAGCGCCGGTTGTTGTCGGTGAGCTTGGCGGAAGTGGAAGTATCCGAGAGGCTGCCCACACTGACGTCCAGGCGCTTGCCCGCCACCAGCGCGCCTCCCTGGAAAGCAGCGTCCCCGGCGGTGGCGGTCACGGTCACATCGCGCTTGGCACTGACCTGGGCGTCAATGAGGCCCAGCGCCTGCGCGCCGGACTGCGTGGTGGCGATCTGCACATCCCGCCCGGCGGAAACGGTGGAGCGGATTTCGACCTTGCCTGCGCTGGTCAGCTGGAAATCGTCCACGCTGGCTGCCGCCGTGCCGAGCATGCGCACGCCCACGCCCGCCTCGGTGGCGATCAGGCGGATGCGGCCCGAATACATGCCGCCCAGGGCGGTGGAGTCCAGTGCCAGCGCCGGTGCGGCGTCTTCGCCGGTGGTGCTGCCAATGATGGAACGGGTGAGGTAGTTCCACTGGTTCAGGCCGGTGGTGATGCCAAGGCTCCCCCCCGCCGCCGTGTTGACCTGGCCGTCGATACGGACAGACCGGGACACCAGGTCCAGGATCTGCTGGGCCGTGGCATTCAGGCCGGTGCCGGTGATGAAGATGTCGCCCCGCGTGACGTTGAAGCCCGAGAGGCTGCCGTCCAGCCCGACCACGGGAGCACCCGTGGTCATCGTGACCCGGTCGGAGTTGATGAAGCCGCAGCCCGAGCAGGTGATTCCGTAGGGGTTGGCCACGATCACGTCGGCCTTGCCGCCCAGCACTTCGATGAAGCCGCCGATCATGCTGCGGTTGGTGGAGACGACCTCGTTGATGATGAGGGTGGCTTCGTTGGTGAGGTTGACATTGCCGACCACCTGGCCCGCAAGCTGCGACTGGCGGGCCGCCTTCGTGGTGTTGCCGTTGTTGAGCACCAGGCCCTTGGACTCGACATCAAAACGCGTGTACTTGTTGTGCGAGACGCCCGCGCTGTTGGTGGTGTTGATGTTGACCACGGACGCACCGTTGCCCGCAAGATAGGCATTGGCCACGCTGCCGGTGGGGATCACGGTGGGCGAAGGCATCACCTGCGCGTGGGGCCCGGGCCCTGCGCCGATCAGGCCGAGCGCGAGGAACACGGTGGCCAGGTTGTTGGGCGTCTTGATGGTGGCGGCCGAACCGCCGTGACCCTTGGCCGTCTCGGGCACCGCCACGTAGGCGCCGCGCGCGCTGTTCCAGACCAGCTTGAAGGCGCGATTCATGGATGCATGACTGAACATGGCCGTTGTCCTTAGAAATTGAAGCGCAAGGTGGCCCAGTACTGGGCTGCTTCCTTGCGCAGAAACGAGGGGGACCCCAGGGGCTTGGTGACGCTGACATCCAGCGTGGCCTTGCCCAGGTTGAGTGCAGCGCCAAGCGCCATGCCGGTGAGCTTGCCCTGCGGAACACCCGCCACCCGGTTGTGGACACTGCCGTAGTCCAGCCCGGCATACAGTCGAAGTGGAATTTTTTCCTTGCCGGCGGGCATGGCGGTCAGCCAGGACAGGTCGTTGCGCACGTAGTAGCCGTTGTCGCCCGACAGGGTGCTGGATACAAATCCCCGCACGCTGTACAGCCCGCCAATCAGCATCTGCTCGGAGCCGTACAGGGTGTCGGCGCTGTACTGACCGGTCAGTTGCGTGTTCAAGACCATCCGCTCGCCCGCCAGCGTGAAGGGCATGTTGAACCCGAAGCCATAGCGGAATTTGTCGAACTGCGCCCTGGGCGAATTGGCCGGCAGGTTGGAAGGATCGCCCAGCGCCCCGAACAGGTTGGTGCCCCTGGAGTAGCCCAGGTCCAGAGTCAGCACACCACCCCGCAACACGGTGGACAGGCCCGCGTCCACGTCCAGCACGGTCAGCGTGCGGCTGCTGACACCCAGGAACTGCCCGGCCAGGTAGTTGTTGCCTTCCTTGCGGGTCAGGCCAGTGGCCAGCGTGAATCGGGACGTCTGGTCGCGGTACATGACCCGCTCCAGCTTGATCGACTCGGTCGAGCTGTCGCCATTGGTGACCAGGATGGCGTTGCTGGGGGCAACGATGGTGGAAACATACTTGGCCCGGCTGGCCGACAGGCTGAGCGTCGAATAGCCAAACGGCACAACCATCGTCAGGCTGTCGCTGACAGACTGCTTGCTCGCGCTGTCGTTGGGCAAGGCCACACGGTGGGTAAAGAGGATCAGTTCGTTCAGGTTGAACAGGCTGTCGGCCGAGAGAGTGACCCCCAGCTGTATTCGGCCCGTCGCCGCAGACCCCTGGTTGTCAATGGTCAGGTAGGCGTGGTAGGGGCTCGACGCCTTGTTGATCACCACCACCTCGGTGTTACCGGGCGTGCTGCCGGGAAGGAAGTCCAGCGTGGCGTTGTTGGAATTCAGCTTGTTGAGCTGGTCAATGCCCTGCTCAAAATCCCGCAGGTTGAGCAACTCCCCTGCGGAGGGGAAGATCCGGGACGGGTTGATGTTCTTTCGGCCTTCTTCGCGCAAGGTGATCTTTTCGATCTTGCCTTCGACGATCAGCAGCCGCAGCGTGCCGGTGCGCAAATCCTGGGCAGGCAGGTAAGCCCGGGTCGTGATGAACCCGCGGTCGACGTAGTACTGGGTCAATTCGCCCAGGATCTTTTCGATTTCGGGCACGCCCAGGCAACGGCCGGCGTACTTTTGCGCGACCTGCACCCGCACGGCCTGCGGCATGTTGTCCGCGCCGTCCAGGGCAATCTGCTCTATGTTGCGGCAACCCGCCCCCGCCGCAGAGGCGTCTGGCCTCGGTTGCAGGGTCCGGGTATCCGTGCCACCCGGCGCACGGTTGGCCGGGTTGAAGGATTCACGGTCGCGTATCTGTTGCTGTTCCTGCTGCCTGCGCAGGATGTCCGCCTGACGCCCGGCTTCGGCCGCATCCGCAGGGGTTTGGGCCTGAGCGGCGCCGCAGGCAAATCCCAGCATCAAGGCTGCAACGGTTGCTGCATGAATACCGGAAAAACGGTGGGGTGGAACTCTGGCCGACGTTGCAGCGTTGGGCCGGTGCGTGTGTGTCAACGGGCGGGGCGGGAGCGGCATGAATTTGGTTTATTTTGGTAACGTTTGATTGTCCCGGATAACAAGTGGATACAAATAATATTTTCCGCAGAAGCCCCTCAACGGCAATTCCCCGCCCCACTTTGGGTGGTTGCCGCGCCACACCGGTCCGCGGCCAGTTTTCTGCATAAAATCGGCCTCCAGCCCCCGCCAGTACTTGCTTACCCGCTATCGTTTTGATAGCAAACCAGGCCTTTGGCGCGCTGCCCGCACCCGCGGGCACGGGGCGTCCAAACGGTGGGGAGAACGCGATGGCCTGGGTGTTGCTGGTGGTGGCGGGTCTGTTTGAGGTGATCTGGGCCATCGGCCTCAAATACACCGAAGGCTTTACCCGGCTGTGGCCCAGCGTGGGCACGGTGGCGGCCATGGCGGCCAGCGTCGTGCTCCTGGGCCTGGCCATGCGCACGCTGCCGGTGGGCACCGCCTATGCCGTGTGGACGGGCATAGGCGCGGTGGGCACGGTTATTTTGGGCATCGTGCTGTTTGCCGAGCCCGCCAGCGCGGCACGCCTGGTCTGTGTGGGCCTGATCGTGGCGGGCATCCTGGGGCTGAAGCTCACCCATGCGTAGACGGGTTCACGCCAGGTTTACTGGCGGTAAGCAACCGCTTGACGCTTGCGCGTCACACTGATGCCATGAACCTCACCCGCCGCAAGGCACTCTCCCTCACCGCCAGCCTGCCGCTGGCCTGGCTGCCCACCCGCGCCGCGCACGCCACCGGCGGTGTGGTCGACGAAGACTGGACCGATGCCGCACGCCAGCGCACCGTGCCGGTGCGCATCCGCTGGCCGTCTGGCGCGTTGCCAAGGCCGGCGGCGGGCTGGCCGCTGGTGTTGTATTCCCACGGGCTTGGCGGTTCGCGCGAAGGTGGCGCCACCTGGGGCGAGGCCTGGGCCGCCGCGGGCATTGTGGTCGTGCACCTGCAGCATCCCGGCAGCGACACCCCGGCGCTGCGCGCCTCCGGCCTGCGCAGCTTTGCCGACAAGGACGGCCTGCGCCAGGCGGCCAGTCCGCAACAGCTGTTGGCCCGGGTGCAGGATGCTCGCTTTGCGCTGGACGAGATCGCCCGCCGTCGCGCCGAAGGAGACGCGCATTGGCAGACGGTGCGCAGCGAAGCGTCAGGATTTGCAGGACATTCGTTTGGCGCGCACACGACGATGGCACTGGCGGGGCAGTTGTACCCGCGCGGCCTCAGCGTGGCCGAACCCCGCATCGCGGCGTTCATCGCGTTCTCGCCCAGCCTGCCGGCGGCAGGCGACGCGCAAGCCGCATTTGCGCGCATCACCCGGCCCATGCTGTGCCTGACGGGTACCCGCGACGAGGACGTGGCCGGCACCCGCGCCACGCCCGAACGCCGGGCCGCCGTGTTTGGCGCCCTGCCCGCCGGCAACAAGGCCGGCCTGGTGCTGCAGGAGGCCGACCACATGACATTTGGCGGCGATGCAGGCCGGCGCGCCGGAATCCTGCCGCGCGCCGACGCCACGCGAGCGCTGCAGGCGCAGCACCATGCCTTGCTGTCGGCCTTGACGACGGACTGGTGGCGCACGCACCTGCTGGCCGACGCAGCCGCGCGCCAGCGCCTGCATCAGCCCCGCGGACTGGCCGCGGGCGACGTGTGGCAGCAGGGCTAGTGTCGCGCGGCTATTGAGGCGTCACGCCGGCAATCTTGACGATGCGGGCGTAGCGCTTGAGTTCGGTAGCAAAGAAGTCTTTCGCCGCTTCGGGCGAGGTGATCTTGATGAGGTTGCCCTGTTTGGCCATGGCTTCCTTCACCTCGGGCGAGGCAAACGCCGTGGTGAATGCGGCGTGGATGCGGCGCACCTGCTCGGCCGGCAGGCCTTTGGGGCCCACGACGGCGAACCAGCCCTCCACCTGGTAGAACGGGAAGCCCGCCTCTACCGAGGTGGGAATGTCCGGCGCGGCGGCGCTGCGCGACAGCGACGGGATGCACAGCGCACGCAGGTTGCCAGCCTTGACCTGACCTGCCACCGCCGGCAGTGCACCCACACCCCAGTCCACCTGCCCGCTGACGATGTCTTGCAGCATCGGGCCAAAGCCACGGTACGGAATGTGGGTTGAGAAGGTCCGCGTCAGGTCCTTGAAGATTTCGGCGGCCAGGTGCAGGATCGTGCCATTGCCGGACGAGGCGTAGTTGTACTTTCCCGGGCTGGCCTTGAGCAGCGCCACGAACTCCTTGAGATTGGTCGCAGCCACGCGGGGGTTGACCACCAGCACCATGGGCGTCGCGCCAATCACGGCAATGGGCGTGATGTCGGTCACCGGGTCAAACGGCACGGACTTGAGCACGCTGGGGTAGATCACGTGGTTGTTGGACACCATGCTGAGGGTCAGGCCGTCGGGCGCCGACTTGATCATGTTGGCGGTACCCACCACACCGCCAGCGCCGGGCTGGTTCTCGATCACCACGCCCTGCCCGAGTGCTTTGGACACGGCGGCGCTCGCCGCGCGGATGATGCCGTCCACGCCCGAACCTGCCGATAGCGGCAGGATGAATCGCACGACCTTGTCGCTCTGGGCGCTGGCGGAGGAAGCCGCGCCGACACCGATAGCGCCCAGGCCCATGGCGCCCATGGCGTGCAGCGCGTCGCGGCGGGTAGTACGGGGAAGTGTCATGTGTGTCTCCTGGAGTCTTGTTCGTGAAAAGGAAATGAGGCGATTCAGCCCAGCGCAGCGCTGGACTGCAGGGCACGGATCTCATCGGCGCTGTAACCGAGCGCGGCTGCAAGTTCCGACGAATGCTGCCCGCAGCGCGGCGGCTGCAGACGCACGCCAAGTCGCTGGCCGTCCAGCGTAAAAGGGAACAACGTGGTGCGCGCCGTTTCGCCGGCACGGGCGCCGTCCGTCAGGGTGATGTCTGCAAGCCCGCCGGTTGCATTGAGGTGCTCGTCTTCATACAACTCCTCCGGTTTGCGGATCGGTGCGAAGGGTAGGCCCACGCGCTCGAACAGCGCAGAAAGTTCGGCCGCGCTGCGGTGCGCCAACCGTTCGCGCAACGTGGCCAGCAAGGCGGGGCGAACCCGCACCCGGTCGTTGTTGGTACGCAGGCTGGCATCGGCCTTCAGATCGGCATAACCCAGTGCATCGCAAAACGTGTCCCACTGTGGGTCGCTCACCGCGGCCAGGAAAATCTGCTCGCCGTCGCGCACGGTGAACACGTCATATACGGCCCAGGGGTTGTCGCGTGCGGGCAAGGGTGCAGCGGGCTTGCCGGTGATGGCGTACTGCATCATGTGCTGGCCGACCAGGAACACGTTGTTCTCGAACAGGGCGCTCTGCACCTCCTGCCCGCGGCCGGTGATGCCACGCTGGATCAGCGCGCCCAACGCACCAATGGCGCCAAACATGCCGCCCATGATGTCGTTGACGCTGGTGCCCGCTCGCAGCGGGTCACCGGGTCGCCCGGTCATATAGGCCAGCCCGCCCATCATCTGCACCACCTCGTCTAGCGCTGTGCGGTGCTCATACGGGCCGGGCAGGAAACCCTTGAGGCTCACGTAAATGAGCCGCTCGTTCGTCGCGCTCAGGGATGCGTAATCCAGCCCGTATTTCTTCATGATGCCGGGGCGGAAGTTCTCGGCCACCACATCGGCACTGGCCGCCAGCCTGCGCGCCAGCGCCGCGCCTTCAGGCTGGTGCAGGTCAATGGCGATACTTTTCTTGTTGCGGTTGAACATCGGAAAAAAGCCCGAACCCGCACCCAGCAGGTGGCGGGTTCGGTCTCCCTCGATCGGCTCGACCTTGATGACCTCGGCCCCCATGTCGGCCAGCACCATGCCGCAGGTGGGGCCCATGACCATGTGGGTGAATTCGACCACGCGCAGGCCGGTCAGAGGCAGGTGGCTCAGGGGTGCGGTCATGCAACTGCTCCTGCGAAGGTTCTGGGCAGTCGGGCGCGCCACAGCGTGCCATGCAGGGTTTCTCCTTCGAGCCACTCCGCTACCTGCTGGCGCAGGGCCAGCAGGTCCGGGATGTCGATGTCGGTGGACACCCCCATGCTGGTCAGCATGAACGCCAGATCTTCGGTGGGCACGTTGCCGCTGGCGCCGGGTGCGTGCGGGCAGCCGCCAATGCCGGCCAAGGATGCGTCAAACCGCTGCACGCCCAATTGCAGCGCCGCCAGGCAGTTGGCCAGCGCCATGCCTCGCGTATCGTGAAAGTGGCCGCAGGCCAGCTTGTCACCCACCAGGGCCAGCGCCTGACTGAACAGCTCACCGACCATCCGCGGATCGGCGTAACCCACGGTGTCCGCCAGGCTCACACGGTCTGCCCCGGCGTCCAGCAGGGCCTGCATGAGGCGCAGTACCTCGGCGGGCTTGACCTCACCCTGCAGGGTGCAACCAAAGGCGGTGCCCACGCCACCTTCAATCAGACATTGCGAGCCCGACGCGTCGCGCGCGGCGCGGATGCGCGCCACCTCGGCCACCACCTCGTCGGGTGTCTTGCGCAGATTGGCTAGGCTGTGGGCGTGGCTGGCGGACAGGGGCATAACCATCAGGTCGGCCCCGACTTCGAGTGCGAGCTCCGCGCCCTTGAGGTTGGGTACCAGCACGGAAACCGCCAGACCGGGCAGCGTCCTCGCATACGCCACCAGTTCGGCGGTGTCGGCCAGTTGCGGCAACAGGCGCGCAGGCACGAAGGAGCCCACCTCGATCTCGCGCTGGCCGGCGGCCCAGGCGCCACGGATCCACTGCCGCTTTTGCTCGGTAGGCAGTACGCGGGAGATGCTTTGCAGGCCGTCGCGCAGGCCCACCTCGCGCACGATGGCGCGCTCGGGCCAGGCCTGGGGCGGACGGGCGAATGGGGGCACGCGCGGTCTCCTATTGGGTTGTGATCGGTCAAGTTTAGAGTTTCCGAAAATAATCACCAGCTCAATATCGGAACTTATAAAATTCCATAATGGAATATCATGAGAGACCTTGACCTGACCACCCTGCGCCTGTTCGCGAGCGTTTGCGAAACAGGCAACATCGCCCGCGCCGGCGAGCAGGCTCACATCGTCGGCTCGGCCATCAGCAAGCGGCTGGCGCAACTGGAGGACACCGTGGGCACGCCCTTGCTGGTGCGCCGTCGCCATGGTGTCACCCCCACGCCGGCCGGCGAGGCGATGCTGGAGCATGCCCGCGCCATGCTGGCCAGCGCCAGCCGGATCGAGCGCGACATGGCCGGCTTTGCAGCCGGGGTGCGCGGCCAGGTCCGCATCCTGGCGTCGGCCTCAGTGCTGGCCGAATCACTGGCCGATGACGTGGCCGCCTTCCTCAAGCGCCCCGAGCATCGCAACATCCAGGTGGACATGGAAGAACGCATCAGCCCCGAGGTGGTTCGTGGCGTGACGGGCGGCACGGCGTCGGTGGGAATCTGCTGGGACGCTGCCGACATCGGCACGTTGCAGTCGCGCCCCTACCGCAGTGACCACCTCGCCATCGTGGTGCCGGACGGTCATGCGCTGGCCAAGCGCAAACGCGTGCGCTTTGGCGACACACTGGACTATGACCATGTGAGCCTCCCCGTGAGCAGCGCAGTGCAGGTAATGCTGCAGCGGGAGGCCGCGGCATTGGGTCGCACCGTGGCCTACCGCGTGATCGTCAACAACTTTGAAGCCGCCATGCGCGTGGTGCGCGCAGGGCTTGCGATCAGCGTTGTGCCGCGCGAAGTGGCCACGTTGTACGCCAAGGCCTATGGCGTGCGCGTGGTCACGCTTCAGGAATCCTGGGCGCGGCGCCGCTTCATCCTGTGCCACCGCGATCCGCTGTCCCCGGCCGCACAGTTGCTGGTGGACCACCTGATGAGCCAGGCCAGGCCAGACGGGACGGCATCCCCCGCATCACCGCGAAAGCCACCTCAGCTGCCGTAATAGAAGCGCTCTTCGGTGACCTTGCCGCCCTTGACGGTGTACAGGCCCATCTCGTTCATCTGGATTCGGGCCTGGCCCTTGGGCGTGACGTCCATGGCGAAGCGCAGGATGAACTGGTCGCCATTGACGAAGGGGCCTTCGGTCACAACGCTGTGAACCTCGTTGTTGCCGTACCACCAGGCGCCCTTGGCGTCCACAGCGGCGCGTCCCTCGCATCGGGCCATGGGGCCGTCCATGGCTTCGATGGAAACAATGTCGTCCGACCAGAAGCGCTCGCCGGCTTCCTGGAACTGGCCGGCCTTGCAAAGCGCGGCGAAGGCGTTGGCGATTTCGTGTGTGCTCATGGGGGTCTCCTGGGGTGCGGGTTAAGGAGCCGAAAGCCTACGCCGATTGCACGACAAGCGTGTGTCAGGAGTCTTTGGCGGCACTGTCTGTAGAGGGAAACTCCACACAGGCTTCGAAACCGGGCTGCCCGGCGCCGACGTTGCGCAACGTCAACCGTCCCCCGTGCGCCTGCACCACCAGCTTGCACAGGTACAACCCCAGTCCGACACCGCCCGTGGCACGCTCACGCGACGCGTCAGGCCGCCAGAACGGCTCGGTCAGGTGCGGCAATGCGGACTCGTCCACGCCGGGGCCGTAGTCGCGCACCGTCAGAACCACCTCTGTGCCGCCGCGCTGCAGCGTTACTTGCGGCGGCTGCCCTGCTCCCGCGTTGTGGCGCAGGGCGTTGTCCAGCAGGTTGCGCACCAGCAGGCGCACGCGGGTGCGGTCCAGCGCCAGGCTGGGCAGCGCGTCGGCCAGCGCCAGCCGCACGACGGAAGGACCGCCCTCCCCAACGCCCGTGTCATGGATTTCCAGTCCGGCCGCCACCTCGCGCACCAGCGCGGCCAGATCGGTGGGTTCCAGGTGCAACGCGGCGTGGCCCTGGCCCAGGCGTTCACTTTCCAGCAGCTCGCTGACAAGATCGCGCATTTCACCCAGGTCGCGCAACAGCGCGGCGCGGCGCGCGGCGATGTCGGGCGGCGCTTCAGGCAGCAACTCGGTGTGGACGCGGGCGCGTGTCAACGGGCTGCGCAGCTCGTGGCTGATGGCCAGCAGCAGGCCGCGCTTGGCTTCGAGCATCTGGTGGATGCTCGAAGCCATGGTGTTGACGTCGGCCGCCAGGTCGCCCAGTTCGTCCCTTCGGCGCACGGGGATGGGCGCGTCAAACACGCCCAGCCCAAAGCGCTGGGCGCCCACGCGAATGTCGTCCAGCGGACGCAACAACCCCCGGACATAGGCATAGGCCGCCCAGGTGATGCCCAGCAGCGCCGCCAGCGTAGCCCAGCCGATGAAGCGGGGGCGATCGCGCCAGGGGCGCACGCTCAGGCCGTAATCGATGCGGTGGCCATCGGCCGTGGTGCGGCTGAGCAGGCGCGGCTCGTCGTGCTGCCAGTCGTCGCCCCGCCAGCGGTGCTCGTCCGCGTCCCCGGGGTGGCTCTGCCAGTTGACCTGCGGGCCGCTGATGCGCACTGTCACCGGCAGGCGCTGGGTCAGCGCCTGGGCGCGCTGCGGGCTGGGCGGCGTGCCGATATCGGCGGTGATCCGGTCGATGTAGTCGGCCAGCAACGGGCGCGCGGCGTCGCGCCAGCCGACGCTGAAGGCCTTTTGCATGCCAAACACAAAGACGGCGCTGACGGCCAGTGCCATCAAGATGAACAGCGCCACCAGCCGCTTCTTGAGCGAATGGCGAAGCGAATGATGAGCGCGCTGGTGCCAGCGGCGGGGGGCCTCAACCATGGTCGGGGCCTGCAGGCGCACCCGCGCGAGCCAGAGCCAGCGAGTAGCCCGCGTTGCGCAGGGTCTTGATCGCGTCCAGCGGCTCCAGCTTCTTGCGCAGGCGGCTGACCACAATGTCCACCGCGCGGGTCTGCAGGTCCACTTCGTGGCCACGCAACTGGTTGAGGATGTCGTCGCGGTTGAACACGCGCCCGGGCTGGCGGGCCAGCAGGTGCAGCAGGTCGAACTCGGTGCTGGTCAGGTCCACCTCCGTGCCAAGCCTGCGCACGCTGCGTGTTGCGGGGTCTAAGACAAGGCCCTCAAAGGCCAATGCAGCGCCGGCCGGCGCGCTGCCACGCCGGCGCAGCACCGTCTGCACGCGCGCCACCAGTTCGCGCGGCTCAAACGGCTTGGGCAGGTAGTCGTCGGCACCGAGCTCCAGGCCGACCACGCGGTCCATCACATCGCCACGGGCAGTGAGCATGATGACGGGGACTTCGCTTTCGCGGCGGATGGTGCGGCACAGCTCGAAGCCGTCCATCTCGGGCAGCATCACATCCAGGATGGCGGCGTCGTAGCCACCCTGGCGCAGCAAGGCCAGGCCCGCGCCGGGGCGCGTGGCCTGGGTGAGCTGCAGCTCGAACCGGGAGAAGTACGCCGCCAGCGGCTCACCCAGTTGCGCGTCGTCGTCAATCAGCAGGATGCGGGGCATGGGCCGCATTCTCCGCCAGGGCCGGGCTCAGCCCCTCCACCAGCCGCCGCGTCGCTGCATGAACTCCCGCACCTTGGCCTGTTGCGCGGGCGTCAAGCCGTCAAAGAAGTCGGCAGCGGCGGCAATCACCTCCGGGCTCTTGCTGCTGACGGCGGCGGTCTTCTCGCTCACCAGCGCCTGGGCGCGGGCGCGGTCGAATTTCTCACCGGCCACCAGTGCCTGCACCTCGGCGCGCGGGTCCGTCGTCTTGCCCTTGAGTGCGGCGCGCTGTTCCTGCAGCTTGTCGGCCAGCACGCCGAGTTTCTGCTTCTGCGCCTCGTTGAGTTCGAGCTTGCTGCTCACGCGGTCAATGACCTTGCCGCGCAGCTTGGCCTGCTCTTCGGCGGTGGCGTTCCAGCCGTGGTGTTCGTGGCGATGGCCGCAGGCGCTCAGGCCGCCCACAACGATGGTGGCACCAAAAATGCCGTAGAGGGTGCGTCGGATCCAGGGTCGCATGTGTGTGTCCTTTCAATGGACGTGGTTGAACATGGCGCCATGTTGCCGGCGCAACGCGGTCGCGTCATCGCGGTGCGGTTTCGCTTTGTTTCGTTATTTTTCAGGCATAAGATGCCTGGACACACAAAAACCGTTCCCACCGTGCGTACCGCTTCTCAGCTCTGGCGGCGATTGGGGGCCACAGCGCTGGCCCTGCTGCTGGTTGTTTGCGCCACCTCCTGGGCGACGCCCTTCACCGTCCCCCTCACCGCTGACCGCCTGGACATCACCGGTTTGCCCGAAGGGTGGATTGACGAAAGCGGCCGGGCCACCGTCGACCGTGTGGCCGACGCCGGCAATCCCCCACCCCTGAAGCCCACCGGCAAGGCGACCAGCCATCAGCTTGGCGAAGGCGCGCTGTGGCTGCGCTTGCCACTGGGTCCGCTGCCGGCGGACGAGCGGTGGTACCTCGAGGTCAGTTTTCACGGGGTGGACAGGGTGAGCCTCTTCCACCAGGACGCGCAGGGCCAGTGGATCGGCCAGCACGCCGGCGATCTGGTGCCGGTGTCCCGCTGGCCCGTGCGCCACCGGATTCCCGTGTTTGAAATCAAACCCCCTGACGCCGAGCGCGTGTACTGGTTGCGCATCGCCAACCGGCCAATCCCGGTCAGTCCGCAACTCACCTTGCTGCGGGAGGATGCGTTTGACGAACAGCGCGCGGGCGGCTACCTGCTGCTGGGGGCGTATTTCGGGCTTGCGCTGCTGGTGGTGTACCTGAGCGCGATCAGCGCGCGCCAGTACGCAGACCGCGCCTTTGCCATCTACTGCCTGTATGCGTCGTCCATGTTGATGATCCAGATGTGCTTCACCGGAGTGGGCGGCTTGTACCTATGGCCGAACTCGCCGTGGTGGAACAACGCAGCACCCTATGTGTTCAGCCAGCTGTCGTGTACCGCAGGAACGCTGCTCGTGCGTGAGGTCGGTTCCGTGAGCCGTTTCTCGGGGCGCATGGACCGGCTGATGATCGGCTGGGCACTGTTTGGCGTGCTGTGGGCGGTGGTGTTCGTGCTGGTGCCCGAGCGTTCCAGCTTCGCGGTGCTGACGGTGTACCAGGCCAGCACCATGGTGCTGGTGGTCAGCCTGTGCTTCTGGGCCTGGCAGCGTGGCGAGCGCTGGGGCCTTTGGCTGGGCTTGGGCTTCATGCCGGTGCTGCTGACGGCCCCGATGCCCCTTCTTCGCAATCTGGGCCTGTTGCCGGCCAGCGTGCTGACGCAGTACTCCCTGGCCGTCGGCGCGGCGCTGGAGATCCCGCTGCAGCTGTGGGTGCTGTCGCGCCGGGCGCGCGAGAACAGCGAGGCGCGGTTGCGTGCACGGGCGATGGATTCGGTGGATCCGCTGACCGGCCTGCCCGCGACCGAGGTGTTGCAGTTCCGCCTGCGCGATGCCCTCGTTCGGGGACGGCGGTTCAAGTACCGCTGTGCGGTGCTGGGCGTGGAGGTGACGAACCACGGGCAGTTGATGGCCGAGTACGGTCGCGAAGTGGCCGATCGTGCCGTGGTGCTGGCCGGTGCGCGCCTGCTTGGCGTGGCCCGCGATGTGGACACAGTGGCGCGCGTCGGTGCGCACCGCTTCGTGATGCTGATGGAAGGCCCGGTTTCTGCGGCGCAGGCCGTGGCGATGGCCACGCAGGCGTTGGCCCATGGGCTGAACCCTTCACCCAAGCTGCCGGGCGGCGTGGTGCTGAAGTTCCATGTGGTCAGCGCCATGGCGCCGGATGCGCAGTCGCCCCAGAGCCATGACGCCGCGCACTGCATCGACTGGCTTCTGGCCGAGCTCTCGCAAATGCGCCCCGACGGCCCCAAAACCATCGTGCATCTCAATTACTAGTACCAGTCGCCTGGTGCCGCCTGCGATCAGCGGCAGTGGCACCCTCAAGCCACGAATTCTTCGGTGTCGACTTCGCCCGAGGCCTGCGCGTCGTACCGTGGGCCAGAGACGGTACCGGGATTGACCAGTGCCTCCAGGCGAGCCATCACCTCCGGGCCCAGGGCGACCTCTGCGGCCGCGATGTTGTTGCGCATGTGGGCTTCGCTGGTCGTGCCGGGAATCGGGATGACATGAGGTGCCTTGTGCAGCAACCAGGCCAGGGCCAGCTGGGCCAGGGTGCAGCCGACTTCACGGGCCACCGCCTCCAAAGCAGGCAGCAGCGCCAGATTCGCCGGGTAGTGCTCCGGCCTGAACCGCGGCATGCTGCGGCGGATGTCCTTCGCGTCCAGCGCGTTCACGTCGGTCAGCGTGCCGCACAGGAAGCCGCGAGCCACCGGGCTGAACGCCACAAACGCGACGCCCAGCTCGCGACAGGCTTGCAGAACGGCGATTTCGGGGTTGCGCGTCCACAGCGAATATTCCGTTTGCACCGCGGTGACGGGATGCACCGCATGCGCCCGCCGCAGGGTGGCCGCGGAGACCTCGCTCAGGCCCACCCCGCGGATCATGCCCTTGCGAACCAGGTCGCCGAGCGCGCCCACGCTGTCCTCGATTGGGACGCGCTTGTCCCAGCGGTGCAGGTAGTACAGGTCGATCACGTCGGTCTTGAGGCGGCGCAGGCTGTTCTCGCACTCACGGCGCAACGTGTCGGGGCGGCCATCGATCACCCGCTGCATCTTGCCGTCCACCGGGATGACGGCCATGCCGCACTTGCTGGCCAGCGTGAAGCGGCTGCGGTGTGCCGACAGCACCTGGCCTACGCGTTCTTCGTTTCGGCTGGCGCCGTACAGCGTGGCGGTATCAAAGAAGTCGTAGCCCGCGTCCAGCGCGCCCATCAGCACGCGCTCGCCCTGCTGCGCGCTGACGGGCGGTCCGTAGGCGTGGTCCAGGTTCATGCAGCCCAGTCCAATGGGGTTGACCTGAAATTCGCCGATCACGCGTCGTTGCATAGTTTTCACCATAAAAAAGGCCCGCAGCCCGCATCGGACGGGCGCGAGCCACTATCAAAAGTATAGCAATCAGCCCTGGAGCTGCTGCTCCAGCTGGTGCAGCACCTGGTAGCAAGGCAGCACTTTGGCCACGCTGGCGTTGGGTTCGCGGCCCTCGCGGATGGCGGCGAAAAACTCGCGGTCCTGAAGCTCGATGCCGTTCATCGACACATCGACCTGGCTGACGTCGATCTTCTCTTCCTTGCCGTTGAACAGGTCGTCGTATCGGGCAATGTAGGTGGCGGTGTCACCGATGTAGCGGAAGAAGGTGCCCAGAGGACCTTCGTTGTTGAAGCTCAGGGACAGCGTGCAGATCGCACCGTTGGCCGCCTTGAGCTGGATGCTCATGTCCATGGCGATGCCCAGCGTCGGATGGATCGGCCCCTGGATGGCGTTGGCCTTCACGATCGGGCTGCCGCATTGGTAGGCAAACAGGTCCACCGTGTGGGCGGCGTGGTGCCAAAGCAGGTGGTCCGTCCAGCTGCGCGCCTGACCCAGCGCGTTCATGTTGGTGCGGCGGAAGAAGTACGTCTGCACATCCATCTGCTGGATGCCGAACTCGCCCGCCCTGATTTTCTTGTGCACGTACTGGTGGCTGGGATTGAAGCGGCGCGTGTGTCCACACATCGCCACCAGGCCACTGCCCTGAGCCCTGGAGACCACCTCTTCGCCGTCCTTCAGCACGTCACACAGCGGGATTTCCACCTGAACATGCTTGCCCGCAGCCAGACAGGCCAGCGTTTGCGACGCATGCATCTGGGTGGGCGTGCACAGGATGACGGCGTCCACTTCCTTCAGCGCCAGGCTGTCGGCGAGATCGGTTGTCACGTGGGGAATGCCGTACTTGACGGCGACCTCCTTCGTCTTGTCCAGCTCGCGGCCGATCACGCTGACGCATTCCACGCCGTCGATCAGCTTGATGGCGTCCAGGTGCTTGGTGCCGAATGCGCCGGCGCCTGCCAGGGCTACTTTGATGGTCATGTCAGTTCTCCAGAATCAGGTGGCCCACGGCCGTGTTGCTGGCGGGCACATGGTAGAAGCGGTGCTTCACCCGGGGTGCGGGGCCACCGGCCAGGTCGGCCATGGCACCGCGCGCGATCAGCCACATCACCAGCTCGATGCCCTCGCTGCCCGCTTCGCGCACGTAGTCAATGTGCGGCACGGCCGCCTGGCCTTCCGGGTCGGCAATCATGCGGTCCAGGAAGGCGTTGTCA
The DNA here is from genome assembly GCA_016713005.1 of Ramlibacter sp. Classification (GTDB taxonomy): domain Bacteria; phylum Pseudomonadota; class Gammaproteobacteria; order Burkholderiales; family Burkholderiaceae_C; genus JADJPY01. The sequence goes on along the minus strand of JADJPY010000001.1, from coordinate 317,217 downwards.
AACGCCTTGTTGATCAAGCCGGCGCGCGGGCCCTGCAGCTGGTGGCTCATGCCGCCCGTTCCCCAGATGTGCACGTTCAGGTCTTCGTCGTAGCTCTCGATCGCCTTGCGGATTGCCTTGCCCAGGTTCAGGCAGCGCCGGCCGCTGGGCACGGGGTACTGGACCACGTTGACGGCGAACGGGATCACCGGGCAGGGCCACGCTTCGGGTTGACCGCACATGAGGCTCAGCGGCACGGTCAGGCCATGGTCCACGTCCATCCTGTTCACGATGGTCAGGTCAAAGTCCTGCTGGATCACGCTTTGCGCAATGTGCGACGCCAGCTCCGGGTGGCCCTGCACGCGCGGCACGGGGCGCGGGCCCCAGCCTTCGTCGGCAGGCTGGTACTCCGCTGCCGTGCCTATCGCAAATGTGGGGATCATCTCCAGGCTGAAAGCCGTGGCATGGTCATTGAAGACCAGGAAGATCACGTCGGGCTTGTTGTCCTTCATCCACTGTTTGGAGGCCTCATAACCCTTGAACACCGGCTGCCAGTACGGCTCGCCGGTCTTGCCCAGGTCCAGCGCCGCGCCGATGGCGGGCACATGCGATGTGTAAACGCTTGCGGTGATGCGGGCCATTACGGCTTCTCCCCTGATTTTTCACCGATGTAGCGGTTGCCTTCAATCGAGCGGCCACCGGCAATCATCATGTTGCGGTACTCCTCTTCGCTCATGCCCGTCATGCTGCCGGCCATCTGCTGGAAGCTCTTGCCGTCGGTGGCGCCAATCTTGGCCAGGAAGTAGATGTTGCCTCCCAGCCTGATGCACCAGTTCAGGTCGCGCGCCAGCACGGCCCGCTTCTGCTCCTCGGTCATGGGCCATTCGTCCAGGTAGGCACGCTCGTCGGCCTTGAAGCGCGTGCGGTTGTCGGCCTTCATCAGGCTCATGCAGAACTGGTTGAGCCAGTAGCCCTTGCGCGACTGCTCGGCGTCAAAAATCGTCGTGCCGGGCACGTCAAGGTAGGGTTTGTCGAGAGACATCGGATCAGCTCCAGTAAAGGTGCGTGGGGTTGTCCACCAACAGCTTGCGCTGCAGCTCGGGCGTCACGGCGATGTGCGGAATGAAGTCCACCAGCAGCCCGTCGTCGGGCATGTGGTCCTTCAGGTTGGGGTGCGGCCAGTCGGTGCCCCAGAGCACGCGGTCCGGGAAAGTCTCCACCACCTGGCGTGCAAACGGCACCACGTCGCGGTAGGCGGCCTGCTCGCCGTTCAGGGCCTTGGGGCCGGTGACAGAGAGCCGCTCGGGGCAGCTCACCTTGCTCCACACATTGCCGTGCTCGCGCATGAACTTCATGAACAACGCAAACTCCGGCCCGTCCACCGGCTTGCCCACGTCCGGCCGGCCCATGTGGTCCACCACCACCGTGGTCGGCAGTGCGGTGAAAAAGTCCCACAGCTCGGGCAGGTCCACCGCTTCAAAATAGATCACCACATGCCAGCCCAATGGCTTGATGCGGTGGGCGATCTCGATCAGCTCGTCCTTGGGCGTGAAGTCCACCAGCCGCTTCACAAAGTTGAAGCGAACGCCGCGGACGCCCGCCGCGTGCATGGCCTGCAATTCGGCGTCGGTCACGCTGCGCTTGACGGTGGCCACGCCGCGCGCCTTGCCGTTCGAGTGCAGCAGCGCGTCCACCAGCGCGCGGTTGTCGGCGCCATGGCAGGTGGCCTGCACGATCACGTTCTTGTCAAAGCCCAGGTGGTCGCGCAGGGCGAACAGCTGGTGCTTTGACGCGTCACACGGCGTGTATTTGCGCTCAGGCGCATAGGGAAACTCGGCACCCGGGCCGAACACATGGCAGTGCGCGTCCACGGCGCCCGGCGGCAGCTGGAAGCGCGGCTTGCTCGGGCCGGTGTACCAGTCGAGCCAGCCGGGGGTTTTGGTGAAATCACCGCTTGTCGGTTTGGACATGGGGGCCTTCAGTCGATGTAGCGCAGGCCGGCCTTTTCCAGCGGCTCACGCATCTTGTACATGTCCAGCCCCAGGATGCCGCTGGCCAGCTTGTCGCGCTTCTCGCCTTCGTTGGCCTCCCGGGCCCGCGCGGCGTCCAGCGTCTTTTGCGCCAGAGCCTTGGGTACCACCACCACGCCGTCGTCGTCGGCCACCACGGCGTCACCGGGGTTGACGATCATGCCGGCGCACACCACGGGAATGTTGACCGAACCGACCGTCGCCTTGATCGTGCCCTTGCTGCTGATGGCCTTGCTCCACACCGGGAAGCCCATTTCCTTGAGCGTCTTCACATCACGCACACCGGCGTCAATGATCAGCGCGCGCGCGCCACGGGCCATGAAGCTGGTGGCCAGCAGGTCACCAAAGTAGCCGTCGGTGCATTCGGCGGTGATGGCGGCCACCACCACGTCGCCGGGCTGGATCTGCTCGGCCACCACATGCATCATCCAGTTGTCGCCGGGGTGCAGCAGCACCGTGACGGCCGTGCCACTGACCTGCGCGCCCGCGTAGATGGGTCGCATGTAGGGTTTCATCAGGCCGACCCGGCCCATGGCTTCGTGGACGGTGGCCGAGCCGAGCGCGGCCAGGCCGTCGGTGGCCGCACGGTCCGCGCGGGTGATGTTGCGGTAAACAACGCCGAGTTCATGCATGGAAGTCTCCTTACAGGCCCTTGGCCTTGAGTCGTGCATCCAGCCGCGAGAAGACGCGGCGGGTGTTGGCTTCGTAAATCTGGTGCTTGTCGTCGGGGCTCAGGATTTTTGAGGCTTCGATGTAGCGCTTGGTGTCGTCGTAGTAGTTGCCGGTGGTCGGGTCGATGCCGCGCACCGCACCAATCATCTCGGATGCAAACAGCACGTTCTTCACCGGGATCACCGTGTTCAGCAGGTCAATGCCAGGCTGGTGGTACACGCAGGTATCAAAGAAGATGTTGTTCAGCACATGGTCTTCCAGCAGCGGGCGCTTCATTTCCTGCGCCAGCCCGCGGAAGCGGCCCCAGTGGTAGGGCACGGCGCCGCCGCCATGGGGGATCAGGAACTTGAGCGTCGGGAAGTCCTTGAACAGGTCGCCCTGGATGCACTGCATGAAGGCCGTGGTGTCGGCGTTCAGGTAATGCGCGCCGGTGGTGTGGAAGCACGCGTTGCAGCTGGTGCTGACGTGGATCATCGCGGGCAGGTCGTACTCCACCATCTTTTCGTAGATGGGGTACCAGTGCCTGTCTGTCAGCGGGGGGCTGGTCCAGTGGCCGCCGGACGGGTCGGGGTTCAGGTTGATGCCGACCGCGCCGTATTCCTTGACGCACTTTTCCAGCTCGGGGATGCAGGTGGCGGGGTCCACGCCCGGGCTTTGCGGCAGCATGGCCACCGGCACGAAGTGGTCGGGGAACAGCTGGCTCACGCGAAAGCACAGCTCGTTGCAGATGGCAGCCCAGGTACTGGAGACCTGGAAGTCTCCAATATGGTGGGCCATGAAGCTGGCGCGCGGTGAAAACAGCGTGATGTCGCTGCCGCGCTCCTTCATGAGCCGCAACTGGTTGGTCTCGATGCTTTCGCGCAGCTCGTCGTCGCTGATCTTCAGGTCTGCGGCCTTGGGCATCACAGACGCGTCCTTGATTCCGGCGATCTGCTGGTTGCGCCAGGCCTCCAGCGCCTTGGGGGCGGTGGTGTAGTGGCCGTGGCAGTCGATGATGAGGCTCATGGGGTCTCCTTGTTTTGGTGTGCGGTCACGCCGGCTCCATGCCCTGGCGTCGCTTGGCCTCGGCGGCTTGCGGTGACGTCATGTAGGCCAGCAAGGCCTGCACCTGCTGCGCCTGGGCAGAGCCGGGTGCCAGACCCACCGGCAGGCCGGCAGAAAAAGTCGTGATGATCTGGATCTCGGGGGGCAACGGGCCCACGATGGCGATGCCCTGGACATGCAGCAGTTCGCTCAGTTGCTGGAAGCCCAGCGCCACTTCGCCGCGTGCCACCAGCGAGCCCACCGGCACACCCGGCGGCGCCTGCACCATGCGTGGCCTGATTTCTTCGGCAATGCCCCAGCGCTCAAACAGCGCGGCCAGGGCCACGCCGCTGGGGCCGGTGGAATAGCTGATGCTTCGGGCGGTCAGCACCGCCTGCTTCACGGCATCTTCGGACTCGATGTCTGGCAGTGGCTCGCCCGCGCGCACGGCCACCGCCACGCCCGAGCGCACCAGGTCCAGGCGGCTGCCAGGCTGCACGTGGCCCGATGCGATGAGCTTGTCTATGGCGTCGGAGCCGAGCACCACCACATCAAACGCCTCACCGGCCTGTATACGTCTGGCCGCGTCCACACCGCCAACGGACTCAATGGCCACCTCACACCCGCTGAGCTGCCTGTAACCGGCCGCCAGTTCCGACAGGACCTGCCGGGTTGCCATTGACGAGATGCCTCGGATCATTGCTGATTGCATGCACGGAGTATTCCGCTGCTCTTGCCGCCGCGAAACCGGCAGCCACCACTACCAGTTAGAACAAACACTTATAGCTGATCGTTTGCTATGCAGTTATTCTGGGTTCATGGACCTCAAGCAGCTGGAGTACTTTGTGCGCGTTGCCGAACTGGGTAGCTTCACCCGGGCGTCCATCGCGCTGGATGTGGCGCAGCCTGCGCTGAGCCGCCAGATCCGGCTGCTGGAAGTCGAATTGCGACAGAACCTGCTGACCCGCAATGGCCGGGGGGCCTCACCCACCGAAGCGGGGAAACTGCTGCTTGAGCACGGGCGCGGCATCCTCCACCAGGTGGCACTGGCCCGCGAAGAGCTGGGCGCCGCACGGGGCGCGCTCGCGGGTCACGTGTCAATCGGCCTTCCACCCAGCCTGTCCAAACTGATCACGGTACCCCTCACCCGCTCCTTTCGCGCGGAGTTGCCCCAGGCCCGACTGACCTTGACCGAAGGCTTCTCTGTCCTGATGTATGAGGGGTTGCGCGTGGGCAATCTGGACATGGCGGTGTTGTACAACCCGGACCCTTCACCCGAACTGGAGCTGGAACTGCTCCACGAGGAGCAACTGGTGCTGATCTCGACGCGGGCCGCAAAGCCGGGGCGTGCGGCAGCGAAGGCATCCAGCAGCCTGACCGAACGCGGGGGGCCGATTGGCCTGAGGGAAGTGGCGGACCTGCCGTTGATCCTTCCAAGCCGTCCCAATGCGTTCCGGATGGTGATCGAAGCCGAAATGATGCTGATCGGCTGCCAGCCGCAGGTCACGCTGGAGGTGGACGGCCTGAACGCCATCCTTAACCTCGTGAAGGAAGGGCTCGGGCACGCGGTGCTGCCGGGTTACACGCTGAGCAACTTCGAGAACGCCGAGCCCTTTCTGGTGCGCAATATCCACAGTCCGCGCATCATGAGCCAGCTCAAGCTGGTGCGCTCCGCCCGCCGGCCGGTGACCGCCACGCAAAAGCATGCCATGGAACTGGTGCGCAGCGTGGTGATGGAGGCGATACGCAGGTACACCTAGTGCCGCGCGCCCAGGGTCAAAAGGGCCAGGCGAGCGCCCGAAGCAGGATCACACAAGGCGAAGTGCGGCAAGCAACAGGCTGATCGTGGCAAACGCTGCCACCGTGGTCACCAGAAGCGCCGCGGCGCTCACGCCTTCGTGCCCGTGCTTCAGCGCGAGCAGCGGGTAGATGCCCAGCATGGGCATCCCGGCAGACAGGATCGCCGCCATTCGCAGTTGGGGGTCCGCCACCGGCACCACCCACAGCGCAGCCACGACTGCCAACGGGTGCAGCACGAGCTTGCCCACGGCGATCTGCGCCACCTGGGCGCGCAGGCCTCGCACCTGAAGGCCGACCAGGGTGCCCCCAATCACGAACAGCGCCAGCGCGCCGCTGGTCTGGGCCAGCAAGCCCAATGTGCGCGACACTGGGCCGGGCGGTTGCACATCGGCAACCGAGCAGCCAACACCGGCTGCGATGGCAATGACCAGCGGGTTGCGCAAGAGTCCCTTCATGGCCTGCACCAGCGTATGGCGCCACGTCCCCCGAGGGCCCTGCCCGCTGTCGGCCACGGCAAACAGAAGTGGCAGCTTGAGCAGGTTCTCCACCAGCATGTTCAACGCGAGCACCACACCGGCCACCGGACCCCCAAGGGCCAGCAGCACCGTCGGGTACCCGATGAATCCGCTGTTGGCGCAGCTCATTCCCATCGCGAAATAGGCGCCTGCGCTGGCACTGCGCCTGGCCACCCATTTCGACCAGGCCAGTGCGCCCAGCAGGATCAACATGGATCCCAGCGCATAGGCAAACAGGTAGTCCCAGTTGACGATCTCGGACACGCGCCGCTGCGAAAGCGCATTGAACAGAAGTGCCGGCAAGCCAACGTACAACACAAACTGACCGAAGACCCGCATGTCGGACTTGGCGAACAGCCCGAAACGCACGGCCATGTAGCCCAAGGCAATCGTGAGGTAGATCGGGCCCGTGATGCCCAGAACGTCATGCATCGCGGTCATTGCCGGGAGGACCCCTTCGCGCCAGCAAGGCGTCGGCGTGGTCCTTCCAACCCGCACCCTTGCCCAGCGCCGAGAACGCGCCCGCGCGCGCCTGGTCGGCCACCCACTGCTGCTTGCCGGCAACGGCACTCGCCATGAGCGGTTCGAACCCGGCCTCGCGAACGGTCGCCGCCGCTTCACGCATCTCTTCTGCACGGCGCTGGCCGTGCTGTGCCACGCGACTGAAGAAATACGAGCCCTGCGCACTCCAGTCAATGCCGGGGAAAGTCTCCTGCAAGGTCGGCAACACATGGTCCTCCACACCATAGGCGCGCGCGGTGGCATAGCTTTCGATCACCAGCGCCTCCAGGCCCTTGATCATGACGCTGCGACACATCTTGATCGCGCTGGCCACACCAAGCTGTTCGCTCACGGCGCGCGCATCCATGCCCAGGCCGTTGAGCCAGGCCGCCAGCGCTGCGGCCTGGCGCCCACCCAGCAGCATCGGCACCCGGATGCCGTACGGCGGCACGGAGGTCATCACGCCCGCTTCCACATAGTCTGCACCCTTTGCATCGATGAGGGCAGCGGCCTGCTGCTTGGTGCCGGGAGACGCGGAGTTGAGGTCCAGGAACACACTGCCAGCCCGGATGTGCAAGGCCGCCTCTTGCGCGACGGCCAGCGTATTCGAGGCCGTGACCGCCGAGATGATGAGGTCGCTGGCCTCACAGAGCTCGCGCAGGGAGCCGTGCGCAGTGATGCCCTGCTTCGCTGCATGGGCCAGAGCAGGTTCCCGCGTCGCCGAGGCGGCGAACTTGAGATCCCAGGCACCCACCGAGTTGACACCATGCAACCCTTTCAGGCCATCACAAAAAATCTTGCCGACTTCTCCATAGCCAACCAGGCCAATGTGTCCGGGTGTCATTGAGGTACCTCCGTATGTGGCCGCAGGACTACTGCTGCAGCGGGATCCTGGCGCGCACGATCACCTCGCCCCATCTGCGGATGTCGGCTGCCAGCAGCGCCGAAGCCTGCTCAGGTGAGCTGGAACGCGCCTCGACATTGAGGTCGCGCAACTTCTTCTGGACGTCGGCGTCGGCCAAGGTGGCGACTATGGCCCGGTGCAGCTGGTCGACGGTTGCCCTGGGTGTTCGGGACGGCACGGCCAGCGCATTCCAGGACGACGCCGTCAGTCCCGTGACGCCCGCTTCAATGGCCGTGGGCACCTCGGGCATCACGGGGGACCGCCGATCGCCGGTCACGGCCAGCACACGCAGCGCGCCCGCCCGGACCTGCGGCAGCACCGGCCCCAGGATCTCGACCGCGATATCCACCTGACGGCTGCGCAGTGCCCCGACGAGTGCCGGAGTGCCGTTGAACGGAACCACCTGTGCATCCACGCCCGCCGTGCTCTTGAACAATTCGGCGGTCAGATGCTGCGTGCTGCCCAGATTGACGCTGCCCAGATTGAGCTTTCCGGGATGGCCCTTGGCAAATGCCACCACATCGCCCAGCGTACGGAAGGTCGAGTCGGCGGGGGCGAGGATCGCGATGTCAAAGTGTCCCAGTGTGGACACTGGCGTGAAATCGCGGATGGTGTCAAACGGCAGGGACCTGAAAAGCCCGGCACTCACCGCCGTTCCATTGGACATGAGCAACAACGTGTGTCCGTCGGGCTCCGCTTGGGCCACCAGTTCGCCCGCCACCACCCCTCCAGCGCCCGGTCGGTTCTCGACAACCACCGGCTGGGCCAGCAACTCGCCCAGCCTTTGGCTCACCACCCGCGCCGTCAGGTCGCCAACGCCACCGGCGGCAAATGGGACGATGACCCGAAGGCTGCGCGACGGAAAGCCAGTCTGGGCATTGGCAGTCCACGCCGTTGCAGCCGCCAAACCGCCCAACACCACGGTGCGCCGGCTCAGGCCATGAACGCGTAAGCGCGACACGCCGGCGCTACCCCACGAACTTGACCAGCCAGAGTGAAATCGGCGGAAAGACCAGGAGCAGGATGGTGCGCAGCACATCGCTCACCAGGAAAGGCATCACGCCCTTGTAGCTCTCGGCGATGGGCACGTCCTTGGCCATGCCGTTGACCACGTACACGTTCAGGCCGACCGGAGGCGCCAGCAGGCCAAAGCCCACGGTCATCAGCACCATGATGCCGAACCAGATCGCCACCGATTCCGCCGGCATGCCGAAATCCAGCCCCATCACCACCGGGAAGAAGATCGGGATCGTCAGCAGGATCATCGACAGCTCGTCCATCACGGCGCCCAGCACGACGTAGAACAGCAGGATGCCCGACACCACCAGCACAGGTGCCACACCCCAGCCCTTGATGACGCCGGCGAGCTGCGCTGGCACCTGGGTCAGAGCCAGCGCGGCATTCATCATGTCGGCACCAATGAAGATCAGGAAAATCATGGCGCTGGCGCTGGCCGTGGCGTAGAAGCAATGCCTGATTTTGGCAAGCGTGAGCTCGCGCCTCATGAGGGCCGCCACGAAGGTGCTGGCCGCGCCCACCCCGGCTCCCTCGGTAGGTGTGAACAGGCCGCCATAGATGCCGCCAAACACGATCATGAAGATGATGGCGATGGGCGCAATCTTGAACACTGCGCTCAGCTCCATGCGCGGGCGGTCTTCGTCATGCTCGGGCGCATGCCCGGGAAACAGACGCACGTAGACCGCGATGGCGATCATGTAACCACACATCGCAATGATGCCGGGAATGGTGGCTGCAGCAAACAGCTTGGCGATGTTCTGCTCCGTCAGGATCGCATAGATCACCAGCGGGACCGACGGGGGAATCAGGATGCCCAAAGTGCCGCCGGCCGCCAGCGTGCCTGTGGCGAGGCGCCCGGAATAGCCATGCCGCTTCATCTCGGGCAAAGCCACCGAGGTGATGGTGGCCGCCGTGGCAATTGATGAGCCGCAGATGGCCCCGAATGCCGCGCTGGCCATGACGGCGGCCATGGCCAATCCGCCACGGAAGCGCGCCATCACGGAACTGGCGAATTCGAACAGCGCTTTTGAAATACCGCCCTGTGTCGCAAAGTTGCCCATCAGGATGAACAGCGGGATCACGGACAGGTCGTAACTGGCAAACCGGGCGAATGCGAGTCCGTTGAGGTTGTTGAAGAAAGGCGCCGTACCCATCTGATACAGGTAGCCAAAGCACCCGGCCACGAACATCGCCACCGCGATCGGGACGCGAATGACCATCAGCACCAGCATGCAGGCAAATATGAGGCCCGCCAGCGAAAGGGAACTCATTGGCCCTGCTCCTCGAAATTGCCGGCAACAGTCTGGGCCAATGCAATCACGGCGGTGAGGATCATGGGCGGCACCATCGCGGCGTAGACCACCCATTCCGGAAAGCCAAGCATCATGGACGTGGAGTTGGCCTTGAAGGCGCTGATGCCCCCAACGCCGGTGCGCCAGGCCAGCAACAGCATGACGGCGGCCAGCACCAGGCTGCCCAGACGGTCGAGCTTGCTGTTGAACGCGTCGGACATGCGGGCGGTAAAGAAGTCCACGATGATGTTCTCGCGCTTGACCTGGCACCAAGGCAGAAACAGAGCGACTGCCGCGCCTGCTGCCACGGCGGTGAGTTCATAGTCACCGACGAGGGTGACGCCGATGGTGTTGCGGCCGATCAGGCTGAAACAGGTCACCAGCGTGATGGCAGTCAGGATCACGCCCGCCAGAACCGCGCAGACCCTGGCCAGAAGAGAGAGGACTTTCAATTCGTCACCACTGTAGTGTTTGTCCGGTTGCCCGCCGCCAGCAGGGAGACGAGGGGCAACCGATATGGGTGAAGCCGCCCGAAGGGGCGGCAAGCCGCCTGCGCGGATTATCGCGGGTGGCTTACTTCTGGTATTTGGCGATCAGCGCCCGGGCTTCGGACACCAGCTTGGCGCCGTCGATGTTCTTGCCCTTCATTTCGGCAATCCAGTCGGTTTCCACCGTCGAGGCCGTGCGGCGCCAGCGCTGGGTCTCGGCGACGTCCAGCGCCACGATGTTGTTGCCGGCCTTGACAGCAATCTCGCGGCCCGCCTTGTCCCCATCGTCCATGGCGCGGCCAAACATGGCGGCCGTTTCAATGCCGGAGTTGGCGTCAATGACCTTCTTCAGGTCGGCCGGCAGCTTGTCGTAGGAAGCCTTGTTCATCGAGAAGGCAAAGGTCTGCGTGTACAGCCCTTCCTTGCCGGCAAAAGTGGTGTGGTTCTTGACGAGCTCGCTGACCTTCAGCGCGGGTGTCACTTCCCAGGGGATGGTAGTGCCTTCGATCACGCCCTTGGACAACGCGTCGGTCACCGCAGGCACCGGCATGCCCACCGGCGTGGCGCCCAGCTTGGTCAGCATGTTGCTGATGACGCGCGAACCGCCGCGGATCTTCATGCCGCGCAGGCTTTCCAGCCCCGTCACCGGCGTCTTGGTGTGGAACAGCCCGGGACCGTGGGTGTGCACGGCCACCAGCTTGACGTCCTTGAACTCGTCGGCCGCATACTTCTCGACATATTCCCAGAACGCGCGCGACGACTGCTCGGCGTTGCCGCTCATGAAGGGCAACTCGAACACTTCCGATTTGTTGAAGCGGCCCGGCGTGTAGCCCAGCACCGTCCAGGTCAGGTCCACCACGCCGTCCTTGGCCTGGTCAAACAGTTGCGGGGGCGTGCCGCCAAGTTGCATCGCGTGGAACAACTGCACCTTGATGCGGCCACCCGAATCCTTCTCGACCTTCTGGGCCCAGGGAATCAGCGCCTTGGCCGGAATGGTCGCCTGCTGGGGCAGCATCTGGTGCAAACGCAGCGTGACGGTCTGCGCCATGGCGTGGCCGCCGGCACACAGGGCGGCCACGGCCACAGCCGTCTTGACGAATGATCTCTTGTTCATGGCAGTCTCCGGTTATCGGGTTTAAGGATTCAACGGTCAGCACCGGCCGCGGCCGACGCTATCGGAACTTTTGCATTCTGTGCCAGGACGGTGCCCGGGAGAATCGGGACAACGCTCTATCAGATATGCAATTTCGCTATATCCTGACTCAGGCTATCCAAATTTCTCATAGTTTGTCCGGCCGCCAGGCTGAGTCGAGCGTGACGCTGCCCACCACACGGGAGACGCATGCACAGATCCGGCTGTTTGCCTGCTTCTCGTGCTCGCTCAGATACACATCGCGGTGGTCGATCGCGCCGTCCACGGCTACCACGTCCATGGCACACAGGCCACACTCTCCCCTTTTGCATTCGTGAAGCGTCTGCACGCCTGCGCCCTCCAGCGCGTCCAGCAGGCTGCAGTCTGCAGGCACCATGATGTCCAGCTGGTGCCGGGGAATCTGCAAACGGAAGGCCTGTGGGGCGAAGCGGCCGCTGCTGCCAAAGGTTTCGTAGCGCAGATCCGCCATCGGCCGGCCTGCCAGCGCCCAGGCCCGACGCACTGCATCCAGCATGTGGGCCGGGCCACAGACATACAACTGGGTGCCCGCAGGCAGTGAGGCGATCTCGGCGGCAAATTCGATCTTTTGACCCACTGATGTGACCAATGCGTCGCCCAGGGCCTGCTTCAGTTCGCCCGCATAGGCCAGTTCATCTGCCGAACGCACGCCGTACACCATGCGCAACCGTGTCCCGCGGGCCAACAACGCCTGCGCCATGCCCACCAGAGGCGTGATGCCAATCCCGCCCGCCACCAGCAGGCAGGCCGGCGCGTCCCAGGCCAACGGGAAATGGTTCTGCGGTTCGCTGATGCGCAGCCGGTCGCCCTGGGCCAGCTGCCACATGGCCAGCGAGCCGCCCTTGCCGTCGTCCAGCCGCTTCACGGCAATGCGATAGCACTCGCCATCGGGCGCACCCACCAGCGAATACGAGCGGACCTGAGGCCGGCCATGGACCATCACCTCCAGTTGCAGATGGCTGCCCGGCGCATAGGGCAACGGCCCCTCGGTTGGCCGGATGCTGAACTCACGCACGGTGGGCGTGAGGTCGCGAATGGACTGCACGTGGGCGTCGACCCAGGTCTGGCTGCTTTTCATGGCGGATCTTCGGTTTTGTGAATCAGCTGCGCTTGCGGATCAGCCGCACACCGGGCATCTGGTCCAGGTCATGGCTCTTGACGGCTTCGCGCAGGTTGCGCTGGGCGATGCGCGAGTGCTCGCGCATCAGGGCGTCGGCGCGGGCGCCCTCGCGGCGATCGATGGCGTCCAGCACCTGCCAGTGCTGGTCCTGCGCCACGATCAGCATGTCGCGCGCCTGCGGCGAGTTGGCCTGGACCACGACAAAGCCCGACGGCGAGGCAAACGGCAGGCTGGCCACGCGCTCCAGTTCCCGCGCCATGAAGGCGCTGCCCGCCAGCTCGCCAAGCAGGCCGTGAAAGCGCTCATTCAGCTTGACGTAGGCCGAGAAGTCCTCGTCGCTCAACGCAGGCTGCTTGAGAACGTCGTCGATGCGATTGAGGCACTCGCGCGCCTCGCCCATCACCACCGGCGCCACGCCCCGCTCAGCGGCGAGGCGCGCTGCGAGTCCTTCGATGGTGCCGCGCAGTTCGATGGCTTCGGACACGTCGCGTTCGGAGAACGTGCGCACCGCATAGCCGCCGTTGGGCAGGCTCTCGATCAGGCCCTCCTGCTCCAGCCGCATCAGCGCCGCACGGATCGGTGTGCGCGACACGCCCAGCTTTTCGACGATGCTCAGCTCGGCGATGCGCGTGCCTCCGGGCAACTCGCCCGCCAGAATCATCTCGCGCAGCCGCAACTGGGCCCTCACCTGGGCGCTTTCAGTGCCAAATTGGCCTGCAGCCCCCGTCTCGTCTTGTTGACCCGCTATCAAAGTTGTAGCAATTGCCATGACTGTTCCCTCGCTCAGGCGCTGCGGCGGATCGGGATCACCGGGGCGCCACCGCCCTGGCTGCGCTCCCTGGCCACCATGGCATCGATCAGGCGCCGTGCCCACATCGAACCGGCGTCGATATTGAGGTTGTAGAACTGGTGATCGGGGTGCTCGTTGATGGCCTGCTGCTGCGCCTCGAGCACGAGTTCGTCTTCGCGGAAGATGCCGGCCACGCCCTCGCGCAGCTGGTGCGTCAGGCGCTGCTCACCCAGGCAATAGTTGCGGGCGAAGGCCCAGAAATAGTGGCAGGTGCCGTCGGTCTCGGGGGTGATGGTGTTCAACACGTAGCCGTTCACGCCCCGGCTGCGGTCACTCAGCGACGGGTCGCCCTGGGTGCCCGCACCCTCGCGCGTGCCTCGCCATTCCTGTGGAACAGCGCCTGTGCCGGCCTCGGCCACGCCCACGTCGATGACCACGGTGCACGGCGCCTCGAAGCGGATGATCTGCCAGCGGTCCACTTTGCCCGCGTAACCCCTGGCCTGCATGATTTGCCCAGCCCAGAACGGCGGGGCATCGATGTTCTCCATCCACCGGGTCACGGTGGCGGTTCGATCGCCATGGGTGGCGACGAACGGCGCTTCGGCAACCGCCCTCTGGCCGATGCTGGAACCGTGCACAAAGGTCTCGTGCGTCAGGTCCATCAGGTTGTCCACCACCAGGCGGTAATCGCACTTCACCGTGATCAGCTTGCCGTCCCCGGCCCAGGCCGGGTCGTCGTTCCAGTGCATGTCGGGCACCAGCGACGGGTCGGCCTTGGCCGGGTCGCCGGGCCAGACCCAGACAAAGCGGTGCTTCTCAATGGCCGGAAAGCTGCGCACGCAGGCCGACGGGTTGAGCGTCTCCTGGCTGGGCATGTGCGTGCAGCGGCCCTGGGCGTTGTAGACCAGCCCGTGGTAGCCGCAGGTTACCTCGTCACCGTCCAGGCGACCCATGGACAGCGGCAGCAGACGGTGCCAGCAGGCGTCTTCCAGCACGGCCACCTGACCGTCGGTGCGACGGAACATCACCAGCTTCTGCTTGCAGACGGTGCGGGCCAGCAATTGGCGACCGACTTCCACATCGTAGGCAGCGGCGTACCACGCGTTGAGGGGAAACGAAGGCTTGGTGTTTTTCATGGATACGCAATGTATACATAAATCACCGAAAATCAAGCTGATCGTCCGTTTTTTGGCATAAATCAGCTATTCCTGTATTCAATAACCCGGCAAAGCCATGTTTTAACATCCTCCCAGATCATCACCGGAGACATCCCATGACCCAGCTTCCCGCCCGTTTCGACCATGTCGGCAGCTTCCTGCGACCCCAGTACCTGCTGGAGGCCCGCGAACAGAAGGCCAAGGGCGACATCACCCCCGAACAGCTGCGCGCGGTGGAAGACAAGGCCATCGCAGAGATCGTCAAGTTCCAGGAAGACGTGGGCCTCAAGAGCATCACCGACGGCGAGTTCCGCCGCACCTATTTCCATATCGATTTCCTGGAGCAGATCGGCGGCGTGAAGACCGACATCCCGGTCACCATCCAGAGGCCGGATGGCACGCAGGAGCTGGCCCCGCCCGTGATGCGCGTGATTGACAAGGTGCGCCATGTCAAGGACATCCAGCTCGCCGACTTCCAGTACCTCAAGAGCCAGGTGGGTGCCGGACGCACCCCGAAGGTCACCATCCCCTCGCCCACCATGCTGCACTTCCGTGGCGGGCGCGCCGGCATCAGCAAGGACGCCTACCCCGAGCTGGACCCGGCGTTCTACGACGACGTGGCCAAAGCCTATGGCGACGAGCTGCGCAGCCTGGCCGCCGCTGGCTGCACCTATGTGCAGATGGACGACACCAACCTGGCCTATCTGTGCGACGAGAAGATGCGCGAAGCCGCCCGCCAGCCGGGGCGACGATCCGGACGAGCTGCCGCACCGCTACGCCGCCTTCATCAACAAGGTCGTGGCGCAAAAGCCCGCCGGCATGTTGCTGGCCATGCACTTGTGCCGTGGCAACTTCAAGAGCACGCATGCTGCGGCCGGCAACTACGAGCCCGTGGCCGAGGCCCTGCTCAAGGAAATGAACCTCGACGCCTATTTCATGGAGTACGACGATGACCGCTCGGGCGACTTCAAGCCGCTGCGCTACCTGCCCAAGGGCAAGACCGTGGTGCTGGGCCTGGTGACCACCAAGTTCGGCGCGCTGGAGAGCAAGGACGCGCTCAAGCGCCGCATCGAGGAAGCCGCGAAATACGCGCCCATGGAACAGCTGGCCCTGAGCCCGCAGTGCGGCTTCTCCAGCACGGTGCACGGCAACAACATCGCGGTGGAAGACCAGCGCAACAAGCTGCGCCTGGTGGTGGAGACGGCCCAGGAGATGTGGGGCTGAAGTCGTCGCCGTTGCCGCGAAGGCGGGAACCCAGGGCCAGCGTCTAGCGCGGCGCCTTGAACCTCGCGCGCGCGGCCAGCGCGGCCTCGCGCACGTGACAGCCCTCGATGTGGTCATTGACCAGGCCCATCGCCTGCATGAAGGCGTAGACGGTGGTGGGGCCTACAAAGCTCCAGCCCCGTTTCTTGAGGTCCTTGGAGATGGCAACCGATTCCGCCGAAGTCGTCATCGCCAGCAAGGCCTTGCGCGTGACGCGCTTCGGCCGGCTGCGCGCGTCCGGCTCGTGGCGCCAGAAGTACGCCGCCAGGGAGCCGAATTCGTCGCGCAGCTCCATCGCCCGGTGCGCGTTGTTGATGGCCGACACGATCTTGCCGCGGTGACGCACGATGCCGGCGTCACCCACCAGGCGCTCGATGTCCTTCTCGCCAAAGCGCGCAAGCTTGTCCACCTCGAAGTTGGCAAAACCCCGGCGGAAGCCCTCGCGCTTGTTCAGGATGGTCAGCCAGCTCAAGCCGCTCTGAAAACCCTCCAGGCAGATCTTTTCGAACAGTCGCCGGTCGTCGGCCACCGGGAAACCCCATTCCGTGTCGTGGTAGGCCCGGTACAGCGGCGTGGCCTCGCACCAGGTGCAACGGCAGACACCGGCGTCATCGGCAAACAATCCAGACCCAACCATCTGCTCCTCCTTGAGGCCTCTCGCCAACGGGGCACTCACCGCGATGCGGCGCGCCACCCCATCCAGAACGACGAGACATAGTCCGCCGCCGAATACACCAGCAACCACCACACCAGCACCGGCAGCGCCCCGAGCGCGCCAAACACCAGCACCAGCACGGGCAGCAGATGGTCAAGGCTGCTGAAGAAGCCGTACGCCAGCTGCCACCCGGGCGCACGGGTGCCCTGGCCGGTCGCATCTCCCGCAGCCTTGACGGCCGGCCCTCCCGTGGCCGTGCGGGCGGCACGAGCCACAAGCACAAGGGCGGCCGCCAGCAATCCGACGACCGCCAACGGCACCGGCAGCGAACCCACCACCGAAGTGCCGGCGGCAAGCCCCACTGCGAAGTACATGAGAACGCGGTAAACCAGGTCCACCTGGGCATCCAGCCAGGCACCCGCGGGGCTGCACGTGGCGGTGGCACGCGCCAGATCCCCGTCCAGTGCGTCCAGCACGGAGAACAGGAAACCGCCCGCACCCACCATCCACCAGGCCTGCGGGCCGCCCTGCCAGGCCAGCCAGGGCAGGCACAGCGCCACCAGCGCGCCCGTGAGCGTGACGGCTGCAGGTCGGACCCCAAGGCGCGCCAGCAGGGGCGCCATCACCCAGGAGAACACCCGGTAGAGCACATAGAACCAGTCGTCGCGCAGCTCCTCGGCGCGCTTGTCGCGGCGGTAGGCGGCGACGATGTCGCTGGTGCGAACGGGTTGGGTCATGAAAGTATTGGTAAGCTGCGCGGCACAGGAAAGCGTGGCGGCACACAGGGCCTGCCGCGCGGTCATTCTAGGGGCTGGGTCCGGGTTGCGGGCCCTCCACGACACACAGGGCACACATGAAAGCAGTCATTCTCGCGGCGGGCTACGGCAACCGGATGCGCCCGCTGACGGATCACCTTCACAAGACGCTGATCAAGGTGGGTGAGCGCACGATCATCGACCGCATCATTGACGGCCTGCTGGAAAACGGTGTCCACGACATCGTGATCGCGCTCGGATACCGCGCCGACGAACTGCGCGAGCATGTGACGGGCGAGCACGGCGCGCGCTGCAACTTCCAGTTCGTCGTCAATGAGCGCTACCGCGAAACCAACAACATCCACAGCCTGGCGTTGGTGTTCGAGCAATGCGACATCGATGACGACATCCTGCTGATCGAGTCGGACCTGCTGTACGAGCCCGCCGTCCTGCGCCTGGCGCTGGACAGTCCGCACCCCAACCTGGCGCTGGTGGACCGCTACCGCAGCGGCATGGACGGCACCGTGCTGGCGCTGGATGGCGAGCGCGTGGCCAGCGTGATACCGCCTCACCTGCAAGGTGCGCAGTTCGATTTTTCCGACAAGTTCAAGACGCTGAACATCTACCGCTTCTCGCGCGAGTTCTGCCGCTCGGATTTCCGCAAGATCCTGACGTACTACGCCAGCACCATCGACGACAACTGCTACTACGAGCTGATCCTGGGCATCCTGATCTACATGAAGCGCGGCGAAATCCACGCGGCGTCGGTCGAAGGCCTGCGCTGGGCCGAGGTGGATGACCCCAACGACCTGCGCATTGCCGAGTTCATGTTTGAGCCGACGCGCCAGCGGGCCATCCTGGACGAGTCATGGGGCGGCTACTGGAGCTATGCCGTCACCGACTTCGCGTTCATCCGCAACATGCATTTCCCCCCGCCCAGCGTGTTCTCGGAGATCCGCAACAACCTGGCACCCCTGCTGCAGAACTACGGTTCAGCGCAAGCCGTTCTGAACCAGAAACTGGCCTACCTGCAACTGCAGCCCGTGCAGACACTGGTGTTGCTCAACGGCGCGTCGCAGGTATTCCCCATCCTGGGCGCGTGCTTTGCCGGAAAAAAAGCCCTCATTCCCGCCCCCGGCTTCGGCGAGTACGCACGCATCTTCCCCGGCGCAGATACCTATGCGGACAACGGCGCGGACTACGGCGACCAGCTGGAGGCCGGACTGGCGCGCTCACCTGCACAGGTGGTGGTGGTCACCAATCCCAACAACCCCACCGGATCGGTGATCCCGACCGGGCGCTTGCTGGACTGCATCCGCCGTCACCGGGACCGGTTCTTTCTGGTGGACGAATCGTTCATCGATTTCTCGGGTGAGCGTCCGCTCGAGGAAGCGGCCGAGACGGGCCTGGACAACTTCATGGTCATCAAGAGTCTGAGCAAGGTGCTGGGTGTGCCGGGCGTCCGGCTGGGCTATGTCTTCAGCCACAACCGCAAGCTGCTGGACACCGTGTCCGCCGCGATCCCGATCTGGAACAGCAATTCGGTGGCCGAGTTCCTGCTGGAGGTGCTGCTCAAGCAGCGACGCGCGTTTGCCGAGTCTGTGCGACAGACCGTCCAGGACCGCGAATCGTTTGCCCAAGCCCTGCGGGCCAACCCGACAGTGCAGCAGGTGTTCGACTCCGGCGCCAATTTCCTGCTGGTGCGTCTGGCCATGCCCGCGACGCAGCTGGGGCCCGTGGTGGCCCAGCTGCTGGCCGGGCACGCGATCTACGTGAAGGACATCTCGCCCAAATTCGGCGACGGACGGGCCTGGCTGCGCCTTGCGGTACGAACGTCAGCCGAAAACGAGCGCTTTGTCCGTGCTTTGGCGGCGGTCTGCGCCGGCTGAAGGCCGGATCACCCTCCGGGGCATTTTTATTGCCGAAATGTGCCTCCAGGCCCCGTCCATGCTGGATCAGCCGCTATCAATTTGGTAGCAATCCGCCTCAGGTCACCGGTGCCGGATTGAACAGAACCAGTGCGTTGTGCAGCTTCCAGTGCTCGGCCCAGGTCTTCCTGCGGCCACTGGCCACGTCCAGCATCAGCCGGAACAGCTCCCAGCCAGCCTCTTCAATGGTCACTTCCCCGTCGGCAATGCGCCCGGCGTTCACGTCCATCAGGTCGTGCCAGCGGCGCGCCAGGTCGGTGCGGGTCGCCACCTTGATCACCGGGCATTCGGCCAGGCCATACGGCGTGCCGCGGCCGGTGGTGAAGATGTGCAGGTTCATCCCGGCAGCCAGTTGCAGCGTGCCGCAGATGAAGTCGCTGGCCGGCGTGGCGGCATAGACCAGGCCACGCTGGTCGCGGGCCAGCTTGTCACCAGGCGCCAGCACGCTGCCAATGGCCGATGTGCCGCTCTTGATGATGGAACCCATGGCCTTTTCGGCAATGTTCGAGAGGCCGCCGGCCTTGTTGCCCGGCGTGGTGTTGGCGCTGCGGTCCACACGGCCGCGCTCCAGGTAGCGGTCGTACCAACCCAGCTCACGCACGATGGCTTCGGCCACCTCGGGCGTGGCCGCGCGGGAGGTGAGCTGCTCCACCGCGTCGCGCACCTCGGTGTTCTCGCTGAACATGATGGTGGCGCCGGCCCGCACCAGCAGGTCGGCCGCAAAGCCCACGGCCGGGTTGGCGGTGACGCCGCTGAAGGCATCGCTGCCCCCGCACTGCACGCCCACCACCAGCTCGCTGGCCGGCACGGTCTCGCGCCGGCGCGCGTTCAGGCGCTCCAGGTGCGGGCGCGCGCTGGCGACGATGTCGTCCAGCATCGACATGAACCCGACATGATGGTCGGCCTGCAAGCAGACCGTCTCCGGACCAAGCGAAGCATCACGCTCATCCATGATGGGGAACGATCCCGGCGGCAGCAGACGGTCGGGCTGGAGCTTCTCGCAGCCCAGGCTCACCACCATGACCTCGCCGCCGAAGTTGGGGTTGAGGCTGATGTTGCGCAGCGTGCGGATGGGGATCACGGCGTCGGGTGCGTCGATCGCGACGCCGCAACCGTAGGAATGCTCCAGGCCGATCACATCGTCCACGTTCGGGTACTGCGGCAACAGCTCGGTCTTGATGCGTTGCACCGCCTGCGCCACCACACCCGCCACGCACTGCACGGTGGTGGTGATGGCCAGGATGTTGCGCGTGCCCACCGAACCGTCGGCGTTGCGGTAGCCCTCAAACGTATGGCCTTCCAGCGGCGGCAAGGCGGGTCGCCTGACAGTGGCCATGGGCAGGCCCTGCAACTCGCGCGCGGCGGGCATGTCCATCAGGCGCTCGTGCACCCAGCTGCCCGCGGCAATGGCAGCCTTCGCACGGCCAATGCTCACGTTGTAGCGGCGCACCACATCGCCCGCAGCCAGATCCACCAGCGCCACCTTGTGGCCCTGGGGCACCTTGTCGCGCAGCACCAGGCCGCCAGGCAGGGCCGTGCCCGCCGGCAGGCCGCCGTCGTTGGCCACGATGGCCACGTTGTCGGCCTCGTGCATGCGAATGGTCAGCGGTGGTCGGGCCGGGGCGGAACTCATGCGGGTCTCCAGGCGGTTCAACCCGGAATTATTGCGGGCCCAGCGCGCGGATCAGCGCGTCCAGCTGCTCCATCTCCGCAGGCTTCAGGTCGGTCAGCGGCGCACGCACCGGGCCGGCGTCATGCCCCACCAGCTTCGCTCCTGCCTTGACGATGCTCACCGCATAGCCCTGCCCGCGGTTGCGGATGTCCAGGTACGGCATGAAGAAGCTCTTGAGCAGCCGGTGCTGCGTCGCATGGTCATCGTCGCGCACGGCTGCATAGAACTGCATGGCCGTTCTGGGGATGAAGTTGAACACGGCGGACGAGTACACCGGCGTGCCCAGCGCCTTGTAGGCTGCGGCATACACCTCGGCGGTGGGCAGTCCGCCCAGGTACGAGAACCGGTCGCCCATGCGCTGGTAGATGGCCACCATGGCCTCGATGTCGCCCACGCCGTCCTTGAAGCCGACGAGATTGGGGTTGCGCTCGGCCAGCTGCGCCAGCGTATCGGGCAGCAGCCTGCAGACGCCGCGGTTGTAGACGATGACGCCAAACTTCACGCTCCTGCACACCGCCTCTACATGAGCGGCAAGGCCCTCCTGCCCGGCTTCCGTCAGGTAATGCGGCAGCAGCAGGATGCCGTGGGCGCCAGCCTTTTCGGCCGCCTGCGCACACTGGATGGCAAAACGCGTGGGGCCGCCCGCGCCGGCAATGATGGGCACCTTGCCGCGACAGGTGTCCACCGCCGCCTGGATGATCCCGGGGTACTCGTCCCCGGTGAGCGAGAAGAATTCGCCGGTGCCGCCCGCCGCAAACAGTGCGGAGGCGCCATACGGGGCCAGCCATTCGAGGCGCCGCACATAGCCGGCGCGGTCGAAATCGCCCTGCGCATCAAAGTCGGTCAGCGGAAACGACAGCAGGCCGCTGGAGATGATGGATTTGAGTTCCTGGGGTGTCATGGTCGGTCGGGATTGCAGTGGGATCAGTCGAGCTTGATCTGGGCCTGCGCCACCACCTGCGCCCAGCGGGCGCGTTCGGCGGCAAAGAACCGGTCCTGCTCGTTCGGGGTCATGGTCACGACTTCGGCACCCTGCCCGGCAAGGCGCGCGCGCACCTCGGGCGAGCGGATCACCTGGATCAGGGCCGCATTGAGGCGCGCCACGACGGACTCGGGTGTGCCGCGGGGCACCAGCATGCCTTGCCAGGTGCCGGATTCGAAGTCCTTCACTCCCTGTTCGGCGATGGTGGGCACCTGGCCGATCAGCGGCATGCGCGTGCGCTTGGAGACACCCAGCACCTTGAGCTTGCCGCTTTGCACATGCGGCAAGGTGGCCAGCATGCCGTTCATCAGCACTTCGGTCTGGCCGGCCACCGTGTCCTGCACCGCCTGCACACCGCCCTTGTACGGCACGTACTGCCACTTGGCGCCGCTGGCGCGCTCCAGTGCCACGCCAGCGAGATGGGGCGCACTGCCCACGGCCGTCACGGCGAAGTTGAGCGGACGCGTCCTGGACAGTGCCACCAGTTCCTTGAGGCTGTTGGCCGGCACAGACGGATGCACCACCAGCAGGTGCGGCGAATACGCCAGCATGGTCACGCCGCGCAAGTCCTTGGTGGGATCAAACGCCAGCCGGGTGTACACCGAGGGACTGATGGCCAACGCGCCGGTGTCGCACAGCAGCATGGTGTACCCGTCCGGTGCCGACTTGGCCACCTGGTCGGCGCCCAGATTGCCGTTGGCCCCGGCGCGGTTGTCCACGATCACGGGCTGGCCCAGCAGTTCCGCCAGCGGCTGGCTCATCGTCCTCGCGATGATGTCGGACGAGCCACCTGGCGGGTACGGCACAACGATGCGAATCGGCCTGGCAGGCCAGGCGGCCGGCGTCTGGGCCAGGGCCTGGGTACCCAGCAGGGCGAGCGAGGCTGCTGCCCCGACAAAATTGCGGCGTTTGTCATCCATGAAGGTCTCCTTGGCGCTGAAGATTTGAATCGAATATGTTGTATGTCATCGTACAACATATTCGGGATCGCGCCAATACGCAATTCCCGCCGGCCGGGACTACCGGGAGAGCTGATCCGACACACCCGGCGAACGGGACGCGGCCTCCTGGGCACGGCGCAGGCGTTCGCGGCTGTTGGTCAGGTGGATGCGCATGGCCGCGCGTGCCGATTCCGGGTCACGCCGGGCAATGGCCGAATAGATTTCCTCGTGCTCGCGGTTGACCCGCCGCAGGTACTGCCCCTGGTTCTCCATGGCCAGTTTGGGCGAATTGATGCGCGTGCGCGGGATCACGGACGCGCCCAGATGGCTCATGATGTCGGCGAAGTAGCGGTTGCCAGTGGCGCTGGCGATGAGCAGGTGGAAGCGGAAATCGGGCGACACGGTGTCGGCGTCGTCGCCCCCACCCGCAGCGTCCACGCCGGCCTCGAACGCATCCAGCGCGGCCCGCATCTCGCCCAGTTGCGCCTCGGTGCGGCGCAATGCCGCCAGACCCGCCGACTCGGTCTCCAGGCTGATGCGCAACTCCAGCACGGCCATCACGTCGACAGCCGTGGCCATGTCCGCCGGGTCGATGCCGAAGTTCGTGCCGGCCCGGGGCTCCAGCACGAACGTGCCGATTCCGTGCCGCGTCTCCACCAGCCCGGCTGCCTGCAACCGGGACAGCGCCTCGCGCACGACGGTGCGGCTGACACCATAGCTGGCCATGATGGCCGACTCGGTGGGCAGCTTGCCGCCGGGCTTGAGCGCGCCCGACTGGATCTGCGCGCCGATGCCCTCCACGATGTCATGCGCCAGGCTGCGCGAACGCTTGCGCGGCCGCGGCGCAGCGGCATCGGGAATATCCGTAGGCAAAGCCGTTGACAAGGTCGCCATGGGCTGATGATAATGGCTTTGATGTTGTATGACAACTGATAACTAACCTTCTTCATCAGCCATCGTTCCCACTTCTCCTGACCGACTCTGCCCATGGCCCCCGAAACCCGGATTCCCCGACTCCTGCTGACCGGCGCCGCCGGCGGGCTGGGCCAGGTGCTGCGCAGCAGCCTCAAGCCCCACGCGACCATCCTTCGCGCGTCCGACATCGCACCCATGGCGCCCGCCGCCGCAGGCGAGGAAGTCGTGCCCTGCAACCTGGCCGACAAGGCCGCCGTGGACGCGCTGGTCGCCGGTTGCGACGCCATCGTGCATCTGGGTGGCGTGTCGGTGGAACGGCCTTTCGAAGAGGTGCTGGAGGGCAACATCAGGGGCGTGTTCCACATCTATGAAGGCGCACGCCGCCATGGCGTCAAGCGCGTGGTGTTCGCCAGTTCCAACCACGTGGTGGGCTTCCATCGCCAGGGCGAGGTGTTGGACAACGGTTGCGCCCGCCGCCCCGACGGCTACTACGGCATCAGCAAGTCCTTCGGCGAGGACATGGCGCAGTTCTACTTTGACCGCCATGGCATTGAGTCGGTCAGCATCCGCATCGGCTCGTCCTTCCCCGAGCCACGCGACCGCCGCATGCTGGTCACCTGGCTGAGCTACCGCGATCTCACCCATCTGGTGGTGCAGTCCCTGACGACGCCCGGCGTGGGCCATACCGTGGTCTATGGCATGTCGGCCAACCGTGACATCTGGTGGGACAACCGCCATGCGGCCCACCTGGGCTTCAGTCCGCTGGACACGTCTGAAGCGTTCCGACCGAAGGTCGAGGCCCAGCCCCTGCCCGATCCGGCGGACCCGGCCACCCTCTTCCAGGGCGGCGGCTTCGTCAAGGCCGGCCCATTCGAGACGCTCTAGCCATAGCACCCCCATGTCCGGCATGCCACACGCAGAACTCGTGGTCGACGCCCGCAACGCCGTGGGCGAAAGTCCTGTCTGGATGGCGGGCGAGCAGGCGCTGTACTGGGTGGACATCACGGCGCGCACCCTCAACCGCTGGACGGCGGCCACACAGGCACTCAGCCAGTGGACCGCGCCCGAGATGATCGGCTGTGTCGCGCCCCATGCGCAGGGCGGATGGATCGCGGGCATGGAAACCGGCCTCTTTCACCTGCGCCCACAGGCCAGCGGCGCAATGGACGTGCAGCGGCTCTCCACCGAGCCGCACGGGCAACCGGGCATGCGCTTCAACGATGGGCGGTGCGACCGGCAGGGACGCTTTCTGGCCGGCACCATGATGATCAATATGGCCCCCAGCCCCCGTGCAGGCTGCGTGAGCAGCTATCAAAACAATAGCAACCCGGGCGCCACGCCCGCCGGTGGCACCGTCACCCGCCTGCTCGACGGCCTGTGTGTGCCCAACGGCATGGCCTTCAGCCCCGACGGCCGCACCATGTACCTGAGCGACTCGCATCCCACCGTGCAGACCATCTGGGCCTTTGACTACGACACCGCCACCGGCAGCCCGCGAAACCGGCGCGTGTTCGTGGACATGAACCCCCTGCCCGGGCGGCCCGACGGCGCGGCGGTGGACGCCGAGGGCTGCTACTGGATCTGCGCCAACGACGCCGGACTCATCCACCGCTTCACACCCGCCGGCCGCCTGGACCGTTCGCTCGCCGTGCCGGTCAAGAAGCCGGCCATGTGCGCCTTCGGTGGCGCGCAGCTTGACACCCTGTTCGTCACCTCCATCCGCCCCGGCGGCGTTGACCTGTCCGACCAGCCGCTGGCGGGCGGCGTGTTCGCCCTGCGTCCAGGCGTGTGCGGCCTGCCCGAACCCTGCTTTTCCCCCACGTTTCATCAACCTCAAGGAGACACACGATGAACACCAAACGCAAACTGCTGCTGGCCCTGTCGGTCGCTGGGCTGCTGCCTCTGTCGGTACAGGCCCAGAACATGGTGCTGAAGGCGCACGACACCCACCCGGCGGGCTACCCCACCGTCGCCGCAGTGGAAAGCATGGGAAAGAAGCTGGAAGCCGCCACCGGTGGCCGCATCAAGCTGCAGATGTTCCCGGGCGCCGTATTGGGCCAGGAAAAGGAAGCCGTTGAACAGACGCAGCTGGGCGCCATCCAGATCGCGCGCATCTCGCTGGGCGTGATCGGCCCCATCGTGCCCGAAGTCAACGTGTTCAACATGCCCTTCGTCTTTCGCAACGAGGCGCACATGCGCGCCGTGATCGACGGCCCGATCGGGCAGGAGATGCTGGACAAGGTCACCGCCAGCCCGGCCAAGCTTGTGGGCCTGGGTTTCATGGACGGCGGCTCGCGCAGCCTGTACACCAAGAAAAAGGTCACCGCCCCGGCTGACCTGAAGGGCGTGAAGGTCCGCATGATGGGCAACCCGCTGTTCGTGGACACCATGAACGCCATGGGCGGCAACGGCATCAGCATGGCGTACGGCGAGGTGTTCAGCGCCCTGCAGACCGGCGTGATCGATGGTGCCGAGAACAATGCGCCCAGCCTGTTCACCAGCAACCACTATTCAGCCGGCGTGAAGTACTACGCCCAAACCAACCACCTGATCATCCCCGAGATCTTCGTGATGTCCAAGGCCACCTGGGAGAAGCTGTCCGCCTCCGACCAGGCCCTGGTCAAAAAGGTGTCGCGCGAAGCGCAGATGGAGCAGCGCGCACTGTGGGACAAGAGCGTGACCGAGTACACCAGCAAGCTCAAGGCGGCTGGCGTGGAGTTCGTGCAGGTCGACCAGAAGCCTTTCTTTGATGCGACGGCACCGGTTCGCGCCAAGTACGGTGAGAAGCTGGCCGACCTGATGAAGCGCGTCGAAGCCGTCAAGTAAGGCACGGTCCCTCCACGAAAGTCCCCGGGCATCATGAAAGAAACCATCCTGCGCGCCAACGACGCGCTTTACCTGGCCTGCATATGGGTGGCGGGCATGTCCATCTTCGTGATGTCGCTCATCATCCCCTGGGGCATCTTCACGCGTTATGTGCTGGGCAGCGGCTCGCAGTGGCCGGAGCCCATCGCCATCCTGCTGATGGTGGTGTTCACCTTCCTGGGCGCGGCGGTCAGTTACCGCGCCGGCGGCCACATTGCCGTGGCCATGCTCACCGACCGGCTCTCCGGCACGCAGCGCCAGGTGCTCACCTGGGTGGTGCACGTCTGCATGCTTGTGGTGGCGGCGTTCATGACGTGGTACGGCGTGAAGCTGTGCATCGGCACATGGAACCAGAGCATCGGCGAAATCCCGTGGATGCCCGTGGGCGCCACCTATGCGCCAGTGCCACTGGGCGGCTTTGTCACGCTGGTGTTCATCCTGGAGCACATGGTGTTTGGCAGCCAGCACCGGCGCACCGTGGTCACCTTCGACCACGAAGCGGCCGAATCCGGAGGCGCATGATGGACGCCTTCATCCTGCTGGGTTCCTTCATCGCCCTCATGCTGGTGGGCATGCCTGTGGCCTACGCGCTGGGCCTGTCGGCGCTGATCGGTGCGTGGTGGATCGACATTCCCTATGACGCGCTGATGATCCAGATCGCCAGCGGCGTCAACAAGTTCTCGCTGCTGGCGATCCCCTTCTTCGTGCTGGCGGGCGCCATCATGGCTGAGGGCGGGATGTCCCGCCGGCTGGTGGCGTTTGCCGGCGTGCTGGTCGGGTTCATCCGCGGAGGGCTGTCTCTGGTGAACATACTCGCGTCCACCTTCTTCGGGGCCATCTCCGGCTCGTCGATGGCCGACACCGCGTCCATTGGCTCGGTGCTGATCCCCGAAATGGAAAAGAAAGGCTACCCACGCGATTTCGCCACGGCCGTTACCGTCAGCGGCTCGGTGCAGGCCATCCTGATCCCGCCCAGCCATAATGCAGTCATCTACTCACTGGCCGCGGGCGGGGGCGTGTCCATCGCCGCGCTGTTCCTCGCCGGTGTGCTGCCCGGGTTGCTGCTGGGCCTGACGCTGGCTGTGATGTGCCTCTTCATCGCCAGGAGGCGCAACTTCCCCAAGGGCCGCGTGATCCCGTGGCGCGAGGCACTGAAGATCGTCGCCGATGCGCTGTGGGGCCTGATGACCATGGTCATCATCCTCGGCGGCATCCTGTCGGGCATCTTCACAGCCACCGAATCCGCCGCCATCGCCGTGATCTGGGCGTTTTTCGTCACGATGTGCATCTACCGCGACTACAAGTGGCGTGACCTGCCCAAACTCGTGCACCGCACGGTCAAGACGCTGTCCATCGTCATGATCCTGATCGGCTTTGCTGCCGCCTTCGGCTACATCATGACGCTGATGCAGATCCCGCTGAAGATCACCACCGCGTTGTCCTCGCTGTCGGACAACCGCTACGTGATCCTCCTGTTGATCAACGTGCTGTTGCTGGTCCTGGGCACGCTGATGGACATGGCGCCACTCATCCTCATCATGACGCCCATCCTGATGCCGGTGATCCTGTCCATCGGCGTGGACCCGGTGCATTTCGGGATGATCATGATGGTCAACCTCGGCATGGGACTCATCACGCCACCGGTGGGCGGCGTGCTGTTCGTGGGCGCGGCCGTGGCCAAGCTGCCCATCGAGCAGGTCGTGAAGGCGCTCTATCCGTTTTTCGGTGCCTTGCTGTTCGTGCTGGCCCTGGTCACCTATGTGCCTGCGTTGTCACTGTGGCTGCCGGGGCTGCTTCTGGGCAAGTGAGCCTCCTCTCCCGGGCGGCCGCGGGCTCCAGGCGTGTGCCCCCGGCGGCGCAAGGCAACGGGCACTAGCGCTGAATTGCTATTGTTTTGATAGCGGTCCAGGTCCATCCCATGCGGGCTGGAGTACGATTTCGGCATGAATCCGCCCGCCCCGCTGCTGTTTTACTTCGACTTCATCTCGCCGTTTGGCTACTTTGCTTCGCTTCGCGTCGAGGCGCTGGCGGCGCGCCACGGGCGCACGGTGGACTGGCACGCCATGCTGCTGGGCGTCTCGGTGATGAAGGTCATGGGGCTCAAGCCGCTGCTGGACACCCCGCTCAAGGGCGACTACATCCGCCGCGACGCACAACGCTACATGCGCCGCCACGGTCTGGTGCTGAAGCGCCGGCTGGATGACCCGGTGATGGACCCGCGCGCCGCGGGCCGTGCATTCCACTGCGTCAAGCACCACCACCCCGCCCTGGCCGTGCCACTGGCGCACGCCTTGTACGACGCGTACTGGGCCCAGGGCCGGGACCTGTCCACAGCCGACGCCATCGCAGACATTGCCCTTCCTGAAGGCCTGGACCCCGGCTGGCTGCGCGCCGCCATCGCCAGCGACGAAGCCGGCGCCCTGATGCGCAGCGCCGTGGATGCGTCGCTGAAAGCCGGGATATTCGGCTCCCCCACGTTGGTGGTGGACGGTGAGCCGTTCTGGGGGGTGCAGACGCTGGAACTGGCGGAGGAGTGGTTGCAGCGGGGCGGCTGGTGATCAGCTGCCGAAACTGAAGGCGGTCTTCACCGCAATCGCAGCCAGCCGTTCGCGCAGACGGGCCTCGAGCGCCGCGTCGGCAGGGCCAGGCAATTGCACCTGCGCCCACACCGCACCGCCCTGCTCGCCGCACACAACGCTGGCGCCGGGCACATCGGCCAGCAGCTCGGACAGCTTGGTGCGGGTGGCGGCCACACGCAACGCAGGCTTGTAGATCTTGCCAATGGCCGTCACAGGCATTGCGTCGATCACGGTCACGCGTTTCGGCGTGGCCGGGCGTTCGTACACGTGGGGCGCCACCTCGGCCAGTAGCGTGGCCGCGTCACACACCACGCCGGGCCTGAGGGTGACAAATGCCACGGGGAGCTCGCCGGCGTAGGCGTCGGGCTCGCCCACCACGGCGCACAGCGCCACCGCGGGATGGGCGAGGAAAGCCTCTTCCACCAGACCCGGGTCGATGTTGTGGGAGCCGCGAATGATCACGTCCTTGGCGCGGCCAGTGATGTGCAGGTGGCCCTGCGCGTCGATGTGCCCCAGGTCACCCGAGACGATCCACGGCCCTTCGAACATGCCGGCGTTGCGCGCCGCGTCCGTGTAGCCCGGGCTCACATGCGGTCCGCGCAGGATGACCACGCCCGTCTCGCCCGGCGCGCAGCGCTCGGCCAGTTGGGCCACGCCATCCCGCCAGGGCACGGCATGCACCTCGGTAAACGGCAGTCGCAGACCCGTGGATCCGGGCACCCGGGGCGCCTGGGCGGGCTCGATGCTGACCAGCCCCGCGCATTCGGTCATGCCCAGGATGTTGCGCACCGCAATGCCGGTGCGCTGCTCGAACTGCGCCGCCAGCTCGGCGGGCAGCGGCGAGCCCCCGGTGTAGGCCACGCGCACGCACGAAATGTCCGCATCCACCGGTGTGTTGACCAGCGTGGCCAGGATGGTGGGCACGCAGGCCAGCGCCGTCACGCGTTCGCGCTCGCAGAACTTCCAGTAGTGCCTGACGAAGGCCACGTTGCGCATGCCGCTCAGGGTGGGCAGCACCTGCGTGGCGCCGATCGCGAGCATCGACAACCCGTATACGAACGCACCCGCCACGTGGAAGAGCGGGAAGCCGTTGATTTCCACCGCATGCTCGTCAAAGCCGTAAAAGCCGTGCGCGAACCAGCTGGTGTGCGCCTCGTTGCCGTGCGTGTGCAGCGCCAGCTTCGGCGCTCCGGTGGTGCCGCCGGTGTGGAACAGCGCAGCCACGCGGTCCGGGTGCAGCCCGGGGTCGAAGGTGAGTGCTTCAGGCTGCTGCGCCAGCAGACTCTGGAACACGGGTACGCCTGCTGCGCCGTCACCTGCCTCGCCACCGGCCAGGATCTGCAGCACCGGCAAGGGTTTGAGGGCGAGCACCTTTTGCACGGTGGGCCACAGGTCCAGTTCGCCATTGGGCCCAAGCGCCACCACCAGCCTGGCGCCCGAGGCCTCCAGAAGCGCGGCAATGTGGTCGGGTTGCAGCAGGTAGTTGATCGGGCAGGCGCGCCCCGCCACCTGGGCGCCCCAAAGGGCGTATTGCGTTTCGGGGATGTTGGGCGCCAGGATGGCCACGGCGTCGTCGGGGCCCACGCCCATGGCGCGGAACAGGTTGGCTGCCTGGTGGATCCGGTGCAGCAGCTGCGCGTAGGTCACGCGCAACGGCGGCAACTGCAGGTCACCACAGGGCAGGTAGCGAAAAGCCTCGCGCGAGGCGTGGCGCTGCGCGGCCTGCGCGATCAGGCCGTAGGTGGTGCGCGCGGGGATGGCTGCCTCGTAGGGCGAGCGCTCCAGCGCCTCGATGTCGGCCAGCGTGCGAAAGGGCGTCAGGCTCATGCGCGGCTCCTGCGCACAGCCGCTCAGGCCAGGCCCAGCAGGCGCACCGCGTTGCCTTTGAGGATGCCGGGCAACACCTCGGGCTTGAAGCCGGCTTCTTCAGCATCCTTCATCCAGCGGTCGGGCGTGATCAGCGGGTAGTCAGAGCCAAACAGCACGCGGTCTTTCAGCAGCGTGTTGGCGTATTGCACCAGCTGCTTGGGGAAATACTTGGGGCTCCAGCCGCTCAGGTCGATCCACACATTGGGCTTGTGCGTGGCCACCGACAGCGCTTCGTCCTGCCAGGGGAAGCTGGGGTGCGCCATCACGATCTGCATGTCGGGGAAGTCGATGGCCACGTCGTCCAGGTGCATAGGGTTGCTGTACTCCAGCCGCAGGCCGCCGCCGCAGCGCATGCCCGAGCCGATGCCGCTGTGCCCGGTGTGGAAGATCGCCGGCAGCTTGTGCGCGTTGATCACCTCGTAGATCGGCCAGGCCATCTTGTCGTAGGGGTGGTAGCCCTGCACCGTGGGGTGGAACTTGAAGCCCTTGACGTTGTGCTCCTTGATCAGCCGCTCGGCCTCGCGGGCACCCATCCTGCCCTTGTGCGGGTCGATGCTGGCGAAGCACATCATCATGTCGCTGTTCTCCTTGGCGGCCTGGGCAATCTCCTCGTTGGGGATGCGGCGGCGGCCCAGCTTGTGACTCGCTGTCCACGGTGAACATCACCAGGCCGATCCTGCGCTCGCGGTAATACGCAATGGTCTCGGCGATGGTGGGACGGCGGCTGTTGCGGAAGTACTTGTCCGCCGCGCGGTCGTACTCCTCGCCGTAGTTGTCAAACGGGTTCCAGCAGCTCACCTCGGCATGGGTATGGATGTCGATGGCGGTCAGGTTGGCGTGATCCACAGGCAGTCTCCTTCTGTTGACGGGAACCTAGGGTTAATCCTGACGGAAAGCCGGCTCCGTGTTCTTGAATTGGTTATTGTTTATAACAATAATTCACCCACTTGGCAAACACCTCCATGACCCAAAAAAACATTCAACTCGAAATCCGCGGCGCGGTTGCCGTGGTGCGCCTGACCCGTGGGGCCAAGCGCAACGCGCTGTCGGACGGGCTCATCCTGGCGCTGCGCGACCTCTTTGAAAACCTGCCTGCGACTGTGCGCGCCGCCGTGCTCGATGGCGAGGGTGAACATTTCTGCGCCGGGCTTGACTTGTCGGAACTGAAGGAACGCGACGCCGGCCAGGGCCTGCACCACTCCCGCATGTGGCACGCCGCGCTGGAACGCGTGCAATACGGCCCGGTGCCAGTGGTGGCCGCGTTGCACGGCGCCGTGGTGGGTGGCGGGCTCGAACTGGCCAGCGCCTGCCACATCCGCGTGGCCGACGAGTCCACCTTCTACGCCCTGCCGGAAGGCTCGCGCGGCATTTTTGTGGGCGGTGGTGGTTCGGTGCGCATTCCCAAGCTGATCGGCGTGGCCCGCATGACCGACATGATGCTGACCGGTCGCGTCTACAACGCGGCCGACGGTGAACGCGCCGGCTTTGCCCAATACCTGGTGCCCACCGGCACCGCCTTTGACAAGGCCATGGAGCTGGCCATCCGCGTGGCTGAGAACGCCCCGCTGACCAACTACGCCCTGATGCATGCGCTGCCGCGCATCGCCGAGCAGCCCGCCGACCAGGGTTTCCTGACCGAGGCGCTGATGGCCGCCATTGCCCAGAGTGCGCCCGAGGCCAAATCCCGCGTGCGCGCCTTCCTGGACGGCAAGGCCGCCAAGGTGAAGAAGGCATGAGCGCCAACCGGCCTCACGAAGGCGATCGCAGCGCAGCGCAAGTCGCGAAGGTTTTGCCATGAGCAGCCCGAAGTTCCGCCCACTGAAGTTTGGCGTCACGCGTGTCAGCCTGCGCGATGGCACGCCCGGCGTGCGCTACCTGCGTGCCGACCAGGACCTGCGCGACTATCCGGTGCGCATGACCGACAGGTTGCAGCACTGGGCCACCACGGCACCCGCGCGGACTTTCATGGCGCGGCGCGTGAAGCTGGCTGACGGCAGCACCGGCGACTGGCGCCACGTCTCCTTTGGCGAAGCCTGGAGCCGCGCGCGCAACATCGCCCAGGGCCTGATCGACCGTGGCCTCAGCGCCGAGCGGCCGGTGGTGATCCTGTCCGAGAACGACCTGGAGCACGCGCTGCTGGCACTGGGCTGCCTGGTCGCTGGTGTCCCGTACGTGCCGACGTCTCCGCCGTATTCCCTGATCAGCCAGGACTACGACAAGCTCAAGCATGTGCTCAAGACAGTCACGCCGGGCATGGTGTTCGCCGCAGACGGCACTCGCTACGGCAAGGCAATTGCCGCGACGGTGGGCACCGATGTGGAAGTGGTGCTCACCTCCGGGCAGCTGGAGGGCCGAGCCAGCACCGCCTTTGACACGCTCGCCGCCACGCCCGCCACCGCAGCGGTGGATGCTGCCATGGCGGCCACCGGCCCGGACACCATCGTCAAATTCCTGTTCACCAGCGGCTCCACCAAGCTGCCCAAGGCGGTGATCAACACCCAGCGCATGTGGTGCGCCAACCAGCGGCAGATGATGCAGTCCATGCCGGTGCTGGCCGAGCAGCCGCCGGTGCTGGTGGACTGGCTGCCCTGGAACCACACCTTTGGCGGCAACCACAACTTCGGCATGACGGTGTTCCACGGCGGCACGCTGTACATCGACGACGGCAAACCCACACCGGCGCTGATGGCCGAGACGCTGCGCAACCTGCGCGAGATCGCGCCCACCGTGTACTTCAACGTGCCCACGGGCTTTGAAGCCATAGCGCTGGCCATGAAGACCGACGACGCGCTGCGCAAAAACCTGCTGTCGCGGGTGCGCATGTTCTTCTATGCCGGCGCTGCGCTGGCGCAGCCGATCTGGGACAGCCTGTACGAATCGCAGGAGCGCGAGATCGGCGAGCGCATCGTCATGGGCACCGGTCTGGGCATGACGGAGTCGTCGCCTTTCGCCATTTTTGTGACCAACCCCAACGTGAGTGCCGGTGACCTGGGCGTGCCCACACCGGGCATGGAACTCAAGCTGGTGGACACAGACGGCAAGACCGAGGTTCGCTACAAGGGCCCCAACATCACGCCGGGCTATTGGCGCGCGCCCGCCGAAACCGGCGGCGCTTTCGACGAAGAGGGCTTCTTCTGCACTGGCGACGCCGTCAAGTGGATCGACGAGACCGACATCCACCTGGGCCTGAAGTTCGACGGCCGCATCGCCGAAGACTTCAAGCTGGCCACCGGCACGTTCGTGAGCGTGGGCCCGTTGCGCGCGAAGATCATCGCCGCCGGCGCGCCCTACATCCAGGACGTGGTGCTGACA
The DNA here is from genome assembly GCA_016713005.1 of Ramlibacter sp. Classification (GTDB taxonomy): domain Bacteria; phylum Pseudomonadota; class Gammaproteobacteria; order Burkholderiales; family Burkholderiaceae_C; genus JADJPY01. The sequence goes on along the minus strand of JADJPY010000001.1, from coordinate 283,022 downwards.
GGGCTGAACATGAAGGAGGTCGGCGCGATGGTGTTTCCCACGCCGGCGGTGCGGACCCTCAGCGGCATGGACGCATCCGCCCCCATGGCCGATGTGCTCAACAGCCCCGGCGTTCTGGCCCATTTCCAGAAGGTGGTGGACGAGCTGGCCAAGGGTGCCACCGGTAGTGCCAACCGCATCGCGCGTCTGTGCCTGTTGTCGGAGCCCCCCACCATCGACCGTGGCGAAGTGACCGACAAGGGGTCCATCAACCAGCGCGCCGTGCTGACCCACCGTGCTGAAACCGTGGCCGCGCTGCATGCGGACACGCTGCACACCATCCTGAAGCCGTCCCAGGGCAAGAATTGATGGCAAATCGGCCTCTATCCCCCGCCAGATATGGCGAATGCGCTATTAATTTGATAGCAAAGGACATCTGATGAACATTTCCGGACAGGCTGCTCTCGTGACGGGCGCAGGCTCGGGCCTGGGCGAAGCCACCGCCCGCGAGCTCGCCCGGCTGGGCGCCAAAGTTGCCGTGCTCGACGTCAACCTGGCCAACGCGATGCGCGTGGCCGCGGACATCAATGCAGCAGGCCAGGGCAGCGCCGTGGCCGTCCAGTGCGACATCACCAGCACCGACAGCCTGCTGACTGCGCTGGCCCAGGCGACGGCCGCGCATGGCCCGGCGCGCATCCTGATGAACATCGCCGGCATCGGCACCGCCAAGCGGGTGGTGGGCAAGGACGGCAACGCCGCACCGCTGGAGGATTTTGCCCGGGTCATCAACGTCAACCTGGTGGGCAGCTACAACGCGAGCCGGCTGTTCGCCGCCGAATGCGCAAAGCTGCCCCCGCTGGAAGACGGCGAGCGCGGCGTGATGATGTTCACGGCCTCGGTCGCCGCGTTTGACGGCCAGGTGGGCCAGCAGGCCTACAGCGCCTCCAAGGGCGGGCTGGTGGGCATGACGCTGCCGATGGCGCGCGACCTGGCGCAGCACGGCATCCGTGTGTGCACCGTGGCGCCGGGGCTGTTTGCCACGCCGCTGATGAAACAGCTCCCCGAGGCCGTGCAGGCTTCGCTGGCGGCATCCATTCCTTTCCCGTCGCGCCTGGGCAAACCGGAAGAATTCGCCCAGCTGGCCTGTCACATCGTCACCAACGCCCACCTCAATGGCGAAGTGATCCGCCTGGACGGCGCGCTGCGCATGGCGCCGCGCTGACAGGACCCCCCTGCAATGAATCACCCCAAGGAGACCCCCATGAACAACCGTCGACAGTTCCTCGGCCAGACCGCCGCCCTCGCCAGCCTGGGCCTGCCTCTTGCGGGACTGGCCCAGACTTCGCCCGAACTCGCCAAAATCATCTGCGGCTTCCCGCCGGGCGGCACCAGCGATGCGATGTCCCGGCGCATCGCCGACAAGTTGCGCGGCAGCTATGCCACCAATGTCGTGGTCGAAAACCGGCCCGGCGCTGGTGGCCAGATCGGCGTGACCACATTGCGTGACAGCCCAGCCGATGGCAGCACGATGCTGCTGACGCCGTCGTCCATGCTGTCGATCTACCCGTTTGTGTACAAGAACCTGCCCTACAAGCCGCTCGAAGATGTGCAGCCGGTTTCGCTGACCTGCTATTTCAACCATGCGTTTGGCGTGGGCCCGGCCGTGCCGGAAAGCGTCAAGACGGTCAAGGATTTCCTGGCCTGGGCCAAGGCCAACCCGACCAAGGCCAACTACGGCTCTCCCGGCGCCGGCTCCATGCCGCACCTGATCGTGGGCCTGCTGAACAAGCTGACCGGCAGCGACTTGCGCCACATCCCCTACCGCGGTTCGGCGCCCGGCATCCAGGACCTGCTGGGCGGCCAGATCTCGGCCATGTCCTCCCCCATTGGCGACTACCTGCCCTACCTCAAGACGGGCAAGCTGCGCGTGCTGGCGATCTCCGGCATCAACCGCAGCCCGTTCGTGCCCGATGTGCCCACCTACCGCCAGCAGGGCTTCCCCATCACCGTGCGCGAGTGGTACGGCATCTTCCTGCCCGGCAAGGCCAGCCCGCAGACCGTGCGCCGCGCCGCCGCCTACCTGCAACCCGCACTGGCGCAGCCCGACCTCATCAGCAGCATGGCCCAGGTCGGCATGGAGGTGCAGTCGTCCACGCCACAGGTGCTGGGTGACCTGCTGCGTGCCGACGCCGAAGAATGGCGCCGCCTTATCAAGCAGATCGGCTTCACCGCCGAATCCTGATTCCGAAGTCAACCCAAGGAGACACACCATGAGCAACCGTCGACAGTTTGTCCAGGCCACCGCAGGCTCAACCCTGCTGGGCCTGCTGGGTGGGGCGCCTGCCTTTGCGCAGGGCCTGGACCAGGTCAAGATCGTCAATGGCTTTCCCGCCGGTGGCACCGCCGATGCGACCAGCCGACGCGTCGGCGAGCACCTTCGTGGCAGCGCGTACACCAAGAACGCCGCCGTGGTGGAGAACAAGCCTGGCGCTGGCGGCCGCATCGCCTGCGAGGTCGTCAAGAGCGCGCCGCCGGATGGCAGCACGCTGCTGCTTACCCCGTATTCGTGCACCTCGGTCTACCCCCACATCTACACCAAGCTGGCCTACGACCCGTTCACCGACCTGATGCCGGTGTCGATTGCCGCCGTCATGCACCACGGCCTGGCCGTGGGCCCGATGGTCCCGGCCACAGTGAGGTCCGTCAAGGACTACGTCGCATGGGCCAAGGCCAACCCCGAGAAGGCCAGCTACGGGTCGCCTGCGGCCGGCTCCCTGCCCCACTTCCTGGGCGCGCTGCTCAGCGCCTACACCAGCGTGCCGCTCACGCACGTGCCCTACCGCGGCTCGGTGCCGGGTGTGGCCGACATGATCGGTGGCCAGCTGGCGTCCATGTTCACACCCAGCGGCGATTTCCTGGCCAACCACAAGGCCGGGAAGATCCGCCTCATCGCCACTTCCGGACCTTCGCGATCGCCGTTCTCTCCCGAGGTACCCACCTTTGCCGAGCAGGGATTCCCTGACCTGACCACCGAAGAGTGGTTCGGCTTCTATGCTCCGGCCAAAACGCCGGGCAGCATCATCGACAACGCCAATGCCGCCATCAACGCCGCGCTGAAGAATCCCACGGTCATCAGCAGCCTGGGCACCTTTGGCCTGGTGGCCGCCGGCTCCAGCGTGCGCGAGATGGACAAGAGCCAGCGCGACGCCTATTTCCGGTGGGGACCGCTGGTCAAGCACATCGGCTTTACCGGATTGTCCTGAAAGGAACACCCATGCGATACGTCATCCTCGCCGCCTGCGGCGCGGGCGCAGCCTTGCTCGCCTCTTGCGCGGCTCCGGAAAAAAAGGTCTCGGCCGTGCCCGTGGACTGCGCACAGCTGGCCGTCAAGTTTGCGCCCGCCGGTACCCGCATTACCGCGGCTGAATCGGTTCCGGCAGGCGCCACCGTCACGGGCATGGCGCAGCCCTATCCGATGCCTGCGCATTGCAAGGTCACTGGCCGCATGCACGAGCGCACAGGTACCGACGGCAAGCCCTATGCCATCGGTTTCGAGATGCGGATGCCCGCGCCCTGGAACGGCCGCTTCCTGCTGCAGGCCAATGGCGGCAATGACGGCGTGGTGCAGCCCGCATTTGGCAATGTCGTCTCGGGCGGCGCCACCACCAACGCACTGATGCAGGGCTTCGCCGTGCTCTCCAGCGACGCTGGCCACGCCATGGAACGGTCGCCGGAAGTCGGCCTGGTGGGCGGCAACCTGTTTGGCGTGGACCCGCAGGCACGGCTGGATTACGGCTACCAGGCCAACGGCAAACTCGCGCCGATGGCACGCCAGCTGATCGCCACGCACTACGGCGAGCCCCCTAAGCGCTCCTACATGATGGGGTGCTCCAACGGCGGGCGCCACGCGATGGTGGCCGCTTCGCGATATGCCGACCAGTTTGACGGCGTGATCGCGGGCAACCCCGGCTTCAACCTGCCCAAGGCAGCGGTGCAACATGCCTGGGACATCCAGGCCTTCTCTGCGGTCAATCCGGACATCAAGGCCGCCTTCCCGCCTTCGGACATGAAGCTGGTGGCAGACAAGGTGCTTGAGAAGTGCGACGCGCTGGATGGCCTGGCCGATGGCATGGTGGACAACATGCCCGCCTGCCAGAAGGCCTTTGACATCAAGGCGCTGCAATGCACGGGTGGGAAAACGGCGCAATGCCTGAGCGCGCCGCAGGTGACCGCATTGGTCAAGGTATTTGCCGGACCCGTCAACAGAAAGGGGGAGAAGCTCTACAGCGACTGGCCCTGGGACGCGGGCGTGGGCGCCTCGCAGATCGGCTTTGGAAGCTGGCGTGCCTGGAAGCTGCAGGGCCCGATTGCCGGCCTGCCCATCATTGGCGCGCTGGGCGCGGGTTCGGTGGCCTATGTGTTCTCCACGCCCCCGAAGCCGGTGGCGGGCAATCCGCCTGCGCTGATCAAGAGCCTGCTCGACTACAACTTCGACACCGACGCGCCAAGGGTCTTTGCCACCGACGCGAAGTACACCGAGTCGTCCGTGCAGTTCATGACGCCGCCCAACGCCACCGACCTGTCGCCTTTCAAGGCACGGGGCGGCAAGATGATCGTATACCACGGCAACAGCGACCCGGTGTTCTCGGTCAACGACACCATCAACTGGTACGAAGGCCTCAACCGCAACCACGCGGGCAAGGCGGCCGATTTTGCGCGCCTGTTCACCGTGCCGGGTCTCAACCACTGTCAGGGTGGACCGGCAACCGAGCAGTTCGACATGCTGACCGCGCTGGTCAACTGGGTCGAGAAGGGCCAGGCGCCCGAAAGCGTGCTGGCCACGGCCCGCCCGGGCGTCAACCCGGACGTGCCGGCTGGCTGGCAGAGCAACGGCAAGCCGCGCAGCCGGCCTCTGTGCCCCTGGCCCCAGCAGGCGCGCTACAAGGGCGCGGGTGACATCAACGACGCCGCAAGCTTCCGCTGCCAATAGGCAAGCATGGACTACCAGCCCCGGGCGGAGGACGCCCGGTTCATCCTGTTTGACGTGTTGCAGGCCAGCGACCAGTTGAAGGCGCTGGATCTGGCCGGTGCAAGCGATCCCGGACTCCAGTTTCAGATCCTTGAGGAGGCCGGCAAGTTCGTCGCCGAGGTGGTGGCACGACTGAATACAGCCGGTGATTCGCAGGGGTGCCAGTTTGTGGGCGGCTCCATCACGACGCCGCCCGGCTTCAAGGACGCCTACAAGGCCTTCTGGCAGGCCGGCTGGCCAGCGCTGGCGGTCGCCCCCGAAGATGGTGGCCAGGGCTTGCCCTGGGTTCTGGAGGGCATCCTCTACGAGTGGCTGAGCGCGGCCAACCATGGATGGACCATGGCACCTGGCCTGCTGCACGGCGCGTACGAGTGCATCAAGCACCACGCCAGCCAAGATCTCAAGTCACGGTATCTGGAAAAAGTCGCCAGCGGCGAATGGCTGGCAACGATGTGCCTCACCGAGCCGCACGCAGGCAGCGACCTCGGCCTCGTGCGCACCCGCGCCGAAATGCAGGCCGACGGCAGCTACCGGATCAGCGGCAGCAAGATCTTCATTTCAGGCGGAGAGCACGACCTGACGGAGAACATCGTTCACCTGGTGCTGGCACGGCTTGCGGATGCGCCACCCGGTCCCAGGGGACTGTCGCTGTTCATCGCACCCAAGCTGCTGGAAAACGGCGGGCGCAACGGCGTGCATTGCGACCGCATTGAGGAAAAGATGGGCCTGCACGGCAGCCCCACCTGCGCCATGCGGTTCGACAACGCCACCGCCTGGATGGTGGGCGAGCCGGGTCGCGGGTTGAGCGCGATGTTTGTGATGATGAACGCCGCGCGCCTGCACGTCGCCCTCCAGGGCATCGGCTTGCTGGACGCCGCCTGGCAGAAGGCCGATGCCTATGCCCGCGAACGCAAGCAGATGCGCGTGCCGGGCGCCACGTCGTCCGGCGTCCGCGGTGATGCCCATGCCATCATCGGTCATCCGGCCATGCGCCGCGTGCTGGACACCCAGCGCGCCTGGGTCGACGGTGGCCGGGCGATCGCCTACCAGACGGGCCTGGAGCTTGACATCGCGCGGCACCACCCCGACGGCGCACGGCGTGAAGCCGCCCAGCGCTGGTGCAGCCTTGTCACACCGGTGCTGAAGGCCGCATGGACCGAACAGGCATTTCACGGCGCCAGCGACTGCCTGCAGGTCTTTGGCGGGCACGGGTACATCCGGGAATGGGGCATCGAGCAGATCGTGCGTGACTCGCGTGTGACCATGATTTACGAGGGCACCAACGAGATCCAGGCCATCGACCTCCTGGTGCGCAAAGTCCTTCCCGACCAGGGCGCCGGTTTGGCGGCACTGTCTCGCGCACTGGGCGACGACGTGCAAGGCGACGAAGGTGTCATCGGGTTGTGGCGGGGCAGACTGGCGCAGCTGCTGGACGCAACCCGCGCGGTGTGCAGCACCGCTGGCCGAGTACCCGACGCGGCGTACTGGATCGCCAGCGACTACCTGCGGGCGGTGGCACTTGTGCTGCTGGGCTGGGCCTGGACGCGGGTGGGGCAGGTCCCCGGGGCCGGGGCCGGGCGCTGGCGTCCCGCACAAGATGCCTACTGGTGCTGGGTGTTCCCCGAGCTGGAAATGAGACTGACGTTGATCAAGGACACCCTTGCCCGCCTGGACATGCCGGAGAATCACACTCCTTGACCAGCCACGCATCGCCTCCCATGCCCACGACCAAAGAAAAAGCCGTCGCGTCCCCCAGCGTCGAGCAGGTGGATACCAGCTATCTGGAAAGTCTGCTCGGCTACAACGCCCGGCGGGCAGCGTTGTCGGTCATTGGCGTGTTTCTTGAACGCATGAGCGTGTACGACCTGCGGCCGGTGGATTTTTCCGTGCTTTCGCTGATCACCCACAACCCTGGCGTGACGTCGCGCCAGGTCTGCACCGCACTGGACATCCTGCCTCCCAACCTTGTGGGCATGGTCAATGCGCTGGAAAAGCGCGGACTGGTGCATCGCAAGCCGCATCCCCGGGATGGAAGGGCCATGGGATTGCACCTGTCGGCTGCGGGCCACAAGCTGATGCGAGACGCGGAGCGCACCGCAAGCGAGCTGGAGGCGGAAGTCGCCAGCCGACTGACGCCGGGCGAAACCCGCACCCTCCTGCGCCTGCTGAAAAAAATCTACCTTTGAACAATTGATGACAAAATTGGCACTTGGCCCCCGTCCCTGCTGGCCGGCATGCTATAAAATAAATAGCATGCGAGGCGTTTCAAGGAGCAGTTGATCCGCTATTGTTTGTGTAGCAAAAACTGCGTACACTCTGGGGCCGCCGTCGAAGCAGAAAACACCGCGAGGAGAAAACCCAAATGAGTTCAAAGGAAAGCGCCGCGATCGGCCTGTTGCTCGGCTTGCTGGAATCACGGTACGCGCTGCGCGTGCTGTGGGCCTTGCGCGATGGCCATGCCCAGACTTTCCGTCTCCTCCAGGACAGCGTCGGGGGGATCACCCCCAACACCCTCAATACCCGGCTCAGGGAATTGCGTGACGCCAACCTCGTTGGGCATGGCAACGACGGATACAGCCTCACCTCCCAGGGCGCCGATCTCGTGCGCCGGCTGACCGACCTGTCGGCGTTCGCCGGCAAGTGGGCCACCAGCCAGGCCAAGAAAAGCAAGTAAGTTCTCCCGGGGCCAGGGCCCCATTGCCAAGGACAGGTCACACCTGTCCTTTTTTTCTGTCCGGCCTGGCGCCGGCCTTCTTCCGCAGGAATCCCCATGACCACCACCCCCTCCGGCCTCCAGTACGAAGACACGCTTGTGGGCAGCGGCGCTCAGGCCAGCCCCGGCCAGCAAGTGACGGTGCACTACACCGGCTGGCTGTACAACGACGGCGTGCAGGGCGCCAAGTTCGACTCCAGCCGTGATCGCAACGACCCGTTCGTCTTCTCCCTGGGCGCCGGCATGGTCATCCGGGGCTGGGACGAAGGCGTGGCCGGCATGAAGGTGGGCGGCCAGCGCACGCTGATCATCCCGGCCGCGCTGGGCTACGGCGCGCGCGGTGCTGGCGGCGTGATTCCGCCCAACGCCACGCTCAAGTTCGACGTGGAACTGCTCGGCACGCGCTGAGCCACCGGGGCCGCGCGGTCGGCCCCTCCTCGCAGGCCACACAGGCTCGGGCCAGCGTCCGGGCATCCGTCCAGGGGCACCCGAGGCCCGACTACCGCGTGCGCCGAAAAAGCCGATTTCCCTGCCTTGAAAAGGGGTTCCCAGCCCCAAGCTGCGAATGCAGCCCCTAGCAGAACACCTTTATCCCAGCATGAGCGACACCCCAAACACCCCGTCCAATCCGCCTGCCGCCATCCCGGAAGCGGGCGCGATGAGTCCCGAGGAACAGGAAGCAGGTCTGGCCGCGAACGAAGCGGATGCCCTGAGCGCAACCCAGGCCGAACTGGCCACACTCAAGGCAAAGAACGCCGATCTGGCCGACCAGTTCCTGCGCGCCAAAGCCGAAGCCGAGAACGCGCGCCGCCGCGCCGAAGACGAAATCACCAAGGCCCGCAAATACGCGCTGGAGTCATTTGCCGACAGCCTGCTGCCCGTGGCGGACAGCCTGGAGGCTGGCCTGGCGATCAAGGATGTAACGCCGGAGCAGATCCGCGAAGGCGCAGAAGCCACCCTGCGCCAGCTGCGCAGCGCGCTGGAGCGCAACAAGGTCATCGAGATCAACCCGGCGCCAGGCACGAAGTTCGACCCGCACCAGCACCAGGCCATCAGCATGGTGCCGTCAGAACAAGAGGCCAACACCATCGTCAGCGTGCTGCAAAAGGGTTACCTCATCGCCGAACGCGTGTTGCGGCCGGCGCTCGTGACGGTCAGCGCACCCAAATAAACCTGCTTGAAACCGGGCGACTTATCCACAAGTAACCCACATCTGAATTTCATTTGAATCTGGAGAAAACCATGGGAAGAATCATCGGCATTGACCTTGGAACCACCAACTCGTGCGTGGCCATCATGGAGGGCAACACCACCAAGGTGATCGAGAACTCCGAGGGCGCGCGCACCACGCCGTCCATCGTCGCCTATCAGGAAGATGGCGAAGTGCTCGTGGGCGCCTCCGCCAAACGACAGGCCGTGACGAACCCCAAGAACACGCTGTACGCCATCAAGCGCCTGATCGGCCGCAAGTTCACCGAGAAGGAAGTCCAGAAGGACATCGACCTGATGCCCTACAAGATCGCGGCAGCCGACAACGGCGATGCCTGGGTTGAAGTCCGGGGCAAGCAGATCTCGGCCCAGCAGGTCAGCGCCGACATCCTGCGCAAGATGAAGAAGACCGCCGAGGACTACCTGGGCGAGGCCGTCACCGAGGCCGTCATCACGGTGCCCGCGTACTTCAACGACGCACAGCGCCAGGCCACCAAGGACGCCGGCCGCATTGCCGGTCTGGACGTCAAACGCATCATCAACGAGCCCACCGCCGCAGCCCTGGCCTTCGGTCTGGACAAGCAGGAAAAGGGCGACCGCAAGATCGCGGTGTATGACCTGGGTGGCGGCACCTTCGACGTGTCCATCATCGAGATCGCCGACGTTGACGGAGAAAAGCAGTTTGAAGTGCTGTCCACCAACGGCGACACCTTCCTGGGTGGCGAGGACTTCGACCAGCGCATCATCGACTACATCATCGGCGAGTTCAAGAAGGACCAGGGCGTGGACCTGTCCAAGGACGTGCTGGCCCTGCAGCGCCTGAAGGAAGCCGCCGAAAAGGCCAAGATCGAACTGTCCAACAGCGCCCAGACGGACATCAACCTGCCCTACATCACGGCCGACGCCTCGGGCCCGAAGCACCTGAACATCAAGCTGTCGCGCGCCAAGCTCGAAGCCCTGGTGGAAGAGCTCATCGAGCGCACCATTGCCCCTTGCCGCATGGCCATCAAGGACGCTGGCGTGAGCGTGGCCGACATCCACGACGTGATCCTGGTGGGTGGCATGACCCGCATGCCCAAGGTGCAGGACAAGGTCAAGGAATTCTTCGGCAAAGACCCGCGCAAGGACGTGAACCCGGACGAAGCCGTGGCCGTGGGTGCAGCCATCCAGGGCCAGGTGCTCAGTGGCGACCGCAAGGATGTGCTGCTGCTGGACGTGACCCCGCTTTCGCTGGGCATCGAGACGCTGGGCGGTGTGATGACCAAGATGATCACCAAGAACACCACGATCCCGACCAAGTTCGCACAGACCTTCTCCACCGCCGACGACAACCAGCCGGCCGTGACGATCAAGGTGTTCCAGGGCGAGCGCGAGATCGCCAGCGGCAACAAGCTGCTGGGCGAGTTCAACCTGGAGGGCATCCCGCCCTCGCCGCGCGGCCTGCCCCAGATCGAAGTGTCGTTCGACATTGACGCCAACGGCATCCTGCATGTGGGCGCCAAGGACAAGGGCACCGGCAAGGAAAACAAGATCACCATCAAGGCCAACTCCGGTCTGTCCGAGGCCGAGATCCAGCAGATGGTCAAGGACGCCGAGCTCAACTCCGCCGAGGACCACAAGAAGCTCGAGATCGTGCAGGCCCGCAACCAGGGCGAGGCACTGGTGCACAGCGTCAAGAAGAGCCTGGCCGAATACGGTGACAAGCTTGACGCCGGCGAAAAGGAAAAGATCGAGGCCGCCCTCAAGGAAGTGGAAGATGTGCTCAAGGGCGACGACAAGGCCGCCATCGAAGAGAAGAGCAACGCGTTGATGTCCGCCAGCCAGAAGCTGGGCGAGAAGATGTACGCCGACCAGCAGGCGTCCGAGGCCGCGCAGGCGGCGGCGGCTGGCGCCGGTGGCGCGGAAGCTGCTTCACAGAAGCCGGCGGACGACAATGTGGTCGATGCCGAAGTGAAGGAAGTCAAGAAGGGTTGATGCCGGGCGGCTGAAAGCCGGATCGACTCGCCGCGTTCGACGGATACCCCCAGGGCATCGTCGACGCGGCGTTCTTCGTTAACGAGTACACCACGATGGCCACGAAAAGAGACTTTTACGAGATCCTCGGCGTCCCCAAGAACGCGAGTGAAGAAGAGATCAAGAAGGCTTATCGCAAGCTCGCGATGAAGCATCACCCGGACCGCAACCAGGGCGACGCTGCGAAAGATGCGGAGGCGAAGTTCAAGGAGGCCAAGGAAGCCTACGAAATGCTCTCGGACGCCTCCAAGCGTGCCGCCTATGACCAGTACGGCCACGCAGGCGTGGACCCCAACATGCGTGGTGGAGCCGCAGGCCCCGGCGCAGAAGGCTTTGGCGGATTCGCCGAGGCATTTGGCGACATTTTCGGGGACATCTTTGGCGGCCAGCGCGGCGGCCAGCGTGGCGGCAAACAGGTGTACCGCGGCAACGACCTCAGCTATGCCATGGAGGTTTCACTGGAGGAAGCAGCGCTGGGCAAGGATGCGCAGATCCGCATCCCCACCTGGGACCCATGCGACACGTGCCATGGTTCCGGCGCAAAGCCGGGCACACAGGCCAAGACCTGCACCACCTGCAATGGACAGGGCGCCGTGCAGATGCGCCAGGGTTTCTTCAGCGTGCAGCAGACCTGCCCGCATTGCCGCGGCTCCGGAAAGATCATTCCGGAACCCTGCACGAGTTGCCTGGGCCAGGGCAAGATCAAGAAACAGAAAACGCTGGAAGTGAAGATTCCTGCCGGTATCGACGACGGCATGCGCATCCGCAGCGCCGGCAATGGCGAGCCCGGCACCAACGGCGGGCCGCCCGGCGACCTGTACATTGAAATCCGGCTGCGCAAGCACGATGTGTTCGAGCGCGACGGGGACGATCTGCATTGCGCGGTGCCGATCAGCTTCTCCACCGCAGCGCTGGGCGGTGAGATCGAAGTGCCCACCCTGGGAGGCAAGGCTGCCATCGATGTGCCTGAAGGTACCCAGACCGGCAAGCAGTTCCGCCTGCGCGGCAAGGGCATCAAGGGTGTGCGGTCAAGCTATCCGGGTGACCTGTATTGCCACATCACGGTAGAGACGCCGGTCAAGCTCTCTGAGCACCAGCGCAAGTTGCTGAAGGAGCTGGAGGATTCGCTGCGCAAGGGCGGCGCCAAGCACAGCCCTGATGGCAAGGGCTGGTTCGACAAGGCTCGGGACTTCTTCAGTTGATGCGGCCTCGCCCGTGACGATCCGCTACATTGCGGCATGGGCGTCACGATCACTTTCCTTGGCGGGGCCGACACGGTCACCGGCTCCAAATACCTCGTGCGGCATGACGGACGCAGCGTGCTGGTGGATTGCGGGCTTTTCCAGGGCTACAAGCAGTTGCGTCTGCGCAACTGGGCACAACTCCCGGTAGAGCCCGGGCACATCGACGCGGTCTTGCTGACCCATGCCCATCTGGATCACAGCGGATACCTGCCCCTGCTGGCGCGTGAGGGGTTTCGGGGGCATGTGCATGCAACGCGCGGCACGCGCGACCTGTGCGCCATCCTGTTGCCCGACAGCGGACACCTCCAGGAAGAAGATGCGGCGTTCGCCAACCGGCACGGTTTCTCGAAGCACACACCTGCCCTGCCCCTGTACACCCGCGAGGACGCCAGGGCCTGCCTCAAACTCATCCGGGCGACCGAGTTCAACAAGACCTTCGAACCGGTGCGCGGCTGGCACGCGCGATTCCTGCCTGCAGGTCACATCCTGGGCGCTTCAAGCATCCTGCTGGAGGTGGCTGGCCGTCGCATCCTGTTCTCGGGTGACCTGGGCCGCAGCGACGACCTGTTGATGCAGGCGCCCGCCACACCGCCGGCAGCCGACACGGTGCTGATCGAATCCACATATGGTGACCGACTGCATCCAGCGGACACCATCCTGTCCGAACTGGGTCCCGCTCTGCAACGGCTGGCGGCGCGCGGCGGCGTCGCGGTGGTGCCCGTGTTTGCAGTAGGCCGGGCCCAGGCGGTGTTGCATGCCATCCAGTTGCTCAAGCAGCAGGGCACGGTGCCGCGGGGCCTGCCGGTCTTTCTTGACAGCCCCATGGCCGTTCACACCACGGCGCTGTATCAGGATCACCTCGGCTCACACCGGCTTGATGCCCGCGCCGTAGAGGCGATGACGCACACCGCCACCATGGTGGAAACACCCGAGCAGTCGCGGTCGATCGCCAGGCGCCATGGACCCATGGTCATTCTGGCCGCCAGCGGCATGGCTACGGGCGGGCGCGTACTGCATCACCTCAAGCTGTATGCCGGTGACCATCGCAACATGATCATCCTGACGGGCTACCAGGCGCCGGGCACACGGGGTGCCACGATGGCCTCGGGCGCAGCCACCGTGCGGATACATGGTGAAGATGTGCCAGTGCACGCCGAGATCGTCCAGATGGAGTCTGCCTCTGCCCATGCCGACAGCACGGGGCTGCTGTCATGGATGCGCGGCATGCCCGAAGTGCCTGGCCAGGTGTATGTGGTGCATGGAGAGCGCGGCGCGGCGGATGCGCTGCGAACCCGCATTGAACGTGAGCTGAACTGGCGTGCCGTGGTGCCGGAACACGGCAGCGTCTGGCCGGCGTGAGGCACGAGCGACGGTGACCCCATGTCCCTGAAGCTCTTTCACAGCACCAGCTTTGCGCTGTCCTCCTTCTTTGTTCCCGAAGAGCGGCACCGGTCGGTGAGTCCGGCCTGGGTGGTGATCCTGGCCAGCCTGTGGCTGGCATCCACAGGCAATCTGGCCCTGTGGCGCGCGCTGGCTGCGTTGCCCGAACTGGGCAACACGCGAGGCGTGCTGTTCGCTGTGGGGCTGGGGTTGGTGATTGCCGCCAGCTGTGGGGTTCTGCTGAGCCTGTTGGCATGGCGCTGGTTGCTCAAGCCGGTGGTCATCCTGTGCCTCATGGTGGCTGCGGCGAACACCCATTTCATGCTGGCGTATGGCGTGGTCATTGATCCCACCATGATGGTCAATGTGCTGCACACCGACGCCCGGGAAACGCGCGACCTGCTGGGTTGGCAGCTTTGGCTCACCCTGCTCGTCATTGGTGCCGCCCCTTCGGTCTGGCTTTGGCGCACACCCCTGCGGCGGCACGGCTTCCTGCTCACCCTGGGCCGGAATGCGTTGGTGTGCGGCACGGCCATTCTCGTGTGCGTGGGCACGGTGATTCTGGTCTACCAGGACCTTGCATCGGTGATGCGCAACCACACCCAGTTGCGCTACATGATCAATCCGCTCAACACCTTCTGGGCATTGGGCCGCGTGGCGTTCAACCCGGCGCAGCGGGGCACGGGTGCGGTTGTTCCGATCGGCGAGGATGCGCATCTGGCCGCCGATGCGGCGGCGCAGCGTCCTGCGCTGGTGGTGCTGGTGGTGGGCGAGACCGCGCGCAGCGCCAACTTCGGCATCAACGGCTACGGTCGACAGACCACGCCACGGCTGGCCGCCGAGAATGTGCTGAGCTGGCGCAACGCCTGGTCATGCGGTACCAACACCGCCGTCTCGGTGCCCTGCATGTTCTCCCACCTGGGTCGCGAGGCATTCGACGCCCGTACGGTACGGCACGAGAACCTGCTGGACGCGCTGCAACGCGCGGGCCTGGCGGTGCTGTGGCTGGACAACCAGTCCGGATGCAAGGGGGTGTGTGAAAGAACCCCGCAAGTCAATACGGTGGCGGCCGCAGTGCCCGGGTTGTGTCCTGCAGGCGGATGCCTGGACGAAGTGATGCTGCACCAGCTGGACGACCGCATCGCGGCCCTGCCTGCCGAGCGCCGAGCAAAGGGCGTCGTGCTGGTGATGCACCAGATGGGGAGCCATGGACCGGCGTACCACAAGCGCAGCCCCGCGGCTTTCAAGAAGTTCATGCCCGAGTGCGCCAGCAACGCACTGCAGGACTGCAGCCGCGACAGCCTGGTCAACGCCTACGACAACACCATCTTGTACACCGACCACTTCCTAGGCGACACCATCACATGGCTGAAGTCCCGCGCCGCAACCCATGCGACCGCGCTGATGTACGTGTCCGACCACGGAGAGTCGCTGGGAGAAAACAATCTGTATCTGCACGGACTGCCTTGGCGGATTGCGCCCGATGTACAGAAGCACGTGCCCTGGGTCACCTGGCTGTCGCCCGCCTACCTGCAACGGCTGGGAACGACCACGCAATGCCTGCGCCAGCAGCAGGATGCCCGCATCTCCCACGACAACTATTTCCACTCGGTGCTTGGCCTGTTGGGGGTACAAACCAGGCTGTACCAGCGGACCCAGGACATCTTCGCAACCTGCCGGCCCGGCTGAAAATGCCGGCGGCGTCAATCGCTAGAACAGCCTGCCCTGACCGGACCGATCCGGTGGCCTGAAAAGCGTCATGTCCGGGGCTGCCCGCTCGCCATGGAAGCCAAGGCGCGCACAGGTCTTCTCGAAGCGTTGCCGCAAAAGCTCGGCCCAGGCGCCCTGCCCGGTGAATCGGCGACCGAACCGCGCGTCGTACAGCCTGTCCCCGCCTGAATTCTGTTCGTCCCTGCCATGCAACTCCCGCACACGGGCCAACACACGGTTCGCCCGCTGCGGAAAGTGAGCCGCCAGCCACTCCCGGAAGATCGGGTCGAGTTCCCAGGGCAGCCGCAACACCGTGTAGAACGCCCGCGTGGCGCCCGCCTCTCGGGCGGCCTCCAGCACCTTTTCCATGTCTTCGTTGACGAAAGGGATCTGGGGCGCCACGCTCACACCGACGGGTATCCCGTGTTCGCTCAGTGCCCGGATGGTTCGCAGCCGCCGCAGGGGCGAGGCCGCTCTTGGCTCCATCACACAGGCGAGTTTCGCGTCCAGCGTGGTGATCGTCACGTGGACTGTGGCCAGACCCAGCGCCGCCATCGGCGCGATGAGATCCAGGTCGCGCTCGACGCCGCTGGACTTGGTGATCACGCCGAAGGGATGCCGGGTTTGGGCCAGCAACTCGATCACCGATCGCGTGAGACCCAGTTCGCGCTCCACAGGCTGGTAAGCATCGGTGACAGTCCCTACCACGAGACTGGACGGCTGGTAGCGCGAATGGGCCAGTTCATTGCGCAGGATCTCGGCGACATTGCGCTTGGCCACAATCCGCGTTTCGAAATCCAGGCCCGGAGACATTCCCAGGTAGCTGTGCGTCGGTCGTGCGTAGCAGTACACACAACCGTGCTCACATCCCCTGTATGGGTTGATGGAGGTATCAAATTGAATGTCGGGTGAGTCGTTACGAACGATGACGCTGCGAGCCTCTTCCCATATCACCTCTGTTCTGGATCCGACCGTCGTCGCTCCTGCCTCGTCGGCTTGGTCGCCGCCCCATCCATCGTCCACGGCAGTTCGGACGCTGGTCTCGAAGCGATGGGCCACACGGGTGGCTGTACCGCGACCTTTCACGGCTGAGACCGGCAGACTGTACATAAGTACAGTATATCGGGAGTCTCTCAGGTGGATTCAGAAAACCGGAGCCGGAAGTCCGGACCGTCCGCGCGGTTGGGCTGGTCCACGCCAATAACGGGAAGTTGCAGGCGCTGCGGCAGCCCGGCGGGCAACAAGTCCTTCCGGACCAGCGTCAACTCGATCACCATGGGCAATCCGTCGGCAGCTGCGTGGGCCCAGTTGTTGCCATGGAGGTGCACCAGGCTGAACTCGTTGAGGGCATGCTCGACATGGCGCAAGAACTCCGCCCGTCTGCCTTGTGTGTCGTGAAATTCGATGAGGATTGCCGCGAGCCGCTTTCCATGGCGCAACACGTCGCCGAAAACGGCGTATTCGTCGCCCTCGATGTCGCACTTGAGCAGCACGCCGGAGTCGGCGTCCAGACGGGAGAACACCCGGTCCAACCCAGTGGTGCCCTCACCCGACCCGATGCGTTCCTCGAAGTGCCGTTGGGTCCCGGAGAAAAAACCCGTAAAACGTCGGCGGTCCGCCAGGTGCCGCATGGCTTCGTGCCAGCGCCAGCGCCACGGCTGACCGCTGCTGCGCAAGGCTTGCAGTGTGCGGCGCCACAGGGCCCGGGGGCCCACGGTGTGGTCATACGACTGAATTGCCAGGCCCGGGCGTGCGCGACAGACCGCTTCCTCGAAGCTCCAGTCGAGATTGATGCCAAATGACAGCAGCACGCCCACATGCGGCAACACGCACGACGGCAACACATAGCCTCCGTCGTTGCGTCGCCCCAGACGCACCAGGTCCGGGCAGGCCAGAGGACGCAGAGCGTTCAGCGACGCAGGAAGAAGGACCTCAGGCCAGTGATCACCGGGATGCTCGCTCATCCGCAAGGATTCTAGAGCGCGCAGCGTCGTACTCCCGCCTGAGCCGCGCCACCAATGCCGCCGTGCTGGTGACTTCCGTCACCGCCCCGATGCCCTGGCCACAACCCCAGATGTCCTTCCAGGCCTTGGCCTTGCTCCCCTCACCCGAGGCGAAGTTCATTGTCTTCACATCGCCTTCCGGGAGGTTGTCCGGGTCCATGCCGGCCGCGATGATGCTGGGCTTGAGGTAGTTGCCGTGCACGCCGGTGAACAGGCTGGAGTACACGATGTCGTCGGAATTGCCGTCGACAATGGCCTGCTTGTAGGCGTCGCTGGCGCGCGCCTCATGGGTGGCAATGAAGGCCGAGCCGATGTAGGCGAAGTCTGCGCCCATGGCTTGCGCGGCCAGCACCGCACCGCCGGTGGCGATGGAGCCACTCAGCGCCAGCGGGCCGTCAAACCACTGGCGGATCTCCTGGACCAGTGCAAACGGGCTCTTCACGCCGGCGTGGCCACCGGCGCCCGCGGCCACGGCGATCAGGCCATCGGCACCCTTCTCGATGGCTTTGCGGGCGAAGAAATTGTTGATGATGTCGTGCAACACAACGCCACCATAGCTGTGGATGGCGTCGTTCACGTCGGTGCGTGCGCCCAGCGAGGTGATGATCACCGGCACCTTGTACTTGACGACCATCTCCATGTCGTGCTCGAGCCGGTCGTTGCTCTTGTGCACGATCTGGTTGATGGCAAACGGCGCGGCCGGTTTGTCCGGGTTGGCCTTGTTGTACGCGGCCAGCGTTTCGGTGATCTCGTGCAACCACTCGTCCAGCTGGGCTGCGGGTCGCGCGTTGAGCGCCGGCATGGAGCCGATGATGCCGGCCTTGCACTGCTCGATCACGAGCTTGGGGTTGCTGATGATGAACAGCGGTGAGCCGATGATGGGCAACGGCAGGTTTTGCAGGGTCAGGGGCAGCTTGGACATCAGGTCTCCGGGTTAAACACGAAATTCATGAAAAATCGGGCTCCAGCCCGCATGGGCTGGACCTGAACCGCTATCAATTCAATAGCAGATCAGAAAGAATCCAGTGCCAGTGCGGTCACGCTTTCGGCGCCCTCGACGATGCTGTCGCGGATGCCGGGAGCCTTGCTCAGAAGGTGGTCCGCATAAAACCGGGCCGTGGTGACCTTGGCCTGCATGAAGGCGACTTCCTCGCCACGGGCCAATGCGTCCTCGGCCACCAGCAGCGCACGCGCCAGCTGCCAGCCCGCCACCAGGTTGCCGGCCAGCATCAGGTAGGGCACGCTGCCCGCGAACACGGCGTTCGGGCTGGCTTTCGTGTTGCCCGCCACAAAGTCCACCACATCCACAAACGCCTCGCGCGCCGCCTTCAGCCGCTTGAGCACGGCACGGGCGTTCACGCTGTCTCGCCCGGCGAGTTCCGCCTCGGTCGCCTCGATCTGCATCGCTATACCCTTGGCCGTCTGGCCGCCGTCGCGTGCGGTCTTGCGGCCCACCAGGTCGTTGGCCTGGATCGCAGTTGTGCCTTCGTAGATGGTCAGGATCTTCGCGTCACGGTAATACTGGGCCGCGCCCGTCTCCTCGATGAAGCCCATCCCTCCATGCACCTGAACGCCCAGCGAGGTCACTTCCAGGCTCATCTCGGTGCTGTAGCCCTTGACCAGCGGCACCATGAATTCATAGAACGCGGCATTCTGTTTGCGCACATCCGCGTCGGGGTGATGGTGGGCCGCGTCGTACGCCGCAGCGGCCACGCTGGCCATGGCCCGGCAGCCTTCGGTGTAGGCACGCATCGTCATGAGCATGCGCTTCACGTCCGGGTGATGGATGATGGGCGCGCTCGCGTTGATGCTGCCGTCCACCGGACGGCTCTGGACGCGGTCCTTTGCATAGCCCACCGCCTTCTGGTAGGCGCGCTCGGCAATCGCGATGCCCTGCACGCCCACCGCATACCGCGCGGCGTTCATCATGATGAACATGTATTCCAGTCCGCGGTTTTCCTGGCCCACCAGATAGCCCACGGCACCGCCATGGTCGCCGTACTGCAGCACCGCAGTCGGGCTGGCCTTGATGCCCATCTTGTGTTCGATGCTGACGCAGTGCACGTCGTTGCGCGCACCCAGCGAACCGTCCTTGTTGACCATGAACTTCGGCACCACGAACAGGCTGATGCCCTTCACGCCCTCGGGGGCGCCCACCACGCGGGCCAGCACCAGGTGGACGATGTTCTCGGCCATGTCGTGCTCACCGTAAGTGATGAAAATCTTGGTACCGAAAATCCTGTAGGTGCCGTCGGGCAGCGGCTCGGCACGGGTGCGCACCAACGCCAGGTCACTGCCGGCCTGCGGCTCGGTCAGGTTCATGGTGCCGGTCCATTTGCCACTGACCAGATTCTCCAGGTAGGTCGCCTTGAGTTCGTCGCTGCCCGCTGTGAGCAGCGCCTCGATGGCGCCGTCGCTCAGCAGCGGGCACAACGCAAAGCTCATGTTGGCGGAGTTGAGCATCTCGCCGCACGCCGCGCCAATGGTCTTGGGCAGCCCCTGGCCCCCAAAATCCACCGGGTGCTGCAGGCCCTGCCAGCCACCTTCGGCGTACTGCCTGAATGCGTCCTTGAACCCCGGCGTGGTGGTGACCACACCGTCCTTGAGCGAAGACGGGTTCTTGTCACCGTCCCAGTTCAGCGGGGCGATGACGCCTTCGTTGAGTTTGGCGCATTCCTCAAGCACGGCTTGCGCCGTTTCGTACCCGGCCTCCTCAAATTCGGGCATCTGCGCAATCTGGTCGATGTTGGCCAGGTGCCGGATGTTGAACAGCATGTCCTTCAACGGGGCGGTATAGCTCATGTGTGTCTCCTATGCATGTTCCAGTGCCGCCGCGGTACCGGCTTCGCCGGGCCGCTGGCGGCGCCCCCAAAAGGGGGGTGCGGCCAAAGGCCGCTACGGGGGTGGGCCTGATTACAGTGCCGCGACCAGTTCAGGCACCGCGGTGAACAAGTCCGCCTCCAGGCCGTAGTCGGCGACGCTGAAGATCGGCGCTTCCGGGTCCTTGTTGATGGCCACGATCACCTTGGAATCCTTCATGCCCGCCAGGTGCTGGATGGCGCCACTGATGCCGCAGGCCACATACAACTGGGGCGCCACGATCTTGCCGGTCTGCCCGACCTGCCAGTCGTTGGGCGCATAACCTGCGTCCACGGCGGCGCGGCTGGCGCCCATGGCGGCGCCCAGCTTGTCGGCCAGCGGAGTCATGACTTCATTGAACTTCTCGGCACTGCCCAGGGCCCGCCCGCCCGATACGATGATCTTGGCGGCCGTGAGTTCGGGGCGTTCGCTCTTGGCGATCTCGTTGCCCACAAAGGTGGACTTGCCACTGTCGGCCACACCCGTGACGGTCTCGACCGTAGCACTGCCACCAGTGGCCGAGGCGGGATCGAAGCCGGTGGTGCGCACGGTAATGACCTTCACCGCGTCGGTGGCCTGGACCGTCGCTATCGCGTTGCCGGCATAGATCGGACGCTCGAAGGTGTCCGGGCTTTCCACCCTGGTGATGTCGCTGACCTGGCCCACATCCAGCCGGGCGGCGACACGCGGCGCCACGTTCTTGCCGCCCGCCGTGGCCGGAAACAGGATGTGGCTGTAACTCGAAGCGATGGCCAGCACCTGGGCGGCCACGTTCTCGGCCAGGCCGTGGGCAAAGTGCTCACCCTCGGCATGGATCACCTTGGTCACGCCGGCAATCTGTGCCGCGGCCGCCGCAGCAGCAGAGGCGTTGTGTCCGGCGATCAGCACATGCACGTCGCCTCCGCACTGGGCGGCGGCGGTCACGGTGTTGAGGGTGGCGCCCTTGATGGAGGCGTTGTCGTGTTCGGCAATAACAAGTGCGGTCATGTCAGATCACCTTGGCTTCGTTCTTGAGTTTGGCCACGAGCGTGGCGACGTCGGGCACCTTGATACCGGCGCTGCGCTTGGGGGCTCGCTGACTTTCAGCGTCTTGATGCGCGGCGCAACATTCACGCCCAGGTCTTCCGGCTTGAAGGTGTCGAGCTGCTTCTTCTTGGCCTTCATGATGTTGGGCAGCGTGACATACCGCGGCTCGTTCAGGCGCAGATCGGTGGTGATGACGGCCGGCAGGCTGATCGACAGGGTCTCCAGGCCTCCATCCACCTCTCGCGTGACTTTGGCCTTGCCGTCGGCCACTTCGACCTTGCTGGCGAAAGTGGCCTGGGGCAGATCGGCCAGCGCGGCAAGCATCTGGCCGGTCTGGTTGCAGTCGTCGTCAATTGCCTGCTTGCCCAGGATGATGAGGCCGGGTTGCTCCTTGTCGACCAGGGCCTTGAGCAGCTTGGCGACGGCCAGGGGCTGCAGCTCCTCCGTGGTTTCGACCAGGATGGCGCGATCGGCTCCAATGGCCATGGCGGTCCGCAGCGTTTCCTGGCACTGGGCAACCCCGCAGGACACCGCGATGACTTCGGTCACGGCGCCTTTTTCCTTGAGCCGGACCGCTTCTTCGACCGCAATCTCGTCAAAGGGGTTCATGCTCATCTTGACGTTGGCAATGTCCACACCGGAATTGTCCGACTTCACTCGGACTTTCACGTTGTAGTCGACCACGCGTTTGACTGGGACCAGGACCTTCATGCTTGCGCTCCGGGGAGGATGGTTGATTGACGTTTACGTAAACGTTAGATTCTATGGTGCAGTGCAGCCACAAAAACGAACGATCGTTCTTTTTTGAATTATAGATGCTGAAGTATCCCCGTTTGGGGAGCCCCCTCCAACCTCTGTCCGGCCGACGACAATTGACCGACCGATTGGTTGGTTAATTCGGGTAAGTCATTAGGGTCTGCCGACCGTGCAGTCCTTATAGTGGTTGGATCAATTTGTTTATCACTTGTAATCTTTCTCCGAGGAGCCTCCGATGACACTCAAACCCCTCGTCGCCGCGATCGGCGCATTCGCTGTCGTTGGCGCCAGCGCCCAGACCGTGCTGACCGCGTCAAGCTGGCTGCCCCCGACCCACACGCTGAGCATGGCGCAGAAAGAGTGGTGCGACCTGCTCGAGAAGAACACCACCGGCAAGATGAAGTGCAACATCCTGCCGCGGGGCGTGAGCCCGGCACCCGGCACCATGGATGCCGTGAAGAACGGCCTGGCCGACATCTCCTACACGGTCCATGGATACACGCCCGGCCGCTTTGTGCTGACACAGATGGCCGAGGTGCCTTTCCTCGGCGACAAGGCCGAGCCCCTGTCGGTGGCTTTCCATCGCGTCGCATCCAAGTATCCCGAGTTCGACGCCGAGCACCAGAAAGCCGGCGTCAAGGTGCTGGCGTATTTCACCCATGGCCCGGGCATCGTGTTCAACACCAAGCGTGCCATCACCAAACCTGACGACCTGCAGGGACTCAAGTTCCGCGTGGGCGGCGGCATGGTCAACGAAATCAGCAAGACGCTGGGCATGAACGTCACGCTCAAGCCGGCGCCGGACTCCTATGAACTGCTGTCGACCGGCGTCATGGACGGCACGCTGTTCCCGGCCGAGTCCACCGACTCGTTCAAGATCGACAAGATCGTCAAGCACGCCACTGTGTTCCCCGGTGGCCTGTACAACACCAGCTTCGTCTTCATGATGAACCCGGCCAGGTACGACAAGCTCACCGCCGACGAGAAGAAGGCCGTGGACGCCGTTTCGGGCGAAGTCGCCGCCCGCATTTTCGGCAAGGGCTGGGACCGTGTGGACGCCATCGCCACCGAAAACATGAAGAAAAACGGCGTATCGATCGTGGCCGCAACCCCCGCCCTCATCAGCGAGGTCAAGGTCCGCGTGAACAAGCTGGAGCGTGACTGGGCCTCGGCCGCCGAAGCCAAGGGCTTGAAGAACGCTGGCGGCGTGCTGTCCGAGTTCCGTTCGGAAGTCGCCAAGCTGCAGAAGTAAACTGGGCCTGTGCCGGTGCTGGCCACCGGCTGCCGGGCGGTGCCTGCCACAGCGCGGGTGCCGCCCTTTCCATGTTGGGGCCGCTGAATTGAAAAAGCTCATAGAAACCGCATGCAGCCTCTGTGCCGCATTGGCACTGTTCGCGATCATGGCCCTCACGTTCTTCGACGTGGGCGGGCGCAAACTGCTGTCCAACTCGATCACCGGCTCCCTGGAACTGACCGAACTGCTGATGGTCGCTGTGATCTTCGCGGCGCTGCCGCTGGTGTCCCTGCGGGGCGAGCACATTGTCTTCGACTCCCTTGACGGCATGCTGGGCCCGAAGTTGCGCCGGCTGTTGAAGATGCTGGTGAACCTGCTGTGCGCAGCCGCCATGCTGGGGCTGGCGTGGCTGATGTGGCGCACGGGCAATGATTTCGCGGGTTCGGGCGAGACGACTGCGCAGCTGCGGATCCCAAAGTACCCGTTCATCTATGGCATGAGCGTCCTTTGCGCGCTGACAGGCCTGGTGCATCTGAGTCACGCCGCCGCGCCCCCCGCTGACGGGGCCGAAGGCGAAGGAGGCGCGCTGTGACTGAAGCACTCCTTGGCTTCCTGGCGATCTTCGCGCTGGCACTGGTTCGTGTCCCATTGGCTTTCGCCATGGGCATCGTCGGCATTGTCGGCATCGGCCTCACCCGCGGTTGGCTTCCGGCATTGGCAAGCGCAGCCCAGGTGGTGCACGAAACCGGGTTCGCCTACACGCTGTCGGTCATCCCGCTGTTCATCCTGATGGGCAACTTTGTGGCGCGCGCGGGCCTGGCACACGAGCTGTTCCATGCGGCATACACGTTCATCGGCCACCGCCGGGGCGGACTGGCGCACGCCACCATTGCGGCCTGCGCGGGCTTTGGTGCGATCTGTGGCTCCTCCATCGCGACGGCGGCCACCATGAGCAAGGTCGCCTACCCTTCCATGAGAAAGCTGGGTTACAGCGACGCCCTCTCCACAGGCGTGATTGCGGCCGGCGGCACGCTGGGCATCATGATTCCGCCGTCCACCATCATGGTCATCTATGGCATCGTGACCGAAACCCACATCGGCAAGCTGTTTGCGGCCGGCGTCCTGCCCGGCCTGCTGACGGCGCTGCTGATGATGGTGGCCGTCGTCATCGTTACCTCACGGGACCCGGAGCACGCGCCGGCGGGCGAAAAATTCACCTGGCCGCAGCGCTGGGCCGCACTGCGTGGCATCTGGGGCGTGCTGGTGCTGGTGCTGGTGGTGCTGGGCGGCATCTATGGTGGCGTGTTCACCGCGACCGAAGGCGCGGGCATCGGTGCCGCCGGGGCCTTCCTGTTCGCCCTCGGGCGCAAGGCGCTGACCTGGAAAATCCTGGGCGACGTGCTGATCGAATCCGCACGGACCACGGCCATGCTGTTCACGCTGCTGATCGCGGCGACCATCTTCGCGAACTTCGTGAACTTCACTTCGATGCCCATGCAGCTGAAGGACACGATCACCCACTTGGGGCTCTCGCCGATCATGATCGTCGCCGCCATGATGGTGATCTATGTCCTGCTGGGCACCGTGATGGAAGAGCTCACCATGGTGCTGCTGACGATCCCGCTGTTCTTCCCGATCGTGGTGCAACTGGGCTTTGACCCTGTCTGGTTCGGCGTGCTGATCGTGATGGTGATCCAGATCGGTCTCATCTCGCCGCCCGTGGGCATGAACCTGTTTGTGCTCAACACGCTGCTGCCAAAAGTGGGGCTTGGGGCGATCTTCCGGGGCGTATGGCCCTATGTGGTGGTGCAGATCCTCACGCTGGGCATCCTGCTGTTCGTGCCGCAAATCAGCCTCTGGCTGCCTTCGTTCATGAAATAGCGGGGCCGCCCGGCTGCGCTTTCAGGTGCAGGACGCGCTGGGGATAGGGAATGTCGATCCCTGCGGCGCGCAATGCATGCAGCACCGCAATGTTCACGTCAGAGCGCACATTGAGCTGACCGTTCTCCGGGTCGTTGATCCAGAACAGCAGCTGGAACTCCAGCCCGTCGCTGCCCAGGTTGGCCAGGCGCGCCGCCGGCGCCGGATCTGCGATGACCCGGCTGCTTGAGAGCGCCGCTTCCAGCAGGCACTTCTGCACCAGTTCCACATCACTGTCATAGCCCACCGTGACCGTCGTGGTGAGCAACAGCTTGGGATCGGCCAGCGAAAGGTTCTCGATGCGCTCGGTGATCAGCTTCTCGTTGGGCACGATGGACTCGCGCCCGTTGGTCGCACGGATCAGGGTGTAGCGCGTCTTGATGTCCGCCACCGTGCCCTCGAAGTTGTCCACCCGCACGGTATCGCCGATGCGCAGCGAACGCTCGAACAGGATCACGAAGCCGCTCACATAGTTGGCGGCTAGCTTCTGCAGACCCAGGCCCAGGCCCACGCCCAGCGCGCCGCCCATCACCGACAGCGCGGTCAGGTCCACCCCCACCGCCGAAAGCGCAAACAGCAGCCCCACCAGCAGGAGCAGCGCACGGATCGCATTGGCCGCAATCTTGCGCAGGGACAGGTCATCCACCGCCTCGCGCAGGATCCGCTTCTCAAGCGCCGAGGAAACCCACAGCGACAACACCAGCACCACGCCGGAGGAAAGCACGCCTCCGACGATGTCCAGCACGCTCACGCGTGTCTTTCCGAACATCAGGGTGATGGAATCCATCTCCTCGAGCACCGCCGGCATGGCGCCGACGATCCAGAGCACGGCCCCCAGCCAGGCCAGCCAGGAAAACAGGCGCTCCGCCAGGCGCGCCACGCCAGACGCAGGGAACACCACCGTGAACACCCGCGCCAGAAAGCGGATGCCCGCGAGCGACACGAGCACCGGCACCGCGATGCGCAACAGGGGTACGGCCTGGTAGTCGTCCACCACATTGCGGGCGGTGTAGGCCAGCATCAGCGCCAGCAGGGGAAACAGTAGCCCATCGACGATGGCCCGGCCAAACCAGATGGAGTCGCTGGCGTGACGTCGCCCCAACAGCCAGCACACCCCGAAAGCGACGGCGAGGCAACCCAACAGGACCGCAAACTCCACCTCCACGCCGGGCCGCGACAAATCCCGCAGCAACTTGTCAAGCCCGGTCACAGGCCGACCTCCACGCACAGGGACTTCGCATCAGGGAGAGGTCCGCCGGTGCGCATGTCAGGGTTTCCAGTCGGGCGGGCGCTTCTCGGTGAAGGCCCGCACGCCTTCCTGCGCGCAGGGGTCCATCATGTTTGCGGCCATCGTCTGGCCCGCGAGCTGGTACGCGGCCTCGGAGCCCATCCCCCGCTGGCGGTAGAAAAGCTGCTTGCCCATCGCCAGCGCCACGCGCGGCTTGTCCAGGATGCTGGAGACAAGCTTTTCCACTTCTGCGTCCAGTGCGGCGGGCGCAACAACGCGGTTGACCAGCGCGCGCTCCAGGGCTTGCTGCGCCGTGATGAATTCTCCGGTGAGCAGCATTTCCATGGCCTGCTTGGCCGGCACGTTGCGCAGCAGCGGCACGCTGGGGGTCGAGCAGAACAAACCGAGGTTGACCCCGCTCACTGCGAACCGCGCTTCGCTGGACGCCACCGCCAGATCGCACTGCGCCACCAGCTGGCAACCTGCTGCCGTGGCAATGCCCTGCACTCGGGCAATCACCGGCACAGGGAGGTTCTGGATGCTGAGCATCATGCGGCTGCACCGGGCAAACAGCGCCTGGTAGTGCGCCAACTCGGGCACGGCCAGCATTTCCTTGAGGTTGTGTCCGGGGCAAAACGCCGCGCCGGCAGCGCCCAGCACCACGGCGCGCGCGCCGTCGTCGGCGGCAACGGCGTCCAGCGCCGCCTGCAGGGCATCCAGCATCTCGTCCCCGAGCGCGTTGAAACTGGCTGGACGGTTCATCGTGAGCGTCCACACGCCCCGCGCGTCACGGTCTTGGATCAGCACGTCGTCCATGTCGTTACAGGTCCGCAAGTTCGCGGATATGCGCTTCCACGCTGCGGGCGAGTGCGCTCAGGTTGTACCCGCCTTCCAGGCAGGAAACGATGCGCCCGCCCGCATGGCGACGCGCCACATCCTTGATGCGCGACGTGATCCAGCTGTAGTCGGCCTCGGTCAACCCCAGCTGGCCAAGGTCGTCTTCGCGGTGGGCGTCAAAGCCCGCGCTCACGAAAATCATCTCGGGGCGAAACGCCTCCAGACGGGGCATCCAGCTTGCCTCGATCAGTTCGCGGATGTCCATGCCGCGCGTGTAGGCAGGAACCGGCACGTTGACCATGTTGGCCGCCGGCTGCTCCGTGCCGCTGTACGGGTAAAACGGGTGCTGGAAGATGCCCACCATCAGCACGCGCTCGTCGCCCGCCAGGATGTCTTCGGTACCGTTGCCGTGGTGCACATCGAAGTCCACCACCGCCACCCGCTGCAGTCCGTGGCGCTCCAGCGCATAGCGTGCGGCAATGGCCACATTGTTCAAAAAGCAGAAACCCATCGCCTTGTCGCGGCAGGCGTGGTGGCCGGGCGGTCGCACCGCGCAAAAGGCGTTTTCCAGTTCACCGGCAATCACCGCGTCGGTCGCCGACAGGGCTGCGCCCGCGGCCCGCAACGCCGCCGTCCAGGTGTGGGCGTTCATGGAGGTGTCGGGGTCGATCTGGGCGCGGTCCGGGCCACCGGCCAGGATGTCCTCGGCGAGCTGGTCGCTCATGCCGCGCATGGCGGCCACATGCATCCGCCCGTGGGCCAGCTCGATGTCCCCCACCGGGGCGAACGGCGCCTCGCGCCTGTCCAGCGCATCGCCCACGCCGGTGACCAGAAGCCGGTCCTCAATGGCGTCCAGCCGCTCGGGGCATTCGGGATGCCCCGAGCCCATTTCGTGTTTCCAGCAGTCTCGGTGGGAGAAATATCCGGTCGCGCCCATGTCACCAATTTTGGGGTAACGTCATGCAATGGATGCACAACAAAAACTCAAGCCTCTTCTGGATCAGCTTAACACGGTGATTGTGGGCAAACCGGCCCAGGTCCAGGACTGCGTGGCCTGCCTGCTCGCTGGCGGCCACCTGCTGATCGAGGACGTGCCCGGCGTGGGCAAGACCACGCTCGCGCACGCGCTCTCGCGCGCCTTCGGCCTGCAGTTCTCGCGCGTGCAGTTCACCGCCGACCTGATGCCCAGCGACCTGTCCGGCGTGTCCATCTACGAGCGCGGCAAGGAAGCCTTCGTCTTCCACCCCGGCCCGGTGTTTGCCCAGGTGCTGCTGGCCGACGAGATCAACCGCGCCAGCCCCAAGACGCAAAGCGCCCTGCTGGAAGCCATGGAGGAGAAGCAGGTCACGGTCGAGGGCGAGACGCGGCCCCTGCCCTCGCCCTTCTTTGTGATTGCCACTCAAAACCCCCACGACCAGCTGGGCACCTACGCCCTGCCCGAGAGCCAGCTCGACCGCTTCCTGATGCGCATCTCGCTGGGCTACCCGGATCGCGCCTCCGAGCGCGAGCTGCTGGCCGGCAGCGACCGCCGCGACATGGTGCTCAACCTGCAAAGCACCCTCACCCCCATCGAACTCGACTGGCTGCAGCGCAGGGTGCTGGAAATTCACGCCGCCGGGCCCCTGTTGGACTACGTGCAGGACCTGATGGCCGCCACGCGTTCGGGCCGCTGGTTCCTGCAGGGCCTGAGTCCCCGCGCGGGCATCGCCGTGGTGCGCGCGGCCAAGGCCCAGGCCCTGCTGGCCGGGCGCGACTACGTGGCGCCCGACGATGTGCAGTCCATCCTGCCCCAGACCATCGCCCACCGGCTGGTGCCCACCAGCGACGCCGGCCGCGGCCCGGTGGAACAGGTGC
This sequence comes from Ramlibacter sp., assembly GCA_016713005.1. Lineage (GTDB taxonomy): Bacteria > Pseudomonadota > Gammaproteobacteria > Burkholderiales > Burkholderiaceae_C > JADJPY01. The sequence goes on along the minus strand of JADJPY010000001.1, from coordinate 254,028 downwards.
GCGCCATGATCGAGGCCGTACCCCTGCCGTGAGTCGGCATGCACACGGCCACACTCAATCCGTTCACGTTTGCCCGCCAGCGCTTTCGCCGGTGGTGGCAGTCGCGCCTGCCGCTGACCGACACCACGACGCTGACGCAGCGCAATGTGTACATCCTGCCCACGCGCCCCGGCTTCATGCTGGGCGCCACGCTACTCGTCCTGCTGGTGGCCAGCATCAACTACCAGCTCAACCTGGGCTACCTGCTGACCTTCCTGCTGGCCGGCAGTGCCGTGGGGGGCATGCATGTCTGTCACGGCACGCTGCGCGGCCTTACTATGAATTTGATAGCACCCGAGCCACAATTCATGGGGTCCAGCGCCACATTTGGCGTCAAACTCCTGAACAGCCGGCGCACCGTGCGCCACGGCATTGGCGTGGCGGTGCTGGACGCCAGCCACCCCGACCACTGGAGCTGGACCGACGTCCCCGCCCAGGGCGCCAGCACGGTGCAGGTGGCTTTCCGCCCCGCGCGGCGCGGCCTGCAAAACCTGCCGCCACTGACTGCGGAGACGCGCTTTCCCCTGGGCACCTTTCGTGTCTGGACGGTGTGGCGGCCGGCCGCGCAGATCCTGGTCTACCCCGCACCCGAGCCATTTGCCCCGCCGCTTCCGCCCGGTGAGCCCCGCTCGGGCGGTGCGGCCAGCGCGCGTGTGCAAAGCACGGGCGAGTTCGAGGGCGTGCGCGGCTACCGGCGCGGCGACCCGCTCAAGCTCGTCGTGTGGAAGCAGGCCGCCAAGGCGCAGGCCCGCGGTTCCGATGAGCTGGTGAGCCGCGACACCCAGCAGGCCCAGCGCTACGAACTCTGGCTGGATTTCGCGCTGGCCGGTGGCGGCGCGGCAGCCGCAGACACCGAACACCGGCTGTCGCGCCTCACCGCCTGGGTGCTGCAGGCCGACAAGCTGGGCCTGGACTACGGTCTGCGCCTGCCCGGCATTGAGGTGAAGCCGGCCAGCGGCGAAGCACACAAGCGGCGTTGCCTGGAGGCGCTCGCCACATGCTGACGTTTGCGCGCCAGTTGGGCAGACTGCCACGCGACGGGCGCGACACGATGTTCCTGCTGGTGGTGATCGCCTGGCTGGTGCTGCCCCAGGTGGGCAACCTGCCACTGTGGTGCAGCACGCTCGCCGGCGGCGTGCTGGTGTGGCGCGGCTGGCTGGCGCTGATGTCCCGACCGCTGCCGGGCAAGTGGTGGCTGCTTGGCCTGCTGGGCATCACCATCGCGGCCACCCTGTTCACCCACCGCACGCTGCTGGGCCGCGACGCCGGCGTGACGCTGATCGTGGTGCTGCTGGCCCTCAAGACGCTGGAGCTGCGCGCCCGGCGCGACGCCTTCGTGGTGTTCTTCCTGGGCTTCTTCACGATGCTCACCAACTTCTTCTTCTCGCAGTCGCTGCTCACGGCCGCGGCCATGCTGGTGGGCCTGCTGGGCCTGCTGACGGCGCTGGTCAACGCGCACATGCCGGTGGGCAGGCCGCCCCTGATGCAGGCGGCGCGCACGGCCGGCTGGATGGCACTGGTGGGCGCGCCCATCATGCTGGTGCTGTTCCTGCTGTTCCCCCGGCTGGCGCCGCTGTGGGGCATCCCCGGTGACGCGCTCAGCGGGCGCAGCGGCCTGTCGGCCAACATGCAGGTGGGCACCATCGCCAGCCTGGCGCTGGACGACAGCATCGCCATGCGGGTGCGCTTCGAGGGCGCGGTGCCGCCGCAATCGCAGCTGTACTTTCGCGGCCCGGTGTTCTCCACCTTTGACGGCCGCGAATGGCGGCCCCTGAGCCGCCGGCTCGGCACGCAGTTCCCGCCCCCTGCGGTGCAGCGTCCCGCCAACCTGCAGACCCGCGGCGAGCCGGTGCGCTATGAGGTCACGATGGAGCCCAACAACCGGCCCTGGCTGCTGACCATGGACGCGGCCGCCAGCCCGCCCGATGTCCCGGGCTTCGAGGCGGTGATGACGGCCGACCTTCAGTGGGTGGCCAGCCGCCCGGTGACCGACCTGCTTCGCTACCGCGCGCAAAGCCACCCGGAGTTCCGCCACGGCCCGGCCACCGCCGCCGGCGTGCTGCCCGAGTTCCGCGAGCTGCCCGCAGGCTTCAATCCGCGCACGCTGGCGCTGGCCGCGCAGATGCGCCGCGACCCGGCTCTGGCCAACTCGCAGGGGCCCGAGCTTGTGCAGGCGGTGCTGCAGCGGCTGCGCAGCGGCGGCTACAGCTACACGCTGGAGCCCGGCGTGTACGGGGCCAACACGGCCGACGAGTTCTGGTTTGACCGCAAGGAAGGCTTTTGCGAGCACATCGCCTCGGCCTTTGTGGTGCTGATGCGGGCGCTGGACGTGCCCGCTCGCATCGTCACCGGCTACCAGGGCGGCGAGCGCAACGCGGTGGACGGCTACTGGACCGTGCGGCAAAGCGATGCCCACGCCTGGACAGAAGTCTGGCTCCCCGGTCCCGACGGCCAGGCCGGAAGCTGGGTGCGCGTGGACCCCACGTCTGCCGTCGCCCCCGCGCGCACCGGCAGCCTCCAGCGCCTGCAGGCGCCTCAGGGCCTGGTGGCTGCCGCCCTGGGCAATGTGCTGGCTCCGGACCTGGCCGCCAGCCTGCGCGCCACCTGGGAGGCCGTCAACAACCGCTGGAACCAGTGGGTGCTGAACTACACCCAGAGCCGCCAGCTGGATCTGCTGAAAAACCTCGGGTTCGAATCCCCCAGCTGGACCGACCTGAGCTATGTGCTGCTCGCCCTGATCGTGGCGGCCAGCCTGCTGGGCGCCCTGTGGGCCCTGTGGGAGCGCAGCCGGCACGACCCGTGGCTGCGACTGCTGCAGCGGGTGCGCCGCCAGCTGCTCAAGGCCGGCGTGCCTGTCCCCGCTGCCGCGCCCCCGCGCCAGATGGCCGAACTCGCCACCCGCCATCTGGGCGAACCCGCTCAGGCTTTGGCGGCCTGGCTGCTGCGGCTGGAAGCCCAGCGCTATGCCCCGGCCGCGCACGCCAGTGTGGCTACACTTCGCCGCGAGCTGCGCCAACTGGCCAGGCCCCGATAGAAAACCTCCCCCTCCATGCGCCTGCACACCCTGTTTGCTATAGTTTTCATAGCAGTCCAACTAGTATCCACGGGGGCCGAGGCCCAAAAACGCCCCGAAAAAGCCAACAAGGCCGGCAAGGCGGCCAACCGGGCCACTGGCGTGCCCTACGCCACCCGACCCGACGTGCTGGACGCCGCCGCCGACATGGCCCAGCGCCGCGACCTGGACGCCGCATGGGTGCGCCAGGCGCTGGCCCAGGCGCGCCGGCTGCCGCTGGTGCAGCGCCTCGTGCTGCCGCCCCCGGTGGGCACACCCAAGAACTGGCGCGCCTACCGCGTGCGCTTCATCGAGCCCAAGCGCGTGGACGCCGGCGTGCGCTTCTGGGCCACGCACCGCGACACACTGGAGCGCGCCGAGCGCGAGTACGGCGTGCCCGCTGAGATCATCGTGGGCATCATCGGCGTGGAGACGATCTACGGGCAGAACACGGGCAGCTTTCGCGTCATCGACGCGCTGGCCACGCTGGCCTTTGACTTCCCCGCCGCCCACCCGCGCGCCGCCGACCGCGCCGCGTTCTTCCGCAGCGAGCTCGAGCAGTTCCTGAGCCTGCAGTCGCGCCTGGGCGCCGACCCGCTCAAGCCCCTGGGCAGCTACGCCGGCGCAATGGGCCTGCCGCAGTTCATGCCCTCCAGCCGCGTCAAGTACGCGGTTGACTTCGACGGCGACGGCGTGATCGACCTCTCCGTCAGTCCGGCCGACGCCATCGGCTCGGTGGCCAGCTACTTCAAGGCCTTTGGCTGGAAGACCGGCCAGCCCGAGACCTACCCCGTGCGCTTCGACGCGGCGCGTCTGGACCGCGACGCCCTGCTGGCGCCGGACATCCTGCCCACCTTCAGCGTGGCCACGTTCACCGCCAAGGGCGCCGTGCTGGAAGGCGACGCCCTGCAACACACCGGCCCGCTGGCGCTGGTGGAGCTGCAAAACGGCGACGAGCCTCCCAGCTATGTGGCCGGCACAGAGAACTTCTACGTCATCACCCGCTACAACTGGAGCAGCTACTACGCCATGGCGGTGATCGAGCTGGGCCGGGCGGTGAAGGCGGCGATGGTTCGCTGAGCTTTTTCCTGGCTGGCCTGCTTGGCTGTCGCCGCGTTTGGCACGCCTGCGCTTCTGCAGGGGTGGGGACCCGGGTATCCGTTCTCCGGCTCACGCTCGCGGGCGTCTGCCCGGGTTCGCCAAGGCTGTTGCGTTAACGGGGTGGTTGGCGCGCTGCCTCTGTAGCAACCGCGAATGGAGCCTGCGCCCGGATACCCGAATCCCCACCCCGGAGTGATCGGTCTGCCCGCGACGCAGTAGGCCGCAGAATTCATGCCAAATCGGCCTGTAGCCCCCGCCTGTACTTGCCGACCCACTACAAATTTGATAGCAACGAGGAGGAGTTGTGCCCGCTATGGAAGCTCCGCTTGAGCCGGGTGGTGCGGGCTGGCGGGCGCAGGCTCCATTCGCGGTTGCTGCAGTGGGCGAGTGCCAACCGTCACCTTGACGCAACAACCCTGGCGTACCCGGGCAGACGCCCGCGAGCGTGAGCCGGAGCACGCCAGCTCCACCACCCGGCTGCGCGAGGTGCTACAAGCGAAACGCGACTTAAACCAGCGCCGGCTGGCGCGCCGCCAGCAGGTTCTTCTTGACCGCCTTGAGCTCCTTGACCACGCGGGCCATCTGCGCGGAGCGGGCTTCCTTGTGCTCGCGGCGGAAGAGCCGCATCGTGGGGTACCAGGGCGAGTTGTCGCGCTCCAGCAGCCAGCGCCAGTCGGGGTTGGGCGGCAACACCATCCACACCGGCTTGCCCAGCGCGCCGGCCAGGTGCACCACGGCCGAGTCGATGCTGATCACCAGGTCCAGGTTGGCGATCATGGCCGCGCTGTCGGTGAAATCGGTCCAATCGGCGGTGAAATCCACCAGGTCGGACTCGTCAAACGCCAGGTCGGTGTAGCGCTCGCCGTCCGAGCGCTGCAGGCTGAAGCACTGCACGCCGGCCATCTCAATGATCGGCTTGAACTCGCTCAGGGGCATGCAGCGGTTGTGGTGGTTGGCGTGCACATAGTGCCCTGCCCAGGTGATGCCCACCTTGAGTTTGCCGTCCCACTTCTTGAGCTTGTCGCGCCACTGCGCCACCTTGTCGACGGGCGCATGCAGGTAGGGCACCTCGTTGGGCAGGTTGGACTCGTTGGTGCGGTAGTGCAGCGGCAGCTCCAGCAGCGCCACGTGGTAATCCGCCTGGATGTTCAGGTTGGGCTTGAGGCCGATCACGCCTTCCATGCTCTCCACCAGCGGCACCAGCTCGGGCTGGATCACGCAGTACACGGTGGCGCCGTCGGCCTGCAGCACCTTGGCGTAGCGGATGAAATTGATCACGTCGCCCAGGCCCTGCTCGGCATAGATCACGATGCGCTTGCCCGCCACCGGCTGCTTCTGCGGGCCCTGCCACTCCAGCTCGGGGCGGAAGAACGCCGGGCGGTTCATGCGGTCGGTGTCGGTCCAGCGGCGCTCGTAGACCTGCCAGCCTTCGTCGAACCTGCCGGCCAGCAGCAGCAGCAACGCCAGGTCGACGATGGCGATGGGAAAGTCCGGCTTGATCGCCAGCGCGCGGCGCAGCTGTGCCTCGGCCTCGTCCAGGCGGTTCAGGTGCAGCAGCGCCGTGCCCAGGATGCGCACGGCAAACGGGTGGTCAGGGCTGATCTCCACCGCGCGCTGCGCATGCGCCAGCGAGCCGTCGTAGTCGCCCAGACGCCACAGCACGCCGGCCAGGTCCACGTGGGCTTCCAGGAAATCCGGACGCACGGCCAGCGCCTCGCGGTAGCGCGCCACGGACTCCTCGAGCCGGTGCACATGCTCCAGGCAAAAGCCGTAGTGCAGCAGCGTCTTGGAATCCTTGTCGTCCATCGCGTGCAGGTCGGCGTACAGCTTGACGCCGTCGCTGTAGCGCTTGCGGTTGAGGATGAGTTCGGCCAGCGCCTCCAGCAGGGGCTTGGACTGCGGGTTGACCGCCACGCCCGAACGCAGGGTGGGCTCCACCTCGGCGTCGCGCTTCTGCGCCGTCAGCACCTGGGCCAGCTGCAGCCAAAGGTGGGTGTTCTGCGGCGCCACGCGGCAGGCGTCGCTGAGCCAGGCGGTGGCGCTCCAGCCGTCGTTGAGCGCCAGGTAGGCCTGCGCCAGCGCCACGCGCGTGTCCACCGACAACGGGTTCAGCCGGATGGCGTTGCTGAACTTGGCAAATGCCTCGTGCGCACGGTTCAGGCGCAGCAGGATCACGCCCAGGCGGTGCTGCAACGCGGCGTTGGCGGGTTGCTGCTGCTCGGCGCCCAGCGCAATCTGGAGGGCCTCCTGCAGGGCGCCCACGCTCAGGGCCTGGTCAATCTGGGCTTCGGGTGACGCGACAACAAACGACATGCTTCCTCCTGGACCCGGCAGTATACGGAGGCGCCCCAGGGGGCCACCTCCGGCGGGCCACCCGTGCGGTTGTCAGGCCGCCGAGGGGATCAGGAAGTCGCGGCTGATACGGACACCCAGCTCGTTGACCCGGTCCAGGAACTGCGTCAAAAAGGCGTGCAGCCCGGTGGCCAGGATCTCGTCGATGTGGCCGTACTGCAGGTCGGCCTGCAGCTTGCCGGCACGGCGCTGGGTCTCGGCCGACTGCAGGCTGGAGACCATGGCCAGGTTGCTCACCACCTCGTTCATGCTGGCGTGCAGCGAGCGCGGCATGTCCGGGCGCAGGATCAGCAGGTCGGCCACGCGCTCGGGCTTGATCACGTCGCGGTACACCTTGCGGTAGATCTCGAAGCCGGAGACCGAGCGCAGGATCGCGCTCCAGTGGTAGAAGTCGTACTCCTGGTCCTGCTCGGTGGCGGCGCCGAAAAAGTCGCTCTGCACCGCGTGGAACTTCACGTCCACCAGCCGCGCGGTGTTGTCCGCGCGCTCCAGGAACGTGCCCAGGCGCATGAAGTGCAGTGCCTCGTCCATCAGCATGGTGCCCACTGTCACGCCGCGCGACAGGTGCGAGCGGAACTTGACCCACTCAAAGAACTGGCCGGGGTCGCGCTCGAACTCGCCGCTGCGCAGCATGCGGTTGACTTCCAGCCAGGTCTGGTTCTGCGTCTCCCACACTTCGGTGGTGAGGGTGCCGCGCACGGCGCGGGCGTTCTCGCGCGCGGCGCGCAGGCAGCTCACGATGGACGAGGGGTTGTCCTCGTCGCTGACCATGAACTCCATCACGCGCTGCGGCGTGATCTCGCCGTGCCGGGCGGTGTAGGACGGCAGCAGTTCGCTGATGGACAGCAGCCCCTGCCAGCCCACCTGCGCCACGGCGGCCGATTGCGGCAGCAGCGAGGTCTGGTAATTGACGTCCAGCATGCGGGCGGTGTTTTCGGCCCGCTCGGTGTAGCGGGACATCCAGAAGAGGTGATCAGCTGTTCTTGAAAGCATGTTGTTCTCCCGATCAGACTTCCAGAATCCAGGTGTCCTTGGTGCCGCCACCCTGGGACGAGTTGACGACCAGCGAGCCCTCCTTCAGCGCCACGCGCGTCAGGCCGCCGGGCACCATCTGCACCGTCTTGCCCGAGAGCACGAAGGGCCGCAGGTCGATGTGGCGCGGCGCGATGCCGCTCTCCACAAAGGTGGGGCAGGTCGACAGGCTCAGCGTGGGCTGCGCGATGTAGCCCTCGGGGTTGGCCAGCACGGCCTTGCCGAAGTCCTCGATCTCGGCCTTGGTGGCCGCGGGGCCCACCAGCATGCCGTAGCCGCCGGCGCCGTGCACCTCCTTGACCACCAGGTCCTTGAGGTTGGCCATCACGTAACCCAGGTCGTCCTTGTTGCGGCACATGTAGGTGGGCACGTTGTTCAGGATGGGCTTCTCGCCCAGGTAGAACTCGATCATCTTGGGCACATAGGGGTAGATCGACTTGTCGTCGGCCACGCCGGTGCCGATGGCGTTGCAGATGGTCACGTTGCCGGCCTGGTAGGCGGCCACCAGGCCCTCGCATCCCAGCGTCGAGGTGGGACGGAAGACCGACGGGTCCAGGAAGTCGTCGTCCACGCGGCGGTAGATCACGTCCACGCGCTTGGGCCCGCGGGTGGTGCGCATGTAGACGTAGCGGTCCTTCACGAACAGGTCCTGGCCCTCGACCAGCTCCACGCCCATCTGCTGCGCCAGGAAGGCGTGCTCGAAGTAGGCGCTGTTGTACATGCCGGGCGTGAGCACCACCACCGTGGGGTCGTCGGTGGTGGAAGGCGCCGAGGCGCGCAGCGTCTCCAGCAGCAGGTCGGGGTAGTGCATCACCGGGGCCACGCGGTGCGAGCTGAACAGGTCGGGGAACAGCCGCATCATCATCTTGCGGTCTTCGAGCATGTAGCTCACGCCGCTGGGCACACGCAGGTTGTCTTCGAGCACGTAGTACTCGCCCTCGCCTTTCGCGTTGGGCGCACGCACGATGTCCACGCCGGCGATGTGCGAGTACACGTGGTGCGGCGTGTACACGCCCATCATCTCGGGTCGGAACTGCGCGTTGTTGAGCACCTGCTCCTTTGGGATCAGCCCGGCCTTGAGGATGTCCTGCTCGTGGTAGACGTCATGCAAAAAGCGGTTGAGCGCGGTGACACGCTGCACCAGGCCCTTTTCCATGCTGGCCCACTCATGCGCAGGGATGATGCGCGGGATCAGGTCAAAAGGGATCAGCCGCTCGGTGCCGGAGCCGTCCTCGTCCTTGGCGCCATAGACCGCGAAGGTGATGCCCACGCGGCGGAAGATCATCTCGGCTTCTTCGCGCCGAGCCTGCATCACCTCGGCCGGCTGGCGCGCCAGCCACTGGGCGTAGCGCAGGTAGTGCTCCCGGACCTGGTCGTCCTTGGGCGGGAGGCTGAGGTACATCTCATCAAATTTCTTCATGGGGCACGATCTCCTGCCCACAGGATAGCAAGTTCCGGGCCGGACCGATTCAGCGCGGGGATGGTGCCCCGCTTTCCGGAGCCCGGGGCCCTTGCTCCCGGTACTGCCAGTATCGGGGCGCGTTGTCACGCTCGCACTGCACCTCCCCGGGCGTCAGCGAAGACCAGCGCGCCGCGCCGCATTCGGGCGAGGCCACCACGCGGATGGCGCGCTCCCGGTACCGCGCCATCACCTCTGCTGCCGGGTGGCCAAAGCGGTTGCGGTAACCCGCCTGCACCAGCGCCAGCCTCGGCCGCACCGCGTCCAGCAAGGCGTCGCTGGACGAGGTCTTGCTGCCGTGGTGCGGCACCAGCAGCACGTCGGCGCGCAAACTGGGTGCGCCCGTGGCCGCATCAGAAGCGTCTGACGCGAGCCTGGCCTCCTGCTCACGCTCGATGTCGCCGGCCAGCAGCGCAGCCCGCCCGCCGCCGGAGACGCGCAGCACGCAGCTGACGGCGTTGGGCTTTGGCGCGCCCTCGTAGTCGCCAGCCCGCGGGTGCAGGATCTCGAAGTCCACGCCGTCCCACCGCCAGCGCTGGCCGGCCACGCAGCGCTTCACCGCCCGTGCGGCCTGCAGTTCGTGCTCCGACTCGATGGAACTCCACAACGCCGCCTGCGGCTGCTGGGCCAGCACGGCCGCCGCGCCGCCGGTGTGGTCGCTGTCGCGGTGGCTCAGCACCAGCGTGTCGACCCGCTCGGCCGTGGCGCGCAGCAGCGGCACCACCACCCGGTGGCCGGCATCGGCCTCGGGGGAATAGCGTGGCCCGGCGTCGTACAGCAGGGTGTGTGCCGCCGTGCGCACCAGCACCGCATTGCCCTGGCCGATGTCGGCCGCCAGCAGTTCGAACGCACCCTGGGGCGGTCGCTGCGGCTGCCACAGCAGCACGGGCAGCATCAGCGGCACGCCCAGCAGGCGCAGCGGCAGCGGCAGGCGCCACACCAGCAGCACGCCACCCGCCAGGCCCGCCACGCCCGCCCACAGCGGCGCGCGCGCCAGAAACAACGTGGCCCAGGGCCAGCCGGCAAACCAGCCCAGGACGCGCCCCAGCCCGTCCACCGCCAGCGCGGCCAGGTCCCACAGCGGCGGGGCCAGCACGCCCAGCAGACCCAGCGGCGTGACCACCAGCGTGACCCAGGGCACGGCCAGCAGGTTGGCCACCAGCCCCACCAGCGACACCTGGCCAAACAGCAGCAGCGTCAGCGGCGTGAGCGCCAGCGTCACCACCCCCTGCTCCCGCAAAAGGGCATTAAATCGGGCTGCAGGCCCCATGGGTGCTTGCTGTCCCGCTCCTGAATCTGTAGCAAACAGCACCCCCACCGCGACAAAACTGAGCCAGAAGCCCGGCTGCAGCAGCGCCCAGGGGTCCACCACGGTCACCACCGCCAGCACCAGCAGCCACACCTGCGGCCAGGGCCAGCGGCGCCCTGCCAGACCCAGGGCCACCACCGTGGCCAGCATCCACACCGTGCGCTGCGCCGGCACGCCCCAGCCGCTGAACAGGGCGTACGCCAGCGCCGCAGCCACGCCGGCCAAACGCCCCGCCGTGGGTGCCGGCAGTCGCAGGCTCAAGCGGCCGCTGCGGCGCCAGGCCCACCCCACAACGGCGGCGGCGACCCAGGCAAACATCGTGACGTGCAGGCCCGAGATGCTCATCAGGTGGGCCACGCCAGTGGCGCGGAACACATCCCAGTCGGGCCGCTCGATGGCAGCCTGGTCCCCCGTCACCAGCGCGGCCACCACGCCGGCCAGGCGGCGCCCGGTGGGCCCGGAGCCGGCCGCGCCGGCCAGGCGCTCGAACACGGCGTCGCGCACCGCCTGACGCGCCCGCTCCACCGGGTGACGCCCGGTCTGGCCCAGCCGGCGCGGCGCCGGGTCGTTGGGTCCGGCGCGCACGTAGCCGGTGGCCTGCACGCCCTGGTCCCACAGCCAGAGTTCGTAGTCGAAGCCGTGCGGGTTGCGGTTGCCGTGGGGTGCCTTGAGCCGCGCCGTGAGGGCCCAACGCTCGCCCGCCCGCAGCGTTGGGGGCACGCGCTGCAGCTGTGCGCCTTGCGGCCCTGTGGTCACGCCGCCGTACCACCCCAGCATCACCTCGGGAGGGACCGACACCGGCTCGCCGCCGCGATGGGCCGACTCCACCGCCAGGCGGAAACGCAGGCCGGGCTCGCTGGACTGCGGCATGGCGCGAATCACGCCCGTCAGCTCCAGGTCCACACCCTGCAAGCGCGGGTCCAGCCGCTGCTGGTCAAACGCTGCGGCACGCCAACCGCACAGGCCGCCGGATGCGGCGGCGACGGCCAGCACAACCCAGAGCACGCGCAGGGCCGACGGCCAGCGCGAGAACGCTATCGTTTTGATAGCGGGTAACCCAACAAGGACGAGGCCTGCAGCCACAAAAGCCACGTAAACCGGCAGCGGCCACAGCACCGCCTGCTGCAACTGCAGCGCGGGCCCCAGGACGGCCCCGAGCAAGGCGGGGCTGGCGTCCATGGGCCGACCCCCTCCCTGAATCCGGTTGTGCGGCATGACGCCATGCTCAACGCGACATGAGAGACCTTCGCCGACTGGCTCGGGACTTGCTAGTATGGGTCCATGTCGATCCACGCCGCCCTGAACCACGTCACCCATTACAAATACGACCGGCCGGTCAACCTGGGCCCCCAGGTCGTGCGGCTCAGACCCGCGCCGCACTGCCGCAGCAACGTCATCTCCTACTCGCTGAAGGTCGAGCCCGCCGGCCACTTCATCAACTGGCAGCAGGATCCGTTTGCCAACTACCAGGCGCGGCTGGTGTTCCCCGAGAAAACCACCGAGTTCAAGGTCACCGTGGACCTGGTGGTCGAGATGGCGGTGTACAACCCGTTCGATTTCTTCCTGGAGCCGTCCGCCGAGAACTTCCCCTTCAGGTACTCGGCCGCGCAGCAGCTGGAACTCGCGCCCTATCTTGTGACCACGCCGGTGACGCCGCTGCTCAAGCAGTACCTGGACAAGGTGGACCGCAAGGAGCGCCGCACCATCGACTTCCTGGTGGGCCTGAACCAGCAGGTCTCCAACGACATCAAGTACCTGATCCGCATGGAGCCCGGCGTGCAGACGCCGGAAGAGACGCTCAAGCTGGCCAGCGGCTCGTGCCGCGACTCCGGCTGGCTGCTGGTGCAGCTGCTGCGCCACCTGGGACTGGCCGCGCGCTTTGTCTCGGGTTACCTCATCCAGCTGGTGCCGGACGTCAAGTCGCTGGACGGGCCCAGCGGCACGACGGTGGACTTCACCGACCTGCACGCCTGGTGCGAGGTCTACCTGCCCGGCGCCGGCTGGATCGGCCTGGACGCCACCAGCGGCCTGATGGCCGGCGAAGGCCACATCCCGCTGGCCTGCACGCCCCAGCCGTCCAGCGCGGCGCCGATCGAAGGCGGCGTGGACAAGTCCGAAGTCACGTTTGCCCACCACATGCAGGTCACGCGCATCCACGAGTCCCCGCGCGTGACCCTGCCCTACACCGACGGGCAGTGGGCCGAGGTGCTGGCCCTGGGCGATGCGGTGGACGCCGAGCTGGTGGCGGGCGACGTGCGCCTGACCATGGGCGGCGAGCCCACCTATGTGGCCGTGGGCGACCGCGACGCGCCCGAGTGGAACACCGACGCGCTGGGGCCCACCAAGCGCGGCTTCGCCACCGAGCTGGTCCACAAGCTGCGCGACGAGTACGGCGAGGGGGGCTTCCTGCATTTTGGCCAGGGCAAGTGGTACCCCGGCGAGCAGCTGCCACGCTGGGCGCTGTCGATCTGCTGGCGCGCCGACGGGCAGCCCTGCTGGCACAACCCGGCGCTGTTTGCCGACGAGCGCCAAGCGTCGTCCTACTCCAGCGAGGACGCACGCCGCTTCATCGAGCACCTGGCAGGCAAGCTCAAGCTGAGTGGCAAGTTCATCCAGCCCGGCTACGAGGACGTCTGGTACTACCTGTGGCGCGAGCGCCGCCTGCCCGTCAACGTGGACCCGTTTGACTCCAAGCTCGACGACGAAATGGAGCGCGCCCGGCTGCGCCGCGTGTTCGGCCAGAAGCTGGACGCCGTGGTCGGCTATGTGCTGCCGTTGCAGGCCAACGAAGGGCCGGCGCTGGCGGGCCCGGTCTGGAGCACCGGGCCGTGGTTCTTCCGGGACGAGCGCATGTACCTCTTCCCCGGCGATTCACCCATGGGCTACCGGCTGCCGCTGGACTCCCTGCCCTGGGCGCGCAAGTCCGACCTGCCCCACCTGATCGAACAGGACCCGTACGCCCCGCGCGCGGCCCTGCCGCAAGCGGCCACGCTGCGTGCGCAGTACACGCCGCACCGCATGGGCGGCGGCTTTGCCGAAGGCGGCACGGTGGCGGTGCAGGCCCAGGGCCACGCGGGCTCGCCCGTGCGCCTGAGCCCGCAGCAAGCCAACCTGCGCGGCGAGGCCACGCCTTCGCACGCCAGCGCAACCGTCGGCACCGGTGCAGGCGCCGCTGGCGATGGCCGCGACGGCACCAACCCGCAGGCCACGCACATCCCCCAACGCGGCGAATCGGCCCACACCGTCACACGCACCGCGCTGTGTGTCGAAGTGCGCGACCCGCGCCGCGCCAGCGGACCCAGGGCCGAGGCCGTGGGCACCGCCAGCGGCGTGATGTACGTCTTCATGCCACCGCTGGCCCGGCTGGAGGACTACCTCGCGCTTCTGTCTGCCGTCGAGGCCACCGCCGAGTCGCTCAAGGTCAAGATCGTGCTGGAGGGCTACCCGCCGCCGCGCGACCCGCGCCTCAAGCTGCTGCAGGTCACGCCCGACCCCGGCGTGATCGAAGTCAACATCCACCCGGCCCACAACTGGGGCGAGCTGGTGCAGCACACCGAGTTCCTGTACCAGGCGGCTTTCGAGACGCGCCTGAGCGCCGAGAAGTTCATGACCGACGGGCGCCACACCGGCACCGGTGGCGGCAACCACTTTGTGCTGGGCGGCGCCACGCCTGCAGACAGCCCCTTCCTGCGCAGGCCCGAGCTGCTGGCCAGCCTGATCCTGTACTGGCACAACCACCCTTCCCTGAGCTACCTGTTCAGCGGCATGTTCATCGGCCCCACCAGCCAGGCCCCGCGGGTGGACGAGGCACGCAACGACCAGCTCTATGAGCTGGAGATCGCCCTGAAGGAAATCATCCGCGCAAGAGGGTTGTGGAACGAAGCTGGCGCGAGCGCCGCCGGGGGCAGTGGCTATATGCCGCCCTGGCTGGTGGACCGCACGCTGCGCAACATCCTGGTGGACGTGACCGGCAACACCCACCGCAGCGAGTTCTGCATCGACAAGATGTACTCGCCCGACTCTTCCACCGGCCGCCTGGGCCTGCTGGAGCTGCGCGCCTTCGAGATGCCGCCGCACGCGCGCATGAGCATCGCGCAGCAGCTGCTGATCCGCGCGCTGGTCGCCCGCTTCTGGAAGGCGCCCTACACCGCGCCAGCCACCCGCTGGGGCACAGCGCTGCACGACCGCTTCCTGCTGCCCACCTTCGTGCAGATGGATTTCAACGACGTGATTGCCGAGATGCGCGCGGCGGGCTATGCGTTTGACGCGGAGTGGTTCGCGCCGCACTTCGAGTTCCGCTTCCCGCTGGTGGGCGAGGTGCGCACCATGGGCACCACGCTCACGCTGCGCAACGCGCTGGAGCCCTGGCATGTGATGGGCGAGGAAGGCTCGGCCGGGGGCACGGTCCGCTATGTGGATTCCTCGCTGGAGCGCATCGAGCTGCGCGTCACCGGCTTCAATGAAAGCCGCCATGTCGTCACCGTCAACGGCGCCACGCTGCCGCTGCAGCCCACCGGCGTGGCCGGCGAGTTTGTCGCGGGCGTGCGCTACAAGGCATGGAACCCGCCGTCGGCGCTGCACCCCTCCATCGGTGTGCACGCGCCGCTGGTGTTCGACCTGGTCGATACCTGGATGCAGCGCTCCATGGGCGGCTGCCAGTACCACGTGGCGCACCCGGGCGGGCGCAACTACGACACCTTCCCGGTCAACTCCTACGAGGCCGAGAGCCGCCGTCTGGCGCGCTTCTTCCGCATGGGGCACACGCCGGGCGCGATGAAAGTGCCACCGGCCACCATCCAGCTGGCGGGCAGCCGCGAGTTCCCGTTCACGCTGGACCTGCGGCAGCACACAACCCAGGGCGGCTGATGTGACAATCCGGTGACGTGGAGAGCAACATCGAATCCCTGTTCGACGGCGGCGAGCGCCAGTCCCCGGCAGCCCTGGCGGCTTCGCTGGCGCCCCATGCGTCGGCGGGCCACTTTGACGAGTTGCGCGGCACGGCGGCACCGGAGTCCCCGGACGCTATCAAATCAATAGCACAAGAACAAGCACTGGCGGGGGATTGGGCCGAATTCTTCAACCATCTTGGCCCGGGCGGCCTGGGCAACCTGGACACGCTGACGACACAGCTGCAGCGCCAGATCCGCGACAACGGCGTCACCTACAACGTCTACGCCGACGCCAACGGACCCCAGCGACCCTGGGCGCTGGACCTGTTCCCGCTGGTGGTGCCCCCGCAGGCCTGGCAACAGATCGAAACCGGCGTGCTGCAGCGCGTTCGCCTGCTGGACCGTGTGATGGCCGACGTCTATGGCCCCCAGGAGCTGCTGTCGCGCGCGCTCTTGCCGCCCGCGCTGGTGCACGGCCACCCGGGTTACCTGCGAACGCTGCACGGCGTGCGACCGGCCTGCGGCACCCACCTGCACATCGCCGCCTTTGACCTGGGCCGCGGCCCCGACGGCAACTGGTGGGTGGTGTCACAGCGCACGCAGGCGCCCTCGGGACTGGGCTACCTGCTGGAGAACCGCCTGATCATCTCGCGGCTGTTCCCCCAGGCCTTTGAAGGCATGGGCGTGCAGCGGCTGGCCGCCACCTACCGCGCGCTGATGGACGGGCTGCGCAGCATGAGCCCCGCGGGCGCGGACTCGCACATCGCGCTGCTGACACCTGGCCCGTACAACGAGACGTACTTTGAGCACGCCTACCTTGCGCGCTATCTGGGCGTGACGCTGGTGGAAGGCAGCGACCTCACCGTGCGCGACCAGCGCCTGTACCTCAAGACGCTGCAAGGCCTGGAGCCTGTGCACGGCCTGCTCAAGCGTCTGGACGACGAGTTCCTGGACCCCCTGGAGCTGCGCAGCGACTCCACCCTGGGCGTGCCCGGCCTGCTGCAGGCGGTGCGCGCGGGCAATGTGCTGGTGGCCAACGCGCCTGGCAGCGCCTTCCTGGAGTCGCCCGCGCTGCTGGGCTTCCTGCCGGCGCTGTCGCGCCACCTGCTGGGCGAAGAGCTCCTGCTGCCCGCGCTGCCCACCTGGTGGTGCGGCGAGCGCGCGGCGCTGGACGAAGTGTTGCCCCAGCTGGGCGAGTACGCCATCAAGCCCACCTACCCCGGAGCGGCCAGCCACGGCAGTTTCGACGCCGTGCTGGGCCACCATCTGTCGCCGCGCGAGATCGACGAATGGGCGGGCCGCATCCTGCGCCAGGGCGACGAGCACACCGTGCAGCAGAACCTGCCGCTGTCGCAGTTGCCCAGCTGGCGCGGTGGAGCACCCGGCGGCAGCGGGCGCATGGTGCAGCGCCCGGTGATGCTTCGCGTGTTTGCCGTCTCCGACGGGCCCCAGTCCTGGCGCGTGCTGCCCGGTGGACTGGTTCGCCTTGGCAGCACCACCGCAGGCATTGCCTCGATGCAGCGCGGGGGCAGCAGCGCCGACGCCTGGGTGCGGGTCGACAGTGCGCGCGGCGAGCAGGTCGACCGCACCACGCTGCTGCATCCGCACGACGCACCGGTTTCCGTGGCCCAGCGCAAGCGCCTGGTCACCAGCCGCGCCGCCGAGAACCTGTTCTGGCTGGGCCGCTACACCGAGCGCGCCGAAAACACCGTGCGCCTGGCCGCCATCACGCTGGAGAGCCTCAATGGCGAAAACCAGTCGTCCCAGCCACTGCTGAAATGGCTGTCGGCGCTGACGCGCTATTGCGGCCTGGTGTTGCCCGATGTGCCACCGGCCACGCAGTCACGCCGCGTGTTCGAGCGATCGCTGATCGCCAGCCTGGGCGACGTTGCCGGCGCCACCAGTGTGGCGTCCAACCTGCAGGCGCTGCGCAGCGCGGCGTCGGCCGTGCGTGAGCGGCTCTCGCGCGAGCAATGGAACATCATCGTGCAGGCCGACGACAGCCTGCGCCGCCGCTGCGCCGAAGCCGCCGCCGAGGCCGAGTGGTCCCCCGTGGACGCGCTGCGGCTGCTGGAATCCACCAGCGCGCACCTGGCCGCGATCACCGGCGCGCAGACCGACCGCATGACCCGCGACGACGGCTGGCGGCTGCTGTCGATCGGCCGCCACATCGAGCGGCTGGCGTTCCTGGCGGGTGCGCTCTCGCGCGCGCTGGAGACCGGCGCCCTGGACGACGACGGTGGCTTCGAAGCCGTGCTCTCGCTGTTTGACAGCACCATCACCTTCCATGCGCAGTACCAGCAAAGCCGCGAGATGTCGGCGCTGCTGGACCTGCTGGTGCTGGACCGCGACAACCCGCGCTCGCTGGGCTGGGTGGCACAGACGCTGCACGGCCGGCTGGCCCGCCTGGCCGGCGCCGCCGAGGGCGAGCCCGGCCTGCTTTCACTGAAGGTGCCGCAACCCGCGCGCTGGAATGTGGCCGAGATCTCCGGCAACGACGCGCTGCTGCACGGCCTGCTGGACGGCTGCATGGACGCGGCGTTCGGGCTGTCGGACGACATCAGCGCGATGTATTTCACGCACTCGGGCGACGGCGAATTCAGCCTGGGCGTCTGAGCCCGCCGCGATCATGCTGCTGCACGTCGTCCACGAGACCCGCTACGACTATTCGCCACCGGTGGAGACGGCCCAGCACGTCACCCACCTCAAGCCGCTGGACACGCCATACCAGCAACTTCTGTCGCACCACCTGGACGTGCGGCCCGAGCCGGCGTCGCTGAGCGAATCGGTCGACGTGTTCGGCAATGCGCGGACCTTTTTTTCGTTGCAGAACGCCCACGACGAGCTGGTTGTGGTGGCCGACAGCCTGGTGCGCACCTTCGGGCGCGATGCCCCGCGCAGCGACATCACCTGGGATGCGGTGCGCGAGCAGTTCCGCTACCACGCGGGCGCCGGATGGGAGGCGGCCACCGAGTTCAGCTACGCCTCGCCGCACGTGCCGCGCCACGGCGACTTTGCGGCCTATGCCCGCGCCAGTTTTGCGCCCGGCATGCCGCTGATGATGGCCGCGCGCGACCTGATGGAGCGCATCCACGGTGACTTCACCTACGAGGCCGACAGCACCGAAGTCCACACCCCCACCCTGGAGGCGCTGGCCCAGCGCCGCGGCGTTTGCCAGGACTTCGCCCACATCATGCTGGGCTGCCTGCGCGCCATGGGCCTGGCCGCGCGCTACGTGAGCGGCTACATGCTGACGCACCCGCCCGAGGGCCAGCCGCGGCTGATCGGCGCCGACGCCTCCCACGCCTGGGTGTCGGTGTACGTGCCCGGGCCGCAGGGCGGCTGGTGGGACCTGGACCCCACCAACAACCGCCCGCCCGGCGAGGACTACGTCACGCTGGCGCTGGGGCGCGATTTTTCCGACATCTCACCCATGCGCGGCGTGATCCACGGCGGCGCGCGGCATACACTTTCGGTCGCAGTGACGGTGGCGCCGATGGACGAATCCGAAGCGCCCGATGCCGGCACGGAGCACGGCAACACCGCACAACAATCACAGGAGCAGTCATGAGCGTCTACGACAAACTATCCGAACTGGGCATCACCCTGCCCCCCGTTTCCGTGCCGGCGGCGGCCTATGTGCCCTATGTGCAGACCGGTGCGCTCGTCTTTGTCAGCGGCCACATCGCCAAACGCGACGGCAAGCCCTGGGTGGGCCAGCTGGGCCGCGACATGACCACCGAAGAGGGCAAGGCCGCCGCGCGCGCCATTGCCATCGACCTGATGGGCACGCTGCAGGCCGCCTGCGGGGGCGACCTCTCTCGCGTGCGCCGCATCGTCAAGGTGATGAGCCTGGTCAACTCCGCCCCCACTTTTACCGAGCACCACCTCGTCACCAACGGCTGCTCGGAGTTGCTGGCGCAGGTGTTCGGCCCGGCCGGCGCGCATGCGCGCAGCGCCTTTGGCGTGGCGCAGATCCCCATGGGGGCCTGCGTGGAGATCGAGCTCATCGCCGAGCTGGGCTGAGGCGCGCGCCAACCCGAACGCCAGCACGCGGGGCCCGCGCCATGTTCTCGCACGTTTTCGTCAGCGTCACCGACTTTGAGCGCGCGCTGGCGTTTTACACGCCGCTGATGCAGGCCCTGGGCCTGGAATTGCGCTTTTGCGAACCCGACAAGCCCTGGGCCGGCTGGCACAGCGCGGGCGGCCAGCGCCCGCTGTTTGTGATCTGCAAGCCCTACAACGGCCAGCCGCATGCGCCCGGCAACGGGCAGATGACCGCATTTTCCGCCGCCGACCGCGCCACGGTGGATGCGGCCTACCGCACCGCGCTGGCCCACGGCGGCACATCCGAGGGCGAGCCCGGCCTGCGCCCGCACTACCACGCCAACTACTGGGGCGCGTATTTTCGCGACCCCGACAGCAACAAGCTGTGCGTGGCCTGCCATGCGCCTGAGGCTGTCGGGCCCCGGTAAGACTGCTATCGATTTTGTAGCGGATCAGCCAGCAACCACGGGGGCTGGAGGCCGATTTCCCTCAGAATTCCCTCACCAGACCTTCCACCACGGCTTGGGCGGCGGGTTGGTCAGGGCTTTGAGATCGGCCAAGGCCTGATCCATCTCGCGGCGGTTCTGGGCCAGTTCGGGCGACGACAGGGCCTCGCCAAAGGCCTGCTGGATTTCGGCGGCCAGCTCGGCTTCGGTCTTGCCCTCGGCGGCCTTGCGCGCCTCCGGGTCCTTCATCGCTGCCTGGGCCAGCAGGGCCGCCGCACTCGCGTCCAGCTTGCCGGAAAACAGCGCCTGCACCAGCCCGCCCATCGCGTCCTTGGCTGCGGCCACACGCTCGCGGTCTTCTTCAAACCCCGGGGCGGCGTCCTCGTGGTTGAGGTAGGGCACGCGGATGCCGCCGAAGTAGTCGTAGCCCTTGTCCAGCGGCAGCAGATGATCCGGTACCGTCGGCCAGCCCTGCGCATCGGCCTCGGGCACCACCAGCAGGCCGTGGGTGTCGCCATCCAGCGACGGCTTGAGCACAAAGAACCGGTAGCGCCCGGCCAGCAACTCGGCCAGCGACGAGATCATCACGTAGCGGTCGTGCGGCGAGAACTGCAGCGGGATGGCATGTGCCTGCCCGCGATGGCGCACGGTGATCTGCCCGTCGTCCTCGTCCACCTCCAGCGCGTCTTCGGGCGCGAGCTGCGCCGAGACGTATTCGACGATGGAGGTCTCTTCCTCGCGGTGATCGACAAAGACATAGGCGTCCTCGTCGTCCTCGGCCGGGGGTACGGCCATGGGTTGGGGTGAAGTCATGGATGTGTTTTCCTACCAAACAGGTGCACTGGAAGCCTGCTCGGCCTTCAGCCCAGCCGGCGTCTCGTACCAGAGGGACTGCGACAGGATGCGCCAGCGGATTCGCCAGGCGTGGAAGTCCTGCCTCGTGATGAACTCCTGGTGCACGACGGACTTGGCCAGCACGAGGGCGACGATGTGCTCGTGCCCACTGCGTCACTACCTCCCAGAGGCGATGGCTTTCAACGTGGCATGAGAGGGTCATTTTCGGTGCTCAACGTTAGTTCGAAGCACCCGGAACTACTTAGTCTCCCTCGAGACCGACTGTGGAGCCCGGACAACTGCTTTCTTCCCAGACTTCTCATCCACCAAGCCAATAGTCAACCCATCGACCCCCTCAGTCAATGAATCGATCGAGATGGTGTGCTCCCCTCCAACAAAGCGTTTGTCGTCAATCACAACGACTCCGCCCCACTGCCGATGGAAATCCGACAAGCGTCGTTTCTCAAGATTCAAGAAGTATTTGCCATCTCTGCCGGCCCAGACGAAAAGGTAGGCGTCGCCTCCTGCACAAAGAGCTTTGTATTGCCCGCGCTGGCCCGGATAGTAGGCCTTGTCACCGACCATGAACGGCCATCCGGTATCAAGCCTGGAAGGACTCCCTTCCGATCCCCATCCGTCCCATCCCACGTCGTCGGGGCAGTTTCTGTTACCGGCCCATGGACGCCTGCCAGTGGCCGCATTCCCCTGCTTCGCGCCAAAGTTGGATGGGTTTCGGTCAACCGACTTTGCATCGCCCGGCTCGTCGAACCCGTTTAGTACGACACCGATCACTTGGTTGTAAGCTGCTTTGGCTGGCGGCGAAGCCTTCTTCGCTGGAGTCTCCGGCGCAGGAGTCAGTCCCAATGCTTCTATCAGCAGCCTTCTGGGTTGTTCGGTGCTTTTGGGATAGCTGGAGTATTCGGGGCAGTACCTCGCGTTGCCCCGCTCCGGCTGCCAGACTTGATCAAACACGATACGCCCAGTACTTATCTCAACCAGCTTCGCTGCAATCGGGCGCCGTCCCTCTTCGCCTGACACGGTTACGTCCAATGAAGCCGTCGCGGAACCTTTAGCGGGCACAGACACCAACAACTGCTCATCTCCCACCATGGAGTATGAGTAATCCCTGTCACCAAGTCTCAGGACTGGAATGCCCCACTTCAGCATGTTGCTCGGCTTATTAAAGGGAGAGGAGCTTCCGGTGTAGCTCCCCTCCGAAAGGACGACCTCAAGTGGCCCTGTTCCAGGACGCAACGGTTGACTCACGAAGGGCTCGCCAGCGCCACAGACAGGGCCACGCTTGAACGCCAGACCAGACAAGCGTTCCCGCTCCGCGGCATTGGCATGCTTTCGGTCTGTGATCGCCAGGTACCCAGCCCCCATCAGAACCGCAACGCACGCCATGATGCCAATTGGCCGCAGCCATTCGTCAGTACCCTCGGCGCTTAGGGTATCGAGGCGCTTCTCTATCTGGCGCGTGCCGACAGCTGCAAGCAACATGAACAACGCTGCGAACCAAAGAACCATCCCCCACCCATAGCCATAGACTGGCGTGCTGCCTCCGCCCTCATCAAGCAGGTAGGTGGAAAAACGTAGCACATCGAGTGAGAACAGAATGGAAAGCAGCGCTGGCCCGACCGCTGAGTTCTTGGCCCATAGCCGAAGAAGTGCCCATAGGAACAAAGGGTTTGCGAACCACGCGAAGTTGCCGATGAGTGGTGACAACCACCCCATGATCAGAATTTCGGTCCCCAGTATTTGTCTCTGCTTCGCGTAAAGCACTAGACCGACCAGCGCCAAAGAAGTCAGCCAAAGAGCTAATGCGAGGAGCGCCAGCGCCATTGAAGAGGGCCAAGGTTTAGACACCCTCTCTTTCGGCTGAGTAGACGAAGGGGCAAGACTATTCATTGGTCGAGACGCGGAAGAGGCCGTGCGCCAATATGCCGACTTCGATTTATTCTGTTCACTCGAAACTCCCCCTCGGGCTCGCTGCGCGGACGTCGCGCAAGGCTGCAGCACTATAGCCGACGTAATTCAAAAGTGTCTATTCAATGGAGACGATATCTCAACTGTTGACCCAAAAGGTGGCGATGCGCAAGCTTTCAGCCAATTCAAGGCGCCAAAATCGCTATGCTTTTGATAGCGGGTCAGCAAGATACTGCAGGGGCTGGAGGCCAATTACTTGTAAATTTCCGGCTCTGGCGGCCTGTGGCCGGCTGACGGTCACCGCACCTCAACCAGCCGCAGCCACGTGTTCACCCCGCCAATGACGGCATAGAGCGAGCCGGCCAGGCCCAGCAGACGCAGCAGCCAGGGGTTGTCGAACGCGGAGCCTTTGCGGACGAGCCGGGTGTAGAGCCGCCCGCCGTAGCCCCAGGGCGTGGACAGCCAGACCAGCACCGCGGCAGCGGTGAACAGCAGGGCAAAGAAAACGGCTTTGGCAAGCAGGAAGGCCATCGCGGCCGTCACTGCAAGGAGTGCAGGCCGATCTTGTTGCCCTCGGTGTCCAGAAAGTGCGCGAAGAAGCCGAAGCCGTTGCCGATCTCGGTCTTGGGCACAACGATGGAGCCGCCCGCGGGCTCCACCCGCGCGAGCATCACCGCCAGGTCGTCCCCGCCGTTGAGGTAGACGATGGTGCCGTGCGCAGACGGCACGCAGCCCTCGGCCTGCACGATGGCGCCGCCCATCGCGTTGGGGTCGGTGGACAAAAAGCCCAGCGTGGAGGGCCCCATCGCCATCGGCTCGATGGTGATGCCCAGCACGGCGCTGTAGAACGCCTGGGCGCGGGCAAAGTTGGTTGCGGGGATCTCGAACCAGTTGATGACGTTGGGGCTTGTGGGCATGGAGACCTCCTGTGGTGAAGAAGCAAGGCTATTGCACGTCGTACGGCATTGCCTCGTCCAGCTTGCCCGGCGGGGCCAGGTTGGGCGCGACGTTGCGGTAGACCAGCCTGGCGCCTGCGGGCATGGGCAGGGCCTGGATCAGGCCGCGGTTGCTGGTGCGAAACGACGTGGCGTTGAGCTGGTAGAGCTGCCCGGCCTGGGTGTGCAGGGTGATCTCGCCCTCGCCCACCTCGGTGCGCGAGCGGTAGCGGATCTGCAGGCGGTGGCTGCCGGGCAGCAGGTACACCACCGAGGCGCAGCCCCCGCCCGCGGCCGCGGGCTTGCCGTTGACCTGGCAGATGAAACCGGACTCGTAGTGCGGCCGCCCGTCCAGGATGAACACCGTGGCCACATCGGCCTGCGGCCGACGCGGCCCGTCGTAGGCGCGGGCGGTGGCCAGTGGCTGGGGCGGGAAAGGCGCTGTGGTGACGCAGGCGGTGAGGAGCAGGGCTGCGGCGAGGGGGGTGATGGGATATAGACGCATGGGGCGGGCTATTCCTCACAAATGATCAGCAAACATGGAGCTGTCAGTAAACGACCCTAGCGCGCAATCGTCGGCATCCCGATAACTTTTTGTACAGCGGGCTCAAGACCGTGAAGAACGCCCATACCCATATCCATTTTCGCCCTTACTACACCTTGGGAATCCAGAACAACTGCCGAAGGAAAGGTATAGATTCGACCGAACGAGCCAACGTCCCTGACTCCCGTAGTGCACTTGCCTACTGGGCAAACATCGAGCTTTGGCATAGCGATTCGAATCCCAAGAGCGGTTGCTTCTTGAGCCTTTAGTGGACGCAACTTGTTGTCATCCATGCTCACAAAAATCACCTCCAGTCCCATCGGACCATACTTGCGAGCCACTTTGGTAGCCGTGGGTCGTCCCTTTTCGACACACGGAACACACCAATCAGCGCCGAAGTACAAGACAACTGGCTTGCCCCGCAACGTCGCAAGGTCCAGTGGAGTTCCGTCAACATATTCCAGCTTATCTAGTAGACCGGGCACCTCGCCAATTTCAGGAGGAAACGCGAATGCTTGGGAGCTGAAAGCCATTGAAATTGTGAGGAGCAGCGCGTTCAGAATATTCACGAGGAACCTCGATTACAAGAATGGATCGGTGCTCTGTTGACATGAGTGTTACGGATTTAGTAGAGCCGACTGCGGCTCATACAGCCCATGACAATCGGTATTCTCAGTGTGGCTTATCGCCATTCAGCAGGTCAATACTACCCGCGTCAAAGTCAGTCCTTCGGCTACGAGAGTACGCAGCCCTACCCCGGCGTCCGCCGCAACTCCGGCCGGCGGGGCTCCGAGGGCGTCGGCACCAGCGTGGGGTCGGGGTCGATGCGCACGCGCAGGCGCAGGGTGACGCTTTCGCCCGGGTCCAGCTGCTCGATGCGCCACAGCATCTGGTCGCGGTCGGCGTTGAGGCGCACGCGCTTGGGCTCGGGCGGGTCGGCGCTGTCGGCCACATAGGTGGTGCCGTGCGGGATGGGTATGCCAAAGTCCACCCGCAGCAGGCGGCGCTGGCTGCGGTTGGTGTGCGTCACGCTGTACTGCACGGTGTCGCCCACGTTCGCCGAGGTGGCGCGCTCCAGTTCCTCTTTGCCCGTGGCATCCACCGTGACCTTCTCGACCTTGAAGACCGACGCGATGGGCGACGCAGGCCGCGTGGGCCTGGCGGACGCCGGGGCGCGGGCCGCCGCGGCAGCCGACGCAGGCGAAGACGCGGCCTGTGCGGCGCCGGGCACCTGCGCCCACGCGCCGGACGCTACCAAAACCATAGCACCCAGCCCAATAAAGACGGGGGCCAGGGCCATATTTCTTACTCCACCCGCTGGATCGACACGGGCTTGAAGCCCAGGTCCGCGGCCTTGCCCTTGCGCCCGCGCGCGGCGCGTCGCGTTGTTCAGGCTGCGGATCTCCAGGGTTTCTTCGCGGTCCTTGCCGCCACGCCCCACGCCGTCGATGCGCACACTGCGGGTGTAGGCCGCTGCGCCGGCCAGGGTGTCCTTGCCGTCCAGGTCGATCAGCATCAGCCCGCGCCCGCCGTTGGCCTGGGGCTTGAGCTCGCCGATCTCGAACGTCAGGATGCGCCCGCCGGTGGAGGCGCAGGCCACGTGCGTGGCCGGTGCGTACAGACCTGCAGCAGGCTGGCCGCCCGGTGGCGCCACGTTGGCGGGCGACGGGGCGCACACGGTCTCGCCCTCGTTGCAGGTGATGAAGGACTTGCCCGCTTTGAGGCGGGAGGTCATGTGCTCCACCGTGGCCAGGAATCCGTACCCGGCCGAGCTGCTCAGCAGCAGCCAGGCATTGGCCGCGCCGGCCCAGTAATGCAGCAGCTGCGTGCCGGCTTCCAGCTCCACCAGCGTGGTCAGGGGCTGGCCGTCGCCGCGCGCGCCGGGCAGCATGGACACCGCCACCGAGTACACGCGCCCGTTGCTGCCAAAGGCCAGCAGCGTGTCCACGGTGCGGCACTCAAACGTGCCGTACAGGCCGTCGCCGGCCTTGAAGGCAAAGCTGGCGGCCTCGTGCCCGTGGCCGCTGCGTGCGCGCACCCAGCCTTTTTGCGAGACGACCACCGTCACTGGCTCGTCCACGATCTTCACTTCGGCCACGGCCTTCTTCTCGGCCTGGATCAGCGTGCGCCGCGCATCGGCAAACTGCTTGGCGTCGGCCTCGATCTCTTTCACCATCAGGCGGCGCAGCGCGGCGGGGCTGGCCAGGATGTCGTCCAGCTTCTTCTGCTCGTCGCGCAGTGCCGAGAGCTCCTGCTCGATCTTGATGGCTTCCAGCCGGGCCAACTGGCGCAGGCGGATTTCAAGGATGTCTTCAGCCTGCCGCTCGCTGAGCTTGAAGCGCGCGATCAGTGCGGCCTTGGGCTCGTCGCTGCCGCGGATCAGGGCGATCACCTCGTCGATGTTGAGCAGCACGAGCTGCCGGCCTTCGAGGATGTGGATGCGCTCCAGCACCTTGCGCAGGCGGTGTTGTGACCTGCGCTCCACCGTCTGCTGGCGGAAGGCGATCCACTCCAGCAGCATCTGGCGCAGGGACTTCTGCACCGGCCGCCCGTCCATGCCCACCATGGTGAGGTTGATGGACGACGAGGTCTCCAGGCTGGTGTGGGCCAGCAGCGCGGTGATCAGCTCGGGCTGGCTGATGCGGCTGGTCTTGGGCTCGAACACCAGGCGCACGGCCGCGTCCTTGCTGGACTCGTCGCGCACGCCGTCCAGCACGGCCAGCACCGAGGCCTTGAGCTGGTTCTGCTCCTGCGTCAGGGCCTTCTTGCCGGCCTTGACCTTGGGGTTGGTGATTTCCTCGATCTCTTCGAGCACGCGCTGGGTGCTCACGCCGGGGGGCAGCTCGGTCACCACCAGCTGCCACTGGCCGCGCGCCAGGTCTTCGATCTTCCAGCGGGCGCGCACCTTCAGGCTGCCACGGCCGGTGCGGTAGGCCTCGGCGATGTCCGCGGCGGGGCTGATGATCTGGCCGCCGCCGGGGTAATCCGGGCCGGGCAACAGGGTGGCCAGCGCGTCGTCGGGGGTTTTGGGGTCCTTGATCAGCGCCACGCAGGCCTGCGCCACCTCTTGCAGGTTGTGGCTGGGGATTTCAGTGGCCAGGCCCACGGCAATGCCGCTGGCGCCGTTGAGCAGGGTGAAGGGCAGCCGCGCGGGCAACTGGCGCGGCTCTTCGGTGGAGCCGTCGTAATTGGGGATGAACTCGACCGTGCCTTCGTCGATCTCGTCCAGCAGCAGGCTGGTGATCCGGGCGAGGCGCGCCTCGGTGTAGCGCATGGCAGCGGCGCCGTCGCCGTCGCGGCTGCCGAAGTTGCCTTGGCCGTCGATCAGCGGGTAGCGCTGGGAGAAGTCTTGCGCCATGCGCACCAGCGCGTCGTACGCGGCCTGGTCGCCGTGGGGGTGAAAGCGGCCCAACACGTCGCCCACCACGCGGGCGGACTTGACGGGCCGCGCCCCGCTGTTGCCAGAGAAGCCCAGCCCCATGCGGGACATGCTGTACAGGATGCGCCGCTGCACGGGCTTTTGCCCGTCGCACACATCGGGCAGGGCCCGCCCCTTGACGACCGACAGCGCGTACTCAAGGTAGGCGCGCTGGGCGTAGGTGGCAAGGCTCAGGGCATCGTCGGGTTCGGGGGTCGCCAGGTCCAGCAGGGGTTGGTCGCTCATCAGTCTCGTTCAATCTTCATGTCGGTGGGGCTCATCGCCACCGGGGCCAGCGCAGGCAGGCCGGCTGAGGGCACCATGTTGCCGCGGCCCAGTGCGCCACCGGCGCCGGCAGTGCCACCCAGTCCGCCGGCGCCGCCGACGGGGGCGAATTCGACGCGCGCCCTACCCGTCTGGCGGATGCGGTCGGCCAGCAACGCCGGGGGCTTGAGGGCACTGTAGATGCTCATCACCGTCTTGACGTAGTTCTGCGTCTCCGGGTAATTGGGGATGCGGTTGCCGGCGCGCTGCACGGCGCCCTCACCCGCGTTGTACGAGGCCAGCACCAGGTCCAGCCGGCCGGGGAACAGGCGGGCCAGATCGCGCAGGTAGCGCGCGCCGGCGCGGATGTTGATGGCCGGGTCGGTGAGCTTTTTCTCGATGGGCGCGTTGGGCTCACCGCGCACGCCATAGCGCTCGGCGGTGGGGGGCATCATCTGCATCAGGCCCACGGCGCCGCGCGGCGAGACGGCGCGCGGGTCAAAGCCGGACTCGGTGACGATCACCGCCTTGAGGAGCTCGTAATCGACATTGTTGGTCTGGGCGGCCTCTTTCAGCAGGTGGCGCACCGCCTTGTAGTTGGTGGACACCTCGAAAAAGGCCACCAGCTTCTGGTCTTGCGGGCCGGGCGCGGGCGCTGCCGCCGCCGGGTTGCCGCCGGAAGTGACGGTGGCGCCGCGGAAGAACAGCTCGTAGCGGGCGTCCACCTTCTCGGAGGCAAAGTGGGCCACGCCCTTGTCGTCCACATAGCCCCAGACATCGGCATGCGCGCGGCCCGCCAGCAAGCCGAACGCCAGGGTCACCGTCAGGGCGAAAGCGGCAACGCGCTTCAAAATTGATAGCGGGTCAGCAAGCATCCATGCGGGCTGCAGGCCGAAAATGCTTGAAAAAACGCTCATGCGGGCAGCTCCAGCCCCTGCGCTCGGCGGGCGTCAAACTCGGCGCGCAGCATCGACATGACGATCAGCGATTCAAAGCCGTCCGGCAGCTTGACGGCCTCGCGCAAGGTGCCCTCGAGCACAAAGCCCTCGCTGCGGTACAGCGTTTGCGCACGGGTGTTGCGCGACTTGACGTCCAGCCAGAAGCGGTGCGCGCCCAGGTCTTCGAACGCGATGCGGCGCACCACACGCAGCGCACCGCGGCCAAAGCCCTGTCCCTTGGTCTGCACCACCATGCGCTTGAGCTCGATCGACAGGTGCTGGCTGCGGCAACCGATCAGGATCACAAAGCCCACTGCGTCCAGGCCAGGGCCGCCCTCGATGATGAAGTGGCGGAAATCGGGAAAGCGGATCGCCGCCTCGTGCTGCATGCGCTCCCACGGCGTGATGAAAGGCAGGTTGGCCGGGTCCTGCTCCAGCGAGAGCACGAACTCCAGGTCGCTTTGCATGGTCGGGCGCAGCCGCACCCGCGGCGGCGACTGCGGCGGCGTGACGGAGGCGGCTAGGTCGGCCAGGGACATGTCAGACGTCTATTTCCACGGCGTCGCCGTGCAGTTCCATGAGTTCGCGCCGGGCAGCGGCCTCGCCCTTGCCCATGAGCTTGGTGATCTCGGCCTCGGTCTGCAAAAAGTCCAGCCGGCCGAGTTGAACCGGCAGCAGGCGCCGGGTATCCGGATTGAGTGTCGTTTCCCACAATTGTTCCGCACTCATTTCGCCCAGGCCCTTGAAACGGCTGATCTGGCACTTCTCGCGCGCCACGCCTTCCTTGGCCGCCTTGTCCAGCACGGCGGTGAGTTCGCCCTCGTCCAGCGCATAGACCTTGCCGGCGGGCTTCTTGCCACGCGCGGGGACGTCCACACGGAACAGCGGCGGGCGAGCCACATACACATGGCCGGCTTCAATCAGCTTGGGAAAGTGGCGGAAGAACAGCGTCAGCAGCAGCACCTGGATGTGCGAGCCGTCCACATCGGCATCAGACAGGATGCAGACCTTGCCGTAGCGCAGGCCACCCAGATCGGGTGAATCGTTGGGCCCGTGCGGGTCCACGCCGATGGCCACCGCGATGTCGTGGATCTCGTTGTTGGCAAACAGGCGGTCGCGCTCGACCTCCCAGGTGTTGAGCACCTTGCCGCGCAGGGGCAGGATGGCCTGGCATTCCTTGTCGCGGCCCATCTTGGCGCTGCCGCCGGCGGAGTCGCCCTCGACCAGGAAGACCTCGTTGTGGCTGGTGTCCTTGCTTTCGCAATCGGTCAGCTTGCCCGGCAGCACGGCCACACCCGGAGCCCTTGCGCTTCTCGACCTTCTGGCCGGCCTTCTGGCGCGTCTGGGCGGCGCGGATGGCCAGCTCGGCGAGCTTCTTGCCGTATTCCACATGCTGGTTGAGCCACAGCTCCAGCGCCGGGCGCACAAAGCTGGAGACCAGCCGCACCGCGTCGCGCGAGTTCAGGCGCTCCTTGATCTGGCCCTGGAACTGCGGGTCCAGCACCTTGGCGCTCAGCACATAGCTGGCGCGGGCGAACACGTCCTCGGGCAACAGCTTGACGCCCTTGGGCAACAGGCTGTGCAGCTCGATGAAGCCCTTGACGGCGGTGAACAGCCCGTCGCGCAGGCCGCTCTCGTGCGTGCCCCCGGCGCTGGTGGGGATCAGGTTGACGTAGCTCTCACGCACCGGCTGGCCGTCTTCGGTGAAGGCCACGCACCACTGCGCGCCTTCGCCCTCGGCGAAAGTGTCGTTGCTGTCGGCAAAGCCCTCGCCCTCGAACAGCGGGATCACCGGGTCGGCGGTGAGCGTCTGCATCAGGTAGTCGCGCAGGCCACCCTTGTAGACCCAGGTCTGGGTGTCCCTGGTCTTCTCGTTGGTCAGCGTCACGGTGACGCCGGGCATCAGCACGGCCTTGCTGCGCAGCAGGTGGGCCAGTTCGGCCAGCGGCAGCGCGGCGGACTCGAAGTACTTCGGGTCCGGCCACACGCGCACGGTGGTGCCGGATTTGCGGTCGCCCTCAATGGCCTTGCGCAGGTGAAGCTTCTCGGTCACATCGCCGCCCGAGAACACCAGCCGCGCCACCATGCCATCGCGCCAGCTGGTGGCTTCCAGCCGGGTGGCCAGCGCGTTGGTGACGCTCACCCCCACGCCGTGCAGGCCGCCCGAGAAGCTGTAGGCGCCGCCCTTGCCCTTGTCGAACTTGCCGCCCGCGTGCAGGCGGGTGAACACGAGTTCGATCACCGGGGCGTTTTCTTCGGGGTGCAGGCCAAACGGGATGCCGCGGCCGTCGTCTTCCACGCTGACCGAGCCGTCGGCATGCAGGGTGACGCGGATCTTGCGGCCATGACCGGCCAGCGCCTCGTCGGCCGCGTTGTCCAAGACCTCCTGGATCACGTGCAGCGGATTGTCGGTGCGCGTGTACATGCCCGGGCGCTGCTTGACGGGCTCAAGGCCCTTGAGCACGCGGATCGAGCCTTCGGAGTAGTCGGACGGGGGGTTTCGTGGCCATGGGAGGGGGATTGTAGACCGGATGGAAATGAAAGCTGTATGTCCGTACAGCTCTTCCGCATTCGCGGCGAATGCGAGCAGCATCAGCGGCGTTTCGTTACATTCACCGGATGCAATCCCCACGCAATCTCTCCATGGCCCAGGTGCTTGCCTGCGGCGCCGCCATCGTCACCCTGTCCATGGGCATTCGCCACGGATTTGGCCTGTGGCTGCTTCCCGTCACCCAGGCCCAGGGCTGGACGCGCGAGACGTTTTCGTTCGCGCTGGCTATCCAGAACCTGTCCTGGGGCGTGTTCGGCATCTTCGCGGGCATGCTGGCCGACCGGTTCGGTGCCTTCCGGGTGCTGATCGCTGGCAGCGTGCTCTACGGCCTGGGCCTGGCGGGGATGGCGCTGGCGACCAGCCCCTTCGTCTTTACCCTTACCGCAGGCGTGCTGCTGGGCGCAGCCCAGGCTGGCACCACCTATGCCGTGATCTACGGCGTGATCGGTCGGCAGATTGACCCGGCCAAACGCTCATGGGCCATGGGGGTGGCGGCCGCGGCCGGCTCGTTCGGCCAGTTCCTGATGGTGCCGGTCGAGGGTTTCCTCATCAGCGGCCTGGGCTGGCAGCAGGCGCTGCTGGCGCTGGCGGTGCTGGTGCTGCTGATCACGCCGCTCGCATTGGGCCTGCGCGAACCCGGATTTGCGTCCGGTGCCGCGCCGGCACGGGACCAGTCGATTGCGCAGGCGCTGCGCGAGGCCTTCAAGTACCCGAGCTTCCAGCTGCTGATGGCGGGCTACTTCGTGTGCGGCTTCCAGGTGGTGTTCATCGGCGTGCACATGCCCAGCTACCTCAAGGACAAGGGGCTGTCGCCCATGGTGGCCAGCTACGCGCTGGCGCTGATCGGGCTGTTCAACGTGTTCGGCACCTACATCGCCGGCAGCCTGGGCCAGCGTCTGGCCAAGCGCAAGATCCTGGCCTCCATCTATCTGGGCAGGGCGGTGGCCATCGCCGTCTTCCTGTGGGCGCCGCTGACGCCGATGTCGGTCTACATCTTTGCCAGCGTGATGGGCCTGCTGTGGCTGTCCACCGTGCCGCCCACCAATGCCACGGTGGCGCAGATTTTTGGGGTGGCGCATTTGTCGATGCTGGGCGGTTTCGTGTTCTTCAGCCACCAGATCGGTTCGTTCATGGGCGTGTGGCTGGGCGGCTACCTGTACGACCGCACCGGCAGCTACGACGTGGTCTGGTACATCGCCATCGCCCTGGGCGTCTTTGCCGCACTGGTGAACCTGCCCGTCAAGGAAAGCGCCATCCAGCGCGGGCCTGCGCCGCAGGGGGCGTGAGGCATGCAGCGCACACGCAAACTCACGGCATTCGCTGTCGCGCTGGCGGCACTGCTGGCGGTGTTTGCCCTGTACACACGACCGGATTTCCTCGTCACACTGGCCGACCAGATCTGGGCCTGCTTCTGAGTGATTTTTTCTGCCAAATCGGACTCCAGCCCCCGTCCCTCTTGATTGACGTGCTATGAAAACGATAGTAATTACCGGTGCGTCCGACGGCATTGGCGCCGAAATGGCGCGCCAGCTCGCCGCCAGCCTCAAGTCCGAGGTCGCCCTGGTGCTGGCCGCGCGCAACGAGGAGGCTCTGGCCGCGGTGGCAGCGCAATGCGAGGCCGCTGGCGCGCAGGCGCTGGTGGTGCGCACCGATGTGGCCGAAGAGGTCCAATGCCGCGCGCTGGCGGCCGCCGCCGTTGCGCGCTTTGGCCGCATCGACGCGCTCATCAACAACGCCGGCATGTCGGCGCAGGCGCTGTTCTCGGACGTGCGGGCCGAGGACCTGGGCTGGTACGAGCAGCTGATGCGCGTCAATCACTGGGGCAGTGTGTGGTGCACCCACGCCGCGCTGCCGCACCTCAAGGCCACACGCGGACACATCGTGGCCGTGTCGTCGCTGGCTGGCCTGGTCGGCGTGCCCGGACGCACCGCCTACAGCGCCACCAAGTTCGCCATGACCGGTTTTTTTGAGGCCTTGCGCGCCGAACTCAAGGGCGTGGGCGTGAGCGTCACCACCGCCTACCCCGGCGTGGTGGCCACACAGATCCGCTACCGCGGCTACAACGCTGCCGGCCGGCCGGCAGGCTCCAGCGGCCTGAAGGAAGACGACGCGATGAGCGTGGAGGAATGCGCCCGCCTGATCATCGACGGCATGAACCGTCGCGAGCGCGAGGTGGTGATGACGGCCCGGGGCAAACTGGGCCGGCTGCTCAAGATCCTGGCGCCGGGGCTGGTGGAAAAGATGGCCCTGGCGGCGCTCAAGGACGAGGTCAAGCCGCATTGAGCGCCGAAACCCTGCACGGCACCGAGCCGCCGTCCGCTTGGGTGCGGCACTGGTCGCACCTGGTGCCCGCAGGTGGCACCGTGCTGGACGTGGCCTGCGGCGCGGGCAGGCACCTGCGCTGGTTTGCGCAACGCGGCCATCCGGTGTGCGGCGTGGACCGCTCCCCCGCAGCGCTGGCCGCCTGTGCCGGGTTGGGCGAGTTGCTGGAGGCCGACATCGAGCAAGGGGCCTGGCCCCTGGGCGCACGGCGGTTTGAAGGTGTGGTGGTCACCAACTACCTGTGGCGCCCGCTGTTGCCGGCGATCGTGGGCAGCGTCGCCAGTGGCGGCGCGCTGATCTACGAAACCTTTGCCGCGGGCCAGGAAACCGTGGGCCGGCCATCACGGCCCGAGTTCCTGTTGCAGCCGGGCGAACTGCTTGGCGCCTGCGCCGGGCTGCGCGTGGTGGCCTATGAGGACGGCTGGATGGACGGGTTGGACGGCCCCGGGCGGTTCGTACAGCGCATCGCCGCCGTTCGCCCCGGGTCCGGGCCGGGTCCGGCGCGTCATGCGCTCTGGGTAAAATGACCGTTTACCGTTCAGAACCCCGGCAATGACACCGATTACAGGCAGCATCGTGGCGCTCGTCACCCCGATGCACGAAGACGGCAGCGTGGACTACCCCGCGCTGCGCAAGCTGATTGACTGGCACATCGCCGAGGGCACGGACTGCATTGGCGTGGTCGGCACCACCGGCGAGTCACCCACGGTCAATGTGGACGAGCATTGCGAGATCATCCGCGTGTCGGTCGAGCAGGCTGCAAGGCGCGTGCCCATCATGGCCGGCTGCGGCGCCAACTCCACGGCCGAGGCCATTGAGCTGGCGAAGTTCGCCAAAAAGGTCGGCGCCGACTGCCAGCTGCAGGTCGTGCCCTACTACAACAAGCCCACGCAGGAGGGCCAGTACCAGCACTTCAAGGCCATCGCCGAAGCCACTGGCGACCTGCCCACCATCCTGTACAACGTGCCCGGCCGCACGGTTGCCGACATGGCGCATGACACGGTGCTGCGGCTGGCTCAGGTGCCGGGCATCGTCGGTATCAAGGAGGCCACGGGCAACATCGAGCGTGCCCAGTGGCTGATCCGCGATGTCCCCAAGGGCTTTGCCATCTATTCGGGCGACGACCCGACCGCCGTGGCGCTGATGCTGTGCGGTGGTCAGGGCAACGTGAGCGTCACCGCCAACATCGCCCCGCGCCTCATGCACGAGCTGTGCGTGGCGGCCATCGCAGGCGATACGAAGCGCGCCATGGAAATCCAGCGGCAACTGATGCCGGTGCACAAGCACCTGTTCGTCGAAGCCAACCCGATCCCGCTCAAGTGGGCCATGGCCCGCATGGGCCTTTGTGGCGGCACCATGCGCCTGCCCATGACCCCGTTGGCCACCGCCAACGAGCCCGTCGTCGAAGGCGCGTTGCGCGCCAGCGGACTGATCTGAATTCTTGCCAAGGAAACCCTGTGTTCAACCCTTCCAAACTGCCCCTTCGCCTTGCCCTATGCGCCATTGCGCTGACCCTGGGCGGCTGCTCCATATTGGAGCCCGACAAGGTTGACTACAAGAGCGCCGGCAAGGCCGCATCGCTGGACGTGCCCCCGGACCTGACCCAGCTCTCGCGCGACACGCGTTACGCCGTCCCTGGCGGCGCTGTCACCGCCACCGGCTTCAATATCGGCCAGACCAACCAGGGCGTGCCCGTGGCGGCGCGCACGGTGGGTGATGTGCGCATCGAGCGCCTGGGCAACCAGCGCTGGATCGTCGTCAAGCGCCCCGCCGACCAGATCCTGCCGATCATCCGGGATTTCTGGCAGGAAAGCGGTTTCCTGATCACCTTTGACCAGCCGGCCCTGGGCATCCTGGAGACCGATTGGGCCGAGAACCGCGCCAAGCTGCCGCAGGATTTCATCCGTCAGACGATCGGCAAGGTGTTCGATTCCCTCTACTCGACCGGCGAACGCGACCGCTTCCGCACGCGCCTGGAGCGCAGCGCCGCTGGCGAGACCGAGATTTATGTCAGCCACCGCGGCATGATCGAGGTCTACAGCAGCAATGCGCAGAAGGACCAGACGGTGTGGCAACCCAGGCCCGCCGACCCCGAACTGGAAGCCGAGTTCCTGCGCCGCATCATGGTTCGCCTGGGTGTGGGCCAGGAGCAGTCCAAGGCCATGGTGGCGGCAGGCGTGACCAAGGCCACCTCGCGCGTGGCCATGGTCAACAACGTGCCGGTGCTTGAAGTGGACGAACCGTTTGATCGCGCATGGCGCCGGGTCGGTCTGGCGCTGGACCGCACGGGCTTCACGGTCGAGGACCGCGACCGCACGCAGGGCGTGTACTTTGTGCGGTACGTCGCGCCCAACGCCGACCGCCAGGAGAAGGGCTTCTTCGGCAAGCTCTTCAGCTTTGGATCGACGCCGGACGACAAGCCGCTGAAGTTCCGCATCGCCCTGCGCAGCCAGGGCAACGCGACCACCGTGTCGGTGCTGAACGACAAGGGCGCGCCCGAGACTTCCGCCAACGCACAGCGCATCGTGCAGGTCATTGCCGAAGACCTGAAGTAAGGCGCGCACCGCGCATGCTGCGCTTGCGCAACCTGGGCAGCGGCAGCAGCGGCAACGCGACCCTCGTCGAGGCGCGCGGCCTGCACCGTGCCCGCCGGCTCCTGGTGGACTGCGGTCTTGGCATCCGCGAGCTGGAGGCACGCCTCGCCCGTGCCGGTGTCGCCCCTGACGAACTCGACGCCATATTCATCACCCACGAACACGCCGACCACACGGGCTGCGTGATGGCGTTCGCCCGCCGACATCGCATCACGGTGTGGATGAGCCGGGGAACATTCGAGGGGATGGGACAGCCCGACTTTGACGGGTTGCTGAACCTGGCCGCCGATTCGCAGCAAGTGGACCTGGGTGAAATGTGCCTGACACCCTTCACCGTGCCGCATGACGCTCGCGAACCGCTTCAGCTGACCTGCAGCGACGGTGCCACACGCTGGGGCATCCTGACCGACCTGGGCCATGCCACCGCGCACGTGCTGGAACACCTGTCCGGTTGCGACTCGCTGATGCTTGAATGCAACCACGACCCGCAGTTGCTGGCGCAGTCATCCTACCCTCCGTTCCTGAAGAAGCGGGTGGGCGGGCGACATGGCCATCTGGCCAATGCCGACGCTGCCGCCATTCTGCGGGCGGTGGCGCACGAACACCTGCACACCGTGGTGGCCGCACACCTGAGCTTGCAGAACAACCGCCCCGACCTGGCCCGCGCCGCCCTGGCTGAGGCGCTGGATTGCCTGCCGGCGGACATTGTGGTGGCCGACGCAGTCGAAGGCACCGGCTGGCTGACCGCCTGAGGCGGGGTGGGCCCGCAAGGCGCGCGGCCCTCGACCTGCAATGTCTACAGGCATGAAAAAAGCCGCCCGGAGGCGGCTTTTCTGTTTCATCCGGGAACCGGATTACTTCTTGGGGGCAGCAGCTTCAGCGGCCTTCTTGGCAGCGTCAACAGCAGCGCCGGCAGCCGAGGCAGCAGCCTTGGTTGCGTCGACGGCGGAAGCGGCAGCGGCAGCGGCGGGAGCGGCAGCCGAAGCAGCGGCAGCGGCGCCGGAAGCGACAGCAGCAGCGCCAGAGGCCACAGCAGCGGCAGCAGAGGCAACAGCCTCAGCCGGCGTAGCGGCGGGAGCCGGAGCAGCGGCGGGTGCCGGGGCCGGGGCGGGCGCCGGCTCTTCCTTCTTGCCACAAGCGGCCAGGAAAGCGGCGGCAACCAGCGTTGCCAGCAGGACAGACTTCTTCATTTCGGGTTTTCCTTCAAGGGGACAGACAAAGCTTGGTGATGTTGCCAACGCGGCTGGCGGACCATCGCGTTGTCAGAGCGTCAATGCCCATGACTGGTGCATCAGGATCGCCCGGGCGGGATTATAGTTTGATTTTGTCAACCCACAATTACCCTGCAATTTTCCCTAAAGGCCCAGGGTCGTTGCGGGAAAACCCGGGGAGCATTTTCCCTGCCATTCGGTGAGCGCCTCACGCAGCATCAGGCGGCGCTCAGGCTCCGTGCCGGCGTGTCCGGTGCTGCGCACCGGATCGAGGCGTTGCAGGCACCACGCCGGCGACCAGATGGCGCTGGGAAAGTCCAGCGGATCGGCGGCCGGGCATTGCCAGCATTCGATGATGTGCGACCACTGCCGGCGCCAGGTCACAAACCGCGCGTGCTTGCGCAACACCGCGTCGTAGCGGCAAGCCAGCAGGATCATCTGGCGACCCGAGGCAGACCATGCCTGGAGGGACTCGGCCACCGCGCGTTCGCCCAGGGGCCAGTCCTCGAAGCTGGGGTCGCTCAGCACCATCGTCTTCCAGCCGTCGCGCGCGGCGCAGGCCAGCGCATCGCGCACGCCTTGCTGGAAGGCATTGCGACCGGAGAACCGCCCAACGGGAAGGGACTCGCCCGGTGCGGGAAGTGTGGGTGCGTCGGTCATGCGCCCTCGCCCGTTGCATGCAGCCAGCCCGCCTCGCACCAGCTGGCCAGCAGTTCGCGGGCCTGCGGACTCGCACCCGCCACCGCACGCCCATCCAGCATGCGGTCGTCCGCCAGCCGGCGCATCAGCGTCGCGTCCCGTCCTGCGGCGCGCCAGCTTTCGCCGTTGATGAAGATGTGCCGGTCGTCATGCAGCATCCGGCTGCGCCGGTCCAGACGAACGGCGTGCAGCCGACCGGGCCGCGCACCGGCTTCGAACCAGACATCGGGCTTGGGCTCGGTCAGGACCTCGCCCAGGCTGCGCGCCAGCGCGTGCGGGTCGCGCATGGCGGACTCCACCGACCGCCGGGCAAACTGCATCAAGGCTTCGGGGATCGCAGCGCTCGATACGGTGGCGGGCTGTGAAGCGTCCGAGTACAACGCGTCACCGGCCACATCAGCGGCCTCGTCGGCCAGGCGCAGAAGCAATTCGCGTGCGAGCTCGCGGCGCCTGGGCACCCGAAACCCCACCGAGCAGGTCATGCATTCGCCGATGGCGATGCCATCGTGCGCATATTGCGGGGGCAGGTACAGCATGTCACCCGGTTCCAGCACTTCGTCAAACTCCGGCTGGAAGTTGGCCAGGATCTTGAGCGGCACGTCGTCACGCAGCCTGAGGTCTTTCTGGCGGCCGTACCGCCAGCGCCGCTTTCCGTGCGCCTGCAGGAGGAAGACGTCGTAGCTGTCAAAGTGCGGCCCCACGCCACCGCCGTCGGTCGCGTAGCTGATCATCAGGTCGTCCAGCCGGGCCGCCGGTATGAACCCGAAAGGCCGCAACAGGCGGTGCGCGCGCTCGTCGTGCAGGTCCACGCCCTGCACCAGCAGCGTCCAGGCCGCCTGCTTCAGGGCGGGCAGACGCGCAAAAGGACCGCGTCCTAGCTTCCAGCCTTTTGCACCCTGCTGCACCAGGCGCGACTCCACACCCTCCCGTGCGGCGAGTTCGAACAACTCGCGGCGCGACAGCGGCGCCTGCATGCCGGGTATGGCACCACGGACCAGCAGGGGCTTCTTTTGCCAGTGGCGGCGCATGAACTGCGCGGCGCTCAGGCCGCCCAGCAGGGTCAGTGGGGTGTTGTTGGGCATGGAGTGGCTGGGGAACTGCGACAATTCCGGGGATGAATCCGATCTCCCAGATTACACCGCAATGCGTGGTCGCACTGACCTGGACGCTCAAGGACACGCTTGGTGAAGAGCTTGACGTCCTGGACGAGCCGGTCGAGTTTCTCGTCGGGGGCGGCGACCTGCTGCACCGCATCGAGGAAGCCCTGCAGGGCCACGGCCCCGGCGCGACGCTGGACCTGCACCTGGAGCCCGAAGAGGCCTTTGGCGACTACGACGAGCAGCTGGTCTTCCTGGAGCCCCGCGGCCTGTTCCCGGCCGAGCTGGAAGAAGGCCTGACCTTCGAAGGCCTGCCCGCGGGCAGCAACCCCGAAGCGCCGCCCGGGCTTTTGTACACCGTCACCGAAATCTACCCCGAGCACGTGGTTCTGGACGGCAACCATCCGCTGGCTGGCATTGCGCTGCGCCTGAGCCTGAAAGTGGAGTCCGTGCGCGAGGCCACCGAAGAAGAAGTCGGGCGCGGCACGCTGGGCACCGGGTTCTTCAAGGTGCAGCTACAGGCCCCGGGCAGCGACCTGCTGCATTGACACGGCGCGGTTCCCCGTGCACCCGTGGGGACGCTCAGGCCTTGCCGGTGGAACCGTAGCCGCCCTCGCCGCGCAGTGAGGCAGGAAACTCGCTCACCACGTTGAACTGCGCCTGTACCACCGGCACGATGACCAGTTGCGCGAGGCGCTCCATCGGCTCGATGGTGAAGGCCACGTCGCTGCGGTTCCAGGCACTGACCATCAGCTGGCCCTGGTAGTCGCTGTCGATCAGGCCCACCAGGTTGCCCAGGACGATGCCGTGCTTGTGGCCCAAGCCGGAGCGCGGCAGGATCAGCGCGGAGTAGCCCGGGTCCTTCAGCCAGATGGCAATGCCCGTGGGCACCAGCTGCCAGGCGTTG
The DNA here is from genome assembly GCA_016713005.1 of Ramlibacter sp. Lineage (GTDB taxonomy): Bacteria > Pseudomonadota > Gammaproteobacteria > Burkholderiales > Burkholderiaceae_C > JADJPY01. Next base: position 214,062 of record JADJPY010000001.1, on the reverse strand, counting down.
GGCGCCAGGGTGAGGGACGCGTCCAGGCAGGCCCGCAGGTCCAGCCCGGCGCTGCCCGGCGTGGCGTATGCAGGCAGGTTGCCTGCCATGCGCGGGTCGATGATCTTGACGTCGATGTTCATGGATTTCAGGGCCAAATCAGGCTCCAGCCCCCGTCCTTGTTGATATCTCTGCTATCAATTTGCGAGCAAGTTCGAGCTTGGTCGCGCGCGCCAGCTCCCGCGTGCCCTGCGCATCCACCAGCAGCAACGCGTTGTCGTCGGCGCCGAAGGTGGCCGGGCCGATGTTGCCCACCAGCAGCGGCACGCCCTTGCGCACGCGCTTGGCCCGGGCATGCGCTTCCAGGTCGTGGCTCTCGGCGGCAAAGCCCACGCAGAACAGCGCGCCGCTGGCGCCACGCGGGGACTGCGCGACCGTGGCCAGGATGTCGGGGTTTTCGGTGAACTGCAGCTGTGGCATGTGCCCCGAGCCGTCTTTCTTTATTTTCTCGCCAGCGGTGCTGGCGGGCCGCCAGTCGGCCACGGCGGCCGTGGCCACAAAGACGTCGGATTGCTCGGCGCAGGGCAATGTGGCCGCAAGCATGTCGCGCGCCGACTGCACATCGATCCGCCTCACCCCGCGCGGCGTGGGCAGATGCACGGGGCCGGCCACGAGGGTCACCTCGGCACCGGCCTCGCGCGCCGCTCGGGCGATGGCGAACCCCATCTTGCCGCTGGAGAGGTTGGTGATGCCACGCACGGGGTCAATCGACTCCCAGGTCGGTCCCGCCGTCACCAGCACGCGCCGCCCCGCCAGCACCTTGGGCTGGAAGAACGCCACGATGTCCTCCAGCAGCTCAGGCGGCTCCAGCATGCGTCCGTCACCGGTCTCCCCGCAGGCCTGGAATCCACTGCCCACCCCCAGGATGGTGGCGCCGTCGGCGGTCAGCTGGGCCATGTTGCGCTGCGTGGCCGGGTGCGCCCACATCTCGCGGTTCATGGCCGGCGCCAGCAGCAGCGGCACCTGGCCAATGGGGCGCGCCAGGCACATCAGGCTGAGCAGGTCGTCGGCGCGGCCGTGCAGCAGTTTGGCCATGAAGTCGGCGCTGCACGGCGCGACGATGATGGCGTCGGCCTCGCGGCTCAGGTTGATGTGCGGCATGCCGTTGGCCTCGCGCGCGTCAAAGCCCGACACGTCGTGCGAACCGAAGACCGGCCGGTTGCTCAGCGCCTGCATGGTCACCGGCGTGATGAACTGCCCAGCCGCTTGCGTCATCACCACCTGCACCGTGGCGCCCTGCTTGATCAGGGCCCGGCACAACTCGGCGGCCTTGTAGCAGGCGATGCCGCCCGAGAGCCCGAGGACGAAGTGTTTTCCGGCCAGATCAGTCATGGAGCGGGATGGTACCTTGGACGAACGCGGCGGGCAGACCCGGACCTCTATAATCTGCGTTTACCACCTCCCTAGAACCCCCGCGTTCGACCCTGACATGACCAAATTCGTCTTCGTCACCGGCGGTGTGGTGTCCTCCCTGGGCAAGGGAATCGCCTCAGCCTCCCTCGCAGCGATCCTGGAGTCGCGGGGCCTCAAAGTCACCCTCATCAAGCTCGATCCGTACATCAACGTTGATCCGGGGACAATGTCGCCCTTCCAGCACGGCGAAGTGTTCGTGACCGACGACGGCGCCGAGACCGACCTCGACCTGGGCCACTACGAGCGCTTCATCACGACGCGCATGGGCAAGGTCAACAATTTCACCACCGGCAAGATCTACCAGTCCGTCCTGGAAAAAGAGCGTCGCGGCGACTACCTGGGCAAGACAGTGCAGGTGATCCCGCACATCACCAACGAAATCCAGGAATTCATCAAGCGCGGCGCCCGCTTCGGCGAGCCCGACGCGGCCGACGTGGCCATCGTCGAGATCGGCGGCACCGTGGGCGACATCGAATCGCTACCCTTCCTGGAGGCCGCGCGACAGATGAGCCTGCGCATGGGGGCGAACGCCACCGCCTTCGTGCACCTGACTTACGTGCCGTGGATCGCCGCGGCCGGCGAGCTCAAGACCAAGCCGACCCAGCACACCGCCAAGGAGCTGCGCGCCATCGGCATCTCGGCCGACGCCCTGCTGTGCCGGGCCGACCGCAAGATCCCCGAGGACGAGCGCGCCAAGATCAGCCTGTTCACCAACGTGCCCGAATGGGGCGTGATCAGCATGTGGGACGTGAACACCATCTACAAGGTGCCGCGCATGCTGCACGAGCAGGGTCTGGACGGCCTGATCTGCGACAAGCTGCGCCTGAACACGCCGCCGGCCAACCTCAAGCGGTGGGACGACCTGGTCTACGAGACCGAGCACCCGCAGGGCGAAGTCAACATCGCCATGGTGGGCAAGTACGTTGATCTGTCGGACAGCTACAAGTCGCTCAACGAGGCGTTGCGCCACGCGGGCATGCGAAACCACGTCCGGGTCAAGATCGACTACGTGGATTCGGAAACCATCACCGGCGATACGGTGCGCCAGCTCACCAAGTACGACGCCGTGCTGGTGCCCGGTGGCTTTGGCAAGCGCGGCATCGAGGGCAAGATTGCAGCCGCGCGCTTTGCCCGCGAGAACAAGGTGCCCTATCTGGGCATCTGCCTGGGCATGCAGGTGGCCACCATCGAGTACGCCCGCAACGTCGCCGGCCTTGCCGACGCCAACAGCACCGAGTTCGAGCCGGCGACGCCGCACCCCGTGATCGCCCTGATCACCGAATGGAAAGACGCCGACGGCACGATCAAGACGCGCGACGAGAACTCCGACCTGGGCGGCACCATGCGCCTGGGTGCGCAGAGCTCGGATGTGGCCAAGAACACGCTGGCGCACCGCATCTACGGCGATGTGGTGACCGAGCGGCACCGGCACCGCTACGAGGCCAATGTCAATTACCTGAACAAGCTTCGCCAGGCCGGCCTGGTTATCTCGGCGCTGACGCAGCGCGAGCAATTGACGGAAATCGTCGAGCTGCCGCAGGACGTGCACCCCTGGTTCATGGGCGTGCAGTTCCACCCCGAGTTCAAGTCCACGCCCTGGGACGGCCATCCCCTGTTCAATGCCTTCATCAAGGCCGCCAAGGACCACCAGGCCGCAGGCAACAAGTCCCTGAAAGCCGTTGCATGAAGCTGTGTGGTTTCGACATCGGCCTGAACCAGCCGTTCTTCCTGATCGCAGGGCCCTGCGTGGTGGAGTCCGAGCAGTTGCAGATGGACACCGCGGGCGCGCTCAAGGAGATCACGGCCGGCCTGGGCATTCCGTTCATCTTCAAGAGCAGCTTTGACAAGGCCAACCGGTCCTCGGGCACCAGCTTTCGCGGCCCGGGCCGCGACAAGGGCCTGGAGATCATGGGCAAGGTCAAGCGTGAACTCAGCCTGCCGACGCTGACCGACGTTCATTCCGAGGACGACATCGCTCCTGCAGCGGCGGTGGTGGACGTGCTGCAGACACCCGCCTTCCTGTGCCGCCAGACCGATTTCATCCGCGCCGTGGCGCAGTCGGGCAAGCCGGTCAACATCAAGAAGGGGCAGTTCCTGGCGCCCCACGACATGAAGAACGTGATCGACAAGGCGCGCGCTGCGGCCAGGGAAGCGGGCCTGCCGGAAGACAGCTTCATGGCCTGCGAGCGCGGCGCCAGCTTTGGCTACAACAACCTGGTCAGCGACATGCGCTCGCTGGCCATCATGCGCGAGACCGGCGCGCCGGTGGTGTTTGACGCCACCCATTCCGTGCAATTGCCTGGCGGCCAGGGCACCAGTTCGGGCGGGATGCGCGAGATGGTGCCGGTGCTCGCCCGTGCGGCGGTGGCCGTGGGCGTGGCCGGCCTCTTCATGGAGACCCACCCGGACCCGGCCAAAGCGCTGAGCGACGGCCCCAATGCGGTGCCACTCAAGCACATGAAAGCCCTGCTCGAAACCCTGCTGGACCTCGATCGCGTGACCAAGAAAAACGGTTACCTCGAGGACCGTTTCAACGCCTGAAGGACGCCGCCATGACCGCCCCCGCCTACCTCGTCGTGGAGATGCACATCACCGACATGGAGCGCTACAAGCTCTACATGGCCGAGGCCCCGGCGTGCGTCAAGGCTTTTGGCGGCGAGTACATCGTGCGTGGCGGCCGCCACGAGACGCTGGAAGGCGACTGGCAGCCGCACCGCATGGCGCTGCTGCGCTTCCCCAGCTACGAGCAGGCCAAGGCCTTCTACGACGACGGCCCCTACCGCGAGGTGCGCAAGCTGCGCTTGGGCGCAACCGAGTACTTCAACATGGTGCTGGTCGAGGGCGTGGGCTGACCCGCGCCTTCGGCATGAACCTGTCCGCCCCTCCCTTCACGGGGAGGGAGAGAACCCAAGAATCGAAACCACGAGAACTGATCCATGAGCGCAATCGTTGACATCGTCGGCCGCGAAATCCTTGACAGCCGCGGCAACCCCACCGTCGAGTGCGACGTCCTGCTGGAGTCCGGCACCATGGGCCGCGCGGCCGTGCCTTCGGGCGCGTCCACCGGCAGCCGCGAAGCCATCGAGCTGCGCGACGGCGACAAGGCCCGCTACCTGGGCAAGGGCGTGCTCAAGGCCGTGGAGCACATCAATACCGAGATCTCCGAGGCCGTGCTGGGCCTGGACGCCTCCGAGCAGGCCTTCCTGGACAAGACGCTGATCGACCTGGACGGCACCGACAACAAGAGCCGCCTTGGGCGCCAACGCGATGCTGGCGGTCAGCATGGCCGTGGCCCGCGCCGCCGCCGAGGAATCCGGCCTGCCGCTGTACCGCTACTTTGGCGGCATGGGCGGCATGAGCCTGCCGGTGCCGATGATGAACGTGGTCAACGGCGGCGCGCATGCCAACAACAACCTGGACCTGCAGGAGCTGATGATCATCCCCGTGGGCGCGCCGAGCTTTCGCGAGGCCGTGCGCTGGGGCGCCGAGGTGTTCCACGCGCTCAAGAAGATCATTCACGACAAGGGCATGAGCGTGGCCGTGGGCGACGAAGGCGGCTTTGCCCCCAATGTGGCCAACCACGAAGCCGCGATCCAGATGATCCTGGACGCCATCGACAAGGCCGGCTACACCGCGGGCGAGCAGATCGCGCTGGGCCTGGACTGCGCCGCCAGCGAGTTCTACAAGGACGGCAAGTACCACCTCGAGGCCGAGGGCCTGACGCTGGACTCCACCGAGTGGACCAACATCCTGGCCACCTGGGTCGACAAGTACCCGATCATCAGCATCGAAGACGGCATGGCCGAGGGCGACTGGGACGGCTGGAAGACGCTGACCGAACGCCTGGGCAAGAAGGTGCAGCTGGTGGGTGATGACCTGTTCGTCACCAACACGAAGATCCTGAAGGAAGGCATCGACAAGGGCATCGCCAACTCGATCCTGATCAAGATCAACCAGATCGGCACGCTGACCGAGACCTTTGCCGCCATCGAGATGGCCAAGCGCGCGGGCTACACCGCCGTCATCAGCCACCGCAGCGGCGAGACAGAAGATTCCACCATTGCCGATATCGCCGTGGGCACCAACGCCGGCCAGATCAAGACGGGCAGCCTGAGCCGCTCGGACCGCATGGCCAAGTACAACCAGCTGCTGCGCATTGAAGAAGACCTGGGCGACATCGCCAGCTACCCGGGCCGCGCGGCCTTCTACAACCTCAAGTAGCAATGGCCCCCACGGTCGCCCGCTTCGTGTGGCTCCCTGCCTCCCGAGGGGGCGGCGACTGAACCATGGCGAACCGCGTTGTCCCTGCCCTGCTGATCGCCCTGTTGCTGGTGTTGCATGCGCAATTGTGGTTTGGCCGGGGCAGCGTGCGCGACGTGGCCCGCATGGAACAGAAGCTGCAGGCCCAGAAGGACGCCAACGAGCGCGCACGCCAGGCCAACGAACGGCTGGCCGCCGAAGTGCGCGACCTGAAGGAAGGCCTGGAGATGGTCGAAGAGAAGGCGCGCATGGAACTGGGCATGGTCAAGCCCAACGAGATCTACATACAAATCTCGAAATGATGCCCCCACGCTGCGCACTGCGTGTCGTCGCTGCCCCTTGGGGGGGCGCAGGTCCGCTTGGGGCGGCCCGGCGCGGGCCTGGTTCCTGTGGCTGAGCTTCTTTTTCTGGAGGCGTTCACCGTCTGGGGCTCTCCCACCACCTGGCTGGAGATCGTGGCCGTGGTGGTCGCGCTGGCCATGGTGGGCTGCAACATCCGCGAGATCCACTGGGGCTGGCCGCTGGCCATCATCAGCTCGCTGATGTACTTTGCGCTGTTCTGGCGCAGCAGGCTCTACGGCGAAGCCGCGCTGCAGCTCTTCTTTGTCGTGGTGGCCCTGTGGGGCTGGTTCCAGTGGCTGCGCGGGCACCGCGCGGACGGCTCGGCGCTGCAGGTGGCGCGACTCACGCGCAGCGGCCTCGTGTACACCCTGCTCGCCTGCGCCCTGCTGTGGCCGGCGACCGGCCTGTTCCTCAAGACCTGGACCGACACCGACGTGCCCTGGTGGGACGCCTTCCCCACCGCCGTGAGCCTGATGGGCCAGTACCTGCTGGGGCGCAAGTACCTCGAGAACTGGGCCGCCTGGATCGTGGTCAACGCTGTCAGCGTCGCCCTGTTCATCCACAAGGGCCTGTGGCTCACCGTCGTCCTCTACAGCGTGTTCATCGTGTTGAGCGTGGTGGGCTGGCGCGCCTGGCAGCGCCGGTTGGCATCGTGAAGATCGCCCTGCTCGGCGCCGAGAGCACCGGCAAGACCTGGCTGGCTGGCGCGCTGGCGCAGCACCTGGGCGACGCCGGCCACGACGTCGCCGTGGTGGGCGAAGTGCTGCGCGAGTGGTGCGTACGCGAAGGCCGCACCCCGCGCGCCGACGAGCAGCTTGCCATCGCCCAGGAGCAGGCGCGGCGCGTGCTGCAGGCCAGCGCCCGCATCGTGATCGCCGACACCACCCCGCTGATGACCGCCGTCTACAGCGAACTGCTGTTCGCCGACCGCTCGCTGTATGCCGAGGCGCTGGCGCACCACGCGGCGTACGACCTGACGCTGCTGATGGGGCTGGACCTGCCCTGGGTGGCCGATGGCCTGCAGCGCGACGGCCCGCACGTGCGCGAGCCGGTGGATGCGCTGGTGCGCGCCGCGCTCAGCCGCGCCGGCCTGGGCTGGCAGATGGTCTACGGGCAAGACGGGGCGCGCCTGCAGAACGCCCTGTTTGCTATCAATTCAGTAGCGGGTCAACAAGGACTGGCGGGGGCTGGAGGCCGATTTCTGCCCCAAAACGCCGCCTGGACCTGCGAGAAGTGCTCCGACCCCGACTGCGAGCACCGCCTCTTCACTGGACGGTTGGGCTTGCCGGCGGGTTAGCCCCCGGCGCAGCGAACACCGCCGCCGCATCCACCGCGTCAAAGCGGTACTGCTGGCCACAGAAGTCGCAGCCCACCTCGATCTGGCCCTGCTCGGCCAGGATGCCCTGCGCCTCGTCCGCGCCCAGCGAGCGGATCATGCCGGCCACCCGCGCACGGCTGCAGGTGCAGGCAAAACGCGGGCCGCTCACACCCGTCTGCGGCTCGTGGCGCAGGAGTTTTTCCTCCCAGAACAGGCGGTGCAGCACCTCCAGGGTGGGCAGCTCCAGCAGCTCCTTGGCGGTGAGGCTGGCTGCCAGGATGGCGATGCGGTTGAAGTCCTCCAGCGCGTCTGCGCCGGTGGCCACCGCGCCCTGCGTGCCACCCTCGCCGGGCACGCGCTGGATCAGCAGGCCCGCGGCCACATCGTCGCTGGCGGCCAGCACAAGGCGCGTGTCCAGCTGTTCGGACTGCAGCATGTAGTGCTCCAGCACGCCCGCCAGGGCGCCAAAGCTGGCCGAATCGGCATCCACCAGCGAGACCACGCCCTGGTAGGGCTGCTGCCCGGGCAGGCGCTCCTGCGGGTCCAGCGTGATTGCGCAGCGCCCGTGCCCCCCCGCATTGACCAGCGCGGGCAAGCCGCTGCCGGGGGCCACGTCGCCCACCACCTTGGCCGTGCAACGGAAACCCAGATCGGGCCGGGACTCCGCCACCGCCACCTTGACGGGGCCGTCGCCCATGATCTGCAGCACCAGCGCGCCGTTGAACTTGATGTTGCTCTGCATCAGCATGCTGGCGGCGGCCATCTCGCCCAGCAGCTGGCGCACCGGCTGGGGCCAGGCGCCCGCCGCACCGTCGGCGCGCCGCCGCAGCACCTCACGCCAGCTGTCTGTCAGGCGCACGGCCACGCCGCGCACCGGCAGACCCTCGAACAGGAATCGGTGAAGCTCGCTCAACCCAGCTTCCGGAGGCCTGCGCGGTAGCGCTGCGCGTTGTCCACATAGTGCTGCGCGCTCAGCTTCAGCCCGGCGATCTGCTCGGCCGTGAGCTGGCGCACCGCCTTGGCCGGGCTGCCAATGATCATCGAGCCGTCGGGGAACTCCTTGCCTTCGGTTACCAGTGCGCCGGCACCCACCAGGCAATTGCGGCCGATCTTCGCGCCGTTGAGCACCACCGCGCCAATGCCGACCAGCGACTCGTCGCCAATGGTGCAGCCGTGCAGCATCACCTGGTGGCCCACGGTCACGTTCTCGCCGATGGTGAGCGGGTAGCCGATGTCGGCGTGCAGCACGCTCAGGTCCTGTATGTTGGAGCCGCGCCCCACACGGATCGTCTCCGTGTCGCCACGGATCACCGCGCCAAACCACACGCTGGCGCCGTCGGCCAGCTCCACCGCGCCCATCACCTGCGCGCTGTCGGCCACCCAGGCCGAGCCTTCCAGCTGGGGCGCCACACCGTCGAGTTCGTAGATTGCCATCGCACCGCTCTTTCGCAAAACTAGAATTGTAGGGATGGAACTCCGCCACGCCGCCCTGGCTGCCCTGCTTTGCCCGGCTCCAGAGGAAAAATCGGCTCTGGCCCGCGTCCTTGTTGAGCTACCCGCTACAAATGTGATAGCGGATTCCGTCATCGACGAACCCTCCGGCCTGCCGGGGCGGCCTGCCCGGCCCGAGCTGGTGCACCACCTGGCGGTGCGCCAGCGCTCGCCGCACACGCGCGAAGGGCTGGCCGCGCTGTTGCATGCGGTGGCGCACATCGAGTTCAACGCCATCAACCTCGCGCTGGACGCCGTGTGGCGCTTTGCCGGCATGCCCCCGGCCTACTATGCCGAATGGGCGCGCGTCGCCGCCGAGGAAGCCCTGCACTTTGGCCTGCTGCGCGGCCTCTTGCGCGACATGGGCTTTGACTACGGCGACTTTCCCGCGCACACCGGCCTGTGGGACATGACACACAAGACCCGCGCCGACCACACGGCGCGCATGGCCCTGGTGCCGCGCACGCTGGAGGCACGCGGCCTGGACGCCACGCCGCCGATGCAGGCCAAGCTGCGCCGCGTGGGCACGCCCGACGCGCTGCGCGCCGTGGAGATCCTGGACGTCATCCTGCGCGACGAAGTGGGCCACGTGGCCATCGGCAACCACTGGTACCGCTGGCTGTGCGAACGCGATGGCCTGGACCCGGTGGCGCACTACGCCAGGCTGGTGGCGCAGTACGCGGCGCCGCGCCCGCGTGCGCCCTTCAACGAGGCCGCGCGGCTGCGCGCCGGCTTCACCCAGGATGAACTCGCCGCGCTGCGGGCCGGTTCGGCGTGATCCGCCGGGTCTGCCGGGTTTATGCTGTTGTCATGAAAAAACATGTTCGACTGACGCTGGCCGCCATGGCCGTGGCACTGGGGTCGTGTGGCGGCGGGGGCGGCGGCAGCGGGATCACCGTGGGCGGCAGCGGCTGGAACCTGGTGGCCGCCGGTGACATCGCCCAGTGTGGCAGCGGCCCGGCCAGCGCCTCGGGCGCGTGGCAGACCGCCAATCTGGTGGCCGCGGCCCTGACGGTGGCTGCGTCCGACGCCGCGGTGTTGACCCTCGGGGACAACGCCTACGAGGACGGCTCTTCCGCCGAGTTCACTGCCTGCTATGAGCCCACCTGGGGCCGGTTCAAGTCACGCACGCTGGCCACCCCCGGCAACCACGACTACCAGACGGCGGCCGCCACAGGCTACTTCGGGTACTTTGGCAGCGCGGCCGGCGCCGGTGCCTCGGGCTATTGGCGCACCGACCGCAATGGCTGGACCATCATTTCGCTCAACAGCAACATCGACACATCGGCGGCCTCCGCCCAGGCCACCTGGCTGTCGGGCGAGCTGGCCACCACGCAGCCTTGCCTGATGGCCGTTTGGCACCACCCGCGGTTCACCTCGGCGGCGCGGGGTGACAACCTGTTCATGCAGGACATCTGGAGCCTGTTGCGCACGGCCAGGGCGGACGTGGTGCTGCAGGCCCACGAGCACCACTACGAGCGCTTCAGCCCGATGGACGCCACGGGCGCGCCGGACCCGGACGGCCCGGCAAGCTTTGTGGTGGGCACAGGCGGGGCCGCGCTGTCGGACTTCAGCACGGTCCACACCGGCAGCGTCGTGCGCGTGCGCAGCCATGGCGTGCTGCTGATGAAGCTGGCTGCGGGGCGCGCGGACTGGGCTTTCGTCAACGAAGCCGGCACGGTCCTGGACAGTGGCGCCGTCACCTGCCGCAGCAAGTAGTCAGCCGCGGGGGTGGTGCTGCGCGTGCAGCTGCTGCAGGCGCTCGCGCGCCACATGGGTGTAGATGGTGGTGGTGGAAATGTCGGCATGGCCCAGCAGCATCTGCACCGCGCGCAGGTCGGCGCCGTGGTTGAGCAGGTGGGTGGCAAAGGCGTGGCGCAGCGTGTGCGGTGAAAGCGGCACCTGCACCCCACCCGCGCTGGCGTGCTTTTTCACGATCATCCAGAACATCACCCGGCTCATCGCGTGTCCGCGGCCGGTGACGAAGAGGTCGTCGCTCTGGCGCCCGCCCAGGATGGCCGGCCTTGCCTCGGCCAGGTAGCGCACCAGCCAGTCGCGCGCCACCTCGCCAAAGGGCACCAGCCGTTCCTTGCTGCCCTTGCCCAGCACGCGCAGCACGCCTTCACCAAGACTCACGTGGAAAGTCTTCAGCGTGACCAGCTCGCTCACGCGCAGGCCGCTGGCGTACATCAGCTCCAGCATGGTGCGGTCGCGCAGGCCCAACGGTGTGGCCTGGTCGGGCGCAGCCAGCAACGACTCGACCTGCGCCTCGGACAGTGTCTTGGGCACGCGCAGCGGCTGGCGCGCCGCCTGCAGCCGCAACGTGGGGTCGGCATCGGTCAGCCGCTCGCGCAGCGCCCAGCGGAAGTAGCGCTTGAACACCGTCAGGCGCCGGTTGGCCGTGGTGGCACGCGTCTGGGCGTGGCGGGCCGCAAAGTAGGCGTTGATGTCCGCCTCGGTGGATTGCACAAGGGGCCGCCCCTCCAGCCAGTCGGCATACAGCGTCAGGTCGCGCCGGTACGCCGCCAGCGTGTTTTTCGACAGCCCCTCCTCCAGCCACAGGGCATCGATGAAGGTGTCAATCGCGGAGGTGTTCGCGTCGCTCATGGCCTGCCACCATAACAAAAGGCCGCGCAGGGCGGCCTTTTTTGACAGAGAGCCGCGCTGGGCGGCCGTATCGGGAAGAGAGCCGCCCAGGGCGGCCCGTTGCAGCGCGCGCCGTGGCGCGGCTCAGTCGAGCTTGAGCTTCTGCTTTTCGACAACCTGCTTGTAGACGTCGAACTCGGCCTTGATCTGGGCGGCAAACTGATCAGGCGTGTTGCCCACAATCAGCGAACCCGTGTCCTCGATGCGCTTGCGCACCGCCGGATCTTCCAGCGCCTTGCGGGTGGCGTTCCCGACCTTGTCCACCACGTCCTTGGGCAGGCCCTTGGGGCCCAGGATGCCGTAGTAGGCCATGCGGTTTACCGGCTCCAGGCCCAGCTCCTTGAAGGTGGGCACATTGGGCAACTGGGGCAGTCGCTGCGGCGCGGCCACTGCCATGGGGATCAGGCGGTTGTCCTTGATGAAAGGCAGCGCCGAGGGGATGTTGTCAAAGATCACCAGCACCTGGCCAGCCACGGTGTCGTTGAGGGCCGGGCCCGCGCCGCGGTAGGGGATGTGCGTCAGGAAAACGCCCTGCAGGTTCTTCCACAGTTCTGTTTGCAGGTGGCCAATGCCGCCCGTGCCCGAGGAGGCGTAGGAGTACTTGCCCGGGTTCTTCTTGAGCTCGGCAATGAAGCCCTTGTAGTCCTTGGCCGGGAAGCTGGGGTGCACGGCGATCACGTTGGGCGTGGCCGCGATGTTGATGATGGGCGTGAAATCGGTCGTCGGGTTGTACGGGATCTTGGGGTTGATCGCCGGGTTGGCGGCCGTGGTGGACACGGTGGCCATGCCCAGGTTGTAGCCGTCCGGCGTGGCACGCACGGTTTCGGTGGCACCCACCACTCCGCCACCGCCGGCCTTGTTGACCACCACCACCGACTGGCCCAGGGCCTTGCCCAACGGCTCGGCGATGACCCGGGCCACGATGTCGGTGGTGCCGCCTGGCGCAAAGGGCACCTGCAGCGTGATGACCTTGGATGGGTAGGCTTGCGCCCAGGCTGCACCGGTGGCGGCCAGCGACAGGGCGGTGAGGGCAAACAGTTGGCGGCGTTTCATGGGAAGCGTTCTCCAGGTTGAAAAAGGGGTCAGGAACTGGGGGTGACCGGCTGGCCAAGCAGGCCCCGTTTGAGGTTGGCATCCACGGGGCGCTCGCCCACGAAGATCTCGAGCAGGGTATTGAAAAAGTCCGCGCCGGCCACCGGCTTGCCGCGCACCTGGCCGTTGACCGAGAGCGTGAGGCCGCGCGCAGGCACGAAATCGAGGTTGATGGTGTCGCCCTGCTTGACCGCGCCCACGGCGTCAATGGCTTCTTCGAGCTGGACCAGGCGGTCCTGCAGCCGCGCCAGTTCGTCCGGGGTGGCGTTCTTGCGCATGCCCGAGACCAGCGCGCGGTGGAAATCCGCCGCCTTGGCGTCGCGCATCATGCGCAGCTGCACCCGCTTGGCGCCAGGCGCCTTGTAGACAGCCTCGGGCGTTTCGGCCTTTTGCGAAAGGTACAGGCCGGCCGCGTAGCCCTTGATGAAGAGGACGGCGCGCATGCCCAGGCCGTTGAGCCGGAGGTCGGTGTCGCCCAGCCGGACGGTGTCCTCGAACACGAAGCCCTGGTACTGCGCCGCCACGGCGGGCAGCGCCTGTGCCGCCAGGCCGGCGCACAGGCACAGCGCAGCGAGTGCGCGGGACGGACGAAAGGAGTGTGTGTGCTTCATGTCACCTGAACGCGGATGGTAGCCAGACTGCCGACAAGCGGGGCTGTGGATTCCACATAGGGGCAAACCCGCAGCGGCACTGCTATTCTTGACCAGTGAACTACGCCCAACTGCTGTTTCCCGATTTCTCCCTGATCCTGTGTGGCTATCTGGTGTGCCGCTACACCGCGCTGGACCGCCGCGTGTGGGAGCAGGTCGAGGCACTGGTGTACTTCTTCCTTTTCCCGGTCCTGCTGTTCCATTCGATCGTGCGCAGCCCCCTGGACCTGGGTGCCACCTCCAGCCTGATCGGCGCCGGCCTGGCCCTGGGCGTGACGGGCATTGCCCTCTCTTACAGCCTGCCCTGGTTGCCCGGCATCGGGCGGCACATTGACCGGCGGGAGCATGCCGCCAGTGCCCAGGTGGGCTTCCGCTTCAACTCGTTTATCGCGCTGGCGCTGGCCGAGCGCCTTGCGGGCGCGCAGGGGCTGTTGCTGATTGCGGTGCTCATCGGCGTTTGTGTCCCGCTGTTCAACGTCGGCGCGGTCTGGCCCATGGCTCGGCAGGCCCAGCGTGGCTTTGTGCGCGAACTGGTGCGCAACCCGCTGATCCTGGCCACCGCCTCGGGCCTGGTGGCCAACCTGCTGGGTTTTCGCCTGCCGCAATGGGCCGAACCCACCGTCACCCGCATCGGCGCCGCCTCGCTCGCGCTGGGCCTGATGGCGGCGGGCGCGGGCATGCAGTTCGGCACGCTGGCGCGCGCCAAGACGCTGGCGGTGTCGGTGCTGGCCGTGCGCCACCTGCTGCTGCCTCTGGTGGCCTTCGGGCTGGCCCGGCTGTTCCGCCTGGACGCCGTGCAGGCCACGGTGCTGCTGGCGTTCTCGGCGGTGCCCACGGCATCCAGCTGCTACGTGCTGGCTGCGCGCATGGGATACAACGGTGCCTACGTCGCAGGCCTTGTCACGCTGTCCACGTTGCTGGGCGTGGTCAGCCTGCCTTTCGCGCTGGGGGTATTGCGCCCCCACGGAACCTGACAGAATCCGCCCATGGCTCCCCTGCCCCGCTTTTTCTGCCGAATGGTCCAGCTCATGGCCTGCCTGGTCCCGCTGTCCACCTTGCTGGCGGCCCCGGCCGAGGCGCGCCAGTTGTTCCGGTGCGGCAACCAGTACCAGGACCGGCCCTGCGATGACGGCGGCACGCAGCTTCAGGTCAATCCCAAGCGCAGCAGCATCAGCGCCGACCGACCGGTGGCCCGGCCGATGGGCGCGAGCAGCGCCAAAGCCGCGGTATCGACTGCGTCAGCACCCGCCTCCGCGGCGTCGCGCCCCGCCCTCAGGCGGCCTGCATCAAAGCCCAGTCCCGGTGCTCCTGCACCAGGGGGCTGAGATCACCCTGGCGCGTGCGCAGCGCCGCCATCAGCGCATCGCGCAGCGCACCGGCGGGCGTCACCCGCAGCGCGTTGCCCAGCCCCACCGCCACGTTGCGAAGCCAGCGCTCATGCCCGATGCGGCGGATCGCGCTGCCTTCGGTGTGCCGCAAAAAATCGGCCTCGCTCCAGGCCCAAAGCGTGGCCAGCTGCTGGCCGCTCAGGCCCGCACGTTCGTCAAAGTCGGGCAAGGCGCTGCGTTGCGCATACTTGTTCCAGGGGCAGACCAGCTGGCAGTCGTCGCAGCCATAGATGCGGTTGCCCATCAAGGGGCGCAGCTCCAGCGGGATGGGCCCGGCGTGCTCGATGGTGAGGTACGAGATGCAGCGGCGCGCGTCCAGCCGGTAGGGCGCGACGATGGCCTGCGTGGGGCACACGTCGATGCAGGCCATGCAGGCGCCGCAGTGCCCGCTGACCGCCGGGGTGGCCGGCAGGGCCAGATCCACATAAATCTCGCCCAGAAAGTACATCGAGCCGCCATCGCGGCTCAGGATCAGCGTGTGCTTGCCGCGCCAGCCCTGTCCGCTGCGCGCGGCCAGCTCGGCCTCCAGCACCGGGGCGGAGTCGGTGAACACGCGGTGGCCAAACGGCCCCACCTGCTGCGCGATGCGCTCGCAGAGCTTTTGCAGCCGCGCGCGCAGCACCTTGTGGTAGTCCCGCCCGCGGGCATAGACCGAAACCACGGCCTCGCCCGGGCGCTGCAGGCGCAACAGCTCCAGCGCCGGCCAGTCCGGCTGCGTGGCCGCGGGCAGGTAATCCATGCGCGCGGTGATCACGCTGACGGTGCCCGGCACCAGCTCGGCCGGGCGCGCGCGCCTGAGGCCGTGCGCGGCCATGTAATGCATCTCGCCATGGAACCCGCGCGCCAGCCAGTCGCTCAAACCGGGCTCGGCGGAGGACAAGTCCACGCCCGCCACGCCAATTTGGGAAAATCCGGACTCACGGGCCCAGGCCCGGATGTCTGATACCAACCGGGAGCCATCGATCTGAGCGCCGCGCAACGTCACCCGCCGATTGTAGAAACCCGCCACGCGCGCCTGCTGTGGCGCACCGAGGACGACACGGGTGCGTTCGCCGTGCGTCTGGCGGCCGCGCCTGCGCTGCGCGACGCCTTCATCGCGCTGCATGGCGACCTGGGCGCGGGCAAGACCACCCTGGTGCGCCACCTGCTGCGCGCGCTGGGCGTGCAGGGCCGCGTCAAGAGCCCCACCTATGCGGTGGTGGAGCCCTATACCGTGACCCCGCCAGGCGGGAGCGACCCCGATGCGCCGGATGGCGGCGCAAAGCCGCTGGATATCTGGCACTTCGACTTCTACCGCTTCAGCGACCCGCGAGAATGGGAAGACGCGGGTTTTCGCGACCTGTTTGCCAGCCCCGGGCTGAAGCTGGCCGAATGGCCTGCGCTGGCTGGCGACCTGTTGCCGCCGGCCGACCTGCAGATCCACCTGCACGTGCAGGACGACGACCAGCGCGCCGTGCGCCTGGAGGCGGCCACGCCCGCCGGCCACGCCCTGCTGGGGGCCGTGTCGCCATGAAACGGCGCGCCCTGCTGCGTGGCGGCACGCTGGCCCTGCTGCTGGGCACACAGCAGATCGCGCGTGGCGCCACCATCCTGGCCGTGAGGGTCTGGCCCGCGCCCGAGTACAGCCGCGTCACCATCGAGAGCGACGGCGCGCTGCACGCCCGCCAGGTGTTTGTGGCCAGCCCGCCGCGCCTGGCCGTGGACATCGAAGGCATCGAGCTCAACCCCGCGCTGCGCGAGCTGGTGGGCAAGGTGCGCTCCGACGACCCCAACATCGAGCGCATCCGTGTCGGGCAGAACGCTCCCGGCGTGGTGCGCCTGGTGATCGACCTCAAGCAGGCGATCCGGCCCCAGGTGTTCACGCTGGTACCGGTGGCGGCCTACCAGCACCGGCTGGTGCTGGACCTGTACCCCGCGCAGGAAGCCGACCCGCTGGCCAGCCTGATCGCGCAGCGACTGGGCGGTGCTTCGGCGCCAGCGGCTTCCGGTGCGGCGTCGGCCGCGGCCTTGCCTGCCGCACGCGCCGCCAGCGCCGACCCGCTGGGCGAGCTGATTGCGCGGCGCGACCGCCCCGCCAGCGCCGCGGCCAGCAGCCCGGCGGGCTCTGCATCTGCTCCTGTTTTGATAGCGGGTCAGCAAGCATCCACGGGGGCTGGAGGCCAAAAACAGCCTCAAAATCCGCCTGCAGCCCCGTCGGCCCCTCCCGCGGCCGGCAAAACCGACCGCCTGGTCATCGTCGCGCTGGACCCCGGCCACGGCGGCGAGGACCCGGGCGCCATCGGCCCCGGCGGCACGCGCGAGAAGGACGTGGTGCTGGCGGTGGCGCAGCGCCTGCGCCAGCGGCTGGACGGCCAGCAGCTGGTACTGGCCGGCGGCACCGCCACCGTGCGCGTCTGGCTCACCCGCGACGCGGATTTCTTTGTGCCGCTGCAGGTGCGGGTGCAAAAGGCACGCCGCGTGCAGGCCGACCTGTTCATCAGCATCCACGCCGACGCCTTCTTCACCCCGCGGCCCCAGGGCGCCAGCGTGTTCGTGCTCAGCGACAAGGGCGCCACCAGCAGCGCGGCGCGCTGGCTGGCCGACAAGGAGAACGCCGCCGACGCGGTGGGCGGCATCAACGTCAAGGCCCACGACGCCAGCGTGCAGCGCGCCCTGCTGGACATGAGCACCACCGCCCAGATCAACGACAGCCTCAAGCTGGGCGCCACGCTGCTGGGCGAGATCGGCCGCGTGGGCAAGCTGCACAAGCCCCAGGTGGAACAGGCCAGCTTTGCCGTGCTGAAAGCTCCGGACATCCCCAGCGTGCTGGTGGAAACCGCCTTCATCAGCAACCCCGACGAGGAAGAAAAGCTGCGCAGCGACGCCTACCAGGAGCAGCTGGCCGATGCGCTGCAGCGGGGCATCCTGCGCTACTTCGCCAGGAACCCGCCGCTGGCGCGCACGCGGGTCACCTGACGGGGTGCGCGGCCAGCACCGATTGCACCCTCCGATACCCGCTGTTACATTGACCTGGATCATCCCGACCCGGGTCGACCCTCGACCTCTTTTCGAGGAGTTTTCATGAACACTCGTCTCTCGGCCCGCGCCCACTCTTGGTTGGCAGGAGCAGTCCTCTGCGTTGCCTTCACTTCGGCCATCGCGCAACCGGTCGTTGTGCGCGAGAGTCAAATCGTCAGTGGAGCCTGTCGGGGAGCGGTGATCTATAACAATTCGAACAACGTGATGTCGGTCTCGGTGGACTACATCATCGAGCAAAGCGATGGGAGCTGGCAGTACTCGGGAACTGCGGGACCTTTCGTTATGAATCCGCGATCAAACGTGACACATCCCTGGTTCTTCAGTGGTGGCGTCAAGTGCGACAACCCGCGGAACTATTCAATCCGGACCAATGTTTGACAAGTCGATCTCACCGCCCAGCAACAACAGCAGCAGCAATCCAACCAGCAACGGGCTGAACTGGAACGCCGCCAGCGTGAGGAGTATCTGCGCCAGGCGCAGGAAAGGGATCGCCAGCAGCGTGAGGCCATCGCGCAGCGCGAGCGCGAGCAGGCCGAGCGCCGCCAGCAGGCAGAGATGGAACGCCAGCGCCGGGCAGAGGAAGCACGCCTCGCGCAGGAGCGACTGCGTGAAGCCCAGCGCCAGTCGGAATGGAGGACGATCGAGGACTACCGCCGCCGCGACGCCGAAATCGCCGCCCGAACTGGCACCGGTCGCTGCATCATCGGCAACCAAGCTGATATCGCGCAGTGCGAGCAGTACCGACGCAGGGTAGAGGAAGAACAGCGCATCCAGGGCCAGCGCAACGCTGAGGCGCAGCGCCAGCGCGATTACGAAGCACAACGCCAGCGCGACATCCAGCAGGCGGAGGTGCGCCAGCGCCAGATGGAGGCCGACGCCGCCCGGCGGCGTGCCAGCCCCTGCAACGGCGCGGACGAGTTGCGTCGCGCCGGCCCGCAGGTGCAGCCCTATCCGGTCAACGCACCCCCTCATCAGCGTGCCCACATCGACGCCGTCAATGCGCAGGGGCGAGATGCCTGGCGCCAGCAGTTGCTGGGTCTGGAAGAAAGTTGCAGGCGCGCCACCAGCGCCCAGGCGCCCCAGCAGCCGGTGTATCCGCAGCAGCAGTCCCAGTACCCGCAACAGCCGGTCTATCCCCAGCAACCGGCGCAGGACCCGAACCAGGACCCCAAGCAGGTGCTCAAGCAAAAGCTGCTGGAGGCCATCCTCAAGGGGCGCTGACCTATCTCAGGCCCCCCCCCCCCCCCGCCCCCCCCCCCCCCCCCCCGCCCGCCCCCCCCGGCCGCCCCCCCCCAACCCGGCCGCCCCCCGGGCCCCCCGGCCCCCCCCCCGCCCCCCCCCCCGGCCCCCCCCCCCGCCCGACCACCGGCCCGGGCGCCCCCCCCCCCCCCCCCCCCCCCCCCCCCCCCCCCCCCCCCCCCCCCCCCCCCCACCCCCCCCCCCCCCCCCCCGCCCCCCCCCCCCCCCCCCCCCCGCCCCCCGCCCCCCCCCCCCCCCCCCCCCCCCGACCCCGCCGCCCCCCCCCCCCCCACGCCGCCCCCCCCCGCCTCCCCCCCCCCCCCCGCCGCGGAGCCGCCCGCCGGCCCCCCCCCCCCCCGGCCCCCCCCCCCCCCCCCCCCCCCCCCCCCCCGCCCCGCCCGCCCCCCCCCGCCCCCCCCCCCCCCCGCCCCCCCCCCCCCCCCCCCCCCCCCCCCCCCCCGGACGCCCGCCGCCGGCCCTCCCGCCGGTCGGCGCCTGCCGTCAATCCGACAGGATCACGCCAAGGATGATGCCGGTGGCGATGCCGATGAGCAGGTAATCGGTGCCGGATTGCACCCATTGCTGCCCCGGCGCGGGCGCGCTCAGGCGGTGGCCGCGCCAGTCTTCCACCACGTAGATGTATTGGCGCTGCGAGGGCGGCAGGCGGTCGCCGCGCCAGTAGCTGCGGTAGGCGCCGGCACCGCGGATGCTGCGCCGGTCGTCACGCCGGTCCGGCTGGCGCAGGTCAGGGGTGGTAGCTGCGCTGGTCCCACTGGCGGTCGCGCTCGCGCTCCCTCAGGTTCTTTTGGTCTGCCCGCGGTTCATGGGCGGGGTGTAGCCGGGGCCGCTGTCGGGGCGGGCGTAGCGTCCGTCGCCGTCACCCCGGTCGTTGCGCTGGCCCGGACCCTGGGCCACGGCCAGTGTCGGGGCGGCCAGCGCCAGCGCCAGCACGGCGCAAGTCAACGTGTTCAATCTCATGGTCGGCTCCTTGAAGCATTGCGGGTGCCCAAACGGGCCCCGCCTGAGCCCAACATAGGCCTGCGCCACGGCCCGGTCTGTTCGCCACCGCACGTGAACGGGACGAACGCCCGCAAACGTGCTATACCGCCCAAAACCACACCCCAAGACACCGGAGACACCCCATGAAACACCTCAGCGGCCTGGACGCGATGTTCCTGCACATCGAGTCGCCCGAAATGCCGATGCACATCGGCTCGCTCAATGTGCTGGACCTGCCAGAGGGCCACAGCGGCGACTTCTACGAGGACGCCAAACAGACCATGGCCGAGCGCCTGCACCTGGCCCCCGTGTTCACCCGCAAGCTGGCGCTGATGCCGTTTGACATCTCCGACCCGGTGTGGGTGGAGGACGACGACATCGACATCGACTACCACGTGCGCCACATCACCCTGCCCAAGCCCGGCACCAACCGCCAGCTGCAGCAGTACGTGGCGCGCCTGCACTCCACCCTGCTGGACCGCAGCCGCCCGCTGTGGGAGGTCTTCATCATCGACGGCCTCAAGAGCGGCCAGGTGGCGCTGTATGCCAAGGTGCACCATGCCGGCATCGACGGCCAGGGCGGCGTGGCCGTGGCCAAGGCGCTGTTTGACCTGGAACCCACGGGCCGCACGATCAAGCCACCGCGCCCGCGCGTGCACCGCGCCGAATACCACCTGGGCATGGCCGAGCTGGCCAGCGCGGCCGTGCGCAACGCGGTGCAGCAGGCCATCAAGCTGGTGCGCATGGCGCCATCGATGGCGCGGGCCGTGCGCGACGTGGTGGTGCCCGAGAAGGACGAACATGGCAAACGCGCCTGGGGCCTGCCCAAGAACCTCAAGCTCTTTGGCCCGCGCACGCTGCTCAACGTGGCCATCACCAACCAGCGCACCTTTGCCGGGCGCACCATCCCGCTGGCCGAGACCAAGGCCATTGCCAGGGCGTTTGGCGTGTCGCTCAACGACGTGGTGATGGGCACCACCGCCGGCGCCCTGCGCCGCTACCTCAAGGAGTACGACAACCTGCCCGCCAAGCCGCTGATCGCCGCCGTGCCGGTGAGCCTGCGCGCCGCGGGCGACGAGAGCGCCAACAACCAGGTCAGCATGCTGGCCATGACGCTGGCCACCGACGTGGCCGACCCGGTGGAGCGCCTCAAGGCCATCCACGCCGCGTCGGACGCCAACAAGCAGATGATGGGCCGCGTCAAGGCGGCCATCCCCAACGACTTCCCCATGCTGGGCGCGCCCTGGCTGGTGTCGGGCCTGGCCTCGCTGTGGGGGCGCTCGCGCATCATGAACGTGGTGCCCCCAATCGCCAACCTGGTGATCTCCAACGTGGCGGGCATCCCCGTGCCGCTGTACTTTGCCGGCGCGCGCATGGCCTGCTACTACCCGGTGTCCATCCCCGCGCATGGCATGGCGCTGAACGTCACCGTGCAAAGCTACAACGGCCGCATGGACTACGGCCTGATCGCCTGCCGCCGCGTGGTGCCCGACATCAACGACCTGGGCGACTACCTGCTGGCCGAGCACCAGACGCTGATGGCCCGCGCGCAGGAGCAGGTGGCCCAAGAGGCCGCTGCCGGTGTGGCTGCACCGGTGGCGAAGACTGCAAAGCCTGCCGCGCCGGCGAAAGCGGCCAAAGCGCCCAAGGCCGTGGTTGCCGCCGCACCCCGCAAGCCGGCGGCCAAGAAGGCCGCGCCGGTGCGCAAGCTCAAGCTGGTGGCGCCGGCCCCCGCGCCCGCCAAACGCGCCGCGCCGAGGCGTGCGCGGGCCGCTTGATGCTATCGGGCGTGACAACGCGAGTTCGCATTTGATATCATTCCGATATCAAGGAATTCCCCTATGACCGCTGCCACCACGCCCCCCTCCGATGCGCTGCTGATGCGCTTCCAGCCCGCGGACACGCCGACCAAGGTGTCCCGGGCCACGCTGGCCCGCCTGGCCAAACAGCTGGGCTACAAGCGCGAGGCCGAAGTCCTGCACTATGCGGTGCGCAAGCTCGCCGACGAGGTGCTGCCCAAGTACGAGGCCGACGAAGGCCCGCTGACCAAAAAGCAGCTCACGGCCATCCGCAAGGCGGCCGGCACGCCCGGCCAGGGCCGCGTCAAGTCCACCTTGTTCTAGGGCGCGCATGCCGCGCCTGTGGTGGACCCAGCCCGATTCGGGTGACATTGTCTGGTGTCATTTTCCCCAACTGCCCGCCCCGGCGCCGGGCCCCAAGCCCCGGCCCGCCCTGGTGATCGAGGTCCGCGAGCTGGCGGGTGGCCGCTATCGGGTGGTGGTGGCTTACGGCACCAGCAAGAAGCTGTTGGCCCTGCGCACCGGTGAGTTCGCCATCGCCCCGGTGGATGGGGCAGCGTTCAGGCTGTCCGGGCTGGACGCGGTGACCAAGTTCAGCCTGCAGGACACCGTCGAGCTGGATTTCAGCGACGAATGGTTCAAGCCACCGCCGCACGCGCCGTTCGGCCAGAACCCAGTGGCATGATGCACCCCAGTCTGGTTCAGCGCGCGGCGGCGGCATGGCTGTAGAAGGTTGACGCTATTGTTTTTGTAGCGGGTCAGCAAGCACTGGTGGGGGCTGGAGGCCGATTTGGCAGAAAATTTAGCCCGGAACAACCTACGCGGAGCTGTCAAAAATCAGGTGAGGCGCCTGCTCCTTTTGGAGCAACTGTCGGAAAAATACTAAACACCTTCACGACTTCAAGCAACCAAGTTGACTCGACAGACGTTCGTCCATGACTGACACCGCTGACGAGAACTGCGCACTTCAGCAACAGCAGCTTTCAAGCGCCATTGCGAATTGACGTCATTTGACTCTCTCAAGAGGCATCCTGATATCGATCAACGCGTCAAATTCCTTGCCTAAAGACCAAAAATACTCAAAAACCTCTGATGACGAAAGCGCTGCGTCATCTCTTCCATGACAAGACCTCTAAATTTCTCGAAGTTGTTTGATTCGAGGTATCCAACTGGATCAGTTTGTGGCTCCAAAGGTGAGCGAGGACCACTGGGTTCATACGCGCCAATCATCTTGCCCGTGCGGACGTCGTACACACGTACAGCCGTGTCGAGTATCAGAAACGTAAAACCCATTGTGCGGGCGTACTCCGGCACAGTCAGTATCTCGGGCTGCGAATTGAGATTTTCCCCATTGCGTCCAGGTATTCCATACGAAATAGTCCTGTCCGGCACGCATCAACGCTTCTCGCAAGGCCGGATTCAGTTCCAGAGCGATTGAATCCCTGCCATGTCTAGGAAACATCGCTCTCTGACTGGAACGAAGTGTCTCCAATTTGGTCGGAAAAAAGGCTGTGGAGAGCTTTTGCTTTGATGCCTGCAGTGGACAACGCATTTGCCGCAATATCTGAGATTGGTTTGTCTAGATCCAGCTTGCCCGCGTACGAACTGTGTGACCAGCTTTGGTGAACCGCTATTATCAAGAGCGTGTCTTGCCTGTAGCTCAGTATGTGCTGATCGTCATAGAACGCGACTGCCACATTGCTTCTCTTGACGATTGGTCAGCCAGTTGTCCTGTCGAGACACATCCGGCAAGCACCCACGCAAACAGCAATACAAGAATTCCACGGATCATTCGCTCGCTCCCTCTTAACGAAATGGGGAAGCGGTCCGCCCCGTCCAGGAGCTTTGTGGTAGGCGGAGGCCCATCGCCTACTCAGCTCGCAGTTGCTATCGTTTTTATAGCGGTTCAGCAAGCACTGGCGAGGGCTGGAGGCAGATTTCTCTTGAAAATCCGCCCCGCAGCCGCCTACACAGGGTAGATCAGCGAGTTCAGCACCATCTCGCTGTCGTACACGCAGCGGCGCAGCCGAAAGCGCAGCGCGCCGCTGGCGTCGCGCACCAGTTCGTCGATGTAGCGGCCCGCGTTGTAGACCTCGCTGGCGTCGCCGGGCTTGGTGCGGAAGACGGCGTAGTGGGCCTGCGCGCGGATGACGCCGCCCTCCTGGCCCAGCACCTGCGCGGGGCTCACCACATGGCGGGTGTAGTAGGGCGCGTGGTAGATGGTCTGGGTGATGCCGTAGACACGGTCTTTCAGCATGCCGCGGCTCTCCAGGTTGAGCAGCGCCAGCGGCAGGCCGCGGTCAAAGTTCTCGCGGGCCTGCACGATGTAGCGCCCGTCTTCGGCAAAGAACTCGGGCCAGGCGTCAAAGCGGCGCTCGTCCAGCGCGGCGGCGCAGGCGGCGTTGAGCTGGTCGATCTGGTGGTGCAGCAGCAGGGCGTCGAGGTTCATACCGCCATCACCTTGCGCCAGTAGGCGTACATGCTGCGGATCAGCGTCTCGGTGACCATGTGCTCGGTCATCTCGGTGCCGGTGCCGCCCAGCTCGCACAGGGTGGCGCCGCTGTCGTCACCGCCTCCGCCCCACTGGCGGAAACCGTCCTGGCTGAGTTCGATCACCTCGCCGTCGTCGGCGCTCACAAAGCCTGCGGGGCCAAACAGGTTGGCCTGGCGCAGGCGGCGTTGCGTCATCTCCTCCGAGTCACCGGCAAAGCCGAAGTGCGTCCAGACGAAATCAAATTCACCCTCGCCGCGCGGCACGATGTGGCGTGTGCTGAGCGAGTTGACCTGCTGCTGGACGATGAGGCTGGGGAACAGCGTGATCATGGTCACCGTGGGCGTGATGGTGGCGCCGGGGTGCGACGGGTCTTCGATGGTCCACCAGGGCTCGGGAACGACGTCCAGCAGCCGGGCGTCGTTGAGCGTCATGTTGGCCTTGAAGGACGTGACGCCTTCTGTCACGGCGGCGTTCTGGCCGCCGTCCGCTACCGCAGGGGCATTCGCATTCCGGCGGCTGATCATCACCGCATGCCGCCCGTGCCCATCCATCACCATGCGGCTTTTCTGGTCGGCGCGCCACAGCCCGAACGTCACAAACCAGGTGTGCAGCAGGCCCGGGTGGTACGGGTCCTTGATGTTCTCCATCATCAGCTTCCAGTTGCCGGGGATGCGCTGGCGGTTGTAGCCCAGCAGCTTGAGCTCGCGGCCCTTGAAGATGCGGTCCAGCCAGGGCATGACGTTGGGGCCCAGGTAGTCCTCCAGCGGCTCGGCCGCATCGCTGAAGGTGGCAAACACCAGCCCGTGCAGCACGGCCACACGCAGTTTGGTGAGGCCGTGGGCCTTGAGGTCAAAGTCCGCGGGCATGCCGCCGTTGACGCAGTCGCCCTCCTTGACACCGTCCTTGAAGGGCAGCCCGGCCAGGTCGCCGTTGAGCTTGTAGGTCCACTGGTGATAGGGGCAGACAAAGCTGCGCGCGTTGCCGGTCTGCCCGTCCATGGGCGCCTGGCAAAAGCGCACGCCGCGGTGCGCGCAGCGGTTTTCAACGACACGGATGCCGCTGTCGGTGGCGCGGTCCTTCGGGGCCACGCGGTCGCGCACCATGATGACCTGGCGCTCGCCTACGTGGCTCAGGCGGTAGTCGCCCGTGTTGGGGATCTCGGCGGCCAGGCCCACGTAGCACCAGTGCGGGCCGTAGAAGAGCTTGTCCAGCTCGCGCTGGTGCAGCTGCGCGTCGGTGTAGGCCCAGAAGGGCACGCGGCTCGAGCCGGGCTGGGCCCAGCGTGAAAGGGCTTGCGGTGCGTTCATGGCAGCGATCTCCTGGCGGCGGCTTTCTGGCAGAAATGATACGCGTACTTATTAATTCCGGCCAGCGGCCGGGCGCCATTCCTACGTAGTGGACCCGATGCGCCACCCGCGGGCTGCCGCCTACGATGCCCCGCATGAACCTGCATGCCCTGCTCCCCCTTGCTGCCGGCGCCCTGCTGGCTGGCCACGCGCTGGCCCAGACGCCGCCCCCGGCGGCCGCCCTCCCCGCGCCGCAGCCGCGCGCCTGCCCGGCCGAGGTGCCCTCGGGCAGCCGCTGCTTTACCAGCGAGGACCCCCTGGGCGGCTTTTACTGGATGGCGCTGCCCGCCGGCTGGAACAAGGACAGCGGGGTTCTGGTGGTGCATGCCCACGGGGGCCCTGCCGACACCGGCCCCGCCAAGTTCGAGCGGGGCGACGAAGACCTGAAGCGCTGGGCCATCACGGTGCGTGCCGGCCATGCCTGGGTGGCCCACACCTACCGCCGGGGCGGCTACGGGGTGACGATGGCGGCCGAAGACACCGAGCGGGCGCGGCGGTTCTTTGTGCAGCATTTCGGCCAGCCCAGGCGCACCCTGCTGCACGGGCAAAGCTACGGCGGTGGCGTGGCGTCCAAAGCCGCCGAGCTGTACGCCACGGCGGACGGCCCGGGCGGCAGCAAGCTGCGCGGCCCCTACGACGCAGTGCTGCTGACCAGCGGCGTGCTGGGCGGTGGCACCCGGGCGTATGACTTCCGGCTGGACCTGCGCGCGGTGTACCAGCATGTCTGCAGGAACCACCCCAAGGCCGACGAGCCGCAATACCCGCTGTGGCAGGGTCTGCCGATGGACAGCAAGCTCACCCGCGCCGAACTGGCCGCGCGCGTGGACGAGTGCACCGGCGTGCGAAAGCCCGCCGCACAGCGCAGCGACGCACAAAAGGCCAACCTGGCCACCATCGTCAACGTCATCAGGATTCCCGAGGGCTCGCTCATTGGCCACCTGAACTGGGCGACCTGGCTGTTTCGCGACCTGACTCAGCTGCGCCTGGGCAACCGCAACCCGTTTGACAACAGCCGCGTGCAGTACCGCGGCTCGGCGGACGACGCCGCGCTCAACGCCGGCGTATTGCGCTACGCCGCCGACCCCGCCGCGGCGGCCGAGCTGGCCAAGGACAGCAACCCCGAGGGCCGCGTCAACGTGCCGGTGCTCACGCTGCACGCCGTGAAGGACCCGACCGCGTTTGTGGAACTGGAGTCCGCCTACCGCGAGGTGCTGGAACGCGCGGGCAACGGGCACCTGCTGGTGCAGACCTTCAGCGACGAGTCCGAGCACAGCTACCTGGCCGACGCGCAGTATCCGGCGCTGTTCACCGCGCTGCTGGACTGGGTGGACCGTGGTGCCAAGCCCACGCCGCAAAAAGTGGCCGACTTGTGCAAAGGCTACGAAGCGGCCTACGCCAGCACCTGCAAGCTGCTGCCGGGCTACAGCAGTCCGCCGCTTTCCAGCCGAGTGGCGCCGCGCTGAGGAGGCGCCTGCTCAGCCCGCGGACTGCTGCGCGCCCGCGCGGCGCGTGCGCCAGGCGCCGAACAGCACCAACACGCCGGGGATCAGGATCATCGCCCAGATGATCTTGTCCAGGTTCATCTTGACCCAGGGGATGCTGCCCAGAAAGTACCCTGCGGTGACGATGCCCAGCACCCACACCACGGCACCCAGCACGTTGTAGGCGGTGAAGCGCGTGCGCGACATCTCGGCCACGCCGGCCACAAACGGGACGAAGGTGCGCAGGAAAGGCAGGAAGCGCGCCAGCACCACCGTGATGCCGCCGTACTGCTCGTAGAAGGCATGGGCGCGGTCGAACGCCTTGCGGTTGAAAAAGCGCGAATCTTCCCAGCCGAACACGCGCGGCCCGAAGTACCGCCCGATGGTGTAGTTGCACTGGTCGCCCAGCACGGCGGCCGCCAGCAGGATGGCGCAGGCCAGCGGGTAGCTCATCAGCCCCACGCCGCACAGCGCGCCCACCACGAACAGCAGCGAGTCCCCGGGCAGGAAGGGCATGACGACCACGCCCGTCTCGACAAACACGATCAGGAACAGCAGCGCATACACCCAGGCGCCGTAGCTCATGACAAACGCCTCGAGGTGCTTGTCCACGTGCAGGATGAAATCGATCAGGAAGGCAACCAGGTCCATCGGCGGGATTATCCCTGCACGCCTAGAATGCCCCGCAGCCCCCATGAATGCCCTTGCCTCCCCCACCCCGCGCCGCCCGATCCGCGAACTGCCCGACGAGCTGATCAGCCAGATCGCCGCCGGCGAGGTGGTGGAGCGCCCCGCGTCGGTGGTGCGCGAGCTGGTGGACAACGCGCTGGACGCCGGCGCCACGCAGGTCACGGTGCGGCTGGCCGCCGGGGGCGTGCGGCTCATCGCGGTGGAAGACAACGGCGTGGGGATTCCGCGTGGCGAACTGCCGGTGGCGCTGCGCCGCCACGCCACCAGCAAGATCGCCTCGCTGGCCGAGCTGGAGTCGGTGGGCACGATGGGGTTTCGCGGCGAGGCACTGGCCGCTATCAATTCTGTAGCAGAAGTCTCAATATCCTCGAGGGCTGAAGCCGGTTTTGATTCCGAAAACGCCAGCGCCTGGCTGCTGGACGGCCGCAGCGGCGAACTGCGCCCTGCCGCGCGCGCCACAGGCACCACGGTGGAAGTGAAAGAGCTGTTTTTCAGCACGCCGGCGCGGCGCAAGTTCCTCAAGACGGACGCGACCGAGCTGGCGCACTGCATCGAGGCCGTGCGCCGCCACGCGCTGGCGCGCCCCGACGTGGGTTTTGCCATCTGGCACGACGGCAAGCTGGTGGAGCAATGGCGACCCGCGCCGCTGGCGCAGCGCCTGGCCGACGTGCTGGGCGCGGATTTCCTGTCCAACGCAGTGGCGGTGGATTACAAGGCTGGCCCTTTGAGCATCACCGGCTACGCGGGCACGCCCGACGCGGCGCGCGCGCGCGCCGACCACCAGTACGCCTGGGTCAACGGCCGGCATGTGCGCGACAAGGTGCTCACCCACGCCGCGCGCAGCGCCTACGAGGACGTGCTGCACGGCCAGCGCCAGCCGGCGTACGCCCTGTTCGTGCAGATCGACCCGGCCCGGGTGGATGTGAACGTGCACCCCACCAAGATCGAGGTGCGTTTCCGCGACGGGCGCGAAGTGCACCAGGCCGTGCGCCATGCGGTGGAGAACGCGCTGGCCGCACCGCGCGCCGCGCTGGCCGGCATCGGGGCGGCGGCGGGGCAATCTGCGGCCGGGGCGGACGCTGGCGTGGCCCCCGGCGGGTTTTTTGAACAAAACTGGCCGCCAGCCCGCGTGGGTGCTGGGCAAGCCACTATGAATTTTGTAGCGTCGGAAGACCGGGGCGCGGGTCACCGCGTGTCCGATCTCGCCGCGCTGTGGGGCGCCGGCTCCACAAGCACCGAGCCGGTGAACCTGCGCGGGGAGACCACAGCCGGCCTGGGCCGCGCGGACCCGACCCCGCTGCCCGCCGGCGACTGGCCGCTGGGCCGGGCGCTGGCCCAGCTGCAGGGCGTGTACATCCTGGCCGAAAACGCCCAGGGTTTGGTGGTGGTGGACATGCACGCCGCCCACGAGCGCATCGTCTACGAGCGGCTCAAGGCCCAGCTGGACAGTGCCTCGCTGGAGAGCCAGCCGCTGCTGATCCCCGCCACGTTCGCCGCCACGCCCCACGAGGTGGCCACGGCAGAAGCCTGCGCCGATACGCTGGCCACACTGGGGCTGCAGATCACGCCGCTGTCGGCCAAAACGCTGGCGGTGCGCGCCGTGCCGGCCACGCTGGCCCAGGGCGATGCGGTGGAGCTGGCGCGCAGCGTGCTGGCCGAGCTGGCCCAGCACGACGCGGCCACCGTGGTGCAGCGCGCTCGCAACGAGCTGCTGGGCACCATGGCCTGCCACGGCGCGGTGCGCGCCAACCGCCGCCTCACGCTGGACGAGATGAACGCCCTCTTGCGCCAGATGGAAGCGACCGAGCGCTCCGACCAGTGCAACCATGGCCGCCCCACCTGGCGCCAGCTCAGCCTGCGCGAGCTGGACGCGCTGTTCCTGCGCGGACGCTAGCTCCCGCGCCGTTTGAATGGCGGGCACTGAACTTTTCGCCCCGGCCGACATCCCACCTGCTCCATGAAACGCTCCCGCCTCCTGATCGCCCTTGCCCTGGGCCTGGCCGTGCTGGCGGGGTGCGCCACGCTGGACCAGAAGCAGCGCGAATGGATCTTCCAGCCCAGCGACCGCAGCTGGTCCGGCGGCGACGCGGCTGCGGCGGGCATGCAGGATGTGTGGATCGATTTCCGCTCCGATGCAACCGGGCGCGACGAGCGGCTGCATGCGCTGTGGGCGGCGTCCGACAACCCCAAGGCACCGGTGCTGCTGTACCTGCACGGTGCGCGCTGGAACGTCACCGGCTCGGCTTTTCGCATCCGGCGCATGCAGGAGCTGGGGTTTTCGGTGCTGGGCGTGGAATACCGCGGCTTCGGCAAAAGCAGCCCCGGCCTGCCGGGCGAGGACACCGCGGCCGAGGACGCCCGTGCCGCGTGGCAATGGCTGGCGCAGCAGCACCCGCAGCGCGAGCGCTACATCTTCGGACACTCGCTGGGCGGCGCCATTGCCATCGACCTGGCCAGCCGGGTCGACGACGAACACGGCACGCTGGTGGAGGGCACGTTCACCTCCATTCCGGAGCTGATCCGCACCTTCAAGTGGGGATGGCTTCCGGTGGGGCCGCTGGTGACGCAGCGCTTTGACTCGCTGGGCAAGGTGCAACGCATCGGCTCGCCGCTGCTGGTGGTGCATGGCAGCAACGACCGCCTGATCAGCCCCGAGCTGGGCCGCAAGCTGTTCGAGGCGGCCACTGGCCCCAAGGCCTTTGTGCTGGTGGAAGGGGGTTCGCACCACAACACCAATTCGGTGGGCCAGGCGCAATACCGCGAGGCGCTGGCCCGCCTGTTCGGCCTTGGCGGCGCGACGGCCTCGCGCTGAAGGCGGCGTGCCCTAGCGCACGAACCTGCCGCCACGACCAATGATGGTCAGGTCGGTGAAGTTCGATCCTTGATGGTCCTTGGGGCTGTAGGTGATCTTGAAGCCCCCGATGTCCACCTCGCGCATGGATTCCAGGCCGGTGACGAACGAATCCCGCGTCAATGTCTTCCCCGCGCGGCGCAGCCCTTCCGTGACCACGCGTGCCGAGAGGTAGCCCTCCATGCTGGAGAAATCAAAGTCCTTCTCGCCGGCGGCTGTCATGTGCTGCTGGTATTCGCGCACCACCGGAAGGTTGGCCGCGTAGGGGAACGGCACCACCTGCGAGATCACCACGCCCATGCCGGCGTCGCCCAGTTCGTCGGCCAGTGCCTTGGAGCCGACAAAACTGACGTTGAAAAACTGCCCGCCATAGCCTTTGGCGCGCGCCTGCTTGATGAACGCCGCACAGGATTTGTAGGCACTGATCTGCACCACGGCCTCGGGCTGGGCCTTGAGGATGACCTCCAGCGCCTTGGACACATCCACGCTGTTGCGCTCGACCGTTGCGGTGGCGGCCGGCTCCATCTGGCGCCGCTTGAGCGCGTTGGTGACGCCGGTCAGGCCCGCCTGGCCGTAGGAGTCGTTCTGGTGGAACACGGCAATCTTCTTGATGCCCAGCGTCGTGAGGTGCTGCACGATGCGCTCGGTTTCGTCAAAGTAGCTGGCCCGCACATGAAAGAGGTTGCGGTTGAACGGCTCGCGCAGGCCCTGGGCGCCGGTGAACAGTCCGACCAGCGGAATCCGCTCCTCGGTGATGACCGGCAAGGTCGCCAGGTTGGTGGGTGTGCCCACCGAACCCGCCAGTGCGAACACCTTGTCGTCGTTGATCAGCGCCTTGACAGCCGCCACGGCCTTCTCGGGCTCGTAGCCGTCGTCCCGCGTCACCAGCTTGATGCTGCGTCCGGCCACGCCGCCCTGTGCGTTGACATGGCGGAACCAGGCCAGCATGCCCACCTGCATGCGCAGCCCCAGCTGCGCGGCCGGGCCGGTGGTGGGGGCGAACTGGCCGAGCAGGACCTCCCGGTCGGTTACGCCTGCCGACTGCGCGCGGGCGATGCCCGCGCCCAGCATTGAAAGCCCCATGGCCACCACGGTTTGTCTGCGATCAATCATTTGCCTCTCCTTGTATTGCCTCGTCCGCAAAACAGCTTACACCCGACATCTGCCCTGTGAACAGCCCTTTTCCGGTACAGGCCGCGTTTTTCAGCGCAGGGTGGGCATGCCCGCATGACATTCCGTTATTTACTGAATGAAATTGCGTATATTTCTTGTTTTTAAGGATTGATTCCGACCCTAGACTGCGGCATCTCATTGCTTGGACGGAATAACATGGAAACCATCGGAACCTGGTGGATGTGGACAGGCTTCGCGGTCTTTGTGGTCGTGGCGATCGCCATCGACCTGCTTGTCATGGAGAAACAGGGCGCCCACAAGGTCACCATGAAAGAGGCCGCTGGCTGGAGCGTGGTGTGGTTCTCGCTGGCCTTCGTGTTCGTTGGCTGGCTCTGGTGGTTCCTGGACGGCAGCCAGGGCCGCGAGGTGGCCAATACCGTGTCGATGCAGTTCATCACCGGCTATCTGGTGGAGAAGAGCCTCTCCATCGACAACATTTTTGTCTTCCTGATGATCTTCAGCTACTTTGCCGTGCCAGCCGAATACCAGAAGCGGGCGCTGATCGTCGGCATCATTGCCGCCATCGTGCTGCGCGCCATCCTGATCCTGGTGGGCGCCTGGCTGCTGGCCAGCTTCCACTGGATCCTCTATGTGTTTGGCGCGTTCCTGGTCATCACGGGCATCAAGATGTGGCTGGCCGCCGGCAAGGAGCCGGAGGTGGACCAGAACCCGGTGCTGCGTTTCCTGCGCAAGCGCATGAACCTGTCGTCACAGTTTGACGGCGAGAAACTGGTGACCTGGATCAACGGGGTCAAGTACTACACGCCGATGTTCGTGGTTCTTGTCATGATAGGCACCACCGACGTGATTTTCGCGGTGGATTCCATCCCCGCCATCTTTGCCATCACAAGCGACCCGTTCATCGTGCTGACCGCCAACGTGTTTGCCATCCTGGGCCTGCGAGCCCTGTACTTCCTGCTGGCCGACCTGGCGGACCGCTTCCACCTGCTGGCCTATGGCCTTGCGCTGGTGCTGGTGTTCATCGGCACCAAGATGCTGCTGCTGGACGTTTACAAGATCCCGATTGGCGTGGCGCTGGGCGTGACGGCCGGCATCATTGCCGCCAGCATCGCGGCCTCGCTGCTGCGGTCCAGCGGACACAAATCCAAACCGGCGCTGCCCGCGCCCAAGGGGTGAGCTTGCAACTGCGCCGCTGGTTCAGGCAACTGGAGCCCCGGGTTCTGGCCAGTCTCAACGGGCCGCTGCTGAGCCGCTGGCGGCCCTGGCTGGACCGGCACGACGTGTTCAGCTTCAGCCGCAACCCGCTGGCGCTGGGCGTGGCCATCGGCATGTTTTGCGGCCTGATCCCCGGCCCGCTTCAGGTGGCGGGTACCGCGCTGCTGTGCGTGTGGTGGCGAGGCAATGTGATCGCCGGGGCCCTTGCCACCGTCTACACCAACCCGCTGACCATCGTGCCCCTGTACGCGCTGGCTTTCCGCATTGGCCAGTGGGTGCTGCCGGGCAACCATGTGCTGCCGCCCCTTGACGGCGGAGGCAACGGGCAGTGGGCACTGAACCTGGCCCATTGGGTGCAGGCCATGGGCTGGCCACTGGTGGTCGGCCTGCCCATCCTGGGGTTGGTGCTTGCCGTCCTGGCATGGCTGCTGATCCAGGCCCTGTGGCTGATGCCGCTGTACCAGCGTTTGTGGCGCCGGCGAAAGTTCGCCAGAGCCAGGCTGTGATGCCCCTGCGCCAACCGGAATCCCGACCATGGTTTACGACCTGAACTACCGCCACCTCTACTACTTCTGGGTTGTCGCCAAGGAGGGCGGCATCTCCCGCGCCGCCAGCAAGCTGGACATGGCGGTGCAGACCGTCAGTGCGCAGGTGCGCGAACTGGAAAAATCCCTGGGCGTCGTGCTGCTCAAGCCAGCGGGGCGCGGCGTCACGCTCACCGAGGCAGGACTGGTGGCCATGCGCCAGGCCGACCAGATCTTCCAGTTGGGCGAACAGCTGCGCACATCGGTGCAGGACACGGCTGGCGTCCCCAGTGTCCGGCTGATGGCCGGCATCTCCGACGGGCTGCCCAAGCTGGTCGTGCAGCGCCTGTTGCAGCCGGTCATCCAGGAGCCCAACCTGCGCCTGCTGTGCCACGTGGACGAATTTGACGACCTGCTGGGGGATCTGGCCCTGCACCGCCTGGATGTGGTGCTGGCCGACCGCCCTGCCCCCGCCAACCCCAACCTCAAGCTGTACAGCCACCCGCTGGGCTCTTCGGCCGTGGCCTGGTACGCGTCCCCCGCCATGGCCCAGGCCGCGCGACGCGGGTTTCCGCAGTCGCTGTCCGGCGTTCCGATGCTTCTGCCGACCGCGCATGCTGCCGTCCGGCTGAGGCTGGACCAGTGGCTGGAGCGCGAGGGCGTGCGGCCGCGCGTCGTTGGGGAGTTCGAGGACAGTGCCCTGCTGAAAACCTTTGGCGCCGGCGGGATGGGGGTGTTCCCCGCAGCCGAAATGGTTCAAGATGATCTTGCCGC
Source organism: Ramlibacter sp. (assembly GCA_016713005.1). Lineage (GTDB taxonomy): Bacteria > Pseudomonadota > Gammaproteobacteria > Burkholderiales > Burkholderiaceae_C > JADJPY01. Next base: position 179,859 of record JADJPY010000001.1, on the reverse strand, counting down.
GCGCTACGGTGTCCGCCGGATCGGCCCGTGCACGGGTGTGGAAGAGCACTTCTTCGCCATCGCAACCTCGCGCAAGGTCCAGCATCCGCTGGTCCAGCGTCTGCTGCCTGTTCGGCCGTGACCTCCGGCTTCCTCGATCCGGCCATCCTGTTTTTTGTGTTCGGCATGGCCGCCGGGCTGATCCGCTCCAACCTGGAAATTCCTCCGGCCATCGCCCGGTTCCTCTCGCTGTACCTGTTGATGGCGCTGGGCCTGAAGGGCGGGTTCGCGCTGGCCGATTCGGGCCTGACAGCGGAGGTGGCTCTCAGCCTGGGCGCAGCGATCACCCTGGCGTTCGTGATTCCCCTGGCCGGGTATGCGTTGCTTCGCCGGATCGTCAGTCCCTACGATGCCGCCGCCCTGGCCGCCACCTATGGCTCTGTCAGCGCGGTGACTTTCATTACCGCGGTCCAGTACCTCGATTCGCGTGGCCTTGCCTTTGGCGGCCACATGGCCGCAGCCATGGCGCTGATGGAGTCGCCGGCAATCATCGTGGCGGTGCTGATGGCCAACATCGCCAGGCGAAAGGATGGCGGTGCCGCGTCCTCCACCCCCTTGCCAAAAATCCTGCACGAGTCCCTGACGGACGGGGCACAGCTTCTGCTCCTGGGCGCCATGGTGGTGGGCCTGATCACGGGTGACGCAGGCGAAGCGGCCATGAAGCCGTTCTCGGTCGACCTGTTCAAGGGCATGCTGGCGTTCTTCCTGCTTGACATGGGCCTGATGGCCGCACGCAACATGGGGCAACTGGCCGGTCGCTCCCTCTGGCTTGCCGTGTACGCCCTGGCGGCTCCGCTGGCGCATGCCATGCTTGCGCTCGGTCTGGGCGCGCTGCTGGGGCTCTCGCCGGGCAACACCACACTGCTCATGGTGCTGGCAGCCAGTGCGTCCTACATCGCGGTCCCCGCCGTGGTCCGGCACGCGATTCCCGAGGCCAGCCCGTCCCTGTACTTCGGCATGTCCCTTGGATTGACCTTTCCGTTCAACATCCTCGTGGGAATTCCCGCGTACAGCGCCCTCGCACACCGTCTCCTGGGATGAGATCCGGCGGGCACTGGTCTGCTACGCTCGGGTCGATGTCTGTTTCTCCCGCCAAGCCCATGTCGCCGGGCGTCGTGGTGTTGCTGCTGGCCCTGTTGCTGGGCATCCAGCCCATCACCACCGACCTGTACCTGCCCGCCCTGCCGGCCCTGACCACCGAACTGGGCGCACGCATCAGCCAGGGGCAACTCACTCTCACTGCGCTGTTGCTGTGCTTTGGCGTGTCGCAGCTGTTCTTTGGGCCGCTGTCGGACCGCTTTGGCCGCCGGCCCGTGCTGCTGGGCGGGGTCGCGCTGTACACGCTGGCGGGCATCGGCAACATGCTGGCCTCCAGCATCGAGTGGCTGATCGTCACGCGGGCCGTACAGGGCGCGGCCATGGGTGCGGCGGTGATGTGCGCGCGCGCCATCATCCGCGACCTGTACGCCCCGGCCGAGGGCGCGCGCGTCATGGCGCGCTCACTCGGCGGTCTGGGCATCATTGCGTGCCTGAGCCCGCTGGCGGGTGGCGTCCTGGTGCCGCTGGTGGGCTGGCGCTGGGCGTTGGGCACGCTGGCGGTGTTTGGCCTGGCACTGCTGGTGCTGCTGGCCCTGCGATTTGCTGAAACGCTGCGCCAGCCCACCCCGTTGCAGTTCGGGCCACTGATGCGCAACTGGGGGCGCATTGCCAGCCACCGCGGCTTCATCGCCTGGGCGGGGCTGCTGGCCGCCGCCTATGGTGGGCTGTTCACCTTCCTGGCGGCGTCCTCCTTCGTGTTCCTCGATGTGTACCGCGTCTCGCGCCCGATGTACGGCCTGGCCATGGCCAGCGCGTCGCTGGCGTACATCCTGGGCACGTTTGCCTGTCGCCGCCTGTTGCCGCGCGTGGGCCTGCAGGGCGCCGTGCGGGTGGGCGCCGCACTCAGCCTGGCCGGCGGCACGGGCATGGGCCTGCTGGCCATGGCCGGTGTGCACACCTGGTGGGCCTTCCTGCTGCCGCACTACCTGTTCATGATCGGGCACGGCATCCACCAGCCGTGCACGCAGACGGGCGCGGTGGCGCCGTTCCCGCACATCGCCGGCGCCGCGTCGGCGTTGTCGGGCTTCTTCCTCACGGTCGTGGCGTTCGGAATCGGTGCCTGGCTGGGCGCGCGCATCGACGGCACCGTGTTCCCGCTGGTGCATGGGGTGTGGTTCTGGTCGGCGGTCATCGCCTTCGTGGCGTGGGTGCCGGTGCAGCGCTGGGGCGACGTTTCGGCGAAAGCGGCAGCGGCATGAGCACGGGTGTCATCTTGCTCGCCGGCCCCACTGCGTCGGGCAAGACGGCGGCTGCCATGGCGATTGCCCGGAACTGGCCAGTGGAGATCATCAGCGTGGATTCGGCATTGGTGTACCGCGGCATGGACATCGGCACGGCCAAGCCCACGCCGGCCGAACGCGCCGCCGTGCCGCACCACCTGATCGACATCCTGGACCCGCTGCACGCCTACAGTGCGGCCGCATTCGCCGCCGACGCGTCGCGCCTGATCGGCGAGATCCAGGCCCGCGGACGGCTGCCGCTGCTGGTGGGCGGCACGATGCTGTACTTCAAGGCCCTGCTGCAGGGTCTGGACGCCATGCCGGCCACCGACCCGTCTGTTCGCGCGGCGCTGGACGCCGAGGCCGCCGCACGCGGCTGGCCGGCCCTGCACGCCGAGCTGGCGCGGGTGGATGCGGCGACGGCAGCGCGCCTGGCCCCCAACGATGCGCAGCGCATCCAGCGCGCACTCGAGGTCTGGCGCATCTCGGGCAAGCCCCTCTCAGCCTTCCACGGCCGGGCCTCGGACGCTATAAAAACCATAGCGGCCCAGCCATATCCGGCGGGGGCTGGAGCCATTATTTCGCTTGAACCGGAAGACAGGGCATGGCTGCACGCTCGCATCGCGCAGCGCCTGGACGCGATGCTCGCCGCTGGCCTGGTGGACGAGGTGCGGCGCTTGCGCGCGCGCGGCGACCTCTCGCCCGGGCTGCCGTCGATGCGCTGCGTGGGTTACCGGCAGACCTGGGAGGCGCTGGATGTGGCCGAAAGCGCGGGCGAGAACACGCTGCAGCTTGGCCTGTCACCCGCCGCGCTGGCCGGTCTGCGTGACCGTGCCCTGTTTGCGACCCGGCAGCTGGCCAAGCGCCAGCTGACCTGGCTGCGTGGCATGCCCGGGCGAACCGTGGTGGCCTGCGACGCACCCGACGCCATGGAGCAGGTGTTGCGCCAGGTGCGCCGGCAACTGGGGCCGGCACCGTGAGCCTGCAGGTCCGCGACCTCGCGCGCCGCTATGGCGACACCGCCGTGTTCAGCGGGGTGACGCTGGAGGTTCGTGCGGGCGAATTCGTCGCCATCGTTGGCGAGTCCGGCGTGGGCAAATCCACCCTTTTGAACTGTATGGCGGGGCTGGATGTGCCGGACGCCGGATCTGTGCAGCTGGATGGCGTGGTCATCGGGCAACTGGGCGAAGCAGCTTGCGCGGTGTGGCGGCGCAGGCATGTGGGCTTTGTCTTCCAGGCTTTTCATGTGCTGCCTCACCTGGACGTGGCGCAGAACGTGGCGTTGCCGCTGCTGTTGCTCAAGCAGCCCGACGACGCCCGCGTCGCGCAGATGCTGGAAGCCGTGGGCCTGCAGGGGTTGGGCGACCGCCTGCCCCAGCAGCTCAGTGGCGGGCAGTTGCAGCGCGTGGCCATCGCCCGTGCGCTGGTGCACCGCCCGGCGCTGGTGCTGGCCGACGAGCCCACCGGCAACCTGGATCCGGACACGGCCGCGCGTGTGATGGATGTGCTGGCCGCGCAGACACGCGAACACGGCGCCTCACTGGTGCTGGTGACGCACTCTGAAGCCGCGGCCGCCCGAGCCGACCGCGTGCTGCACCTGACGGCGCACGGCATCAGGGGCTGATACCTTTCGCGCGGAGCGCAGCGACGGGCAGACGGCCTCGGCGAGCCTCAACCGTTCGCCGTCAGCCGGTCAGCAGCTGCGCATAGCGCGCCAGATCCACATTGCCGCCACTCACCAGAATGCCCACGCGCTGCCCCTTGAGCGCGTCGCCCGCCTGCAGCGCCGCGGCCAGGCTCAGGCAACCCGTGGGTTCAACCACCAGCTTCATGCGCTGGGCGTAAAAGCGCATGGCGTCCACCAGCTGTCCATCGGTGACGGTGACGATGTCGTCCACGTCGCGGCGGATCACCTCAAAGGTGTATTGCCCCAGGTGCTGCGTCTGGGCGCCGTCGGCGATGGTGCGCGGCACAGGGATGTGCACGATCGCGCCGGTGCGAAACGCCTGCTGGCCGTCGTTGCCGGCTTCTGGCTCCACGCCGATCACCTTGCACGACGGCACCATCGCGCGCGCGGCCAGTGCGCTGCCGCTGAGCAGGCCGCCGCCGCCCAGGCAGACAAACAGTGCGTCCAGCGCGCCGCATTCCTCAAACAGCTCAAGCGCGGCCGTCCCCTGGCCGGCGATGACATGGGGATGGTCGTAGGGCGGGATCAGGGTCATGCCGCGCCGCGCCGCCAGGTCGGCCACCAATACCTCGCGGTCCTGCGTGTAGCGGTCGTACAGGATGATCTCGCCGCCGCTGCCCAGATAGCCCCGCGTGGCGTCGATCTTGGCCTGCGGTGCATCCTGCGGCATCAGGATGGCTGCCGCGATGCCCAGGATGCGCGCCGACAGCGCAATGGCCTGCGCGTGGTTGCCCGACGAGAACGTCACCACCCCTGCCTGTTTCTGCTGCGGCGTGAACTGGCTCAACGCATTGAATGCACCACGGAACTTGAAGGCGCCCATGCGCTGGAAGTTCTCGCACTTGAAAAAAAGCTGGGCGCCCAGTCGCGCGTCGGCCGTGGCCGAACGCAGCACAGGCGTGCGGTGGGCGTGGCCGCGCAGGCGCGAGGCGGCCGACTGGACATCGGCAAACGTTGGGGCTGCAATCATGCCTCCAGCTTAACCCCTGCACCCTGGCGGCGCACAATCGGACGCTGTGCGAGCCCTCCTCCTGAGTTTTTCCTGGCAGGCCCTGCGCCACCACCCATGGCGCCACGCCGCGGCTGCGCTGGCCGTGATGCTGGGCGTGGCACTGGCGTTCTCGGTGCACCTGATCAACGCCTCCGCGCTGGGCGAATTTGCCTCGGCCGTGCGCGCCGTCAATGGCCAGCCCGACCTGGAACTGCGCGCCACCAGCGGCGGCTTTGACGAGGCGCTGTACGAGCGGGTCGCCACCCATCCGCAGGTGGCACTGGCCAGCCCGGTGCTGGACGTGGTGGTGCTTGCCCCCGGGGCCGATGGCGCGCGCCGTCCTCTGCGCCTGCTGGGCGTGGACGCGTTGCGGGTGGCCACCATCGCGCCGGCGCTCTTGCCGTTGTTGCGTCCCGGCGCCGACCGCTTCGCGCTGTTCGAGCCGGATGCGGTGTTCCTCAATGCCGCGGCGGCCAGCGCCTTCCCCGGTGGCACGCTGCAGGTGCAGACCGCGCTGTCGCTGCGCACCCTGCGCGTGCAGGGCAGCCTGAACGCGCCTGGCGCGCCACTGGCGGTGATGGACATTGGCGCCGCGCAGGACATGTTGGGCCGCAGTGGCGAGCTCAGCCGCATCGACGTGCGCCTCACACCCGGTGCCGACCGCGCCAGCCTGCTGCGCGAGCTGGCACTGCCGCCCGGCGTGCAGGTGGCCGCGCCGGGTGATGCGGCGCAGCGGGTCAGCAACCTGTCGCGTGCCTACCGCGTCAACCTCACCGTGCTGGCACTGGTGGCCATGTTCACCGGGGCGTTCCTGGTGTTCTCGGTGCTCACGCTGGGCGTGGCCCAGCGCGCCGCACAGTTCGCCTTGCTGGGCGTGCTGGGGCTGACGGCGCGCCAGCGGATGCAACTCGTGCTGGCCGAGGCGCTCGCCCTGGGCTTGGCGGGCAGCGCGCTGGGACTGGCCGCGGGCACGGGGCTGGCCGCGCTGGCGCTGCGCTGGCTGGGCGGGGATCTGGGCGGCGGGTACTTTCCGGGCATGGCACCCACGTTGCAATGGGACGCGCCGGCCGCCGCGCTCTATGGCGCCCTGGGGCTGGCGGCCGCCCTCGCCGGAGCCTGGTGGCCAGCCCGCCAGATGCAGCATCTGCCACTGGCCCAGACGCTCAAGGGACTGGGTGCGGCATCCACCAGCCGCCACGCGGGTCTTGCGGGACTGGGGCTGGTCGCCGCCGCCGGCTTGCTCGCGCTGGCCCCACCGGTGGCCGGCCTTCCGCTGGCGGCCTACCTGTCGGTGGCGCTGCTGCTGGTGGGCGGCATCGCCGTCCTGCCGGGGCTGGTGGCACGGCTGCTCGCCGGGCTGGCGCCGACCCTGTCGCACCACGCACTGGCCTTGCTGGTGGTGGAACGCGCCCGGCGCGTGCCCCATGCCGCATCGGTGGCCGTGGGCGGGGTGGTCGCCGCGCTGGCGCTGTCGGTGGCGCTGACGGTGATGGTGGCGAGCTTTCGCGACTCGGTGACGCAGTGGCTGGACAGCGTGCTGCCCGCGCCGCTGTACCTGCGCACGGCCACCGCCACCGGCACGGCAGAGACGGCCTGGTTCGAACCCGGTTTCGTGCGGGCCGTGGCCGCCCTGCCCGGCGTGCAGCGCATCGGCGCGCTGCGTCAGCGGCCCCTGCAGCTGGATCCGGCGCGCCCCGCAGTTGTGCTGATTGCCCGTGAGCTGGACGACCCGGCACGCACGCTGCCGCTGGTGGGCGAGCAGCGGTCCGTGCCGGCAGGGCGCACCGGCGTGTACGCCAGCGAGGCCATGGCCGACCTGTACGGGCTGCGCCCCGGCGACGCTGTCCGCCTTGAATTTATGGAAAATCGGCCTCTAGCCCCCGCCAATGCTGGAGGTCCCGCTATGTTTTTTATAGCGGGCTTGTGGCGCGACTATGCCCGCCAGAGCGGCGCGCTGGTGATGGACCTGTCCACGTACCAGCGCCTCACCGGCGACACGCGGGTCAACGACATCGCTCTGTGGCTGCAGCCGGGTGCGGACACGGCTGCCGTGCAGGCTGCGGTGCGCACCTTGGCCGGGCGCACGGGCGCGCAGGACCTGCTGGAGTTCGCCAGTGCCGGGCAGATCCGCGCCACGTCGCTGCGCATCTTTGACCGCAGCTTTGCCGTCACCTACTGGCTTCAGGCCGTGGCCATTGCCATAGGCCTGTTTGGTGTGGCCGCCAGCTTTGCGGCCCAGGTGCTGGCGCGGCGGCAGGAATTCGGACTGCTGGCCCACCTGGGCCTGACGCGCCGGCAGATCCTGTGGATCGTTGCCGGCGAGGGCGCGGCCTGGACGCTGCTGGGTGCACTGGCGGGCCTGGCACTGGGCCTTGCCGTGTCTGTGGTACTGGTGCACGTGGTCAACCCGCAGAGCTTTCACTGGACGATGGAACTCTCGCTGCCGGCGGCACGACTGGCTGCCCTGTGCACTGCCGTCGTGCTGGCCGGCACCCTCACCGCCTGGCTGTCTGGTCGTGCCGCCGCCGGGCGCGACGCGGTCCAGGCGGTGCGACAGGACTGGTAGCGCTGCCTACAATCCGGCCATGTCCCAAGCCACTTCCGGCAGCCCTCTTCCGCCCGCCTCGCACCAGGCCGCACGCCACCAGGCCATGTGCCGCGAGTTGCTTCGCCGCCACCCGCAAGCGCGCACCCTGGTGGGCCCCGACTGGCGCAGCGCGCTGGCCATTCCCGTGTTGCTGGCGCTGCACTGGGGCATGGCCTGGGCCATCTCGGGCACAGGTGTGCTGTGGACTTTCCTGGCGGCCTTCTTTTTCGGGCAGCTTGTGCTGCATTCGGCCGGTGGCCTGCTGCACGATACCGCGCACCGGCTGGTGTTCCGTGCGACCGGGCCCAAGCTGGCGTTCGACCTGTCACTCGAGCTGGTGCTGGCGTCGTTCGGTCGCCAGCTCACCTACCAGCACGAGCATGTCACCAGCCACCACCGCTACATGGGTGAGTACGAGCGCGACTACGAACACGAGGACGTCTGTGCCCTGCTGGCGCGGCGCGACTACACCGCCCGCCATCCCGGGCGCCAGCGCGCCGTCACCCTGTCCATCCTGGTGCTGCACCTGCTTCCGTTCGGGTTCCTGGTGTCGGACTGGGTGGTGCCGTGGTTCTATGAGCGGGCCACCGGGCGGCGCGCGCGTGACATGCAGCGGCGCATCCCCGCCACCCGGCCCCGGCAGTGGGAGAAGGCCCTGTTCATCGCCGTATCGCTGGCGGTCAATGCCGGGCTGTTCTTCGTGCTGGATTTCTGGGCATGGCTGTACCACAACTGGGCGTTGTCGATCTTTCTGGGCAAGTTCGGCGTGACCAATCTGGGGCAGTCGCTGTCCGAGCATGTGGGTGACGACGTACAGGTCCCCACGCGCTCGTACTACGGCTGGATGAACGCCATCCTGTTCAACACGGGCTACCACAACGAGCACCACACGCTGGCCAGCGTGCCATGGTCGCGCCTGCCGGCATTGCGCCGTCTGGCGCCAGAGCTGTTTACGGCGGAAGCGCCCTATGGCTATGTGCGCCACTGGTGGGAGCACGTGCGGCAGGATTTCCGCACCTCGCGACGCAACCCGGCCATCGACCAGGACCTGAGCGAACGCTGCCCGGCCACCGGAGTGCGCGCGCCGCAGGTGGCGCGATGACCAGCTTCGCGCGGCGTCACCTGCTGGGCGCGGCGACGCTGGCCTGGGCCGGCAGCGCGCCCGCCCTGCCGGCGCGCAAGCTGGTGTTTCCCAGGGACCACGGTGCGCACCCGGACTTGCGCACGGAGTGGTGGTATCTCACCGGTGCGCTGTCGGCCGGTGCCCGCGAGTTCGGCTTTCAGATCACATTCTTTCGCACGCGGGTGCCAGGCACAGCCGCGCTGCAATCGAGGCTGGCGGCGCGGCAACTGGTCTTTGCCCACCTGGCGGTGACCGATGTGCAGGGTCGCCGGCTCTGGCACGACCAGCGCATGGCCCGTGAAGGATTTGGTGTCGCGCGCCTTGACACAAAAGACACCGATGCCGCGCTGGATGGCTGGAGCCTCACGCGCACGGCCAGCGGCTACCGCACGGCGGCGCAGGCTGCCGGTTTCGGCTTTGAACTGGAGCTGTCCTCCACCCAGCCGCTGCTGCTCCAGGGCGACCAGGGCCTGTCGCGCAAGGGGCCATTGCCGCGCCAGGCAAGCTACTACTACAGCCAGCCGCAGCTCAGGGTCGGCGGCGTGCTGACGCTGGAGGGCAAGCGCCTGGATGTGAAGGGCCTGGCCTGGCTGGACCACGAATGGAGTGAATCCCTGCTCGACCCGCAGGCCGTGGGCTGGGACTGGATCGGCATGAACCTGGATGACGGCAGCGCGCTGACGGCCTTCCGGCTGCGCCGGCGCGACGGCAGCACACTCTTCAGCGGGGGATCGTTCCGGGCGACCACATCGCGAGGCCTGCAGACCTTCATCGCCAGCCCCGGCGAAGTGGAGTTCTCGGCGCAGCGGCGCTGGACGAGTCCGCGCACCCGGGCCAACTACCCGGTGGAATGGATCGTGCGCACACCCGCGGACTTCTACACCGTGCGCGCCCTGGTGGATGACCAGGAACTGGACAGCCAGGCGAGCACCGGCACGGTCTACTGGGAAGGCCTGAGCGACCTGTTCGACAGCAATGGCCGCCGTGTTGGGCGTGGCTACCTGGAAATGACCGGCTACGCGCGGCCCCTGGTGCTGTGAAGAAGCAAGGGCCCGGGCCTGGCCTTCGTCTCGCACCAGACAACGCCCGAGACCCGGCAGTTCCCGCAACTCGTAACCTGCACCCAGCGCCACCGCGCGCGTGCTGGCGCCCCAGCGTTCGGCGCCCTGGATGACACTGAACTCACGCGCAGCGACGCGCCGGTGAAAGGTTTGCTCCAGACCACTGCCCGCGCGGACGGATTGCGGATACCCGAAGGCATCCACTGTACGTCCCTTGCCAGCCCAGTAGCACAGCGCCATCTGGGTGCATACGGCTGGCCCGGTGCGCTGGCGCAGTTCGGCCACTGCCCTGGCCGTCTGGTCGGCGGCCTTGCGGTGGGGCGCCAGCCAGTGATCCGAGTCCGCCCAGGCGGGCGTGGACTGGACCAGCGCCGACACCGCCAGCGGCAGGCAAAACACCAGCGCCAGCAGGCCGCGGGCACGGGGCAGCCTGGCCACCAGCAGTCCCAGTCCAATTGCGCAGGCGATGTAGGCGTCGAAGAAGACGTTCTGGTCCACGCCTGCACCGCCCTTGAAGTACCCACCGGCAACAACCGCAAGGGCCGCGTAGATGGCGCAGAACATGATGGGCCCGTCCCTGCGCCAGCGCCAACCCGCCCAGGCCAGGGCCAACAGCATGGGCCAGGTCTTGGTCAGCCAGTGCAGCGTCCCGCGCAGGGCTTCAGCGGCGTCGTAGGTGCGCGCGGAAATCAGGTGCCCCAGGAACCCCGCACCATGTGCGCCAGCGAAAACGGCATACAGGACACCGGCCGACAATAGTCCCGCCAACGCAAACCACAGCGCCGCGCGCCCGTGCCAGATGGCCAGCCAGAGGCACAGCGCCACGGGCGCCACAACCAGGCTGTGCTTCAGAAAGCCGGCAACAGCCAGGCAGACAGCACCAGCGATCAGCGCAGGCAGCGATCGCGGCGACCCGAGCACCAGCGCCAGCCCCGGCGTTGCCACGGCATGAGCCAGCAGTTGCGGGTCGTTGATGCCAGGGTAGTGGCTGTAGGGAAGAAACATGGCCACCAGGTACACGCCGCCGAGCGCGCTCGCCTGCAGCGTGCAGCCGGCGCGACGACAGGTCCACCCTGCCCCGGCGCCCAGGACGGCCAGACCCGCCAGCGACAGCCAGCGACCGGTCACGACATGGTCGCCACCCGTGGGTGTGAGCCACGCCACCAGATGAAAAGACAGGGGTGGATAGTTGTTGAAGAACAAGTCGCCCGGCGGCGGATACAGTGGCAGGCCGCTGGCCAGGGCCTGCGCGTGCAGCGCGTTCCAGCCTTCATTGAAATCAAGTGGCGCCTGCACGGTCACGGACAGGCACAAACGCAGCAGTTGGGGCAGGCACAGCACCAGGAGGACCAGCGCCAGAGGCCCTGGCTGCACAAGCCTGAACATGGCGGCTTTCATGGCCGCCGAACGCGCCTGCGCCACAACACGCGCTCCGAGATCACGAACTTCCACATCACGTCCATGGCAATGCCAGCCAGGGCAGCCAGCGCGGCCCAACCCTGGAACTGGTCGTACGCCCACCTGGCCACTGACACATTGGCCACCAGACCGACCGAACACACCGCCAGGTAGGCTGCCCAACCCCGCAGCAGGCCCCAGCCGCGAAAGCGCCGGTCCGGAAATGTGAGCGCGTTGTTCAGCGCGAAGTTGAATGTCATCGCGCTCACGGCTGCAGCCGCCTGAGCCCAGGCAAATGATCCGCCCAGGCCCATGGCGCCATACAACACGGCCATGTGCACCAGCAACCCGGAGGCGCCGACCATCAGGAACGACGCCAGACGACCCGGAATCCACCCACCCGAGAGCTTTTCGACCAACAGCAGCGCGAACTGCCACAGCGTGAGCACCCCCAGCTTGGACTGCCCGTGCGCGCGGGCGTGGAAATCGGCAGGCACCTCGGCGTGCCGAAGTTGCCGCCCGGTCGCAAGGATGTCAAACAGCAGCTTGAAGCCGGAATCGCCAAGCTGCCTCACCACCGACAGGAAGGCATCCCGCCGCATCACGAAGAATCCCGCCAGCGGGTCGGCCACTTCCCGCCCCAGGGCCCGACGCACCAGGGCGTTGCCGATGCGTGACAAGAGCGGCCGCGCGCCTCCCAGGCTGCCCTGAAGGCTTGCAATGTGCAGGTCGCGCGCCGCACTCACGATATCCAGTTGCTGCTGGTCCAGCACTGCCAGCATGGCCGGCACGGCCCGCGGATCGTGTTGTCCGTCACCGTCCATCACGCACAAGACCGGGGCGGCCGAGCTGAGCATGCCCTGTATGGCGGAATTGGCCAGCCCGGGGGCCGTGACCCGCAGGACAAGGCGCACCCGGGGCTGGACCTCGGCAATACGCAGGACTTCCTGCGCCGTACCGTCGGCGGAATCGTCGTCCACGAACAGCGCTTCCCAGTCCCACCCTGCCAGCGCTGATTCCAGGCTTGCCACCAGAGGCGCTATGTTGTCCGCCTCGTTGAGGACGGGAATGACGATACCGAGTTGCCGCAAGCCCATGGGCGCCGATTGTCACCGATGGACACTCCATCGGTCGCGACCTTGCCCTGGATCAAGACTGTGGGCAGCCCCGGAGCCAGAATGGATCAAACGAATCACTGGAGACACCATGCCCGCGCCCCTGATGATTGACACGATCGATGCCGCCGTGGATCACCTGCTGGACACCCTTCCCGCCGACATCGTGCTGGGAATTCCTCTGGGGGTGGGCAAACCCAATCCGCTGGTGAACGCCTTGTACCGTCGGATACGCGCCAACCCGTCGCGCAGCCTGCGCATCATTACCGCGCTGTCGCTGGAGAAGCCGGTCGGCAAGACCGAACTGGAGCAGCATTTCCTGGGCCCGCTGGTGGAGCGCGTCTTTGGTGACTACCCGGACCTTGAGTATGTCAAGGACCTGCGCAGCGGCCACCTTCCGGCCAACGTGGAGGTGCGCGAGGTGTTCATGAAGACGGGCGACTACCTGGGCAATGCGGTCGCGCAGCAGAACTACACCTCGACCAACTACACCCATATTGCGCGCGACATGGCCCTGCAGGGCATGAACGTGATTGCGCAAGCCGTGGCGGCCCGCGGCGAGGGCGACACGCTGCGCCTGAGCCTTTCCAGCAATCCGGATGTGGTGTTCGAAGTCGTCGAGAAGTTTCGCGCCAGTGGCCAGCCGCTGATGACCATCGGCGTCATCAACCGCCAGATGCCGTTCATGCCCAACGGGGCCGAAGTGGCACCCGGCTTTTTTGACCTTGTGGTGACAGACCCGTCTGCCACACACACGGTGTTCGCCCCACCCAACAACAAGGTTGCTGCAGCCGACTACGCCATCGGCCTGCACGCCTCCAGCCTGGTGGCCGACAGCGGCACGCTGCAGATCGGCATCGGTTCCCTGGGTGATGCCATCGGCCAGGCCCTCATCGTGCGGGACCGCCATGGCGCGGAATACCGCCGCATCCTGGAGACGCTGTGCCCCGACGGGACCGCCGGGCGCGAGACAGGCCGGTTCGACCGCGGGCTCTACGGCTGCTCCGAGATGTTTGTCAACGGCTTCCTCAAGCTGATTGAGGCCGGCATCGTCCGGCGCGAGGTGTTCGGTGACACCGGGCTGCAAAGTCTGCTGAACAGCGGTGCCATTGCCGATGAAACCGTGTCGCCCCTGACCCTGCGCGCCCTTGTGGATTCGGCACGCGTGCAGTCTCCGCTGACCGATGAAGATGTCGCTTTCCTGAAGCGCTTCGGCGTGCTGCGACCGAACGTCTCCCTGCGGGACGGGCAACTGGTGGCGGGCGATGCGCGGTGCAGTGCCGACCTGCGCGACGCCGGGAGTTTCGACATCGCCTGCAGCCACATGCTGGGCACGCGGCTTCTGGGAGGCATGTTCATGACCGGAGGCTTTTTCCTCGGGCCCCGGGATTTCTACGAGCGGCTGCGCACCATGCCGCCGCAGGATCTCGCGCGCATCGACATGACACGGATTGACTTCATCAACCAGTTGTACGGAAACGAGTCGCTCAAGCGTGCCCAACGGGTCAAGGCGCGGTTCATGAACACCACCATGATCGTGACATTGCTGGGGGCAGCGGCCAGCGATGCGCTGGAGTCAGGCCAGGTGGTCAGCGGAGTGGGCGGGCAATACAACTTTGTGGCGATGGCCCACGCGCTCCCCGACGCGCGCCTGATCATGATGCTGCGCGCCACACACGACAACAAGGACGGGCTCAGGAGCAGCATTGTCTGGAGCTACGGGCACGTGACCATACCGCGGCACTTGCGCGACATCATCGTTACGGAATACGGCGTGGCCGACCTGCGCGGGCAGCCCGACAGCGAAGTGGTCAAGAGACTGATCGCCGTGGCCGACTCGCGCTTCCAGCCCGAACTGGTGCACCAGGCCAAGGCGCACGGAAAGCTCGAAGCAGGCTATGAAATCCCGCAGCGGTACCTCTCCAACCTGCCGGAGGCACTGGAAGACAAGCTGCGACCCTGGACGCAGGCAGGCCTGCTGCCGGACTTTCCGTTCGGCACCGACCTGACCGATGACGAACTGAACATCGTGCGTGCCCTGAAGAAGCTCAAGCATGCGTCCAATCACCCCACCGAGTTGCTGGCCATGGCGCTCAGGGCATTGTGGGACGGCAAGCAGGCTCCTCAAGCCTACCTGGAGCGCCTGGGCCTGGCGGACGCCCATGGCCTGAAGGATGTGGTGCTGCGCCGCCTGTTTGCCGGCAACCTGTAGCGGCGCGCACACGCCGTGACCGCCTGCTCCTACACTGGCAGGCATGAGCACCTCTTCCCCAACGCTGGCCAAGGCGCCGGTCCGATCGCTGTCCGGCCTGGTGCCGTTCGTGCGCCCTTACCGCGGCCGGATTGCCCTGGCCGCACTGTTCCTGGTGCTGGCGGCCGCGGCCACTTTGCTGTTTCCGGTTGCGCTGCGCCACCTGATCGACACCGGCCTGGCTCCTGCAGATCGGGGCCAGCAGGCACTCGGGTTGCAGGGTCACTTTCTCGAGCTGTTTGCGGTGGCGGTCGCGCTGGGCGTGTTCTCGGCCGCGCGCTTTTACCTGGTCAGCTGGCTGGGTGAGCGCGTGACCGCCGACTTGCGCAATGCGGTGTACGCACACATGCTGAGACAAAGCCCGGGCTACTTTGAGACCACACAGACGGGTGAAGTCCTCAGCCGCCTGACCACCGACACCACACTGGTGCAGACCGTGGTGGGCTCTTCCCTGTCGATGGGCCTGCGCAACGCCTTCATGGGCGCGGGCGCGCTGGGCATGCTGGTATGGACCAACCCCTACGTGATGACCCAGGTCCTGCTGATCATCGTGCTGGTTGTGCTGCCCGCCATGTGGTTCGGTCGCCGGGTGCGGCGCCTTTCTCGTGCCAGCCAGGACCGCGTCGCCGATTCCAGCGCCATTGCCGCTGAAATCCTCAATGCCATCCCCGTGGTGCAGAGTCACACGGCCGAGGCGCGGGAGTCCGACCGCTTCGCCTCATCCACGGACGCCGCATTCCAGACGGCGGTGCGGCGCACGCGTGCCCGCTCGGCGCTGGTGGCTTTCGTGATCATCGCCAACGCGGCACTGCTCCTTTGGGGTCTGTACCGGGGCACACAGGCCGTGCTAGCCGGCCAGATGACGCCCGGTCATCTTGGCCAGACCGTGGTGTACGTGATCATCCTGGCTGGTGCCGTCGCCGTGCTTGGCGAGGTGTACGGCGACCTGCTCCGTGCGGCGGGGGCCACCGAACGGCTGATGGAATTGCTGGACGCGCAGTCGCCCATAGAATCCCCATCAAATCCGGCTGTAGCCCCCGTCCATACTGGAGGAGCCGCTATCGAATTTGTAGCGCTCACATTCCGCTATCCCTCCCGCCCGGCCACAGCTGCACTGGCGGATTTCAGCCTGACGGTGCACCCGGGCGAGACAGTGGCCCTCGTGGGGCCCAGCGGCGCCGGCAAAAGCACGGTGTTCCAGTTGTTGTTGCGCTTCTATGACCCCGAATCCGGCGAGATCCGCCTGGACGGCCTGCCCACCCGCACGCTTGCCCTGCAGGACTTGCGAGGGCGAATCGGCATCGTGCCCCAGGACGCGGTGATTTTCTCCTCCAGTGCCCTGGAGAACATCCGCTATGGACGGCCCCAAGCCAGCGATGAAGAGGTACACGCCGCCGCACGCGCCGCCTTTGCGGACAGCTTCATCTCTGCCTTGCCCGAGGGTTACAACACCTTCCTTGGAGAGCGCGGCGTGCGCCTGTCAGGCGGGCAGCGGCAGCGCATTGCCATTGCCCGGGCCATGCTGAAAAACGCACCGCTTCTGTTGCTGGACGAGGCGACGAGCGCGCTGGACGCCGAGAGCGAGCGCATGGTACAGGCCGCCCTGGCATCGGCCATGCGCGACCGAACCACGCTCGTCATCGCCCACAGGCTGGCCACCGTGCAGCAAGCCAACCGCATCGTGGTAATGGACCACGGCCGCATCGTCGAGCAGGGCACCCATGAGGGTCTGGTGGCGGCAAACGGGGTGTACGCGCGTCTGGCAGCGCTGCAGTTCACCGCCTGAGCCCACCGGTGTGAAGTCCGGGCCCGCAAGAGCGCGGGCCCCGCACTACTGGATCGGGCCCTCGAAAGCCTCGGGGATGGGCAAGGGCAGTACCGGTATGCCTTCTTCCAGCAAGGCCTCGGTCTCGTCGCGCGAAGCCTTGCCGCGAATGTTTCGCTCCTGCGCCTCCCCGTAGTGCATGCGCCGGGCCTCTTCTGCAAATCGGACACCAACATCTTCGGTGCTGTCCAGCACCTGGCGCATGCGCCTGAGCCAAAGGGCCTGCGCCGCATGTGCAGCCTGGGCTTGGACTGGAGACCCGTCCCTGGAAGGTCCATTGCCTGGTTCGGCGCGCACGCCCAGATTGAGGCGGGGGGCGCTGGGCAACTGGACGACCCCGGTGTCCCCGCAGACCGGGCAGCCGATCAGGCCGCGATCGCGCTGGGCCAGGAAATCCTCATCCGAGGCAAACCATCCCTCAAATCCGTGTTGATGCGCGCACTGGAGATTGAGCACCTTCATGGCGACATTATCGGTCGGTACCTGCCGCAGGTGCAGCTTGCCACTGGGGTAACCACAAACCGGCAAGGTGGCTTTGTAGCCAGAAAGCTCCAATCAACGTCTTGGAGTCCGTCACCAGGCCTTCGCGGCACCATTGGAAAAGCTGTCCGGGTGATGCCGTGAAAACCTCCAGGAACTCGCCGGCGTCTGGCTGGCGTTCGCCGGGCGAGAGCCCGCGCGCGAACCAGATGTCGATGAACTCGGTGGAATATGAAATCACGGGGTGCAGCAGTCCGGCCCTGGCCCATTGCGTGGCACGGTAGCCCGTCTCTTCCCGCAGTTCGCGAACCGCACATTCCAGGGCCGGCTCGCCCGGGTCCAGTTTGCCGGCGGGAAACTCGATCATCACCCGGCGCAGTGGGTAGCGGAACTGCCGCTCCAGCAAGACCTGCCCATCATCCATCAGGGGGATGACCATGACCGCACCCGGATGCACCACATATTCGCGCGTGGCCTCACTGCCATCGGGCAGGCGCACCGTGTCGCGAAAAGCGTGCAGCAAGCGACCCTTGAAGAGCTCCTGGCTGGCCAGGGTCTCCTCACGCAGATGGGCGTCGTCGCTCACTGGCGCCCTACCCGTGCCGACGAACGAGATAGCGGTACACGAAGCCGGGGAACGCGAGGGTGATGAACAGCGTTGCGGTGATCGCGTAAAACTCCCATGTCTGGGACGCGATCTGGCCGGCGCGTTTCTCGAGCAACAGTCCAAGTGCGCCAGACAGGAAGTAAAGAACCACGAGCTCAGCGAGGTGCACGCCCAGGCTCTTGGGCCGCGAGATGGCCATGATGCCCAGCACGCGCTGGCTCAGAAACGGAAGGTTGGCCGCGCAAAGCGCGACGACGATCACCAGCCAGATCGACGCGGTCTGGGTCACGCGCTCAGGATGCCAGGGTCTTGACGATGGCCTGCGCACACAGGGTCATCAGGCCGCCGGGAAGGATGCCCAGCACCAGCACGAGTGCGCCATTGAGCGTGAGGACGATGCGCACGTCGGCCGGCGCCGAGACAGAAGCCGCGGTCAAGGGCGCATCGAAATACATGACCTTGACCACGCGCAGGTAGTAGAACGCGCCAACCAGGGACATCAGTACCGCATACACCGCGAGCCCGATATACAGGGCCTGGCCCGACGAAACCAGCGCCTGAAGCACCGACAGCTTGGCATAAAAGCCAACCAGCGGAGGGATCCCCGCCAGAGAGAACAGGCAGACTGCCATCACACCAGCGTACAGGGGGCTGCGCTGGTTGAGTCCGGCCAGGTCGGAGATCTCCTCGCTTTCGAACCCTTCGCGTGCGAGCAGCAGGATGACGCCAAACGTGGCCAGGGTGGTCAACACATAGGTCACCACATAAAACATCGAGGAACTGTAGGCGTTGGCTGCGGAAAGGGTATTGCCGTTGACCACACCGGACAGCAGACCCAACAGCACGAAGCCCATCTGCGAAATGGTGGAGAACGCGAGCATGCGCTTGAGGTTGGTCTGGGCGATGGCCGAAAGGTTGCCCACCAGCAGTGAGGCAATCGCCAGCACCGCCAGCATCTGCTGCCAGTCGATCGCCAGGGGCAACAGTCCCTCAACCAGCAGGCGCATCACAATGGCAAACGCCGCGAGCTTGGGAGCCCCTGCAATCATGAGCGTCACGGCGGTCGGTGCACCCTGGTAGACATCTGGCACCCACATGTGAAACGGCACCACGCCCAGCTTGAACGCAAGCCCGGCGACGATGAACACAAGGCCAAACACCAGCACCCGGTGGTCTACCGATGCGCTGGCCACCTCCTTGAGCACCACGCCGATCTCCAGCGACCCGGTGGCGCCATACAGCATGGACAGGCCATACAGCAGGAAACCGCTGGCCAGGGCTCCGAGGACAAAATACTTCATCGCAGCCTCGGTGGCTGTCGCGTTGTCCCGGCGCAAGGCCACCATGGCGTAACTGGACAGGGTCAACAGTTCCAGTCCAAGGTAGATGACGAGAAAGTTGTTGCCCGAGATCATCACGAACATGCCCAGCAGGGCAAACAGTGCCAGCGTGAAGAGCTCGCCACCGCGCAGCATGCTGCGGTCGCCCGCATACGGGCGACCATAGACCAGCGTGGCCATCGTTGCCAGCGCGGCAAAGCACTTGAGCCAGTTGCCCATGGGGTCGCTCACCACCATGTTGCCAAAGCCATACAGCGTCTGAGGTGTCGTCGCATAAAGTGCCTGCATGACGGCGACCGCGCCAAGTGTGGCCAGGGTCAGCACGTAGGTTGCTGTACGCCGGGCGCTTTGCACGCCCAGGTCGACGAGCGCGATCACGCATCCCATGACCAGCAGCAGCAGCTCCGGGTAAACGGTGATCCAGCTGGTTTTGTCAATCATCTCGGCTCTTTCAGTTCAGTTTCGAGGCCGACAGGTGCTTGAGCAGGTCGGCAACGGACGCGTCCATCACGTCGGTGAACGGCTTGGGATAGACACCCATGTACAGCACGGCCGCGGCCAGCAGGGCCAGCACCAGGAACTCGCGACTGTCGATGTCGACAAGTTGGCGCACATCGTCGTTCGCGGGGGCGCCGAGGTACACGCGCTTGAACATCCACAACGTATAAGCCGCGCCGAAAATCAGCGCAGTGGCGGCGGCCAGACCCAGCCAGAAGTTGGCCTTGACGGCACCGAGGATGACCATCCATTCACCAACGAAACCCGCAGTGGCCGGAAGGCCGCAATTGGCCATGGCGAACAGCAAGGCAAAGGCCGCGAACTTGGGCATGGTGTTGACCACGCCGCCGTAGCTGGCAATCTCGCGCGAGTGGACGCGGTCGTAGAGCACCCCGATGCACAGGAACATGGCCGCTGAAACAAAGCCGTGCGCGATCATCTGGACCAGACCGCCGGCCATGCCCAGAT
Organism: Ramlibacter sp.; assembly: GCA_016713005.1. Classification (GTDB taxonomy): domain Bacteria; phylum Pseudomonadota; class Gammaproteobacteria; order Burkholderiales; family Burkholderiaceae_C; genus JADJPY01. The sequence continues at coordinate 160,071 of JADJPY010000001.1, read as the reverse complement.
CGTTGAAGATGAAGAACCCCAGCGTGACGAAACCCATGTGGGCGACCGATGAGTAGGCCACCAGCTTTTTCATGTCCTGCTGGACCATGGCCACCAGGCCCACATAGATCACGGCGATGACGGACAGCGTGATCACAAGCCAGGCCCACTCGTGCGAAGCATCCGGCGCGATCGGCATCGAAAAGCGCAGGAAGCCATACGCACCAAGCTTGAGCATGATGGCCGCCAGCACTGCCGAGCCTCCCGTGGGAGCTTCGACGTGCACATCCGGCAACCAGGTGTGGACCGGCCACATGGGCACCTTGACGGCAAAGGCAGCAAAAAACGCGAAGAACAGCAATGTCTGGGCAGTCATGCCCAGCGGAAGCTTGTGCCAGGTAAGGATGTCAAAACTGCCACCAGATTTGGTGTACAGGTAGATCAATGCCACCAGCATCAGCAGAGAGCCGAGCAGCGTATAGAGGAAGAACTTGAACGCCGCATAGATGCGTCTCGGCCCGCCCCAAATGCCGATGATGAGATACATCGGTATCAGCGTGGCCTCAAAGAACACATAGAACAGCATCGCGTCGATGGCACAGAAGACACCGATCATCAGGCCGCTGAGGATCAGGAAAGCCGCCATGTACTGGTTCACACGTTCGGTAATGACCTGCCAGCCGGCGAGGACCACCACCACCGTGATGAAGGCAGTCAACGGCACGAACCAGAGCGAGATACCGTCCACGCCGAGGTGGTAGCTCACATTGAAGCGGTCGATCCACGCGGTCTTCTCGACGAACTGCATCGCGGATGTCCCGGTCTTGAATCCGGCATACAGCGGCAGCGTGGCCAACAGGCCGGCAATGGCGCCAACCAGCGCGACCCAGCGCACCACGCGTGCCTGGTCATCGCGCCCGAATGCCAGCAGAACCGCGCCAAAGAATATTGGCGTCCAGATGGCGAGGCTCAACAAACCCATTTCTTCTTTTCCTTATTTGATGAGCAGCAGGATCTGGTCGCGCCAGACAAACCAGGTCATCAGCACGAACACGCCGATGATCATGACCAGCGCGTAGTGGTAGATGTAGCCCGTTTGCAGACGGCGTGCGGCGCCAGCCAGCCATCCGACGGCGCGCGCGCTGCCGTTGACGATGGCGCCGTCTATGACCGCCTGATCCCCGCCCTTCCACAGCCCGTAGCCCAGACCCCGCGCGCCGCGGGCGAGCACGTTTTCGTTGAACCAGTCAAGGTAGTACTTGTTTTCCAGCAAGGTGTAGACGGGTTGCACGCGAGCCTTGATGGCGGCAGGCAGCGCCGGATTGACCATGTACATGTAATAGGAGAGCGCGACCCCGGCCACCGCCAGCCAGAACGGCGCCGTCGTGAAGGCGTGCAGCGCCATCTGCACAGGACCGTGAAACAGCTTCGCCAGTTCGGCCATCGCGGGATGCCTGGCGGCGTCAACCACGATGGCATCCTTGAAGAATTCGCCGAACAGCATCGGCTGGATCGTCATGAAACCGATCACGACAGACGGGATCGCCAACAGCAGCAGAGGTGCCGTAACGACCCAGGCGGATTCGTGCGGCTCGTGGTGGGCGTCGTGACCGTGATCGTGATCGTGATCGTGATCATCGTGGTGCGCGTCCGGATTCTGGTCGAACCGTTCCTTGCCATGGAACACCAGGAAGTACATGCGGAACGAGTAAAAGGCCGTCACGAAAACGCCCGCCAGTACCGCAAAATGTGCGAAGCCAGCGCCCCACAGTTTGCTGAAGTGGACGGCCTCGATGATGCTGTCCTTCGAATAGAACCCGGCGAACAGCGGCGTCCCGATCAGGGCCAGCGATCCCAGCAGCGAGGTGATCCAGGTGATGGGCATGTACTTGCGCACGCCACCCATCCAGCGGATGTCCTGATTGTGGTGCATTCCGATGATCACAGAGCCCGCAGCGAGGAACAGCAAGGCCTTGAAGAAGGCGTGTGTCATCAGGTGGAACACCGCGACCGAGTATGCCGAAGCGCCCAGCGCCACTGTCATGTACCCCAGTTGCGAAAGCGTGGAATAGGCCACCACGCGCTTGATGTCGTTCTGGATGATGCCCAGAAAGCCCATGAACAGGGCCGTGATGGCGCCCACGACGAGAATGAAACTCAGGGCGGTGTCGCTGAGCTCGAAAAGGGGCGACATGCGGGCAACCATGAAAATGCCGGCCGTCACCATGGTCGCGGCGTGAATCAGTGCCGAGATGGGTGTGGGGCCTTCCATGGAGTCGGGCAGCCAGACATGCAGGGGAAATTGCGCGCTCTTGCCCATCGCACCGATAAACAGGCAGATGCAGATCACGGTGACCAGCATCCAGCCAGTGCCGGGGAAGGCAATTTTGGCGAGTTCGCCGGCTTTGGCGAAAGTCTCCGCATAGCTCAGAGTACCGGCATAGGCTGCAATCAGGGCAATGCCCAGGATGAAGCCGAAATCCCCGACCCGATTGACCAGAAAGGCCTTCATGTTGGCAAAAATGGCCGTCGGCTTGTTGAACCAGAAGCCGATCAGCAGGTAGGACACCAGGCCAACAGCCTCCCAGCCGAAAAACAGCTGCAGGAAGTTGTTGCTCATCACCAGCATCAGCATCGAGAAGGTGAACAACGAGATGTATGCAAAAAACCGGTTGTAGCCGTCATCCTCTTCCATGTAGCCGATGGTGTAGATGTGCACCATGAGCGACACAAAGGTCACCACGCACATCATCATGGCCGTCAGGCCGTCCACCAGGAAGCCGATCTCCATCTTGAGGCCGCCCACCACCATCCACTGGTAAATGGTTTCATTGAACCTGGCCCCGTCAATGGCGACGCTCTTGAGTGTCATCGCGGAAAGCACGAAGGCAACCAATACGCCCAGGATGGTGAGCGTATGGCTCAGGCGGCGACCGATCCAGTTGCCGCCCAGAGTCGTGCCGAAGACGCCTGCCAAGGCGGCCCCCACCAGCGGCGCCAGTGGCACTGCGAGCAGGGTGGAAGTTGAAAGCGTTGCGCTCATGTCGGATATCCCTGTTCAGCCCTTGAGCGTGTTGAGCTCATCCACGTTGATGCTGGACTTGTTGCGGAACAGCAGGACCAGGATGGCCAGGCCAATGGCCGATTCGGCAGCTGCAACTGTCAGGATGAAGAACACGAAGACCTGACCGTGCATGTCGCCCAGGTAATGTGAGAAAGCCACGAAATTCATGTTGACGGCCAACAGCATCAGTTCGATGGCCATCAGCAGGACGATGAGGTTCTTGCGGTTCAGGAAAATGCCGATGACCGAAAGGGCGAACAGCATCGCTCCAAGCGAAAGAAAATGACCAAGGGTAAGTGTCATGCGCCGCCTCCCTTGGGCATGGACGGGTTCTGTTCGGTGCCGGCAACCGCAGGCGCCTGGGCCCTGAGAGTGGCCTGTACCTTGACGATTTCCAGCCGGTCCTGCGCCTTCACACGGATCTGGTCAGAGGCGCTGACAAACTTGCTGTCCTTGCGCTCCCGCAAGGTGAGCGCGATGGCCGCGACAATGGCCACCAGCAGGATGACGGCAGCAATTTCCAGGGGATACAAGTATTGCGTGTACAGCAGGATGCCAAGATCCCGGGTATTGGACGCCTGGACCGCGACCTGGCCCAACACGGCCGGAACACGTGGTTCTTCCGCGAGCCGGAAGCCACCCAGCAACACGTAGGACATCTCCAGCGCCACCACAGCCCCGATCAACGCAGCGAGCGGAAAGTGCTTCCAGAAACCCCGCCTGAGGGTCTCGGTGTTGATGTCAATCATCATCACCACAAAGAGGAACAACACCATGACTGCGCCCACATAGACCAGCACCAGCGCAATCGCCAGGAACTCGGCCTTGAGGAGAATCCAGATGGCGGCCGCCTGGAAGAAGGCGAGCACCAGGTACAGCACCGCATGCACCGGGCTTCGGGCCGTGATGACCCTCAGCGCCGCAAAGAGAAGCACCACGGCGAATAGGTAGAAGAGACCTGTCTTGACATCCATGTTGGAAATATCCTTGGCGGGGTGCAGCGGATTCAGCGGTACTTCGCGTCCGCGGCCTTGGCTGCCGCAATTTCGCTCTCGTACCGGTCGCCCACGGCGAGCAGCATGTCCTTGGTGAAATACAGGTCGCCGCGCTTCTCGCCGTGGTACTCGAAGATATGCGTCTCGACGATCGAATCCACCGGGCAGCTTTCCTCACAGAAGCCGCAGAAGATGCACTTGGTCAGATCGATGTCATAGCGTGTCGTGCGGCGGGAACCGTCCTCGCGGACGTCAGACTCGATGGTGATCGCCATCGCAGGGCACACGGCCTCACAAAGTTTGCAGGCGATACAGCGCTCTTCGCCGTTTTCATAGCGGCGCAAGGCATGCAGGCCGCGAAAGCGCGGGGACAGTGGAGTCTTCTCCTCGGGGAACTGCACGGTAACCTTGCGACGGAAGGCATAGCGTCCGGTCAGGGCCATGCCCTTGAGCAGCTCCACCAGCATGAAGCTGCGCAGCAGGTCCTTGATCGAGAATGAGGAAGCCGTCATGGTTGGCATGGGTTGACCCGCTTATTTCCAGATGTTCCAGGGGGTGTGCATCCAGACACCGACCACCAGCAGCCATACCAGCGTGACGGGGATGAATATCTTCCAGCCCAAGCGCATGATCTGGTCATACCGGAACCGGGGAAAGGTTGCGCGTATCCAGATAAACATGGACACCACCACGAATGTCTTGACGCCCAGCCAGATCCATCCGGGAATCCAGTTGAACAGCGCACTGTCGATCGGCGGATACCATCCGCCCAGGAACATCAGCACCGCCAGGATGGAGACCAGCCACATGGCCGCATACTCGGCCAGGAAGAAGATCGCGAACCCCATGCCGGAGTACTCCACCATGTGTCCTGCCACGATTTCTGCCTCGCCTTCGACGACGTCAAACGGATGGCGATTGGTTTCCGCCACACCGGAAATCAGGTACACAAGAAAAATCGGCAGCAGGGGCAGCCAGTTCCAGGACAGGAAGTTCATGCCCATGGAGGCTCCGATGCCCTGGCCCTGCCCGGTCACGATGGCCGTCAGGTTCATGCTGCCAGAGACCATCAGGACCACGACAAAGCAGAAGCCCATGGCGATCTCGTAGCTCACCATCTGGGCGGAGGCGCGCAGCGCTCCAAGGAACGCGTACTTGGAGTTGGATGCCCATCCCGCGATGATCACGCCATACACCTCGATGGAAGTGATTGCCATCAGCAGCAACAGTCCGGCATTGATGTTGGTCAATGCGACCTCGGGGCCAAACTGGATCACGACCCAGGCTGCCAGCGCCGGCATGATTGCCATGACCGGACCAAGCCGAAAGAGACCCATGCTCGCCGCCGTCGGATTGATCAGCTCCTTGGTCAGCAGCTTGAGGGCGTCAGCGATGGGCTGCAACAGGCCCAAGGGCCCCACCCGGTTCGGACCATGGCGAACCTGCATGAAACCCAGCAACTTGCGCTCCCATAGGGTCAGATAGGCCACAGCTCCCATCAGGGGAGCAATTACCACGACAATTTTGAGCAGGTTCCAGAGGACGGGCCAGAAAATCGACGTCCACCATCCGGCGGCGATGAGACCCAGCCCGCCGTTGTACAGCGCATCAATCATGCTGCAACTCCGTTGGCATGCACGGCACGGGCATCAGCAGTTGCCTGCAGCGCCGGCGCCCGGCGGACCAGACCATCCAGCTGGTAGATGGACGCAACCACGGGCTCCTGGCGCGCAGGGGACAGGTCAACCGGCCCCTGACTTGAGTTGTCCAGACGGCCCGCGGCAACCTGCGTCGGGCCGGTGCCCTGTGCACCAAGCGCCAGGTGCAACACCTCCTGCGAATTCTCAAACGCAAAACCAGAAAGCCCCAGCAGGTTGCCGAGGACCCGCAGGACCTTCCATCCCGGACGCGTATCACCCAAAGGCTTGACCACCGCGTGGAATCCTTGCACGCGTCCCTCTGCATTGACAAACGTGCCGGACGTTTCCGTAAACGGTGCTATTGGCAGCAGCACGTCACTGATGTTCATGTTGGCCTTGAACGGACTGAGCGTCACGACCATCTGGGCCTCGGCCAGCGCTGAAGCATCGCCGGCGACAGCGGAATCGGACGCAGGCTCATTGTTCAGCAGCAGCACAGCCTTCAGGGCGCCGCCAAGCATCCGGGCAGCATTGAGTCCGCCCGCACCGGGCTGGGCGCCGACAAGCTGCGCACCCACTGTATTGGCGGCTTCGGTCAGATAACCCACACGGGCGCCTGTCTGTTCGCCAATCCAGTTGGCCAAAGTCAGAAGGCTTGATGCACGCTCATGATGCGCGGCAGCATTTCCCAAAAGGATGGCTTTGCGCTCCCCGCCAAGCAGCGATCGGGCGATGGCTACCGCCGGAGCTGAAGCTGTGCCGGCCGCCGGCGCGGAAACGCCCTTCTCGGCCGCCACAGCCGCCGCCACATCTGCCAGGGCCTGCGCCCACAAAGCCGAAGGAGCAAGCAACGTATTGGCCAGCGGCATCGCCCAGTCCGGCTGCTTCGCCTGAACCGCTGAGACGTGACAGCCCCGCTTGACCGCCTGTCGAATTCGCAGCGCAAAAAGCGGGTGGTCCTTGCGGAGGTCGGATCCCACGACCAGCACACGCTGAAGGCTGGACAGCGACGCTATTGAAGTGCCGAGCCAGCGTGCTGCCGGTGCCGACGAAAACTCGGCATGGCGCAGCCGGTGATCGATGTTCTCGCTGCCAAGACCACGCATCAGGGCTCCCGCGAGATACAACTCTTCAACGGTGCTGTGGGGGCTGACCAGCGCGCCAATGCTGGCGGCGCCATGATCGGCCTTCACCTGCCTGAGCCCATTGGCTACGTACTCCAAAGCCGTCTGCCAGTCCACCGGCTTCCATTCACCACCCTGCTTGAGCATGGGGGTTGTCAGGCGCTCCTCGCTGTTGAGTGCCTCATAGGAAAAGCGGTCCCGATCAGCGATCCAGCATTCGTTGACGTCGTCGTTCTCCAGCGGCACGACACGCAGGACCTTGTTACCCTTGACCTGGACAATCAGGTTCGCACCTGTAGAATCATGCGGGCTGACCGACTTGCGGCGCCCCAGTTCCCAGGTGCGGGCGCTGTAGCGGAACGGCTTGCTCGTGAGTGCCCCGACGGGGCAAATGTCGATCATGTTGCCCGACAGCTCCGAATCGACGGTGTCGTGCAGGACGGTGGTGATTTCGGAATGTTCACCACGATGGATCATGCCCAGCTCCATGACGCCGGCAATCTCCTGCCCAAACCGCACGCATCGTGTGCAATGGATGCAGCGGCTCATCTCCTCCATGCTGATGAGGGGACCGACGTCCTTGTGCGCGACCACACGCTTCTCTTCCTCGTAACGGGAAGCCGAACCGCCATAGCCAACCGCCAGGTCCTGGAGCTGGCACTCGCCGCCCTGATCGCAGATGGGGCAATCCAGCGGATGATTGATCAGCAGGAACTCCATCACCGACTGCTGCGCCTTGATGGCCTTGTCGCTCTTGGTCCGGACAATCATTCCCTGCGTGACGGGCGTGGCGCAGGCCGGCATGGGCTTGGGCGCCTTTTCCACATCGACCAGACACATGCGGCAGTTCGCCGCAATGGAAAGCTTCTTGTGATAGCAGAAGTGCGGAATATAGGTGCCCGCCTTTTCTGCCGCATGCATCACCATGCTGCCTTCAGCGACTTCCACCTTCTGACCGTCAAGTTCGATTTCAACCATATGCGTTCCTGGGCTCACACGGGGGCGGCCTGCGACGATGCCGGCTTGCGGATCTTCGCTTCGAATTCATGCCGGAAGTGCTTGATCATGGCCCTCACAGGCATGGCAGCCGCATCACCCAGCGCGCAGATGGTGCGGCCCTGGATGTTGTCCGCGACGGAGTTCAGCAGGTCCATGTCCTGCGGACGACCCTCACCACGGTAGATCCGGTCGACCACGCGCCACAACCAGCCCGTACCCTCGCGGCAAGGTGTGCACTGCCCGCACGATTCGTGCATGTAGAAATAGGACAGCCTGCGCAGCGACTCCACCATGCAGCGTGAATCGTCCATAACGATCACCGCACCTGAGCCCAGCATGGAACCCGCCTTGGCGATGGAGTCGTAGTCCATCGTGCAGTCCATCATGATCTGCGCGGGCAGCACCGGCGCAGAGGATCCACCCGGAATCACCGCCTTGAGTGTGCGCCCCTTGCGAACACCCCCGGCCAGCTCAAGCAACTTGCCAAAAGGTGTGCCCAAGGGTACTTCGTAATTGCCGGGAAGCTCTACATCGCCAGACACCGAATAGATCTTGGTGCCGCCATTGTTGGGTTTGCCGCACGCGAGGTAGGCCTGTCCGCCATTGCGGATGATCCAGGGAACGGCAGCAAAGGTTTCAGTGTTGTTGATGGTGGTGGGTTTTCCGTACAGGCCAAAGCTGGCCGGGAACGGCGGCTTGAAGCGGGGCTGACCCTTCTTGCCTTCCAGCGACTCCAGCAGCGCGGTCTCTTCGCCACAGATGTAGGCGCCAAACCCGTGGAAGGCGTGGAGCTGGAAACTGAACGAGGTTCCCAGGATCGAATTGCCCAGATAGCCGGCCGCTCGTGCCTCTTCGAGGGCTTCCTCAAACCGCTCATAGGTCTGGAAGATCTCGCCGTGAATGTAGTTGTATCCCACCGAGATGCCCATTGCATATGCGGCGATGATCATGCCCTCAATCACGATGTGCGGGTTGAACTGCAGGATGTCGCGGTCCTTGCAGGTACCGGGCTCACCCTCATCGGAATTGCAGACCAGGAACTTCTGGCCCGGGAACTGCCGGGGCATGAAGCTCCATTTGAGGCCCGTGGGAAAGCCAGCGCCTCCGCGTCCGCGCAATGCGGACTCCTTGACGGTCGCGATGACCTGGTCCTGCGTCATCGCCTCGCCCCCATCCTTGCCCAGGATCTTGCGCAGGGCCTGGTAACCGCCACGGGCCTCATAGTCCTTCAGCCGCCAGTCGGCACCGTTCAGGCCCGCATAGATCTGCGGCTCGATGTGGCGGCCATGGAAACAGGTCTGGACACCCGTGGCCTGGAATTGCAAGAGGATCTGGTCCGCTTTCATCCCTGGGCTCCCCTGAGGCCATCCACCAGCTGGTCAAGCTTCTCGTTGCTCATGAAGCTGCACATGGTGCGGTCATTCACCAGCATCACCGGCGCATCCGCACAGGCGCCCAGACATTCGCTTTGCTGCACGGTAAACATCCCGTCGGCCGTGGTACCACCCATGTCAACGCCCAGCTTGTGGCACAGGTGCTCCAGCGCCTTCTGGCCATCGCGCAACTGGCAGGGCAGATTGGTGCAGACGTTCAGCTTGTACTTGCCCACCGGCTGCTGGTTGTACATGTTGTAGAAGGTCGTGACCTCGTGCACGGCAATCGCTGGCATGCCCAGGTAATCCGCGACTTCCTGTTCGCTCTGGGGACTGACAAACCCCTGCTCGCGCTGGACGGCGGCCAGACAGGCCATCACGGCCGACTGCCTCTGGTCCGCCGGATACTTGGCGACTTCCCGCTCAAAAAGCGCCTTGGTAGCTTCGGAAATCATCGGTCGATTTCTCCAAACACAATGTCGATCGTGCCAATGATTGCCACGGCGTCGGCAATCATGTGGCCACGGGTCAGTTCGTCCAGTGCCGACAGGTGCGCGAAGCCCGGCGCCCGTATCTTGAGGCGGTACGGCTTGTTCGCGCCGTCGCTCACCAGATAGATGCCGAACTCGCCCTTGGGGTGCTCCACTGTGGCATAGGCCTCGCCTTCGGGCACATGGAAGCCTTCGGTGAAGAGCTTGAAGTGATGGATCAACTCCTCCATGCTCGACTTCATCGCTTCGCGGGAAGGCGGCGCCACCTTGTGGTTGCCTGTGATCACCGGTCCCGGATTCGCACGCAGCCAGTCCACACACTGCTTGATGATCCGGTTGGACTGGCGCATCTCCTCAACACGGACCAGATATCGGTCGTAGCAATCGCCGGTTTTGCCCACGGGAACATCAAATTCCATCTGGTCGTAGACGTCATACGGCTGCTTCTTGCGCAAATCCCAGGCAATGCCCGAGCCGCGCAGCATCGGGCCAGTCATGCCCAGGTTGAGGGCGCGCTCCGGCGTCACGACACCAATGTTCACTGTGCGCTGCTTCCAGATGCGGTTGTCGGTCAGCAAGGTCTCGTACTCATCCACACACTTGGGGAAGCGCTGCGTGAAGTCATCAATGAAGTCCAGCAGCGAACCCTTGCGGTTGCTGTTCATGGCCTCCAGCGCCTTGGCATTCTTGATTTTGCTGACCCTGTACTGCGGCATGGTGTCCGGCAGATCCCGGTACACGCCCCCCGGACGGAAGTACGCTGCATGCATGCGCGCACCGGAAGCCGCCTCGTACATGTCAAACAGGTCTTCGCGCTCGCGGAAGGTATAGATCAGGATGGTGGAACTGCCACAGTCGTTGCCGTGCGAGCCCAGCCACATCAGGTGGTTGAGCAGGCGGGTGATCTCGGCGAACATGACCCGGATGTACTGCGCACGCACCGGGACCTCGAGCCCCAGCAGCTTCTCGATGGCCAGACAGTAGGCATGCTCGTTGGACATCATGGACACATAGTCCAGGCGGTCCAGGTAGGGCAGCGCCTGGATGAATGTCTTGGTCTCGGCAAGTTTTTCTGTCGCGCGGTGCAGCAGGCCGATATGCGGGTCGGCGCGCTGAACCACCTCGCCGTCGAGTTCCAGCACCAGGCGCAGCACGCCGTGGGCCGCCGGATGCTGGGGTCCGAAGTTCAGGGTGTAGTTCTTGATTTCTGCCATGGCGCGGACTGCTTCAGTGCAGCCCCCCGTAGTTGTCTTCCCGGATGATGCGGGGGGTGATCTCGCGCGGCTCGATCGTGACCGGCTGGTAGATCACGCGCTTGCGCTCGGCGTCGTAGCGCATCTCCACATGGCCGAGCATGGGGAAGTCCTTGCGGAACGGATGGCCGATGAATCCATAGTCTGTCAGGATGCGGCGCAGGTCCTCATGCCCTTCAAAGACAATGCCGAACAGGTCAAACGCTTCCCGCTCAAACCAGTTGGCTGCACTCCAAAGGCCCGTGACGGAAGCCACCAGCGGCAGATCGTCGTCCGGCGCGAATACCTTGAGGCGCACGCGCTGGTTGAGGCTCACCGACAGGAGGTGCAAAGTCACGCAAAAACGCGCGCCGCCCCCACCGCCATTGCGGTACTCGGAGTAATCCACGCCGCAAAGATCGATCAACTGTTCAAATCGACATTCGGGCCCGTCCCGCAGCTGGCGCGCGACCTCCAGATAGTCGGCCGCGGCAACAACCACCGTCACTTCGCCAAGCCGTACGGAAATGCTTCTTGCCTTGTCGCCCAAGACAGAAGCAATCGTGTCCTTGAGCCTCTCCGGATGAATCGCAATGTCGGTCATGGGACTCCCTCAGGCGCGTGCGATGGTCTGGGTGCGCCGGATCTTCTGCTGCAGCTGGATGATCCCGTAGATCAGCGCCTCCGCCGTGGGCGGACAACCCGGAACATAGACATCCACCGGCACGATCCGGTCACAGCCGCGCACCACAGAATAGCTGTAGTGGTAGTAGCCGCCGCCGTTTGCACAAGACCCCATGGACAGCACCCAGCGGGGCTCGCTCATCTGGTCGTACACCTTGCGAAGGGCGGGCGCCATCTTGTTGCACAGCGTGCCCGCGACGATCATCAGGTCGCTCTGGCGCGGGCTTGCACGGAACACCTCGGCCCCGAATCGCCCGATGTCGTAACGCGCGGCTGCCGCATGCATCATTTCGACGGCGCAGCAGGCCAGGCCAAACGTCATGGGCCACAGGGACCCGGTCTTGGCCCAGTTCACCACCGAGTCGTAACTCGTGGTGATGAAACCCTCTTTCATCACGCCCTCAATCATCGCGGGATCCTTGTCGAAGTCAGCGTCATTCCCAGTCCAGCGCGCCTTTTTTCCACTCGTAGACAAACCCGACCACGAGGATGGCCAGGAATACCACCACGGCCACGAAACCGGTTGCCCCGACATCCTTGAGCGCTGCCGCCCAGGGGAACAGGAACGCGATTTCCAGGTCAAACAGGATGAAGAGGATGGCCACCAGGTAGTAACGCACATCAAACTTCATGCGTGCGTCCTCGAAGGCCTCGAAGCCGCATTCGTAGGGGGAGTTCTTTTCGGAGTCGGGCCGGTTGGGCCCAAGGACCCACCCCAGCACCTGTGGGATCACGCCCACTGCGATGCCAACCAAGATGAACAGAAGGACGGGCAGGTACTGATCGAGGTTCATCTTGAGGTTCTGATCACCGCTAGCGCCCGCCGGCCCTGCCGGAAGGCATTTCTGTCTGGTGCCTTCGGCGAGACTCGAACTCGCACAGCTTTCGCCACTACCCCCTCAAGATAGCGTGTCTACCAATTTCACCACGACGGCGGTTGTCTGATTGCCCGGATTGCGTGAGGCATCTTGCGACTTTTTTTGCTCGCCGGACAGCCTCAGAGTTTACCCTGATTTGGCCGTCAGTCCGGCGAAAGCCCGGGCTTATTTCTGTGCGTGCTACTTGGTCGGGATCTGGGCTGCACCCGACGCGGCGGATGCAGGCGCCGGAACGGCCGCGGCCGGGGCAGGCGCGACCCCCGACGGGATCTGCTGCGCACCCGATGCAACCGGTGCCGGGGCCGGTGCCGTCACCGCGCCTCGCTCCAGAACGCTGCCCGAGGATGCAGGGCGGAGATTGCCAAAGTAGGCCAGAAGAAGTGTGCAGGCAAAAAACACTGCCGCCAGCACCGCCGTGCTGCGCGACAGGAAGTTGGCACTGCCGCTGGCGCCAAAGAGGCTACCCGAGCCACCGCTGCCAAATGCCGCACCCATATCAGCACCCTTGCCGTGCTGTATCAGGATCATCGCGATCATGCCCAGGGCAGACAGCATCTGAACAGCCAGGACGAGCGTAAGGAAAACGTTCATGGTGAATAACTCCTAATCTTGTGACGCATCAATCGCATCTGGATGCAGCGGCGACGATCTGCAGGAAATCCTCTTCCTTGAGTGCAGCACCGCCCACAAGGCCGCCGTCGATGTCCGGCTGGGCCAGAAGGCTGGCCGCGTTGGCGGCATTCATGCTGCCTCCGTAAAGGATGGACACCCGCTGCGGGTGTGCCGTGGCCGCCCTGAGCTGCGCGCGCAGCACGGCATGGACATGCTGCGCCTGCTCGGGCGAGGCGGTCTTGCCGGTACCGATGGCCCAGACCGGCTCATAGGCCACGACGATCTCGCTGATGCAATGCCCGTTGACATGAATCACGGCCGCCAGCTGGCGCTTGACCACTTCTTCCGTTCGTCCGGCGTCGCGCTCGGCCAGTGTCTCTCCCACGCACACGATGGGCGTGATGCCGGCGGCCAGGGCGGCACGGGCCTTGTCGGCCACCAGCGCGTCGGTTTCGCCGTGGTACTGCCGCCGCTCGGAGTGACCGACGATGACGTACCGGACCGCGAACTCGCGCAGCATGGACGCGGACACTTCACCGGTGAACGCGCCCTTTTCATGGGGCGAAACGTCCTGGGCACCCAGTTCCAGCGGAGAGTTGGCGCGCAGCATCTGCACCTGGGCGAGATACGGCGCAGGCACGCAGACAGCGACCGTGCACGCCGGGGCTGGCGCGAGGCCTGCCAGTACCGCGCGAACCAGCAGGTCGTTGGCCCCGACGCTGCCGTTCATCTTCCAGTTGCCTGCGATCAGCTTTCGGTTCGTCATCGCATCACCACGTCAGGACGATCTTGCCCACATGCTGGTTGGACTCCATCAGCTCATGGGCGGCAGCCGCGTCTGCGGCAGCAAATGTACGGAAAATAACCGGCCGGATCGCGCCACTGGCCAGCAACGGCCAAACGGTCTGCCCGAGCGCCCGCGCGATCGCCGCCTTGAACGCCACGGGTCGTGGGCGCAGTGTCGAACCTGTCACGACCAGCCGCTTGCGAAGCACCAGGCCCGCATTGAACTCAGACTTGACGCCACCCTGCACCGCAATGATGACCAGTCGGCCATCCTCTGCCAGACACTCGACCTCGCGCGCCACGTAAGTGCCAGCGACCATGTCCAGGATGACGTTCACGCCGGCGCCGCCAGTGAGCCGCCTGGCCTCCTCGGCAAAATCCTGCGTCCTGTAATTGATGGCGTGATCGGCGCCCAGCTTCAGGCAGGCCTGGCACTTGTCGTCACTGCCCGCGGTGACGATCACTCTCGCACCCAGCGCCTTGGCCATCTGAATGGCGGTGACGCCGATACCGCTGGAGCCACCCTGGACCAGAAGGGTCTCACCCGGTTGCAGCCGCGCCCGGTCAAACACATTGCTCCAGACGGTGAAAAACGTTTCCGGCAAGCTGGCCGCTTCGATATCCGACAGCCCCGCCGGCACCGGCAGGCACTGGCCCACAGGCGCCACACACAGTCCGGCGTACCCTCCCCCGGCCACCAGGGCGCACACACGGTCGCCCACCTTCATGCCGGCAGCTCCCAGGGCCGCCGCATCGCCCGAGACGATCTCGCCGGCCACTTCCAGGCCGGGAAGGTCGGACGCACCTGGCGGCACCGGATAGTTGCCCGTGCGCTGCAGGACGTCCGGACGGTTCACCCCACTGGCGCTGACGCGGATCAGCACCTCGCCCTCGCCCGCTACCGGGTCCGGGCGATCACACAGGCGCAGCACAGACGGTGCGCCATAGGAGCTGATTTCAACGGCTTTCATGATAAAAACAGGCTATAGCCCCCGTGGATATTGGGCTGAGCGCTATTAAATCAATAGCAGTTCAAGGTTGGCCTGCACCGGGTTCAGCCGCCTCGCGCTCCATGCGCGGTTCGCGCGGGGGCATGGCCGGCCGATCCAGCAGGGCCTTCATGGACAGCTTGACGCGACCTTTTTCGTCGGTCTCAAGCACCTTCACCCGCACGACCTGGCCTTCGCTGAGGTAATCGGTCACCTTCTCGACGCGTTCGTGGGCGATCTGGCTGATGTGCAGCAGGCCGTCTTTGCCCGGCAACAGGTTGACCAGCGCGCCGAAGTCCAGGATCTTGGTGATCGGGCCTTCGTAGACCTTGCCGATTTCGACCTCGGCCGTGATCTGCTCGATGCGCTTTTTCGCCACATCGGCCTTTTCTGCGTCGGTGGCGGCGATGGTGATGGTGCCGTCTTCCTCGATGTTGATCTGGCAGCCGGTTTCTTCGGTCAGCGCGCGGATCACGGCACCGCCCTTGCCGATCACATCGCGGATCTTTTCGGGATTGATCTTCATGGTGTACAGCTTGGGCGCGAAGCTGGAGACTTCGGCCTTGGCCTCACCCATGGCTTCCTGCATCTTGCCCAGGATGTGCACCCGCGCCTCCTTGGCCTGCGCCAGTGCGACCTGCATGATCTCGCGGGTGATGCCCTGGATCTTGATGTCCATCTGCAGCGCGGTGATGCCGGCGGTCGTGCCCGCCACCTTGAAGTCCATGTCGCCCAGATGATCCTCATCGCCCAGGATGTCGGTCAGGACGGCGAAGCGGTTGCCGTCCTTGATCAGGCCCATGGCGATGCCGGCCACATGGGCCTTCATCGGCACGCCAGCGTCCATCAGCGCAAGGCAGCCACCGCACACGGATGCCATCGAGGACGAACCGTTGGACTCGGTGATCTCCGAGACCACGCGCATCGTGTAGGGAAATTCTTCCTTGGTCGGCAGCACCGCCACCAGCGCACGCTTGGCCAGGCGGCCATGGCCGATTTCACGGCGCTTGGTCGAGCCCATGCGGCCAACTTCACCCGTGGCGAAGGGAGGCATGTTGTAGTGCAGCATGAAACGGTCTTCGTATTCGCCCATGAGCGCGTCGATGCGCTGCGCGTCGCGCTCGGTACCGAGCGTGGCCACCACCAGCGCCTGTGTCTCGCCGCGCGTGAAGAGGGCCGAGCCATGGGTGCGGGGCAACACGCTGTTGCGGATCTCGATGGGGCGCACGGTGCGCGTGTCACGCCCGTCAATGCGGGGCTCGCCCGACAGGATCTGGCTGCGCACAATCTTGGCCTCGATGTCGAACAGCAGCGCATCCACCTTGACGGCGTCGAATTCGGTACCGTCGGCCTTCAGCGCGGCCAGCACCGAAGCGGTGGCTTCGCGCAGGGCCTGGGTGCGGGCCTGCTTGCTGCGGATCTGGTAGGCGGCGCGCAGCTTTTCTTCGGCCAGGGCGTTGACCTTGGCGATGAAAGGCTCATCCTTGGCGGGAGGCTGCCAGTCCCAGGCCGGCTTGCCGGCGTCGCGCACCAGTTCGTGGATGGCGTTGATGGCGATCCTGCCCTGGTCATGGCCGAACACCACGGCGCCCAACATGACTTCCTCGGACAGTTGCAGTGCTTCGGATTCCACCATCAGCACGGCAGCTTCGGTGCCGGCAACCACCAGGTCCATCTGGCTGTCCTTGCGTTGGGTCTGGCCCGGATTCAGGACGTATTCGCCGTTGATGTAGCCCACGCGGGCTGCACCGATGGGGCCGTTGAACGGCAGGCCGGAGACCGACAGCGCGGCGCTCACGCCGATCATGGCGGCGATGTCGGCATCCACTTCCGGATTGAGCGAGAGCGTGTGGATGACCACATGCACTTCGTTGAAGAAGCCTTCGGGAAACAGCGGGCGGATCGGACGGTCGATCAGCCGGCTGGTCAGCGTCTCGTGCTCACTGGGCTTGGCTTCGCGCTTGAAGAAGCTGCCGGGAATCTTGCCGGCGGCATAGGTCTTCTCGATGTAATCCACCGTCAGCGGGAAGAAGTCCTGCCCTGGCTTGGACGACTTGGAGCCGACCACCGTGGCCAGCACGACCGTGCCTTCAATGTCCACGACAACCGCGCCCGAAGCCTGGCGGGCGATCTCGCCCGTCTCCAGGACCACCTTGTGCTGGCCCCACTGGAATGTCTTGGTGACCTTGTTGAAAATGCTCATGTTCATCTCCTTGTTGCCGTCGCGTTGCGTCGGCGGGTTTCACGGGCACATCTGGCTGTGCCGGGGGCCCGGGGCTGGCGGTCTGAACACGATGCCATTCCAGAAGCCGGGGCTTGCCCCTGCGGGAACGGGTTCCCGGCTTTTGGAATGACACAGCGCGTATTCGTCTGGCCTGGCTCCGAAGTGAGAAACGCCTGAGCGGCTGGGAAGCTACTCAGGCGTTTCCGGTTTCTGTCATGCGCTTACTTGCGCAGTCCCAGTTTGGTGATCAGCGCGGTATAACGGTCGGCGTCCCTGGACTTGAGGTAGTCCAGCAGCTTGCGGCGACGGCTCACCATGCGCAGCAGGCCACGGCGACCATGGTGGTCCTTGGCGTGTTCCTTGAAATGGGGGGTCAGCTCGTTGATGCGGGCTGTCAGCAGAGCCACCTGGACTTCGGGGCTGCCGGTGTCGGACGCGCTGCGCGCGTTGGCCTTGACGACTTCGGCCTTGTTCAATGCAGTCATGCGGTTTCCTGTGAATGTTTGACTTGCGCTGGCAGCTGGAAATGCCACCAACGTGCGCCTTGCCGGGCAAAGCCTTGGAATTATAGCTCACCGGACCCTGTCAGCGCCGCATCCACGCCGCCAGTCGCTGTACGCCCTGATCCAGACGCCGGGGATCGCGCGAGGCGAAGCACCAGCGCAGCCAGCCTTCGGCCTCCGGCGCAAAAGCACGTCCCGGCGCCAGCCCCAGGCCCGCCTCTTCCACCAGCCGGCGCGCCAGCGCCAGCGAGTCGCCTTGCCCCGGCACGCGGAAAAACGCGTACATCCCGCCCGGTGGCGAGGCCAGCTCGACGTCGGGCAGCGCCTGCAGGCCCGCCACCAGGCGGTCCCGGCAGTCCCGCAGGTGGCGCACCACCCGTGGTGTGACCTCGTCCGCGCCCGCCAGAGCCGCCAGGCCGGCGCGCTGGGTGAACACGCTGGCACAGGACGTATTGAATTCGATCAACTTCGCCATGTCGGCCTCCATCCCCTCGGGCATGACCAGCCATCCCAGCCGCCAACCGGTCATCAGGAAGCTCTTGGAGAAACTGTGCGCCACCACCAGCCGGTCCTGCGCTGTCGCGATGTCCAGGAAGCTGGGTGCACATGCACCCTCCGCTGCATAGAACAGTCGCTCGTACACCTCGTCGGCCAGGATCCAGGTGCCCGTGCGCCGGCAGTGGTCGAGGATGGCCTGCTGCTCGGGGCGGGTCAGCGTCCAGCCGGTGGGGTTGTTGGGTGCGTTCACGATCAGCAGGCGGGTTGCCGGGGTGATGGCGGCCAGCAGCGCGGGCAGATCCAGCGTCCAGCGCCCCTGGACCGGCTGCAGCGGCACACAGACGAGGGCAGCGCCAAGGATCAGCGGCTGCGCGGTGAGGTTGGGCCAGACCGGCGTGACGGCAACCACCCTGTCACCCGGATCCACCAATGCCTGCACAGCCAGCATCAGGGCATTGACGCCGCCGGACGTCACGGCAATGCGCGCGGGCGCCACTGGCCCGTGCAGCCCACTCGCATAGCGCGCGATCGCCTCGCGCAGTTCAGGCAGGCCCAGGTTGTGCGAGTAAAACGTCTCGCCATCGCGCAGCGAGCGGATGGCCGCTTCGCGGATGAAATCCGGCGTCACCTCATCACTCTCGCCAAACCAGAAGGCCAGCACATCATCGCGCCCCATGGCAGCGTTTGCCACCTCGCGGATGCGGGAAGCGTCTAGGTCGCGGATGGTCTGGCGCATGGTCGGTTGGCGAATGGCGGACGGGGCTGGCATGGTACCCGCTGGGCCGGACGCCGGCTGCGCCTCGCTATCATTCGCCACAGCGGTCCATGAACCGCACAGGAGGAGAAACGATGACCACGTGCACGACCGGCCCCCGCGCCACCCACCCCCTCGCCCTGGCCCTGCTCTGCGGCACGCTTTGGATTGCCCAGCCCGCGCTGGCAGTGGAAGGTGGCGGCAGCACCCCCAACGCAACGAAAGCGGCGACCGACAAGAAGGCCGCCAAACCCAAGGCCAAGGCTTCGAGCCCCAAAAAGCCCCGCGCCACTGCCAAGTTCGTCAGGGGCTCCGAGGAGAGTCAGGCAGAACGCGACCGGCGCCTCACGCGCGAGTGCAAGGGCCGTCCGAACGCCGGCGTCTGCCTGGGATACGCCTCCTGAATCACGCGAATCCGGTGGATCAGCCCGGCCGGACCATGCGGCACGAGGTGGGCTGCTGGGCCTGCGCGGCCGTGATCTGGCGGATGACCCGAAAGCCGTAGCCAGAACCCTCGACGTCAAACCGCACGCCGGGGCTGCCCAGACGGTCCATCACCCCCACCACCAGCGGCTGCTGGAACTGGTGGTCCGCGGCGCGCATCGTGCCAGACTGACCGCCAAGGGTGACCGCAGCCTGCTCCAGCCGCAGCGCCACCGCCGCCGGCTCCGTGGTGCCGGCACGCTCAATGGCCTGTGCCAGCGCCTCCACCAGCAACTGCATGCGCATGTGCACATAGTCGTCAACGGGCCTGGGATAGCGCGCATTGAAGGCCTGATAGAACGCCTCGCTTTCGCGCGTGGGCACATTGGGCAGCCAGTCGGCCACGGCCAGCACCTTGCCGATTCCGGCGTCACCCATCGCAGCCGGTGCACCCAGCGCATTGCCGTAGAAGGTGTAGAACTTGCCGTCAAAGCCCACTTCCTTGGCGGCCTTCACGAGCAGGGTCAGATCGTTGCTGAAGTTGCCGGTGATCACCGCATCTGCGCCTGCGGCCTTGATCTTGGTGGCGTAGGGCGCGAAGTCCTTGATGCGCATCAGCGGGTGCAGTTCGTCGCCCACGATCTGGATGTCCGGGCGCAACAGGCCCAACTGGCGCCGCGCCTCGCGCAGCACGGCCTGACCAAAGCTGTAGTCCTGCCCCAGCAGGTACACCGACTTGATGGCCATGTCGTCCTTCAGCACCGCCATCAGTGCGGCCATGCGCATGTCGGCATGTGCATCAAAGCGGAAGTGCCAGAAGCTGCATTTCTCGTTGGTCAGCACCGGATCGACCGCCGAGTAGTTGAGGAACACCACGCGTCGCTGCGGCTCACGCTCGTTGTGCTTGTTGATCGCGTCGATGAGCGCGGCGGCAACGGCCGACGAGTTGCCCTGCACGACAAACTGCGCGCCGTCGTCGATGGCCGCGCGCAGCAGCGACAGCGCTTCCTCGATCTGGCCCTTGCTGTCGTAGCGCTGCAGCGCCAGGCGACGCGCTCCGCCGGGCAGCCTGACGCCGCCGCGCTCGTTGACGCGCTCCACCGCCCAGATGAGGTTGCGGAACACGGCCTCACCGCCGTTGGCGTTGCCACCACTCAGGCCCTCGATCATGGCCAGCTTGATGGGGGCCTGGGCGGCGGTCTGCGCCAGCACGGCGGCCGGCACACATAGCGCCAGCAGAAGCGATTTCAAGACCCGGCAAACCAGCTTTTTCATTGTAGGAATCCCTTGAAAACGAACACGCGGCGTCCAGTTGTGGAGCACGCGGCGAGCACGATTGAACGCCGCGAAGTGTAAGACACAAGTTGTATGCAAAAACAGCCAATCGTGTCTCGTTTTTTGACAAGGAGAGATCATGTTTTTCGCACCTGTTGTTCGCACCCGCGCCGTATCCCCGGCGTTCCGCACCTTTGACCGCAATTTCGAGCGCTTCGTCCGGGATGCGTTTTTCGATACCCCGCAGCGCGGACTTGACGTGACCGAAGACGAGAAGGCTTGGACGATCACGCTGGACGTTCCCGGTCTGACCCGCGAAGACCTGAGCGTTGGCATCGAGGGGGCCGTGGTCCGCATCCAGAGCCGACCCGAAGCGAAGCGTCAGTTCAGCGCGGCCTGGCAGTTGTCGCAGGACATCGACGCAGCCGCCAGTTCGGCAAAGCTGGAGCACGGCGTGCTGACGCTGACGCTGGGCAAGCTGGTGCCACCCAGCACGGTAACGCAGCTGACCATCCAGTAATCACCCGCTGGCGGCGTTGAGCCGACTACCCCGCGCAGGCGGAATCCGGACTCACCTGGGCCAGTGGCCAGCGAGGCATGACGTCAAAAGCGTAGGCCTTGCTGGCCGTTTGCACGCGTGCCTGCATCCGCATGGCAGCAGCCAGCGCGATCATGGCGCCGTTGTCGGTGCACAGGTGCAGTTCCGGATAGTGCACCCGCGCCCCCCGGCGTGTGCACGCAGCATCCAGTTGCGCGCGCAGCACACGGTTGGCCCCCACGCCACCGGCCACGACCAGCCGCTTCAGCCCCGTGGCATCCAGCGCGGCAAGCGATTTCCTGACCAGCACCTCAACGATGGCGGCCTCGGTGGATGCCGCCAGGTCGGCGGTGCGCTCGTGCAACGCATCGCCCAGCTTGCGCGCCTGGGTCATCACCGCCGTCTTCAGGCCGGCATACGAGAAATCCAGATCGCCGCTGTGCAGCAAGGGCCGTGGCAGCCTGAAAGCCGTCGCATCCCCAGATTGCGCCAGGCGGGAGAGCGCCGGCCCGCCCGGGTAGCCCAGCCCCAACAACTTGGCCGACTTGTCAAAGGCCTCGCCGGCCGCGTCGTCGATGGTCTCGCCCAGCAGTTCGTAGCGCCCGACCCCGTCCACCCGCATCAGCTGGGTATGACCGCCCGAGACCAGCAGCGCAACAAAAGGAAAAACCGGCGGGTCGGCGCTGAGGAAAGGCGACAGCAGGTGGCCCTCCAGGTGGTGCACGCCCAGCACGGGCCTGTCCAGCGCCGCGCCCAGCGCGCAGGCCACACCGGCGCCCACCAGCAGGGCTCCGGCAAGGCCGGGTCCGCGCGTGAACGCCACCACATCCACATCGGCCAGCGAGCGGTGCGCGCCGGACAGCACCTGCGTGGCCAGCGGCAACACGCGGCGGATGTGGTCGCGGCTGGCCAGTTCTGGAACGACCCCGCCATAATCGGCGTGCATCTCGACCTGGCTGTGCAAGGCGTGTGACAACAAGCGCGGCACGTCCGTGCCCCCGCCATCGACCAGTGCCACACCGGTCTCGTCACACGACGATTCGATTCCCAATACAAGCATGCGCCTGAGTTTAGGTGAAGCTCCCGGTCAATGAACCCTTTTGAATCAATTTCTGGCGCGAATCTTGCGCTGACTGCGGCATGAACGAGGCTTTGCGCATTGTGGTGGTCGCCCCCGACCTGGCGGTGACCGACCCCGACGATACCCACGCGCTGGAGCTGGCGGAGCGTTCGCGCTCGCTGCGCATCGGGCTGCTTGAAAACGGTTTCAACCTGATCGCCACCCTGCCGGCCGACGTGTTCCTGACCGAGCGGCTGGCGCAGCTGCAGCCCGACATGGTGATCGTGGACGCCGAGAGCGACGCGCGCGACGCCCTGGAGCATGTGGTGATGGCCACCCGCGATGCGCGCCGTCCGATCGTGATGTTCACCAATGACGAAGACACCAGCCATGTGCAACAGGCGGTGGCCGCCGGTGTGTCGGCCTATATCGTGGCGGGCCTGTCGCCCGAGCGCATCCGTCCCATCCTGGACGTGGCCATGGCCCGCTTCCGCCATGAACAGGCGCTGCGCGAAGAGCTGGCGCAGGCCCGCTCCGAGCTGCAGGACCGCAAGGTGATCGACCGCGCCAAGGGCTTGCTGATGCAACGTCAGGGCCTGAGCGAACAGGCCGCATACGAAAAGCTGCGCAAGACGGCCATGGACAAGGGCCTGCGGCTGGCCGAGGTGGCCCAGCGCATGCTGGACGTGGCCGATCTTCTGGGCTGAATCCGCGCCAGCTGCCGCCCGCGTTGGTGCAATGCACAAAAACAGTGCGCCCAGTTTTTTCAATGCCAAATCGGCCTGTAGCCCCCGTCCATATTGACGTGATAGCTATCAATTTGATAGCGAATCAAGGCGCCCGTTGCCTGGCACGCTGTTTGCGTAAGTACACCCAAGACCAATGAAGGTCGGCTGGTCGGCACCACCCAACGACGGGCGGTAGCGACCAATTTCCGGACGAAGGCGTCCCCACCCGCATGCGGGCCTGCCCAGCGCAGCCTGTACGCGACGTGAGGACGCCTTTTTGTTTTTTCTTTCGCTTGTTGTGGAGTGCCCTCATGACCGAACTCTTGAAATCCCGACTCAGCCGTCGCGCTGTCCTCCAGGCCGCAGCCGCCGGCGCCGTGGGCGTGAGCCCCGCCCTGCGCTCCGTGGTGTACGCCCAGGGCTCGGACAAGCCCGAGAAAGAGGAAGTCAAGATCGGCTTCATCCCGCTGACCGACTGCGCCAGTGTGGTGATGGCTTCCGTGCTGGGCATCGACAGGAAGTACGGCGTCAAGATCATTCCCTCCAAGGAAGCCAGCTGGGCCGGCGTGCGCGACAAGCTGGTCAGCGGCGAACTGGACTTCGCCCATGTGCTGTACGGCCTGATCTATGGCGTGCACATGGGCACCAGCGGCCCCAAGAAGGACATGGCCATCACCATGACCCTCAACAACAACGGACAGGGCCTGACCCTTTCCAAAAAGATCGCGGACAAGGGCGCCAGTACGCTGGAGGGGCTGGTGGCGCTGATGAAGAAGGAGCCGCGTGAATACACCTTCGCCCAGACCTTCCCGACCGGCACCCATGCGATGTGGCTGTATTACTGGCTGGCCAGCGCGGGCGTCAACCCGTTCAAGGACGTCAAGGCCATCGTGGTGCCGCCGCCCCAGATGGTGGCCAACATGCGGGTGGGCAACATGGACGGCTTCAGCGTGGGTGAGCCCTGGAACCACCGGGCCATCATGGACGGCATCGGCGTGTCGGCCGCCACGTCGCAGGACGTCTGGAAGGATCACCCCGAAAAAGTGCTCGGCACCACGGCGGATTTCACCAAGAAATACCCGAACACAGCGCGCGCCGTGACGGCGGCCGTGCTGGAGGCCAGCCGGTGGATTGATTCGGGCCTGCAGAACAAGATGAAGATGGCCGAAGTGGTGGCCGAGAAGTCCTACATCAACACCAGCGCCGATGCCATCAACCAGCGCATCCTGGGCCGCTACCAGAACGGCTTGGGCAAGACCTGGGACGACCCCAACCACATGAAGTTCTACAACGACGGCGCCGTCAACTTCCCCTACCTGTCCGACGGCATGTGGTTCCTGACGCAGCACAAGCGCTGGGGCCTGCTCAAGGACCACCCCGACTATCTGGGCGTGGCCAAACAGATCAACCAGATCGACATCTACAAGCAGGCCGCATTGGCCAGCAAGACGCCCGTGCCCAAGGACGTGATGCGCACCAGCAAGCTGATGGACGGCGCGGTCTGGGACGGCAAGGACCCCAAGAAGTACGCCGACTCGTTCAAGGTCAAGGCCTGAATCCCCACAAACCGAGGAGAACGCCATGGTCAGTGCCGTATTCCACTCACCGCTGGAGGCCGCCGTGCCGCTGGCGGCCCCGTCCCGAGAGGCTGTGCCCGTCATGAAATCCGCTGTTGTCGCGACCCCGTCCCTCACACCTGTCACGCCTGGGGCCCCCGCCGCGGCCACGCGTGTGCCTTTTGACTGGCGCGGCCTGTGGTTGCGCGTATTGCCACCCGTCATGGGCCTGGGCCTGCTCGTGCTGATCTGGGAGCTGGTGTCGGTGAGCAGCACCACCAACTTTCCCTCGCCGCTGGAGACGTTCAAGCAGGCTGTGGGTGTGTTCAGCGACCCGTTCTACAGCAAGGGCCCCAACGACCAGGGCATTGGCTGGAACATCTACAGCTCGCTCAAGCGCGTCGCCATGGGTTTTGGCATGGCAGCGCTGGTGGGCATTCCGCTGGGTTTCATGATCGGGCGCTTCACCTTCCTCAGCCGGATGTTCAATCCGCTGATCAGCCTGCTGCGCCCGGTGTCGCCGCTGGCCTGGCTGCCCATCGGCCTGCTGGTGTTCAAGGGCGCCAACCCGGCGGCCATCTGGACGATCTTCATCTGCTCGATCTGGCCGATGGTGATCAACACCGCCGTGGGCGTGCAGCGGGTGCCGCAGGACTACATGAACGTGGCCCGCGTGCTCAACCTCAGCGAATGGAAGATCGTCACCAAGATCCTCTTCCCCGCCGTGCTGCCCTACATGCTGACCGGCGTGCGCCTGGCCGTGGGCACGGCCTGGCTGGTGATCGTGGCCGCGGAGATGCTGACGGGTGGCGTGGGCATCGGCTTCTGGGTCTGGGACGAGTGGAACAACCTCAACGTCAAGAACATCATCATCGCGATCTTCGTGATCGGCATGGTCGGGCTCATCCTGGAGTTCGCGCTGATCAAGCTGGCCACGGCTTTCACCTTTGAAGAGGTCAAATCATGAGCGACAACCTCACCACCAAGTACATCGAGGTCCAGGGCGTCGAGCAGACGTTCAAGACGGCCAAGGGCCCGTTTGTCGCGCTGCAGGGCGTCAACCTCACGGTGGCCAAGGGCGAGTTCGTGACCCTGATCGGCCACTCCGGCTGCGGCAAATCCACCCTGCTGAACCTGATCGCCGGGCTGACCGAACCCACGCAGGGCACGCTCCTGTGTGCCAACCGCGAGATCGCCGGCCCCGGCCCCGAGCGCGCGGTGGTGTTCCAGAACCACTCCCTGCTGCCCTGGCTGACCTGCTTCGAAAACGTCTACCTGGCGGTGGAGCGGGTCTTCGGCGCCTCCAGCCGGGTCACGGGCGTGGCCGCGGAGAGCAAGGCCCAGTTGCGCGCGCGCACCGACGCCGCGCTTGCCCTCGTCGGGCTGACCCCGGCCGCCCAGAAGCGCCCGGGCGAGATTTCCGGCGGCATGAAGCAGCGCGTGGGTATCGCCCGCGCCCTGTCGATGGAGCCCAAGGTGCTGCTGATGGACGAGCCCTTTGGTGCGCTGGACGCGCTGACCCGCGCCAAGCTGCAGGACGAGCTGCTGGCCATCGTGGCCAAGACGCGCAGCACGGTGGTGATGGTGACGCACGACGTGGACGAGGCGGTGCTGCTGTCCGACCGCATCGTGATGCTGACCAACGGGCCCGCCGCCACCATCGGCGAGATCCTTGCGGTGGACCTGCCGCGCCCACGCGACCGGGTCGCGCTGGCCGAGGACCCACGCTACCTGCACTGCCGCAAGGCGGTCATCGATTTCCTGTACACACGCCAGGCCCACGTGGAGAAGCTGGCCGCCTGAATTGGCAAAACGCAGGAAAACGCAATGACTTCTCGCTTGAAACTGGTGATGGTGGGCAATGGCATGGCCGGTGTCCGTACCCTGGAGGAGCTGCTCAAGATCAGCCCGGAGCTGTACGACATCACGGTGTTCGGGGCCGAGCCCCACCCCAACTACAACCGCATCCTGCTGTCGCCCGTGCTGGCCGGCGAACAGACGCTGGACGAGATCGTGCTCAACTCCTGGGACTGGTACACCGACAACCACATCACCCTGCACGCCGGCAGGAAGGTGGTGGAGATTGACCGTGTCCGACGCGTGGTGCGTGCCGACGACGGGACCGAGGCCGAATACGACCGGCTGCTGCTGTGCACCGGCTCCAACCCGTTCATCCTGCCGGTGCCGGGCAAGGAGCTGCAGGGCGTGATCGCCTACCGCGACATCGCCGACACCAACACCATGATCGAGACCTCCGCGAGGTACAAAAAGGCGGTGGTGATTGGCGGCGGGCTCCTTGGCCTGGAGGCCGCCAACGGCCTTATGAAGCGCGGCATGGACGTCACCGTGGTGCACGTGATGCCCTGGCTGATGGAACGCCAGCTCGACGATGTGGCGGGCAGGCTGCTGCAGAAATCTCTGGAAGAGCGTGGCCTGAAGTTCATGATCGGCGCCCTGACGCAGGCGCTGCTGGGCAATGAGGCCGGGCGGGTGCGGGCCATCCGGTTCAAGGACGGCACGGAGATTGACACGGACCTGGTGGTCATGGCGGTGGGCATACGCCCCAACACCGAGCTGGCCGAAAAGGCCCGGCTGCATGTCAACCGCGGCATCGTGGTCAACGACACCATGCAGACCGTGACCGACGCGCGCATCTACAGCGTGGGCGAATGCGCGGCCCACCGCGGCATTGCCTACGGGCTGGTGGCGCCGCTGTTCGAGCAGGGCAAGGTGGCGGCCAACCACCTGGCGCAGTTCGGCATTGGCCGCTACACCGGCTCGCTCACCTCCACCAAGCTCAAGGTCACGGGCATCGACCTGTTCTCGGCCGGCGACTTCCAGGGCGGCGAAGGGACCGAAGAAATCGTCATGAGCGACCCGTTTGGGGGCGTCTACAAGAAGCTGGTGATCAAGGACGACAGGCTGGTGGGCGCCTGCCTGTACGGCGACACGGTGGACGGCAGCTGGTACTTCAAGCTGCTGCGCGACGGCCGCAGCGTCAGCGACATCCGCGACAAGCTGATGTTCGGCGAATCCAACATCGGCGACACCGGCCATGAGGGCCACAGCAAGGCCGCCACCATGCCCGACGAAGCTGAAGTCTGCGGCTGCAACGGCGTCAACAAGGGCACCATCTGCAAGGCCATCAAGGAAAAGGGCCTGTTCACACTGGACGAGGTGCGCAAGCACACCAAGGCCAGCGCGTCCTGCGGCTCCTGCACCGGGCTGGTAGAGCAGATTCTGATGTTCACCACCGGCGGGGACTATTCCGCCACGCCCAAGCTCAAGGCCATGTGTGGCTGTACCGACCACGGGCACCAGGCGGTGCGCGATGCAATTCGCGCCAGCAAGCTGCTCACCATCGGTGATGTGTTCAAGGCGCTGGACTGGAAGACGCCCAATGGCTGCGCCAGCTGCCGCCCGGCCGTCAACTACTACCTGATCAGCACCTGGCCCAAGGAGGCGAAGGACGACCCGCAAAGCCGCTTCATCAACGAGCGCAGCCACGCCAACATCCAGAAGGACGGCACCTACAGCGTGATCCCGCGCATGTGGGGCGGCGAGACCACGGCCAGCGAGCTGCGACGCATAGCGGACGCCGTGGACAAGTACAAGATCCCGACCGTCAAGGTCACCGGCGGCCAGCGCATCGATCTGCTGGGCGTGAAGAAGGAAGACCTGCCCAACGTCTGGAAAGACATCGGCATGCCCAGTGGCCATGCCTATGCAAAGGCGCTGCGCACGGTGAAGACCTGCGTGGGCTCCGAGTGGTGCCGCATGGGCACGCAGGACAGCACGCAAATGGGCAAGGACCTGGAGCGCGCCATGTGGCGCATGTACGCCCCGCACAAGGTCAAGTTTGCAGTGAGTGGCTGCCCTCGCAACTGCGCCGAGGCTGGCATCAAGGACGTGGGCATCATCGGCGTGGACAGCGGCTGGGAGATGTACATCGCCGGCAACGGTGGCATCAAGACCGAGGTGGCGCACTTCTTCGTCAAGCTCAAGACCGCCGCCGAGGTGCTGGAGTACACCGGCGCCTTCTGCGAGCTGTACCGCCAGGAGGGCTGGTACCTGGAGCGCACCGTGCACTACGTCAACCGCGTGGGCCTGGACTACGTGAAGAAGCGCATCCTGGACGACCACGAAGGCCGCAAGGCGCTATGGGAACAGCTGCAGTTTGCACTCGACGGCGAGCCCGACCCCTGGTTTGAACTGGACAAGGCGGCGGTGGACACACGCCAGTTTGCCCCGCTGACGGTGGCCTGAGGAGACAAGAAGATGAGTGAGTGGAAAGTCATTTGCCGCGTCGAAGACATCCCGGTGCTGGGCTCACGCCGCGTGGCGCGCCCCGTGGGGCTGGACATCGCGGTCTTTCGCACGGCCGAGGACAAGGTGTTTGCCCTGCTGGACCGCTGCCCGCACAAGGGCGGCCCGCTGAGCCAGGGCATCGTGCACGGCGAAGCAGTCGCCTGCCCGCTGCACAACTGGAACATCGGGCTGCGCGACGGCTGTGCCCGGACACCCGACGAGGGCTGCACACCGCGCTTTGCCGTGGAGGTGCGCGAGGGCGCGGTGTACCTGGACGCAAACGAGCTCGCCACGCACGCCACCGACCTGACCCGTCCGGTCGCGGGCCCCGCCCGCCGCACCGCGCTGGCATGACCCTTCGCGAGACCCGCTCCACATGCCCCTATTGCGGCGTGGGTTGCGGCGTGATCATCGAGTCGCAGGGCGAGCAGATCACCGGCGTGCGGGGCGACCCGGACCACCCGGCCAATTTTGGCCGTCTGTGCAGCAAGGGCAGCAACCTGCACCTGACCGCCGCACAGCCGGTGACGGGCCAGGTGCGCCTGTTGCACCCGATGCGCCGCGAGCACCGCGGCGACACGCCTTACCGCGTCAGTTGGGATTCGGCGCTGGACTTCGCCGCAGAAAATTTTGCCCAGGTGGTGCGCGACCACGGCCCCGACGCGGTGGGCTTCTACATCAGCGGGCAGCTGCTCACCGAGGACTACTACGTCTTCAACAAGCTGGCCAAGGGCCTTCTGGGCACCAACAATGTGGACACCAACTCGCGCCTGTGCATGAGCAGCGCGGTGGCCGGCTACAAGCTCACGCTGGGCGCCGACGCGCCCCCCGCCTGCTACGACGACCTGAACCACGCGCAGTGCCTGTTCATCGCCGGCAGCAACACCGCATGGGCCCACCCGGTGCTGTTTCGCCGCATCGAGGACGCGCGCGCCGCCAACCCGGCGATGAAGATCATCGTGGCCGACCCTCGCCGCACCGAAACCGCCGAGGCGGCCGACCTGTTTTTGCCGCTGCAGCCCGGCACAGACGTGATGCTGTTCAATGGCCTGCTGCACATCATGCTGTGGGAAGGCTGGACAGACGCGCGCTACATCGCCGCCCACACCAGCGGCTTTGACGCGCTCAAGGCGCTGGTGCGGGACTGCACGCCCGATACGGTGGCGCAGACCTGCGGCCTGCGCAAGGAAGACCTGTTCACAGCGGCGCGCTGGTTCGCCGGCGTGGACAGCCAGGGCGGCACTAGCCGCACGCCCACGCTGAGTCTGTACTGCCAGGGCCTCAACCAGTCCAGCAGCGGCACCGCCAAGAACGCCGCAATGATCAACCTGCACCTCGCCACCGGCCAGATCGGCAAGCCCGGCGCAGGCCCGTTCTCGCTCACCGGCCAGCCCAACGCGATGGGTGGGCGCGAGGTCGGCGGACTGGCCAACCTCATGTCGGCCCACCGCGACATGACCAACCCCGCGCACCGGGCCGAAGTGGCTGCACTCTGGGGCGTGCCTTCGGTGCCTGAAAGACCCGGCAAGACCGCGGTGGAGATGTTCCAGGCGGCGGCCGACGGCGAGATCAAGGCGCTGTGGATCGCCTGCACCAACCCGGCCCAGTCCATGCCCGACCAGGCCACGGTGCGCCGCGCGCTGGAGCGCGCCGAGTTCGTCGTGGTGCAGGAGGCGTTCTCCACCACGGCCACCTGCGGCTTTGCCGACCTGCTGCTGCCCGCCACCACCTGGGGCGAGAAAACCGGCACTGTGACCAACAGCGAGCGGCGCGTCAGCCGCGTGCGTCCGGCCGTCGCGGCACCCGGCTCCACCCGCCACGACTGGGCCATCGCCACCGAACTGGCCCAGCGGCTGGAGGCGCGCCTGCGGCCCGGCCTGCCCACGCTGTTCCCCTATTCGCTGATCGACCAGGCCCAGGGTGTGGAGGCGATCTGGAGCGAGCACCGCGAATCCACCCGGGGGCGCGACCTGGACATCACCGGCATGAGCTACGCCAAGCTGGACCAGACGCCCCTGCAATGGCCCATGAGGGAAGGCGATGCGCACGGCAAGGCACGTCTGTACGAAGACGGCGTCTTCCCCACCGCCGACGGCAAGGCGCGCTTTGCCGCCCTGCCCTGGCAACCACTGGCCGAGCCGCGTGATGCGCGTTACCCCTTCAGCCTGAACACCGGGCGGCTGCGCGACCACTGGCACGGCATGAGCCGCACCGGCACGCTGGGCCGCCTGTTCGGCCATGTGGCCGAGCCCTCGGTGCAGATGAACCCGCAGGACCTGGTGCGCCGCAGCCTGAAGGACGGCGAACTCGTGCATGTGACCAGCCGGCGCGGCTCCATCGTGGTGCCGGTCCAGGCGAGCCCCGACGTGGGCCTGGGCCAGGCGTTCATCGCCATGCACTGGGGGCCAGAGTACCTGGGTGGCAGCTCCAGCACCGGCGAGCGCCTGGCTGGTGTGAACGCCCTGACGTCACCGGCGTACTGCCCCACTTCCCGACAGCCCGAGCTCAAGCACGCGGCGGTCAAGGTGCTCAAGGCCGAGCTGCCCTGGTCGCTGCTGGGCGCAGCCTGGCTGCCCGACAGCGAGGCGCTGGCCGCCCACGAGGCCTTCAAACCCCTGATGGCGATGTTCCCTTTCGCCAGTTGCGTGCCGTTTGGCCGGGAGCGCACCGGGCTGCTGTTCCGCGCTGCAGCCCATGAGCCTGCGCCAGACGAACTGCTGGACAAGGTCGATGCCCTGCTGGGCCTGTCGGGCTCCGACGCCCTGCGCTACGCGGACCGCCGCCGCGGGCAGCGGCGCGCCATGCGCCTCACGCGCAGCGGCGAGGTCGCCCGGCTGGAAGGCTTTGTCCTGGCAGGCGACACCAGCGCCGAGGCCTGGATCAAGACCCTGCTGCAGGACGAACTGCCCGCGCAGGCGTACGGCCGCTTGCTGCTGGTGCCCGGCTCAAAAGCACCGGTGGCGGTGCGGCCGCGCGGCCGCCAGGTCTGTACCTGCTTCAACGTCAGCGAGCCTGCGATCAACGAGCACCTGGGCAGCTGCAGCGGCAGCGCAGACGAGCGCCTGGCCTCGCTGCAGGGCGCCCTGAAATGCGGCACCCATTGCGGCAGCTGCATCCCCGAGCTGCGGCGCATCGTGCGGGTTGTCGCCCCGCTCAGGCAGACCGCCTGAACCTGTGTGCCCCACGCGAGTCCTGTCATTCGGCATATAGCGGCAAGTCATCAGGCATGCCCGACAATTCCCTCCGACATGGGCATCAGCCAGTACATCAAGGAAATTGGCCGCGGCAAGCAGGGCGCGCGATCGCTCACCCGCGCGCAGGCCGCCGACTTGCTCGGGCAAGTGCTGGACGGCCAGGTCACTGATCTGGAAGTGGGTGGATTTTGCCTGGCCATGCGCATCAAGGGGGAGACGCCCGAGGAGATGGCAGGCTTCCTGGACGCATTGCATGTGCGCCTGAACCGTCTGCCCGCCAGTGACCGCCCGCTGGTGGTGCTGCCCAGCTACAACGGGGCGCGCAAGCTGCCGGTGCTGACGCCCTTGCTGGGCCTGCTGCTGGCGCGTAAGGGACTGCCTGTCCTGATCCACGGCACGGCCACCGAGTCCGCCCGGATTTTTGTGCCAAATGTGCTCGCAGCCCTCTCCATTGCTGGGCTACCCACTATCAAAAAGATAGCAAACGGCGAGCTCGCCTATGTCGCCACCGAGTTGCTCAGCCCCGCACTCAAGCGCCTGCTGGACGTGCGCCGCGCCGTTGGCCTGCGCAACCCCGGCCACAGCCTGGTCAAGCTGATGAATCCCTGCGAAGGCCCGGCCGTGGTTGTGGGCAGCTATACCCATCCCGAGTACGCCGAGTCCATGGCCGCGGTGTTCCGGCTCGTGGGCAGCACCTCCATGCTCCTGCGCGGCACCGAAGGCGAATGTGTGGCCGACCCGCGCCGCATGCCGCGCATGGACGGCTTTGTGCGCGGCGAGCCCCTGTTGCTGGAAGAAGGCCGCAAGGGCACGCTCACCGAACTGCCGGAACTGCCGGCCCAGATCGACGCCGCGGCAACAGCCGCTTACATCCGAGAGGTGCTCGACGGCGCCAAGCCTGTGCCGGCACCCATTGCGCGGCAGGTGGAACAACTCTTGCGTCTGGCTCGTGCAGCATGAACACACGCGGCAAAGTCACCCTGGTGGGCGCCGGTCCTGGCGACCCGGAGCTGCTCACGGTCAAGGCGGTGAAGGCCCTGCAGGCCGCGACGCTGCTGTTGGTGGACGACCTGGTCAACCCCGCCATCGTGGCGCTCGCCTCGCCGCAGGCGCGCGTGGTGCAGGTGGGCAAGCGCGGCGGCTGCAAGAGCACGCCCCAGGCCTTCATCGAGAAGCTCATGGTCATGGCCGCGAGCGAGGGCGAGAACGTGGTGCGTCTCAAGGGCGGTGACCCGTTCATCTTCGGGCGCGGCGGCGAAGAGGTCGAACACCTGCGCGCCGCCGGCATCCCTGTGGACATCATCAACGGCATCACCTCCGGGCTGGCCGCCGTCACCGCCCTGGGCGTGCCGCTGACGCACCGCGAGCACGCGCACGGCGTGGTGTTCGTGACCGGCCACGCCAGACCCGAGTCCGACGGCACGGACTGGCGCGCGCTGGCCGCCACCGCGCGCGATGCGCGCCTCACGCTGGTGATCTACATGGGCGTGAGTGGCGCACAGCGCATCCAGGACGAACTGCTGACAGGGCTGGAACACGCCACGCCCGTCGCCATCATCGAGCGCGCCACCCTGCCGGACCAGCGCCACAGCGTCACCACGCTGGGCGAACTGCACGCCACCGTGGTGCGCGAGCAGCTGTCCAGCCCGTCCATCATCGTCGTGGGCGACGTGGTCGGTGGCGTGGCGGCGGCGGTGGACGCAGCGGCGAACTTCCGCGTCGCCTGAGCCTGGTCGCGGGTCGCTGCCAGCCCTGCCGGCCTTGCACCCGCGGCTACACTGCGGCGCAGCTAGGAGGGAGCTGAACGTGCTCGAGCAACTCAACGAACTGTCCGAAAGCCACGGCGCGCTCAAGCCGGGGCGCGGCCTCATCACCGGCGTGATCGCGCTCAGCCTGGGCATCCTGTGCTTCCTGGGCGTGCTGGCCTTCCGCTTCCCCGAATACCTCACCACACCCGAGTTGCGGCGCGGCTACGACGTGGAGATGATCCGCAAGCTGCTGTTCGGCGCGCTGGTGCTGTCGGGCGCACTGTCGCTGGTCAACATCGTGTTCAACCGCTCGCGCTGGCTGGCATCGTTTGCCTTCCTGCTGGTGGTGCTGTCTGGGCTGCTGGGCGGGCACAAGGTCGAGGTGGACCCGAACTTCCCCGACCACACGCCCTACATCGGTCTGGACTGGTTCATCCTGGACCTGCTGGGCTCGGCGCTGATCTTCATCTTCATCGAGAAGCTGTTTGCGCTGCGCCGCGAGCAGCCGGTGTTCCGCCCCGAGTGGCAGACCGATTTCCACCACTTCATCGTCAACCACATGGTGGTGGGGTTCGTGCTGCTGGCCACCAACCTGATGGTGCACAGGTTCTTCGGCTGGGCGGCGCACGATGGCGTGCGCGGCTGGGTCGCCCAGCTGCCGTTCTGGGCCGGCCTGCTGCTGATCATCCTGGTGGCCGACCTGGTGCAGTACTGGACGCACCGCGCCTACCACGAGGTGCCGCTGCTGTGGCGGCTGCACGCGGTGCACCACAGCATCAAGTCCATGGACTGGCTGGCCCGATCCCGCCAGCACATCCTGGAGCTGCTGATCACCCGCACGCTGGTGCTGGCGCCGATCTACGTGATGGGCTTCAGCAAGGATGTGATCGACGCCTACATCGTGGTGGTGGGCTTCCAGGCCGTGTTCAACCACGCCAACGTCAGCGTGCGCCTGGGGCCGCTGCGCTATGTCATCGTCACGCCCAACTTCCACCACTGGCACCACAGCCAGGACCAGGACGCGCTGGACAAGAACTACGCCGCGCATTTCGCCTTCCTGGACTACCTGTTCGGCACCGCCGTCAAGAGCAGCAAGGTCTGGCCCGAGCGCTACGGCGTGCTGGGCGACTACGTGCCCAACGGTTTCTGGAAGCAGTTCCGATTTCCATTTGTGTGGAAAGGCTGATTCGCGAACAGGACCTGACCTCTAGCCGGGACGGGACCAGGGTCCAAAGATGATCCAGTCGACCATGAAGTGGCACAGCACGATGGGCCAAAGCGACCGGACCTTGGTGTACAGCCCTGCGGCCAGCACACCGAACCAGAGCGCAGCGAGAACACCGCCCGGGCCCTGTTCCGAATGGGCCACGGCAAACACCGCCGAGGTAGCCAGGACATAGGTAAGACGCCGGTACCGCGCCGGCAGGGCGGCGCAGAAGTAGGTCCACGCCATTCCGCGCCAGATCAGTTCCTCGGCCAGCGCCGCCGAGGCGGCCATGTAGAACGACACCACCAGCCAGGCCCCGTATCCCGTCGGCATCAACGTGTTCAACCCGACAGGATTCCCCAGCGACCGAAACAGGCGCAGCACGATCTCGCATATCGGCCAGTACGCCGCCAGCATAAACAGGGCCACGAAGACGGCAAAGCCCCAGGTCAGACGGGGCCGGTAGCGGTCCTGCCGCCACAGGCGGGAAAGCCCCATGTCGGCGAACTGGAGCCCGGTCGTCCTGGACAGGAAAACCCAGCTCGCCACCGGTACCACCACAAAATGCACTGCGTCGGCGGCCCAGTACCAAGCCAGCCCCCAGGCCAGCAGACTGTCCTTGTAGTGGTGGTTCAGCAAAGCCACCGCCACGAAAGGCAGCATGGCCAGCAGCAGTGCCTCGCGCCGGTTGGGTCGCCACAGGCCGGCCGCCACGGCCGGTCCACTGGAAACTTCAGATGTCATCTCCTAACCCCCTGACAGAAATTCTGCGGTAGACCTCGCAGGACGGGGTGCGGATAAAGTCGCGACATGCAAGTTTTTGACGCCGCCATCATCGGTGCCGGCGCCGCCGGTCTTTTTTGCGCCGGGGTGGCGGCGCAGCGCGGGCTGAACGTGCTGCTGCTGGACCATTCGCCCAAGGTGGCCGAGAAGATCCGCATCTCGGGCGGCGGGCGGGCCAACTTCACCAACCGCGAACTGGACCCGCGTGCGCCGCACAAGCACTTCATCAGCGACAACCCGAACTTCTGCCGCTCCGCCCTGTCGCGCTACACGGCGCAGGACTTCATCGCGCTGGTACAGCGCCACGGCATCGCCTTCCACGAAAAGCACAAGGGCCAGCTG
Source organism: Ramlibacter sp. (assembly GCA_016713005.1). Taxonomy (GTDB): domain Bacteria; phylum Pseudomonadota; class Gammaproteobacteria; order Burkholderiales; family Burkholderiaceae_C; genus JADJPY01. The sequence goes on along the minus strand of JADJPY010000001.1, from coordinate 124,084 downwards.
TTTTGCGACCGTTCGGCCGAAGACCTCATCCAGATGCTGCTGCGTGAGTGCGAGGCCGGCGCCGCGCACGGCGGCAGCGTCACCCGCTGGCAGCCCTGTGGCGTGCGTTCCCTGGCGTTTTCGGCCTCCAGCCCGCATGGGGATTGGCCGACCCACTATGAAATTGATAGCGAACGGGGCATGGTTCTGGCGCGCAGCGTGGTCGTGGCCACCGGCGGGCTGTCCATCCCGCAGATCGGTGCCAGCGACTTTGGCTACCAGCTGGCGCGCCAGTTCGGGTTGCGGATCGTGCCCACCCGGCCCGCACTCGTGCCGCTGACCTTTGACGGCGCTGGCTGGGCGCCGTATGCGTCGCTGGCTGGCCTTTCGCTGCCGGTGCAGATCGAAACCGGTGAGAAGAAACACCGGACGGCTTTTGACGAGGACCTGCTGTTCACCCACCGCGGCCTGAGCGGCCCGGCCGTGTTGCAGATCTCGAGCTACTGGCAGCCCGGCACGCCGATCCACCTGGACCTGGCGCCCGGCACCGACCTGGCCGAAGTCCTGGCGCAGGCGAAATCCGTCTCGCGCAAGCTCATCGCCAACGAGCTCGCCACGCGGGTGCCCGCGCGGCTGGCCGACGCCTGGGTGCAGCAGGACAGCGCCTGGCAGCGGCCGGTCAACGAGGCCAGCGACCGCGCCCTGGCCGCGCTGGCGCAGCGGCTGTCGCGCTGGGAACTGACCCCCGCCAGCACCGAGGGCTACCGCAAGGCCGAAGTCACCGCCGGTGGCGTGGACACGCGCGACCTGTCCTCCCAGACCATGGAGTCCAGGCAACCGGGCCTGTACTTCATCGGCGAGGTGGTGGACGTGACCGGCTGGCTGGGCGGCTACAACTTCCAGTGGGCCTGGTCCAGCGCCCACGCCTGCGCGAACGCGCTGCCGGCCGCGCACATCGGGGCCACCGGTCAGTAAGCCGCCGGCATGCGCTGGGCCAGCGCCTGTTCGCAGGCCGTCCAGACCGCGTCGGCCAGCGCGCCCTGGGTGTAGCCCGCGGCATGCTCGCGGCCATGGCGGGACAGCGCGGCGCGCCAGTCCGCATCTTGCAGGCCACGCACCATGGCTTGCGCGATGGCGTCCGCCGAACCCGCATCGAACAACGCGTCGGCACGGCCCACCACCTCGGGCAGGCTGGTGTTGTTGCCCGCCAGCACAGGCGCGCCGCAGGCCATGGCCTCCACCACCGGCAGGCCAAACCCCTCGGCCAGCGAGGAAAACACGAACAGCCTGCAGCTGGCATACAGCGCCGCCAACTCGGTATCGGGCACGTGCGGCAGAAGCACCAATTCATCTTCGGCCAGGCCCAGGCCGCGCGCCCGCTTGAGCAAGGGCTCGCCCCGCTGCACGCCAGCAATGGCCAACTGGTGCGACTGGCGCGTGGCGCCGGGCAAGCGGCTCCAGGCCTGCAGCAGGCCGCCCAGGTTCTTGCGCACGTCGTCAGGGCCGATTCCCATGACAAATGGCCGGCTCAGGCCCAGTCGCGCATGCAGTGCCTGCACGGCGTGCGGTTGCGGCGGCGCCTCGAAAAACACACTGGCCACGGCGGCTGGCACCACCACCACCCGGGCCGGCGGCACAGCCAGGGTCTCGATGGGCTTGCGCCGCACGTGCTGTGACAGCGCAATCAGCAGGTCCGCCTGGCCGTAGGCGGCCAGACGCCTTTCGTACCAGCGGCGCATTCCCGGGTAGGGGTCCAGGCAGACGGCCGGTTGCTGCAGGGGGATGAAGTCGTGCACCGCCGCGACCTGCAGCGGCCGGCTGGCCGCGTTCGCGAACCGTGCCGGTTGCAGCGGCTCGCAATGTTCGCCCCAGCCCTCGAACCAGGCGGGCGTCACGACAACATCGGCGCCGCTGGCGGCAATGAAAGCCCCGCGCTCGCGCAACACGGCGCGCTCCCATCCCGCCCGGGTCCAGTAGCGCTCCCGCGGCGCGTCGCCATAGGCGAGCACACGGGGAGCCAGAGGGGCAAAGCTGTCGGCCAGGGCCTGGGGCGACTGCTCGGCATGGAGCGATGCACCCAGGCTGACGGCATCACCACGGGCCTGCAGCAGCCCGGTGGCCAGGGTCCGGGCAAATCGGCCCAGCCCGCGCAGGCGCGAGCCGGTCTGGGCGGGCAGCATGTCCAGGAGCAGTCGGGGCGTGGTCACGCCGCATGATACGCAGCCCCACGGCCCCGGTACCGACTGGCCGGGCGCCAGATTGCGCGGACCGCCAAACCCGCTATAATCCAAGGCTTTGCTGGCTAACCCCAACGGCCTGATCACCGTATCAGTTGGGGAATTCAGCAGTGACGGAGCGGGGGCCCGATCTTCCCCTGGTGCCAGTCAGCTGCACATTCTGGAATTCATTCGTCAATGACCACCATTCGCGTTAAAGAAAACGAGCCGTTCGACGTGGCCCTGCGCCGCTTCAAGCGCACCATTGAAAAGCTGGGCCTGCTGACCGACCTGCGCGCCCGCGAGTTCTACGAGAAGCCCACCGCCGAGCGCAAGCGCAAGAAGGCCGCCGCCGTCAAGCGCCACTACAAGCGCGTGCGCAGCATGCAGCTGCCCAAGAAGATGTACTGAGCGCGGCCCTCGCGGCACCCGCAAAGCCTGCCTGGGGAAGCTCAAGCAGGCTTTTTTCATTCCCAGATACCGGAGCACACCATGAGCCTCAAGGAACGCATCACCGAAGACATGAAGGCCGCCATGCGAGCCAAGGACAGCGAGCGCCTGGGCACCATCCGGCTGCTGACCGCGGCGATGAAGCAGCGCGAGGTCGACGAGCGCATCGAGCTGGACGACGCCGCGGTGATCGCCATCGTCGACAAGATGCTCAAGCAGCGCAAGGACAGCATCGAGGCTTTCGAGAAGGCCGCGCGCCAGGACCTGGCCGACAGGGAAATCGCCGAAGTGAAGGTGTTGCAGGCCTACCTGCCCGCGCGCCTGTCGGCCGACGAAGTGGCCGCCGAGGTCAAGGCCATCGTCACCGAGCTGGGTGCCAAGGGTCCCGGCGACATGGGCAAGGTCATGGGTGCCGTCAAGGCCCGCCTGGCCGGCAAGGCGGACATGGGCCAGGTGTCGGCAGCGGTCAAGGCCGCGCTCGCGGGCTGATCAGCTGCCCGCCACTTTCATCCGGTTCACCAGCACCGACCCCACCGTCTTGGCCCCGTAGTTGTAGGCATCGGCGCCGACAGCCACGATGCCGGCCAGCATGTCACGCATGTTGCCGGCGATGGTGATTTCCTGCACCGGGTAGGCGATGCGACCCTTCTCCACCCAGAAGCCGCTGGCCCCGCGCGAATAGTCGCCCGTCACGTAGTTGACGCCCTGACCCATCAGCTCGATCACGAACAGCCCCGTGCCCAGCTTGCGCAGCATTTCGTCCAGGTCATCCCCGGCGCGCGTGTGGCGCGAACTGAGCGTCAGGTTGTGCGAACCGCCGGCATTGCCGGTGGTCTTCATGCCGAGCTTGCGCGCGGAATAGCTGCTCAGGAAATAGCCCTCCACACGCCCGGCGTCCACCACCTTGCGCGAGCGGGTGCGCACGCCCTCCTCGTCAAACGGCGAGCTGCCCTTGCCGCCGCGCTGGTGCGCATCCTCGGTGATGTCGATGTGCGCGGGGAAAACCGGCTTGCCCAGCGAGTCCAGCAGGAAGCTGCTCTTGCGGTACAGCGCACCGCCGCTGGTGGCCTGCACGAACGCGCCCAACAAGCCGGCCGCCAGGGGCGACTCGAACAGCACCGGGCAGGTGGTGGTGGCGATCTTGCGCGACTTGAGCCGGCTCAGCGCGCGCTCGGCGGCATAGCGGCCCACCGCCTGCGGGCTGGCTAGGTCGGCTGCGCTGCGCATGGAGCTGTACCAGGCGTCGCGCTGCATGCCGTCGCCGCGCCCGGCAATCGGTGCCACCGACAGGCTGTGGCGCGAGCTGGCATAGCCGCCGCGGAAACCGTGCGTGTGCGCGCTGAAGAAATGGCTTTGCTGGGCCGACACCGCCGCGCCCTCGCTGTTGGTGATGCGCCGGTCGGTGGCAAACGCCGCTGCCTCGCATTGCAGCGCGATCCGCGCGGCCTGCGCGCTGTCAATCGCCCACGGGTGAAACAGGTCCAGGTCCGGCTGCTCGTGGGCCTGCGCGATGTCCTGCGCGTCCGGCAGCCCGGCCACCGGGTCCTCGGCGGTGAAGCGCGCGATGTCGTACGCGGCCTGCACCGTCTGGCGGATCGCCGCTTCCGAGAAATCCGACGTGCTGGCGTTGCCGCGACGCTGGCCCAGGTAGACCGTCACGCCCAGCGACTTGTCGCGGTTGCGTTCCACGTTCTCCAGCTCGCCCTTGCGCACCGAGACGCTCAGGCCGCAGCCTTCGGAGGCCTCGGCCCCCGCGTCGCTGGCACCAAGACGGCGGGCATGCTCCAGGGCCTGGTCAACCAGCCCCTCAAAGTGGGCACGGGTGTAGCTGAAGCCGTTGCCGGCCTTGGGGGATTTGGTCTTCATGTCGGCGGCTATGATACTTGTCGCTGCGCGGCGCGCCGCCCGCGCACCACCATTCCCCTGTCATGTCACGCAAACCGAAAAAAGGCTACTTCGTCCGCGGCCAGTTCGTGGCCGAGGGCAGCGAGCTCGACCTCGAGCTCAAGGCCGAGCTCAAGGGCACGACCGAAGCCAGCAAGACCGACCTCAAGCGCGAGAGCACCGAGCTGCAAAAGCTGGGCGAGGCGCTGCTGACGCTGCGCGCCGACCTGTTCGAGCCGCTGGGCCTGTCCGAGAAGCTGCGCGACGCGCTGGCCGAGGCGCGGCGCATCACCAATTTCGAGGGTCGCCGCCGCCAGATGCAGTTCATCGGCAAGCTGATGCGTCTGCTCGAGCCGGCCACACTGGACGCCGTGCGCGCCGCGCTGGACGAGCAGCACAACGGCTCGGCCGCCCAGGCCCGCGCCCTGCACGAGGCCGAACGCTGGCGCGACGAGCTCATTGCCGACGACGCCACGCTGGCGCGCTGGCTGCAGCTGCACCCGGACACCGACACCCAGCAGCTGCGTGCGCTGGTGCGCCAGGCGCGCAAGGACACCCCACCGGACGCCGCCGCGGTGTCGCAGGGCCTGGCGCCGCGCCACGGCCGCGCCTACCGCGAGATCTTCCAGCTGGTCAAGGAGCATCTGGGTGACGAATGAATTCGACACGGTGCGCATCGGCATCGTCTCCACCAGCGACCGCGCCAGCGCCGGCGTCTATGAGGACAAGGGCCTGCCCGCCCTGCGCGACTGGCTCACCCGCGCGCTGAAGAACCCGCTGGTGTTCGAGCCCCGCCTGATCCCCGACGACCAGGCCACCATCAGCGCCACGCTGATCGAACTGGTGGACCAGGCCCGCTGCGACCTGGTGCTGACCACCGGCGGCACCGGCCCGGCGCTGCGCGATGTGACGCCCGAGGCCACGCTGGCCGTGGCCCACAAGGAAATGCCCGGCTTTGGCGAGCAGATGCGGCAGATTTCACTGAACTTCGTGCCGACTGCGATCCTTTCGCGACAGGTGGCGGTCATCCGTCACGCCTGCCTGATCATCAACCTGCCCGGCCAGCCCAAATCCATTGAGGAAACGCTGGGCGGGCTGACAATGTCGCCCAAAGGCCACCCCGTCCCGGGCATCTTTGCCGCCGTGCCGTACTGCATCGACCTGATCGGCGGGCCCTGGCTGGAGACGCACGACGACGTGTGCAAGGCGTTCCGGCCCAAGACGGCGGTGCGCAAGCCCCGACCCACCTGACCCACGGAAGCAATCCCGATGCAAGCGTCCCTCCCTGCGTTTTTCAGGCTAAAACAGCCTCTGTCCCCCGTCAGTATTGGTCTGGCCGCTATTATTTTGATAGCAAACGGCGCCGCAGCGCAGACCGCCGAGCCGGCCCTTCCGTATGTGGTCAAGGCCTCCGACAACGTCATCGGCATTGCCAAGCGCCACCTGGTCGACCCGCGCCAGTGGAACGCGGTGGCGCGCTTCAACGCCATGCCCGACCCCAACGTGATCCGCCCCGGACAGACGGTGCGCATCCCGCTGCGGCTGATGAAGTTCCAGCCTGTGGCCGGGCGGCTGGTGGCTGCGCAGGGCGATGTGCGTCTGGGCGGCGCAGCCGCTGCCGTGGGAGCTGCCGTCAACGAAGGCGCGCGCCTGGAAACCGGCGCGAACAGCTCCGCCGTGGTCGAGCTGGCCGACGGCAGCCGCGTCAAGCTGCTGCCCACCTCGCTGGCCGAAGTCGTCAACCAGCGCGAGTACGCCCTGCGCGACGCCGCTGTCAGCGGCTCCTCCACCTGGTTCTCGGGCCTGGTGCGTCTGGCCCAGGGCACCGTGGAAACACTGGCCAGCGCCACCACCCGGCGCGCCCGGCCGCTGTCCATCGAGACACCCACCTCGCTGGTGGGCGTGCGCGGCACCGAGTTCCGTGTGGCCTACGACGACCCGGCCTCGCGCAATGCCCGCACCGAGGTGCTGGCCGGCCTGGTCCGTGCGGACAACCCGGCCCAGCAAAGTGGCGCAGAACTGGCGCGCGGCGAAGGCGCCGTGATCAACCCGGCCCAGCGCGAGGTGCGCGTGGTCAAGCTGCTGCCTGCGCCCGAGCTGGGCGGCTTGCCCGGCGAAGTGCTCAAGCCCGCCGGCACCTGGCCGCTGCCCGTGCTGGCCGGCGCCAGCGCCTACCGGGTGCAGGTCGCCGCGGACGCGCAGTTCAACGGCATCGTGCGCGACCTCAAGGCCACCAGCGGCACGGTCAACCTGGCCAGCCTGCCCGACGGCACCTGGAACGCCCGCGTGCGTGGCATCGATGCCGCGGGTCTGGAGGGCCTGGACGCCGTGCGCCAGATCGTGTTGCGCACCGTGCTCCCCAGCCGCTGGCGCGCCACCGGCGGCCTGCTGCGCCACCAGGGCAACCAGACGGAATTGCGCTGGACACCACAGTCGCCCGAGGGCGGCCCGCTCACCGCGAGCCGCTACACCCTGGAGCTGGCGGCAGACGCCGGGTTCACGCGGGATGTGCGGCGCACCGAAAGCACGGAGGCGCGCGCGACGCTGGGCGAGCTGGCCAGCGGCACCTGGTACCTGCGCCTGAAGGCGACGACGCCCGACGGCCGCACGCTGGACAGCGACGCCTACCGCTTCGAGGTGCCTTCAAACTGGGGCCAGACGGTGTTTGACAGCGCCGTCACGCTGGATCCGCTGCCGCCGCGCTGAAACCGGGCTACTTGCCCACCAGCTGGTTGAGCTTCTCGGCCTCGAAGCACTCCTTGCGGGCCGCGTCGTCGGGAACGCAATCGCCGGGGACACCCGGGCCACGCGTGGTCGACAGCTTCTCGATGGCCTGCCACAACAGCGCGATCTGGTGCTCCTGCGAGGACGCGTTGCCGATCAGGCCCTTCATGGCCTGGCCCACCGGGTCGTCGTCCAGCGTCACGCCATAGGCCTCGAACCTGGTCGCGCCGGGTGCCGTCACGTCAGCGCTGGCGCCGTCGCGCGAGGGGATGATGCGCGCAGGGATGCCCACCGCCGTCGCGCCCGCAGGCACCGGCTTGATCACCACCGCATTGCTGCCGATCTTGGCGCCGTCGCCCACCACGAAGCCGCCCAGCACCTTGGCGCCAGCGCTGACCACCACGTCACGGCCCAGCGTGGGGTGGCGCTTCTCGCCCTTGTACAGCGAGGTGCCGCCCAGCGTCACGCCCTGGTAGATGGTGCAGCCGTCGCCGATTTCGGCCGTCTCGCCGACCACCACGCCCATGGCATGGTCGAAGAACACGCGTTCGCCGATCTTCGCGCCGGGGTGGATCTCGATGCCGGTGAGCCAGCGCGAAAGGTTGGAGATGAAACGCCCCGGCCATTTGAGCCCGTGCGTCCAGCACCAGTGCGCCGGCCGGTGCAGCCAGATGGCGTGCAGGCCGGGGTAGCAGGTGATGACCTCCCAGGTGCTGCGGGCAGCCGGGTCGCGGTCAAGGATGCACTGGATGTCGGAGCGGAGGCGGGAAAACATGGCGTCCAGTCTATCGCCTTGTCCTGGAAGCCGCTTGCGCCATCGCCTTGGCAACACCACGCAGGATATGGACTTCCTCGGGGGTGACTTGCGCGCGGTTGAACAGCTGGTTGAGCCGCGGCATCAGCTTCTTGGGCGCGGTCGGGTCCAGGAAACCGATCTCCACCAGCGAACGCTCCCAGTGCGCCAGCAACCCGGCGACGGCCTGGGCGTCGGCCACGCCCCCGGCTTCGCCCGCCGCCGCCTGTGGCGTGGAAGGGCTCACCGGCGCTGCAAACCCGCCCAGCGCCTGGCGCCACTCGTAGGCGATCACCTGGATCGCGGCGCCCAGGTTGAGCGAGCCGAACGCCGGGTTGGTGGGGATGCTCAGGCAGGCGTGGCAGCGGTAGACATCGTCGTTGGCCATGCCAAAACGCTCGGACCCAAACAGGAAGGCAACCGATTTGAAAGGAAAACCGGGCTCCAGCCCCCGTCCATCCTCGCTGATCCGCTCACTTTTTGATAGCAAATCGAAGTGGGCCCGCGGCGTTCGCGTGGGCGGCCCGAAGTCGCGTGGCGTCATCGCCGTGGCGCACAGGTGCTCCACGCCGTCCAGCGCCTCGTCCAGCGTGGCAACGATGCGCGCGCGCTCCAGCACATCCAGCGCCCCGCTGGCGCGCTGGATGGTCTCTTCGCGGCGCAGCACGTTGTCCCAGCGCGGGGCCACCAGCACCAGGTCCTCAAAGCCCATCACCTTGAGCGCGCGCGCCGCCGCGCCCACGTTGCCGGCGTGGCTGGTGTTGATCAGGATGAAGCGCGTCTGCATGGGAGTGGATTGTCGTATGCCCGACGGCGTTTTCGCCGGGGCATTGGCCGGCCGGGTTTCGTGGGAAAATACAGCCCATTCGCCCGCCCGCATCGCCGGTGCCGGACCATCTTCCCGTTCTTAACAATTCATGTCGTCCGCCAACCTGCACCCCATGCTCAACGTGGCCATCAAGGCCGCCCGCGCCGCCGGCGCCATCATCAACCGCGCGGCGCTCGATGTGGAATCGGTGCGGATCTCGCAAAAGCAGGTCAATGACTTCGTCACCGAGGTCGACCACGCCAGCGAGCAGGTGATCATCGAGACGCTGCTCACCGCCTACCCCAACCATGGCATCTGGGCCGAAGAATCGGGCAAGACGCACGGCAACCAGGGAGCCGATCACGTCTGGATCATCGACCCGCTGGACGGCACCACCAACTTCATCCACGGCTTCCCCGTCTATTGCGTCAGCATCGCGCTGGCGGTGCGCGGCAAGGTCGAGCAGGCCGTCATCTACGACCCCAGCCGCAACGACCTGTTCACCGCCACCAAGGGCCGCGGCTCCTACATGAACGAGCGGCGCATGCGCGTGAGCAAGCGCCACGCGCTCAACGAGTGCCTGATCTCCACCGGCTTCCCGTTCCGCAAGGGCGACGACTTCCCCACCTACCTGCGCATGATGGGCGACGTGATGCAGCGCACCGCCGGCCTGCGCCGCCCCGGCGCCGCCGCGCTGGACCTGGCCTATGTGGCCGCCGGCTTTGCCGACGCCTTCTTCGAGACCGGCCTTCAGCCCTGGGATTGCGCTGCGGGCTCGCTGCTGGTGACCGAAGCCGGTGGACTGATCGGCAATTTCACCGGCGAGGCCGATTTCCTGGAGCAGAAGGAGTGCCTCGCCGGCAATCCCAAGGTCTACGCGCAACTGGTGCAGATCATCGGCAAGTACAGCAAGTTCGCCGGTGCCGCCGACAAGGCCGCCGTGCGCGAGGCCGTCGGGCGCCTGACGCTGGAGTCGCCCGCGCAGGACGTTGACGCCTGAGGCCATGCAGATGCCCGGGCTGCTGTGGGGCCTGTGCAGGCCGCTGGTTCCGGCCCTGCTGGGTGCATGCGCTTCGCTGTGGGCTGGGGGCACAGTGGCTCAAAACACCCCCGCCGACTGGTCCGCCGTGCGCGACGGCCACATCGTGCTGTTCCGCCACGCCAACGCGCCCGGCGTGGGCGACCCGCCGCAGTTCAGGCTGGGCGACTGCAGCACCCAGCGCAACCTGGACGAAACCGGCCGCGCGCAGGCGCGGCGCATCGGCGGGCAGTTCCGCCAGCGCCAGATCCCCGTGCGCCAGGTGCTCACCTCGCAGTGGTGCCGCACGCGCGAGACCGCACAACTCGCCTTCCCCGGCCAGACAGTGCAGGACGAGCCCGCATTCAATTCGTTCTTTGGCGACGCGTCGGCCAGCCCGGCGCAGACCGCCGCCGCGCGCGCCCGGCTGATGGCCTGGAAGGGCCCGGGCGTGCTGGTCGTCGTGACCCACCAGGTCAACATCAGCGCTTTGACCGGCACGTTCTCGGCCTCGGGTGAGGGCATCGTCGTGCGACCCGGCCGCGACGGTCTGGATGTGCTGGGCAGGGTGCAGCCCTGAGGGGCGGCGAGGCGATTCCATGTCCCAGGCCGACCTGCCGCACACGCCCATGATGGCCCAGTACCTGGGCCTGAAGGCGGATTTCCCCGACACGCTGCTGTTCTACCGCATGGGGGACTTCTACGAGCTGTTCTGGGCCGACGCCGAAAAGGCCGCGCGCCTGCTGGACATCACGCTGACCAAGCGCGGCATGTCCGCCGGCGAGCCGGTGGTCATGGCCGGCGTGCCGTTCCATTCGGTGGAGACCTACCTGGCCCGCCTGATCCGGCTGGGCGAATCGGTCGCCATCTGCGAGCAGGTGGGCGACGTGGCGACCGCCAAGGGTCCGGTGGAACGCAAGGTGGTGCGGGTGGTCACGCCCGGCACGCTCACCGACGCCGAGCTGCTGAGCGACAAGGCGGAGTCCTTCCTCATGGCGGTGCACCAGGGGCCGCGCCACACGCTGGGGCTGGCCTGGCTGAGCGTGACGCAGGGCGAGCTGCACCTGGCCGAATGCGCCGCAGACGAGCTGGAAGCCTGGGTGGCCCGCGTGGCGCCCAGCGAGCTGCTGTACAGCGCCGGTGTCACCATCACATTCGAGCAGAGCCTCAAGGCGTTGCGCTCGGGTTCGTCGCTTTCGCTCACGCTGCGGCCCGAGTGGCAGTTTGACAGTGCGCTGGGCCAGCGAAAGCTGCTGGACCAGCTCAAGGCCGCCAGCCTGCAGGCCTGGGGCGCAGACGGGCTGCAGCAGGCCCATGCCGCCGCCGCCGCCGTGCTGGGTTTTGCCGAGCACACCCAAGGGGCGCGCCCTCACCCACCTGCACCGCATCCAGGTGCAGCGCAGCGACGAACTGATCGACCTGCCGCAGACCACACGCCGCAACCTGGAGCTGACCCAGACCCTGCGCGGTGAGGACACGCCCACGCTGTTCTCGCTGCTGGACACCTGCCTCACCGGCATGGGCAGCCGTGCGCTCAAGGGCTGGCTGCTGTCGCCCCGGCGCGACCGTACGCAGGCCCGCCAGCGCCTGGCGGCCATCGCCGCGCTGCACGGCAGGGGCCCGGCGCACAGCCACTGGCAGGCCCTGCGCGCCGAGCTCAAGGGCGTGAGCGATGTGGAGCGCATCACCGCGCGCACGGCGCTGCGCCAGGTGCGCCCCCGCGAGCTCGTGGCGCTGCAGCAATCGCTACAAAAATCAGAGCACCTCAGCCAATACCTGCGGGGGCTGCAGGCAGATTTGGCATATATTTCTGGCCCGCTGGCCCCGCCCGCCGGGTGTGCGTCGCTGCTGGAGCGCGCCATCCAGGCAGAGCCCGCCGCGCTGGTGCGCGACGGCGGTGTGATCGCCACCGGCTTTGACGCCGAACTCGACGAGCTGCGCGCCATCCAGGACAACTGCGACGCCTTCCTGCTCGATCTGGAGACGCGCGAGCGGGCCCGCACGGGCATAGCCAACCTGCGCGTGCAGTTCAACAAGGTGCACGGCTTCTACATCGAGGTCACACAGGGCCAGGTGGACAAGGTGCCCGCCGACTACCGCCGCCGCCAGACGCTGAAAAACGCCGAGCGCTTCATCACGCCCGAGCTCAAGGCCTTCGAAGACAAGGCGCTGAGCGCGCAGGAGCGCGCCCTCGCGCGCGAGAAATGGCTGTACGAGCAGGTGCTGGACCAGCTGCAAGCCCATGTGCCCGCCCTGACGGAGCTGGCGCGCGCGCTGGCGGCGCTGGATGCGCTGTGCGCGCTGGCCGAACGCGCGCTCACCCTCAGCTGGTGCGCGCCGGAGTTCACACGCGAGCCCTGCATCGACATCACCGCCGGGCGCCACCCGGTGGTGGAGGCACGGCTGGCCGAGACCGCGGGGTCGCAAGGTTCCGCTTCGTCCGGCAGCTTCATCGCCAACGACACGCGGTTGGGCCCGAAGCAGCGCATGCAGGTCATCACCGGCCCCAACATGGGCGGCAAGAGCACCTACATGCGCCAGGTGGCCATCATCTGCCTGCTGGCCAGCATCGGCAGCCATGTGCCCGCCACCGCCTGCCGGCTCGGCCCGCTGGACGCGATCCACACCCGCATCGGCGCGGCCGACGACCTGGCCAATGCACAGTCCACCTTCATGCTGGAGATGACGGAGGCGGCGCAGATCCTGCACGGCGCCACGCCGCACAGCCTGGTGCTGATGGACGAGATCGGGCGCGGCACCAGCACCTTTGATGGCCTGGCCCTTGCTTCCGGCATCGCCGCACACCTGCACGACAAGACCCAGGCGTTCACCCTGTTTGCCACACACTATTTCGAGCTGACCGAATTCCCGGCAAGGCACCACGCGGCCGTGAACGTGCATGTGAGCGCGGCCGAATCGGGCAGCGACATCGTGTTCCTGCACGAGATCCAGGCCGGCCCCGCCAGCCGCAGCTACGGCATCCAGGTGGCGCGGCTGGCCGGCATGCCGGCGGCTGTGGTCAACCATGCGCGGCACGCGCTGGCCGCGCTGGAAGGCCAGCAAACCGCCAGCCGCGAGCAGGTAGACTTGTTTGCACCCCCGCCCGCAGCCGTTGATGCCGGCCCCTCGGCCGCAGAAGCCGCCCTGGCGGCCCTGGACCCCGACGCCCTGAGCCCGCGCGAGGCGCTGGACGCCCTCTACGCCCTGAAGAAAAAGCTACTGGAAACGAAATGACTTATTGCGTCGGCATCAAGCTCAACGCCGGATTGGTGTTCCTCTCGGACTCGCGCACCAACGCGGGGCTGGACCAGATCAGCACCTTCCGCAAGATGATCGTTTATGAAAAGCCGGGCGACCGCTTCATGGTGCTGCTGTCTGCGGGCAACCTGAGCATCAGCCAGTCGGTGCGCGAGATCCTCCAGGTGGAGCACCTCAAGGAGCACCCCGACAGCGAACCCATCACCATCTGGAACGCCAAGAGCATGTTCGACGCCACGCGCGTGCTCGGCGCGGCCGTGCGCCACGTGCACGAGCGCGACGCCGAGTCGCTCAAGCAGGCGGGCGTGGATTTCAATGTGTCGCTGATCTTTGGCGGGCAGATCGCCGGTGAGGGGATGCGCCTGTTCCAGGTCTATTCGGCCGGCAACTTCATCGAGGCCACGCCGGAGACGCCCTACTTCCAGGTCGGCGAGTCCAAGTACGGCAAGCCGGTGCTGGACCGCGTGATCACGCCCGACACGCCGCTGGACGAAGCGGCCAAGTGCGCGCTGGTGTCCATGGACTCGACCATGAAGTCCAACCTGTCGGTGGGCCTGCCGCTGGACATGGTGGTGTACGAGGAAGGCCGCCTGCAAACCGACCGCGTGGTCTGCATCGACGAGAACAACCCCTACTTCAGGATGCTGCACGGCAGCTGGGGCCAGAAGCTGCGCGAGGTCTTCGACAGCATCGAAGACCCGATGTGGAGTGGCGGAGCCACCGATATCCCGCTGCTGGTGCCAGCGCAGCGCAGCAAGCCACTGAAGAAGATCACGACGCCGGACGAGAAGCTGATCTGACCCCCTGCTTGGCGACTGCAGATTCTGTTGGCTCGCCCTCCTTTTCGCTCCTGCGTTGCTTCGGGATCAGGCGGGCCGGGGACTGTGCTGCGCTCGTGTCCCCCGGACCGGCTGCGCCGGCCCTCCTCCTTTACCTCGCTTCGCACAATCCCCTGCCCACCTGATCCAGTGGTGTGGACTCGCCCGAACGAAGGGGAGTCTGAGCGGCGGTGCGCCAGCCGGGTAGCGGGTTGGCGGTGATGGGTGCCCGCCGAAGCGGGATGACAATATCGCCATGTCCCTGATCGTCTTCTCCCACGCCAACAGTTTCCCGGCCAGCACCTACGGCGTGTTGTTCAAGAGCCTTCGCGCCCGCGGCTTCACGGTCAAGGCCGTGGAGCGCTATGGGCACGACCCGAAGTACCCCGTCACCAACAACTGGCCGCAGCTGGTGCAGCAGCTCACCGACTTTGCCCGCCGCGAATCCGACAAGGCCGGCCAGCCAGCCTGGCTGGTGGGCCATTCGCTCGGCGGCTTCCTGAGCCTGATGTGCGCCGCACGCCACCCCGAGCTGGCGCGCGGCGTGCTGCTGGTGGACTCGCCGGTGCTGGGCGGTTGGCGCGCCACCACGCTGGGCGTGATCAAGCGCACGCAACTGGTGGGCGCGGTGTCGCCGGGCGCCGTGAGCCGCAAGCGGCGCGACCACTGGGCCGATCGCGCCACGGCGCTGGAGTACTTCCGCCACAAGAAGGCGTTTGCCAAGTGGGACGCACAGGTGCTGGGCGACTACATCGCCCATGGCCTGGAAGACGACGAAGCGGGCGGCTGCCGGCTGCGCTTTGCCCGCGACGTGGAAACCGCCATCTACAACACCCTGCCGGACAACCTGGACCGGCTGCTGGCGCGCCACCCGCTCAAATGCCCGGTGGCCTTCGTCGGCGGCACACGCTCGGCCGAGATGCAGCAGGTGGGGCTGGCCATGACGCTGAAGCTCGTCAAGGGACGCACCATGATGCTGGACGGCAGCCACCTGTTCCCCATGGAAAAGCCCCTGGCCACCGCGGCAGCCATCGAGGCTTCACTCAGGAACCTCGGCGCCGAAAGCCGGGCCTGACGCTCGGCCCGCGAGCGCCCGCGCCCCACAGCTCAGGGGCGGATCACCGCGCCCGTCTTCGGGTCAAAGCGCACCTGGCGCACGCGGCCATTGGCGCCGGGGAAGCCTTCAAATGCGGCGCGCACCAGGTAGGGCACCAGGTCGGCCAGATCCTCGTTGTCGCCCTCGTACACCGAGGTGGCCTCGAACACCGCGCGCGGCTGGTCGGCGCTGCCCGCCTGTGCGTCCAGCAGGCGCAGGCGCAGGCGGCTGACCTGGAAGGTGCGCGTCACCTCGCGGTCGCCGATGTAGCGCACGCCAAACTGGTCGGGCACCCAGTAGCCGGGGAACACATTGCCCGCAGCGTCGCGCGTGGGCGGGATGAAGACATGGCGGTAGTCGTACACCGGCTCCAGCACTTTCTTCTCGCGCGTGGTGCCGGTGGTCTGCAGGTCCACCCGGAAGCGCCCCACCTGCCCGGCGGCTGCGGGTTTGAGCCCCAGTCGCGCGAGTTCGGCGGCCACATAGCCTTCGTAGGTGGCGTGTTCCAGCTCACCCGCCTTGCCGGTCTGGGCCACAAAGCTGAAGGTCTGCCCCGCCGCATCGGCCGGCCAGACGTGAAAGCTGGTCACCTTGGCCGTGATGTGGCTGGCGCAGCCCGCCAGCAACGCCAGCGCGGCGGCCGCAAGCAGCAGGCTCCATCGTGTTGGCAGTTTCATCACCTCGTCGCTCAGGCAGACCACTTCACCACACCGCTCCAGGCCGTGGCCAGCACCACCAGGCCGAACGCGATGCGGTACCAGGCAAACGGCACAAAACTGTGGCTGGCGATGTAGCGCAACAACCACCGCACGCACAGCCAGGCGCTCAGGAATGAGAACACCAGGCCCACGCCGAACATCGGCAGGTCCGCCATCGACAGGATGGCGCGCTCCTTGTAGAGGCTGTAGGCGCCGGCGCCAATCAGCGTGGGGATGGCCAGGTAGAAGCTGAAGTCGGTGGCGGCCTTGCGGCTCAGGCCCAGCAACATGCCACCGATGATGGTGGCGCCACTGCGGCTGGTGCCGGGGATCATCGCCAGGCACTGCACCATGCCCACCTTGACCGCATCCATCGGGCTCATTTCGTCCACATCCTGGATGCGCACCGCAGTCTGCTGGCGCCGCTCGGCCCACAGGATGATGAAGCCGCCGATGATGAAGGTGGTGGCCACCACCACCGGTGTGAACAGGTGCGCCTTGATCGCCTTGCCAAACAGCAGGCCCAGGATCACCGCCGGGACGAAGGCAATCACTACATTGAGCGAGAACGCCTGCGCCTGCCGCTGGGTGGGCAGCGCCACCAGCGTCTCGCGGATCTTCTGCCAGTACACGATGATCACCGCAAGGATGGCGCCGGTCTGGATGGCGATGTCGAACACCTTGGCCTTGTCGTCGTCAAAACCCAGCAGCGCACCGGCCAGGATCAGGTGACCTGTCGACGACACGGGAAGGAACTCGGTCAGGCCCTCGACGATGCCCATGACCGCCGCCTTGACCAGCAATGTGATGTCCAAACGCACGCTCCCGTTGAAAGGGCTGGATGTTACCGGGCGCGCTACTTCGGCGCCGGCAACAGCTCCATCTGCACCCCGCCGGGCACCACGCGGATCGGACCGGGCCGCACGCCCCTGCCCTCGGCGGCGCGCAGGTCCTCCGGCTTGAAGCGGTAGATCACATGGTCCTTCAACAGGGACTGTGCCAACAGGCCTGCCAGTTGCTGCAGGCGCGGCGTGCCTGGCGTGGTGGCACCTGCTTCGGGGGCTGGTTCAGCAGCGGCATCGACCGCCTCTGCACGCACCTCGCTCAGGCGCACCGTCTGGTCGGTGGGCTCGTAGCGCAGCGCGTAACTCAGCTGCATCTGGCCCAGGGTGCGGCGCGTGCCGGCCAGCGCCGGCCCAAGCGCGTAGTCCAGCCGGGTGGCGATGCGGTTACTGTCCGGCTGGAGTTGCACACGCGGATTGGTCACTTCGACATCAAAAATCCCCAGCACGCGTGTGCGCACCGGAAACTGCCGCGCGAGCCGCTCCACCAGCTGCGCCTCGCTGAAGCCCACCGTGCGTGGCGTGCTGGCGCAGCCGGCCAGCAGCGACGCGCCCGCGAGCGCCACGGTTGAAAGCATGCACACCAGTGCGCGACGCGGGGCAAACGGATTTGTCATTCGTACCTCAATGCCTGGATCGGCAGCAGCTGGCTGGCGCGGCGCGCCGGGTAAAAGCCGAAGAAGATGCCCACGATGGCCGAGAAGCCCGCCGCCAGCCCGATGGAGGACAGCGTCATGCTCACCTGCCAGCCGGCAAACTGCCCCACCGCCCAGGTGGCGACAGCACCCAGCAGCACGCCGATGGCGCCGCCGATCAGGCTGAGCGTCACCGCTTCGATCAGGAACTGGGCCAGGATGTCCTTGCCGCGCGCGCCCACCGCCATGCGCAGGCCGATCTCGCGGGTGCGCTCGGTCACGCTGACCAGCATGATGTTCATGATGCCGATGCCGCCGATGATCAGGCTGATGCCGGCCACCGCCGCCAGCAGCATCGTCATGATGCGGCTGGACGCCTCCTGGGCCTGCAAAATTTCGGTCAGGTTGCGGATGCTGAACGGGTCTTCGGCGCCTTGCTGCACCTTGAAGCGCTGGCGCATCAGCTCCTTGATGTTCTCTTCGGCCACCTTCA
Organism: Ramlibacter sp.; assembly: GCA_016713005.1. GTDB lineage: Bacteria > Pseudomonadota > Gammaproteobacteria > Burkholderiales > Burkholderiaceae_C > JADJPY01. The sequence goes on along the minus strand of JADJPY010000001.1, from coordinate 106,372 downwards.
TGTCCTGGCCCTCGCGCACCTTGACGCTGATGGAGCCGATGCGCTTGAGCTTGCCCGCCGAGCCGCCCTGGATGCGGTTGCGGTAGGTGCTGATGGGCACCACGACGATGTCGTCCTGGTCCTGGCCCATGGAGTTCTGGCCTTTTTTCTCCAGCACGCCGATCACCGTCACGGGGATCTTCTTCACGCGGATCATCTGGTCCAGCGGGTCGGCCTCGCCAAACAGCTGCTGCGCCACGGTCTGGCCGATGATGGCCACCTTGGCCGAGCCGGCCACATCCGCCGCCTCAAAGCCGCGTCCGGCGGCCAGCGGCCAGTCGCGCGCCTCCAGGTAATCCATGGTGGTGCCAAAGATGCTGGTGCTCCAGTTGGTGTTGCCCGCCACCACCTGCGCGCCGGTGCGCGAGTTGGGCGCGGCCACCTGCACCTCGGGCACCTCGCGCGCGATCGCGGCGGCATCGTCCTCGGTCAGGCCCTGGCCGGTTTGCGCGCCCAGGCGCACGCCCCCGGCGGTGATGCCCCCCGGCAGCACCAGCATGATGTTGGAGCCCAGCCCCTTCATCTGGGCCTGCACCCGCTCGGTGGCGCCGCTGCCCACCGCAATCATGGTGATCACCGCGGCCACGCCGATGATGATCCCCAGCATCGTCAGCATGCTGCGCAGCTTGTTGGACGCCAGCGCCCTGAGCGCGCTGCGCAGTGCGGCAAGAAAGTTCACGCTGAGCTGACCCCCACGCTTGTCACTCCGTGCACTGCGCTGCCCCCCGAGGGGGCCCTCGCGCCTTGGGGCGGCCCGGCGGCGCTCAATTCCACGGAATGGGAGTCAGTTTCCAGTTTCGCCGGGGAATTGGAATCTGACCCCGATTGTTTTGAATCCTGGAGCACATCTTCGAGGATATGGCCGTCGCGGAAGACGATCTTGCGGCGCGCCCAGGCGGCGATGTCGCTTTCGTGGGTGACCAGCACCACCGTCATGCCTTGTGCGTTTAGGTCGGTCAGCAGCCGCATGATGTCTTCGCTGGTCTGCGAATCCAGCGCGCCGGTGGGTTCGTCGGCCAGGATGAGCTGCGGGTCGTTGACCAGCGCCCGCGCAATCGCCACGCGCTGTTGCTGCCCGCCCGACAGCTCTGCCGGCGTGTGGGCAAAGCGTTCACCCAGCCCCACCTTCTGCAGCGCCCGCATGGCGCGCTCGCGCCGCTCGGGCGACTTGATGCCGGCGTAGACCATGGGCAGTTCCACGTTCTCCAGCGCGCTGGTGCGCGGCAGCAGGTTGAACTGCTGGAAGACGAATCCGATGCGCCGGTTGCGGATGCTGGCCAGCTGGTCGGCGGCCATGCCCTCCACCGCCTCGTCCGCCAGCCGGTAGATGCCGCTGGTGGGCAGGTCCAGGCAACCCAGGATGTTCATCAGCGTGCTCTTGCCGGAGCCGCTGGCGCCCATGATCGCGACAAAGGCGCCCTCCTCGATGTCCAGCGACACGCCCCGCAGCGCATGCACCGTCTGGTCGCCCATGACGTAGGTCTTGGTGAGCTCGCGCGCTTCAATCAGGGCCATGGTGATGCCTTGATGCCTTGCTGGCCTAGAACGGCAGGCGCGGGCCGGCGGGTGCCCGCGCGCCACCTGCGCCCGCTGCGCCTGCAGCCAAGGTGCCGGTGATCACCAGCGCGCCTTCCTTCAGCTCGGCGGCGTCGGGGCTGCCGGGGCCCACGATCAGCTCGGTCATGGTGCCGTCGCTGATGCCCAGACGCACGTTGTAGGCCTTGGGCTTGCCGTCCTCTCCCATCAGGTAGATGCGCCCGCGCGTCGCCTGGCGGCCCGCGCCTTCGGCGGCCATCGCGGCGTAGCGGGCCTTCTGCCCAGGCGTCAGGATCTCGGCAATCCGGGCGCGGATATCGCCGCTCACGCGCTCGCGTGCCTTGGGCCGCTCGGCCTCGGGCAGGTCGCGCAGGGCCATGAAGCGCGGGCGCGCATCGGCGTAGATCGCGTCCAGTTTGGCGGCCTGGGCCGCGTCCATGCGCAGCTCGGCCACCAGCCGGTTGCGCGTCTCCACCAGCGGGCCGGTGCCCGCAAGCGGCGGCGCCACCGGGCCGGCGGGCAGTTCGCCCGCAGCCGGCGCAGCTGCAGCGGGCGCAGCCATGGCTGCCGGCGCTTGCGCCACGGGTGGCGTCTCGGCCGTCTTGCCGGCTGCAGGGCGATTTTTGGAGTCTTTTTGGCCTCCAGCCCCCGCCGGTGCGGGCTGACCTGCTATCGATTTTGTAGCACCCTGATCCCCCTTGGCCGCGCCCGGGCCTTGCGGGCGGGGCTGCGCCTGGGCCTGCGTTTGCAACTGGGCGTATTTGGCGCGCTGGCCCGCGTCCAGCATGGCGTTGATCTGGGCGCGCATCTCGCCCAGCAGCTTTTCGCGCGCGGCGGGGCGCTGGTCCTCGGGCAGGTCGCGCAGCGCCATGAACTGCGGGCGCATGCCGGTGCTGATCGCGTCCAGCTTGCCCTGCTGCTCGGTGGACAGCTGCAGCTCGCTGACCAGGCGCTCGCGCATCGCGGCAAAGCCCCCGCCCTGCGCCGGCTGGGCCAGGGCCTCGCTGCCCAGCACACCCTGCAGCCGCTGCAGCCAGCCGGTGGTTGTGCCCGAGGCGCCGCGCACCGGTGCCGAGGCACCCGCAGCGCCCGCAGCCGCCGCCGGCTCCACGCCCGCAATGCGCACCCGCAGCGACGCGTTGGGCACCTTGAGCACGCTCTCGCGCTGGTCGGTCACCACGCGCACATTGGCCGTCATGCCCGGCAACAGCCGCCCGCCCGTGTTGGAAAACGCCACGACCGCCACATAGGTCACCACGTTGGCCACGTTCTGCGCGGCCTTGCGCACCTGGCCCACCGTGCCCTCAAATGTCTGGCCGGGGAAGGCGTCCACGGTGAAGGTGGCCTTCTGCCCGGTGCGGATGCGCCCCACATCGCTCTCGTCGATGCTGGCGTCCACCTGCATGTCCTGCAGGTTCTGCGCGATCACGAACAGCTCGGGCGACTGCAGGCTGGCCGCCACGGTCTGGCCCTTCTCGATCGCGCGCTTGATCACGATGCCATTGACCGGCGATGTGATGCGCGTGCGGGCCAGGTCGATGCGGGCCTGCGCCAGCGAGGCCTCGCGCTGGGCCACGCCCGCCTGGGCGCTCTTGATCTGGGCGTCCGTCACGCCCAGCTGGGCCTGCGCGGACTTGAGGTTCTCGCCCGCCGTGGCCACCGCCGCGCGGGTGCGCTCCACCTCGGCCTGCGAGATGAAGCCCTGCGCCTGCAGGCTCTGGTTGCGCTCGTGGGTGCGCTGGGCTTCGGTCAGGTCGCTCTGGGCGCGCGAGATGCCGGCGCGGCTGGAAGCCGCATTGGCCTGCGCCGTCAGCACCGCGGCGCGCGCCGCGTCCACATCGGCCTGGGCCTGGCGCACGCGGTATTCAAACGTCTCGGGGTCGATCACCGCAATCAGCTGCCCGGCCTTGACCTCGGAATTGAAGTCCACATACAGGTCCTTGATTTGGCCCGACACCTGCGTGCCCACCGACACCTGCGTCACCGGGTTGACCGCCCCGCTGGCCGACACCGTGGCCGACAGCGGCCCGCGCTCGATCTTTGCCGTGCGGTACTGCACGTCATCGGCCTTGCCGCGCGCCAGCCACCAGGCGGCGCCCCCGCCCACCAGCACGACGACCGCGGCAGCCACACCCCAGACTTTCCAGTTGCGTTGCTTCATCGACCCATTGTAGGAATCCGGGCCTGTCCGGCGTGCGTCCCCGCCGTGTCGCCCTTGTAAAGCGCAGGCAAATTGCCCACCCAACCCCTGCAAAAGACGCCGCCGCCCGCGCCGCCGGCGCTGCATTTCACGCCGCTTTTCCCGCATTTCGTCGCACCGCGCTCGCTCAAGCCCGGCCGCCCCGGCACAGTCCGCTCCATCGAACCCCGGAGCACACCATGCAACTCACCCCCATCGTCGCCGTCCACATGACCGCCGCCCTGGCGGCCACCGCCATCGGCCCGTTTGCCCTGTGGGCCCGCCTTGGGCGCCAGCAGCACCCCAAACTGCACCGCGCATTTGGCTATGCCTGGGTCACGCTGATGCTGGTCGCCGCGTTGTCGGCCATCTTCATCAGTGGCGACAGGATCCCCCACATCGCCGGCTTCGGGCCCATCCACCTGCTGATTCCGGTGACGCTGGGCATGCTTGTGGGCGCTTTCTGGTTCCTGGCCCGCGGCAACATCGCCGGCCACCGCAAGACCATGCAGGGCCTGTACATCGGTGCCTGCGTCATCGCCGGCGGCTTCACCCTGCACCCGGATCGCCTGCTGGGCAACCTCATCTGGGGCCAGTGGCTCGGCCTGGCCTGACGCCCCTTCTTAGCGCCCTCTTGCCCCCCTTTCTTTACGGAGATTCCCATGCTGCTTCAACTCATCGCCCAACACCCGCAAGCCCTGGCCCAGGTCGTCAAGAACACCCCCGTCTGGGTGTGGGGCCTGCTGGCCGGCCTGACAGCCCTGGGCCTGTCGCAGCTGCGCACCCGCACCGTGGGCGCGCTGCGCACCGCCATCATCCCGGTGGCCATGACCTGCCTGTCGCTGTACGGCATGGTTTCCGCCTTCGGCGCGTCGCCGCTCCTGGGCTACGTGCTGCTGGCCTGGCTCATCGGTGCCGCCGTGATGATGGCCGTGGTGGCCCCCATGGCCGCCCCCGCCAACGCCGCATACGACAGCGCACGGCGCAGCTTCCGCGTGCCCGGCAGCCTGGTGCCGCTGGTGCTGATCCTGGGCATCTTCCTGACCAAGTACGTCGTCGGCGTCGACCTGGCCATGCAACCCGGCCTGGCGCAGGACGGCACCTACACCGTGATCGTTGGCGGCCTGTACGGCGCCTTCAGCGGCATCTTCGCCGGGCGCGCTGCCCGCCTGGGCCGCCTGGCTTTCAGGCCTGCCAACCCAATCTCCACCACGCCCGGCCTCAGCGCCTGAACACCCCTCACCCCCAAAGGAGAACCCCATGAGCCGACACGACCGCCACACCAACCTCACCCCGGCCGAAGCACTTGAGCGCACCGCGCGCCGCCGCGCCGGCGCCAAGCTGGGCTGGAGCATCCACGCCCTGGTCTACCTGTGCGTCAACGCCGGCCTGATCGCCCTTGCGGCCGCCGGCGGGCGCAGCTGGGCCATCTACCCGGCGCTGGCCTGGGGCCTGGGCCTGGCCATCCACGGCGTGGTGGTGTTCTTTGTCACCGGCGGGGGCGGCCTGTACGAACGCCTGCTCCAGCGCGAGCGCAACCGCCTCACCCTGCAGCGCGACCCCTGGTAAGCCGCCCCATGCCGTTCCACACCCCTTTGCTGCACGGCACGCTGCGCTGGCTGGCCGCCACCGGCCTTGCCACCGCGCTGGCCTTCGCCCCGATCGCCGCACGCGCGGGCATGGGCCTGGCGGTCCTGGCCGGCACGGCAGGCGACGGCCCTGTCACCGTGTTCTACCCCACCGACGCGGCCGAGCAGCCCGTCACCCGGGGGGTGTTCGGCTTCACGCTGGCGGTGGACGCCCCGGCGGCGCGCGGCAACGGCCGCCTGGTGGTGGTGTCGCACGGCTCGGGCGGCGCGCCCTGGGTGCATGTGGACCTGGCCCGCGCGCTGGTGCAAGCGGGCTTCACCGTGGCCCTGCCCCAGCACCGCCACGACCACGCCCGCGACCACAGCCAGCCCGGCCCTGAGAGCTGGAAGCGCCGCCCCGGCGAAGCCAGCCGCGCCATCGACGCCGTGGCCGCCAGCCCGCTGGGCGCACTGCTGCAGCTGGACCGCGTGGGCCTGTTTGGCGGCTCGGCGGGCGGGCACACCGTGTTTTCTGTCGCAGGCGGGCGCTGGTCGCCGGCGTCGTTCCGCCGCCACTGCGAGGCGCACATCGCGGAGGATTTTTCGTCCTGCGTGGGCTACATCACCCGGCTGCGCGGCAACTGGCTGGACGGCCTCAAGAAGCAGGTGGCCCTGGGCGTGCTGCGCCAGCGCTTTGACGACGAGACCTGGTACACCCACGACGACCCGCGCTTCGCCGCCGCCGTGGCCGCCGTGCCGTTTGCCGCCGACTTTGACATGGCCTCGCTCTCCAGCCCGCGCATCCCGCTGGGCCTGGTGATCGCCGGGCGCGACGTCAACCAGGTGCCGCGCTTTCACATCGGCGCGGTGCGACAGGCCTGCGCCAGCTGCGAGACCGTGGCCGACATCCCCGAGGCCAGCCACGGCGTGATGCTCTCACCCATGCCGCCCGACAATGTGGTGAGCGACATTGCCCGCGAACTCAACGGCGACCCGCCCGGCTTTGACCGCGCCCGCATCATCCCCATGCTCAACGCCGCCATCACGCGGTTCTTTGCCAAACACCTGGAGCCCAAGCCATGACATCCCCCACGCATCGCCGCTGGCCGCGCAGGCTCCTGATCTCCGCCGGCGTCTCGCTGGCCGTTCTGTTGGCCTTGCTGGCCGCCGCCATCGCCTTTGGCGGGCCCGGCCCCATCGCGCCGCTGGCCAGCATCAATGACCCGTTCGCCAAGGCCGATTTCTCGGCCGTGCCGCCAGCGCGCACCTTCAAGGCCCGCGACGGCACCGCCATGGCCTGGCTGCACTACCCGGCGGTAACGCGGGGCACCAGCACGGCTGTCGCGAACCCGGCCGCCACCCCCGTGCGCCGCGTGGTGCTGGTGCACGGTTCGTCGGCCCGCGGGCGCAGCATGCATGTGCTGGCCCAGGCGCTGGCCGCGCAGGGCCTGGAGGTGGCCGCGCTGGACATGCGGGGCCACGGCGACTCCGGCCCGCGCGGGCAGGCCGCCTACGTCAACCAGCTGGAAGACGACATCGAGGACTTCGTGCGCGCCGTGCCGCACAACGGCCCCAGCACGCTGGCGGGGTTTTCGTCCGGCGGCGGCTTCGTGCTGCGCTTTGCCGGCAGCCCCCGCCAGGACCTGTTTGACCGCTACGTGTTGCTCGCGCCCTTCTTGCACCACACGGCGCCCACCAACCGGCCCAACGACGGCGGCTGGGTCTCGGTGGGGCTGCCCCGCATCGTGGCCGTGACGATGCTCAACGTGGTGGGCATCACCCGGTGGAACCACCTGCCGGTGCTGCGCTTCGGCCTGAACGACGTGGCGCGCCAGTTCCTCACCTCCAGCTACGACTTCAACCTGGCCACCGGCTTTCGCCCCCGCAACGACTACCTGGCCGACATCCGCAACGCAAAGCGCCCCATGCGCCTGCTGGCTGGCCGCAACGACGAGCTGTTTGACCCCACGAAGTACGCCGCTGTCTTTGAGTCCGCCGGCCGCCCCGTGCCCGTCACCCTGGTGGACGGCAGTGGCCACATGGGCCTGACGCTGGACGCCGCCGCCGTGCAGGCCGTGGCCCGCGCCTGTCTAGAATGACCTTTCGCCCCAACGCCCGCTCCCCATGCCCGCACCCATGACCCCCGAAGAAATCGACGCGCTCGCGCGCCGCCGCGCCGGCGCCAAGCTGGGCTGGTACGTGCATGCCACGCTGTATGTGCTGGTCAACATCGTGATCTTCGCGATGTCCAAATACGCCTTTGGCGACCGGCCGTGGTCGGTGTTCCCCCTGCTGGGCTGGGGCCTGGGCGTGGCGCTGCACGGCGTGTCCGTCTTTGTGCTGGGCAGCGGCAGCGGCCTGCGCGAGCGCATGGTCCAAAAAGAGCGCGAGCGGCTCCAGCGACAGCACGGCCCGGGCAACCCGCCATGAAGCTCGACGGGCTGAACAAACTGCAGCACCTGCTGCAGACCATGGCGTTCTGCCTGGCCATTGCCACCGTCCAGTACGCGTTCCAGCCCGAGCGGCCCTATGCGCCGCCGGTGGTCTATTCGATCCTGATCGGGTTTTTTACCTGGGCGTTCATCGACCTGGGGCGCCACCTGTTTCCATCCGCCGCCGAAACCGGCTGGCCCCAGGGCCTGGCGGGTGTGGCGCTGGTGGCGGGCGGCATCATCGCCGGGTACTTCCTGGGCACGACACTGGCCGACATTGCCTGCCGCACCTTTGGCTGGTATGCCAGCGGCCCGCCGGTGGACCGCGTGACCAACCTGCGCCAGTCGATCCTGATCACCGCGCTGGCGGGCATTGCGGGCAGCTTTTATTTCTATGCGGTCAACAAGGGCGCCTACCTGGAACGCAAGATGGTGGAAGCGCGCCACCTGGCCAGCGAGGCGCGCCTCAAGCTGCTGGAGACGCAGCTGGAGCCGCACATGCTGTTCAACACGCTGGCCAACCTGCGCGTGCTGATCGGCACCGACCCCGCACGCGCCCAGGACATGCTGGACCGCATGATTGCCTACCTGCGCGCCACGCTCAGCGCCTCGCGCAGCAGCTTGCACCCGCTGCAGGCCGAGTTTGACCGCCTGCGCGACTACCTGGAGCTGATGGCCGTGCGCATGGGGCCGCGCCTGGCCTACACACTGGATCTGCCGTCCTAGCTGGCCGCGCAGCCCGTGCCCACCCTGCTGCTGCAGCCGCTGGTGGAAAACGCCATCAAGCACGGCCTGGAGCCCAAGATCGAAGGCGGCCACATCACCGTGCGCGCCCGCCAGGACGGCGCGCAGCTGGTGCTGGAAGTGGCCGACACCGGCGTGGGCGCCGCGCTGGACGCCACGCAGGCCCTGCCCAGCAGCCCCGGCTTTGGGCTGAGCCAGGTGCGCGAGCGCCTGGCCGCCGCCTACGGCACAGCAGGCGCTATCAATTTTGTAGCGGCTCAACAAGGCGGGACGAGGGCTGAAGTCCGATTTCCCTTGCAAAAATGAATGTGGGCACCGCAGCCACCGATGCGCTGGCCGCCGACGCGCTGATCGCCGAGGACGAGCCGCTGCTGGCCCAGGCGCTGGTGGCCGAGCTCGCCCGCGCCTGGCCACAGCTGCGCGTGCGCGCCACCGCGGGCGACGGCGTCAGCGCGGTCACTCAGGCGCTGGCGCTGCAACCCGACGTGCTGTTTTTTGACATCCGCATGCCCGGCCAAAGCGGGCTGGACGCCGCCGTGGCCCTGGCCGACGAGTGGGACACCCAGGCCAAGCCCTTCCCCGCGCTGGTGTTCGTCACCGCCTACGACCAGTACGCCGTGCAGGCCTTTGAAGCGCAGGCGGTGGACTACCTGCTCAAGCCCGTGCAGCCCGAGCGGCTGCGCAAGACGGTGGCCAAGCTGCAGCAGACGCTGGCGCAGCGCCAGACCCAGCCGCCCGACCTGGACGCCACGCTGGGCCAGCTGCGCCACCTGCTGGGCCAGGCCGCGCTGACCGGCGCAGGGACAGGTACAGGCGGGGCCGCCCCGGCGCCCGGCGCCGCGCCGCTCAGCGTCATCCAGGCCAGCGTGGGCACCAGCATCCGCATGGTGCCGGTGGACGACGTGCTGGTCTTTGAGGCCGCCGACAAATACGTGCGCGTGCTCACCGCCGAACACGAGTACCTGATCCGCACGCCGCTGAAAGAACTGCTGCCCCAGCTGGACGCGCAGGCCTTCTGGCAGGTGCACCGCGGCACGGTGGTGCGCGCCGCCGCCATCGACACCGTCACCCGCGACGAGGCCGGCAAGCTCAGCCTCACCCTGCGCGGGCGCCGTGACAAATTGCCGGTGAGCCGGCTCTACGCGCACCTCTTCAAGGCGATGTAGGTTGCGCTACGGCACGCCCCGGGCTTCGCGGGCATTCCGGCAGTGCTTCGGGATCAGGCGGGCAGTGGACTGTGCTGCGCTCGTGTCCCCCGGGCTGGCTTCGCCAGCCCTCCTCCTTTACCTCGCTTCGCACAATCCCCTGTCCGCCTGATCCAGTGGCGGGTGCTCGCTCGAAGAGGAAAAGCCCAGAACAGCCGCGCGCCAAACCCGCAGCGTGTTGGCGGTGACGGGTGCCCGCCGAAGCGAGGTAAAGGAGGAGGATTGGGCGCAGCCCAATCAGGGGGACACGAGCGCAGGCGGGTACACGTCGCCGACAACCCGCGGGGAGTCACCGCCTGCCCGCGGGGATACAACCCCTACCGCCGGCCGTGCCCGTCGCGGTCGCCGCGGTCGCCGCGGTCATGGTCATCGCCGCGGCCATGGCCGCGGTCGTGCCCGTTGCCCCGGTTCTTGTAGTGGCCCCAGCCGTGGCCGCGGCCGTGGCGGTGCGAGTCGGCATAGACCACCGCCGGGCGGTACACCACCGGCGCTGGCATCACCACCACCGGGCGTGGCTGGTGGATCACCGGCGGGTAGTAGGCGGGGTAGTACGTGGGGCCGTACGCCGGGTAATACGCCGGTGCGGCCACCACGGCCACGCCGGGTGAGTTGGACAGATTGATTGACACACCAGGCTGGTGCACCCCCACGTGCCAGTAGATGTCTCTCTGCTGGGCCATGGCGCCGGTACCGCCCAGGGCGGTGGCCAGCAGGCCGGCAGCCGCCAGGCGGCGCGGGATCGACAGGTTCTGAAAGCGCATGTGATTCTCCGGTTGTGCGGGAGGCCAGACTTCGGCTTCCCTGCCAGTATTTAACGTGCCGGAAGCCCGCAGGATGTGTCTGGGTGCCATCTTTACGTAGCGCCGGGGCATCTTTACGTGACCGGATGCAAGCAACGGCCGCCCAGCCCCGCCCCCTAGAATCAGCCACATGACTGCCCCTCCCGAAAAAGAAGCCCCCAAAACAAGCAATTTTTTGCGCCAGGTGATCGACCGCGACCTGGAGCAAGGCACCTGGGTCGCCCGCCACTGGGCCGGCCAGCCCGGCGACGCCGCCGCCCACCAGCAGGGCGTGGCCGACCCGGCCCGCATCCGCACGCGCTTCCCGCCCGAGCCCAACGGCTACCTGCACGTGGGCCATGCCAAAAGCATCTGCCTCAACTTTGGCCTGGCGCGCGACTACGGCGGCGTGTGCCACATGCGCTTTGACGACACCAACCCCGAGAAGGAAGACCAGGAGTACGTCAACGGCATCCTGGACGCGGTGCACTGGCTGGGCTTTGGCTGGGACGCCCATGGCACCAGCCACCTGTACCACGCGAGCGATTACTTTGACTTCATGTACCGCGCGGCGGAGTATTTGATTGAAGCCGGCCACGCCTACGTGGACGAGCAGACGCCCGAGCAGATGCGCGCCAACCGCGGCGACTTTGGCAAGCCCGGGGTGGACAGCCCCTACCGCAGCCGCAGCGTGGCCGAGAACCTGCAACGCTTTCGAGACATGCGCGACGGCAAGCTGCCCGACGGCGCCGCCGTGCTGCGCGCCAAGATCGACATGGCCAGCCCCAACATCAACATGCGGGACCCCACCATCTACCGCATCCGCCGCGCCACCCACCACAACACCGGCGACAAATGGTGCATCTACCCGATGTACACCTTTGCCCACCCGGTGGAAGACGCGCTGGAGAACATCACCCACAGCATCTGCACGCTGGAGTTTGAAGACCAGCGCCCGTTTTACGACTGGCTGCTGGACCGCCTGAGCGACGGCGGCCTGATCAACCAGCCGCAGCCGCGCCAGTACGAGTTTGCGCGGCTCAACCTGACGTATGTGCTGACCAGCAAGCGCAAGCTCAAGGCCCTGGTGGACGAAGGCCACGTGAGCGGCTGGGACGACCCGCGCATGCCAACCATCGTGGGCCTGCGCCGGCGCGGCTACACGCCCGAGGCCATACAACTCTTTGCCGAGCGCATTGGCGTCAGCAAGGCCGACAGCTGGATCGACTACAGCACGCTGGAGGGCGCCCTGCGCGACACGCTGGACCCCACCGCCGCCCGCGCCATGGCCGTGCTGGACCCGGTGAAGCTGGTGATCACCAACTGGGATGAGCTGCACGGGCAAGGCAAGCTGGACGACTGCACAGCCCCCGTGCACCCGCACCAGCCCGAGCGCGGCAAACGCGCCTTTACCTTTGGGCGCGAGCTGTGGATTGAGCGCAGCGACTACGAGGAAACGCCGCCCAAGGGCTACAACCGCCTCTACCCGGGCAACCGCGTGCGGCTGAAGTACGGCCACGTGGTGGAGTGCAGCGGCGCACTGAAGGACGCCAGCGGGCAAATCAGCGAAGTGCACGCCACCCTGGTGCCCGACACCAAGAGCGGCACCCCCGGCGCAGACGCCATCAAGGTCAAGGGTGTGATCACCTGGGTGGGCGTGGCCGACGGACTGAAGGCCGAAGTGCGCCTGTACGACCGCCTGTTTGCCGTGCCGCAGCCCGACACCACCGACAAGGACTTCCACGAAGAGCTCAACCCCGACAGCCTGAAGGTGGTGACGGCCTATGTGGAGCCATCACTGGCCCAGGCCAAGCCGGACGACAAGTACCAGTTTGAGCGGCACGGCTACTTTGTGGCCGACCGCAAGGATCATCAGATTGGTGGAGAGGGTAAGCCCGTGTTCAACCGGGTGACGGGGATGAAGGATAGTTGGGGGAAAGTCTAGGACTACTGAGGAGACCCAATGGCACAGCTCACCGGGCTCGGCGTAAAGCGGCTACGTAGCTTATTCGAGGTTTACCCTCCGCTAGAAATTCGCCCAATAACCATTCTGTTGGGGAAGAATAGCGTCGGGAAAAGTACGTTTGCTCGAATTCTTCCACTTCTAAGACAGAGCTCAGAACGTCGCAAACGATCTCCAATACTTTGGTTTGGAGATCTCGTGGATTTCGGATCACTTCGTCAATCCGTTACCCGTGGAGAAAAGGATCTAGAGATTATCTTCGCAATCAAATTTGCAGATAAAGAAATCGAAAGACGCATCCGCCAGAACTCCGAAAATAAGCTCCTGTATTTTAAAATTCAGTCACAAATCAATAAAAATTCGCGATGCTGAAGTATCAATTACCCTAGCCAATGATGATGAAACGGACGCTGCCTATGCATCGAAACTACAACTAAAATTTCATGACGCTATTGTCGAATTAAATATCTCAAGCAAGAATAACGAAATTCAAAGCGTCATTGTTGATGCTCACGAATACAAAGTCCCAGCACCAGCCTTCCGAGTTGTTGCAAATCAGGGAAGTGTTGCCCCCAAACTCCTCTTCATTCGACAAGATACGGAGAATAAGGACAGGTGGCTAGTAGGGCGAAATCCATGGCGATCCGCTTTAATTCGTACGATTGCCCGCTATCTGCATAGCAATACCGCTTCATCCACAATTTTCCGCATTGCGGGTCAGCTTGTAGTAGGTTCCAGGAAAGATTTATTGACATCTATGCTGGAGATCGACGGTCCGCAGGGTTGGATCAATCTCCGCTCATCTTTGAATGAAACTCATTCTTTTGTTCGTCAAGTTCAAAGAGATTTGATAGCCGCAAATATTGAATCGATTGTCGAGGTTTTAGACGAAGGTCTTAGTGAAATATCTGAGGGAGTTCGATATTTGAAGCCGTTAAGGGCTACCGCGGAAAGATATTACAGAAGATTGGATTTATCTGTTTCAGAGATTGATCCAGAAGGTCGAAATTTTCCAATGTTTCTGGATAAGCTTGAGTGCTATTGAGCTACAGAACTTCCAAGACTGGTCCAAGCAATACTTGGATCTCGACGTAGCTCCACTGAAAGAAGGAGCTCAGCTAATGGTAATGGCCAAAGTCTCTCGGGACACAGCTATGTCCAACGTTGCGGATATGGGATTCGGCATCTCACAGGTATTGCCTATCGCCGCTCAACTCTGGGCGTCCAAGAATCTTTTTGAATTTGGTGGTCATCCATCTTCATTTATCGTCATTGAACAACCGGAACTTCATTTGCATCCTGAGTATCAGGCTCGCCTAGGCGATGTCTTTTCGGGTTCATCAAGTCCGACAGCAGTATCTATGGGCGACATCGACGAGAAATTCATCCTAGACTTGTGATTGAAACTCATAGCCAACATCTCGTAAATAGACTTGGCGCGCTGATTGAGAAAGGCCACTTGGACCCTAAAGATGTATCAATAATCTTATTTGAGCAGGACCCCAATCGGGCGGACACGACGAAAATTAGAGTCTCAGAGTTCGACAGCGAAGGGGTCCTACGCAACTGGCCGTTTGGTTTCTTTGATCCTGAGCTCTAACATGTGGATTGAATTACTGGATGAGTTGAAAGAAGTCGACTATGGGGTTGACCAGGATGCAACCGCTGCCATTGAACAGGTTTTCTCTTCTGTATTTCGAGGTGAACATGTAGTTGTTGGAAGCCGAAGTCTCCTTGAGTACCTAGCTACCAAACAATGGTCCATCGCGAGCAGAGCGGCTTTGACTGGAATACTCGCAAGACTTTCCGAACTCAGATCTATTTCCGGCCTTCAACAGTACAAAGTCGTTCTCCTCCTCCGAAAGCGACTCTCAAATTTCGAAGATTTCACCTGGAATCTGGAAAGTCCCGATTCATCACTTCTCGAACGTTGCATTAACTCCCTCCTGCGTAGTAGCCGAGAATATCCGGGATGCGAATGCTTTAGAAATTTGCGCGAACCATTTTCACATGGAGAATGGAGCAAAAGGCCTTCGAGTGTCCCTGGTAAAGGAGGGGTCTGGTGGACCTGAAGTAGTAACTGCTATGAAGCAGAAGATTACTGATAAGCGCCAGTTTGTTTTGTCAGTTACTGATACCGACAAATCGAATCCAGCATCTCCAGAATGTCAACCTCTAGTAAGTGTAGTTCGCTATCCAAGATGGGAAATTGGGTTGCTGAGCACGTATCCGTGCACGGTCGTGAGATTGAAAACGCTCTCCCTCAGAATCTTTTCGAGACTCTGAGGAGAACTCGGATGCTTGGATTGACAATAGTTCTAGTTGGGATTTTCTAGAGCACCGAGTTTTTCCAGAAGATGATGTCGCTAATTGGGTCGATCTTAAAAAGGGTACGTTTTTAGTTCGAACTAGTGCTGTCAATACTGATGAGGCAGATCGCGCCTATTGGGGTGCCGCAGCAAACGCGATCGCGGAACCTTTCCACTCATCAAAGGAGTGCATCGATGGGCACTGCTGCAAGGATATGAAAAGCTGTAAATGCGTACTCATTCCTGGCCTTGGGGACAAGGCCTTAGACAGGTTTCTTAGCTATTGCAACTCGATTTCTGTTCATAAACAGATCGAACGTGTGAGGACTTCACGCAACAAGAACGAATGGTTTCGCTTGGGGAGAAATTGAGCTGTTGGGGTTTGGCCATGAACAGAGTCCGCTCATAGTTTGAGAGTATCGCAACTCAAATCGATACATGGATTTGAAGAATGCGTCTTCAGCGTTTCTGTTCTCATTGCCATCTATTCTTATGACATCTTTCTCCAGCCTGCCCTCCCTCCGCCCCCTCTACGACCCCGTCCGCGAGCGCTCCGCCGCCAAAGAGCTGCCGCAGCTGGACGTGCATGCCACGCGCTTCATCGGGCTGTCGCCTTTTGTCGTTGTGGCCTCGGGCGGGGTGGACGGCATGGACGCCTCGCCGCGCGGGGGCGAGCCGGGCTTTGTCAAGGTGCTGGACGCGCACACGCTGCTGCTGCCCGATTCGCCCGGCAACAACCGGCTGGACACGCTGCAGAACATCCTGCACACGCCCCAGGTGGGCCTGCTGTTCATGGTGCCGGGGGTGGACGAGACGCTGCGCGTCAACGGCACGGCCGTGCTGTCGGTGGACGAGGCAGACCGCACGCTGTGCCAGGACGCCCGCCGCGTGCCGAAGCTGGTGATCCGCGTGACAGTGCAGGCCAGCTACCTGCACTGCGCCAAGGCGCTGATGCGCTCCGAGCTGTGGAACCCCGCCCACCACCAGCCGCGCACCTGCATGCCCAGCATGGGCGAGATGCTGCGCGACCAGGTGGCCGACAAGGTCGCCCCCGGCACGGTGTTTGAGACGCAGGAGCAGATGCTGGAGCGGTACAGGCAGACGCTGTAGATAAAACCCAAATAGGGTATGATGCAACCCAAATTGGGTATTAACGTGCATCCTCTGGCCACCACCTCCATCGCCGACGCCTTGCTGCCCAAGGTGCGCCAGCGTGTGCTGGCCGTGCTGTTTGGCGCACCAGACCGCAGCTACTACGCCAACGAGCTGATCGCGCTGGCGCAGTCGGGCACGGGTGCGGTGCAGCGCGAGCTGGCCGCGCTGGCGGCAGCGGGCCTGATCACAGAGCGCCGCCAGGGCAACCAGAAGCACTTCCAGGCCAACCCGCAGAGCCCCGTGTTTGCCGAACTGCGTGGCCTGGTGCTCAAGACCATGGGCCTGGCCGATGTGTTGCGCGCGGCGCTGGCCCCGCTGGCGCCCCGGATCGAGCTGGCTTTTGTGTTTGGCTCCGTGGCGCGCCAGCAAGACACGGCGCACAGCGATGTGGATGTGTTGCTGGTCAGTGCCAGCCTGGGCTACGCAGAGGTGTTCGGCGCGCTGGAGGGCGCGGCGCTCACGCTGGGGCGCAAGGTCAACCCGACGCTGTACACGCCGGCCGAGTTTGCGCAGCGCCAGGCGCAAGACAATGCCTTCGTCACCCGTGTGATGCAACAGCCAAAGATATGGCTGATCGGCCAGGAGGATTCGCCCCATGTCAGCAGAACTTGAGAACCTGAGCGGCCCGGGCAAGCCGCTAAAGGCAGAACCGCCCGACGCGAACGAGATCGCAGGCCTGCTGCGCACGGGCCTGGCCCGCCTGGGTGATGCGCGCAATGCCTCGCTGGCGCTTGAGAGCCGGTTCGACCTGGCCTACAACGCCGCGCACGCGCTGTGCCTGGCCGCCTTGCGCCGCCAGGGCTACCGGGCGAGCAACCGGTACATCGTCTTTCAGGTGCTGCCGCACGCTGGGGCTTGGCCCGCACGTGTGGCGTGTGCTCGATATGTGCCACAACAAGCGAAACCTGGGCGAGTACGAGGGTCTGCTGGAGATCAATGACCGGCTGGTGGCAGACCTCATCACCGCCACGCAAACCGTCGCGGACGCCCTTGCCGGCGGCGAATAGACGCGGCACATGCTTGGCTTGCTCCCTGTGGAGCGCTGTTTGCTACGCTTTTGATAGCGGCTCATCCAGCACTGGCGGGGGCTGGAGGCCGATTTCACTAGCAAAATAAGACTGCGTCAAAACGTCACAGCGGGTTCAAGCACCCAGGCGTTCCCCAAACCGCCCTCCACCCCCACGCCCACAATCAGCCGGTGCGTGGCCCGTGTGGCCCCCACATAGAACAGTCGCGCTTCGTCGCGCTCGTCCGCACCTTCTGCGGGCATGTGGCCCACACCCACCAGCGCCACCACGGGGAACTCCAGGCCCTTGCTGGCGTGCAGGGTCAATACCTTGACGCAGTCGGCCAGCGGGTTGAAGGTGGCCGCACCCTGTTGCACCTGGTGCGGCAGGCCGCGCCGCTTGAGCACGCTGGCGCACAAGTCCATCTCGCTCCAGTGCCGGCACAGGATGGCCATGTCACCCCAAGCGTGGCCTTCGCGGTGGGCGGTGGCCAGCAGGTCGGCCACCTGCGCCGCCTCCTGTTGCAGGGTGGGCAAGCGGATGATGAGCGGCGCCTCGCCGTCGCGCCCGCAGCTCACGGGTTTGAGCAGGGGCACGCCGTCGTCGTCCTGGTCTTCGGCGGTCAGCAGGTCGGCGGCCACCAGGCTGGCGGTTTGCAGAATCTGCCGCGTGTTGCGGTAGTTGATCTTCAGGATGGTGGTGCGCCCCTGAGCCTGGATGCCCACGCTCTTGAAGCTGAAGCGCCGGCTGTGGCTGCGCTCGTAGATGCTCTGCGCGTCGTCATACAGCACCAGCAGGCTGTTGGTGGTGGGGTCCACCATCTGCACGATGATGCGCAACCATTCGGGCCTGAAGTCGTGGCCCTCGTCGATCAGCACCGCGCGGTATTGCCCGCTGGGTATCTGGCGGCGATCCACGCCAGAGATCACGCGCTGCACCAGTTCATCGGCGTAGTGCGCGGGCGCATTGTTGGGCGGCAGGGTCTGCCCATAGGCGATCAACTGGTCGCGGCACCACTTGTGAAAGCTCACCGCGTGCACACGGTCGGCGATGCCCTTGGTCACCATCACGCTTTCCAGTTGCCGCGCCAATGGCTTGTTAAAGCACAGGATGAGGATGGGTTTGTGCGCGGTGGCCGCCTCGCCAGCTGGCACCGCGCGCGCCAGTTGCTCGGCGCGGTAGCCCAGCAGCATGGTTTTGCCTGAGCCGGCCACGCCGTGGATGACCCTGTGCCCTTCGCCCAGGCTGCGCGCAAGCTGCTCCTGCTGCAGGTCCATCACGCGCATCAGGCTGGGCAGTTCGGGTTCGCCGTCGGCGTCCGCACCATCGGGCTGCAAATTCACGTTGAAAAGCTCGCCAGTCACCGGCACCCGCACGTCCGGGAACATGATCCAGCGCACCCGGTCCATCTGCGGCAGAGACATCGCGCCACCCATCATGTAGGGGAACATGCCCCACAACCGGCTTTGCAGTTCCTCAGGCGCCACGCCCTCGGCCATCTCGTCCTTGCAAATCACGCGGTGCGGCTCGATGGCGGAGCCCAGCTCGGCGCTGTCGAACTGCGCGCGGGTGATGTTGGGCAACACCACGCCGTAGCTCCAGGGGAACGCCAGCTTGCCCTTGAAGCGCCCTTCCGCGTGCACCAGTTGCGGGTCGCGCTCCAGCGCGTTGACCACCTGGTGGGCGTATTGCCGGGCCTGCTCCAGCGGGTTGGCAATGGTCTTGGGTCCGTTGTCGCCGTGGATATCCCAGGTCTGCTTGTTGGCGCCGATGATGGTGGTGAGCCGGAAGTCCTTTACCTCCAGGATCAGGATGCCCCGGCGCGGATGCATCACCACAAAGTCGGGGTGCTGATGGCGCGGGCCAACGGGCACGTCGTACCAGAGCAGGTAGTCGGCGTCGAGCTTTTCCTCCAACCGCTCGGCAGTGCGTCGCTCACCAGATGTCATCCTGGAAACACAACTGCCCAGTGCTGGTATCAAGATCGCCATGCTTTTTTGCTGCCAGATACGCGTTTGGAGATCATACGCAGGGCCCACCCAGCCCTGTACGAAAATCTGCCCATGAAGAAGGAAGGCACGATCATCCGTTGGGACGACGAACGCGGCTTTGGCTTTGTGCGCAGCCCCGATTCCACGGCCGATGTGTTTTTGCATGTGCGCGACTTCCGCTCGCGCTCTGGCGGGCCACGCCAGGGCATGCGCATCACGTTTGAAGAGATCCACATGGGCGGCAAGGGGCCGCGCGCCGTGGCGGCGCACCCTGTGGGTGAAACCGCCGCCCCGCCACCCGTGCCCCGCGCGCGCCGCAAGCCCGCCAGAGCGGCTGCAACAGGCGCGCCGTCGTCGGGTGCGTGGCTGATACTGCCGCTGATGCTGGCCCATGCCGGCTTTGTGCTGTGGGCCACCTGGTCACGGCTGATGCCCTGGTGGGTGCCGTTTGCATGGGTGGGCGTCAATGCCGGTGCATTCATGGCGTACTGGATTGACAAATACGCTGCGCAGCAAAGGTTCTGGCGCACGCCGGAGCTTCAATTGCATGTGTGGAGCCTGTTTGGCGGCTGGTCGGGCGCGTGGTTTGCCCAGCAGTTGCTGCGCCACAAGTCGCGCAAGGTGGATTTCCGCGATACGTACTTTGCAACCGTGGTGGCCCATTGCGCGGGGTTGGGCTACTGGTTCTGGATGTTCCGGATGCAGCCTGCGGGTTGAGTCGGGCGCGTTGACGCCACCAGCCCAGCACCTGCATGCCCAGCATGGGCGAGATGCTGCGCGACCAGGTGGCCGACAAGGTCGCCCCCGGCACGGCCTTTGAGACGCAAGAGCAGATGCTGGAGCGGTACCGGCAGACGCCGTAGGGGCCTCTTGGGCGACAGTTTGCTACGCTTTTGATAGCGGCTCATCCAGCACTGGCGGGGGCTGTAGGCCGATTTGGCACTCAAAATCAGCGTGAGGCATCACCCTGCGGGCTGACAGGCCTGGCGCGCGGGCCAAACACGCGGGCGGGCGCGGGGCTGGCGGGGGTTGCACTGCAGCACCTCGCGGGTGGCGACGCGCCGGCCCATGCGGTAGTAGCTGCTCTCGTGCTTGACCCGCATGCAGCGCCCGGCAAATGTGGCGGGCGGGGCGTCGCCCACCGTGGCTTCGGCCGTGCAGGCGTCGCCTTCGCGCAGCGTGGCGCAAAGCGGTCGGCCAGCGGCGCGGCCGGTGGCGTGCAGGTGGTGTCGGGCGGCAGGCCGCCCTGCCCGCGCGCGCGGCCATGTCGCAAATCTGTGCTGTCGGGCACAAAGCCGCCCTCGGGGATGTCGCGGCGCACCCGGGCGGGCGCGTCCAGCCGGCAAACCATGTCGATCTGGCTGGCGCCCCGGGGAATCTCGCGCACGCAGCGCCCGGCGCCGCCGCCTTCAAACGGGTTGCCGGGGATCTGGCAGGTGTCCTTCTCCCTCTTGCCCGCGCAGAACTGGTCTTCGCGGTCCCACGCGCCGCTGTTAAAGCGCAGCTGCGCCTGCATCTGCCCGGGCGGGATCAGGTCGGCCAGGGCGGGCATGGCCGCGGCGATCAGCGTGGCGGCCAGCATGCGGGGGGAGTGATGTGGATGGTCATGTTCAGCATTTGGGGACGGGTTGCCCGGGCGGCGCGGGCTCGCGTGGCACCGCCACGGCCACACCGGGGGTAGACCTTGAGGGTAGCCGCAAACTCGCGCGGCGGCTTGCCGCCCACGCGGTAGGTGAGCCGCAGTGCGATGTCGCGCACGCGGGCGTTGCGCCAGCGGGTGTCGCGCAGGCCGTCGGGGCCGGATTCGATGCGCGCCACCTCGGCGGCGTTGAGCAGCCGGTAGTCAAACACGTGGCGCGACAGGCGCTGCCTGCCCTCACCGCGCAGCACCGAGCTGTGCACCGCCACGGCGTCCAGCGGGTCGGGCCGCACCGACCACTCGCCGCGCGCATCGGCCAGGGGCAGCAGCAGCGTGGTCTGCCCGCCCGCGGCCATTTCCACCTCCAGCGGGTGCGCGGCCAGCTGGGCCAGGCTGTCCACCACCGCGGCGCGCGGCGGGCCTGGGATGTAGTTGTAGGCCATGCAGGCCAGCGCGGGGCGGCGGGCAGCAGCAGGCTGGCCAAGGCCAGCCATCAGCGCGGCGTTGCGCAGGGCGGTGGTACGCGACTCCGGGGTCAGTTGGGTAGAAACGCATGCTGGCCTATGGGTTGAGGGCGGAGCACCCGATTTACTGCGCGGGCTTCGGGGCGGGCCCACCGTCAGGGGCTTGCACTGCAATATCTCACGCTTCGCAGTGCGAAGGCCGTCATTGACGTACGGGTACTGTTGCGTGAGCTGTTCGCAGCGCCCGGCATACATCACCGTCTCGGGCTGGGCATCGCCCACCACGCCTCAATGGTGCAATCGTCGCCCGCCCGCCGGGCAGCGCAGAAGCGGTCTGCCACCACCGGTGGGGTCCTGCAGGTCAGTTCTTGCGGCAACGTGAAGTTGCCGCTGGAAACCCTGGTCACAGGTGGCGGGCTCCGCCCGGTACGGGTAGGCCGGGATATCCTGGCGCACCTTTACCGGTTTGATCAGTATGCAGTTCTTGCGGCGCGCGCCCGCCTTCCTGAACGCCAACGCCCGGGCTCCCTTCAGCCGGGTGGCCAGGTATCTGGCACGCGTCTGATTCCGACTTCTGAAGCAAATGTCGAGGCTGTCGAAGCCGCGAATACTCAAGCCAGCGAGCAGGGGCAACACATCCGCCAAAGCCGGCGCGCCCCAAACACCCAGCACAACGAGCGCACAGAACCACAGAAAAAGCCGAAAACAAGAATCACAAAGAGCCTCCAGTGCGGCCAGATCGTGTCTATCTCCGAATCTAGCCGAAATGGCGCAGTGCGCCCTCACCCGTTCCGGGGAGGCGGCAGCCCGTGCGCAGTGGCTAAGAAACGAATCCCCGCCGCGACTACGCCGGTAACGCGGCCTGCAACCCATCTCGGCCGGGCGGTGCGTTGATGGCTGTCTGCCCATTCCAGGAGCTTTGTTCATGCACACGATGGTTCTTTCTGCGGCTGCGGCCACCGCCGCCCTGTCCCTTGGCGCGCTGGCGCAATCACCGGCTGCGCCGGTGGACCCCAATGCCTTCCTCAACCAGTTTGAAGCCACGTTTGGCAAGTTCGAGGGCTACCGCCGCTCGGGCGCCAAGGGCATTTGCGCCACGGGCGAGTTTGTGGGCACGGCGGACGCGCGCGGCCTGTCCAGTGCCAGCGCCTTCAGCGGCCAGCCGGTGCAGGTGGTGGCGCGCTTCTCGGTGGGCGGCGCCAACCCAAGGCCCCCGACAACACCAAGGGCCAGCGCAACATGGCGCTGCAATTCAACCTGCCCGGTGGCGAGTCTTGGCAGATGGGCAATATCTCGGCGCCGGTGTTCGGCTCTTCGTCGCCGCAGCAGTTCCCGGGCCGGCTGGCTTCACTGCAGCCCGACCCGGCCACCAAGGCCGCCGATCCGGCCAAGGTCAAGGCCTTTGCCGACGCCAACCCCGAGGTGCTGCTGCAGGCCGCCACTTTGCGTCGCAGCCTGTGCCGGCCAGCTTTGGCGCGGTCAACTACCGGGGCGTGCACGCGTTCGGCTTTGTCAACGCCGGCGGCACCAAGCAGTTTGGCAAGTGGATTTTGAGCCGGTGGGCGGCGTGCAGGGCCTGACGGACGACGAGGCCAAGGCCAAGGGACCGAGCTTCTTGTTTGACGACCTGCGCCAGCGCGTCAAGGACGGCAAGGTGGCTTTCAACTTCAACCTGGAGCTGGCCCAGCCCGGCGACAGAATTGACAGCGCCACCGTGCCGCTGCCCGAGGGCCGCAAGAAGGTCAACCTGGGCGTGCTCAAGATCACCTCGGTGGCCGAAGACGCGGGCGGCGCCTGCCTGACGATCACCTACAACCCGATGGTCCTGCCCAAGGGCGTGGAGCCCTCGGCCGACCCGATGATCGCCGCGCGCGCCGCGCCCTACGCCGTGGGCCTGGGGCGGCGCCTGACCGAAGGACCAAAACAGCAGTAACGCTATTGTTTTTGTAGCGGGTCAGCCAGCACTGGCGGGGGCTGGAGGCCGATTTCGGCCTCAAACTTCCTTGTAGAACACTTCCACGGCGCCCTTCAGGGTGATCAGCAGCGGGCGGCCCTTGCGGTCCAGCGTCTTGCCCGCGGGCACCTTGATCCAGCGCTCGGAGAGGCAGTACTCCTCCACGTCAAAGCGCTCCTTGCCGTTGAAGCGCACGCCGATGGCCTGCTCGCAGGCCGCGACGTCGTGGTGCGGGCTGCGCGGGTCCACCGAAAGGCGGTCGGGCAGCGCGGGGCGGTCCGTGGGGGATGAGGCTGCGGGGGTGGTTTCTGGGGTGGGGTCGGTCATGGGTACATTTTATGGATGCGCACCCCCACCCTGTTGCAGTCCCTCACCCTGCCCCCTGGCGCGCACCCGCGCGGGCAGGTGCACCTTAGCGGGCCAGCGGGCTGGTGGTGGCGGGGAGCTGGCTGTACCTGGTGGCCGATGACGAGCACCACTTGGGCGCGCTGCCGCTGGCGGCCGCCGATGCCGTGCCGCACGAGGCGCTGCCGCTTCAGCTGCATCGACTGCAGCCGGGCGAACTGCCGCACGAGGCAGCGGCGCGCAAGAAGCGCAAGCCCGATCTGGAGGCGCTGGCCGTGCTGCCCGCCAGCGCGCGCCACCCGCGCGGCGCGTTGCTGGCGATGGGCTCGGGCTCGCGGCCCAACCGCCAGCAGGCATTTGTCTGGGCGCTGGACGCGGCGGGCGGGCTGGCGGGTGCGGCGCGGGCTGTGGACCTGTCCGCGCTGTACGCGCGCTGCGCCAGGCCGGCGGCTTTGCCGACCTGAACATCGAGGGCGCGTTTGTGGGCGGCGCAAGCCTGTGTGCTGCAACGCGGCCACCGGGTGATGCACGCAACGCCTGCATCCAGTACGCGCTGGGCGACATCGTGGACTGGCTGGACCGCCCCGACACCGAAACGGATCGCCCGCCGCCCGCCCCTTCGCGCATCGCTGACTGCGCGCTGGGCCAGGTGGGCGGCGTGGCGCTGGGCTTCACCGACGGCTGCGCCCTGCCCGGTGGCGGCTGGCTTTTCAGCGCCGTGGCCGAAGACACGTCCGACAGTTACGCCGACGGCGTGTGCGCAGGCAGCGCGATCGGCTGGGTGGATGCGCAGGGCACGTTGCGCGACATGGCCGCGCTGGCGGGCGCGCCCAAGGTGGAAGGCGTGGCCCTGCACGGCGGCCGGCTGCTGATGGTGACGGATGCCGACGACCCGGGTACGGCGTCGCAGCTATTGAGCATCGCGCCGGACGCCAGCTGGCTGGCCTAGGTTGCGGTGGGCCCGGCCCACAGGCGTCAGCGCGCGGCCGCTTCCACGCGCTTCATGTCCAGGTATTCCTGCTGGTCCATCTCGTGCAGCTGCACGGGGTAGCGCTCCACGGCGGCAAAACCAGCTGCGCAGGCGCGCCTCCAGCCGGCGCTCGGGCGCCAGGCGCGAGGCCTCCATGAAGGCGACGATCGCCAGGTAGTAGCGCATGGTGTTGCGCTCCACCAGGCCGCGCACGCCACCAATAAAGCGTGGCGGGTTGTCGCCCAGGCGGGTGAAGCCCACCTTGTTGCGCGCCACGGTGGCCAGGTAGGTCTGCATCGCCAGCTTGCCGGCCAGGCCCACGCCGTAGGTATAGCTCAGGTGGATGAAGGTGCCGCCGCCGGGCAGCGGCGTGGCCTGCAGCAGGATGCGGTAGTCGCGCGTGCCCATGGGGCCGCTGTCGGCCTCCAGTGTGACGGTCAGGAGATCGGCGTCCGCTGACGTCACTTTCCAGACGAAATCCAGCCGGTTGGCCCGCGACAGGTCTTCACGGGTCTTCTGGCCCATGTGCACCTGCAGCACGGCGCCGCGGGCGCCGGGCACGACGGCGCAGCGCTTGGTGTTGATGTGCAGGATGACGATGTCGCACCAGTTTTGCGGGCTGTTGAGGCTGGTGCTCACCTCGGCAAACGGGTAGTCCAGCACGGCGTGGATGTCGCCCCGAAGCCCGGCTCCGGACTGGATGGACTGGACCACCCAGGGCTGTCGTGCCGGGCCGCCGGGCAACAGGGGCTCCAGCGCGACGTACCGCGCGCGCAGCATCTGCGCCGAGCGCACCTCGCCGCCCGCAGCGGCCTGCGCGCCGGGTGCGGCCAGCAGCGCAAAGCAGGCCATCGCGCCGGCCAGAGTGCGGGCCATGGCCCGGCCGGCCACGCGCCCGAGCGGCCCACTTCAGACCTGCGACTTGAAGTAGTTGAACAGGTGAAGGCGTCGCGCAGCTTGTCCATCTCGGCCACCGTTGCCGGGCGTCGCCCGGCGGCGCGCAGCTCGCCAGCTTGCCCGGCCGCTGGACTGGTGCACGAGCTTGTCCATTTCTCGCTCTGGCCTCCAGCTGCCGTTGGTTCGTCGCTGCGCCTTGATCTGTCGATGTAGGCGTCTTTGGTCTTGTCTTTGGTGTGCTGGGTTGTCCTGCGGTTGAGGGTTGGGTCAGCCACCAGATTAGCGAGGCGCCAGCGCGCTGTCTGTGGGTTTGCCCACACTTCGCCAGCGCCGTTGCTATCTTTTGATAGCGGGTCAACAAGCAACCACGGGGGCCAAGGCCCGATTTGATGCCTAAAACAGGCTGGGGGCCGGCGCTGGCGTGCCGGGCGGCTCGGGCGTGCCCTGCAGGGCGTCTGCGGGGGTGGTGCGCATCTTGTGCGCGGCCTGTTCCGGCGTCGCGTGCAGCCAGTCGGTGTATTCGTGCGGCGGCACGATGACGACCATGCGCTTTTCTTCGCCGGGGCGGTGCATGCGGCCCAGCAGCGGGTGGCCGTCGGCGTTGACGGTCAGCAGGGTGAAGCTGGTGGTGATCTCGCCGCTGGCGCGGTCGGTCCAGCGCTCCCACAGGCCGGCCACGGCAAAGGGTGCGCCATCGGCGCGGCCAACGCGCCAGGGCACGGCGCGCCCGCTCTCCCAGCACGGCTCGTAGAAATGCGCCATGGGCGCCAGCGCGTAGCGGCGCTCGCGCCAGGGGCCGCGGTAGCTGGGCTTGACGGCCGCGGTCTCGCTGCGCGCGTTGTAGGTGCGCCGTCCCATGTCGGTGGCCTGGCGCGCGTCGGCACACCAGCGCGGCACAAGCCCGAATCGCGCCACCAGGCACTGCGGCGGCTCGCCGGGCGTGGCGCCGGCCACCACGATGGGCGCCTGGTAGCAGGGGAAGACTTCAGGCGGCCACTGCGTGACGGGCAGGTCGATGATGCCCAGCTCGATGGCCATCAGCCGCTCGCGCTCGGTGGGGGTGTAGTGGGTGCACATCGCCGGCGGGGGCGTCGCTCAGGGCCCGGTGACAAGCCGCACGCGCTGGAACAGCAGGTTGCGCACCCGCCCGGTGGTGACAGCGAAGCCCTCGCAGGCGCCGGCCGCGTTGCGGCGCATCGCCAGCACGCCCAGCGGGAAAGGCGCGCTGAACTGGTCGCCCGCCAGGGGCCGCAGTTCCAGCTCGCCACGCGGGTAGCGCACAAAGAGCTTGCCATTGCGCACGCCCAGGCCGTACAGCGTGCGCAGCTCGGGGCTGTAGTAGTCGCCCGCGCAGGCCTGCAGCGATTCGGCGGTGGGCTCCTGCCGCACCACGCGCCTGAGGGGCAGGTCGCGCCCGCCCTGCTGCCACATGGCCGTCTCGACAGGCTGGTTGCCCACCGGACGGGGAAAGGTGACGCTGGCCTCGAAGTTGCGCACCACAAAGCGGTCTTCCGCAGCGGCCAGCATCGCAAAGCGGGGCTGGCCGGTGGCCTGCACCATCAGCTGGTTGCGCTCGGCGGTGAAGGTGAGCACAAAGCCGGGGCGCATCTCGAAATCGCCCAGGTAGGGCGCCAGGTCGCGGGCCTGCAGCTCCACCTCGGGCGGCAGCGCGCGCACGGGCTCCAGGCCGGGGGTGCCTTCCAGGTAGATGTCGGCCACCTGGCGGGCGAGTTGCCCGGTGGCGAGGTCCGCCGCATTGCCCAGCAGCAGCACGCTGAGCTTTTGCGCGGGCAGGCGCAGCAGGTGCGAGCGGAATCCCGCGTCCGAGCCCGAGTGCTCCTGCACGGGCAGGCCGCGGTGGTTGCCCAGCACAAGGCCGCTGGCGTAGCCGATCTCGCGGCCGTTGTTGAGCTTGCCGCGCACCAGCATGGCCGCCTGCACGGCCGCACCACCCACGCGGCCGGTGGTGAGGTTGTCGTCCCAGCGGGCGAGGTCTTCCACCGTGGTGAAGAGGCTGGTGGCGCCGGTGTTGGAGTACGACAGCGCCGAGTAGCGCCAGGCGTCGCGGAAGCGGTAGTACGAGTACGCGCGGCCCTTGACGAGGTCGCCGTAGTTCTCCTGGAAGCGGGTGCTGGACATGCCCAGCGGGTCAAAGATGCGCGCCTTGGCAAACGCGGCCAGCGACTGGCCCGGAGACGCGGCGCACGATCAGGCCCAGCAGGGTGTAGCCGCTGTTGCTGTAGAGCTCTTCGTCGCCGGGCACACAGTTGGTCTGGCGCTGCGCCCACAGCAGGCCCAGGATGTCGGGCTCGGTGATCACGTCGTCCATGCGCAGGCCCGCCAGCAGCACCAGCGACCACTGGTCGCGCACACCGCTGGTGTGGTGCACCAGCTGGCGGATGGTGACGGGCGGACCCTGCAGCTGCAGTTCGGGCACGTGCTTGCGCACCTCGTCGTCCAGCGAGAGCTTGCCCTCCTGCACCAGCAGCTGGATGGCAAACGCGGTGAACTGCTTGGACACCGACGCCGCATGAAAGGTGGTGGCGGGCGTGTTGGGCACGGCGTATTCCAGCTGGGCCTGCCCGTAGCCGCGGCTGTAGATGACCCTGCCATCGCGCACCACCGCCACGCTGGCGCCGGGCGAATCGGGCTTGTCCCAGGCGGCAAACACCTTGTCCACGCGGGCCGCCAGCGCGTCCTGCGCCTGCGCGGCCGGCGCCAGAAGCATCCACCCGAACGCTGCGGCGCTGGCAAGGCCCGATGCCAGGGTGCGGGTCAAACGGCTGAACGTGATGCGGGAGGGGTGTGCTTGCATGCGGGCGATGCTACAGCTGTCGGGGCGGCACTATAATTTTTGGGTCCCAAATCACCCTTAAAGGCCCGTGAAATGTCCTTCCTGAAATTTGCCATCGGTCTGTCCATCGCCCTGCTTGGCCTGGGTGCCGCCGCCCAGCGCATGCCTGTGCCCATCATTGACCACGACAAGGTGCCCGTCGCGGTAGCCCCCGGAAAGACGGCCAGCCCGGCCAGCGTCAAGGAGGCCATCATTGCCGCTGCGAAGAACAAGGCCTGGGAGGTCACCGAACAATCCTCCGGCAAGCTGGTTGCCACCTTGCATGTGCGCGGCAAGCATACGGTGGTGACCGAGATCACCTACAACGCGGAAAACTTCTCCCTGAAGTACCGGGACAGCACCAACATGAAGTACGAAGCCGCAGGCAAGGACGGCAAGCCGGCGATCCACCCGTTCTACAACCGCTGGGTGATCGAGCTCAAGGACGCCATCACGAAGGAACTCGCCCGGTCCTGATGCACACGCCGGACCGGACCATGCAGCGCACCACGCCCTACGTCCCCGAGACGGCTTTTGGCAAGTGGTTCCTGAGGACCAGGACCTGGGAAATCCACGTTCTGGACCGCGCCCTGGATGATCTGGAGCGGCTTTTGCCTGGCAAGCGTGACGGATACCGGGTTGTCATGGATGTGGGCTGCGGTTGCGGACGATCGCTGCCCAAGCTGCACGCGCGCTTCAAGCCGGAGCTGGTCATCGGCGTGGACTTTGACAGGGACATGCTCGCGCAGGCACGGCGTGAATGCCAGCACATCACCAGCAATGCGCAACTGATCGAGTGTTCCAGCTCCCGGCTCCCCATGGCGGATGCCAGCGTCGACCTTCTTTTTTGCCACCAGACGTTTCATCACCTGGTTGACCAGACCCAGGCCCTGGAGGAGTTCCGCCGGGTGCTCAAGCCTGGGGGTGTCCTGCTTTTCGCTGAATCCACGCGACGCTACATCCATTCGTGGATCATCCGGCTGCTGTTTCGCCACCCCATGCACCTTCAGCGCACGGCGCCGGAATACCTGCAGATGCTGCGCGACGCCGGATTCGTGGTGGAACCCCGGTCCATCTCCTATCCTTACCTTTGGTGGAGCAGGGGCGACCTGGGCGTGCTTGAACGCTGGTTCGGCATACGCCCGCCCGAGGACCGCGAAGAAACGCTGATCAACCTGATCGCAACGCGGCCTGCCTGAATCAGTCCGGCGAGGACACCGTCCAGAGGCGCTCCAGGGCGCTGTCCCCATCGGGACGGAACGTGTGCGCAACACCTTCCGTGCTGAGCGCGAACCACACGTCTTGATGCAACCAGGAGCGGGCGTTGGCGTCCTGCGGGATGGCGCATAGCCCTGCAGCTATCCGGTGCATCGGCGGTGGCTCCCCAGGACCGGGATGGCGCTTGATCCAGGACTCCTTCAGTGTCCAGTACTGCAGAAACAGGTCACTGGCCGGCCCGGGGCCCGGTTCGGAGCGGACCGCTTCGTTCTGGGCGGACGTGCACACCAGATCGAGCTTGTCTTCCAATTGCGACACCAAACGGCGTGGCTCAATGTCCAGTCCGACTGGCTGGCCCGCGACCGCGCAGGCCACGTGCGGTCCGCTGTGGCTGATGCTGAAGTGGAGTGGCCCCGCCGATGGCAGGTTCAGCACCAGGCTGGGGGCGTTTGAAGGCGCCGAGAGCTGCCAGCCGCCAGCCGGGCAACCCGCCACGCGGTCCAGCAGCGTGCGGGCCAGCCAGCGCCCGGCCAGGTATTGCGCGCGCCGGCGCGCGCCGCTCAATGAGGAGAGTCTCGCAAGCTCGTGTTCGCCCAGCCAGGCATCCGGTTGGGCAGGGCATGCCTGCAGCAGATCCGCAACCTGCGCGAACCCGACCTGGACTTCAGTGCCGGGCGGGGGCACGCTTCAATTGCCGTCCTGCCACCGGCGGAACAACAGCGAGGTGTTGATGCCTCCGAAAGCAAAGTTGTTGGACATGACGGTGTCGGTGTCCAGCGAAAGGCCTTCCCCAGTGATGTAGGCCAGCGGTGCGCAGCGCGGGTCGATCGTGTCCAGATTGAGATTGGGCGAAAACCAGCCGTCGCGCATCATCTCGATGGTCATCCAGGCTTCCAGCGCGCCGCAGGCGCCGAGGGTGTGCCCCATGTAACTCTTGAGTGAGCTGATCGGCATCCCGCTGCCAAAGACCTCGTGGGTGGCAGCGCTCTCGGCAATGTCGCCGTGCTCGGTGGCGGTGCCGTGGGCATTGACATAGCCGACGCGGGAGGCGTCGATGCCGGCGTCCTGCAGGGCCAGGCGCATTGCCACGGCCATGGTCTCGGCCTTGGGGTGGGTGACGTGGCTGCCGTCGCTGTTGGTGCCGTAACCAATGACTTCGGCGAGGATGCGCGCACCACGGGCACGGGCATGCTCCAGTTCTTCCAGCACCAGCGTGCAGGCGCCCTCGCCCAGCACCAGGCCGTCGCGGGTGGCATCAAACGGGCGAGGTGTGGAGCGTGGACTGTCGTTCATCACGCTTGTGGCAAAAAGGGTGTCGAAAACTGCGGCGGCCGTGGCGTCGAGCTCTTCGGCTCCGCCAGCGAGCATGAGCACCTGCTTGCCGGAGCGGATCGCTTCGTACGCGTAGCCGATGCCCTGGCTTCCGGAGGCGCAGGCGCTGGTGGTGGTGATGATGCGACCGGTGATGCCGAGGAACACCCCCATGTTGACGGGAGCGGTGTGCGCCATCATCTTGATGTACGTGTTGGCGGTGATGCCATCGGTGGTCTTCTCGACGATCATGCGGCCGAAGTCCCCGATCGCAGCGGGTGTGCCGGAAGAAGACCCGTAGGAGATGCCCATCCGGCCGTCGCGCACGGCGGGGTGGTCCGTGAGGCCCGCATCCGAAAGTGCCCTTTCGCTGGCCAGCGTGGACATGATGGCCACGCGCCCCATGCTGCGTGTGACCTTGCGGGTGTACCGTTCGGGCAGCTCGAAGTCTGCGGCGGGTGCACCCAGGCGGGTGTTCAGGCCGTCGTAGACATCCCACTCGTGCATGCGCCGCACCGCCGACTGGCGCGAGTGCAGGGTCGCCCGGACAGCCGCCCAGTCGTGCCCAAGCGGACTGAGGGCGCCGACGCCCGTAACCACGACCCTTGTCAAATCATGCCTCCATTGACTGATATCACCTGTCGGGTGATGTAGGACGACTCCGGCCCCATCAGGAACGCAACTGCTGAGGCGATTTCGTCGACCGTTCCCATGCGGCGCATCGGAATCATGTTCAGGGCTGCGCTGAGCACCTCGGGCGAAACCATGTCGGTATCGACCAGACCGGGCGCCACGCAATTCACCGTGATGGCGCGGCTGGCGAGTTCGATCGCCAGCGCCTTGGTGGCCCCGATCAGGCCTGCCTTGGATGCGCTGTAGTTTGTTTGCCCGCGGTTGCCGACGAGGCCCGATACGGACGCCAGCGTGACGATGCGCCCGGGCTGGCGCCGCCGCACCATGGGCATGATCAGGGGCTGCAGGACGTTGTAGAACGCGTCCAGATTGGTATGGATCACGCTGTCCCACTCTTCGCCGGTCATGGCGGGAAAAGCGTTGTCCCGGGCAATGCCCGCATTGCAGACCACCCCGTAGTAGGCGCCATGGGTTTCCACGTCCGCCAGCAGCACCCGAGACGCTGCTTCGCGATCGGCTACGTCAAAGCTGAGCACGCGCGCATCGCGCCCAGCCGAGATCACCGCGTCTGCCACCTCGCGCGCCTTGTCGATGCTGGCGCGGCAATGGATGACCAGGTCGAATCCGTCGCGCGCCAGTCGCAATGCGATCGCGCGTCCGATCCCGCTGCTGGAGCCAGTGACCAGGACTGTCTTTGAGGCTTCCATCACGGTGCCCGTCCCGACTGAATGAGGGCGGAATCGTCACCCGGTTCGAACACCGACAGAAGTGCGCTGGCAACCTCGGTGCCGTCCAGCGCAATGGCACAACGAAAAGAGCCAAGACCGTTGTCGCCCATGAGCTCGCACCGCGCCTGCACCTGCAGCGTGGACCCAAACGGGAACCCGGGCCTGGTGACCTTGTATAGCCGGGTGCCCAGCAACAAACCGATGCGGGGATTCCCGCCGCGCTGGCGTGCGCGCTCGCCGGACCATGCGGCGATGGTCTGGGCCATGTATTCAACGCCCACCCATGCGGGCATCGCGCGGTCGGCGGCAAACGGACTGTCGGGTTCGATATCGACTTCGGCAACCACCTGGTGCTCATCCACCGCAACGATCCGGCTGAGCAGACTCATCCGGCCACGGTGCGGCACCCATTGGTCAAGCTGCTCAGGACTATGCAATGTCATCCCCAATTCTCATCCCCCTGAGAACACAAGGCACGCATTGCTGCCGCCAAACGCGAACGAGTTGCTCATCAGATAGGCTGGCTCGCGACCCAGCGCATGACCTGGCCCGACCAGCGGCACCTGGGAAAGTTCAGGGTCTGCTGCACTGTCCCACCAATGGACGGGCAAGCGTCCCTGAGGATTGCCAACCAGCGTGGCCCAGCAAATGGCCGCCTCGATCGCACCGGCTGCGGCGAGCGCGTGACCGGTCAGGGGCTTCGTTGAGCTCACGGGCACGTTGGTGCCCAAAACGGATTGCACGGCGCGACTTTCCATGGCGTCGTTCTGGCGGGTGGCGGTCCCATGTAGGTTGACATAGTCGATTCTATGTGCCGCTATCCCGGCCCGGGCCAGGGCCTGCTGCATCGCCTGTGCAGCGCCGGCGCCTTCCGGGTGAGGTGCAGACATGTGATGCGCATCGGAGGTCTCCCCCCAGCCGGCCAGACGGACCGGACCCGGCTCGCGGCTGACAAGAAACAGCGCGGCTCCTTCCCCGATGTTGATGCCTTCGCGGTTGCGGGACATCGGGTTGCAACGCTTCGCGCTGACCGACTCAAGAGCGGAAAAGCCTTCTACGGTGAAGCTGCACAGGGCATCGACACCCCCGGCGATGACCACATCCGCCAGGTCGGCCTTCAGCAGCCGCGCGGCGGCAGCAAGCGCCTTGGCGCCGGAAGAGCAGGCGGTCGAGATGCCGTAGGCGGGACCTTGAGCCCCGGCCAACAGGGCCAACAGGCGGGAGGTGGTACCCATTTCCTGCTGGGCGTAGTGGTAGCGCGATGGCCAGCCCCTTCCTGCCTGCCAGGATTGTGCGGCCTGGTGCCCTTCGCCCAGCCCGGCCGTGCTGACGCCAAGCACGACCGCGATCCGTTCAGGCCCAAAGCGCTCGCGCGCAGCCTCGACCTGCAGGCGGATCTGTGCGAACGCAGCGGCAGCAAGGGCATTGACGCGGCCTTCAAACTGCACCTCCAAATGCGCCAGGGAAGGGAGCGCGCCGTTGACACACCCCAGATGCAGCGCCCGCCCGGGTGTGTATCGGTCCGTCGGACGCACGGACTGCGGCATGACAGCGTCCAACACACCGCCCAGCGAGTTGACTCCCTCACCCAGGGCACTGATCACCCCGACCGCGTTGAGGTGGATTTCATTCATGGCTCTGGATTCTGGCTCATCGACAGGACGCGAATCCTGTACCCGTCGCGCACATTGACCCACTCGTGCGAAAACCCCTGCAGGTATTCGATGCGGATCTCGGCGACGCCATTTCGGCTCAACACACGTTGTGACTGCGTTGCCTCCAGGGTCCACCCCTGAGGCAGGGCGGCCCGTATGGCCTCCTGTGGCCAGTAGGCGAGCTGTATCTGCGTGAGGATCCGCCCCGGATCGAGTTGGCGCGGCAACTGCGGCGGGAACTCATGCCGCAAGGTGGTGCCATCCCAGCTCAGGCGGGCGCGAACTATCCCCATGTCCAGCATCGCCAAACGCACGGTACTGGCGTCTGCCTCGAGCAGGGCCTCGATCTGGCGCGTTTGACCGCCTGCGTCAACCGTGATCTGCTGCTGCAGCACAAACTGTGTTCCCAATGCAGCAGGGCTCAGCCGCAACAAGAACTCGCCGGGCGCGCCCTGAGTGGAAACATGCGAACAGCCGCATGCCAGGGACACACTTGCGGCAACGATCAGGAGCCACTTCATGCGGCATCGCCTTTTGTGCCCGGTTCCGGGCGCATGAGCGGCGCGAGGACCCAGACCAGCGCGATGCCGATCATGAGCGTCAGGCCAAAGGCCCTCAGTGCGGGGGTTGTGGACAACGCAAGCAAGCCAAACGCGAGCCAGGTGCTCGCAGCGCCCAACTGGACCGCAAGCCAGGCCGAACCATCTCCCGGATGTTCCAGAAGGAATATCCCGTAGTCCGCCCCGATGCCGAGGAGCAATGTCAGTGCCAGCACATTGAACAATTGCAGGGGCTGGCCGGTCCAACCCATGACACCGACGGTCAGCAGGCTTGCAAGCGCGGTGGGGACCCAGGCACGCCACGCCTGCCTGCGATAGCGCAACCACAAGGCACCCAGCACCAGCGCGTGGCCCATCACCAGCAATACCCCCATACCGCGGCGGTATCGTTCGAGCAACGCAGATGCCTCGTCGGCCTTGTCAACCCAGTGCACACCCTGCGCCTCGTCGGCCAAAGCCTTCAGTCCGGGCAGAAGGGCAGGATCGGCCAGCCCGCGCAGAGTCACCATGCTCGCCATGCCACCAGCGGAATCACCCAGCCATAAACTGCGTGCAACAGCGGAACCCGGCATCCCCATCCATTCGGAAAGCACCAAAGGACCCGGGGCGTGCAGGGGTACGGGCAAGGATTCGCCCAAGCGGTGATTGATCTCCCGGACGACGGCCGACTCGGCCTTCTTGACAAGCTGTGCATCAGCGGTCTGCCGTGCCGCAGACGGCACCCAATCCGAGACCGCCTGGTATCCGCCGATGCGTGCGCTGCCGACCCATGCGTCCAGCCTCGACTTGAGCGACTCTTCGCGTTCCAGTACCTGCTGCTCCGACTGCCCGGTCACCACGAAGAACTGAGCCACACTGGGCAGACCCAGCAGACGATTGATCTCCAGCTGCGCCTTCACCAGCGGGGCCGGTGAGTTCTGCATCTGGCGGATATCGTCCCGCATCTCCAGCATCGACAGACCGGGCACCACCACCAGCAGGCCGCCCATGGCGAGCACGAAGGTGGAGCGGGATCGCTTCAGTCGAGGCCACAGGGCCAGGCTCGCGCCCAGCCAGCCCGAGAACCGGGTCGGGGCAATCGCACTCCTGTCCAGCCAGGGGAACCAGCAGACGCCGGTAAGAAATGCCGCGGTGAGCCCGACGGCAGAGAACACTGCCATCTGACGCAGGCCCGGCAAAGGAGCCAGGCCCAAAGCCAAATAGGCGATGACGCTTGTCAGAAGCGCCAGGCACAGACCAGGCAGCAGGCGACGGAGCAAGGACATGGGCGCTATACCGGGGTCGGCCTGTCGACTGGAGAAATAGTGGATGCCATAGTCCTCGGCCACGCCGACAAGGCTTGCGCCAAACACCAGTGTGAGCAGGTGCACCTCACCAAACACCAGATCAGTGACGGTGATCGCGGTGGCCGTGCCGACCACCAGGGTGAGGGTCACCATGAAAATTGGGCTGAAAGACCGGAATGCGAGCCACACCAGCACGAGGATTGCGGCTAGGGAGCCCCAGCCGATCGTGTTGACCTCGCGACTGGCCTGCACCGCCGCTGCCTCGGCATGCAGTGGCAGCCCTGTTGCGACGACCCGGGATCCGGCGATTGCCTGTGTCGCCGCGCCGCGGGCAGCATCCAGGGCCAACGCAAGGCGCGGCTCGCCGTCCAGCGAAAAGACCTGTCCGCGGCTGCGCGCCGTGATCACGATCCAGTCGATCTGGCCGGAACGCAGCCAGAGCTCGCCGTCGCGCGGCCTTGCCCGGGTCTGCGAGGCGCGCTCGATCCACCATTGCTCCGAAAGCCCCAGGGGATCGCTCGCCCAACCGGAGACAGAAGACCCCGGGCCAGGTTGGTGGAGTCTGGCCAGCGCGCGTTCCACCATGCGCTCCTGCGGTGTTTCAGCCAACCACACACGTTGTTGAGGGGTCAGCAGGCGGTCGCGCCAGGGGGCGATCGAGTCGATCGCGGCGCGAGAATCCGCCACCGAAGCCGGTGACTCGACCTTCAGGACATCGGCGTGCTTCGCCAAGGCGGCCCGCGCGGCGTTAGCGGCACGGCGAGCCATATCCCAGTCAGGGGCACCAGCCAGAACCACCACCATCCCGCTGGCGGACTGGACCATTCGTTGCGTCGCGAGCCGTGAAGCAGCGAACTGCTCGTCCTGGGGCAGCAGGGCCATGGCGTCGGTGTTTAACTTCGCGGCCCGCCAGAACCCGACCTGGTGCCATCCGACCGCCCCCACCACCAGCACCCAGGCAAGCGCCGCAAGTCGCCAGCCCCACCACCGACCGGTCGCGGAAACGGGTGGGGCGTTGCCTTCCCTATCGGGCAAGTTGCGCATCCTCGTCGGGGCTGGGAACCTGTTCCGCGCGAACGCGGGTGAACCGGATTTCGCTGGAGTCGCCCTGCGTCTCGTGGATCTGGAGCATGCGCAGGTGACGCTCGCCCTCCATCCTTACCCGCAAAACTGTGCGGCGGATCACTTCGTCTGCCGGTGTCAGTTCCAGCCGCCACCCGAGGTCGCCGAGCAATTCGCCCTCAACGCGGAAGCGCCCGGACATTCCAGCAAGGTCGGCTGCCATCAGGGCAAACATGAGCTCCGTCAGGACGCGGGCGGCCGGCTCCTCGCGGGCGTCTATCGTCCGGCTGACCGTGCCGTCGGACGACCTGGCCACAAGGCGGTCGCGTGTCAGGGCCAGGCTGGACGCAAAGGGCTCCCGGGTACGCCAGATCACCCCCCTGCCGCGAGCAACCATAAAGTCACCCCGGGAAACCAGGGGATTGCGGAATCCGCGCACGGATTTGCGCTGCTCGAATTCGCCGCGCAGGACAGGGGCATCGGCCAGACGGGCGCGCACGGCCTCAATCAGCGCCGGGCCGGTGGCCACGCCCGGGCCAGCGCCGGAGACGGCAGAGGCAGCGGTGCCTGCCGCAGTCCAGGCCAGCAGCGTACGGCGCCTCATGCCTGGACACCCAGCCGTTGCCACAGGATCGGTGGGCAGAGGTACTGCATTTCGCCATTGGACAGATCCACGGCAACCTGGATTGTGTAGGCCTTGTTCAGGCGTGCACCGGTCTCGGTATCTGTCGTGAGGTACTCGATGCGCAAGCGGTTTTCCCATTCAACGATTTCAGCGCGCACCGTGAGCCGCTGCCCGAACCGGGCAGGTTTGACGTACTTCAGGCGCATGTCGACGATTGGCCAGCCGTA
Source organism: Ramlibacter sp. (assembly GCA_016713005.1). Classification (GTDB taxonomy): domain Bacteria; phylum Pseudomonadota; class Gammaproteobacteria; order Burkholderiales; family Burkholderiaceae_C; genus JADJPY01. The sequence continues at coordinate 69,058 of JADJPY010000001.1, read as the reverse complement.
CCCGGATTCACGCATTTTTGGGTAGTCGTAGTCATGGCGTGCCAGCAAAGCCGTTCTCGCCCTTTCGAGGTACTTGACATAGTGCCCGTGCCAGACGATCTCCATCGGATCGATGTCGTAGAAAGCCGGCACCACCTCGATTTCGTGGCTGAGATCAGGTTTCATGATTCCTCCGTTCCTGTTCGGACTCAACCTCAGACGCAGGCAGCGGGATTGCCGGGGCTTTTCCGGGCTGGTCCCAGAATGGAAAGAAATTGAACCACTCGTAGGGTCGCGCGACCAGTGCCGCCTCCATGCACCGGGCGAACCGGGTCGAGTAGTCACGCAGCGCGGCTTCGCGTCTTGCGCGGGGGATCTCCACAGACTCCGCCAGCATTTCAAACCGCACATGATGCCCGGCTCCCTGTCGGGTACAACCCAGCCAGACCAGCGGACACCTGACGGCACTGGCCATGACATACGCACCAATCGGCAAGGCTGCATCCCGACCAAGAAACGGCACCAGGACGGTCCGTGCCGACTGCACCGGCACCCGATCTCCCGCGATGGCGACAAACTCGCCTTGCCCGACACGCTGGGCCAACAGGGCGGCCATGGCGGCATCGAGTTCTGTCACCTGCAGCAGGCGCACAGGACTGCCAGGGTCAAGCCTCGCCAGGATGCGGTTGAAGCGCTCGGCGTGCCGCGTGTGCACCAGCACCGTCAGCCTGAGCCTGGGATCGCTGCCCGCGACGGCTTGGCACAATTCAAGGCAACCGATATGGGCGATCACCAGAATGGCCCCCTGATTGCGCGACAGCATTGCGTCCAGGATTTCCTTTCCATCAAAGCTGACCAGATCGCCGCGGTACCGGCCGCTCGCCGCCAGCAGCTTGTCAAGAATGGTCTCGGCAAACGAATGGAAATGACGGACACCGTGTATGACGTCCCCGCCACGCCCGAGTTGCCCGCCTGCCCTGGAAACCCGGTGCAGGTATTGACGCGACGCCTCCCGGGCGCCGGCATCAATCAGCCAGTAGACAAAAGCGACAGGGACGAGGGCCCATCGCACCACAGTTCTTCCGAGCAACCGGTGCAGGGCATACAGCGCCCAAATCCCTGTGACAAAGGTGCTTTCGCCGATGGCGGCCCAGTGGCGTGCAGCGAGCGAGGTCACATCACCACCTTGCGGCGAAGCAGCCGCGGCAGTCGAAGCAGCATCCCGAGAAAATGGCGGGCGTGCATGCGCGATATGCGCAGGTTGTCGCGCCAGAGGTGGAAGTGCGACACCCCCCCTGGTGGATAGATCACTCGCGTGGGCAGGTTGATGACTTCGACCCCCTCCCAATGCAACCGCACGATGATGTCGCTGTCAAAGTCCATGCGGCGGCTCAGCTGCGAATTTTCGAGAAGCCGCCTGACGCTGTCCAGCGGATAGACGCGAAATCCACACATCGAGTCGGCAATATCGAACGAGAGCGTGTTTATCCAGACCCAGACATGGGTTGCATAGCGCCCATAGAGGCGTCCGCGCGGCACGCTGGCTTCATAAACGGGGCGGCCATTGATAACCGCCTGCGGATGCTGACGCGCCAGGTCGATGAAGGCCGGAATGTCGCGCCAGTCGTGCTGGCCATCGGCGTCAATCTGCAGTGCATGACTGTGCCCCTTGGCACTCGCTTCCTGCAAACCGGCAACGACGGCGGCGCCTTTGCCCTGGTTGTGTGCGAGTCTGATCAGGCGGACTTGACGCGCATGACGGGACGCAATTTCGTCCAGAACTCCTGCGCACTCCGAATCACTGCCGTCGTCCACGAGGATACAAGGCAACCCGTGCGCCGCAATGCCCTGAACCAGGTCACCAATGACCCCGGGGTGGTTGAAGACCGGGATAACAACCACCGGATCAAACATGGGTGGAACTGAAGGTGACCCGACCGCTGGAATGAGCGCCTTCGAAAGACGAATACCGGAAACCCAGACGCCCCGTAGGGGCCTGCCATTCCAGATGAACCTGTACGCGCATCCCGGGCGTAACCGGACGGTGAAACTTCAACCCTTCCAGCGACCGGAACTCGCCGGTCAGCGCAAAACACTGTCGCGCCAGCGCAATGGCCCAATCGACCTGGGCGATACCAGGCAGGAGTGGAAAGCCCGGGAAATGTCCTTGCAACACGTCGAGATCCGGCGACACCGTCAGTTCGGCGACCGCCTCTGTCTCGCCGCGCCGCAGCCATTGCGGAGGCGGCATGTCCGCGCCGAACAGGTCCTGCAACATGGATTCGGTGGTTTTCCCCTGGCTGTTGACTGGCAAAGTCCTGACAAAACGCCAGCGACGCGGCAACGCAACCCGCTCCAGGAGGTCGCCGAGCCGGTTCCGGAGAACGTCGGTGTAGTGCCGCCGGCCACTGTCGCGCATCAACGCCCATCCCTGTGGGGTGGGTACTCCGACAACCACAAGGCGTGCCGAGCCGGCATGCGGCATAGCCATGGCACGCGCCTCCTGAATCAGGCCGGTCGTGTACAGGGCAGCTTCAACGGCCGTCAGGGATATCCGCTTCTCCTCGATCTTGGCAATGCGGTCCGCGCGCCCCATCAACACGAATCCGCCATCCCCGGTTAGCCGAGCTCGATCTGAAGTTTGAAACCAGTTGTCATCGGGCAGATGCGCCGAGCGCACGGACAGCACGTCTTCATCGAGCCGCCAGTCGATCCCGGGAAGTGCCGTCCAGCGGTCACCATGAATTGCCTGTTGTCGCCATGCAATACCCCCGGTCTCGGAGCTGCCATACACTTCGGTTGGTGAATGCCCCAGCAACTGATGGCACTCGCCCGCCGAATCCGCAGGCAAGGGACCGCCCGACGAAAACACGCAAAGCAAATGGCTTCGAGCTCCCTCCCAGTCAACCGTGTCGGGCAGGCGCTTCAAGTGCGCCGGGCTTGAGACCAGCACCGAAGGTCGAAGGGCAAGCCGGACAGCCATCTGATCCGGATAGATCAGCCGCACGGTATCCAGCGGCCGGCCGCAGGCCAAAGGCCAGAATATGCAGAACAACAACCCGTAAATGTGCTGGTGGGACACTGTGGCGCAAATGCTGACATCGCCCCCCTCGGGAAAGCGATCGCCAAATGCCTGTTGCAGGTGGGCGATCTCTGACTCGATCTGGTCCAGGCGCTTGACGATGGCCAGTGGTTCGCCGTTCGACCCGGAGGTGAACACAGTCAGGTATGTGGCCTGCGGATCGAGAGCTTGGCGCCGCCCAGCGCAGGCCGCGGCGTCCTTGTGCAACACCGGCTCGATGGCCCCAGGCAACTGGCCGGCCATGACGTCCACGAGACCCTGCAGGCGCTCCACCGTCGTGGCCAGTGCATCCCCCGAGATCACCACTTCCTTGCCAGCGTGCCACGCCCCATACAGGGCACACGCGAACTCATAGCCGTCTTCAAAATACAGGGCCACACGCGCGCCCGGTCGTCCTTCAAAGCTGGCCTGCCACCCCGCCACATCGTCCAGGAAACGGGCACGGGCCACGAGTTCGCTGCCGCGCCACGCAACGGGGCGATCCAGATCGTGCCCGCCGCAGGCGACGGCCGGTGTGCTGATCCAGGGATGTCGCAGAAGCCCGACCTCAGACATGCGATTCTCGCGCGGACGCGGGACGGCCGCGCACCCTCCGGCGCACAACCCACTCTCCTGCAAACAGGATGCCCATCAGGATGTAGGAAACCAGGCCTGTGTATGCGGCCCAGACCTCTGGCGACGCCCAGATCGCGGTCGCGGCCGCAATTGCGCCATTTGCCATGAAGAAGACGCACCAGATGACCGTCACCTTGCGCGTGTAGACGATGGCCTCCGGAGAAAGTACCCCTTCACGGGCCCGCGCTATGCGCTCAACGAAAGACGGAGGTCTCAACAAGCTGATCCCGAACACCGCCAGCATGACCGCGCTGACAGCGACCGGGTACAACTTCAGGGGAAGCCAACCGACCCCACCCAAACTGACCAGCGCGATCACTCCCGCCACAGCGGCCAGAACAAGCCAGAGGCTGTCCCGCGAGAGAGCGGCCCGGACAAGCAACATCACAGCGATGCCCCCAGCCACCCAGTAAGGATCAAGCCTGCCCATCGACAGGTACACCAGGAACGGGAAGCACATCGCAAGCAACACCGACATCAGGACTGGGATCCGGCGCACGGCGGGATCTCAGACGCGCGCCTGGTCCTGCTGCAACAACGAATGCAGCGCATCGACCACATCCTGGACGTTGCGCACCGACTTGAACACTTCAGGCTGGAGTCGCTTGCCCACGAGTGGCTTGAGCTGCACGATCAGGTCGACCGCGTCGATGCTGTCGATCTCGAGATCCTCGTACAACCTCGCTTGTGGCGTGATGTCCTGCGGACCGATTCCGAAGCTCTCGCTGAGAATCGCCTGAACTTTTTCGTAAATTTCGTTCTTGTTCATGCTGCTCCTGCCCTCCTGCTCCTGCGCCCGCGCCCGCGCCCTTCAATTGGGCCGGCCAGCGGCCTGGCTTGCGGCAACAAATTGTGCGAGGGCGTGCACACTCGCGAAATGCTTCCGGTTCTCGGCCGGGTCGGCTGACATCGCAACTCCGTAGCGCTTCTGGAGCGCTACGCCCAGTTCCAGTGCATCGATCGAATCCAGTCCCAGTCCCTCCACGAACAACGCCGCCCCGGAGTCAATGTCCTGCGGCTTGACGTCCTCCAGCGAAAGGGCGGAAACAATCAGCTCTTTGATCTCCAGCTCAAGAGGGTGCAATCTCTGTCTCCGTCGATAGGTGTTGTGCGAGGAACTCTGTCAACCTGCGCGCGGAGATGGCGTCGGTAGAGTCCACAAAGCCCGCCACTGGGACGGGCTCATCGACATCAAAACGGAAATGCACGCGTCGGTGCGGTATTTTGTACCATTTTTCCCCCTTCCCGAGCGTCGGCGGATCACAGCGAATTCGCACCGGAGTGATGTCCACTCCCGCCCGCAAGGCCACCCTGGCGGCACCGCGATGAAGCTTCAGGGGTTGACCGCTGCGGGTTCGGGTGCCTTCCGGGAAAACGATCAGGTTATTGCCTCGACGGAGTGATCGGACGCAATCATCCAGCATGTCTCCCCCCTGGTCATTGCATACATACCCGGCCGCGCGGACCGGTCCCCGCGTGAAGGGGTTGCGCCCCAGCTCCCCTTTGACAATGCAATCTGCGTTTTCAACATGCGCAATGAGGAACACCACATCAATCAGGGACGGATGGTTGGCCAGTATCAGGAGGCCACGGCCGGTCAGGCGGTCCAGTCCGTGGAACTCATAGCTCAGCACGCCCATGGCCGCCATCAGCCGGATGAACCGACGAAAGGATCCGTGGATGATCCTCTTGCCAAACTCGCTGCGCCGTTCAGCTTCGCGGAAAACCAGCCGGGACGCCGGAAACACCAGTACTCCCAGGATCACGCCACCGACGCCAAAGCAAAGGAAGCAGATCCCTGTGGCTGTCACGCGCCAGGCGCGCTCAAGCCAGGCAAACATGCCTGCTCCAGCGCCAGTTTTCCCGGCCATTGACCTGAAGCAGTTCCCTCGCCCCGCCAAGCAGGAACTGCAGAACCTGTAGGCTGGACGGTAAATCGGGGCAACCGCCGGTGGTCACCGGTCCGGGTACGGCCTGATGCCTGTGGGACAGACTGAACCTGTCGAGGCCGGGACGCGACAGAACCACGCGCGCAGCCCACGCAAAGCAGGCGGCCGGTTCGTCTTCAAATCCGGCATAGGGTTGCGGCAGTCCGCTGTCGTAGCACACCAGCAGCACCGCCGCGTGCCCGTCCCGCAACAGCCCGGCCGCCTCGAGCATGCCGCAGGCTGCACTGGCCCGTCCTCCCGCAATGCTGGTGTAGCTGGCGGTGTCAGCGCGGGCGATGGAGTACAGCGCGCCAATGGCGTTGTGAACGGACAGGGTGAAATCGGTCGGTGACATCACTTCGCCGGAGGCGTGACCCCGCAAGAGCGCCAGCGACCGCTCCGCATCCCCATACCGCGAGGCCAGGACAACTGGAACGCCAGGGGAGTCGTGCAGTTCATATGCAGCCTGGGCCGCACAGCGGCCCAGCCGGTTCAGGCGTCGGCGCATCAGCGGCGGCATCTGGCTCAGGGACGGCGCATCTGTCCCTGATGGCAGCACGGGTCGGACGGCCCACTCGATCCACTGCTCGCGTGAATCCAGCCCAGGCGCACTCGCAGACCAGCCGTCAATCGAAAATTCCAGATCCATCGCCATTCTCGTGTCCAGGTGCGTATTGTCGGGGACAGTCGGTGCCGGCACGTGGCTTGGGTATAACGTGGTCCATGCAGTCCAGCGTATTCCTGTTCACCTGGGCCTGGATCCCCATCGTGCTGTGGGCCGCGCTCGCGCAGACGGCGCGCAATGCGGCGCAGCGCTCGCTGGTGGCGCAGGCAGGCACGCTTGGCGCCACGCTGGCGCGCTTTCTCTACGGGTTGCCGTTTGCCGCCGCCTGGGTGGTGCTGCTGCACGCGCTGCCTGGCACGGCGGCAGCGGTACCGGGCTTTCATGCGGGCTACTTTGGCTGGCTGCTGCTGGGCGCCGTGAGCCAGCTGGCGGCCACGGCCTTTTTGCTGCTGGCGATGAAGCAGCGCAACTTTGTGGTGGGCGTGGCGTACTCCAAGACGGACGCGCTCCAGGTGGCCGTGTTTGCCACCCTCTTCTTGCACGAGCTGCCCGGCTGGGTGACGCTGCTGGCCATTGCCTTGGCCACGGCCGGCGTGGTGCTGCTGTCGTGGCCGCGCAAGGCGGATGCGGCGCCCGCGGGCGGGGTGCGCGCCTGGGCCGGGCTGGCGGCGGTGTACGGGCTGGCCTCGGGCGCGGGCTTTGCGCTTTCGGCGGTGGGGTATCGCGGCGCGGCGCTGCAGCTTCCGGGTGTGTCGCCCTGGCTGGCGGGCGGCTGGGGGGTGTTGTGGGCGCAAACCATCCAGACGCTGCTGCTGGGCGGCTGGCTGGCCTGGCGCTCACGCCCTGCACTGCGCGCCATGGCCACCGCCTGGCGGGTGTCGGTGCTGGCCGGGGCGGCCGGGGCGGCGGCCTCGATCGGCTGGTTCACCGCGTTCGCGCTCACCTCGGCGGCCAATGTGCGCACGCTGGGCATGGTGGAGGTGGTGTTCAGCTACCTGGTGTCGCACCGCCTGCTGCGCGAAAAGCTGGCCCCAGCCGAGCAGGCGGGTCTGCTGCTGGTGCTGGTGGGCGTGGCGGCGCTGGTGTTTTCGTGACGGCCAGCCCCATCCGCCGGCAAACCCTGCCCGGTTTCAGTTCGGCCTGGCCGTAAGGAAGGGCTTCGAGTTGCGACCTACCCTGATGCAACCACGTCAATTGCTCGCCGCGGCCTTGTTGTTGGCGGGACTCAACGCGCCCGCCCATGCGATGGATCTGAAGGCCGAAAAGGCGACCGCACACTGCGGCGCGTCCCCGCCGGTCGCGCAACCAGTCCCTGCCGCGGCCCACAAGCACCTGCCCGGCAGCCAGGTGGTGTCCGGACAACGCAACGTGGCGCTGGCGTGGCTGGGAAGCGCAACGCTTCGGTATCCGCACGGGGCGCTTGGGTCCCGCGAGCACGCGGGCAGCCTGCACGCTCTGGTGCGCACGCAAGACGGGCTGATGGAACTGGCGTATGTCCTGCCTCTGCATCGGGTGTTCGAAGACCGGATCCCCCGTCTGGTGGACCTGGACGCCGACGGCCGCGACGAGATCCTGCTTGTGGAGTCGGACGCTGTGCAGGGCTCCGCGCTGGTGGTGTTGCAGGTGCGGGTTCACCCCACCCCCGCACTGGTGGAGCTTGCCCGCGGCCCATACACCGGCTCCACATTCCGCTGGCTCAACCCGGTCGGCGTGGCCGACTTTGACGGCGATGGCCGCCTGGACGTCGCCAGCGTGACCACACCGCATATCGGTGGCGTGCTCACCTTGCATCACCTGCGTCCCCCTCGGCTCGAGCCCTACGCCACGGCAATGGACGTGTCCAACCACCGCATGGGCCAGATCGAGCAGCAACTGGCCGCCGTGGTGCACCTGCCCGGCCTTCGACCCACCATCCTGGTGCCCGACATGTCGCTGCGCTCGATGCACGCTTTGCGCTGGGAATCGCCGGGACAGTGGCGGGAGCTGGGAGACCTGCATCCCCTGCCTGCCCGGTTGCAGCGCTTGACGCCGTTGCCCGGCGGCGCTTGCGCCTGGCTGGACGATGGCAGCTGGTGGCGCCTGGCACTGGTCCGGTAGGTCGGCCGTCCACCTGCGCAGATCAGGCAGGCACGGGATAATTCCGCCCATGGACTCTTCTCTCATCTCCACCTTGTTTCCCCTGGGCTGGCAGCACTACCTGCTGGGCGGGGCTTTGCTTGGCGCCGGCGTGGCGCTGCTGTTCTTCACCACCGGCAAGGTCGGTGGCATGAGCACCGTGTTCTCGTCGACCTGGTCGTATGTGGTGCAGCGGCCGTTCTTCCAGCAGCCCCGGCTGGCCGGTTCGCGTGGCTGGCGGCTGGTGTATGCGCTGGGCGTGTTGCTGGGCGGCCTGGTGTGGTGGCTGGCGGTGGCCGGCGGCGCGCCGCAATCCACGGCTGTGCCCGTGTGGCAGCTGCTGGTGGGTGGTTTCCTGGTGGGCTACGGCGCGCGGCTGGGCAACGGCTGCACGTCGGGCCACGGCATCTGCGGGCTGGGTTCGCTGCAATGGCCCTCGCTGCTGGCGGTGCTGACCTTCATGGGCACGGCGTTCCTCACGGCCAACCTGGTGGCGAGGTGGCTGGCATGAGCGCGGCATCCATGACCCCGGCGAAATGGCTCGCCACGCTTGCGGCGGGCGCGCTTTTCGGATTCGGCCTGGCGCTGTCCACCATGGTGCGGCCCGAAGTGGTGCTGAGCTTCCTGTTGTTCAAGGACTGGGGCCTGATGCTCGTGATGGGCGGCGCGGTGGTGGTGACGCTGGTGGCCTACCGGCTGGCGCCGCGCCTGCTGACCCAGCCCCTGCTGGGCGGCGGATTCGAGTCGCAAGCACGGCCCTTGAGCCGCGACACCGCGGTGGGTTCGGCGATCTTCGGCGTGGGCTGGGGCCTGTGCGGCGTCTGCCCCGGCCCGGCCATCGCAGCCTTGGGCACGGGCAACTGGGCGCTGCTGTGGGCGCTGGCGGGCATCGCGCTGGGCGCGCTGGTGCAGGGGCTGCGGGCGCGCTAGCTCTTGCCCATTCCGCTATTGTTTTTGTAGTGGGTCAGCGAGCCTGCATGCGGCTTGCAGCCGGATTTACCTTGCAAAAACCTGCTGGACGGGCAGCGGTGCACGCCCCGGATTGAAGCGGTTGACGGGGTGCTCCGAGGCATAGCCGATGGACACGCCGCAGATCAGCTTGTAGTGCGGGGGCACGTCAAACGCGGCGCGCACAGGGCCGGCCCAGGTGGCCAGCGCGCCCTGCGCACAGGTGGCCAGGCCATGGGCCTGGGCGCTGAGCATCAGCGACTGCAGCCAGATGCCGGCGTCCAGCACCGAGAACTCGCGCAGCCCCGCATGCACAAAGACGAACAGCACGGTGGGCGCGCCAAAGAACTCGAAATTGCGCCGCATCTGCTGTTCGCGCGCGGCGTGGTCGTTGCGGGCGATGCCCAGCAGGGCGTACAGGCCGTGGCCGGTGTCGCGGCGGCGCGGCTGCAGGTCTTGCGGATACGCCAGGTTGGTCTTGAAATCGCCGTCGGGCATGGCGCCGGGCGTGACCAGCAGCCTGAGCTTGCCGAGCCATCCGCCGCGCTGCGCGCGGGTGGCGGTGTCGTAGCGCTCGCACAGCGCAGACTGGAGCTGGTCGCGCACGGCGCCGGAGGCCACCGCCACGCGCCAGGGCTGCGTGTTGGACCAGCTGGGCGCGGTGTTGGCGTCGGCCAGCACGGCCTGCAGCAACTCCGGCGCAATGGGGCGCGGCAAAAAATCGCGCACGCTGCGGCGGCTGCGCAGCAGCTCACCCAGCATGTGCGCCGCCTCAGTCGGGTGAGGCGCTTCAGCCCCCATGGGCGGCCACCAGCGCGGCGTGCAGATGCACGCCTGCGGGCTGCGGATGCTGCTGGAACCAGGCCAGCGCCTCCTGCCACAAGGGCTGCGACTTGCGGCGGAAGTAGCCCATGTGCCCGATGGGCCCCAGGCCGCTGGCGCGCGGATCAATGTCGATCTGCTGCAGCGGAGCGTTGCGGTAGCCGGCCATGAAGGCGTCGCGCGACGCGGGCGGCGCCCACAGGTCGTCCAGCGCATTGGCGGCCACGATGGGCGTGCGCACGAGGTCAAAGCGGCGCGAGACTTCGGCGCCCATTTCGGGGTCGTCGAAGAAGTAGCGCGGAAAACGGCACCAGTGCTTCCAGTCGCGGTAGACGTTGAGCGGCAGGTCTTCGCCCATGCCCAGCTTGCTCCAGGCAAGGTAGCCTTTCCAGCGTGTGATCAGCGGGCCGATCACGCGCCACATGAGGAGCACGCGCACGCGCTCAAGCGGCGGCATCCAGCCGTGCCAGCCGGCGCCGGTGGCGAAGGTGTAGAAGCGGGCCACGCGGTCGTGGTTGGGCAGCAGGCCGAACGCGTGGCCGCCAAACGAATGGCCCACCATGAACAGCGGCACGTCGTCGCTGGCCATCTGGTCCACCGCGGCGGTCAGGTCCAGGTGCGCCCAGTCAAGGTAGGCCATGCGAAAGCCCTTGAGCGTCCTGGGTTTGGACAAGCCGATGCCGCGGTAGTCCAGCGTGAGCGTGGTGTAGCCCTGCGCGGCGGCGAACTCGGCAAACGGGCGGTAAAAGCGCTGCGGCACACCGGTGGCGCCGGCCATCACAAGGTGGCCGCGCACGGGGCCACGCGCGGTGTAGCGCAACGCGGCAAGCGGGTAGCCGTCGGCGGCCAGCAGGCGCAATTGCTCGGGCTCGATGCCTGCGGGGACGGCGGCACCGGTTTCGGGCCCGGTGGCCCGGGGGGGCGCGGATGCGTTGGTGGTCATGGTGAACTCCCGAGTCGATGTGGGGTTGAAAGCTGTGGCCTGGCGGCGTCGAGGCGGCTCAGGCACGCGGCGCTGCGGCTGAGATCTGCAGGCGCACCAGCTCAAGCAGTGCGTCGCAGGTCTCGCGCATGGCGTCCACCTGCCCGGCCACGCGAGCCTGCAGCAGCGCACCCTCGTAGGCCGAGACGATGAGTGCCGCCAGGTTGCGGGCCTGCGCATCAGGCAGACCGGACGCGGCCAGCGCCTGCGCCACGCGTTCGCGGATGCCGGCAAAGCCGCGGGCCAGGGCGGCCCGGATGGCTTCGTCCTCTGGCGTGGATTCGAGTGCGATCGTGGCCAGCGGGCAGCCCTGCTCGAAACCACTGGCCGAGAGGAATTTCTGCGCCGACGCCATCCAGGCGGCCAGCGCATCCACCGGGTGGGCGTTGCGCTGCAGCAGGCGTTCGAGCGAGCCGTTCATGTGGGCGACCGCGCTCTCCACCGCGGCCACGGCCAGCTCGGCCTTGCCGCCGGGGAAGTGGTGGTACAGCACGCCCTTGGGCGCGTGGGCCGTGGCCAGCAGTTCGTTGAGGCCCACGCCATGCAGGCCGCGGCGTTGCAGCGCGCCCAGCATGGCGGCGATCAGGCGATCGCGAGTGCCGGGCGCTGGGCCAGCGGCGGGAGCTGCGGCGGGCGTGGTTGTGTCGGCCATGCGGCAATTCTATAGACCAGTCGGTCTAGTGTCAATATCCGCAGGGGCTCGAGGGACTTTTTGGCAATTATTTTCCGTGCTTGCCGCTCGTCCACCCCTGGTCGCCGAGCGCGCGGCTGGCCACTGCGTCGGGCACGGGCTCCAGGGGTGTGGCCATGGTGTCGTTCCAGCGGTTGAGGAACGCGAACATCGCCACCACGCCCAGGATTTCGACGATCTCGCCCTCGCCCCAGTGCTCGCGCAGGCGGGCGAACTGTTCGTCGGTCACCGCGTTGGGCTGGCTGGCGGCGGCCAGGGCGAAATCCAGCGCCAGGCGCTCCCGCGGGGTGTACAGCGGGCTGGTTGACCAGGACCAGATGTGGGCCAGCTTGGCCTCGCTGACGCCGAAGTTGCTGGCCCCCAGCAGGGTGTGCGCCTGGCAATACAGGCATCCGGACACCTTGCTGACCACATGCCCGATGAGGCGGCGAAAGCCCAGGTCCACCTCGCCGGCCGGGTCCATCACCGCCGCATTGAGCTGGGCAAATGCCTTGACCAGCCCCGGCTTGCGCTGCATGGTCAGCACGCTGTTGGGCGTGAAGCCCAGCGTGCCCAGAAAAAAGTCGAAGTGGTCTTTCAGCTCGGGGGTGGTTTCGGGCGGCAGGGGTTGCAGGCGGGGCATGGGGGCTCCTGGGGCGGTGGGTCGACACGTTCGGTCGCCATTGTCGCGTGCACGGGCGCGCGACCGAACAGTCTCCAGGCTGAACCCATCCAGCCTCAACCCAGGGAGCTGAGCATGCCCAGGGCCATGCCGCCGGCGGCGACCCCCGCCAGCAGCCTGGCGTCGCGCAGGTTGTCGCGCCGGCGTTCAAACCAGGCGCAGTAGAAAAAGATGGCGGACAGCGCCAGCAGGGGTGTGGCCACTTCAAGCATGATGCCTCTCAGTCAAAAATCTCGGACAGCCAGGACTTGCGGCGGGAGGGGTAGTGCCGATGGCCCTGGTGATGGTCGGAATCCACAAAGTCTGGCCGGCGCGGCACCGGACCCGGGGGCTGCGCCGCTGGCTGCTGCTGGGCGCGCTCGACCAGCTTGTCCAGCTCACCGCGATCGAGCCAGACACCCCGACACTGTGGGCAATAGTCGACTTCGACGCCCTGGCGTTCTGACATGACCAGTGTGGCGTCCGCGCAGACAGGGCACTTCACGTCGCGCCGCCCTGGGCGAGGCGCAGTGTCGCCCGCTGCCGTGAGAAAGACTGGCGGCGCTGGGACCGCCGCATCAGCACGTGGGACGCCCGCGCAAGGGCGGAGTCCAGCGCTGTGCGCCAGTCCCGCGCCATTGCGGTGACCACAACGGTGCCCGAGGTGTCGGTTTTCAGTTCGATCTGGCAACGCTTGTCCACACCTCCGCGGGGACCATTGACGTCCGACATCTGCACCCGCGCACGGGGCACCAGCCAGGAAAGGCGCCGCATGGCAAAGGTCACACGACCAATGGCCATTTCACGCAGGGTTTCGCCCTGGGGGGCATCCGATTCGAACACGACCTTCATCGACAGCTCCTTGGTTGACTTCAGGCCCAGAACATATGTCCAGCCCACGATCAGACCAAGCACCGGAATGCGAAATGAAGCTGCGGAAAAACCAAAGCAAAAAACCCCGTAAACACTGGGCTTACGGGGCTTTATTGGTCTTCGCCGGATGGCAGAAAACTTGATGTTGGCGGAGTGGACGGGACTCGAACCCGCGACCCCCGGCGTGACAGGCCGGTATTCTAACCAACTGAACTACCACTCCTGGTGGCGACCCTACGGGGATTCGAACCCCGGTACTTACCGTGAAAGGGTAATGTCCTAGGCCTCTAGACGATAGGGTCAGACCTTCAAAAAACGTTCGGTGGTGGAGGTAAACGGGATCGAACCGATGACCTCTTGCATGCCATGCAAGCGCTCTCCCAGCTGAGCTATACCCCCATCTTGTCATCGCGGCCCTGCGGCTGCAACGGCAATTTCCGAGCCTCAGATTATAGCGTGATTTCTCAGTGCCTGGACAGTCGCTCCAGAACAGTTTCACGCGCGCACAGCGCCAGCACCGCATCCAGCGACGGTGTCTGGGCCGTGCCCATCACCAGCACCCGCACGGGCATCGCCAGCTGGGGCATCTTCAGGCTGTGCGTGGCCAGCACTTCCTTGAGGGCCGCGCCGATGGCGGCCTTGTCCCAGGCGCAGGTGGCCAGCTTTTCACGCAGCAGCGCCAGCGCGGGTTTCACCGCGTCGGTGACGTGCTGCGTCATTTCTTCGGGCGTGGGCGTCACGTCGGCGTAGAAACGCGCCGCCCAGTCGGCCAGCGCCACGGTGGTGTCGCAGCGGTCCTTGAACAGGCCGCAGAGGCTGGCCAGATGCCCCTGGTCAGTCCAGGGGCCGGCAGCGGGATCGATGCCACGCTTTTCCAATTGCGCTGCGACCAGCGGCGCCAGCGCGTCGTCCGCCATGGCCTTGAGGTGTTGGGCGTTCACCCAGCGCAGCTTGGCTTCGTCAAACTGCGCGGCGCTCTTGCCCAGGTGGTCCAGGTTGAACCATTCAATGAACTGCCGGCGGCTGAAGATCTCGTCGTCGCCGTGGCTCCAGCCCAGGCGTGCGAGGTAGTTCACCATCGCGTCGGGCAGGTAGCCCTCGTCGCGGTACTGCGTCACCGGCTTGGCCCCGGCGCGCTTGGACATCTTCTCGCCCTGCTCGTTCAGGACCGTGGGCAGGTGGGCATACACCGGCGGCTCCTTGCCCAGCGCCCGGAAGATGTTGATCTGGCGCGGTGTGTTGTTCACATGGTCGTCGCCGCGGATCACATGCGTGATGTTCATGTCGATGTCGTCCACCACCACGCAGAAGTTGTAGGTGGGCGTGCCGTCGGGGCGCGCAATCACCAGGTCGTCGAGTTCGTCGTTGCTGATCTCGATGCGGCCCTTGACCTTGTCTTCCCAGGCCACGACGCCGCCCTGTGGGTTCATGAAGCGCAGCACCGGCTGCACGCCTTCGGGCACGGGCGGCAGCGTCTTGCCGGGGGCGGGGCGCCAGGTGCCGTCGTAGCGCGGCTTCTCCTTGGCGGCCATCTGGCGTTCGCGCAGCGCGTCGAGTTCGGCCATGCCCATGTAGCAGGGGTACACATGGCCCGCGGCCTTGAGGTCCTGCAACACGGCCTTGTAGCGGTCCATGCTCTGCATCTGGTAGAACGGGCCCTCGTCGTGGTCCAGCCCGAGCCAGGCCATGCCTTCGAGGATCACATCCACCGCGGCCTGTGAGCTGCGCTCCAGGTCGGTGTCTTCAATGCGCAGGATGAAATCGCCTCCCGTGGCCCGGGCGAATGCCCAGGGGTAGAGCGCCGAGCGGATGTTGCCGAGGTGGATGAAACCGGTGGGTGAAGGGGCGAATCGGGTGCGGGTCTTGGTGGTCATGCCAGGGTGTCCAGGCCACGCAGCAGGTCGGCCTTGATGTCTTCAATGTGTTCCAGTCCCACGGCCACGCGGATCAGGCCCTGGCCGATGCCGGCGGCCTGGCGCTGGTCTTCGCTCAGGCGCCCGTGCGAGGTGGTGGCCGGGTGGGTGATGATGGTCTTGGTGTCGCCCAGGTTGGCGGCGATGCTCACCACGCGGGTGCTGTCGATCACGTGGAAGGCGTTGGCGCGCGCGGTCTGTGCGTCCTGGCCGCGCACATCAAACGAGACCACCGCACCGCCCTGCCCCGACTGCTGGCGCATGGCCAGTTCGTGCTGGGGGTGCGATGCCAGGCCCGGGTAATAGACGCGGGACACCCGGGGGTGGGTTTCCAGCCACCGCGCGAACGCCAGCGCGTTGGCGCTTTGCGCCTGCATGCGAATGCCCAGCGTCTCCATGCCCTTGAGCACCACCCAGGCGTTGAACGGCGCCAGCGTCATGCCGGCCGTGCGCACCACCGGGGCGAACACGTCCACGATCAGGCGGGCCGGCCCGCAGATGGCGCCGGCCATCACGCGGCCCTGCCCGTCCAGGTATTTGGTGCCCGAGTGGATGACCAGGTCGGCACCCAGTTCGGTGGGGCGTTGCAGCGCAGGCGAACAAAAGCAGTTGTCCACCGCCAGCACGGCGCCGGCGTCGTGCGCGATGTCGGCCAGGGCGCGGATGTCGCACACGTCGGTCAGCGGGTTGGTGGGCGTTTCGGCAAAAAGCAGCCGGGTTGACGGCCGCACCGCCGCGCGCCACTCGGCCACATCCGTCTGCGAGACAAAGCTCGTCTGCACGCCGAACTTGGCGAACTCCTTGGCGAACAGGTTGATGGTCGAACCGAACATCGAGCGCGAGCAGATCACGTGGTCGCCGGCCTTGAGCAGCCCCATGCCCATGAGCAGGATGGCGCCCATGCCGGTGGACGCGCCGATGGCGGCCTCGGTGCCCTCGAGTGCGGCCAGGCGCTGCTCGAACGCGGTCACGGTTGGGTTGGACGTGCGGCCGTACGTGTAGCCGTCTCCGATGCTGGCAAAGCGGCGCGCCGCCGTCTCGGCGTCGGGCTGCACAAAGCCGCTGGTGAGGTACAGCGCCTCGGAGTGCTCGCCATACTGGCTGGGGGGCAAGGCGGCTCGCACCGCCAGGGTGTCGCGGTGCAGGCCGGGGGGCAGTGTCTTGTCTGTCACGGTTCAGGCGTCCTGGGTGTTGGGCAGCGCCAGGCGGGACGTGTCCTCATCGCCTTCCTCGCCGCCCACACGGTTTTCGTTGAGGCGGGCGATGTCGTCCGCGCTGATGTCCCCGGTGACGTACACGCCGTCAAAGCACGATGCGTCAAAGCCGTCCAGCGCAGGGCCGGCAGAGGCCGCGGGCGAGGCCTTCATCACCGCTTTCTTCATGCCCTCAACGTCCTGGTAGATCAGCGCGTCGCAGCCGATGATCTCGCGGATCTCGGCAATGGTGCGGCCGTGCGCCACCAGTTCATCCTTGGTGGGCATGTCGATGCCGTAGACGTTGGGGTAGCGCACCGGTGGCGCGGCGCTGGCCATGTAGACCTTGCGCGCGCCGGCGTCGCGCGCCATCTGCACGATCTCGCGGCAGGTGGTGCCACGCACGATGGAGTCGTCCACCAGCAGCACGTTGCGGCCCTTGAACTCGCTGGCAATGACGTTGAGCTTCTGGCGCACGGACTTCTTGCGCACCGCCTGGCCCGGCATGATGAAGGTGCGGCCCACGTAGCGGTTCTTGACGAAGCCCTCGCGGTACGGGATGCCCAGCAGGTGCGCCAGCTGGGTCGCGCTGGGACGGCTGGACTCGGGGATGGGAATGATGACGTCGATCTCGTTGGGCGGCACGGTGGAGATCACCCGTTGCGCCAGCGTCTCGCCCAGGTTCAGGCGGGCCTGGTACACGGAGATGCCGTCCAGCACCGAGTCGGGCCGCGCGAGGTAGACAAACTCGAAGATGCAGGGGTGCAGGTGCGGCGTGTCGGCGCACTGCTGGGTGTGGACCTTGCCGGCGAGGTCGACGAACACCGCCTCGCCCGGCGCCACGTTGCGCTCGAGTTTGTGCCCGGTGCCCTCCAGCGCCACGGATTCGCTGGCCAGAACGACGGTGCCGTCCTTGCCACGGCCGATGCACAGCGGACGGATGCCATGCGGATCGCGAAACGCCAGCAGGCCGTGGCCCGCGATCAGCGCCACCACGGCATACGAGCCCTTGACGCGACGGTGCACATGGCGCACGGCGGTGAACACGTCCTCGGGCCGAAGCGGCAAGCCCCGGGTGGAACGCTCCAGTTCGTGCGCCAGCACATTGAGCAGCACCTCGGAGTCGCTTTCGGTGTTGATGTGGCGGTGGTCGGTGGAGAACAGCTCGGCCTTGAGCGCGTGCGCGTTGGTGAGGTTGCCGTTGTGCACCAGCACGATGCCAAACGGCGCGTTCACGTAGAAGGGCTGGGCTTCTTCTTCGCTGTAGGCATTGCCTGCCGTGGGGTAGCGCACCTGCCCCAGCCCGCAGTTGCCCGGCAGGCCGCGCATGTTGCGGGTGCGGAACACGTCGCGCACCATGCCCTTGGCCTTGTGCATGAAGAACTTGCGGTCCAGCTGCGTGACGATGCCGGCCGCGTCCTGGCCGCGGTGCTGCAGCAGCAGCAAGGCGTCGTAGATCAGCTGGTTGACTGGGGCGCTGCTGACAACGCCAACGATTCCGCACATGTGTCTATCCCCTGCTGACCGCCAGGCCGTTCTTCTGGCCCGGCAGATACTGTCCGAAATCCCCCGGCAGCAGCGGCTTGATCGCCACCAGCACCGACGTTGCCACCGACGCGCCCTGCGACTGGCGCCACCAGTCGTGGTCGCGCAATCCGGTCATGTTCACCACCACCGCCAGCGCCAGCAGGGCCAGCGCGCCGCGCGCCACGCCAAACAGCGCGCCGAGGATGCGGTCCACCGGTCGCAGGCCCACGGCCTCGACCAGCTTCCTGGTGATCCACGCGAGCAGGCCAGCTGCAAAGATCGCGCCAATGAACACCAGCACGAACGCGACGGCGTAGCGCACGGGCTCCGAAGCGCCGCGCATCGCCGGCAGCCACTGGGACAGCGCGGGCGCGAACCACTGGGACAGCACAAAAGCGGCGATCCATCCCAGCGCGAGGATGACCTCGTAGACCAGTCCCCGCCACGCACCCAGCACCAGCGAGGCGGCCAGGGCCGCCAGCATCACCCAGTCGAGCGGCGCAAGCTGCATGGACGTCACAGCGCCAGCAGCGCCGCCGGCAGATCCAGCGCCTTGACCTTGGTGGCGGCGGCCTCCGCCTCGGCACGGGTCGGGTACGGCCCCACCCGCACGCGGATGCGCCGACCCTCGCTGTTGTCAATGACCTGGGTGTAAGTCTTCAAGCCGGCT
Organism: Ramlibacter sp.; assembly: GCA_016713005.1. GTDB lineage: Bacteria > Pseudomonadota > Gammaproteobacteria > Burkholderiales > Burkholderiaceae_C > JADJPY01. The sequence goes on along the minus strand of JADJPY010000001.1, from coordinate 50,515 downwards.
CTTTCAAGCTTCTGGCGGACTTCGCGCGCCTTGGCGGCGTCGGCATAGGCGCCGACCTGCACGACGATCCGCCCGGCCGCGGCGGAGGCAGGCGCGGCCGGAGCCGCCGGATCGCGCCCTTCCAGCAGCGCGCGGGCCTTGGCACCGTCATCGGCCTTGGGCGCAGAAGACCTGGCTTCGGGCTTGGGTACAGACGCTTTCGCTTCCGGCCGGGAGGCCGGCTTCGCCGGCTCGGGCGCTATCTTTTTTGTAGCGGGTGATGCAGCACTGGCGGGGGCTGGAGCCACTTTTTGCCCCGAACCCGAAGGAACGACCTCTTCCCTGGGGCCCAGGCTGCCGGCGGGTGCCGCGCTGGCGGGCCGGGCAGGCGCGGACGCGCCAGACTCGCCCACTTTGCCGGCGACCTGTGGCACGGCCACAGGGGGCGGCGCAGGGATGGGCAGCGGCTTGACCTTGTCTTTTTCGGGGATGACGATGGGCAGGTCCACCGACACCGGTCGCGGCTGAGTGTCAAACAACAGGGGAAATCCGATCACCCCAAGCCCCACCAGCACCGCTGCGCCAATCAGGCGGTGGCGGGCGCGCCGGCGCAGGTCCTCGATCGATTCCGCGGGGGACGTGGAGGCTGCCTCATCGGCGGGCTTGCGGAACTTGAAGAAGGCCATGAAGTGCGGACCCCGGGGTTCAGGCGTTCAGATGCTTGGCTTGCAGGCGAGGCACGCCGTCCTGCAGGACGCCGCCCACCGTGAAGAACGAGCCGAAGACCACGATTCTACCAGTGGGGTCCGCCGCTGCGATGGCTGCGGCCAGGGCTTCGCGCGGGCTGGCGTGGGTGCTCACGGTCACTCCGCCGCGCAGCGCTCCGGCGTCGTCCAGCGCCTGCTGCAGGGTCTGCACGCTGGCCGCGCGCGGCGTGGGCAGGGCGCACAGGTACCAGTGGTCCACCAGCGGGGCCATGCGCCGCAGCATCGTGGGCAGGTCCTTGTCGGCCATGGCGCCGAACACGGCATGCGTGGCGGGGTAAAAGCCCATCGCATCCAGGTTGGCCGCCAGCGCGGCCACGGCGTGCGGATTGTGCGCCACGTCCAGCACCAGCGCCGGCTGCCCCGGCACGATCTGGAAGCGCCCGGGCAGCTCCACCCGCGCCAGCCCGTTGCGCACCGCCTGGGCGGTCACCGGCAGGCGCTCACGCAGCGCCTCCAGCGCGGCCAGGACGCCCGAGGCGTTGACCAGCTGGTTGGCCCCGCGCAGGGCCGGGTAGGCCAGCCCGGCGTAGCGCCGCCCGCGCCCGGCCCAGCCCCACTGCTGGCGGTCACCGCTGTAGTTGAAGTCCTTGCCAAACTGCCACAGGTCGGCGCCGATCTCCCGCGCGCGGTCGATCACGCTGCGCGGTGGCTGCGGGTCGCTCACGATGGCAGGCCTGCCGGTGCGCAGGATGCCGGCCTTCTCGTAACCGATGGCCTCGCGGTCGGGCCCCAGGAACTCCATGTGGTCCAGGTCGATGCTGGTGATCACGGCGCAGTCCGCATCAATGATGTTCACCGCGTCCAGCCGCCCGCCCAGGCCCACCTCGAGGATGGCCACGTCCAGCCCCTCACACGACATCAGCCACAGGATGGCCAGCGTGGTGAACTCGAAATACGTCAGCGTGGTGTCTGCGCGGGCGCGCTCCACCACCTCGAAACAGGGCACCAGCATCGCCGGCGTGGCGATCTGCCCGGCGATGCGGCAGCGCTCCTGGAAATGCACCAGGTGCGGCGAGGTGTACACGCCCGTGCGCCAGCCGGCCTCGCCCAGGATGGCTTCCAGCAGCGCGCAGGTGGAGCCCTTGCCGTTGGTGCCGGCCACGGTGACGACGGCGCAGTCCAGCCGCAGCCCCATGCGGGCGGCGACGTCGCGCACGCGCTCCAGGCCCAGTTCCATGGTCTTGGGGTGCAGCCGCTCGCAGTGGGCCAGCCAGCCGTCCAGCGTGTCGGGAAATGTGTCGCTCATCAGGCGATTGTCCCAGCTTGCGCGGCACAATCACGCCATGCCCGCCAACGCCCCGCCCTCCCCGGCACCTGCCGCGCCCGTCCTCTACGGCATCCCGAACTGCGACACCGTCCGCAAGGCCCGCGCCTGGCTCGCTGGCCAGGGCATCGAGCATGTGTTCCACGACTTCAAGAAGCAGGGAGTGCCCCCGGCCCGGCTGGACGCCTGGCTGGCCAGCACGGGCTGGCAGACGCTGCTCAACCGCAAGGGCACCACCTGGCGGCAGCTTGACGCCACCACCCAGGCGACCGCCGCCGATGCCGACGGCGCCCGCGCGCTGATGCTGGCGCAGCCCAGCGTGATCAAGCGGCCGGTGGTGGAATGGCCCGACGGACGCGTCACGGTGGGCTTCACACCAGAAAATTTCAGGTAAATCAGGCCGCAGCCCCCGTGGATGCTTGCTGATCCACTATGAAAATCATAGCAACTCACGCATCCGGCCGGTTTCAGATCGACGCGTCGACCACCGCACCGCTGAAGAGCACCGGCCCGGTGGGGCCGCGCTCGCCGCTCACACCGCCCTTGGGCTCCAGGCTGATGGCCAGGGCCGGCGCACCCCGCACCGCGGCCTCCTGCGCACTCAGGCGGATCACCCGGTCGCTGCCCAGCACGCCCAGAGAACGCGGCAGCTGACCGGCCGCAGGCGGCAGCGCCCACAGCTGCAGCGACTTGTCCGATGCCTCCTGGTAGCCGCCCACACGCTTGAGCGTCAGCAACTTGCGCTTGGGGTCGAATGTCACCAGCACGGAAGGCGCAGCACGGTCGTCGGCCAGCACGGCCACGTATTCGATGGCCTGCTGGTCGCGCACGAGGTTGATGGCCACGCCGATGGCGGCCACACTGGCCAGCGCGCCGGCCAGCGCCGCGCCACGCCACAGGCCCAGCAGTTTCCGCAAGGACTTCACCATGACATCCCCCTGCGCCGCGGCGCCACTGGCCAGAGGCCGCGCACGTTGCGCCGCCAGCTGGATCTCGATGCGCTTCCACACATTGGGGCTGGGCGCGTCGGCCGCCTGCAGCTCGGTCAGGCCGGCAAAACGCTCCTGCCAGATCAGGGCAGCCGCGCGCACCGTCACGCTCTCGCGGGCCAGGGCCTCGAAACGGCGCCGCGCGCCCCCGCGCAGGGTACCCAGCGCCCAGGACGCAGCCAGCTGGTCCAGCAAGGCAGGGTTGGAGGTGATATTCATGATTGAAGCTCAGGCCAGCGCCGGGCCGCCCCAAGCGGGCCTGGGCCCCCTCGGGGGGGGCCGGGCCGCAGCGCAATGCCTCGGAACGTGCATAGTGCAGGCCCGGTATCGGTTTGCTCCACTGTACAGCTGCGCGCACGAACGTTGCGCAAACCGCCAGCACACGAAGTGACAAGCGTGGGGGCGACATTTCATGCAAACCTCGCCATGCAGCCGCGCAGTTGTTCAAGCCCCCGCCGGATCCACGATTTCACGGTACCCAGCGGCAGGCGCAGCTGTTGGGCCAGCTCGCTGTGGCTCAGGTCGCGCAGGTAGGCCAGGCTGACCACCTCGCGCTGCTTCGCGTCGAGCTTGCGCATGCACTCGTGCAGCGCCCAGGCCTGCTCGCTGGCTTCGGTGGTGTCCATCGGCCCGGGAGTGTCGGCGGCCACCGAATCGTGGACCGTCTCGTCCAGCTCCACCGCGTGGTCCACCCGCTGGCTGGCGCGGCGGCGCAGGAAGTCCAGCGCGCGGCTGCGAACGATCACGCCCATCCAGGCCAGCGGTGGACTCAGGGCAGAGCGGTAGTCGTCGGCCACCCGCCAGATGTTGAGGTAGGCCTCCTGAAGCACGTCTTCGGCCCATTCCCGGTTGCCGGTGACGCGCAGCGCCACGCCATACAGGCGGGAGGCACTCAGGTCGTAGAGTTCGCGCAGCGCAGCCTCGCTGGTGGCGTCCTGTTCGGCGACGCGGGCAAGCAGGCTGCGCAGGCGGTCGTCCAGGGGATCGGTCGTTTCAGTGGGCATGCGACTGGTGAGGGGTTGAATTTGATACGCACGATACCCCCGAGCGGATGCACTTGCGCGGCCAGGGCAGCCATCCCCGGTAAAATGCCGGGTTTCCCCCAACCGATTTTCCGCGTGCCGCAAGGCAGGACGCTCCATGACCACCGACACCCTCAACGGCATCGCCGTCACCACCCGAGCCAACGTGTACTTTGACGGCAAATGCGTGAGCCACAGCGTCACCTTTCCCGATGGCACCAAAAAATCCGTCGGCGTGATCCTGCCGGCCAGCCTGACCTTCAACACCGGCGCCCCCGAGATCATGGAATGCGTGGCCGGTGACTGCGAGTACAGGCTCGCCGGCAGCGACGCCTGGATCCGGTCTTCCGCCGGCGAGAAGTTCAGCGTGCCGGGCAATTCTTCGTTCGAGATCCGCGTGACCGGGGCCTACCACTACATCTGCCATTTCGGCTGAACTGCAGGTACATCCACCATGGCCACCATCCTCCAGAACGTTCCCGCCGGCCAGAAAGTCGGCATCGCCTTCTCCGGCGGGCTGGACACCAGTGCCGCCCTGCACTGGATGAAGCTCAAGGGCGCCGTGCCCTATGCCTACACCGCCAACCTGGGCCAGCCCGACGAGCCCGACTACGATGCGATCCCCCGCAAGGCCATGGAGTACGGCGCAGAGAAGGCCCGGCTGATCGACTGCCGACTGCAACTGGCCCACGAAGGCATCGCCGCCTTGCAGGCCGGCGCTTTCCACATCAGCACCGCCGGCGTCACCTACTTCAACACCACCCCGCTGGGGCGCGCCGTCACAGGCACGATGCTTGTGTCCGCCATGAAGGAAGACGATGTCCACATCTGGGGGGACGGCAGCACCTTCAAGGGCAATGACATCGAGCGCTTCTACCGCTACGGCCTGCTGACCAACCCCAGCCTGCGCATTTACAAGCCCTGGCTGGACCAGCTGTTCATTGACGAGCTGGGCGGCCGCGCCGAGATGAGCGCCTTCATGACGGCGCACGGCTTCGGCTACAAGATGAGCGCCGAGAAAGCCTACAGCACCGACAGCAACATGCTGGGCGCAACGCATGAGGCCAAGGACCTGGAGTTCCTCAACAGCGGCATCCGCATCGTCAACCCGATCATGGGCGTGGCCTTCTGGAAAGACGACGTGGCGGTCAAGGCCGAAGAGGTGACGGTGCGCTTCGAGGAAGGCCAGCCGGTGGCGCTGAACGGTCGCACTTTCGACAGCCCGGTGGAGCTGATCCTGGAGGCCAACCGCATTGGCGGTCGCCATGGCCTGGGCATGAGCGACCAGATCGAGAACCGCATCATCGAGGCCAAGAGCCGCGGCATCTACGAGGCCCCGGGCCTGGCGCTGCTGCACATTGCGTACGAGCGGCTCGTGACGGGCATCCACAACGAAGACACCATCGAGCAGTACCGCATGAACGGCCTTAAGCTGGGCCGCCTGCTCTACCAGGGCCGCTGGTTTGACCCCCAGGCCATCATGCTGCGCGAAACCGCCCAGCGCTGGGTGGCCCGCGCGGTGACGGGTGAGGTGACGCTGGAACTGCGTCGCGGCAACGACTACTCGCTGCTCAACACCGAGAGCCCCAATCTCACCTACAAGCCCGAGCGGCTGAGCATGGAAAAGGTGGAGGACGCGCCGTTCTCGCCACAGGACCGCATCGGCCAGCTCACCATGCGCAACCTGGACATCGTGGACACCCGCGAGAAGCTGGGCATCTACGCCCGCACCGGCCTGCTGACGCTGGGTGAAGGCGCGGACATGCTCAAGCTCGGGGGCGAGTAGCTCAGACGACGACCGGCTCCGGCTGGAGCAGGATGCCGAAGCGCTCGTAGACGCTGGTCTGGATCGCCCGGGCCAGCGTCATCACCTCACCCCCGGTCGCGGGGTGCTCAGCCCCGCCGCGGTTGACCAGCACCAGCGCCTGCTTTTCGTAGACGGCGGCGTTGCCCACCGACTTGCCTTTCCAGCCGCAGGCGTCGATCAGCCAGCCCGCGGCCAGCTTGACGCTGCCATCGGGCATGGGGTAGTGCACCACGTTGGGGTCGCGGGCGATGATGTCGGCGCACTGCTCGGGCGTGACGGTGGGGTTCTTGAAGAAGCTGCCGGCATTGCCCAGCACGCGTGGGTCCGGCAGCTTGGCGCGGCGGATGGCGCAGACCCACTCAAACACCTGACGCGCATCGGGACGGGCAATGCCGGTGTCTGCCGTACGGCGCTGCAGGTCCAGGTAGCCCAGTTCGGGCCTCCAGGCCTTGGGCAAGGCAAAACGCACCGCGGTGATGACAGCCTTGCCGGCCAGCCCCAGCCCGCTGGCGTGCTTGAACACCGAGTCACGGTAACCGAAGCCGCACCGTGCTGCATCCAGCGTAAAGGTCTCCCCCGTTGCCAGATCCACTGCATCCAGTGAATCAAACCGGTCCTGCAACTCCACCCCGTACGCGCCAATGTTCTGCACCGGCGCGCCCCCACTGTTCCGGGAATCAGGGCCAGGTTCTCCAGGCCCGGCCAGCCCTGGTCCAGGGTCCATTCAACAAGCCCGTGCCAGCTTTCGCCCGCGCCAGCTTCCACAATCCAGTCGCGCGCCGTCTCGCCCACAAGGCGGCGACCCATGATCTCGACCTTGAGAACCAGCGCGCGCACGTCCCCGGTCAGGACAATGTTGCTGCCACCGCCGAGGATGAAGCAGCCTTGCAGCCCGCGCTCCCGCACGAGATCGGCCACATCGCCGGCCTGGTGCAGGCGCGCCAGCGACAGGGCGCGCGCCGCAATGCCGAAGCTGTTGAACGGCTGAAGTGAAATGTGGTGTTCGATGGCAACCATGGCGTGCGGGAATGGTAACGTGTGCCCCGCACGCAGATTCGCAGGAGTACGAGATGGAGCGATGGGGGCCCTTGCTGCCCGCCGACTGGGAAAGCTGGACCGCCGCAGGCGCGCTGCGCGGGCGCTGGCGCACGCTTCGCCTGTACTGGAAATCGCGCGCCGCGTTCGCCGAAATGCGCCGCGTGCGCGGACTCGTCGGCCTGCCTGCCGCCAATCCCCAGCTGCGCATCTCCATCGTGATGCCCACCCGCAACCGCTCCCACATGATCGGGGAGGCGGTTCGCAGCGTGCAGGCCCAAAGCCATGCCGCCTGGGAGCTGCTGATCGTGGACGACGCGAGCACCGACGACACACCGGCCTTGCTGGCAGAACTGGCGGCCGCCGACCCGCGCATCCGGTGCTTGCGCCAGGAGACTTCTGCCGGTGTGAGCGCGGCCCGCAACCTTGCGCTGGCCAGTGCCACCGGCGAGGTCGTGGCCTACCTGGACGACGACAACGCCTGGTTCCCCGATTACCTTGAGGCGCTGGCAGCGATGTATGACGCGCACCCCCAGGCGCAATGTGCCCACGCCGCGCAACTGTGGTTGTGGACGGCGCGCGACGAGGTGACATTCCCGCGCTTCACCTGGGAAGACTTGCGCATCGGCAGGCTCTCGCTGGACATGAACTGCTTCAGCCACCGCCTTGCGCTGGTGGCCGCGCTGGGGGCCTTTGACCCCCAGCTGAAGCGGTACAGCGACTGGGACCTGACCCTGCGGTACACCCGCTCACACGAGCCCATGGCGGTGCCCCGCATGGCCGTGCGATACCGCGCGGGCGATCACACCCGCATCACCAACCAGGTGCCTTCAGGCGAGTCGGCTTTCCGCATCGAGTGCAAGTTCCTGCCCCCCTTGCCACGTCCCCTGCGCGTGATGCTGGTGGTGTACGACTATCCGCAATTGTCTGAAAGCTACATCCATGCGGAGATCCGCGCTCTCCAGTCGCGTGGGGTGTCGGTCGAGGTGGTGTCCTGGGCGGAACCCATCTCCCGGGGTGTGGCCACCGCGCCCGTTACCGTGGGCCTGGAGCATCTGCAGCAACGTGCAGCCGCCTTTCGCCCGCATGTGGTGCATGTGCACTGGATCACCTCCGTGCTCAAGCAGCGCACTCGGCTGCAGGCGCTGGGCTTGCCCGTCACTGTCAAGGCGCACGGGTTCGACCACTCGGCGAAGGATCTGGACCGGGTGCTGGCGCTGCCGTGGGTCAGGCGCGTGCACCTGTTTCCCCATCTGCATGGACCCGGGTTTGTCCGCAAGGGCAAGCTGGTGGCTTCCCACGCGCTGGTGGACACCTCGCGTTACTACCCGGAACCGGGCAAGGACGGGCGGCTGGTCCTGCGCTGCGGCGCCTGCCTGCCCACCAAGGAGCTGGACCTGTTCATCCGCGTGGCGGCGCTGCGGCCGGAATACCGGTTCCGTCTGGTGCTCTCCACCAACGCCAGCGGGGCGCAGACCCGCGCAGAACTGCTGGCACTGAATGAGCAGCTGGGCCAGCCGGTGGAAATCCTTGAAGACGTCCAATACCCCGAAATGGCCGCGATGATGCGCAAGGCCGGTGTGTACCTTCACACCTTCGGCTACAGCCAGCCATTTGGCGAGCCCATTTCGATCGCCGAGGCGATGGCCTGTGGAACCGTGCCTCTGCTGAGGGAAGGCCAGGGCGCGCGCGAGTACGGCGGGTCGGCCGCGATGTACTACAACGGGGCCGAGGAGGTTTCTCGCCTGCTGAAGGACATGCTGGACTGGCCCGAACAGCGCTGGAACGAGCAGCGCACCCGGGCGGTCGACCGGGCATACCGCCATCACGCTGACTTGACCCAGATCGAACCCATGCTGCAGGACTGGCTCTCCCTGGCCGGGCCGCCCTAGAATTGCGCATCTCCGCCCAGCGTCACGTCCAAGGCCCCGACATGCCCTCATTTGATACCGTCTGCGAACCCAACATGGTCGAGGTGAAGAACGCGGTTGACAACGCCGCCAAGGAAATCGCCACCCGGTTCGACTTCAAGGGCACCTCGGCAGCGATTGAGCTCAAGGAGAAGGAGATCACGCTGTTTGGCGACGCCGATTTCCAGCTAGTGCAGGTCGAGGACATCCTGCGCAACAAGCTCACCAAGCGCAATGTGGACGTGCGCTTCCTGGACAAGGGCGACGTCCAGAAGATCGGCGGAGACAAGGTCAAGCAGGTGATCAAGGTGCGCAACGGCATCGAAGGCGAGCAGGCCAAGAAAATCACCCGCCTCATCAAGGACAGCAAGCTCAAGGTGCAGGCCGCCATCCAGGGTGACGCTGTGCGGGTGACGGGCGCCAAGCGCGACGATTTGCAGGCGGCCATGGCGCTGGTGCGCAAGGACATCACCGACGTGCCGCTGTCGTTCAACAATTTCAGGGATTGATGGCTCCCCCCAAAAGCGCCCGCGGTGCCACCGCCTCAAGGGGGCGCCTCCAGCGGCCCGGCGCAGCCGCTTGCGCAATGGCCTGCACATGAAAGCCGTCCTGCCCCTGCTGGGCCTGTTGCTGCCGCTGTCCCTCGCGGCCCAGACCGTGGCGCTGCAGGGCATGCTGGGCGCAAAGGCGCTGCTGATCGTGGACGGCGGTGCACCCCGCGGCGTGGCGGCTGGCGAAACGCACCAGGGCGTCAAGGTACTCTCCACCGCCGGGGATCAGGCGGTGGTGGAGTTCGGCGGGCGGCGCCACACCCTGCGCGTGGGGGAAAGCCCGGCCAGTGTGGGCGCAAGCGGCGGCGGTTCCGCCCGTGGCACGCGCATCGTGCTGCATGCCGATGGCGGCGGTCATTTCATGGCGCTGGGCACCATCAACGGCCGGTCGGTCAACTTCCTGGTGGACACGGGCGCCACTGTGGTGTCGCTGGGCGCGGCGGAAGCGCAGCGTCTGGGGCTGGACGTGAGCAAGGGCCAGCGCGTGCAGATGAGCACCGCCAACGGCGTCGCGCAGGCCTGGCGGGTCAAGCTGGCCTCGGTTCGCATCGGTGACGTCGAGGTCTATGAGGTGGACGCCGTCGTCGCCCAGCAATCCATGCCGTTTGTGCTGCTGGGCAACAGCTTTCTGACCCGCTTCCAGATGAAGCGCGAAAACGACCAGATGGTGTTGGATCGCCGGTACTGAGGCGAACAGGTGTTCTGGCCCACCTTGCGGGCCGCCGATCAGGCCGCCTTGGCGCCGATCTTCGACTCCTTGCCCTGGATCAGACGGTTGATGTTCTCGCGGTGGCGCAGGGCCAGCAGGAACGCCACGGCCACCAGCATCAGTGTCACGGGCCGCTCGGTGTACCACTGGACGCGGTCACCCAGCATGTAGTACGCCGGCGCGAACGCCGCCGCCACCAGGGAGGCCAGCGACGAATAGCGGAAGAAGTAGGCGATGATCAGCCAGGTTGCGCCCGTCGCCACGCCCAGCAGGGGATGCACGCCAAACACCACGCCAATGGCGGTGGCCACGCCCTTGCCGCCCTGAAAGCGGAAGAACACTGGCCAGAGGTGTCCCAGAAAAGCTGCCAGCCCGACCAGCGCGACCGTGCCGTCTTCCATCCCGAAGGGCTTGCCCAGCCACTGCACCAGCAGCACCGGGACAAACCCCTTGAGTGCGTCCAGCAACAGCGTGAGGATGGCCGCCACCTTGCTGCCCGAACGCAGCACGTTGGTGGCGCCCGGGTTCTTGCTGCCAAAGGTGCGAGGATCCTTCAGCCCCATGAGGCGGCTGACGATGACCGCGAACGACAGGGAACCGGCCAGGTAGGCCGCCAGCGCGGCAAGCAGGGGATACAGGTTTTGCAAGGCAGCCTCGATGCGTGGGGAGCCGCTATTCTGCCAGCGCGCACTGCACCGGTCGGGCGCCCAGCAGCGCCACGCAGACCTGCGGATCGATGCCCACCAGGTAGCCCCGCCGCCCGCCATTGATGAGGATGCGCGGCAGGCCGAGGATGCCCTCCTCGATGTACACCGGCATCACGCGGCGCGTGCCAAACGGCGAGGTGCCGCCCACCAGATAACCGCTGTGGCGGTTGGCCACTTCGGGTTTGCAGGGCGCCACCGACTTGGCGCCGATCTGGCGCGCCAGGTTCTTGGTCGAAACCGTGCGGTTGCCGTGCATCAGGACAATGAGCGGGCGCGCCTTGTCGTCCTCCATCACCAGTGTCTTGACCACGGCAAACGGGTCCACGCCCAGCACCTGCGCGCTGTGCTGCGCGCCGCCATGCTCCAGATACTCATAGGGATGCTCGGTGAAGGCGACCTTGTTCGCCCGCAGCCAGGCGGTGGCGGGGGTTTCGCTGACGTGACCGGTCTTGCCCATGGGCGGATGGTTGCGGAGGGCTGCCCCTCAGTTCGCCGGGTCGCGCAGCTCCCAGCGGATGCGGTCGATCTCGGCCAGCACGGACGCGGAGAGCGTGGTGCCGTAAGCGTCCAGGTCTTCGTCCAGCTGAGCCAGTGAAGTGACACCGATGATGGTGCTGGCCACGCTCCAGCGGGTGTAACAGAACGCCAGCGCCATCTGAGCGGGTGTGAGGCCGTTGTCCCGGGCCAGCTGGTTGTAGCGGCGCGCGGCGGCCAGCGCCTCGGGGCGGCCCCAGCGCTGCTTGCGCACGGACTCGAACCGGGCGATCCGCCCATCGCGGGGCGCGCCTGGCCCCCAGTCGGCGCCACCCGCTGCCGGATCAATGCCGCAGGCGTCGTACTTGCCTGTGAGCAGACCAAAACCCAGGGGCGAGTAGGCCAGCAGCGACACCCCCAGCCGGTACAGGGTTTCGTCCAGCGCGTTGTCCACGCCGCGGCTGATCAGGCAGTAGACGTTTTGCACCGTGGCCACGCGCGGCAGGCCGTGCTGCTCGGCCAGGCGCACGAATTCGTGTACGCCGTAGGGCGTCTCGTTGGACAGGCCGATGGCGCGAACCTTGCCGGCCTTCACCAGCCGGCCCAGCGCTTCCAGCTGCTCGTGCAGCGAGGTCTGGGGTTTGTCCTTGGCGGGGTCAAAGTAGGTGATGCCAAAGGCGGGGACATGCCGCTCGGGCCAGTGGATCTGGTACAGGTCGATCACATCCGTCTGCAGCCGCCGCAGCGACCCCTCGCACGACGCGATGATGTCCGCCGCCGTCATGCCACTGCCAGCACGCACCCAGGGCATGCCGCGCGAAGGACCCGCCACCTTGGTGGCCAGCACGGTCTTGCGACGCGCGCCCGGGGTTTTGGCAAACCAGTTGCCGATGATGGTCTCGGTCGCGCCACAGGTCTCCGCCCGGGCGGGCACGGCGTACATCTCGGCCGTGTCGATGAAGTTGACGCCCCGCGCCAGCGAATGGCTCAGGATGGCGTGGGCATCGTCCTCTCCCACCTGCTCTCCAAAGGTCATCGTGCCCAGGCACACGGGCGTGACTTCCAGGGCGCTTTGGCCCAGCTTGACGGTCTTCATTCGGGGTTCCTCAGGCAATCACGCCCAGTGTACGGGCGCGCGCTTCCTCCTGCAGGCGCAGCACGCGCCGCTGCACCTTGCCGGTGGTCGTCATTGGCAGGGCGTCGATGAACTCAATCTCCTTGGGGTATTCGTAGGGCGCCAGCTTGCCCCGCACATGGGCCTGCAGCTGGGCCGTGATTTTTGCATCAAATTCGGCTGCAGCCCCCGCGGATGCTGGACGTCCCGCTACAAAATCAGGAGCAAGAACGACGTATGCCTTGACCAGCGCGCCGCGCTCGCGGTCGGGCTTGGGCACCACGGCCGCGTTGGCCACCGCCGGGTGCTTGACCAGGCAGTTCTCGATCTCGCCTGGTCCGATGCGGTAGCCCGCGGCCTTGAAGACATCGTCAGCACGCCCCTGGTACCAGAGGTACCCATCAGCGTCGCGCACGGCCACATCACCAGTACGGCACCAGTCACCGGTGTACTTGGCGGCGGTGGCCGCCGGGTTCTTCCAGTAGCCCAGAAAAAAGATCGGGTCCGGGTGGCCGTGCACGTCAAGGCGGTTCACAGCCACGTCGCCCGGCGCACCCACCGGGCATTCGTTTCCATCGTCGTCAATCACCGCAACCCGGTGGCCCGGATAGGCTTTGCCCATGCTCCCGGGCCTGGCGGGCCAATAGCGAGAGCAGTTCCCGACGACGTAGTTGATCTCGGTCTGTCCGAACATCTCGTTGACCGTGATGCCCAGCTCGTCCCGGCAATACGCAAACACGGCATCGCCGACCGCCTCTCCGGCACTCATCATGGCCTGCAGCTTCAGGCTGAACCGGCCGCGCGGCTTCGGGAAAGCCTTCATCATGGCCTTGAGCGCAGTCGGGAACAGGAAGCTGTGCGTCACCCCGTACTGCTGCATCAGCGAAAACGCCAGTTCAGGGCTGAAGCGCGCGTTGCACGCGACGATGGGCCGGCCAAAGTACAGCGTGGGCAGCAAGGCGTCCATCAGTCCGCCCGTCCAGGCCCAGTCCGCGGGCGACCAGAATATGGCGTCGCTGTGCGCATTGGCCTTGCCGTCAAAACCAAACCAGTTCTGGCTGCAGACGAATCCGCTGAGGTTGCCGATCAGCGCCCGGTGCGGGATCAGTGCGCCCTTGGGCTGGCCCGTGGTGCCACTGGTGTAGATCAGCACGGCGGGGTCGTCGGCCAGCGTCTCAACCGGCCGGAAATGCCCGGGCTCCTGGGCCAGCGCCAGATCAAAGTCCAGGTCGATCTCGGGGTGCATGCGGGCGTCGCCCACGCCGATCACTGTCTCCAGCAACGGACAGTTCTCGCGCACCGACAGCAGGGCGTGGACCGAGGCGTTGTCGCAGATGGCCACACGCGCCTCGCTGTCGTGCAGCCGGAACTCCAGCGCCTCGGGCCCGAACAGCGTGGACAGCGGCATGCCCACCGCGCCCATCTGCAGCACCGCCATGTACGCGACGGCTGTCTCAAAACGCTGTGGCAGCACGATGGCGACCCGGTCCCCGCGCTCCACACCCAGCACCGCGAGCACATTGGACAGGCGGTTGGCCGCGTCGTACAGCTGGGCGAAGGTGTAGCTCGTGTCCACCCCACCCGGGCGGTGCGCATGGATGGCGATGCGCTCGTCCGCGTCGGGCTGTTGCGCCCAGCGCGCACAGCAGACCTGGGCCATGTTGAACTGCTGGGGCACCTGCCAGCGCAGGCTGGCATGCAGGGCTGCGTAGTTGTCCGCCACTTGACTGACGCGCATCACCGATCTCCTGAATAATCCCCTGAATGTACCAAGCGAAAAGAGCCTCCCGCAGCGAGTTTGTCCCGATCCGCAACCTGCGCTACCACGTCCATCTCTGGGGTGAACCACAGCCGGGCGTCGCACCCCTGGTCCTGATGCATGGCTGGATGGACGTGGGCGCATCGTGGCAGTTCATGGTGGACGCGCTGGCGCAGGACCGATGGGTGATCGCCCCCGACTGGCGCGGCTACGGCCTGACCGAGACACCGCCCGCCGACAACTACTGGTTCCCCGACTACCTGGCCGACCTTGATTTTCTGCTGGACCACTACAGCCCCGGTGCGCCGGTGGACCTGGTGGGCCACAGCATGGGCGGCAACGTGGTGATGCTGTACACCGGGGCGCGCCCCCAGCGGGTGCGCCGGCTGGTCAACCTGGAGGGATTCGGCATGCCGGTCAACCGCCCTTCCAGCGCACCCGGGCGGTACGCGCGCTGGATGGACGAGGTCAAGGCCTTCCACCGCGGCGAGCTCGCGCTCAAGGACTACGACGATGCGGCTGGCGTGGCGCGCCGCCTGATGAAGACCAACCCCCGCCTGACCCAGGACAAGGCCGACTGGCTGGCACCGCACTGGGCACGACCCGACGCGCAAGGCCGATGGGTGATCCTGGGCGACCCGGCGCACAAGATCGTCAACGCCCAGCTCTCCCGCCTGGACGAAGTGCTGGAACTGTACGGCCGCATCACCGCACCGGTGCTGGCCGTTGAGGCCAGCGACGACAGCCTGGGCCAGTGGTGGCAGGGGAAATACACGCTCGCGGAGTACCACGAGCGGCTGAAATCGGTGCCTGATTGCCGTCGCGCGGTAGTGACCGATGCGGGCCACATGCTGCATCACGACCAGCCGCAACAGCTGGCCGGGCTGATCGAGGGCTTCACCGCGTGAGAAAATGCGCGGTTACCCCGAAAACCCAGGAAGTACCCCATGGACGCAGAACACATCAATGCCATCGGCACCCGGCTCGCCGACCTGAGCGCGCGCACAGAAGACTTGCGGAGGTATCTTTGACTTCGATGCCAAGTCAGAGAGACTGAGGACGGTCAACGCGTCGCTTGAGGACCCCACGGTCTGGAACGACCCGAAAAAGGCCCAGGAACTGGGTCGCGAGAAAAAGTCACTGGACGACGTGGTCGTGACGATCACCAACCTGACGCGCGAGCTCTCCGACAACACCGAGCTGTTCGAGATGAGCCGCGACGAGGGCGACGACGCCGGGCTGCTGACCATCGAGGCCGAGGCATCCAAGCTGGCCACACTGGTGGAGCAGCTGGAGTTCCGCCGCATGTTCAACCAGCCGGCCGACCCGAGCAACTGCTTCCTGGACCTGCAGGCCGGCGCCGGCGGAACAGAGGCCTGCGACTGGGCCAGCATGCTGCTGCGCCAATACCTGAAGTACGCCGAGCGCAAGGGCTTCAAGACGACGATCGAGGACGAAACCCCGGGCGACACCGCCGGCATCAAGGGCGCCACCATCAAGATCGAGGGCGACTACGCCTTTGGCCTGTTGCGCACCGAAACCGGGGTGCACCGGCTGGTGCGCAAGAGCCCGTTTGACTCCTCCGGCGGGCGCCACACCAGCTTTGCCAGCGTGTTTGTCTACCCGGAAGTGGACGACAACATCGAGATCGAGATCAACCCGGCGGACGTGCGCACCGATACCTTCCGTGCAAGCGGCGCGGGCGGCCAGCACATCAACAAGACCGACTCGGCGGTGCGCCTCACGCACTTGCCCACCGGCATCGTGGTGCAGTGCCAGGATGGGCGCAGCCAGCACAGCAACCGCGATGTTGCCTGGAAGCGCCTGCGCGCGCGCCTGTACGACCACGAAATGCGCAAGAAGCAGGCCGAGCAGCAGAAGCTGGAGGACTCCAAGACCGACGTGGGCTGGGGCCACCAGATCCGCAGCTACGTGCTGGACAACAGCCGCATCAAGGACCTGCGCACGGGTGTCGAAATCTCCGCCACGCAAAAGGTGCTGGACGGCGATCTGGATGCGTTTATCGAAGCGTCCCTCAAGCAGGGCGTGTAATGGAATGCGCCAAGACCCTGATGAGCGCCGCCGGGCCGTCCCACGGCGCGAAGGCCCCCTCGGGGGGCAGCGAACCACGCGCAGCGGGGAGCGTGGGGGCTTTTATCTTCGACATGGACGGCACCATGATCGATTCCATGCCCTGGCATGCCAGGAGCTGGGGCGAGTTCACCCGCCGCCATGGCCTGGCAATGCCGGTGGAGGAGGTGCTCAGACGCACCACCGGGCGGACAGGCGCAGAGTGCATGCGCGAGCTGTTCGGGCACGACCTCCCCGAGTCCCGGGCCTGGGACCTGATCCGCGAGAAAGAGGACATTTACCGCGCGCTCTACGCCCCGGAGTTTGCCGAGGTGGGTGGGTTTCGCGCCTTTGCTGCACAGGCCATGGCGCGCGGGCTCAAGGTTGGCGTGGGCACCGCGGGTGACCGCGACAACATCGCTTTTGCCTTTGGCCACCTGCGCATGGACCCGTTGCCGCACGCGGTGGTGGGGGGCGACGAGGGGCTGCGTGGCAAGCCCGAGCCCGACATCTTTCTGGAGGCCGCGCGGCGCCTGGACGTGCCTGCGCCGGGCTGCATCGTGTTCGAGGATGCACCCTTTGGCATCGAGGCCGCACGCCGTGCGGGCATGCGGGCGGTAGCCGTGTGCACCACCCACACGCCGCAGCAACTGCACGGCCCTCACGTGCTGGCCAGCGTGCGCAACTATCACGAACTGTTGGACAACGATTTTCTGGAGACCTTGCATGTTGCGTGAAGGACAAACCGCCCTGGTGCGGCGTGCAGACTACCAGGCGCCGGCCTGGTGGATCGACACCGTGGACCTTGCCTTTGACCTGGAGCCAGCGCGCACCCGCGTGCTCAACCGCATGACCATCCGTCGAAATCCGGACGTGGCCGCCCAGCCGCTGCGCCTGGATGGTGAGGATCTCAACCTGGCGCGGGTGCTGGTCAACGGCCAGGGCACCTCGTTCAAGATGGACGCAGGCCAGCTGGTGCTGGAAAACCTGCCCGAAGGCACCGCGCCTTTCGATCTGGAGATCTTCACCACCTGCGCGCCCGAGAAGAACACCAAGCTCATGGGCCTGTACGTGAGCAACGAGTCGTTCTTCACCCAGTGCGAAGCCGAAGGATTCCGGCGAATTACCTACTTCCTGGATCGTCCGGACGTGATGTCCAGCTACAGCGTGACCCTGCGCGCCGACCGCACACAGTATCCGGTGCTGTTGTCCAACGGCAATCTCGTCGAATCGGGCGACCTGGAAGACGGGCGCCACTTTGCCAAATGGGTGGACCCCCACCGCAAGCCCTGCTACCTGTTCGCGCTGGTGGCCGGGCGGCTGGTGTGCCGTGAGCAGCGCATCACCGCACGCAGCGGCAGCGAGCACCTGCTGCAGGTCTGGGTGCGCCCCGGCGACCTGGACAAGACCGAGCACGCGATGAATTCGCTGATGGCCAGCGTGGCCTGGGACGAGGCACGCTTTGGCCTGCCGCTGGACCTGGAGCGCTTCATGATCGTCGCCACCAGCGACTTCAACATGGGGGCCATGGAGAACAAGGGGTTGAACATCTTCAACACCAAGTTCGTGCTGGCGAGCCAGTCCACCGCGACCGACGTGGACTACGCCAACATCGAAAGCGTGGTGGGTCACGAGTACTTCCACAACTGGACGGGCAACCGCGTGACCTGTCGCGACTGGTTCCAGCTGAGCCTGAAGGAAGGGCTCACGGTTTTTCGTGACCAGGAGTTCTCGCAGGACCTGTGCGCCGAACCTTCCGCCCGCGCCGTCAAGCGCATCGAGGACGTGCGGGTGCTGCGCACCGTGCAGTTCCCCGAAGACGCCGGCCCGATGGCGCACCCGGTGCGACCCGACCAGTACCTGGAGATCAACAACTTCTACACCGTCACCATCTACGAAAAAGGTGCCGAGGTCGTGCGCATGATGCAGACGCTGGTGGGGCGCGACGGTTTCGCCCGCGGCATGAAGCTGTACTTTGAGCGGCACGACGGCCAGGCGGTGACCTGCGACGATTTCGCCCAGGCGATTGCGGACGCCAACCCGGGCTCGGCCCTGTCGGTGTTGCTGGAGCCGTTCAAGCGCTGGTACAGCCAGGCAGGCACGCCGCGCATTGCCGCCCGGGGTGAGTACGACGCCGCGGCGCAGGTCTACACACTCAGCCTGAACCAGAGCTGCGCCGCCCCGGCCGGGCAGGTCGCCAACGAGCCGTTCGTCATCCCGCTGGCTCTGGGTCTGGTGAACCCGGCCGATGGGCGCGACCTGCCGCTGCAGCTGGCCCAGGAGGGCGCAGCCGTGCCGGGCCACCGCACCTTTGTGATCACCCAGGCCAGCGAGACGCTGCGCTTCACCAACGTGCCGGTGGAGCCTGTGCCTTCCATCCTGCGCGGCTTCTCTGCGCCGGTGATCCTGGACTTTGCCTACACCGATGAGCAGTTGCTCGCGCTGCTGGCCAACGACAGCGACCCGTTCAACCGCTGGGAAGCGGGACAACGCCTTGGGCTCAACCGCGCTATCGAATTGATAGCGGGTCAGCAAGATCTGGCGGGGGCTGGCGTGCTAAAAGATGGTTATGTCCAGGCCATACGGGCCGTGCTGCGTCACCCCACTCTGGATGCAGCCTTCAAGGAGCTGGTGCTCACCCTGCCGGCGGAAACCTACATTGCCGAGCAGCTTGCCGAGGTGGACCCGCAACGCATCCACGCCGTGCGCGAGGCCATGCGCGAGCAGCTGGCCCGGGCGCTGCAGGACGACTGGGCCTGGGCCTGGGAAACCCACCGCAGCCTGGGTGCCTATCGCCCGGACGCTGCCAGCAGCGGACGGCGCGCGCTGGCCAATCTGGCACTGGCCAACCTTTGCCTGGCGGCTCGTGCGACGGGCGACACGGTTTGGCCGGGCAAGGCGCTGCAGCGCTTCAAGGATGCGGGCAACATGACCGACCGCTTCGGCGCGCTGGCGGCCCTGGTCTCCAGCGGTCAGCCGCTGGCGGCGCAGGCGCTGGCGCGGTTCCATGCCCTGTTCCGTGACGAACCGCTTGTGCTGGACAAGTGGTTTGCCCTGCAGGCGGGCGCGCCCGACCGCGGCGGCGACGTGTTGCCTGCAGTGCGCCAACTCATGAGCCACCCCGACTTCAACCTGCGCAACCCCAACCGGGCGCGCAGCCTGGTGTTCAGCTTCTGCAATGCCAACCCCGGCGCCTTCCACCGGGCCGATGCCGCGGGCTATGTGTTCTGGAGCGAGCGTGTGATCGAGCTCGATGCCATCAACCCCCAGGTGGCGGCCCGGCTGGCCCGTGCACTGGACCGCTGGCGCAAACTGGCCGAGCCGTGGCGGAGCGCCGCGCGCGAGGCCATCAGCCGGGTGGCCGCCCGCGCCGATCTGAGCAACGATGTGCGCGAGGTCGTGACCCGCGCCCTGGCCGAACAAGGAACATCATCATGAGCCAGAAAATCTCCCTCACCCGTTACCTGGTCGAGCAGCAACGTGTGGACGGGCACATCCCCTCGCAGCTGCGCCTGCTGATCGAGGTGGTGGCCCGGGCCTGCAAGAGCGTCAGCCAGGCGGTGAACAAGGGTGCCCTGGGCGGCGTGCTGGGCACCGCCGGCAGCGAGAACGTGCAGGGCGAGGTGCAAAAGAAGCTGGACATCATCGCCAATGACGTGCTCATCGAAGCCAACGAATGGGGCGGTCACCTGGCGGCCATGGCCAGTGAGGAGATGGACGGCATCTACGTCGTGCCCAACCGCTATCCCCAGGGCGAATACCTGCTGCTGTTCGACCCGCTGGACGGCTCCAGCAACATCGACGTGAACGTGAGCATCGGCACGATATTCAGCGTGCTGAAGATGCCCGACGGCGACCGTGGCGTCGAGGAAACCGACTTCCTGCAACCCGGCCACCAGCAGGTGGCGGCGGGGTATTGCATTTATGGCCCGCAAACCACCCTGGTGCTGACGGTTGGTGACGGCGTGGCAATGTTCACTCTGGACCGCGAGCAGGGCTCATTCGTGCTGATCCAGGAGAACGTGCGCATTCCCGCGGACACGAAGGAATTTGCCATCAACATGAGCAACATGCGCCACTGGGATGCCCCCGTTCGCCGTTATGTGGACGAATGCCTGGCCGGCACCGAGGGCCCGCGCGGCAAGGATTTCAACATGCGCTGGATCGCCAGCATGGTGGCCGATGTGCATCGCATCCTGACGCGCGGCGGCATCTTCATGTACCCGTGGGACAAGCGCGAACCCGACAAGCCCGGCAAACTTCGCCTGATGTACGAAGCCAACCCGATGGGCTGGATTGTCGAGCAGGCCGGTGGTGCCGCCACCAATGGACGTCAGCGCATCCTGGACATCCAGCCCACAAGGCTGCATGAGCGTGTGAGCGTGATCCTGGGCTCCAAGAACGAGGTCGACAGGGTGACTTCCTACCACTCCGGGCTATAATTGAAGGCTGTAAAACGCCGGTGTAGCTCAGTCGGTAGAGCAGCTCATTCGTAATGAGAAGGTCGGGTGTTCGATTCATCTCTCCGGCACCAAACAAAAACCCCCGCTGTCTCCAGCGGGGGTTTTTCATTTGGGTTGCCTTGACGTTGAAGGTCAGATCAACAGCCCGAGCTGACGGAGTTCAACCAGCGCCTGCCTGACGAAGGCGCCTGCCAGCTGGCCCAGCTGGGCGTCATCCGTGATGCGTTCATTGCCGCGCTGGGCGGTCAGGCGACCGTCCTTGAAGCGGGCCTTGAGCTCTTCTTCCAGCGCCGGGATGTCGCGGGTACCGTCCAGAACCGACAACACGGCCTGATGGCCAGGCGAAATGCCCACGGGGACGTGCAGCACGCTGGTGGCCCAGTTCTGCCCCTGCCTGGCCTGAACACGTGCCAGCGGCGAGGCTTCCGGCTTGTCCCTTGAAACGGGAGGTGCGGGCGGCTCCAGGTGCACGCGCACCATGTTTTGCAGCATCAGGTTCAGCAACTCGGTGCCCAGCGCGTCCGTCAGCGCCTGAGCGGGCGCCCCCTCCAGCTGGGGAACCTTGGCCCGACTCAGCCGGGCCAGGTCGTCAAATGTCACCGGATAGGGCCGGGCCTCGACCAGCGTCTGGATCATGGCAAGCGGCAGCGCCGCGTTGACCGCGATGCTGCGTCCGGCCGTGTCACCAAACTTGCCCAGCGGGGCCTGCCCTGGCACAGGCTTGAACGTCGCATCGGCTGCCAGCACGGTGGAGAAAGCCATGTCTTTCAGCGATGCAGGCCCAAGGGCGCGGTTGATGCGCGCTGCCGCGTCCTGGTGAACCAGCAGCGTCTGGCGGAACGTGCGGTTGGTGAAGAAGTCCATGTATTGCTCGGTCGCCAGGATATTGCCGGCGGAGAGCTTGGACAGGGTTTCGTACACCTGGCCGCCCAGACGCTGGGGCGCCATGTCGCTGAGGTACGCCTCGCCCAGATAAGCCATCTTGTGTTCCGCCGCGAGCTGCACGAACTCCCGGAAGTACATCGGCTTGTTGTTGTGCGACAGGTGCTCGTGCTGGAGATAGTCGTCCGACACGCGCGAGACGATGGCCGCCTCGTCGCGCAACATCTTGCCGTAGGTGCTTTGTTCCGCCGTAATGCCCTTGATGTACTCCAGGATGGCCTTGGCCTGCCCCAGGCGCTGCACCGGCTCTTCCAGATTGCCCGCGTGGAACATCATCATGTCGCGGATGACTTCGCGGAATTTCCACCCCGGGTAAACGTTGTAGCTGATGTAGGCCACACCGTCCGGTGCCAGGCGCGTGCGGGCCACATCCATGATGGCATGGCGCACGGAATCAGGCACCCAGCTGAACACACCATGGCAGATGATGTAATCAAACGGCCCCTTGAGCTGGTCAACCGCTTTGGAGATGTCAGCGCACACCAACTCGCAGTTCTTGATCCCGAGCTCGCGCAGTTGGGCCTGGCCCTGCTCGATCTCGACGCTGGAGATGTCCACTCCCACGGCCTTGACGCCAGGGAAACGCACGGCCAACGGAATGATGTTGCCCCCGGCCGAGCAGCCGATCTCCAGCACGCGCGCGGTGGCGATGGGCGCTGGCGTCAGGCCGAACAGCTTCGCCATGGCGGCCAGCTGCTCGGGCGTGGACTGGGCAAATGGCTTGGACTGATAGGGAATGGCGTTGTAGGCCGTGGCTATCGGGTCGGGTGCCTGCACAGGTGCTTCGATGGTGGGCGCAACTTCCTTCGCAGGTGCCGCAGCCTTTGAGCCGTTCTTGGTCGCCATGGATGCTTCCTGCCTCAGGCTTTGGCCGTCGCGCCGGCGGCCCGCTTGCTGTCCGCCAGCCGATCCACCAGACGGTTCATGTTGGACAGCGACACCAAGTGAGCATAGACCCAGCTGAGTTCGCCCGAACGGAAAATCTCCATGGCTTCCTTGTCGGCCATCTGGAGCAGCTTGCGCTCGTCCACGATCATCAGCCCGTTGACCATGAAGCTGGTTCCGTCAAACAGGTCGGCCTTGGCGTTCATCTCCATCAGCAAGCCTGCGTCCTTGAGACGCTGGCAGAAACGGTCGGTGCGCAGGTACTCCACCTGGTACCGGTTGAGGAAATCCAGCGCATTCTGAAGAAAGGGGGTGTTGTTGCCCTTGTCGTCAAACAGCGCCTCACCGTTCTTCTCGTTCAGGCCCGAGTAGGCTTCGTCAATGCACACACCCATTTGCTGGCCTTCGAGTTCGGCCAACACAAAGGGATAGCGGCGCACGAAGGCAGGAACATACCCTGCGCCCCATTTGCCGTCGGCACCCACATAAAGATTCTCCCCGTCACGCAGGCCCAGCATGGCCACCGGAACAATCTTGTCGCCGGCAACCTGGGTGAAGACGATGGGGTATTCCTTGCACGCCTCGATGAACTCCACACCGGCCAGGTACAGCGAGTTGGCCTTGCTGGCAAATGCGAAGCTGGCACTGGGTGCGATCTTGCGGTTCTTGTGCGCTTCGCGGTTCAACAGGACCGGCTTCTCATAAAACATCACGGCAGCCATTCGGCAATCTCCTTCTCGCTTCTCAGCTCGTCTAAAAATTCAGTTCAAAAAAAGACCGCGCCGTAAAGGATCTTGCGATCCTGCGGCGCGGTCGGGACTTTACCAAACAGCAGCGGTACGGCTCAAAGCTGGCTCAGCTTGGTGCCATTGTCCTGGCCAGCACGCTTGGCGCGCAGACCCCACTTCTTGCGGTACTCGTCGGGCAGGAAGTCGGCGATCTGGTCCAGCAGCGATTGCAGCGCCGGGTTGCCGGCAATGCCGCCATCCACCGACACCGGGAATCCGCTGGCATCGCGGCCCGTGACGATACCCGCCGGAGTGATGGTCACCGCCGTCAGGCCACCCGCCGACGCCAGCGTAGTGCCGCCGGCACCACCGCCCGATCCAACGCCACCGTTGAACAGGCTGCTGCCCGGCGGCAGGGTGATGACCACGTCGCCATTGGCAGCCATGGCAGCCACGGTGCCATTGGGCAGGTTCATCGGGGCGCCGCCCGGTTGCAGTTCGAACGCGGGGATCATCGCAGGCACGCCAGCCGGCAGGCGCTGTCCACCGTTGCGGATGACGATACCCGTCGGGTCGGTGCCTGCCGCGGGAGCGGGCACGTTGTCGAGCAACTCGCGGACCGCGCCAGTCAGGTTGTCCTTGTCGGACTGCAGGTCCGGCACAGACAGGGGCGGCAGCATGTTGATCTCACCGGTGCTGTTCAGGTGCGTCTGCAGGGCGGCCGTCACCGCGCCCAGGTTTTCCGCCGGGAACAGCTTCTGGCCATTGAGCCACACCGTGCCCGGGGGTGTGCCCAGCACATTGATGGTGTTGGACGTGACCGCACCGTAGATGTCAATCGAGGCGCCTGGCGCATCGTTGACCATGGCCGGGTTGCCCTTGCCGCCCGCGAAGGCATTCACCTGCGGCGTGTTGAACCCGGTGAACGGAGCAGCAGCCTTCTCGGTGAAGATCACGCCGGTGGTGGAGATCAGCGTGATGCTGGTGCTGCCCTCGGCAATGATTTCATCCTGAACCGCGTCCTGATCGTCGGTGATGTTGCCGCTGGCCGACGTCAGGGTCATGACCTTGCCACGGCTGAACTCGCCTGCCGTGTTGCTGGCATTGAGCACGAGGTCGCCCGTCTCGTTGAAGGTGACGTTGCCGTTGACCGCATCCACGATGACGGTCCCGTCGACGTTGTTGTTGCCAGCCAGCATGATGTCGCCGCCGGTGGACACCACCTTCAGGTTGCCTGCCGTGGTGGTAATCACGCCAGTCTGCGACACGTTGCCGCCTGCTGTGATGGTGACCGGGCCATTGGTCGTCACGTTGCCGAGCGACACTGCATCCGCATCCGTGAAGTCAACGCTGGCCGAGCCGCCCGCGGCCGTGAAGGTGTTCACGTCGTTGGCCTCGTTCAGGATGATCTTGCCGGTGGTAGTTGCGGTGAAGTCGTCCGAAACGATGGCAGCACCAGCGCTTTGCGTGATGTCCATCGTCTTGGCGTCAAGGACCAGGTCCCCTGTGCCAATCTGGATGCCGCTCTTGCCCGCGACCGTGCCCGCGTTGATGCCGTTGGCATCAACGATGGTCACATTGCCGCTGGGCTTGTCGGCTGCGTAGTTGGCAATGTCGTTGGATGCGTGGTCGATGACCGCGCTGCCCGTGCCCTGCAGCAGGAGGCCGCCAGCACCGGTCACGATGGAGCCGTTGGTGCCCTGGGTCAACGCGCCGTTGACGTTGAGGACCACTTCGCCACCTGCACCGGTGGTGATGCCGTCCGTCGTGAAGGTCGCGCCCGATCCGATCACCAGTGCACCGGTATTGCCGAAGGCCACCGAAGTGCCTCCCGCATTCACAGCCAGCGTGCCAACGGTGTTGGCTGCGGTGTTCAGTGCCACGTCGCCCGTGGTCACCAGCTCCAGGATAGAAGCCTTGATCACGCTGTTCGTGGCGTCGGAGCCGGTGATGTTGCCTGCGGCATCGATCGCCACGGTGCCGCTGACGTTCACGCCCGCCGTGGCATGCTTAGTCGGAGTCAACGTGCAGCACTCGGTGTACACGTAGCCGATCTCAACGCCCAGGCTGTTCACGAAGGCCACGCTGGTGGCGCCCACGTCGGTCACGGCAACGTTGCTGCCGGAAGGCACGCTGGCGTTGGCACCTGCAACAGACAAGGTGGCCATGGCGTTGCCTGCCGACTGCAGGTCAAACGCGCCACCACGAGACAGTTGCAGGCCCTCACCGGTCAGCGCGCCTCCATTGATCTGCTGCACTGTGCCCGTGGACCACAAACCGATGTCACCCTTGCCAGCGGCCACGATCACGTTGTCCAACGTCAAATTGCCGCCTTGGGCATCGATCACGATGTCGGAGGTACCTGCGGGGACGCCAAAGTTGGCCGTGATGTTCTGTGTCACCGTGACCGGGTTGGCCTGGATGAACACATGGCTCGCAGAGGTAATGCCATTCACCGCACCAGCGGCGGTGAAGGTGCCGTCAAACGGCTCGGCACCATTTGCGCCCGAAAGGAACTGTGCCGTGTTGACGGAGCCAATCACCAGACCGTCAGCATCCACGTAGCAGACACCCGCCATCGGAGTACCAGCGGTACCAGCTGCCAGCGTCGCGACGCGATTGCCCGTGCTGCGCATGTCCACGTCGGCACCGCCCAGTAGAACCAGGGAACCCGTGCCGCTGTTGGCCGTGACGGCCGCCGAGGCGCCCGACTCGGTAATCGCTTTGCCGGCGCTCAGCCACAGATCTCCGCCCGCCGTGATGGTGGTGGCGATCGTCAGGCTGCCGGCGCCGGCATTGATGGCCACCACCTTGCCGGCAGCCGACGTAATGGCGTTGCTGACAGCGACGATGTCGGTGTTTGTGGCCGTCGTGCTGGTCAGGTAGACGTCGCCGGTGGCGTTGATGCCAACCGTGTCGGCGCCACTGTTGAGCTGGGTCGCCACTGTGCCGACTGCGAATCCATCCGCATCAATGAAGTGCAGGTTGCCGACCTGGTTGGCGGCGATCGTGTCCACATCGTTGGTCCCTGCGGCGAGGTAGACGTCTGCGCCACCGCGCAACTGCAGGCCACCGGCGGTAATGCCGCCCGTAGCGTTCTGGCGGATCAGAGTGGCCGCCTGGAAGCCCGCATTGGCGGTGCCCACATCGACCGGAGCATCAATGTAGATGCTGTTTGCGGCTTGAACGGCGATATTCTGATTGACCGTCGTGATGCCCTTGGACGAGTAGCTGGAACCACCCGGCAGCACGCCTGTCACCATGAAGTCGCCCACAGTGACGCTGTCGCTGTCCTGATATGTCACGGTACCGGAGCCAGACAAGGTCGCAGTCAACACGTCGACATTGTTCGCTGCATTGCTCAGCAGCGAGTACACGGCGCCACCTTGCAATTGCAGACCGCTGGTCACCACATTGCTGCCAGCCGCCTGGCTGACCGTCCCAGAAGCCACATTGAACATGGTCAGGTTGGCCGACGGCGTTGCCACCGATCCACCGCCCGCCGAGCCGACCGTCACGCCATCGACCGTCAGCGTGGTGCATGTCGTGCAGGCGTCGAGCTTGCTGATTGTGAAGCCATCGGTTTC
This sequence comes from Ramlibacter sp., assembly GCA_016713005.1. Taxonomy (GTDB): domain Bacteria; phylum Pseudomonadota; class Gammaproteobacteria; order Burkholderiales; family Burkholderiaceae_C; genus JADJPY01. The sequence continues at coordinate 23,753 of JADJPY010000001.1, read as the reverse complement.
GGTCAGCAACAGGGTGGCATCAATGCCTGTGGTTCCGTTGTTGGCGATGCTCACGGCCAGATTTGTCAAATTGTTGGCCGAGCTCTCCAGATAGAAAGCACCACTGCCGCTGAGCAACAGCCCGCCACCGGTACCGCCGGCGGCAATCGAGCCGGTGTACTGGTTTACGCCGTTGTCGGAGATCAGGCTCACTGCAGCTTCCGAAGTCGTCGAGCTGCCGCGGATGATGGCTGTGTCGCCACCAGCCGCGAGGCCAAGGTCGATCCCGCCGTTGACCGCTTTCAGCGCCACTTGGCCAGATGTCGTCTGGATGATGTTGGTGCCCGTCTGCAAGGCGATGGCAGCTGTCGGCGTAGCCGTGCTGGGCACCTCGCCGATCAGGCAAATGTCGCCACTGGTACTGGCCAGTGTCGTATTGTTCGTCACCAGGATACCGAAGGCACCCGGGTCAGAGGCCGTCGCAGTTCCGGAGATCTCGAAGTGACCACCGTTGGTGGTCAGCGAGCTGGAATCCAGGCGCACTCCAACGTTGGCCGCAACACCGTTGGAACCGTAGCCTTCGATGTAGATCCGGTCAGCGCCGGAACCGCCCGAGGTCGTCAGCGTAGAACCGACGGTCGAGATGCCATGGTTGCCGGCTCCAGTGCCGGACGCCGATCCGGACAGGTAGATGGCCTCAAAACCGTCATTGCCAGCGGACGTCAGCGTTGAATTGGCGATGCGAACACCATTGCCATCCGTCGTTCCACCGAGGCTGTTGCCATCGATATAGACGCCCGTGTTGCCCGCACCACCATTCAGCGCAATGCGTGAGTTGTCCACCAGCACGCCGTCGTTGTTGGCGCCGCTGCCGTTGGCCGAACCGGACAGCCAGACATACCCCTGCGCGGAGGTGATGGTGCTGGCGGTCACCTCGACACCACGGTTGTTGGCATCGCCTGGCGCACCGACGCCATGAACCTGGATGGTTGCGAGGTCATTGCCTCCCGAGGATGTCAGCGTGCTGCTCGACAGGCGCACGCCGCTGCTGTTGTCACCGGTGCCCGCGCCGGAACCCGTGACAAAGATCGCATCACTCGTTGCATTGGCAGAGGAAACCACCGAGTTGTCGATTCGCACACCGTAGTTGCTGCTGTCCAGAGTGCCGACGTTGTTATCGTCCGCAAGGCCCGTAATGGCAATGCCAGCAGTCGCGGAGGACGACGTGATACGGGCATATGTCGCGTCCACGCCCGAGTTGCTGCTCGAACCATCGCCACCGCCCAGACCGGTGATCACGATGGCCTTGCCTGCGCCCGTCACCGACACCGTCACCGCATCTCCTGCCGTGTTGGCCTTGCCGATGATGAGCACGCCCTGGTTGTTGTCAGACGAAGTGCCATTGTTGTAGGCGCCACCGTACCCGGAGATGGTGATGCCACCGGTGGCCGTGCTCACCAGATTGCCGCGACCTTCGATGACCACACCGTTATTAAACTCACCCGTGGCATTGAACGAACCGATACCGGTGATTGTGACGTTGCCGGACGTAGTGGTTACACGCGTCGCGTTGGCATCCGTCTCATTGAAGAGAATCACGCCAGCGTTGTCGTTGTTCAGGCCGTTGGCCGTACCGGTCAGACCGATGTTGCCACCGTTGGCGCTGATCGTCCCGGAGGCAATGCCGATACCGATGTTGGAATCGTTCGCCGTGTCGTCACCTGCGCCCAATCCGTTGCCCACGCCGGTCACGTTGATTGCCGCGCCTGGGTTCGTCGAGGCGTTGGTAACGCTTCCGTAGAAGACCATCACGCCCAGATTCTTGTCGCTTGCTGCGCCGTTGCCACCGCCCGTGCCAACCACGGTGATGGTGGAAGCGGCGTTGCCAGTGACCTCGACAAAAGCCTGGTCAGCCTGGGCTGCCGTCGTGCCGGTGATCATCACGCCGATGTTCCCGCTGCCGCTGGCCGCGGCTGCGGCACCACCGGAGCCGGTGATGTCGATGCTGCCCGTCGCCGTGCGAACACGGGTCAGAGCATCGGCAATCCGCACGCCAACGTTGTCTGCTCCAGTTGCCGCCTGTGAAGCCACACCGGTGATGTGGATCGCTCCGGCGGCAGTACCAACGGTCGACGCCTTGTTCACGTCCACGCCGCTGTTGTAGCTGCCCGTGCCAGCACCCGTGCCGCTGATGGTGATGTCTCCACCTGCGGTCGTGACCGTGCCGTTGCTCACGTACACACCACTGTTGCTGTCCACCAGCGTCTTGGCCGCGTTGGCCAGGCCCGTCACGACGATGTTGGCCGCCGCATTGGTGCTGGCATTGGTGACGTTGGCAAATGTGACGTCCACGCCTCCGTTGAAGCTGCTGGTGTTGCCACCACCGTTACCCGTGATGGTGATGCTGGAGGCCAGCGAGCCACCTTGCACCGCCACCGTGGCGCGGTTGCTGGTGTCCGTGCCAACGATGGTCACGCCCGTGTTCAGGTTGCCCGAGGCCGCCTTGGTCGCCCCACCGTTGCCGGTGATGTTGATCTGGCCCTGTGCGCTCAGCACCGAAGTATTGGTGCCACTGATGAACACACCATGGTTGCTCTCACCCGTCGCATCCGTCGAACCCTGCCCGCTGATCGTCAGCGTGCTGGCTCCAGCTTTGTCTGCGTTGACTTGCGAGGTGCTGATGATCGCCACACCAATGTTGTCATCACCGTTGCCCTGCGCTGTGCCGCTGATGGCCAGCGTGCTGCCACCACCGTTGATGCGCGCTGTGGCACCACTCAGAGCCACACCGATGTTGCTGCCCAGGTCGCCCTTGCCGCCCAGGCCAGTGACGAGCACATTGCCGCTGGCGCTGTCCACTGTGGAGTTGGCCACGCCCACGCCCACGTTGAAGGCGCTGGCTGCACCCGTGCCACCCGCAAAGCCGGTGATAGAGAGGTTGCCGCTGTTGGAGCTGACCGTCGAGTCGTTGCCGTCGGTGACGCCCATCGCGCCCAGGGTGTTGGCCGTGTTGCTGACGAACACACCGTGGTTGAAGCTGCCCAGCGCCGCTGCCGCACCCGTACCTTCGATGGTGACGGTGCCCGTGCCGGTGTTGGCCACGCTGGTCTTGTCCACCAGCACCACGCCGTTGTTGTTGTCGCCCGTGTCGGCCGCCGTCTGCGAGGCGGTGCCGTCAATGACGACGTTGCCGGCCGTGATGGTGCTGCTCACACGGGTGTAGCTCACGCCGTCGTTGCCGCCACCGGTGACGTTTGCGTCATTGAAGGCCGTGCCGATCACGTTGTAGTTGCCACCCGCGTTGATGACCGCATCCACGGCGCGTACGCCGTCGCTGTTGCCCGCAGTGGCGCGTCCACCGTTGCCGGTGACGTCCAGCGTCGTGCCAGCCAGCACTTGCACGTTCTTGGTAGAGGCGGTGCCTTCGAACAGCACGCCGGTGTTGTCGCCCTTGGCAAGGGCAATCACGCCCGTGGTCGCCCCGGCGTCGCCGGTGATGACCATGTCCTTGCCAGACTGCACCGTGGTGCCGTTGCCCTGCACGCGCACGCCGTAGTTCTTCTCGCCCGTGGCAGGAGCCGAGCCGTTGCCGTCGATCAGCACGCTGTCCGCTGCCTTGACGATGCTGACGTTCACCCCGCTGGCGATGATCTCCACCCCGCTGTTGTAGCTGCCCGTGCCAGCACCCGTGCCGCTGATGGTGATGTCTCCACCTGCGGTCGTGACCGTGCCGTTGCTCACGTACACACCACTGTTGCTGTCCACCAGCGTCTTGGCCGCGTTGGCCAGGCCCGTCACGACGATGTTGGCCGCCGCATTGGTGCTGGCATTGGTGACGTTGGCAAATGTGACGTCCACGCCTCCGTTGAAGCTGCTGGTGTTGCCACCACCGTTACCCGTGATGGTGATGCTGGAGGCCAGCGAGCCACCTTGCACCGCCACCGTGGCGCGGTTGCTGGTGTCCGTGCCAACGATGGTCACGCCCGTGTTCAGGTTGCCCGAGGCCGCCTTGGTCGCCCCACCGTTGCCGGTGATGTTGATCTGGCCCTGTGCGCTCAGCACCGAAGTATTGGTGCCACTGATGAACACACCATGGTTGCTCTCACCCGTCGCATCCGTCGAACCCTGCCCGCTGATCGTCAGCGTGCTGGCTCCAGCCTTGGTGGCCGTCACCTTGGCTGTATCAACGATGGCCACACCGATGTTGTCGTCACCGTTGCCCATGCCCGTCCCGGTGATGTCAACGGTGGCACCACCGCCGGTCACCAACCCGGTTACACCGCTGATCGCCACACCGATGTTGGTGCCCAGATCTCCCGCTCCACCTGTACCCAGAACCAACACATTGCCGGTCCCCGCAGCCAGGGTCGAATCGAGTACCGCCACACCGGCGTTGAATGCACTGGTTGCACCTGTGCCACCGGCAATGCCGGACACCACCAGACTGCCACCCACGGTGGAGACCGTTGAATCGTCGGTGGCAGCGGCAGCGCCGTTGTCATCCACCAGAACACCGTGATTACCGGTGCCATCCGCGTTGGTGCCGCCTTGGCCGAACACATACACATCGGCCGTGGCGTCCACATGGGTTGCGAGCACCTTGGAGGTGTTGCTCACCGTGACACCCGTGTTGTCGCTGCCACCGGTCACAGCTGCAGCCGTACCGGTGATGTGGATGGCAAAGCCACTGTCGGTGCCATCACTGACCGAACTCACCGTCGAGCTGTCGGTGATGATCACGCCATCCGAGGAGCCCCCACTGCCGACGCCAGCAGCACCTTCGATGTACAGACCCGCCGTGGTGCCCTTGCCCCCCACCGATACGGTGGAGTTCGTCGTCACCATCACGCCATCCTGGTTGGTCGTGCCCGTGCCACCCGTACCACTGATGATGATGGAACCAGCCTTTTCGGTCCCCGACGTCGTCGAGATACTGCTCGAAGTCGTGACGTACACGCCCCGGTTGGCAGCGCCGGCGCCGTTTGCACCATAACCGGTGATCTGAATGTTGGCTTGATCGGCATCGCCGCCATCTGCTGTCACGCTGACACTGTTTGTCAACGAAACGCCATCGCTGTTGCCGCCAGATCCGTTGGCTGTACCAGTGATGTAAACATCACCACCAGTTGTGGTCGACACGGTCACAGTGTCCTCGAACTGGACACCATCGTTGTTCAAGCCATCCTGTCCGCCCACACCCAGGATGCGGACATCATGGACGTCTGCAGTGATGGAGGAGTTGTCGGATACCCGAACACCGGCGTTGTTGTCAGAGCCTGCCCCGATGCCGCCACCAAGGCCAGTCACATAGACCCCGTCCGCTCCAGACGTCTTGCCCATTGCAGTGACGGTGGCCTTGTTGTCCATCAGTACACCGTAATTGGCATCGCCATCTGCGTTGACCCCACCAAAGCCGGTCACGCGGACAAATCCACCAGCTCCACCGGCCGTATCCGCCTTGATGTCGCTGCTGTCCTGGACCACCACACCCGACATGCCGCCGTTGGTTGTCGCGTCCTGGCTTGCCGTTCCGACAATCAGGATCTGGTTGTCGATGGTGTCCACATCGGTACGTGTCAATACGACGCCACGTCCGTTGGCTTGGCGGGTACCTTCGCCCGTGCCCAGCAGCGTGACTGCACCGCCGGCGCCAGCGCCCTTGGCTTCTACGATGGTATCCACGAGCTCAATGCCGTCGCCACCGCCGGTAGCCACGTTCGCCGCGCCAACGATGCGGATGTTCCCTTCTGCTGCGCCGCCAAACGCCCCGTTGGTCGTGATCAGCGCGAAAGTGCCATACACACCATCGCTGTTGTCATCGAGGTTGGCGCTGCCGCCAATACCCGAGATGAACACGTTCGCCATCTCGCTGGAAATATGAACCTGCTGGGTGGCCAGCGGGCCCGTGCCGTTCAGGAACACACCGTGACTGTCCTTGCCGGTGCCGCCTGTACCCGAGATGTCGATCTTGTCGGCCGCCGTGTTGGTATTGGCAGAGCTCACCGTGGAGTCGGCATTCATCTGCACACCGTGCGAGCCAGTGCCGTCACCCCCAAAACCGCTAATCGTGACCCGGCCCTGGCTGGCCGCATTGGTTGCCACCGTAGACGTCGTCACCCGGCCAAACGTGTCGATCATCACGCCCACGTTGGTGTTGCCGGCGCCACCAGTACCACCGCTACCGGTGATTTCAATCCTGGCACCCGCCTGCGAATTGATGACCGAATCCCGTGTCCCGTTGTTGCCACCCACATACACACCGGCGTTTGAGCCGCCAGGTGCCGTGCCACCTTCGCCACGAATCGTGATCTTGGCGGAGTCGTTGATGCTCTCGACCAGCGTGCCGTTCTCGATGATGACGCCGAGATTGTTGTCGCCGGTCAGGCCGTCGCCACCAAAACCCGTCATGAAGAGCTTGCCCGCCGTGACACGCACCGTCGAGTCGTTCACCCAGATGCCGTTGTTATCCGTGGCGTCTCCGGTAGCCGTATCACCACCTTGGCCATAGATCGTCGTCGCCTGCTTCTTGTCCGTCGCTGCGGACTGCACCAGGGAGTCACTCAGGATGGATACGCCATCGTTGCTGCCTGCCGTCCCGTTGCCGAAGCCCGAGATCTGCAAGGTCAGGCCCGCGCTGCCCACGCTGATGGTCGAGAAGTTGTAGGCCGTCACGCCATCGTTGTTGCTGGTACCTGTGCCGGCCACGCCCGTCACGTGCACCGAACCCGCTGCCGCAGAAATCGTGGCGTTGTTGGTTTCCACACCATGGTTGTTGGCACCCGTCACGGTCTGGCCGCCAACCGGATTACCGTAAACCTCAACGTTGCCAGTGTCACCCGCGGTGCCCGCAGTGATCCAGGCATCCACGTTCGTGCCACCGCCGTCAACATTGAACGCGCGCTGCAAGGTGACACCACGATTGCTGTTGGCCCCGCTACCCGCCTGGCCATCCACCAGGATGTTCGCACCATCGGATTCCACGCGGGCGCCAATGATTCGGACGCCGTCGTTGAAATCGCCCGCGGAGGTATTCAGTGCAACTCCATAGACATTGACAGCGCCTGCCCCCGCTGCACCGGTGGACCGAACAACAGTTGCAACTGTCTTGCCGACCGTTGTCGGATTTCCATTGAAGTCGTAGTTGTAGTTGCTCAGGTTGACACCGGCGCTATTGGCCTTGTTTGCGCCTGCGTCGGTGCCCTTGCCCGCCAGGCCGGTGATCGTCAAGGCAGCGGAGTCTGTGGACACCGTGCTGGACAGGATGTTCACACCCAGGTTGCTGTATTGGGTTGCGCTGGCTCCGCCGGTACCCGTGATCTCCAGCACCTTGGTGTTGTCGCCAGTGCTTTGCACCAGCGAGCCCATGATCTGGACGCCTGTGTTGCCAAACGTCACCGCAGCGCCCGCACTTGCCGCGCCGCTGATGCCAATATTGGCATTGCCAGTTTCAACGCGGGAGTTCTGGATCTGGACACCGCGATTGTTGTTGGCCAGCGTTCCGTTTGAGGTGCCCTCAATGGTGATATCACCGCTTACGGAAGCCACGGACGAGTAGATCGACGCGGGAGGCGTGGCCAGGGTGGAGTTGTCACCCGAGATCAATACGCCGCGTGAAACACTGCCGCTGCCCGAATCGCCCGTAATGAAGATCGCACCGCTGCCCGACGTGACGGATGCTACCGTCACGACCGGCGCGATCTCTCCGCCCAACACGGTAGTGCTGATGTTGACGACCACGCCATCGTTGTTTGCGCCCGTACCCGAGCCGCCCTTGCCAGTGATGAAGACATCCGTCGCCTGCGTGGACGCCGCCGACGAGATCACGGAGCCGGTCACCTGCACGCCCCGGTTGGTACCGTCCAGGGAACCCTGACCGCCCGTGCCAACGATCACCAAAGTGTTGCCGGCGCCTGTCGACGTATTGATCACGAAAGCACGGTCGATTTCAACCCCGCGGTTCTCGTCCGACGCTGCCTCGGCCGTCGCAATACCGGTGATCCAGAGATTGCCGTCAGCGGTAAATACCGTCGGGGAGACCGACGACGTGTTGGTGTTGGTCTGATCTTTGGCTGCGCCGATCGAAACACCTGAATTCTTGTCACCCGTCACCGTTCCGGCACCGTCGTATCCCTGGCCGGTGATGAACAGGTCGCCCGTGCCTGTCACGCCCACAATGGCAGAGCCGATGCGTACACCGTAGTTCTGGTCAACGCCCGTGCCACCAGTGCCCGTGATGGTCAGGCCCGTACCCGCCGTAAGGGTCGTACTGAACTTCGTCAGGTTGGATTCGGTAACGATCACGCCCATGTTCTGGTTGCCCGTACCCGTCTGCGAACCGGTACCGGTGATGGCAATCGTTGAGCCGGTGCTGCGCACATCAGCGTCAATGAGTTGAACGCCTCGGTTCGTCGTCCCGGTGCCGCGGCCCGTACCTTGGTAGGTCTGCGCCCCAGTGCTCGAGACAATCGTCGACTCCTGCACCGACACGCCATTGTTGCGGTCGTCGGCGTTGTTGCCACCAGTGCCGGTGATGTTGATTGTTCCGGTGGCCGTGCTCATGTACGAGCCCGTCATGAACACGCCCGCATTGCGGCCAGCATCTGCCAGCGCATTGCCGGCCGCGCCACCGCCAGTGCCCTGGATCAGCACGTTGCCGTTGGCGCTGTTGATCGTCGAGTTGAGGATGTGCACGCCGTAATGACGGCCCACCGCGTTGTCCGTCAGGTCACCCGCACCGTGGATGGTGATCGCGCCACCAACGGTGCTGACGCTGCCGTAGTGGATCGCCACGCCATCATCCTGCGTTGTATCCGGTGTACTGTCTCCGCCGCGGCCCCATGCGTTGTCCGTGAGTGCGTTGGTATCGCCACCAATCGTCAGGAAGCCACCGTTCGTGGCGATCGTCGCTTCATCCGTCGACAGGCCGATCACGCGGACACGTCCGCCCAGCGCCGCGGCGCCCGTCTGGTACGCCTGCTTGGTGTCCTGGTTGTAGTCGCTGTTGAGAGTTACATCCAGCTTGCCAGTCGTAACGGTGCCCGTATCCACATAGATATCGGACGAGTTGGTGCCGTTGTTGACGATATGAATGTCGCGATTGGCGCGCAACAGCAGTGTGGTGTCGCTGGTCTTGCTGGCCGTTCCGCCCGTCTTGCGGATATAGCTGGCAATCGTGCCATCGCCCACCCAGATGTCCGGTGCCACTACGCCATTGTCGGCGCCCACATCGGCCAACAGGGCTATTTTGCCGCTGGCAGACAGGCCCAACGTGCTGTCCGACAGCCCCCCGCTGATCGAGCTGATGGTGAAGCCATTGGCATCACGGTATTGCACGATGCCCTTGGTTGTTGCCGTATTGCTGGTCACATTGCCAACCACTACATCCACGTCGTTTGTCGTGAAAGCCGACGTATCCTGGTTGGCGCCACCACCGCCAGCCGCCAGGCTGGAGGCCAGGAAGAAGTTGGCGTTGTCACCCATGCCAAGCAACTCCAGCTTGCTGGTAACGACACGCTGATCCTGCTGGACGTCGCCGTTGGCCTTGAGTGTCACAGCATTCAGGTCGGAGCCCACGCCCTGACCCGACGCACCGACCACGATGCCATCAATGGCGGTGGTGTTGAACACGTTGGGCGCGCAGCTGGAGCAACTGGCCACGCTGGTGATCGTGAAGCCGTCCGCGTCCCGGTATGTCAGACGGGCGATGCCGCTGTTGGTGCCAGTGCCAGACACGAAGTCGTCGCCGTTGACGATGTCGGCCGCAATCTGGTTGACATTGTTCGTCGCCTGGTCAAGGTCGAACTCGCCCTTGCCCTTGAGCGCCAGCTTGTCTGCAGTGATGGTGCTGCCGCTCATTTCATCCACCCAGGGGGCCGTCAGGGTGACGGTTCCCAGTGGTGCATTGATGAGCGTGGTACCACCCGACGAATTGATGTCAATACCACCCTTGTTCAGGTCGGCAAACAGGGAGATGTGCGCACCAGCTGTCGTCTGGATCAGGGTGCCATTCCCCAGGATGTTAATGCTCGCCGCGGCGGTGCTGCCCGAGCTGCCTGACAGGCATATGCTGCCGTTGGTCGAAGCAATGGTCCCCGCATTGATCCAGACGCCATTGGCAGTAGCAAAAGTTCCAGTGCCGGTGGCGAAGAGGTTGGCATCCGCCGACGAGATCGTGGAATTCCACAGCACAAAGCCCTCAGACGCTGCCGTATTGATCGCTGTGCCGGTAATCTGGATCTGGCCGGAAGCACCTGCACCGAGAGCTGATGCCGACGTAATCTGGGCAGTGCCCGACACGTACACACCTTCGGAGTCGCCACCGCTAAAGCTCTGGCCAGTGATTGAAATATTGGCCGCAGTTCCTGCCGCGGTCTGCTGGATTGTTGTCCCAGCGCCGTCTATCTGGATGCCGTGGTTGTTGGAGCCGGTGCTGGCATTGCCGCCCGAGCCCGTCATGGCCAGCGAGTGCTTGGCCACGATGATGTCGGCGCCAGCGTTGACCACAATGCCCAGATTCGAACTGCCGGTGCCCGCGGCACCCGTACCCCGAATCACAACGGTATTGGCATTGCCCGTGGCCTGCACTAGGGCTTCCGTCGTACCGGCACCACCAAAGTAATCACCGATGAACACGCCCACACCGTTGGCAGCGCCTGAACCCACGCCAGAGATGAGCAGCGATCCGTTTGCCACCGATACTGTCCCGGACTTGCCTGTAAGGTCGCGCACAGCAACGCCATAGTTGTAGTTGGTGCTTGCGTTACCACCCGATCCGGTGATGGTGATATTGCCATCGCCAGTGGCCGCGACCAGGCCCACCTGTCCAACGGTACCGACAATGTCGACGCCGATGTTCTCGCTCAGGCCCGTTCCGCCCGTGCCTGTGATGGCGATTCCGCCCGTCCCAGCTGTGGAGACCGTGCCGCCCGAGATCATCACGCCCCGGGTTACGTCAGCTGTTGCATTGCCGCCGCCCACACCGGTAATGCTGATGCCACCGCCAGTGCCGTTCGTGTCCCGAATGGTTGCATTGTCAACATAGACACCGTAGTAGGAGGTGCCGCCGGCACCCGCCGTACTTCCTGTGCCGGTGATGCTGATAACGCCCGCATTTGCCGTGTTCTGGATCACCGTATTTGAGCCGGTGACGCCGACCCCCATACTGGTGGCCCCACCTGTACCTGTGCCCACACCCGTCAGGGTAATGGAGCCACCACCGCTGGTCGTCACTGTAGGCGCCTTACCTGCAGTCGCCGAATCGTCGGCAATACGGATACCAAATCCGGTGGTGCTGCCACCAATGCCAGACACGCTCAAGGTGCCCGTACCAGTGTTATCCACGCGCGTCCCCGCGCCCGCGGCGCTGAGGACATTGAACTCCACGCCGTCGCTGCCAGCGCCCGCGCCACCTGTGCCCAGCACATTGAGACCACCCGCGCCAGCCACGGTCAGCGTGCCGCCCTGGTTGCCCAGGAATCCGTCATTGCCGCCGATACGCACGCCGTCATTCTGGCCGCCCGTTCCTGCACCACCCAGACCGGTCAGCACCGGTGTGCCCGCACCGCCATTTGCGTTGGTGAAGCTGATCGTCCCGGCACCCGCCACATAGACGCCATGATTGTGGGAGCCTGCACCTCCGCCGCCACCCAGACCGGTAACCTGAGAATTTCGGTTCTGCAGAGTCAATGCGCCACTGTCGGTCACCATGACGCCGGTGTTGTATGAAGTGCTTCCGCCGCCGACACCAGAGACCGTGGCCGGCCCCGCCAGCGTGATGACGCTACCTGTATTCACAATCCAGATGCCGGGATTCAGGGACGTCCCCGTCGTCGAACCAAGGCCCGTCAGAACATTGGTGGCTGTAGTCCCGCCACTGGTAATGGCACCGGCTGTATCCACCTGGATGCCCGAATTGCCAGTACCGGAACCCCGGCCCACACCGGTCACATCCAGGTCGCCAGAAGTTGTTCCGACGATGCCGTTGCCAGAAACCTGTACACCAACATTCGTGTCAGTACCCGCACCACCCGTGCCGGTTACAGCCAATGCGGTCGCGTCAGCTGTGATGACGCCACCCACCAGCACATACACGCCATGGTTGTTGGCGCCTGCAACGGATGTGCTGACACCGGTCACATTGACCGCGCCACCCGCTGCATTGGTGTTGGTCGACACGATAGAGCCCAATGTCGACACGGCCACGCCGTCAGAGCCTGCGCCGCTGCCGCTTTGGCCAGTCACCGTCACTGCACCGTTGCCGCCGCCCACATTGGCGGTATTGCCCACTTGACCATAGTTGATCAAGACGCCTGTATTCCCCGTACCTGCTGTGCCGCCGGTGCCTTCCACCGTGACATTGCCGCCGCCGGTCGTGCGGATATAGGACGTTGTGGCCGCTGAGCCCACATGAACGCCCATATTGCCGCCCGCTGAACCTGTCCCGCCCAATCCACTGACCAGTACATCGCCAGTCCCGGTGGATTCCACAACCGCCCCGCCCAGCACCCATACGCCGTAGCTGCTACCGCCGCCACCGCCGCCGGTACCCGTGAGAGTGACCTGCGAACCGGAAGTCGCACGAATCGTGGAAGCGACTGAATTAGCGCCGACTGCAACGCCGACGTTGAATCCGCCCGAAGTGTTGGCACCGCCAATCCCGGTCACATCGATCTTGCCTGCTGCAGAGTCGTTCTGGATCAGGCTGCCATTTTGAAGATCCACACCGCGGTAATCGATGCCTGTGCCCGTGCCACCCGTGCCGCGAATCGTTATGTCGTAGGTGCCCGAGGCCGTGATCTGGCCAGATTTGTTGCCAAACTCACCAAGGCGCACACCCGTTTGGTCGGTTCCATTCGACAGACCGCCTACACCGCTCAGCACCAGATTGCCCCCGGCCGCGTTGATGGAGCCATCCGAGCGAATCCACACACCGACGTTGGTGTCCCCCGCAGTGGCGGCAATACCACCTGCGATGCCAGAAATCGTGATGTCGCCCCCGGTGCCGGTAGAAGAAATCAAGCCGGCTTCGAGCAACAGGCCCATATTGCCGCCCTTGGTATTGGCACCACCAAGGCCGGTAATGTTCAGGTCACCGCCTTCGGTCGTCGTCACCAGTGAGCCTACGCCAGAGACATGGACGCCATAGCCGTTTACCGCCACCAAGCCGGCTCCAGAGCCCTGGCCGGTCATGTTCAAACTGGCGCCTTCGCTGGTAACAGCCGCGCCGCCCGAAACCACAATACCGACGTTGTTCTGGCCCGTGGCACTGCCACCGGTACCCACGATGACGCCCACGCCCGTGCCTGCCGAACCGGCAATGATTTGTGTGCCGGCACCATCCACCACAACTCCGTAATTCGAGTCGGAGCCAGCGTTGGTGTTATCACCGCCACCGATGCCGGTGACAGTCAAATTGCCCTCCGTCGTGTCCACCACCGAACCCGCGTTGACAGACACGCCATGGTTGTTGTCGGTGGCAGAACCCGCTGTGTCAAAACCCCGGCCGCGCACAGTGATGTTGCCGTCCTGAGACGACACATCGGCCTTGCTGATCAGCACGCCCTCAACGGCGCCCACACGGCCTTCTGCGAAACCGCTGCCCGTCTTGTCGCCGCCCGCCAGAAGGATGTTGCCGCCGTTGCTGTCCACGCTGGCCAACGTGACGCCATCGCCGATGCGGATACGACCATCGGTCGTGCCATCCACGTTGGAGTAGAAACTGATGTTCTGGGCCTCCCCCGTGGCCGAAACCGTCACACCGCCGTTGACGATGATGTCGCGCGTGGCCTGAATCTCTATCTTGCCACCGGCAATTGTGCCGGTGTGCGTGATGTTTTTGGCCACCGTCACGTCAGCGTTGGCGCTGCGGTCGGTGAGCAACTGGATGTTGTCGCCAGCGGTAACGCCATTGGTGGTCGTCGCTGCCGCAACCTTCAGGTTGGCAGGCGTAAACGGAGCCGGTCCGATCGGGTAGTTGACACCCGCACCACCAAACGCGGTAGCCGTGTCCGTATTGGTCACAGTACCGACAGTGAACGATCCGTCTGCGCTGCCAATCGGCGTGATCGCGTTGCCCTTGGAATCCGTCGTCTGGGCGGCCACATTGCGGAACGTCAGCGCGCCACCAATATCTGCGGCCAACGTTGTGATGCTATTGCCCGCAGGAGCCGTACCCAGCGTGTAGCTGTAGGGGATCGCAACTTCTGCTGTGGTCGGGATGAACTTGTCGCTCGACAGGCTCAGGTCGTAGCTGGCCTTGGCGCCCAGCACCTGCAAGCCGCCGTTGGTGCTGACAACGGCAAATCGCGCGATGCCCGGCAACGTATCGTCTGTCCAGGCGCCGAAAGTCTTGGCCGCGCCGACGTCGGCATACAACTGGCTCACCGTGTGGGCCGTGCCGTACACCGAGTTCAGCGTGATCGTGCCGTTGGTGGCCTTGACGCCCGTTGTCCAGTCAAAGCCGCAATATCCAGGTGCGTTCCCGATGAACCAGTCGCCCTCGTAGGCGTTACGGAAGTTCACATCACCCGTACCACCGAATGCACCGCTCTGGCCACCGGCCATCGCGATGGTGTGCGCCTTGTTGTCAAACTGGTCCAGCATGATGTGCCGGCCGGCGTTGACGCCCAAAACATCGGCCTCGATGTAGCCGGTGTGCCCGTTGTTGGTGTTGGTCACCTGCACCACATCACGGCCCGCCTGGAAAGACAGCCCGCCCGTGGGGTTGCTCATGGTCGTGGCGATCACCAGATCCACGCCAGACTGCAGCACCAGCGCGTCACCATTGATGTTGGGCAGCGGCGCCCCCCCTCCCAGGAAGTTGGAGGTGTCGTCAACCGTCAGGTTGCCCGCCGCACCCACAAACACGCTTTGCTGGGTCGTCTTGTCCGTGCCCAGGGTCGAGAACTGCGAGGTGTACAGGTCGCCCACAGCGCGTACGGCAATGTCGCCATCCGGCGCAACACCTGTGGTCACCACACGCAGCCAGCCGCTGGATGCGACAGCTGCGTTGGCCGTCAGATCAAACTCGATCGGCGCACACGTTACCGTGCAGTTGTCCGGCGGGGCACCGATGGTCCGCGCCGCTTCCAGATCAATCGCAACCGCCCCAACACGGGTGGAGCGGATGTCCGTCATGCTGTTCAGGTCGCCATTGGCGTTGACACCTTGCACCAGCGTGCCACCACCGTTAATCGTCGGCAGCACTCCGGTATCGCGGTTTGCCAGGTTGCCCACTATGTCCCGCCCGGCGCGAACGGTGACCACCGCGTTGCCAGTGTCGATGCCAATCACGTCCGTCGTCTTGTCACCCTGTGCAAACACCACGTCACGCGCTGCCTTGACCGTGATGTCCGCCGCACCGGTGCCCAGAATGACGGCGCCACCCGAGCCCGGGCCCGCCAGGATGAAGTCACCATACTGGTAGTTTCCGCTGGCGCTGGCATAGGCCTCGCCGTAAATCGCACCACCAGCAGCACCGTTGACGATGCGAGAACCGGTGGTCGTGTTCTGCGTGAGGAACACGGTGCCCTTGTTGCGCAGGTACAGGCCATTCGCGGTGGTGTTCTCAGCGTCGAGCAACAACGACTGCGTCTCAATCGGATTGTCGGGTGTCTGGTTGGTGCCCGCGCCCACAGCGCCAATGCCGTTGGCCGCGCGCAGCACGATGATGTCATCGGCCAAGCCGCCGGAGATAACTTCGGGTGTACTCGAACCAGCAGCAGATACCAGGGCGCCGTTGAACGCCGTCAGCGTCACGTTGCCCATCGTGCCAGTACCGGTGGCTTGCAGCGCCCCGCCCGTAGCCCCCAAAGTATCAAAGACGATATTCCCAGTTGCGCTGTCGGCCCAAACATTGCCCGCTGACAGCGTCTTGCCAATCACGGCGATGTCGCCAGTCGCGTACATCCGCAGGTCGACATTTGCTCGCAACGGAACGTTCTGGCTTCCGATGCCCACGCCACCCACTTCGATATACCCGGCATAAACGCCATCGGCCGACGGATTGAAGTTGACGTTCTGGCCAATGACCAGCGTACCAACCTTGTTATTGGCGTTCACCGTGTCCTCAAACACGATGGTATTGAGTTCGGTAGCCGTCAGGTTGGCCGGGCCGCTGACTGAATCGTTGCCGATCTGATAGAGACGGCCGTTCGTCACCGGGCGCAAGCTGACAATCGTGTCCGCTCCCCCGCGAATGCGAGAGCCACCACTCATCACATAGTCGTCTGCGACGATGTCGATTGACTTGCCCGTATTGTTGTTGGTGATGATGCCGCTGGTATTGAAAGTACCCGCTGCGCCAGTTTCGATGTAAGTCGTACCGCTGGAGGCCGTCAAAGTACGGTTGTTCTGGACGATCACGCCAACGTCAGCGCGAATATCCAGACTTGCAGCCCGTGATGTTGGCATTAATGTTGAAATCACCCGAACCTGCATCGCCTACAAAGTCGCCAGTTCCAGCCGCAATGTTTGCGTTAACCAGCACAGTGCCGGAATCCGTCGTAAGCGTGGCATCGCCGTTGTTACTGGAGATCGTTCCTGACACCGTCATGGTGCCCCCAGCGTGCAAATCAATCACTCCGCCAGCAAACTTGTTCGAGACCCCTGTGGTTCCCACGGTCAGATTGTTGACATTGGTGATGTAGATATCGCCTGCAGTAGCGCCATTGTCCGCAGTCACCGTGGTTACGTCTGTCTGAATGGGATTGGCAAAGGTACCAATTCCTTCATTGGCCGTGAACCGGGCCGTACTCGCGGTAACCGGGCTACCCATGGGCGCCGTCGAAATAATCGCCCCTGTGGCGTTCAATTCAACCGAACCGGCTGACACCACGTCAGCGATGATGATGTCCTGGCTGGCCGACAAATCAGCATCGATTCGAATTTTCTGTCCCGCGGCTTGGGAAATCACCGCACCGGCACCGCCCAGCGTAATCTCATTGGTACGCAAGTACAGGTCACCTGTCGTGGTATTGATGGCCGTGAGGTCGCCTGTCACTGAATCGATGATGATTGGCCGCAACAGGCTGATCTGGCCAATACCCGATGTGGCATTCATGAACAGATTGCCATTCACCGTGAGCGTCCCGGCCGCTGTATTGATGATCTTTCCGGTATTCACGGGATTGGAAGAGTCGTAGGCAAGAATGGACAAATTGCCGTTGACCGTCAAATGCCCCGTCCCCGTACCGACAGCGCCAACGTCAATGGTCCCTGACTTGTTCTGCAGAGTGACATTGTTCGAAATCGTCACCGCATCGGACACCTCAATGGCTCCCGTATGCGTCTTGTCCCCGAACTGCAAGCCGCCGCCAGCATTGATCAGGGCGAGCGAAGCAGCCGTCAATCCAAGCTTCGGGCTGGTTGCCGATTTGTCGCCCAGGTCAATGGCCCGGCTGACCGTTGCGGTAGTGATCGTCACCAGACCACCGGTTCCTGCATCTACGGTAGTACCGATACTAAGGCCGTCCGCCTTGATCACGATGTCTGCGCCTGCCGCTTGGGCATTTTGCGTGGCATCGACCGTCGTGATAGCGACGTTCTTGGTGCTGGCTCCGGTTATGGTAATGGGTCCGCCCGCTGACAAGACCGAGGGCAACGTCAAATTGCCACTCAGTTCGGTGAGGGAAACAGATCCCGTCACGGCCTGGGAGTTGTCTGCGGTAATGGTGGAGCCACCTGCGACCGCACTCCGATAGGAGATATTGCCGGCGCTCTGGTTGTAAAGATCGACTGTCGCCACGGCATTGCCTGCCGTGCTGTTCATCGTGATGCCGTTGTTGGCATTGGCGTCAAGCGATGTCGCTGTGACTTTGGTGCCTGTGGTCTGATTGATGGCGCCTGCAGAATTCAGCGTCAACTGATTTGTCACTGTCAGGTTGCCATTGAGTGCGATCTGTGAACTGTTGCCACTGGTCAGCGTCACGTTCGGCGCACCCGTCACACTCATGGCGCCGTTGACCGTCACCGACGAAGCCGCGGTACCGCCAATTGCCAGATCGGCTGCCGAAACCAGGTTCACCTCGGCAGCAGTCAAGTTCAATCCACCAGCGCCACCCGCAATATTCACTGCCCGATTGTTGGTAAAAGGCGCCAGTGTCACCAAGCTTCCGGCCGCAGAAATCGCGCCGGTGATGTTGAGGTCGTCTGCCACCAACGTCACGTTATCGCCTGTATTGGTGATCGCGGTGACGTTTAGCAACGCGTTGGAAACAGTCAGTTCAACGTTGCCGGACGTGGTGTTCGTGCCTGTAAACGTGCCAACACTGTTCGTCAGGCTGTTCAAGGTGGTCCCGGTGTCGCTGGTACTGGTCAGCGTGCCAGTCACCGCAAGCTTGCCACCGGTCTGGTTGATGGCGCCACCCGCTGCCTGAAGCGTGGTGTTGGTGGTCGAAGTAACGATGTGCCCAAGGGACAGGCCAGTTTGACCTTGCAGGATGATGTTATTGCCAGTCAGATCGGCAGCGGTCGTCAGCGTTCCGTTCTGCGAACGCAGCTCCAGGTCCGCCGTGCCCGTATTGATCGCACTGGCCGGCAGCGTCAGCGTCGTGCCCGCCACCAGGGTCACCGTCTTGTTTGCGCCGCTGGTCAACGACGAGACCGTCAGCGCGTCCACGTCGCGCACGATCACCGCGCCACCCGACAGGTTGAGCGAGGCAAAGTTGTTGCCCGCGTCGTTTGCCGTGATGTTGCCGGTGCCGGAACTCAGCGTCAGGCTGGCTGCCCCGGCGGTAACGTCGTCACCGAAGGTAATGCCGCCTGAGCCGGAGACGATGGTATTGACGCTGCCCGTCAGCGTGGTGGAGCCCGCTGCGTCGGTCGTGAGCGTGCTCAGTGCCTTGATCGTGCCGACGTTGCCACCAAAGCTGGTCAGTGTGGAAACGTTCAGTTCCAGAGACCACGGGCCCAGCACATCGCTGTCGACCTTGCCGCCAAACGCGACATTGTTGCTGTTGAAGGTGGTGTCGCCGCACAGCTCAACGTTGCCGCCGAAGATGTAGCCGCCACCACCGAGCGTGCCGCACAGCGCCAGGTTCTCACCAATATCAAACGTGGCCGCACCAGCCGTGCCATTGATCTTGGCCGTACCAGCGGAGTCCGTCTTCACGTATGCGTTGTCGAACGTGCCAAACAGTGTTGTCAGGCCGGCAGAGTTGATGTTCAGGGTTGCATCGGCTGCGCCGGTGACGCCGTTCACCGTCACATCCGCGCCCGCCTGGGCACTGGTATCAATGGTGCGCGTCACGCCTGCTCCCAGGGTGATCGGGCTGGTAAAGACCACCTTGCCGCCGGCGGTGGTGGTCACGTCGCCACCGAGATTGATGGTGGTGCCGTCCACCGTGATGTTGCCCGTCGTCTTGATGGTGCCGTCGAAGTTGGCGGTGCCATTGGCATCCACAGTCAACGCACTCAGCGCCGTGCCGCCGCCGATGGCCATGTCAAAGTCTGTCGTGCCCGAGCTGTTGACCGTAAGGGCGAATCCGCCATCCACCGTTTTCTGGAAGCTGACATTGCCACTGCCCGTTGCCAGTACGGAGTTGCCCAGCATGGTGACCGCTGCATCGAAAGTCAGCGGGTTGTTGGTCAGCGTAATGTTGCCGTTGAGTGAATAGGCCGTGTTGGCCGTACCAAAAGCCAGGCTTGTAGCCGTGATCGTGCCCAGCGGCAAAGTGTTGGCATCGTCCAGCGTGACTGCGTCAGCCGAGACAATGTTGATGCTGCCCACGAAATCGTTCGTCGCCGTATCCAGTGTGACATCGTTGGCGCCCGCCGTGATGGTGGTGCTGCCCGACACGCTGATGCCTGCGGTCTGGGTCACATCACCATTGCTGTTGAGCGTCAAGTTGCCAGTGATGGTGCTCGCCCCGAGCTTGGTCGCCGTATTGTTGAAGACAGATGCGTCCACCGCCTTGAGCGCCATCGCGCCGGTGTAGGTGCTGGCCGCTTCGTCCAGGGTGATGTTCTTGCCCGCCGCGTTGATCGTGGTGGTGCCCGTCACAGACACCGTGCCGCTGTCGGTCACGTTGCCGTTGGCGCTGTTGAGCGTCAGGTTGCCCGTGATGGTGCTGGCACCAATGTTGGTGTCCGTGTTGTTGGTCACCGCCGCGTCCACCGCCTTGAGCGCCATCGCGCCGGTGTAGGTGCTGGCCGCTTCGTCCAGGGTGATGTTCTTGCCCGCCGCGTTGATCGTGGTGGTGCCCGTCACCGACACCGTGCCGCTGTCGGTCACGTTGCCCCCGGTGCTGGTCAGGCTGAAGTTCCCCGTCACCGTGCTGGCGCCAAGGTTGGTCGCCGTGGTGTTCACCACCGTCACGTCCGTGCCCTTGAGCGCCATCGCGCCCGTGAAGCTGTTGGACCCATCGTCCAGGGTGATCGTCTTGCCCGCCGCGTCGATCGTGGTGGTGCCCGTCACCGACACCGTGCCGCTGTCGGTCACGTTGCCGCCGGTGCTGGTCAGGCTGAAGTTCCCCGTCACCGTGCTGGCGCCAAGGTTGGTCGCCGTGGTGTTCACCACCGTCACGTCCGTGCCCTTGAGCGCCATCGCGCCCGTGAAGCTGTTGGACCCATCGTCCAGGGTGATCGTCTTGCCCGCCGCGTCGATCGTGGTGGTGCCCGTCACCGACACCGTGCCGCTGTCGGTCACGTTGCCCCCGGTGCTGGTCAGGCTGAAGTTCCCCGTCACCGTGCTGGCGCCAAGGTTGGTCGCCGTGGTGTTCACCACCGTCACGTCCGTGCCCTTGAGCGCCATCGCGCCGGTGAAGCTGTTGGACCCATCGTCCAGGGTGATCGTCTTGCCCGCCGCGTCGATCGTGGTGGTGCCGTCACCGACACCGTGCCGCTGTCGGTCACGTTGCCGCCCGTGCTGGTCAGGCTGAAGTTCCCCCGTCACCGTGCTGGCGCCAAGGTTGGTCGCCGTGGTGTTCACCACCGTCACGTCCGTGCCCTTGAGCGCCATCGCGCCCGTGAAGCTGTTGGACCCATCGTCAAGGGTGATCGTCTTGCCCGCCGCGTCGATCGTGGTGGTGCCCGTCACCGACACCGTGCCGCTGTCGGTCACGTTGCCGCCCGTGCTGGTCAGGCTGAAGTTCCCCGTCACCGTGCTGGCGCCAAGGTTGGTCGCCGTGGTGTTCACCACCGTCACGTCCGTGCCCTTGAGCGCCATCGCGCCGGTGAAGCTGTTGGACCCATCGTACAGGGTGATCGTCTTGCCCGCCGCGTCGATCGTGGTGGTGCCGTCACCGACACCGTGCCGCTGTCGGTCACGTTGCCCCCGGTGCTGGTCAGGCTGAAGTTCCCCGTCACCGTGCTGGCGCCAAGGTTGGTCGCCGTGGTGTTCACCACCGTCACGTCCGTGCCCTTGAGCGCCATCGCGCCCGTGAAGCTGTTGGACCCATCGTCCAGGGTGATCGTCTTGCCCGCCGCGTCGATCGTGGTGGTGCCCGTCACCGACACCGTGCCGCTGTCGGTCACGTTGCCGCCCGTGCTGGTCAGGCTGAAGTTCCCCGTCACCGTGCTGGCGCCAAGGTTGGTCGCCGTGGTGTTCACCACCGTCACGTCCGTGCCCTTGAGCGCCATCGCGCCCGTGAAGCTGTTGGACCCATCGTCAAGGGTGATCGTCTTGCCCGCCGCGTCGATCGTGGTGGTGCCCGTCACCGACACCGTGCCGCTGTCGGTCACGTTGCCGCCCGTGCTGGTCAGGCTGAAGGCGCCGCCAACCGTGCTCGCGCCGAGGTTGGTTGCAATGCTGTTGACCAATGTGACGTCGTCGCCTGCGGCCTTGATGGCGCCCGTGAACGAATTGCCTGCCTTGTCAAGCGTGATGTCCCCGGTGCCGGTGGACAGCGTCGTTGCACCGGTGACGGTTGCCGCGCCTGTTTGCGTGACGTTGTCGTTGCTGGTCGTCACCGACAGGTCGGCGACCTTCAGGGTCGGCAACGCCAGGGCATTGGCCGTACCCACCGTCAGCACGTCGAGGGCATTGGTACCGCCAATGCTGCCCCCCAGCGTAGTGGTACCGGTGTCGGCAATGGTCAGGTCGCGGGCCGTGGCGTCGCTGTCCAGAACCCCGATCGTGATGCCCGTACCGGTCATTGTGACGTCGGCGGTCAGGACCGTATTTCCAGCGTAAGTCTGGGCTCCGGTCGTCGTCACTGACGCACCGATCTTGTTGGCCGCCGCGGCGTCGGTCACGGTCGTGGAGAACGAACTCAACTTGTCCGCGCTGCCAATTGCCTTGGCAAAAACAATGCTGCCAGTCGAGCCAGCGGTCTGCTCAACCGTCAGACTCTTGTTCGTCCCTGTCTTGCTGTCCACCAAGCCAGAGAAGCTGATATTGCCGCTGGTGTCGTTGGACAGCGTGATGTTCTGTTCCAGGATGACGTCGTCCGCCAGGGTTTGGCCGCCCACCGAACCGATGGTGTCTGTGTTCAGGAAGATCGTGCCGTAGGTGCCAATGTTGTTGACGGTGAGCACACCCAGCTTCTGGGTCTTGCCAACCTGGCCGTCAAAGCGCACGCTGCCTTCGTACTGGATGTTCAGGTTGTTGTTCTCGGCGGCTTCGCTGTCCACGGCCCCCTTGAACCAGATCAGGCTGCCGTCCACCGTGTTGCCCAGGTTGGAGCCGGCCGTCAGGGTCACGGCGCTGTTGTAGGTCTGGCTGCCCGTGGTGTAGACATTGCCGCCCAACTGCGTGCCGCCGGCGCTGGTGATGTCCACGCTGGCCAGGCGCTCGCCAGCCGTGGTGGTACCCAGGGAACCGGTAATCTTCGTAGCGCCCGCGTCATTGATGATCAGCGCACGGTTGGTGCCATCACTCTTCATCGTGCCCGACACGCTGATGCCATTGCCGGCAAGCGTGATGTCGTTGGTCAGGATGACGTTGCCGCCATAGGTCTGCGCACCCGTGGTGGAAATGCTGCTCGTCAGCGTCAGGTCGCCCGTGCCCTCCAGCGTGACGCTGGACACGTCGATCGTGCCGAACTTGGTGGCGTAGGTGCCGTTGTCCAGCGTGAATGCACCACCCTTGGCGGAAATGGCTCCCCACAAACTTGTTGCCGTTGTCGTCCAACGTAATGGCATAACGGGTCGGACCGCCAGCGTCGTACGCCGTAAAGCTCGAAGCCCCGGTAATGTCCAACGCGCCGGACTGGGTGATGGCACCACCACCAGCGATGGCCGTCAGTGTTCCACCCACCGTCAGCGCCGGCAGAACCATGGCCGCTTTGTCAAAGATGACGGTCAAGTCGTTGTACGTGGCCGGCAGTGTGATATTGCTAAACAGCGCGCCGGAGTTGGCATTGCGCAGGCCAACGTTGTTTACGGTGCCTGCGCCGGTCTTGGCAAAGGTCACAGTGGACTTGAAGTCGTTGGCTTGGGTGGACAGGTTGATGTTCTGGCTGGCCGTGTCATCGATGGTGAAGCTGGCTGCGCCCGTCACCGTCAGAACGCCGCTCTGGGTAATGTGGCCCTTGGACGTCACGCCCAAGGTCCCCGTCACGGTGCTTGTACCCAGCACGGTGCCTGTGGTGTCGCTGTCGTACACCGACACATTGACGCCCGCAACACCACCGTTCCCAGCTTGTTGCCAACATCGCCCAAGGTGACGTCGTAGCCTGCCGCGTTGACCGTTACATTGGGCCGCACCTGAGCCGACTTGAAGTTGACGATGGCCGCTGAGTTGGTCACCGCACCGTTGGTGGAGTCGACTGTAAGCGAATCCGCCTTCGTGGCCCCAATCGAAATGCCTGCGGTCCCATCTGTCACGGCCACCGTAG